>CP129479.1:0-1375817 GCA_030583865.1 Thermodesulfobacteriota bacterium | reverse complement strand
CCGAGGACCCAAAGTCCGGTATTTCCGACCTGGAGAATATCATCGAGCGCGACCAGGCCATCGCCACCCGTGTCGTCGCCGTCTCGAATGCGGTCTTCTACGGCTTTCCCAGGAAAATCAACACGATAGACCAGGCCATCCTCGTTCTGGGCTTTGAGATGGTGAAGGGGCTGGCCATATCGACCACCCTCTTCAGTTTCCTCAAGAACAACAAGACCAACTCCGTCATCTCGTCTCTTTGGGGGCATTCATTCGAGGTTGCGATGGCCGCCGGCATGCTGGCAAGGCGGACAGGCATGGTCAGCAAGGAAACCGCATTCCTCGCGGGCCTGATCCACGACATCGGCAGGCCGCTCCTTCTTCAGATACTGAGCAAGGAATACCTCGAGGTGTGCTCGTTCGACAGGAACTGCATTGAAAGGGAAGCTGAGGTCTTCGGGGCGGACCACGCCGAGGTCGGCGAATGGTTCGTGGACAAGTGCAAGCTGCCTGAGGACTGCACGCTCGCCGTAAAGTACCACCACAGGCCCGAGAAATGCCTCGAGGAGATGGAAGCCATACCTCCGCTTGCGCAGATAATCTATCTCGCGAACCTCATCGTCACCGAGCCGAGGGAAAAATACGCCTACTGCTCGCCCGTGCACGCTCACATACTCGCGTCTCTCAAGCTCACCGGGGACGAGCTCCTGGGCTTCTCCGAAAAGATCGCCGCGAAGAGGGACGAGATCCGGGCCTTCTACGACTAAGCGGCGGCCTTCCGCTCCCTTTCCCTGAATATCCTTACGGCTTCCGGAAGCTGGACACCTGATATGTCGATATTTGAAAGGTCGGCTGTTCCCACCCCGAGCCTCTCCGCTTCGATTACATGCGCCACCCTGTCGTGACCCAGTATGTGCGCGCCTACGGAATCGGCGGCAACGCAGTCCTTGCTCGCGATCACCATGCCGCTCTCAAAGGTAAAGCCTCCAATAGGGCCGGTCCCGGTCATTGCAGGGTGCCCGGCGATTATGCCGAGGCCAATGGGGAACCTCCTGCACATGGCCGCTATGAACGAGTGTATGTCGTCGAACATGCCGTGCGGGTGGAGGCTTTTTGCCCTCGGGTGCCCGTAAAAGTCTCCCGCGGGGTATGACATGGCGATGTTCTTCATGGTGAGCGTGACAGCCGCGAGATGGTGCTCCTTGTGCGCGGCGAGAGAGATGACGGTGTCGTAGTCTAATATGTGCCCGTTCACCATCACCTCCCTGTGCGGCCCGTGCTCGAGGGGGACGGGCCTGAAGGGCGGCCTGTTGTGGTCGAAAAACTCGACCCCCTCATCCCTTATGACCCTGTCAATGCCGAGGAGCCTGAAGATCTCGTCCGTCTCCCCTGCCCCTGCCCCGCCGGAGACGGTTATCTTCCTGGGAAAGTACGCTTTCACGTACCTGATTACGGCCCGGACGGTATCGGCCTGGACGCAGGCGGACAGGTCGTCCCGCGACGCCCAGGTCTCGTTGGGCTTTATGGCGACGTGCTTCCCGACAAAAAGCTCTGAAAGGCCGTCCAGCACGTCGAGGGCGCCCCTCATTGCAGTCTCTATTTCGTGGTTTTGCGATATCGAGACCCTGCTTCTCATAAAGAAAGTATAGCACGGGTCCCTTGGGCGGGGCCTGGCGGCCCGCAGCAGGAGGGCTTCAGTCTATGATGACGTTGGTAAGGGTCCTCTTGACGTACTCGACCGACTGTATCTTGGATATGACGACGTCCCCGAGCACCTTGAAATTCGAAGCCGCGACGAGGGCTATCAGGTCGTAGGGGCCGGTGACTATCCTGGCCTCCTTTACCCCGCCTATCTGGAGTATCTTGTCGAGCACCTCCTTGGATTTGGCGTGCTCGCATTCAATGAAGACATAGGCTTCGACTGACATCCCGCTCCTCCTGGAATAGAATCAAGGCAACCTCTCAGCGCTCCAGTATCCGGGCCGCCTCGCTCCTGACCTTCTCGGGGCGCGACCGCTTCTTAAGGCGCCTTATACGCTTCCGGACAATGAAATCGCGGTCTTGTCCGGTCAGCGAGTCGTACATGAAAAGGAACCGCTCTTCTATGCCGGGATATTTCCTGGAAGCCCTTTTGCAGAGCTCTATGCCGTCGAGGAGCGGAAGACCTGTCTCGGTCATTACGAGCGCGTAGTAACGGTCCGAAAGCCTTTCCACGGCGTCCCTGCCGTTCCGGGCCAGGTCAACCCTGCCCTCGGCCCGGAGGAGATCCAAGACCTCGGGGTCGAAGTCGCCGACAACAAGGAGCCTCTCGACCCAAACCGGCTCGGATGCCCTGAGCCTGAAAGCGGCAGGGCTGGAATGGCCTATGGATTCGAGGAAACGCTCTATCCGCCTCTTATGCCTCTGAGAGGCGGCAAGTACGCCTGCCGGCCCTTCCGGACCGGCCCTGAGCCCTTCTGAGATGGGCGCTGTGAGGCGGTTCCACTTCAGGTATTCGCACTGCAGGAGGCCTTCAAGAAAGGCGTGCTCGTCAGTGAAAAGGGCCGACCTGAGAAAGGAATACGAGTCTTCGACGATCTCCCTTGAATTCCTTGAATCTTTAAGCGCTGAAGGCGCAATCGCCCTCCGCTTGGCTTTTTCAATGCGCGCGGCTGACTCAAGGAGCGCCCGCGCAAGCCTCTTTTCGCTATTTGCGAGAGATTTGAGAAAACTCCTTGTCTCGCTCCGAAAGCCGAATTTCGCCGAAGCGTCTGCATAGTTCTTCGAAGTAATAATGGCGAGCGAGCCCATCCAGCACAGCGTCTCACGCATGACCGGTCTCCTGACTCAGGCTAATCACATTATCCTTCCACGGAGGAGAAGTGTCAAGAGCGCGTTCTATGTATGCTTACATGGATTTTGAAGGAGATGGATTGAGTTTGCCGATACGGTCCTCTGAAAGAACCAATCATGCCGCGGGCCTGAACCTCTTCAGGCGAAGCGCGTTGGCCACTACGCTTACGGACGAGAGCCCCATTGCAGCGGCCGCGAACATCGGGTCAAGGAGGATGCCGAAGGAGGGATAAAGCGCCCCTGCGGCCACCGGGATAAGGAGCACGTTGTAGACGAAGGCCCAGAAGAGGTTCTGCCTGATGTTCCTTATGGTGGCCCTGCTGAGGGAGATCGACGCGGCTATGGCCTTGAGGTCGCCCCCGATGATGGTTATGTCCGAGGCCTCCATGGCGACGTCAGCGCCTGTCCCTATGGCTATGCCGACGTCGGCCTGGGCGAGCGCGGGGGCGTCGTTTATCCCGTCCCCGACCATGGCGACCACCCTGCCCTCGTCCCTGAGCCTCTTTATCTCCCTGGCCTTGTCCTCTGGAAGCACCTCGGCGAGCACTTTTTCGACGCCTAGCTCCCCTGCTATGCTCGCAGCCGCCCTCCTGTTGTCGCCGGTCAGGATTACCACGTCAAGGCCCATCTTCCTGAGCGCCATAACCGCGTCCCTTGAGCCCTCCTTGAGGGTATCCGCTATCGCGATCAACCCTGCGGCCTTGCCGTCGAGAGCTACATAAACGGGGGTCATGCCACGGAGGGCTAGCCTTTCGGCCTCTCCCCTCGCCCTGTCGATGTCGATGCCGCGTTCCGCCATGAGCCTTTCGTTGCCCAGCAGCACCTTTTTCCCGTTTACGGCGGCGCTTATTCCTCGGCCCGGGACCGCTTCAAACACGCCGGGCTCAACAGTGCTTATCCCGAGCTCTTCGGCCTTCCTGACTACCGCCTCTCCGAGCGGGTGCTCGGATTTCCTCTCGACCGAGGCCGCGTGGAAAAGGACGTCCGCCTCCCCCGTATCCGCGAGCGCGATCACCTCCTTGACCGACGGCTTGCCTCTCGTGAGCGTCCCGGTTTTATCGAGGACTATCGTGTCGAGCTTGTGCGCCGTCTCGAGCGATTCGCCGCCCCTTATGAGTATCCCGTTCTCGGCGCCCTTTCCGGTGCCTACCATTATCGAAGTCGGCGTCGCGAGCCCCAGCGCGCACGGGCAGGCTATGATGAGGACGGCTATGAAGTTCATGAGGGCGAAGGCAAGGGCAGGCTCCGGGCCTAAGACGTACCAGACGATAAACGTGATTACCGCGACGGCAATGACAGCGGGAACGAAATAGCCCGCGATCACGTCGGCCATGCGCGCAATGGGCGGCTTTGCGGCCTGCGCCTCTTCGACGAGCCTGATTATCCTTGAAAGGGCCGTGTCCTTTCCTGTCCTGGTCGCCCTGAACCTGAACGAGCCGGTAGTGTTCATTGTGGCGCCTATGACCTGGTCGCCGGGCTTCTTATCGACGGGCATGCTCTCGCCGCTTATCATGGATTCGTCAACGGACGAGTACCCGTCGACCACTACGCCGTCAACCGGGACCTTTTCGCCCGGCCTTACGACAACGATGTCGCCCGGGATCACCTCCTCGACCGGGACGGCGGACTCAATGCCGCCTCTTACGACCCGTGCGGTTTTCGCGCCGAGGCCGACGAGCTTCCTTATGGCCTCGCCTGTCTGCCCGCGCGCGCGGAGCTCGAGCGCACGGCCAAGGAGTATGAGGGCGATGATGACCGCGGCCGTCTCGTAGTAGACGCCTCCCGCAAGCCCGCTTGAGGCGAAAAAGCCTGGAAAAAGCGTTACGGCCGCGCTAAAGAAGAACGCGGCGGAGGTGCCGACGGCTATGAGCGTGTTCATGTCCGCGTAGCCTCTTTTTGCCGCGGCCCAAGCGCCCCTGTAGAACCTTCCGCCGCTAAAGAACTGGACCGGCGCAGCTAACAGGAGCTGCACGAAGTGGTTGCCGAAAACGGAAGGGACCCAGTGGAGCATCTCCCCCATCGAGCCGAGCATCAGGGGCACGGATACAACCGCGGCCAGGAGAAATCTCGCGACGAGCCCCTTCATCTCGGCCTTCTTGAGCCTTGCGTCCCGCTCGAGAAGGTCCTCATCCCTTGACAGCGCCTCCGCGCCGTACCCGGCGTTCCTTATGGCACTGACCAGAGCTTGAGGAGAGGTCGTCTCCGGCAGATAGCTCACCTCCGCCCTGCCGGATGCGAAGTTCACATCAGCGCCCAAGACCCCGTCGACGCCTTCAAGCACGCCCGTAATCTTCCTTACGCAGGAAGCGCAGCTCATCCCCTGTATCGGGATAGTGACGTGTGCTGCCCCGGCGCCGTACCCGAGCCCTTTTATCGCGCGGATTATGTCGTCAGGACGCAGGCTGGCCGGGTCGTAGGAGACGCTAACCTTATTTGATGCGAAGTTCACGGAAGCTGATACGACTCCGCCAAGTCCCCTTAGCGCCTTCTCGATTTTGGACGCGCAGGAGGCGCAGTTCATGCCGGTAACTGGGATATTCACGCTTACTGTACGGGCTGCCGGCGCGGACCCATCGCCTGATTTTACGTTGGCCATATCTTCTCCGAAAAAAACTTAAAAAGTTCAAAAATATTATATCACAGGCGCATATGCGTTTCCTTAAAAGGGAGAGGACGCCGGGACGTTACGGGAATTTGCATTGCCCGGAATTCCATCATGTGTTAAATTTCATGTTGCGTCGCCGGAGGACGCTGCAGGGCGTGGCAAATTTTGACTTAAAGCCTCCTCAGGTCCGGAATGGCGGTGTATAATAGAATTTGCAGTCCTCACACGCGCACCTTGAGAGGAGAGGCATGAAACCGAGAGACCATGTGATAGGCGGCGCAATCGGGGCGGCCGTCCTGTATCCCTTCATCGGAAGAGACAGCGTCATCTTTTTCGCGGCCTCGCTGCTTATCGACCTTGACCATTACCTGGATTTCCTCTGGCACAACCGCTTCACGGACTTCAGCATCAGGAGGATGTTCGCATACCACGCCTGGCTTGAAAGGCACCTTTACAGGCCGGGTTTTCTTAACCTCGAGATATTCCACACACTCGAGTTCCTCGTGCCTCTCTTCTTCATATCCTACTGGACCGGCTCGGCCCCGCTCTTCGCGGTCTGGCTCGGGTTCGTTTTCCATGTCATACTGGACATAGTGAATCTGGCCGCTCACGGTGTCCCGTTCCTGAGGGCGCACTCATTCCTCGAGTTCTTCATAAGGAAAAGGATGCTTGAAAAGAGGGGTTACGACCCGGCAGGGCTCTGCAGGGAAGCGCTGAGGAATATTTAGGAAAGGGCATTAATTCCCCTCTTTGCTAAAGAGGGGTCAGGGGAGATTTACCGTTGGCACGCCTGGCTTTCTGCCCGTTGTCAGCAGGCGCTCCCGTCAGCCCAGCTGCAAGAGCCGTCCGTGGTCCTGGTAAGCGGAGACATGCCCGCGCCTGCCCTCGGGTTGGATACGGTCATGACGTAAGAATCGGTTATGCCGCTGCCTCCAGCCGATACCTCGAGGGTATTCCCCCTGCTTACGTTAACGGCCCCACTCCCGATCGGGACGAGCGCAGGCCCGGTAATTGCCGCTATGGCCAGATAGGTCTGGTTTTCCAGGAAATACGCCTCTTCGTGGCTCGTGGCGTTCCTCGCGTCTGAGAGCATGGCTGCCCGAGCGGCCTTCATGGAGGATGACTGCATGTGCGGTATGGCTATTGCGGCGAGTATGGCGATTATCGCGACGACTATGAGAAGCTCGACCAAAGTGAATCCGCCCATCCTCCGGCACGCATATGCCTTTTTTTCAGCCATATTTGTTTCCCAGGCAGCATGTGAGTAGAGCAAAAAAAAAGGGCCTGCTTAATTAACAGGCCCTTTTTCACTTCAATGCTGCATGCCGTGTGTTAGCAATTAGTGGCGTCGGCGTAGGCGCAGCTGCCATCGCTCGCGAGCGTGAGAGGGCTCTTGCCGGCTCCGGCTCCAGGGTTGTCAACATCGATAGACCAGTCAAGGGCGTTGCCGGTTATGGTGATGGTGTTATTCTTGCTGGCGAGGAACCTGACGGTCTGGCCGCTGTTGGTGCCGGTCACGTCAGTAAAAGCAGGTCCGGGGCCTACGGAAACTCCATCAGCGTCCGTATACGAGCTCTCGTCCGTGAAGAGCGCCTCAAGCTGGGTGGCCGTGTTCTTCGCGTCCGCGACCATCGAAGCCCTTGAGCCCCTCTCCCTGTAGGCCGAGAACTGCGGGATGGCTATGGCCGCCAGTATGGCTATGATGGCCACGACTATCAGGAGCTCGACCAGCGTGAAGCCGTCCTCCCTCTTCATGTTCTTCAATATCCTCTGCAGCATTTTACTTCCTCCTTTCACCCTTTGGTGATGTTTTTTATTTCTTTCTTTTCGGAATAACTTTTTGGAACTTGAGCCGCCTTCTTGTTGATTCTTTCTATATGCACCTGGCGTGCCAAATCTGGAATTGTAAGTAAATCAGCATCTTTCAGGAAACAGGCCGAGTTTTACCCAGCTTGGAGTAACAATTTTTGTCAGTGCATATGACATTTTTTGTCAGATTAGCGTCTTTTGGGGGATATTTCGAAGTGATGATAGGTAGGCTGCTGAGTTTTTTTTTAATATCCTCATTAACCGGGCCCGCCGGCATGTTTTCTCGATGCCTCATGGAAGCGCGAGAGGTATATCCCTGACGTCCCGAGGAAGCTCACGATGACGAAGGCGCTGTTGAGCCCGCCTGCAAAGCCCATTATGACGATGACGAGGGTAAAGCCGGTCAATGCCCTGCCGAGCCTGTACATGTACATATCACCCAGTTCGCGGAAAAAAAGGCAAGCGGCCCGGAGCCGGCCAAGAAGAGGCCTAAGGAGAGGCGTTGAATGAACTAGAAGGCCCTGTCTTTTACAAACTAAGCGCTATCCTTTTTCGAAAACTTGCAGCTTTATATATAATAGAACTTGTGAAAGCAATAAAAATAAAAGAGACCAGAAAAATAAAAAGATAACCAAATAGCTGAGAAGGATTCATAATATAATATATTAAAAATAGCAAAAGCACACTTTTAGAATAGGAACTAGTTATGTACAATATATATAAATAATTATAGATAAGACCAATTGTAAGCATCCCAATTATTACGCCAAACAATCCAAAATTGAGGAATAGACTACCAACAGGAGTTGGCGGAAGCCCACCACCACTAAAAGTTCTATTCAATTTTTCTTTAAGAAAATAATCAAAGCTGACAGGCTTTTCAGAATAAAGAAATCTTGGAATAATTAAAATTGCACTCTGAAAATACTCACGCCCCTTCTGCAACTCAATTTCTCCTCGCTCAACTTGCTTCACAATAGGAACATAATTGGCATCATAAATAGCAAACACAACGACTGACTTCCACATAAGATCATTAATAAATTCAGTTTTTTCCAAGCCAGTTCTCATAAAATTTACAACGCCTATTCCAACTATAAAAATAAATCCTATAAAGCACAATTTCTTTATTGAAATTTTACAATATTTATTATAAAGACCAAGCAGTAGTAAGAGCGGTAAAAAAAGAGCCACCTTATGCGCAACGGTGATAAAAATTACAAAACACGAATAGACGATTATAAAAAGGCTTTTTATGCCAAAAATTTTTTTCTTCCCGGCCTTCATATAACAGCCAGTAAGGAGAAGACTTGATATTGAGACAAAATAAATACCAGGTTCTTTTATAAAGCCTTTGCCAATTTCCGCAGTTCTTCTTAGATCCTCGATGTCATTGCCCGTAAGAAGGCCATACGTTATACCAGACCAGACCCCATACAATAGAAGCAGGAAAATTCCAAATAAATTTAGCGCTAATAGAGGAATTTCTTTTCCTTTTGCAAAACCTATTTCGTGTGCTGCGGCATCTTCCTTATGCCGAAATAATTTTCTTGAAATTAAAACGCCTATCACAAAAGACAAAATTGCAATAAAATAGAGATAGTGGTGAGTTTCGAGCACATCCTTTCCTGTTATTAAAACATTTATTGAGGATGGGATAAGGTAGAATACTGAAAAAATTATAAAAGGAAAAAAGAAAGGAGAAAAGAAATGCAAATTACCTTTTCTGCTTGAGTACAATGAGTATATGATTAAAAAACTTAAGAAAAACAGATTGATTGAAAAAATTAGCATCTTAGGGTGTTTTTAATTGAGCTCAAAATTAATTTCTTCTCGGAATTTGATAAGTACTTCTTGAAAATTTGGGTCAATCACATCTGAATGCCAGAGTTCTATCCAATTCGCGCCAAAATCAATTGCAGCATATAGCATATTTTCTAGCCTTGATGAATCTTCTGTTCTGATATGACCCTGAACAGCAAAAGGTGCACCAAGATTCCAAAATTGTTCTACTAAGCTATGTGAACTTAACAATTCTGGCGGGATATTTCCAAACCAGAGCCCTAGTGGTCTAATAATGGCATTCTTTTGTTCAGCTTCAGCCAATGCATATTTGACAATCTCATTGGAGATAGAAATATTTCTACTAATTTGGCAACTTTCACTACTATTTGGGAAAACATCAGCAAATGCAATCCCCAAAGGGAAATCTGAAAAATTTCGGATGTAAATATCTATAAGTCTTTTCCAGAATTCAATGAATAATTCCTCTTCATGACTTCCCCAATTAAGTTCCGGTGCGTTATACAATTTACTCCACATTATTTCGAGCCCATTCGAAGTTGGTCCCCCAGTAATTGTTATATACGAAATACAATTTCTAAACTGATGCGATTTTAAAAATCCAGCAAAATTTTCAACAGTCCTTTCCCAAATCTCAAGAATTTTTGTATTTAAATAACGTCCATTCTGTGTCTCAATCCAGGGGAAATATGTCCTGCGTTCAGTCTCTGTCTCACAGCACCAACAATGATAAGCAGGTATTAAATATTTATCAAAGGCCCAATCTGGCGCGTGATCACCTCCAAGAATATTATAAGATAGCTTTTTTCCCGATAGAGCAGCTTCGGTTAAAAGTCTATCTAAGCCCTTCCAATTGTAAATTCCCTCCTCACTCTCAATATAGGACCATTTAATATAGTTTGTGACTCCATCAATAAATTTATAATCATATAAATTTATGCGAACACCATCCTTTATAACCCAATTTGAAGTATCAGTAACAGCATAAATTTTAAAAGTTTTTTTGTTATCGTGTGAGTTATCTTCAGTAAAACTGCCCCTTCCAATATCTGAGCCACATCCAGCCGCTACAATACTGGATAATAGAAATTTTATGAAATAGCGCCTGTTTAGCATTGTTCCTTTTCTGGCACCTATAAGCGATTTGTCCAGAACAGAATGCTAAGATTTCCCAAAAGTGGATAGAGGGTTGCCAAAGGTCGCGAAAGCCCATACGTCAAAATCCTCCAATCAAAGACAGTATAGCTTGCTAAAATGCTTTTGTGAAGTTACCCAGGAAATAAAATATCGTCAATTTTGTTAAAAGCGGCTCTCCTTTTGTGAAAAGACTGAGCCAGAAGAACTATCGCGCGCCTACGGGCCCGTTCCTCAAGATTCGCCTCTTCTCCCCAATGCCTCTATATATTCTGTGAAAAATACGGCAAATATCGAAAAAATTAACGCAGAAACAGTTGCCAAGACTACGATCATGGCGCGCTTCGGCTTGGCTTTCTTGTCCGACGGCATCGCGATATCGAGCGCCTGGACGGTGGGGCTGTCCTTGGCCTCCTGCAGGCGGGCGACCTCGTACTGCTGCGTAAGGAGCTCAAAAAGCGTCTGTTGTACCTTCGCGTCCCTCAAAAGGTTGGCGTATTCGAACGATATGCCCGGGATATTGTCTGTGGGTATGAATATTCCCCTTCCGGCGGGCTTCCCGGACTCAAGCTCGCTCAGCTTCTCCTTCAGCCCCAGTACCTCGGCCTTCAGGACTCCCGCCATGGGGTTCTCCTCGGTTGCAAAGGAAAGGAGTGCCGTGAGCTCCACCTCCTTGGCCATGAGCTGCCCCTTTACTGTGCCTATGGCCTCGATTATCGCCCTTGACTGGCTGTCGAGGTTCACCGTTTTGTGCTTCTCCTGGAAGCCCCTGAGCTCGGCCTCTATTTTTTCGAGCTCCTGCCTGGATTCCTTTAGCCTCTTCTCGGCAAACGTCCTCATCCTCTGGCCGGAGGTCATTGCGGAGCGGCCGAGGATCCTGTCGAGCTCCTCGACAAAAGCGTTGGCGATCAGGGCTGCCCGTTCGGGCGACGTGTCGAAGACGGTTATGGAGATTATCTCCTCCTTCGATTTTTCAATCCTAATCCTTTTGGAGAGCGCCGATCTCGTCTCTTCAAGCGTCTTCCTGCCGTAAAGCTCGCGGAGTCCAAAGCGCTCTATTATCGGGTCCGCGACGCTCCGGCTCTTCAGTATCCCTACCCAGAGGTCGGAAGGCGACTTCAGCCCCAAAAAGCTCCCGGAGAGCGCCGCGATCCCCGGCACCTGCGAAAGCCCGGCCAAGGAACCCACCCCCCTATCGTCTTGCGGCGGCATGATGCTCGCGGTGGAGGCGAACTGCACTGGGAGGAGAAGGCTTACGATTACAGCGATCACGAAGGCGGAGGCAGTAACGGCCCCTATCATCTTCCGGCGCCTGGAGATTACGGATATGTAATCGCGAATCGTCAGTTCGTCTCGCAAGTCTTCCATTTCAGAAATGCCTTTCTATGGAAATCGCGGCAACCGGGTTCGCGGAGCTTCCCGAGGGGCCGTCCGTCTTCTCGATCCCCGCGCTCCCCCTCACCCTGAGGGCCTCGCCGAATATAACGCTTGCGTCAGCCGCAAGCCAGCTCCGCTTCGTTTCGCCTCTTTCGTGTATGAGGGACCGCTCCCAGTCGGCTTCCGCTCCGATTGTTGCGCCGCCCTGGAAATGGTACTGGGCGCGGATGAAGAGGTCGGCGGCGTCCGGCCCCATGTGGTGCCCTATCACACGGCCCTTATAGGTGTAACCTGAATCATATATGTGATGCCTGTACCACTGGGCGAAGGAAAACCGGTCGCCGTGCGCGTTATAGGCGTACTCGGCCCTGAAATCGAGGCCTTTAAGCCCCAGCGGCTCGTCGACGTAGAGGCCGAAGAGGTAGCCCCTCACCGTCGGGGTCCTGTTGCCGGATGAGTCCTCCGCGCCTATTTCGGTATAGAGCTTAAGCCCTGTCCAGGGCAGACTGCCGTTCCTGTCGACATGGATGTATGAGGCGTCGATCGACATGAGCTGGTTGCCGTCTATGGGCGAGCTCGTGTGCTCAGCGCTGTCCGAGGCGAAGAAGACCTTTACCCAGTCCGAGGCGCTCAGGCTTTGCCGGCCCTCCCCGCCGAACATGATTACCCTTGAGAGCGCGAACCTGAAAGACGGGCGAGGCCTGAAATCAAGCCTCATGCCGAGGAGGTTCGCGCGTGGAAAGTCCCTGTCCTCTTCGAGCCTTGCCAGGAAGACGGACGGCCTGAACGGCCCGAGCTTCCTAAAGACCCAGGGGAGTAGCACCGGGCGGCCCGTCGAAGCCTTGGCCATCTCAAGCGGCTCCGCGTTATTGGAAAGGAGGAGGCTCCCGTGATAGCCTGGGCCCGACCACATGGATTCCCTGCCGGCCAGGAGCTCGATAAAGCCGATGTCCGCCTTCGCGTAACCGCGGACGAGCCTGAGTTCGGAGGACGAGCCGGCCCTGTACTCGGGATTGAGCTCTATGGAAGTGAAGCCGAGAAGCCCGGCGCTTGCCGACAGACCGGCCCATGCATTGCCGTTTTCGCGAAACTCGTGCCCGTCGTTGTTGACGGACGGGAAATAAGGCCTCTCGTCAGAGTACACGAAACCGGCATAGGCGCGCTCTATAGGCTTGAAATAGGTGTCCGGGCCTGACCCTTCGTTATCGCCGAGGGCCGCCCTCAGCCGTAACGCTATGGGCTCCGCGGACCGCCACGGACCTCCTCTTCCGTCCCCTTTCAAATTCCGGACGGCCTCGCCGGCAAGCCTTGCGCCCTCCTGCCTGGTGAAGGGCCGGGTCGTGAGTATCCCGCTCTCTATTAACCCCTTCACCTCCAGGCGCTCAAGGTCGCGGTATATCCAGCTATCGACCGGTATGTTTATCGAGCTGCCGGCATGTGCGCCATCGGGCATGGAGAGCCCGTATGCGGACAAAAAAAGAGCGCTAAGAAAAAAGAGCTTACGAAACAAAAAACTACCGTTCCTTTCAAGGCCACCTCTAAAAATCAATCTTTCCTCGGATTCGGATGCGGGGAAAAATCTCTGATTTTGAGAGGTTGCCTCAATTGCATCGGACGAGAGCGCGAAATCCGCGCAGCCCGCCCCTAAATGCCTGTACCCCTGAAGACCGTAGGCACGGTCTTCAGGATTATCTTCAGGTCCAGCCAGAAGCTCCATTTATCGATGTATTCGAGGTCGAGCCTAACCCAATCCGTAAACCCTATCTTGTTCCTGCCGTTCACCTGCCAGAGGCAGGTTATCCCTGGCTTCACCGAAAGCCTCCGCCGCTGGGCCAGGTCATACTGTGTGATCTCAGACGGGAGCGGCGGCCTCGGCCCCACGATGCTCATGTCCCCCTTAAGTACGTTAACGAACTGAGGGAGCTCGTCTATGCTGTATTTACGGAGGAACCTCCCGAAGGGCGTGACCCTCGGGTCGTTACGCGACTTGAAAACGGGCCCGCTCATCTCGTTCAAATGCTTAAGCGATGCGAGCGCCTTGTCCGCGCCCTCTACCATGGTGCGGAACTTAAGCACCTTGAAGCGCCTGCCGTTCTTCCCGCACCTCTCCTGCCGGAAAAAGACCGGGCCAGGCGAGGTAAGCTTCACTCCGATAGACGCGAACAAGAAAAAAGGCGAGGCCAGAAGAAGTACGAGAGCCGAAAAGACGACGTCCAGCGCCCTTTTAAGGACGACCCCCCGCTCGTGCGTGGCGACCGGGTTGAAGGTCATGACCGGCCTGCCCGCGAGCTCGCCCATCTGCATGCTGGCTATCTCGTGCCGATAAAGGTCCATCACTATGCTCGCCTTTATGCCGACCTGCTCGCAGGCCATGACCGGCCCCTCTATCCTGTCGAGGAGCTTCCTCGTGACGACAAACACGACCTCGTCGACCTGAACGGTGGTTATCAGGCGCTCTAGGTCTTCCACCTCCCCGAGTACGCGCTCCGGGGCCGGCGCGGGCCCGGGCTCGTCATTTTTGCCCACGCTCACGAACCCGAGCACGTGCACGCCCCACTGCTTGTGCTCATCGATAAACCTCGCGAACTCCAGCGCCCTCCTCCCGGTGCCCACTATTATCATGGTCCTGAAGTTGTAGCCCTTTGTTCTCAAGTAGCGCGTAAGGAACAGGACAAACGCCTTGAAGGCCAGGAGAAACGCCGAGTTCACGACGAAGAAGATAATGATGAGCGCCCTGCTCACGTATTCGAGCTTGAAGGCGTAGAGAAGGGTCATGAGGACTATCACTGCCGCTGACGAGCCCTTAAGCACCGGAACGAGCGTCTGCAGAAGGCTCTTGGTCCTCATCGTGCCATAGGCACCGTAATACCGGAGGAGCCCGGCCCAGAGCGGCAGTATGAATATGAGGAGAAACGAGTATTCGGAGAAAGGCCTCAGGGCCGGGAGTTCCGTTATGGACCCCCTTATGGCGTAGGCCGCCAGGAACGAAAGGGCGGTGATGACAAGGTCCGCGGTCTTAAGGCCGCCGGAGATGATCTTGGTGTTTTCCCTCAGCATCCGGTTCCTCTCCAGTTGCAGCGTCCAGGGTCAAAATGCGACGATAAGGACGCCTGCTGTCACGGCTATCTGATACAATATTTGAGTGATGTCCTTGAAGTCCCGGAGGAACGCCGTCCTGTCGACCTTCTCGGGAACGACTATGGTGTCGCCCGGATCGAGGGCCGCTGACATGAGGCCTCCTCCGGTCCATCTCCTCGTATCCCGGTCCCAGCCTAAAAGGGACCCGGCGTCGTTCCGGCTTATCGCGGTCCCGTCTACCTTCAGTATGTATATCCCGCCGCTGTCGGCGCTCCTGGTAACGCCTCCGGCCTTCCTCATGTAGTCCTTCACGCTGAAATCGGCCCGGTGCACGAATGCGGTCTGGTTGTGGACGGCTCCGATGACCTGCACGTGTGCGGCCCGCTCGGGTATATGGATATGGTCGCCCTCCTCAAGCACGAGGTCGGATTCGCCTCCCCTGAAATCGGCAGGCGATTCGATCCTTATGCTTATCCTGCCCCTGGCCTTTGCGGCCCTCATCTTCGCTAGCACCGCCAGCCTGTTCGAGAGCGCGACTTCCTCGATCCTGGCCGCCTCTTCGTCAAGGGCCGACCCGATGCCGGACGCCGACTGAGCGAGTATCTCCTTTTCAAGCCTGTCGAGCGCCTCGTCGAGCTGGGCCTGCTGGAGCTCCCTTACGGATTCCCTCGTGAAGACCGCGCCGCGGAGATAGGCCTTCCCGGTAAAGCCCCCTGCTCGCTCGATGAGCGACGAGGCTGTCTCGCCCTTTTTAATGGTATACGCGCCGGGGAACCTCACCTCTCCGGTAATCCTTACGGTCCTGTAAAGCTCCCATTCCGGCACGGCCCTGACGAAGAGGTAATCGTTTTCCAGAAGCTCGATATTGTGCTCGGGATCCCCTTCGAGCGCCCTGACGAGCTTTATTGGTATCTTGGTCGTCACAGGCCCCGATTGCTCGGGCGTTATCCTCGTAAGCTCGGCCTCCTCGGTGTAGGCGTAGTACCTCGGCCCGCCGGCAAGCGCTACGAGGTCGCTGACCCTGAGGCCCGAGCCGATACCGAACTCGCCGCCCCTCTCGACAGCGCCTTCGATCCTTACTACCTTTTTATCGGGGATTACCGGATATACCGTGAGAAGGTCTCCCGGCTGCACCTTTACGTCAGCCGGGTCCTTTGCCGAGAGGTCCGTCTCGAACATCGCCTCCCTGGTGTTCTCAACGATTCTTTCTATGCGGAGCCTTCCCCTGATGGCCGTTTCGTTCAGCCCGCCCGCGAGGGCAAATATCTCCGCGGCGCTCGACTCGCCCCTGAGCTCATAGATAGCAGGCGACCTGACCTCTCCCGCTACGGCCGCGAGCGGCCCAGCCGGAGGGATAAAGACGACGTCCTCAGCGGCAAGCCTCAAATCCGTCGACTTGTCTCCCTTGAGGAGGAGGTCGTAGAGGTCCAGGGCGGCTATTGTCGCTCCGTTCCGCTTAAGCTCTATCTTCCTCATGGAACCTGTCTTTGAGGGCCCGCCTGCCGCGAAGAGCGCGTTCAGCACCGTTGACATGGATGAAATGGAGTAGCTCCCGGGCCGGACGGCGTTTCCGACCACGTAGACGCGGATGGAACGGAGCGCGCCGATGCTCACGTTCATCTTGACCTCGGACGGAAGGTAATACCTCGCAAGCTCCTTCTTTAGGAATTCCCTCGCCTCGCTGAACGTCAACCCGTTAAGGAAGAGGATTCCGGCTTCCGGGAGGTTCACTTTTCCGTCGCGGTCCACGACGACCGAGTACTCGGCGTTGAGCCTGCCCCAGATGCTTACCCTGAGCTCGTCGCCCGGGCCGAGGACGTAATCCGGGTCCACGGGGATATTGTCGGACGGCTGAAAAGAAAAAGGGACGGACCTGAAGAGGGCGTAGCCGAAATGCCCGAGTCCCGGTGTCTTCCCGGCCAGGTATTTCTCGAAGGAGGACTCGTAATCCGGGCCTGATACCCTTTCGCGCTCGTGAAGCAGCTCCTCAGGCAGGCCGCTCTTTCCCGCTGAAGACTTTTCGGGAGATGGCGCCCTGGCCTTGCCGGAGGCGCTTCCGGTCTCCGAAAAGGCCACCCGTGGATTAAGGGATGTCAGTAGGAAGAATGCCGCTATGATGGAAAGGGCGATAATCTGAAAACGGTTCACGTCAGGTTGCTCGGTTCCTGGTGGTTGATGAAGAAGAAAAATCGACGAGTAAATTCCGGCAATAATATGAAAAAATGCGGCTTTTGTCAACCTGAATTGGCCTGCCCGGGCCGGCGCGGGCTTGAAAAGCAACAAAATTGCCGGGGTTTTTTTAACCACCTCCTCTTCCTGCTCCTGTTTGACTGGGAAACGAGTATCTGCTAAGATTTCACCCGTGCTGAATACCACGGGAATGGACTTGAGAGAGGCTTCAGCCAGGGTCGGCGCGCTAAGGGCAAACCTCGAAAGGGCCGTGATGGGCAAGCCCGCGGTCATTGACCTTGCGATAACGGCGCTACTGGCAAGGGGACATCTCCTTATCGAGGACGTCCCGGGCGTCGGGAAATCCACCCTCGCCCACGGGCTCGCGAAAAGCCTCGACTGCTCCTTCCAGCGGATACAGTTCACAAGCGACCTCCTCCCGTCGGACATCGTCGGCGTGACAGTTTTCAACCAGGCG
Source organism: Thermodesulfobacteriota bacterium (assembly GCA_030583865.1). NCBI lineage: Bacteria > Pseudomonadati > Thermodesulfobacteriota > Thermodesulfobacteriota bacterium. Next base: position 1,358,553 of record CP129479.1, on the reverse strand, counting down.
GCCCGCGCATTCGAGTTCAGGCCCGGTCCGGTCTTCGCCAATATCGTCCTTGCGGACGAGATAAACAGGGCTACACCCAAGACCCAGAGCGCGCTTCTGGAGGCCATGAACGAAAGGCAGGTCACGGTCGACGGGGCGACATACCCGCTCCCCTCCCCGTTCGTGCTGCTTGCGACGCAGAACCCGATAGAGTTCTCAGGCACCTTTCCGCTCCCCGAATCGCAGCTCGACAGGTTCATGATCTGCCTCAGGATGGGCTACCCTGACGTGGAGCACGAGAGGATGATAATAAGGTCCTCCGGTGAAAAAGGCCCGCTCGAAGGCCTGGGTCCGGTGCTTGACTCCGGCGACGTAGAGGCGCTCCAGGCCCTCTCATCGAGGGTCAGAGTGGACGAGGACCTCGTCACTTATATCCTCTCCATAGTCTCCGCGACCCGCAGCCACCGCGCGATAAGGCTCGGACTGAGCCCCAGGGCCGCTATGGCCATGTACAGGGCGGCGCAGGCCCTTGCCCTCGCTTCGGGCAGGGATTACTGCATACCTGACGACATAAAAACCCTCTCGGGCCCGGTCTTCGCGCACAGGATAGTCCCTGCCGAGCGGGCGCTCGAAGCAGGGTTCGAGACCGGCCTCTCCCTCATAATGGAAATACTCGGCACCGCAAAAGTCCCTCTCTGATGCCTGATCCGGGCCTCATACCCTCCATAAACCCGGCGAAGGCAGGGTCTGTCAGGAGGGTGACCGGCCTCCGCCGTTTTCTGAAGTTCCCGAGGTCCCTTTCGGTAACAAGGGAAGGCAAGGCCTTCATCGGGGTCCTGCTCGCCATCGGGCTCGCGGCTGTCAATACCGGCAATAACCTCCTCTATCTTGTCGTTTCGGCCATGCTCTCGATAATCATTGTGTCGGGCCTGATGTCCGAGGCGACCCTCAGGGGGCTTCGCGTAAAGAGGGCACTTCCGCGGTCCGCATACAAGGGCTCGCCTTCCTCCATGACATTACGGATCGAGAACACCAAACGGCTTTTCTCCTCGTATTCCTTCAGCGTGGTCGGGATCGAGGGCCGGATTTCCGCCCCTGCCTATGTAGTAAGGCTCAGGCCGGGAGAATCAACGGAGCTCCGCCTTGACTGCTTATTCCGGGAAAGGGGGCTCGTAACGCCCGGTCCGGTGAGGATCTCGACAAGGTTCCCTTTCGGGTTCTTTATAAAGGGAAAAACAGAGCCTGGCGGCGAGGACGAGAGCGTCCTCGTACTCCCATCCACTGACCGCGCGCTCGCGATCAAGGCCCAGGGTATCTCGACGATCTACGGAGACGGGCGTAGCTCTCAGAGGGGCGCGGGTAGCGATTTTTATGGGCTCCGGGAATACGGGCTCGCGGACGACGCCCGGCACATCCACTGGAAATCGGCCGCACGGAAGGAGAGGCTACTTACGAAGGAGTTCGAGAGAGGGGCCGGGAAGCGGGTGATCGTGATTTTCGAGAACCGGCGCGGGGGGACCGACGGCGAATTCGAGGAGCTTGTGGACAGGGCCGCCTCTACGGCGGCCTTCCATATCGAAGCAGGAGGGTCAGTGGGACTAAAGACCATCGGCAGGGACATCCCTCCCGGGCCCGGGCGCGCGCAACTGTCGGAGATATTAAAAGAGCTCGCGCTCATATCGCCCGCGCCTGTCGAGGGACAGCCGGTTTTAAGGGTCACGTCGGCATGAGATCCCATGCGCTCGGCGTCACGTCAATAATCTCGCTCCTCGGGCTCTGGGCCGCGGGCCTGGTCGAGGCGGCAGGCAGCGGGCTCATATCGTCTCTTTCCGTGATCGCCGTCGCCGGCATCGCCTACAATCTCGCGTCGGGTAAACCTGTCTTCCGCCCCCTGTTCTGGAACGCGGCGGCGCTTGCGGCCTTCGTTTTCCTGATCGCCGATTACCTCGCAATATCGAGAGATATCATCGCCTCCGGGACGCGGTTCCTCTCGTTGATACTCGTTTTGAAGCTCCTGTCCTTGAGGGGCGGAAGGGACCACGCGATCATCTTCGCGATTGCGTTCTTCCTTATCCTCGCAGCCGCGGCCTCGACCGTAAGCCCCGTATTTTTCGCGGTCCTCGCGCTTTATATCGTATTCGTCATATGGGGCATGGTCGTCCTGAGCCTCCGGAGGGACATGGACTTGGCGGGCGCGGGGGCGGGCGCCCCTCACGACCTTTTCGGCCTTCCCCTCTTCCTCGCGTTTACGGCGCTCTCCGCGGTCTGCATTGTCCTCACCCTGGGGGTCTTCTTCTCCATCCCGAGGATGGGGGTCGGGATACTGGAAGCCGGACCAGGCGACACGCTCAATATTTCAGGCTTCTCGGAACGCATGGAGATGGACTCTATAGCCGGGGTGCAGCTCGACCCCGCCATCGTCATGCGGGTCGAAATCAAGGGCGAAAGCCCGCCTGGGCCGCTCTATTTCCGGGGCGCGTCGCTCGATTTCTTCGACGGCTCCGGATGGAGCAGGCGCGTAGCCCTGGACCGCCTCATAAGGGGCGAGGACGGGGTCTTTACATTCGGGGGCCCAGGAAAGAGGAACCTGGAGCAGAAGGTCTGGCTCGAGCCGCTCGACACCGAGGTGCTCTTCGCGGCTTCCAGCGCCTACATGATAGAGGGTAGGCTGCATAACCTCTGGACCGACGGCTCCGGGAATATCCGCCTCCCCTCCGCGCCTTTCAGGAGGCTTGAGTACACCGCGTGGTCGGATATTTCGGGCGGCAGGCCCGCCAGCGACCCCGACGGTTCATATCTTGACGCTTCGTATCTCGCATCCAGCCCGGAAGGACGTTTGATAACGGAACTGGCCAGGGCTGCGTCCGCGGGGAGGACGAGCGCGCTCGGTAAGGCCCTTGCGATAGAGGAATACCTCCGCAAAAACTACTCCTACACGCTTACGCCGCAAAGCGGTGGAGGAACCGGCCCGCTTGAGGACTTCCTCCTCCACGCGAAAGAGGGCTGGTGCGAGCACTTTGCGACAGGCATGGCCATGATGCTCAGGTCCGTGGGCGTGCCGGCCAGGATAGCCACGGGCTTCCTGGAGGGGGAATGGAACGAATACGGCGGCTATTTCATGGTGCGGAAACAGGACGCGCACAGCTGGGTGGAAGCCTATATAGACGGGCAGGGCTGGATGAGGTTCGATCCCACGCCCTCCTCGTGGCAGTGGGAAAGGCATGGAGCCCTTTTCATGTATCTCGACCTCATGCGTCACAAGTGGAACAGGCATATCGTCCGGTTTTCATTCTCCGACCAGCGCGCCATCGCCCTTGCCTTCGAGGAGAAGGCATCCGGGCTTAAGGGCCTGCTCGCGGGCCTCCTGCCGGATAAAAGGCCCGGCGTAAAAAGCGTGCTAGCGGCGCTTCTCGTATCGGCGCTCGCAATATCCGGGGCCATTATAGCCCGGAGGCTCGCCCGTAAAGATAAGGCCGGACACAAGGCCCCGCGCTATTACATGGAGCTGCTGAAGGTCCTCTCAGTGAAGGGTATGCGGAAAGGGCCCGGGGAGACCCCGAGGGAGTTCGCCGACAGGGTGGGGCAGGCCGATGTAGCCGAAATAACGGAAATATACCTCAGGGAACGGTACGGCGGTGAAAGGCCCGGCATCGAGGCGATGGGGCGGATGGAAGAGGCGCTCGCAAGGATAAGGAAGCTAAAGCGGCCTTAGGCCTTTTCGCCGGGCCTGTCCGACATGCTCGACACTATCGCGTCCAGCAGCTTCTTGCGCTCGATGGGCTTGGCCACGTAGCCGTCGAAACCCTTGGACAAAAGCTCGCCCTCCTCTCCCCTCATGGCGGATGCCGTAAGGGCAAGGACGGGTATGGAGCTGTTCCTTGAGTCGGATTTTATTATCCTGGTCGCGGTTACCCCGTCCATGCCGGGGAGATGCAGGTCCATGAGTATGAGGTCGGGCCTCTCTTCCATCAATGATTTGAGGGCCTCGGTGCCGCTCGCGGCCTCCGTTATCTCGTAACCGTGAAGGGTGAGTATCTCCTTGACGAGGACCTTGTTCATGTGGTTGTCCTCTACGAGGAGGATCTTTATCTTCCGTTCCTCAGCAGCCATCGGACCCCGTTTCAGCCGGCCTTCTGCCGTATCCTGTCGAGAGCTTCAAGGAGCCTTTCCCTCTTCACGGCGTTTTCCATGTACTCGACCGCGCCGAGCGAGTACCCGAGCTCCTTATTGTCTATGGAAGAGATGATGACAACCGGTATCCCGGCGGTGCCTGGGTCCTCCTTCAACTCGCGGAGCACCTCCCATCCGTCCTTCCTCGGGAGGGCTATACCCATGATGATGGCGAAAGGGCGGTGCTCCCCCGCCTTCCTTAAAAGGTCCACCCCGTCTACCGCGGTAAAAACGTCGAAGCCGCTGCCCGAGAGGTATATGTCGATGAGGCGGTTTATGTCCGCGCTCTCGCTGGAGACGAGGACGCGCGGCAGGGAGGCGAGCCCCGAGGATGATGCCGCCCTGGTCGTAAGGACCGGGACGTCCAGCTCGTCCGTCCCCTGCGGGAGCTTGACGATGAAGGTCGTGCCGCTCCCCGGCACGCTCTCGACGGATATGGTCCCGTTATGGAGCTCCACGAGCCTTTTTGTGAGCACGAGCCCCAGGCCGGTCCCGCCGTACTCCTTCGAGGACGAGGAGTCCATCTGCTCGAACTCCTTGAAAAGCCTGCCCTTGTCCTCGGCATTTATCCCGATGCCTGTGTCGCTTATCCTGAGTGTGATGTAGCGCTCGATACGCAGCCCCGTTGGCTCCTCGGTTATCTCCCAGTCCACCCTTATGCGGCCGTCCTGGACGTTGAACTTGACCGCGTTCGAAAGGAGGTTCATCATTATCTGCTTGAACTTCGCCTTGTCCGCGATGAGCTTGGGAGAGGCCGGGACCGACTTGGACTCTATTGCGATGCTCTTCTCGTGCGCAAGCGGCCTTATTATGCCGAGGACCTCGCCGAGGACCTCCATGAGGGAGAAGCTCTCCATCGAGAGCTCCATCCTCCCGGCCTCGATCTTTGAAAGGTCGAGTATGTTGTTGATGAGCTGAAGGAGGTGGCTTCCGCTCGAGTGGACGTACTCGACATACTGCATCTGCCGCTCGTTCAAGTCCCCGAAGGCCTTCTCCTGCAGGAGCTCGGAGAAGCCTATTATGGAGTTGAGCGGCGTGCGGAGCTCGTGGCTTACGTTCGCGAGGAACTGGCTCTTCATCCTGTTGGCCTCCACGAGCTCCATGTTGGCGAACTCGAGGGATATCTTGTTCTTCGAAAGCTCCTGGTTCGCGAGCTTAAGCTCCTCAGTCCTCTCCTCGACCTTGTGCTCGAGCCTGGTATAATAGTCCTGAAGGTTCCCGGCCATCCTGTTGAACTCGACGGCGAGGTTGCCTATCTCGTCCTCGGCGGCGACCGGCGCGCGCTCCGAGAGGCTCCCCTGGCCGATCTTCCGGGCCGACTCCTCGATAGCGAGTATGGGCTTCACGATGGAACGCGTAAGTATCAGCCACAGCCCGCCGGCGAACACTATCGCGAGGAGCGTGAACGCCAGGGTCACGAGTATTATTACCTTTGCGAAGAAACCGCTCTCCCTGTAGGCAGTGAAGGCCGTGTCCTTCTCCTCCTTGATAAGCTCCTTAAGTGAATTGAGGGAGGCGGTGAAGACCTTGTTGCCCTCGCTCCTTATGAGGTTCAGGGCGGCGTCCCTGTTGCCCGCCCTGGATATCTCCTCTACCCTCTCGTGCACGGCCGCGTACATCCGGAGGTTCTCGATGAGCTCGTCGTAGGTCTTGTCCCGGCCCGAGGCGATGCCCATCGCCCTGTACTCGGCAAGCAGCCTGTCCATCCTCCTCATGCGGTCGTCTATCGAGCCTTCAAGAAAGAGCTTCGACGAGTTGTCGGTGATGATCGTGTGCAGGAAGACCTCCTGCCTGGCGGACAGGAACTCGTTCTCCACGGACGAAAGGGTTTCGCCCCTCTTGAACGAGTCGACGTAGAGGCTCTCCGTGACCTTGGCGAGCTGGTCGGCGTTATAGAGGCCGACGAGGCCGCCCACCCCCATCATGAAAAGAAGGAAAAGGAACACGACGGCCAGCTTGTTGGATATTGATAGGCTTCTGAAAAGCTTTTTCATCGCGCCTGCCCGCCGGACTGGACCGCTTCCGGCTCGCTCATGTCCTCGTAAAGGAGCGCCAGGTTGGATAACTCCCCGCCAGAGCCGTAAACCGGAAAGCTCCTTATCCGGAGCCTCCTCCCAGGCGCGCTCAGCCCCAGCTCCCTTGCGGACATCGGGGCGTAGTTTATGATGAACTCGGTCGAATAACCTTCGTATGACTTGCTGATCGCGGCGACCATGCCCTGCGACCGGAGCACCTCGTCCTCCAGGACCGAGTATGCCGAAGCGTTGAAACCGGAGTTCGCGCCGAGCATTAGCCTTGCCCTGCCGTTCATCATGACGCATTTCCCGTCGAGGCCGAAGACTGCCAGGCCGGGCGGCAGCTGCCCGATGAGGCGCTCAAGGAGTATCCTGGAGGCGCGCTCGTTCCTGAACAGGGCCGAATGCCCGGATATGACGGCGATGGACGAGGCGATTGCCTCAAGAAAGGCAAGGTGCTCTACCGAGAAGCCCTCCCTGTTCCCGTAGGCAGCTATCAACAGCCCGGCCGCTTGCCTGTTGTAGACAAGAGGGGCTGCGGCCACCAGCTCCGTACCTGGTCCGGAAAGAATCCCTGAAAAGGCCGCAGGGAATGAACTGCGGTCAAAGACCTTTGCGGCGCCGCCCTCCCATCCGCTGAGCGAGACGTCCTCAAGGCGCGCTGCGATCCCCTCGGGCAGCCCGGAAGCCGACTTCAGCCTCAATGCGCCTCCGTCTTCGAGCATGTATACCGCGGCTCCCGAAGCCCCTGTCCTCAGGACGGCCTCCTTGAGGGCGGCTTCGAAGACCTCCGTTTCGGAAAGGGTCCTGCCTCCAAGGGAGATGACCGCGCCGATTGCGGATACCTGCCCCGAGGACTCGACGAGCGCGGACCTAAACCTCAGGCTTTCCGAGTCCTTGAACGCCTTCTCCTTGCCAAGGTATTCGAGTATCTGGTTGAGCTTCCCGCCAAGCCTCCCGGTTTCGCTCCTGCCGTCGGCGTCGAACCTCGCGTCCGCCTCTCCGGCGAGGATGCGCCTGGCCGTGAGGACCGCCTTCCGCATGGGGTGGAAGACCCTCCCGTAGAGTATAAGGGCCGCCGCCAGCGCCAACGCCACGAAGCCGGCGAAGCTCTTGAGCACAAGGGACTTGAACTCCCGGAAGACCGCCTGTTTTCTGAGCGATATGTAGGACTGGAGCCTTTCGGCCTTCTCGGCGGCGAGGACAGTGTTCGTGTCCACGGAGTTGTGCAGGAGTATCATCTCTTCCCTTGACATGGCCTCGTTGAGCCTCCGGAGCTCCGCCCTTATCGTGGAGATATCGTTCAGGACGGCCCGGACTGACTCGGCGAGCATGCCTTCCTCTTTAAGTAGCCCGGCATACGCCGGGTCCGCCGCCACGGCTTCGAGCCTGTCGGCGGTATGGTCCATGCCCGCCTTCAACATATTGACGGAGCCGTACTCCATCCCCCATGCGACTACTATCATCTCCAGGTGGTGCTGGAGCCTGAAGATGGAGGCCCTCGCCGAGCCCACCTCCGCCTGGAGCGTATCGTATAACTCCAGCTTACGGGACTTGTCGAGGAACGAGTTGTACTCGAATGCGGCGGCTGCGAAGATTACCGTCAGCGCGATTATGGACTTCTGGAAAATGGAGAGGCTTCTGAGAGGTGATTTCATCGACTCGCCTTGCGGAAGCAGCCCGGCAAAGCTGCCCTGCGGCAGCCTTACTTAAGCAGCCTCTGAACGTTCTTCTGGAAGTCCTTGAGCTTCAAGGGCTTGGAAAGGCAGTTGTCGGCCCCGCACTGGATTATCCTCTCCATGTCCTCCCTGCCGTAGGCCGTGACTGCGAGGATCTTTATCCTGCTGGTGTTGGCGTCCTGCTTTATGCGCCTGCAGACCTCGAACCCGTCTATCTTGGGCATCCTCAAGTCGAGCACAAGGAGCTCTGGCTTGAAGTCCCCAACTTTAATAAGGGCCTCGTAGCCGTCGCCCGCGGTCTCGATCGAGAACCCGTCGCCCATGGCCACGAGCGCGCCCTTTATGAACTCCACGACTTCCCGTTCGTCGTCTATTATGAGTATCTTCTTTCTTTCCGGGAACATCTCCTCTTTCACCTCGAGCTTGAATTTCTCAAGGAAAACCATGAAATCTTCCCGGTTTACGCGGAAGTGACCGCCCGGCGTCCTGAACGCCACGAGCTTCCCGGACGCTATCCATTTCTTGACCGCGTTTATCGTAACATGGCAAAAAGCGGCTATCTCGCCGGTTGTATACGGCTTTTTTGACTCGTTCATCGCTGCAGACTCGATAGATTTTAGTGAGTACTTCTAAAGGGGGCGGAATCCAATGGTTACACTTTTTATATTATAAATAGTATCTTTAATGAAATACAAGGTCAAGAGCTTTTTACAAGGCGGATACGGGCCTACTCGACGCTCCTCCAGTCCGGGCCGCATTCTATGTTTACCCTCACAGGCACCTTGAGCTCAAGGACCCCTTCCATCTCTCCCCTTATAAGCTCCCTCATTGCGGGAAGCTCGCCATCCGGCGCTTCGAAGATCAGCTCGTCGTGTATCTGGAGGAGCATGCGAGTTCGGGACGCGCTCTCTTTAAGGCGCTCCGATATCCTTATCATCGCGGCCTTTATCATGTCGGCTGCCGAGCCCTGTATCGGCGTGTTGATCGCCAGCCTGTTCCCGAGCCTTATCGTGGCCTCTACGGGGCTTTTAAGCTCAGGGATAAAGCGGCGCCTGCCGTAGATGGTCCTCGTAAAGCCGTTCCTGGCGGCTTCGCTTATGGTCCTGTCTATAAACTCCTTTACGAGCCTGTAGCGGTCGAAATACATGTTTATGTAGTCGGTCGCCTCTTTCATCGATATCCCGAGCTCGGTAGAGAGGCCCCAGGGGCCCATGCCGTAGATGATGCCGAAGTTTATGGCCTTGGCCCTCCTCCTCATCTCCGGGGTAACCAGCCCTGGCATGGTGCCGAATATCTCGCTCGCGGTCCTCGTATGCACGTCCTCGTCTTTAAGGAACGCGTCCATAAGGATTGGGTCTTCGGAGAGGTGCGCCACTATCCGGAGCTCTATCTGCGAATAGTCGGCTGAGATGAACGAGAAGCCGTCCTCCGCGACAAAGGCCTCCCTAACGCGTCCGGCCATCTCGCCCCGGATGGGGATATTCTGCAGGTTGGGCCTTGAGCTCGAAAGGCGGCCCGTGGCCGTGACCGTCTGGTTGTAAGTGGTGTGTATGCGTCCGGTCTCCGGGTTAATTGTCCCGGAAAGGGCGTCGACGTACGTGGACTTGAGTTTCGATAGCTGCCTGAAGCCGATTATGAGCCTGGGGACGTCGTGCCGCGCGGCGAGCTGGGTCAACACTTCCTCGTCCGTCGAGTACCCGGTCTTGGTCTTCTTCAAGGGCTTAAGGCCGAGTGTCGTGAAAAGGACCTCTGAGAGCTGCTTCGGGGAGTTTATGTTGAACTCGGTCCGGGCAGAGGCGTATATCTCCCTCTCCATCGAAGCGAGCTCCTTTTCCATCTCCTTTGAGAGAATGACTAGCTTCTCCCTGTCGAGCTTTATGCCTGTTGCCTCCATTTCCGCAAGGACCCTGGAGAGGGGGAGCTCGAGCTCTTCGTAAAGCGGCCAGAGTCCGTTATCCTCAAGCTCTTTTTTAATTATTTTCGAGATATCCAGTATGCTGCAGGCCTTTTTGCATTCCGCGAGCGCTTCGGCCTCGAAATCGGCCCCGTCGCGGAGTTCCTCGGTGGAAAGGCCCAGGAGCTCATAGCCGAGGGCCGGGACCGTGTGGTCGGGCTTCGAGGGGTTTACAAGATATGAGGCAAGGGAGACGTCCATGCCAATACCCCTCGCCTCCGCGCCCATCCTGCCAAGGAAGAGATAAAGGGCCTTTGAGCTGTCCGTGTGCTTCGCTATTCCGGCGTCCTCCATTAGGGGCCTTATCGCCTCTATAAGCTCGCCTGGGGCTATATGGCCGGAGACGATTGGCACGAACCTGCCTTTTTTCGGCCCCAGGCCGAAAGCGATGCCCTTGAGCTTCCCGTTAAAGCCCTCTTCGGTAAGGGAGAGGGTGATTGACACCTCCTTAAGGGCCGAGAGCTCTGAGACAAGCCTTGAGAGCCCCTCCTTGTCGAGCACGGCAGAATAGTCTCCACCCTCCTCAACCGGCCTCGGCGCCTCTGGCATCATCTCGCTTATGAGCTTCCTGAATTCGAGCTCTGAAAGGAGCGGGCCGAGGGCGGCGTAGTCAGGCCCCGAGTATCTAAGCTCCTCAAGCTCGCATTCAAGGGGGACGTCGGGGTTGAGCGTGACTATCTGCAGCGAAAGCTCTGCCTGCTCCCTGTTCGACATGAGGCTTTCCTTTAACTTCGGCTTGGAAATGCTCTCTATATTTTCATAAATCCCGTCAACAGAGCCGAATTCGCTTATGAGCTTGGCCGCGGTCTTCAGCCCCACTCCGGGTACGCCAGGTACACTGTCTGTCGCGTCGCCGGAAAGGGCAAGGAGGTCCCGTATCCTCTCCGGGCCGACCCCGAACTTCTCCTTGACTTGAGGGGGGCCGTACTCCTTGCCGGTCATGTAGTCGAGTATCACGGTATTGTCGTCCACGAGCTGGTACATGTCCTTGTCGCCGGTTATCACGGCGAGCTTCACGCCGGCGGCCTCGAACTTTTTAACGAGGGTGGCTATAACGTCGTCCGCCTCGAAGGTGGCCATCTCCAGTGTGCGGATGTTCAGGGCCCCGGCCATCTGCTTCACGTACGGGACCTGGAGGGAGAGGCTGTCGGGCATGGGGGGCCTCTCGGCCTTGTACCCCGGCATTAGCCCGTGCCTGAACGAGGGCCCCTTGACGTCAAAGGCGATGACAATGTACTCGGGTTTGAAATCGTTGAGGATCTTCCGGAGCGACTGCGTGAACCCGTATACCGCGTTCGTCGGAAGCCCCCTGGAATTGGTGAAAGTGGAGGGAATGGCGTGGAAGGCCCGGTACATTATCGAGCTTCCGTCTATGATGAAAAGCCTTCTACCAGTATTATCGGTCATGCTCCATTGACAGCCCCGGCTGCGGTTGTATATACTGTGTCATGGCCAGGGCCCTTCTATTCCTTATTTTTCTCTTCCTCCCCTCGCCCCTGTGGGCCCAGGGAGACGCGGTCTCTACCGCACTTGACATTGTAGAGAATTTCCACAAAGAAGCAAACATATTAATGGGAGCCGCCGGCCTATCGGAGGTCCCGCCGGCTGAGAAAGAGAGGGCCGTCTCCGAGCTCAGGGAAATTCGGGTAACGGAGGTGCCCGGCAGGATGCGGCTCGAACGTGTGCACGGGGTGGTAGACACCTACACGAGCAGCGTTCTCGGCATGGTTGAGTCCCGCCTCGGAGAGGCGCAGGGCGCTAAAAAAGGACACATGAGGGACGGGCTTAAAAGGCTTGCCGACCTCCGCCTGGATGAGACCATAAGGCTTATGCGGACGATCGACATAGAGGAACCTTCACCGGAGGTCAGGCCCGACCTCCCCTTCACCTTCGATCCCACCCCGCCATACGAGAGGCCATCGCCTCCGGACGGCCCGCCCGGCATACTGTATCGATAGCCATATACCCGGCGCGGAGAGGCGCTCAAAAAAAACACCCGCCGCAAGGCGGGTGTCTCTTATGATAGCTTTCTTTGAGGTCCGTTCTGAAACCGGATCAGTTCCTGCGCGAGGGCCTTCTGAAGCCGCCCGGACTGTTGAAGCGGCCCTTCCCGGCGTCCCTCTGATGCGCGGCCCTGGGCGCGGCAGGCGCGGCCTTTTGAGATGCGTCATGCGGAAAACCCGGCACTTCCTCAACCTGTATCTTGCGTCCGAGGAGGCGCTGGATGTTCGTAAGGTGTTCCCTTTCCTCCGGAGAGACGAGCGAGAGCGCGGTGCCTCCGGCCCCGGCGCGGCCTGTCCGGCCTATCCGGTGTATGTAGTCCTCGGGAACGTTGGGGAGGTCGTAATTCACCACGTGCGGCAGGCTCTCGATATCGAGCCCCCTGGCCGCGATGTCGGTAGCGACAAGCACCTTGACCGAGCCTTTCTTGAACTCGGCGAGCGCCCTGGTGCGGGCCGACTGGCTTTTGTTGCCGTGGATGGCGGTCGAGCTTATGCCGTCCTTAAGGAGCTGCTCCGAAAGCCTGTTCGCCCCGTGCTTTGTGCGGGTGAAGACGAGCGCCTGGCGCCAGCCGCCGGATTTCACGAGATGCGAAAGGAGCTCCCTTTTCCTGGTCTGCCCCACCGGGTGCACCACCTGGGAGACCGCCTCGGCGGGAGTGTTCCTCCGCGCTGCCTCCAGGACGGCAGGCTCATGAAGTAGCCCGTCGGCGAGGCGCTTTATTTCGTCATTGTAGGTCGCCGAGAAAAGGAGGTTCTGGCGCTTTGCCGGAAGGAGCTTCAATACGCGGCGTATGTCGTGTATAAAGCCCATGTCCAGCATGCGGTCCGCCTCGTCGAGGACGAGTATCTCTACTTCCGAGAGGTTCACGGTCCTCTGCCCCGCGTGGTCGAGGAGGCGGCCAGGTGTAGCGACGAGTATGTCGGCGCCGCGGCGTAGCTCGTCTATCTGGGGGTTTATGCCGACCCCGCCGTAGATGATCGCGGGCCTCAAGCGCAGGTTCTTGCCGTAGGTCCGCACACTTTCCCCGACCTGCGCGGCAAGCTCGCGTGTTGGCGTGAGGACAAGGGCCCTGGGCGCCCTGCCCCTCTCTTCGCGCCTGGTCCGGCTGAGGATATCGAGCATCGGGAGCGTGAAAGCGGCGGTCTTGCCGGTGCCGGTCTGCGCCCCGGCCATGACGTCCCGGCCTTCGAGGATAACGGGGATGGTCTTCGCCTGGATGGGTGTGGGCTGGGTATAGCCCTCGCCTTCCACGGCTTTCAGCAGTTCGGCCCTCAAGCCGAGTAGTTCAAATGACATGATAAATTACTCCGGAAACAGCCTACCCAATAAAGGGCCGGTCTAGGCGGGATCGTTTAAAGGTTATTCTGGGTGAGGTTGATGTAAGGGAGGCCAACCATGACACAGCTTGCGCCGACCGAATGGCGACAAGAAATAAATCCTGCTTACCTTAACACCATAAATTACAAATGGCAAGCAAAAAATGATGCCCCTTGAAAGAATGCCCGCCGGGATGTTACAAATCTCATTATGTTGGCGATGAGAAAGACTATGAGTGACCCCGCAAAAATCGAAGCTCCGGCAGACGGCATAAGGCCGGTATCGCGCATCCGGGAGGCCTTATGAGCGGCGTCTGGCTCGCGCTCGGGCTTACCCTATTCGCCGGAATGGCCACGGGCATAGGTAGCGCCATAGCCTTTTTCGCCAAAAGGACCAACTACCGGTTCCTTTCGGTCTCGACAGGCTTCTCCGCCGGGGTTATGTTATATGTCTCGTTCGTGGAGATACTCCTTAAGGGCGGGAGCGCCCTCACCGAGGCCTACGGCGACTACTGGGGGCACTGGGCGAACGCGGGCTCGTTCTTCGGCGGCATACTCTTCATAGCCGTAATCGACAACCTCATCCCGGCAGCCCGGAACCCGCACGAGACCCACGCAGGCTCGGAGCGGGCCCCGCTTAAGGGCGAAGCCGCGATAGAGCCCGGCGCGGCTGCGTACGACGATAACCAGGCAGGCGGCATACACGACCACGCGGCCCATAATAGCAAGCTCCACAGGATGGGGCTCTTTACCGCCCTCGCCATAGCCATCCACAACCTGCCCGAAGGACTTGCGACATTCCTCGCTGCGATGCACGACCCCGGCTTGGGGATTGCCATAGCGGTCGCGGTAGCCCTCCATAATATCCCGGAGGGCATAAGCGTCTCTGTCCCCATATACTACGCTACCGGGAAGCGCGGCAAGGCCTTCGCCTACTCGCTCATTAGCGGCCTTGCCGAGCCAGTGGGCGCGCTCATAGGATATCTCCTCATCCTTTATTTCGTGGGCGTTAACGGCGACGGAATGATAATCCCGCCCGAGGTCATGGGCATCATCTTCGGCGGCATCGCCGGGGTAATGGTGTATATAAGCCTCGACGAACTGCTTCCGACGAGCCGCACATATGGCAAGGGGCACGACAGCATCCTCGGCCTTGTGCTGGGGATGGCGGTCATGGCGTTGAGCTTGCTATTGATGAAGTAGTTTACAAAAGGATTTAGGGAAACGGTCATAAACCCTCGGTCTTTCTAGGCCCGGGGAGAAGTTCATAATTTAAAAAATACCTAGTTTTTATGAACCTCTCCCCGGCCTGAAGGCCGGGGTATCGGGAAACCGTGAGGCGATATTGCCTCCGCTACGCCAGCTTACGCTGGCTTCGCTACGGGCGGCCATTCATCCCCGGCCTTGAAAGGCCGGGGGTTTCTGACCGTTTCTCTAAATATTTGAGTATAGCTATGAATTATCAAAAGTTTAAAAGGAACATTCAGGATATTTGCAACATTTGCAAAAAAAAATCACAACTCTCTTGGGATCATATTCCTCCAAAGGGGGGAGTTGAATTATTGCCTATGGAAATTGAGGGAATATATAAGATACTGATGAATAAACAAAATGAAGGAGAAAGGCAGTTCGTTATCACTCAAAACGGCGTAAAATATCGAACCATCTGTAAAGAGTGTAATTCATTATTGGGAACAAGATATGATCCGGTATTAAATGAATTTAGTATTTCACTCAGTAAACTTTTAAAATCCAATCTCTACCTACCTTGCCCCATAATCAAAATCAAAACGCGCCCTAATGCGATTATTCGGGGTATTCTTGGACATCTTCTAGCCGCTAAAATCGAATTTTTTGAATCACCATTCGATGAAAAGATTAGATTATTTCTAGCAGATGAAAAATCTTTACTCCCAGATGATATTTCAATTTTCTATTGGCTATATCCATATAATCAAACCGTAATTTTCAGAGATTTTTCGATGCCAGCGATTAGGGGAATTTATAATGAATGGGGATTTTTTAATGTTATCAAATATTTTCCACTTGCCTATATAATTACAAATCTTAAAAGCTATGATAGTCTTCCAGAGCTTTCTTATTATCGTGAATTCGATTTAACAATGGAAATAGAGATGAAAATCGACTTGAGAAACATTAGAAAGAGGGATTGGCCAGAACATGTGGGTCCCAATGATGTAATATTACTTGGTAAAGATGGATTGGACTCAATAAGAGCAAAACCTAGAAAAATTTAAATATCCAATTTTCCCGGAAGTGCGGGAATAAAAAACGGAGCATATATATGAGCATTTTTTATTCACGCCAGCAACAAAGAGTCCGGGGAAAATAGCAATTTTAAGAAATTGCCATAAGAAAAACTAAATTAGGGATAAATGGGGGGCCGCATGGAGAAAGATATATGCCCTTGCAGCACGTTAAATTGGGATTGCTGGATAAAAGTCGACCATAACGCCGAGCCGCTCATACCCCCTGAACTCTGGTTTTCATCAGAGTGCGTTGAGTGCGGCAAAAAAAACTTTGCGCCTCATGCCGAGCTCGATGAAGGCACGATACCAAAGGACATTTTAGAGAGAGGGCGTGCCTGGTATGAGTCGAACCAGCCGTTAAAAGAGAAGGTCTGACTGAATAAGCGAATCCCCCATTACAATCACGCCGCTCCCTTCCCTTGGGGCGGCTTTTATTGCCTTAACAGGGTTGGACAGGGTTGGATAAATACTTAGAAAACTTAAAGGGGCTACGGGCCTTTACCCGTAACCCCTTGATTTATTTGGCGCCCCCGAGACGATTCGAACGTCCGACACACGGATTAGGAAAACGTCCGGGGGCTTTTTCTCGCCTTCCTATTTCTTATGCTTTTTGACAATTTCCCTTAAAATCCGGAAGGTTTCTATAAAATGACACTTTACCGGGTTTTACTGGTTTTTACACAGTTTTAAATTTTTTGGGCAAAGTAACGGGCAAAGTAAGCCTGTCGATACAGCAAAAATACAGGAGAAAGGCCATGCCGAGTAAAAGCACCTCCGGCCACAAAATCCTTGGGGCATAAAGACAATGCGGTGATAAAGCCGCGGCTATTGAGCATCGAGCAGGCCGCAATATATCTCGGCCGGACACCAGGTGCTGTCAGGGAGCTCATATACAAAGGCCGCCTGCCGATGGTCAAGCTCGACAGGCGCATACATCTGGACCTGAACGATCTCGACCGCATCATAGAGCAGCACAAGGTCACTGAGGCCGTGTTCTGAGGCGCGGACCCCAGGGCCTTCAGGAGCGGTTCAGAGGCTACTGGAGGGCCTCAGAGCCTTGATAGCGCCCCTCGCCTGTATCTTGGGGCGGCTCAGAGGTTCAAGCAGCTCTCAGGAGGCTCCGGAGAGTTTCCCGCGCCGCTCGCCCCAAGCATCGGGCAGTCCTGGCCTATGCCAAAAAAGGTTGCAATAATCTTTTTGATGATATAATATAACACCAATGAAGGCGCGCCGCATAATCCATCAGAAAGTGGTCGAGGATTCCGGTAACATCGTGGAGTTGAAGCTATGGCAGGTGCCTCCCTCTACGGACAGGCCACATGGATATAAATATTCGCTCGTTTATATCGTGGACGGAGACCGAGTCATAGGCTATGACAACGCCGAAGGCAAAGGGGACCATCGGCATTTCAGGGGCGAGGAGAAGCCGTACAGGTTCAAGAATCTGAAGGCCCTCGTAAAGGACTTTCAGGATGATATTAAACGCCTGAAAGCATTAAAGGAGAAAAAGTCATGAAGGCAAAGAAAGTCAAGGTTGGCATAAAAAGCACAAAAGAGGCCCTGGATGATTTCGTAAAGGCCGGGGAAGCTATCGAGCGCGGCCAGAAGGCTTCAAAGCAAGAGGGCCTTTTCTTTGAGAGCATAGAAGGGTTTCGAAAGGCACTAACACCCAGGAGGATCGAGCTGCTTCACATCATACGGGAGCAGCGCCCGGAGAGCATCCAGGAGCTCGCAAGACTCGCAGACAGGGACATGAGGGCCGTTGTTACCGACATAAGCATCCTCGAGCGGTACGGCCTCGTGGACATGAAGCGGAAGAAGGACGGCAGGAAGCTTTCAACGCCGATCGTGGACTACGACACCATCGATATAAAAATAGCGGTTTAAAGGCATGGAGCGGTATATGCACAATCCTCCTCACCCAGGAGAAGTCATAAAGAAACTCTGCATAGAGCCCCTGGGACTCTCCATCACCGAGACGGCTGAGGCCCTGGGCGTATGCCGCAAGACCCTTTCGGAGCTGGTGAACGGCCGTGCCGGCAGCCCGGAGATGGCCGTGAGGCTTTCCATTGCCTTTAACACCACGCCCGAGAGCTGGCTCAATCAGCAGATGCAGTATGATCTTTGGGAGGTACGGAAAAAGAAGCTGAAGGTGAAAAAGATAGCCTAAAGAGAGATCAGGTTGTCCACGAGAATGGAGAATGATAATTGAAAAAGGAAGTGTCATGTGTTGCAAATAAGGATTTGCCAGAATGGGTTTGTATTTTTTTCAATAGGCTACTTTTGCCTGAAAAAAATATTATTGCCCGCCGCTTAATAGAGTACCGTAGTATTGGAAATATTTTCTGCGAGATTGACAATAAAATACCACCTAACAAAAAGAATATAGGCCGTGAAACTGTTCTGGCTATCATAGTTGATGGGGCAGTTCTCTGTAATCCTTCAAAACCTATAATAGATTCAGACGAAAGTCCTAGCTCATTATTTTTATCAACCAAAGAAATCAGAAAAAATAAGAAGCATGCACTGGAATTGCATCAAGAAATTCATAAGATAGCTGAGGAACTGGAAAATAAAATCAATGAATTTCAAGCCTCATTAGATAAAGGATACTTTGAAAATAATACAAATACAGATTTGCTCACGCTAATAGAAAGAGCAGGAAGAAATACCTCAGACCACAATCAAGCGTATAAGTTTGAAAATTATGTTTTGCCACTTTTAGAAAAGATAGATCATCTGGGACCAGGCTACTACCCATCAATCCAGCAGGTCCTTTGCGCCTTAAGACTTGAACTTGAACCCATCTCTCGTTCTAAAATAGATATGATCGTCAGGTTTAATGACGAGCCAATCGCTTTGTCTAGAGGAATTTACAATTGGAAAAAAATACTGGCTTCCCGCGAGGCGTCTCCTTCTGACTATGTGCGCTTTTTATTTTATAGCATTGAAGAGGCTAAACAGTCTTTGCTTTTGCCAAAGGATTTCAATCTGTCAAACCATTCAATCTCTGAAATTACTTCATGCGTCTTAGAATTAAAAGATAGTTTTACGGAGGATAACGTTCGAAAAATAAAGAAAAAAATAGAAACGGAAAACAGTCCTTAAAAAAAGATATCAGTATTCCGCGACAGCTTTTCTTTTAGTTGCTATAAAGCCAGAGACTTAATCGTTTCTGGCTTTTTGTTTTTTTCAACTATGGAGGACGAATATGAGCGAGAACACCTTCAGCACGATGGATGCATACTGCGCGGGATTTCTTGTCCTGCAAGGCCATCGCCCACAGTTACTCTCAGAAGGTCCAAAAGTCGTTTTCGTCTTCCCTTCCACCCCTGCTTTATCTGAGCACATCACGAATTATCATTCCGGCGGCAAGGTGGAAGCCATCAAGCTCGCAAACGCAATAAAATTTCTGAAATCGCAGATGTTCTTACGAAAGAGAATGGAAATGGAAAACGGAGGAAGTTCTCATGGCAGGATCCCCTCTCTTTAATAGCCACAGATCGCTCGCAAAACTGAAGCGTTTTACGAGCGCGCCAGGATTTTCTTGCCCCTCGAAAAATAAGGAGGATGCATAGCCATGTCCTCCGCTAAACCCCTTACAGCAAGACTACTGAGCGTCGAGCAGGCCGCAATATATTTAGGCCGGACCCCCGGCGCTCTCCGCCAAATGATCTTCAAGGGCACGCTCCCGGTAGTACGCATCGGGGGCCGCGTCCAGCTCGACATTCGAGATCTTGACCGGTTGATAGAAAATTCCAGGACGGCAGAGAGTTGTTTCTAACCACAATAAACAAGCAGAGGAGGAAGTAAATGGGAGCACAGATTACGAGAGACGAAAGAGACAAATTCCGGGCGGCCGCGGAGGACGCGATCCTCATGCGCGCCTGCAAAATCAAGAAGACTGAGGGGCGCCCCGGAGCGAGGGACCTCATAGGCTTCAACCTGCAAGAACTGGCTCGCGAGAGTCTGCGTTTTCAGAGTCTTCCCGTAGGGGGCACTGCCTTGGAGATGGTGGGCCGCGCCCTCGCGCCCGAGCAGCATTTAGCGACCCGGACTCTCACCACGAGCGATTTCCCGTCCATCCTCTCGAACGTAGCCAACAAAATGCTCTTCGAGGGGTACGAAACACAGGAGGAAACCTGGAGAATATGGTGCGCTCCCGGCAGCCTTCCGGATTTCAAGCCCAATACGTTTGCCAAGGCATCCGAGTCCGACGACCTCGACGAAATAGCCGAGTCCGACGAATACAAGTACGGCAAGCTTACTGACGCAAAGGAGACCGCCAAACTCGCCACATACGGCAAGCTCTTCAGGATAACCCGCCAGGCCATAATCAATGACGATCTCGGCGCCCTAACCGACATTCCCTATAAGCACGGCGAGGCTGCCGCAAGGAAGATCGGAGACATAGCATACGCAGTACTCACAAGCAACCCCCAGATGGGTGATGGCAACCCGCTCTTCGATGCGGCGCATAACAACATAGGCACCGGCGGAAATCCCGGCGAGACCACGCTCGCGGAGGGCATTGCGCTCATGGGACTCCAGAAGGACCTCCAGGGCATTTCAAACCTCAATATCAGGGCTCAGTACTTTATCGCCCCTCTCGCCCTCGAGGGTGCGGCCGAGACATTCTTCAACTCAGGGCAGTTCGCCGGAGACAACAAAGCGGCCACGCGGGCAAACCCGTATGCCGGGACCAGGTTTACACGGGTCTACGATCCCCGCCTCGACGCCGACAGCTCCAAAACGTGGTACCTGGCCGGCCCCAAGGGGAAAACCATAAAGGTCTTCTTTCTAAACGGTGAGCAGGAGCCCTATCTCGAAGAGAAAGAGGCGTGGAATATGGACGGCGTGTAGTTCAAGGTCCGCATCGACGCAGCCGCAAAAGCCATTGATAGGCGCGCCCTGGTCAAGAACGAGGGGCCGGAGAGCTAATTAATACCCTGTCCCTCACCTCATCCAGGGAGGTCCCCTTTGCTGGCCCGTCCAGCCACCAAAGGGGCGGCTCTCATCCGGGACTGCTGCCGCAGTGTTTCCCCGGGTGAGAGCCAAATTAATTCATTAATCAAATCGAATTGGAGGATTCTAATGGCATTAGAGATTTTAAAAAGGAATACAGCTCAAAATAAAAAACGCGAGGAGCTCGCGAAGATATTGGAGGACCGGCAGGACTCGCGCCAAGCGGTCGAAGACTTTGAGAACACCTTATCAGAGCTCAAAGGCAAAAGGAGAAAGTTCGAGGAGGAATTCCCCGAGTTCACTGCGGCCGCAGAGCGAGCCGAGGGCGAGAGAAGGTCTGCGGTCGATGCTTTTGTTCTCGGCAAAATTTCACAGCAGGACCTTGATGCAGCGAGATCAAAAGCTGACCGGGCAAAGTCTCAGGTAGCCGAGTTGACAGAGCTCATGGAGGCTATAGGGCACGCCCTCGAGGGCCAGGAGCGGCAGCGGTCCGTTGTTGACCGAGATCGCGCGGCTGCTGACCACCGGTTTTGGCAACATGTCCTCGAGGAACTCACAATCGAAATACAGCCGCAACTCGATCTCATCTTAAAGGCGTATGCTGCCTTCCTTAATTCAAAAACGCATTTTCACGGGTCCCCGAGGTTCGCGCATTTTCTCGCGTCAATATTCGAGGTTCGGTCTGAAAAGGGGCAGGTCTTCGCACTCGATACCCCGCAAGGCGCGGCCCTGGCTGAAGAGCGCGCCCGCGGGCTCATGAAGGAGGTTGAGGCAGAGTTTCTAAACAGGCTTAGCAATCCCGGACCTCCACGGGATTGAGGGGATACCCATCCGCCTGGTGCGGTGTTCACCAGGCGGATGCTCCCTCTTGGTTGATAAAAAAACTCCGGTGTACTCCTCCCGCCGGACCAGGGGGCTTCCCCTTCCCTGGCCTTATCTGTGAGAAGCAGAGAGGCCAGGGAAGCCCCTGACAGCACAGGACAGAAGAGCCATGTTTACCTTTAAAGTTAAAGGTCTCAAAGAGCTTCAAGAGGCCCTGGATCCCGAAAAGTATAAAAAGATTGCCACGCGTACCCTGAACAAGCTCGGGCCTCAGGCAAGGACGGCCATAAGCCGCGAGGTACGCAGCGAGTACAATATCAAGCGCGACAGATTCGACGCGGGCTTATATGTGAAGCGAGTATCATGGGAGGACATGAAATTCCTGCTTGCCTTCAGAGGCCGTCCTCCGGGCTTGCAGCATTTCGACGCCAGACAGACTCGAAAGGGCGTCACTGTAAAAGTTAAAAAGGCCAGCGGCCGCAAGGTAGTTAAAAAAGGATTTATGGCCAACACCCCCGAGGGAGCTCCAGCTATCTGGAAGCGTACAGGAGAATTCCCAAGGACTATGACAAAGGGCAGGTACAAAGGCAAAATGCGAGAGCCTATTGAAAGACTGTATGGCCCGGATATCGTAGCGATGGTGAAGACCGTTGGCATCAGGGCGGCTCAAAAGATAGTACACGAGAAAGCCGAAAGCCTTCTCGCACACGAATTCGAACGGGAGATAGGAAGGAAGTGATTATCAAACCAGGGAGAGTTTATCGCCCTGGTTGCAGACAGGACTTCAGGGCAAGGGAGGAGAACAGGTATGGGGCCGGCAGCGTGAGGGAAATCAACCTCACCAACCCTGTGTTGAAGCACAGGACAGGATGACCCGCTGCCAGCCTCGCACCTCACCTCTGAAGGGCGGCATAGCTGATAACTATGCCGCCCCCCTGCCCCCTACTCAGCTTGCCAGCGTGAAATCATAGAGAGGCAAGGCTCAAAAAATTTTCACGGGTCCTTCCAGAGGGGTGGGGAATGCGGGTCCAATGACGCCCGAAGTTCGAGCGCGGTCCGAGATTTTTTAGGCTTGCAAAAATGCGTTAAAAAGAAAGCTGAGCAAAATGTGACGGACGGGGATACCCCTGAAAAATTTTGAAAAGCGAGGCAGCGTGCAAAAGGACAGGACATTAGCAGGCCACATGGAAAACTCGGGCAAGGACGCCGCCCACGTGGAGGACGCCTCCCGCGCCCTGAAATATTTTACCGCAAGTGACGCGGCCGCCGCCTTCTCAGTCGACTTCCTGGACGAGGCGGCCTGCCGCGCCTGGGTCCTCAGGAACCTTCACCCCGGCGAAGCCAGGTGCCCAGGCTGCCGGGCTTCGGTCGAGGGGCCCGGCGCGGTACGGAACTTCTGGGCCGGCGAGCGCTGTGCCTGCAAGCTCTGTGGACGCAAGTTTACTGCTGTCTCAGGGACCTTTCTGCAGGGCGCGCAACTCGCCTTCAGGCAGGTCTTCCTCATGGCCGCGCTTATGGAGGTCCGGGAACACGGCCTCGACATAAAGCTCATTGCCGGCATGATCGGCGTCTCGCCGGATACGATACGGATATGGCTCCGAAAATTCAAGGTCTTTGGGGAGGAGATGGACGAGGATGGAGGACGTTAAAAGCATCACGGAAGCCGTGAAGGCGCGCTGCAAGGAAGAGGCCGAGCGACTAAAAGCTGAAGGAGCCGCAAAGAGCGACATACCGCGGGAGTTCATCCATAATTGCCTGCAGGCGAATGAGTACGGGGATGGCTTGCTGTTCGCTGTATTAAACCGAGACAAGTACCTTTTCAATAAGACCGCCTGCGAGTGGTTCATCTGGAGCGGCCACCATTGGCGATTCGACGTGTACAACCGGGTCTTCCAGGGCGTCGAGGAAGTGGCCCTTTTGTACACTGAAGAGGCCGCCAGGATCAAGGAGGAACAACGCCAGGCAGAGGCTTCAGAGCAGGAGGCCCGCGCCAAGAAGATAGAGTTCACGATCAAGGACTACCGCCGCCGCGTTAACCGCCTCAGGTCCTTGCGCGGCGCTCGCAATTGTCTGGACTGGGCTCACATAGTGGAGCCGGCCATGAGCGCTTGCGGCGAGGAGCTCGACAAGGACCAATGGATACTCGGCGTAGCTAACGGCGTTATAGAGCTTCGGACCGGTCGCTTCCGCGAAGGCCGCCCCGAGGACCGCATCACCAAGTCAGCGCCGCATGAATGGACCGACTATGACGCGCCGTCGCCTATCTGGGAGAAGTTTCTCGAGGACGTCTTCGCCGGCGACATGGAGCTCGTGGCCTATGTACAGCGGCTCTTCGGCTACGGCGTCACGGGCCTTGCTACCGAGCATATCCTGTCGGTTCTCCACGGCGAAGGCCGGAACGGCAAGAGCACGTTTGTAGAGGCCCTGCGTTACACCCTGGGCCCGCTCGTGCAGCCTATCCAGTCCGAGATGCTCCTGGACCAGCGGAACTCAAGATTGAGCTCCGGCGCCTCGCCGGACCTTATGACGCTCAAAGGCCTCAGGATAGCCCTTGCCTCGGAGACGGACGAAGGGCGCCGCTTCTCGACGTCCAAGGCCAAGTGGCTATCGAGCGGGGACACCCTCACCGGCCGTAACCTCTACGATAAACATGAGACGACCTTTGAGCCAACGCACCTCCTCTGCCTTCTTACGAATCACCTGCCGCACGCTCCGGGTGACGATTACGCCTTTTGGCAGCGGATACACTTGCTCCCTTTTAAAATGAAATTCGTAGACGCCCCTCAAGGCGAAGACGAACGCCCCAAGGACCGGGAACTACCGGAGAAGCTCAAGGCCGAGGCCTCCGGTATACTGGCCTGGCTGGTCCGGGGGTGTATCGAGTGGCAGCGCCAGGGGCTCAACCCGCCCAAGGGAGTCAAGGCGGCCACGGAAGAGTATCGCTTCACGGAGGACCTCCTGGCCGAGTTCATTGAGTCTTGTTGTTATCCACCTGACGATACAAGCGACGACCGCGTGAGATTCAGCGAGGTCTATAAAGCCTTTCAGGATTGGTACTCAGAAGCCATTGGTCCTGAGCCTCCGCGCAAAAAGAGATTCTCCAGGCTTATGGAAAAGAAATTCCGCAAGGAAAAATCAGGCGGGCAGGTATGGTTCTACGGTTTGAGCCTGAGGCCGGACCTGTATTGAGGAGCGAAAGGAGAGCGGAAATCATGGCGTCATGCCCTTTCATACGTAAAATCATGGCTGTAAACGGCGGATACGGATAGCCTTTCCCCGCTTCCAAGATTTTCGAGTTTCGAGCCTATATCTTGCATATAGAGCTTAAGGCGGGATTCTCTTTATATAGTTATAGGATTTTTATCCTACTATCATAATAAGAGAAATAAGGAATAAGAAGTATAAGAGAAATAAATACTTATAAGGAACGGCTTGCCCATGATTGCCGAAAACAAAAATCCTGCCTTGTCATGCCCGGATAAAATCTCGGCCCTTCCACCTGATTTTTTCCACGTGGAACGCGCCATTACGCGAACTCACCAGCCGGCAGTTATGATTTCTGGCCTGAACAGAGTAAGGGGGAAGAGGGGCTCTTTTCGAATCGAAGGTCTAAAAAAAATACTCAAGATTTGTAGGTTGAAAGGGAGGGTGCTCTATGGCTGAACGGAAGCTCGACGTTGTGATCGCGGCGCAAGACTCTTTTTCGAAGCCGCTGACCCAGGCTGAAAAATCTTTCAAGGATTTTACCGGCAAGGTAGAGACCGGCTCCAAGGGAATGGGAAAAAGCCTTGACGGGCTCGGCGGCAGCATCATGGGCATCAGGGCCGCATGGCTCCAGGCTGCCGGCGTGGTAGCCTCTGCCGCCTGGCTCGTGGATGCCAGCAAGCAGGCCCTCGAGAGCGAGAAGGCCATGAACAGGCTCCGGATCCAGATCAACAGCCTGGGTGTTGACTACGATTCGTTAAAAGGCCACGTCGAGGATGTTATCAAGGCGAGCTCCCGTTATGCGCTTGTCCAGGACGATGAGGTCGCAGCCGTCCTTCAACAGCTTATATTCCTCACAGGCGATTACGCCGGGTCCGTCCAGAACCTCAACCTTGTTTTCGATCTCGCATATCAGAGAAGCATCTCTCAAAGTCAGGCTGCAACCCTTATCGGGAAAGCAATGGCCGGCAACATAGAGTCTCTTGGGGAACTAATACCTGAACTAAGAAACTTAAGCAAGGAACTCGGCCAGAACGCCTCACAAGCCGAAAAAACGGCTAAAGCGATGGACCTACTCAAAGGGAAGGTCTCCGGCGCGGTTAATGAAATGACCGAGCATGAAAGGAAGGTCCAAGAGGTAACGCTCGCCTATAACCAGCTTAAAGAGGCGATCGGAAACGTCGGCCTTGAGATAGCGGCCATGACGGTGAAGAACCTCAAAGCGCCGTTCGAATGGTTCGACTCGATAACCGGAGCGATAGACAAGGGCGCCGCATGGATAAACCCGAACGCGGCGGGCGGGAAAGACAACCGGAGGTACCCACTTAGTTCCTATCAGCCTGCTTTGCCTGGAAAGCAGCTGAGCACCGCCGGGGGCGGAGAAAGAGGATCAAAAACTTCCGGAGATTTCGAGAGCGGTGATTTTATCTGGACCGGGAGCGGCCTCCAGGCCGTACAGCCTTCTCTCTCGACCGGCCTCACCGGCTTTGACCTCGGCATGATAGGCGACTCACCTGCAAGCGGACTGGATACTTCGCTGAATATAGACTCCATGACCTCCAGCATCAGGGAGACATTTGAGACCCTTGCCGAGGACGAACGCATAGCGGAGGCTAAGGCAAAGCTCTGGAGCCTGAGCGCTCCCGAGGAGGAAGGCCCGGATGACGAATTTTCCCGCGCATGGTTCAGGTATGAACAGCAGCTCGGGGCACAGGAGGAATACAACACCAAACGGCTCTCTTTACTCGCTCAAGCCGGAGCAACGGAAGAGGAGCTATGGCAAGCCCAGACCGAAATGGAGATAGGCCTTGCCGAGAAGAAACGCACCTTCCAGCTGCAAACGGCGTCCTCAATGTTTGGAGCGAACGCAAACCTCCTTCAAAACCTCACAGTACTCACCGGAAAGGAAGGAGGCAAGGCATTCAATCTCATGAAGGGTTTCGCCATTGGGGAGACCACCATACAAACCTACAGGGCGGCAATGGGCGCATATGCGGCCCTTGCGCCTATCCCCGTAGTCGGTCCAGCCCTTGCCATCGCGGCAGCTACTGCCGCCACAGCGGCAGGCATGGCGAGTGTGCAGCAGATTCTGGCCACTCAGCCCGGGGGGACCTCCACGGCGGGACAGACTATCAGCGCCGAAGGCATGGCGAACCCCCCTTATGCAGGTGGATCTGCTAACGCCTATCCCGGACCGCTTCGTACCGAGCCGGCAGATACTCGACCCAAAATAGTCTTCAATGTGGAGAAAATCGAGCTTCTGGACGAGAGCTCAGTAGCCCTGCTTATGGAAAGGATGTCGAAGCTGAGCAAGGACTATGACGTAGAGCTCGTGGCAACGCGCATCGCGAAGCAATAAACCCCTCCAGAGTGGAGATCGGAAACATATATGAACGACGCTGAAAAAATCATCGAGTCTTGCCTCTGGATGCTTGAGTACAGGAAACGCTGCCCGGAAGAGGCAAAGAAGGAAATAATGCTGCCTCGGCCGAGAGGATAGGCGCCCTCGGGCGCGAGGCCTTCTGAAAGCGGGGCTCTATACGGCATGCGCTTACCATAACACGGCTGAGTGAGCGAGTTTTTTTCAAGACGCAAAAAAAAAACCAAGGAGGCAGTAAAATGGCAATCGAAGTATTTTCACCGGACGTGGCGATAGAGTACATCCCCGAATACGGGAAAAACAGGGAAAGCGATAAGCCCTGCATCGTAAAGCTCAGGTACGTCCCTTTTGTAAAATCCCAGGAGTACTCCAGACTCATCGCGGCCCGCCTCGGCCAGGGGGCACCGAGGGAGAAGGTAACTGAGGTTTCCCAGGCCGTGCAGAAAAGGCAGTTTTTCGATAACGTGGTCTCCACCTCAGGCTTTTTCGTGGACGGCAAGGAGATAACCACGGTAGAGGGGCTATGGGAGCATGCCCCCTCAGAACTCGTCCACGAGATCGTAACCGCGATGGAGAGCGCCCTGAAGCTCAAGGAGGGCCTCCGGGTCCACGCCTGAGCCGGCGTCCAGCCAAGGGCCGTATAAGGCTTCATGTATCGCGATTGCCTGAGGACCTTGCCTGTCGGAATGAGCTCAATTAGCACCACGGTTCACCCGGGAGACAAGGCCCTCAGGCGCTTATTGGCAGGGGAGGTCTTAGGTGCTCGATGAGAGTCCAGATAAAGGCGCGCTATGCCTTCCGACAGGCGTTAAGACTGCAGATACATGCGGAAAACATGATGGGCCTGCGGAGCACGCCGGGGCGGCGATCTTGGAGGAGCCCACTTCAAGCCTTTCTCCGGAATTGGTCGAATTCATGGAGAGTGACGAAGAGGTACTTGAAGAACTGTCGTCGGATCCTGAAAAACCTGAGAGCGCGATTGTTGACCTCACAGTGCATTCCGCATGCCACAAGGAACTCCCAGAGCTCCTTGTAAACCCCGAGGAAGTCCCGGCTGCGATTGAGGGACTGAACGGGCGCAGAAGCCGCCTGAGGACGCTCCAGGCAATCGAGAGGCGTCTCGAAAGGGAACTGATAGCGGCCGTTGCAAACGACAGGCCCGCCGAGGCCGCGAGGATCCGGAGGGCATACAATGAGAACTTCAATGAGCTCAAGGCGCTCTGCCGGGCCCTGGGTATTATCAGATAGGGCCGCATAAGGGTCTTGACACGAACGGGGGAATGCGGTATTTTACTTGTGTCTAAAACTCTATACGGGCTATCCCCTCCTCCGCATATTTGATGCGGAAAGGGGTGTTTCATATTTCAGGGTAGAAGAAAGCCCGAGTGTCTCCATATCGTGAGGTATGGGGGTGGTTTCGTATAGAGCCACAGACAACACTCGGGCTATTTTTATGCCCAAAATCCGGAGGACGTGCGATGCTGGTTAAAAAGACGATAGGGAAAAAGACCGAGGAAATCTACCCGGATATGGTACACAACAAATTCTTCGCGTTCCACGAAATGATCACGCCCCTCATGGAAAATATGAACGCAACAGGCACATACCAAACAAGGGTAATGGCCAGGCTTATTTGCGGCCTGAAGGAAATCTCCAATGACCTCCTCACCGAGATGGACCAGGTATTCCTCAAGGGGGAGATGGAGACCCCGGATGAAGAGCCGGAAAACAAAGCGAAGGAACTGGAGGAAGAGGTCCTCGCCGCGATGAAGGCATTGAGGGTCCTATACCCATACGAGGGAAGCGGCGCAACCGAGAGATACCTTACCCATACAACCGACACCTATGAGGCCGTGGCAAAGCTGTTCTTCCTCGCCAAAAAAAAGGCCGGTCATCCCCTGCCTGAATGTGTCAAGAAGAGATACATAGTCACAAACGAGGCCCCGGACGAGATGGCCGCCGAGAAGCCGAGAGAGGAACACGTATACGGGCGTATAAAAGATATCCACTTCCTCGTCAACCTTGACCTCGAAAGCCCGGACTCGCCGGGCGTCGATAATTTAAGCCACTGGATGGCCGAGATAGACCTGGAGATAGAAAAGCTCCAGGAGCTGAAGAAAAGGTGCATAGAGGAGCGAGCGCGCCGCAAGAAAGATTACCAGGCAAAGGCAACGGAAGAGGAGCGCGCCCTTCAATAACCTCGACTCAGAGAGTGTCTAACCCATAGAAGGGACGGAGCCAATCATGATGAGCGCGGAGCTCAAGAAGTTCATCGACGGGAACATAACAGAGAAGATGCTGAGCGAAACGGAGAGGCTGGACCGGGCAAAGGACCTCGCTGCCAGGTTGGCCTGCAGCTTCATCATCGAGGACAATCTGCAAGCATCCAAAAGATACGCCAGGCTGTTTAAAGAGGCCGACGATATCGAGCTTGCCGCAATCGAAAACCATGCCGCACACTGAGGAGGCCCGGACCATGCTGGAAAAAATACCCACAAGCCCGATGGACAATAAGCCTGAGGACGTCGAGAGCGAGATAGAGCACTCCCTTAATTATCTCAACAGCTTCTGCAGCATCATGTATTCCCTCGGGGAAAGCCATGCAATCGAGGGCACGTCTCCGGACAGCATCGCCTTTTTCTCGAAGGAGGCGTTTCAGCATATCGACTATCTTAGAGACCACTGCATCGATTACCGGAAGCAAATTCAAACGGAGGTTCAAAATGGCAAAGAAGAATGACGCGAAGCCCGGCTCCAGGAAGACCGTGACCATCGACCTCGATAAATTAAGGAAGGCAATAGACGAACTGGCCCCCGGCGTAAGGCATGTAGAGTCCCTCGAAAGGGCGATCTCTGAAGGAGAGGCCCGAATGGGCGGCCACGAGATGGGTCTGGTCCGGGAAATGACGCTATCGATGGATACGGTGCTCGGGTTCGGCGAGGCGGATAAACTAAGACAGACCGTCAACAACATGATAGCCGTCTGGAGCCTCCTGAAGTCTAAGGCCGGAGATGATGACTTCAACTTCAAGGTAAGCAGCAGGGATATGAAGAGTCTCGCCGAGGACGCCCTGGAGAAGCTCTTATACGCCAGGTTCCTGCTTAATGACGGTCGCCTTAAAAAGGGAGTGAAACCCGGCCCGCTCGCGGCCGCGAAGGGAGCGTAATTGAGAGAGATCGAGGAAAGCTGGACCCTGCCGCCGGCAGAGGGGCTGTGCACCGAATGCCTTCAGAAGCCGATAATCGCACAGGAGGATCTCATAGTCTGCTACTGCGAGCACAACCTCTCCGGCGCCCTGATGTTGATGGAAAACTGGATACCGTCCGGGCGGTGGCAGATATGGACTCCGGTCAGCGCAAAGGAGTTCGCGGATATCTTCGAGGCCGATGAAGGCCCGAGCAGGGGCTTAACAGAAGAGGCCTTGAATTCTTTATTGGAGGGATACATGGCCGAGGTGCTGCATATAGCTTCGATGCGCGGCGTTAGAAGGCTTAAGCACATTCGCGGGCTTTCAGACAAAGAAAAAGCATGCCTGGAAAGATACCTGAGAGTAATAAGGGAAGCCCCGGAGAACAAGGTCAACGCTGCGATCCTCACAGTGGATACTTATTTCAACTGTTTGAGGGACAATATAACGGGGTACAGGAAGGAAAAAAACGAGAAAGGAGGAGGATGATGGGAAGCGTCTACCGGCCCAAGTACAGGGACAAGAACGACAACTACGTCGAAAGCCAGGTCTGGTGGATCAAGTACTACCGGAACGGCAAGCCCTTTCGTGAGAGCTCGGGTTCAAAGAGAAAGACCGACGCCGAGAGGAAGCTCAAGTCCAGGGAGGGAGAGGTTGCAGAGGGCCGCTTCCAGGGCCTGCGGATCGAGCGGATACTCTTTGACGAACTCGCCGAGGACCTCCTGAACGACTACCGCGTGAACGGGAAGAAGACAGAGGATCGCGCCGGCCTGAGCGTAAGGACCCTGAAGGAAACCTTCGGGGGCGTGCGCGTCCCGGAGATAACGACGGACAGGATAAACATCTACATTCTCAAACGGCAGCAGGAGGACAAGGTCGAGAACGGCACCATCAACAGGGAGCTCTCGGCCCTCAAGCGCATGTTCCACCTGGGAGCCAGGCAGACCCCTCCCAAGGTGAAACAGGTCCCGTACATCCCTCACCTGAAGGAAGGCCCTCCGCGCTCCGGCTTTTTCGAGTTCGAGGAATACCAGGCGCTAAAGGAGGCCCTGCCCCCTCGCCTCAAGCCGCTCATAATCATGGCCTATCACACGGGCATGCGCCTGGGCGAGCTGAGGGGCCTTGTATGGGACCAGGTGGACCTTGTCGAGGGAAAGATAACCCTCAATGCCGGGTCCACGAAAAACGACGAGGCCAGGGTGGTCTACATGGAAGGCGAGCTGCTGGCCGCCATACGCTTCCAAAAGGCCCTCAAGGACGCGGACTGGCCTGATACCCCCTGGGTGCTCTTTGACGACCGTGGAGGGCCTCTGGGGCGCTTTGACAAGTCCTGGGACACAGCTTGCAAGAAGGCCTGGGAGAGGAGCGAAAAGAAGATAAGGCTATGGGACCCGGGTAAGGAGGTCCCTACCCGGATATTCCACGATCTCCGGAGGACGGCCGTCCGGAACATGGTCCGCGCCGGCGTGCCCGAGAGGGTTGCCATGCTCATATCCGGTCATAAGACCAGGAGCGTCTTCGAGAGGTACAACATCGTGAATGAGGAGGACCTCAAGAGGGCTTCGAGGAAGGTCTCTGACTACCACAAGGAGCGCGCCGCCCTGGGCAAAGAGGCCAATGGGCAAAGTTTAGGCAAAGTAGAGGGGATTACGGCCAGGGAGGAGGAGAAGTTGAATCAGCTAATGCATTGATTATAGTGGGAAAAAATGGCGCCCCCGAGACGATTCGAACGTCCGACACACGGATTAGGAATCCGTTGCTCTATCCTGCTGAGCTACGGGGGCATATGGATGGATTTCGGTGCAGTTTGCGGGTAATTCGTAGCCCCGCCGTGCGGCAGGGGCGGAACCTTTTAAGTTTCTCAAAAAAAGCGGCTCGTGTCAAATCAAAAAAGCAGCCCGGGAAACCTGCCGAAAGAAAACTGTCAGGAATCTGAGAAAGTGAGCAAAGCCCTGGGTGTAATCGAATGGCAAGAAACTGCATTTTGACAATCAGCAAGCAAGTTAGATTCTTTTTAGTCGCTTTCGCTCCCTCAGAATGACAGAAAACGGAATTTAAATAAGGCAACCGGCCCGGCCCATTCGCCCTCCCCTTCTACTTGACTCGCACCTACACCGGAAAAACACTTTAATATAAAAGCCGCTTCAAAGCGGAACGGAGGTGTATTATGCCCAAGCCCGAAGTGCTTGAGAGAGGGAGCATATATTTCATATACAGGCCGAAGGTCGAGGAAGAGGAGGTGAAGGGGCTCAAGGAGGTGCAGCGGTTCTACATGGTGCTGAGCCCCGAGGGAAAGAAAATCTACCGCCTCATTGTCGTCGGCAGGCAGGCATTGCCGGACGTCGAGGGCGGTGAAAGGAGCTGGGGCTTTGTCGACAAGGTCAGGAGAAGGGCCGAGGAGGTCGCGGACGAACTTGAAGAGAAGGAATACAGGACAAAGACCAGGGGAGAAAGGGAGCTCCCTGCGGCGCGCCCCGCGGGCGAAGGGGTATACGCGATAGCAAGGCACGGCGACCATACCCACCTGGCGTATTCGCTCGAACTCCCGGAAAGGCCCGGCGAGGTGCAGGAGGCCTTCAGGATAGAGGACGAGGCGAGCTATATCGTGACCATAAAGAACCCTGAGAAGCCCGCGCCCCCGGGAGCGGGACTCAAGGGCCGCAAAAAGGCAGGCTTCCCCAAGAGGCTCATGCAGAAATTCGACGGCAGGAGGTTTGCCGACGCAGACCCTCCCGACTTCCTCGACTATGAGGGCGCGGAGATGATACTTATCGGCGCTTCCGAAGAACCCATAAAGGAGCTCGGCCTCGCTCTTAAGCCCAAGGACGAGACAGAGTCGTCGGCTGACATCTTCAAGGACCTGAAACTCGAACGCGAGAAGCATCCGGTAAAGCCCCTGCTCAAGGGCAAGTGGGAGTAGGTGGCTGTCTCGAAAATGGACAAGATGCCCTTCTTTTTGGTATATTCCACTACTAAATGAAAGGAGCGGTCTGTTTGTGGACCTTTTAAGACTCAAAGCCATAGGCCTGATAAACGAATGGCTCCATAAGAAGGCAGCCGAGGTAAACCAGTCGTCGGTCATGAAGACCGTATACCAGGAAGTCGATATTTCGGCCGGCTACTTTCTCGTGCTCACCATAGCCAACCTTATCGCGCTTACTGGCCTCATAACGAACAACACGGCCGTCATTATCGGCGCAATGCTGATATCTCCCCTGATGGGCCCTATATTGAGCAGCGGCTTCGCTTTCATAACCGGGAACGAGGCCATCGGCAAAAAGGCCTTTTCGACGATAGTCAAGAGCGTTGCCGCGACCATTGCGGTAGCCGCCTTTGCGACATGGGTTTCTCCACTGAACGAGGTCACGCAGGAGATACTCGCGAGGACGAGGCCCAACCTCTACGACCTTGTAGTCGCCTTCCTCGCGGGCCTCGTCGGCGCGATAGCCATCTGCACGAAAAGGAACTACATAACCATAGTGCCTGGCGTGGCCATAGCGACCGCGGTAATCCCGCCCCTGAGCGTCGCCGGGTACGGGCTCGGGAGCGCCAACTTCTCAATAGCGCTCGGCGGCTTTTTCCTCTTTTTCACCAACTTCGTCGCCATCATCATAAGCACCTGCATGGTCTTTTTCGTGTACGGCTTCAGGCCCGGCGTACTCACTGAAATAGACGTCCACCAGCTCAAGAAGAGGATAGCCGCGCTCGGCGCGATACTCTTCGTCATCTCGATACCGCTACTTTACACGCTCCACGTCTCGCTTTCGGAGATAAGGCTGAGGAGCGGCATAAGCGCCGCCCTCAAGCGCGCATTCGACGCTGACAAGGTATCGTACCTCTCCGCCTTCGATTACAGGGAAACGGATGACGCGCTCAGGGTAAGGGCAGCGATAAACACGACCAGATACCTCGAGGAGGGCCAGATAGCAGAGGCCGAGAGATCTGTCGAGGCGGCGCTTGGAAGGGAGATAACCCTGGATGTCGAGCAGGTCCTCATGCAGGCCGGCGGGCTCAAGCCGGCGGTAGTCACGGCCTCCATTGCGGGGCTCACCCAGCCCAAGCCCGACCCGAAAAAAGAGATGGATGCAGCCTCTCACGCCCTGGCGAACGCCGCGGCTTCGGTCGAAAGAATACTCGACCCTTACAAAGTCTCGGAATTCTATCTGGGACGAAAACACGGCAGCGCGGCCCTGGCCGGGGTTATAAAGGTGCGCAGGGACACGCCCTTCACGCCCGACGAGGCCCTGTGGATCGAAAAGATGGCATCCGAGGCGCTCGGTGCGCCTGTCGTCCTCTCGGTGGAGACTATCCCCCTGCTGGACCCGATCCCCCTGACGGATGAGAAGTCCTTCGCCTCGGACGAGCTGAGGGGTGCGCTCAAGACCGTAAGCGATATACACTCGCGCCAGCCCTCGTTCATTGTCAGGATAGAGGCCAGCCAGTCCTCTGGCGACAGCGCAAAAACGAGGAAAAAACTGGCTATCGAGAGGGCTGAAAAGATAAAGGCCATGCTGGTCGAAAAACACGGGATACCGCCCGGGAATGTCATAATCACGACTGCGCCAGGGCGGTCCAATTCGCCTGTGGTCAATATAAGAGTGGTAAGCGGCGGTTAACCCTCATTACTGCACCAGGCTCCTCATGCCACCTTGTTCCTCGCCTCGCCCCTCTCGAAAGCCGCGATATTCTCGATCGTAGTGTCGAGTATCCTCTGGACGGCCTCTTTGGTATTGAATGCGCTGTGCGGCGTTATTAGGACGTTACGGAGGCGTAGCAGTATATGCCCGGCGAGGAGAACGTCGAGCGGCTTTTTCTGGGCAATTGAGCGGAGGAGCTCCGCCTCCTCCCTGATGGTAGGCTCTTCGGGCAGGACGTCGAGGCCGACCGCCGCGACCTTGCCGCTGGTAATGCCCCGGAGCAGGGCCTGTATGTCTATGAGTATGCCACGTGCGGTATTTATGATGACCACGCCCTCCTTCATCATCGCGAACTCCCTGTCCGAGAGGAAATGGTAGGTCTCCGGGATGGCGGGTATGTGGAGCGTTATGACGTCGGATTTCCGAAGGGCCTCCTCGAGCGAGACGTATTTGAAACCGATCCTCCGGGCAAGGTCTTCCCTGGGATGGAGGTCGAAGGCAAGGACTTCCATGTGGAAGCCCTTTGCTATGTCGATAACATACCTGCCGATGCTCCCGGTGCCGAGCACGCCTATGGTCTTTCCCTTGAGGTCGAAGCCCCGGAGCCCCTGCTGCGAGAAGTCCCCGCGCCGCGTCCTCTCGACCGCGTCCACGAGGTTGTGGCTTATCGCAAGCAGGAGTCCGAAGACGTGCTCCGCGACCGTGTTGTCGCCGTAGGTAGGCACGTTGGATACGCTTATGCCGCGCTCGGCGCAGTAGACCATGTCTATGTGGTCGTAGCCTGTCGAGCGCGTGGCTATGTGCCGGAGGTTCCTGAACCGGCCCAGGGTCTTCCTGTCGAGCTCGGACCAGATGAAGGTCGATACGACCTCGACGTCGGTATAGGGGCCCGCGTTCTCGTCCGTCAGCGGCTCGTTCGTAAACCTTATGTCATGGCCTGAGTCAAGCCGCTCGAATGACGGCCTTTCCCATTCCTCGACCTCGAAGACGGCGAGCTTCATGATTAAGCCCTCCCGTTTTCCGGCATAGTTGATTCTTTTCCCGGGGAGCCGATATGTCAAGTGACCGGTGAATGAATGGCGGGCGGGGCTGTAAACCGGAGTGAAGTCGGCGCGTATAAAACACACTAAAAGAGTTCAAGCTGGTTTTTCTATGCCCAGCTCCTTTATCCTCCTCCAGAGCGTCGTCCTGCTCATCTTGAGCTTCCGGGCGCAATCGTTGTATTTCCAGCCGGTCTCGTCGAGGGCCTTAATAATCACCTCGCGTTCGAGCGCCTTCATGGGCTCGTCGGTGCTCATGGCCTTGTCAACGAGCCCCCGCGCATGGAGGTCCCTCGGCAGGTGCTCGGGGTTTATGGTGTTGCCCTGGCATCTCACGAACGCGTGCTCGATTATGTGCTCAAGCTCGCGGATATTGCCCGGATAGCCGTACTCCATCAACAGCTCCATCGCGGAAGGAGAGACGTGGCGGACCTCCATGCCCGTCTCCCGCCCCATCTCGCGATTGAACTTCCCGATGAAATATTTGACAAGGAGCGGTATGTCGTCTTTGCGCTCCCTGAGGGCCGGAAGGCGCACGGGCACGACCTTCAGGCGGTAGTAGAGGTCCTCCCTGAACTCGCCCTTTTCGACGAGGGCCTTCAGGTCCTTGTTGGTCGCGGTGACAACCCGCACGTCCACCTTGATGGTCTTCGTGCCGCCCACCCGCTCGAACTCCCCTTCCTGCAAAACGCGAAGGAGCTTCACCTGCGTGTGCGGGGTTATGTCTCCGACCTCGTCGAGGAAGATGGTGCCGTTGTCCGCAAGCTCGAAACGCCCGGGCTTGTCGGCTATGGCGCCCGTGAACGCTCCCTTCACGTGGCCGAAGAGCTCGCTTTCGAGTATGCCCTCGGAGAGGGCCGCGCAGTTTACCTTAACGAAAGGCCCGCCGCACCTCGGGGAGTTGTGGTGGATGGCGTTCGCAATAAGCTCCTTGCCCGTGCCGGTCTCGCCCTCTATGAGGACTGTCGCCCTCGTCGGCGCGACCTCTTTCAAGAGCTCGTAGACCTCGTGCATCCGGTAGTTCTTGCCGATTATGTTCTCAAAGGAGTATCTGCCCTTTATCTCGTCCCTGAGCTCCTTTATAAGCGAGGTGTCCCTGAATATCTCGAGGCCGCCTATTATCTTGCCGTCCTCATCCTTCAAGAGGGCCGTATTTATGCTGAGAGTGACCTTGCTGTCGCCCCTGCCGAGCGTCACCTCGTAGTTGTAGAGGTGCTCGCCGGTCTTAATGGTCCTGTTTATGACGCAGTCGAAGGCGCAGCTCGTGTGCCCGATCATGCCGCTGCATTTGCCGCCCCTTGAGAAGTCCTTGAGCCCGACCTTCCCGAATATCTCCCTGGCCGCCCTGTTTATGAAGAGTATCTCGTGATTAAGGCCTATGACGACCACGCCGTCGGCGATGCTGTTAAGGATGGCGTCGCTATTCAGCTCTATGTACTTGTGGACGGCTTCGTTATTGCCGGAAAGCCTTAATTTCTCGGTCTCCATTCCTTTTCTCCTGAATGGATTATACGATTTCGATACAGAAGTTTCAATCAGTTTTGTTTCAGGAGAGAAACATTGTCACGATTTTGAAACAGAAGAAAAAATCCCTGCCAGGCTTACCGGTATTGCCTGGCAGGGTTGGAAGGATTTGGCGGGAAATGTGCGGAATTTGAAGGGATATCCCGGTTCGGTATACTCTTTTTAAAAGTCTCGCAACACACTACCTGAGCGCTATTGTCATCGCTATTCCAATCAGTATCGTGAAGCCGATCACATCGGCTATGAATGCCTTCTTCATTTCGCCCTCCTTTAACTACCCGAGGCGCATACCGCGCCTGAAAACCTTAAAAAAGCCCCCTGCCCACGCGCTCGAGTGAGAGGAGCGTGATTGCGATAAGTCCGAGGACGAAGGCTGAATAATCAAGGGCAAGGTACTTGGTTCTCATCTCATGCTCCTTTTCTGGAGTTCGTGTCAATTCTTTCATATATACAAAACTCGTGCCAAAGCACTGCTCCACCCATAACACCTTAAAATAATTACTCTTTTCAATGATGGCTGGAAAAACAGTAAATACGTAAGCGTTTCACAAATGAAACCTATTTCAGCGCATCAGCACTTTAGCTTATAAAATCAAGTAATTAACTGAACGTTCCATAGATGAAACGTATTTTAATTTTGAAACATGAATTTGCCTTGGAAGGAAAAAGATACCCCTTGCGGGTATTTTTTGACAGATAAAGTGTCAGTAGTTAATGG
Source organism: Thermodesulfobacteriota bacterium (assembly GCA_030583865.1). Lineage (NCBI taxonomy): Bacteria > Pseudomonadati > Thermodesulfobacteriota > Thermodesulfobacteriota bacterium. Next base: position 1,320,688 of record CP129479.1, on the reverse strand, counting down.
AGCAGAACCGTCGATTGAGGATTCTGAGGAAAACCGCTTACACGGCTTGACAAAAAAAGGGGCGGCATATGATTGCCGCCCCGGATTGGTCGTTCGGATAGTTAAAAGACCTATACCTTGGCCTCGTCCTTTTTTGCAGCCTCGATGAGCTCGGATACGAACATATTCACATCGGTCGAGTGCATTGCGCAGGCCATTGAGATGGGCTCGCTCCCGAAAGCCGGGCAGGTGAAGCAGCCGGTGCCGAAGTGTTTCGAGAAGACCTCTTTAGTCGAGGGCCATCTCGTAGTGACCTCTCCGGTTGTCATATGGCCGGTTATTTCTGGCATGTAGTCCTCCTTATTATCAAACTTCGGATTTATTTTAAGAGTTTTTCACACATAATTATATGATTTCCGTCATGAAAAGACAAGCGCTACCGGGGTGTGACAAGGAGAGCCGCCCTCTCCTCGTCCCACTCCACCCTGCTCCCCATCTCAGAGCAGAGGTTCTTCATCTTCGCTGCAATGAGCTCCGCCCTCGGCGAGTCCGCCATATGCGCGCTGAACTCGTCTATGACGGTGGGCCGGAGGTCAATCGACCTCACGCGCCCGTCGAAATCAGCGGTGAAGATGAAGGATTCGTCGTTCCGCTCGACCTCGTCGACCGCGTAGTCGTCGATGAAGTTTCCCGAGCTGTATAAGAGCGCGCCCTCGTCATGGAATTCGATGCCCTGGAAGACATGGCAGGAGTGGCCGAATACCACGTGGGCGCCGCTCTCCAGGAGCTTCCTGCCGAAAGGCACGTGGTTCGGGCGCGGCCTGTAGCCCCAGTTCGGCCCCCAGTGCGCAGAAACCACGAGGAAATCGGCCTTTTTACTGGCGTCCCCGACCCTTTCAAAGAGCCCCGCTGCCCGGCTGTCGTCAACGTCCACCGGGACATGATATACCCCCGGGCTCCCGGGCCCAGCCTCCCATTCGGGCTCGTTATCCGTGAACGCGATAAGGGCGCACCTTTTCCCCTTCACCTCGAAAAACGCGGGTGCGGCGGCCTCGTCGAGGTTTCTGCCCGCGCCGGCGCGCCTTATGCCTGCCGCATCCAGCGCGTGGAGCATGTCATAGAGCGCTTCATACCCGTAGTCGAGGGAATGGTTGTTGGCTATCGAGACAGCGTCTATGCCTGCTGCCTTCAGGACGCTTATATTTCTTGAATCGGACCTGAAATGGAAGGCCTTGGGTGTGGCAGACCAGGGCTCGCCCCTGTCGGATAAGACACATTCGAGGTTTATTATGCGGGCGTCCGCGTTTTTGAAGACGGAGCGTGTCGCCCCAGGGATACTCGGGCCTTTTCCTTCCCAGTTCACGGTTTACGAGCCGCCCGAGCATGACGTCCCCGACGAAAAGGACCTTCATGGAAGCGTTCCTCCGCGACCGCATTAACGCATTCAATCGGCCTTATATCAGGTGTTGAAAAACTCCCTGCCAGGCAATCCGAGTCGAGCGATTTGTGAGGCCTGGACGGATTAATTCCGGGCAAGCCGCGGAAGGACTTTTTCAACATCCTGATAGAGTGTCGCTCGCGGCCCGGAGGATGTCAAGGCGGCATCAGGCCTTCTGAGGGCTCTTCCTCCACGGGAGCCTTGCGGCCTGGAGGAATGCCGGGATTTTCAGGTCGTCGAAGACCGAGTATGCGACCGGGACGACGACAAGGGTGACTATAAGCGAGAGCATCTGCCCGCCGACTATGACGATTGCCATCGAAGCCCGGGCCGCGGAGCCGTCGCCTTTGCCGAATGTAACGGGCAGCATGGCCGCGACAATGGAAAGGGTCGTCATGAGTATGGGGCGGAGCCTTACCTTGTTGGCCTGCATCTGCGCCTCGAACTTGGCCATGCCTCGCGACCGGAGGGTATTGGTGTAGTCGACCTGCAGGATGCCGTTCTTCTTGACCACGCCTATGAGGATGAACATGCCCATGACGCTGTAGATGTTCACCGTGCTTCCGGAGATAATGAGGCTCAGGATGCCGAACGGTATGGCCAGGAAGATGGACGACATGATGCTCACAGGGTGCGTGAAGCTCTCGAACTGGGCCGCGAGCACCATGTAGATGAAAATTATGCTGAGGACGAAGGCTATCATGAAGTTCTTGAAGGCCTCTGCCATGAGCTTCCCAAAGCCAAGAAAGGAGGTCGCGTACTCGGGCGACATCCTCATCTCCTTCACTACCCTGTTGACGTCCGTAACCGCCTCGCCGAGCGGCTTGTTATGGAGGTTTGATATTATAGTTATCTGCCTTCCAAGGGCGTAACGGTCTATCTGTCCGGGGCTTGAGCCGGGCCTCAGTTCTGCGACGTTGTCGAGGCTCACCAGCATGCCGCCCGAGCCCGGGACGGTAAGGGAGTAAATAGAACCCGCGTCCTTCCTCTTATCGGGCGCAATCCGGAGCCTCACGTTATATTGCTCGTCCTTTTCCCTGAAAAGCGAGACCTTTTCTCCGCCGACCATGGTCCTCAGGCTCATTGCCACCGCCTCCACGCTCACGCCCAGGTCAGAGGCCTTCTGCCTGTCTATGTGCACCTGGAGCTCCGGGTGCTTGAGCGCCTGCCCCGTGTCCGTGTCCACGAAACCCGGAATGGCCTTGAGCCGGTTGATTATCTCTCCCGAGTATTCGTCGAGCTTGTCGAGCTCCGGGCCACGGAGGACCATGTTGAATGGCGTTGCCCTGAAACCGCCTCCTGAGACGAGGTTTATGTTCTGGACGCTCACCCTGAGCCCGTCGATATCGCCGAGAGCGCGCCTTGCTTCCTGCATCAGCTCCTTCTGGCTGCGCTCCCTTGCCTCGAGAGGCTTGAGGCCCACGTAGATAGAGGAATCGGTTACGTTCGTCCGGTACTGCCCGCGCACTCCGATGGTCGTGAACGTATGCTCGACCTCCGGTATGGCCCGGATCCTCTTCTCGACGCCGGCGAGAATCTCGGAGCTCCTATCGAGCGACGAGCCGGGCGGCGTCTCGACTATGACCTCGAACTCGCTCATGTCGTCCTCGGCGAGGAACTCGAAGTTGGAGAGCTTGGATAACGGCACGATCGACACGAGTATGGCGAGGGCCGTGACCATGACCACGGCCCTGTGCCCGAGGCACCAGGCGAGGAGCCTCAAATATGCCCCCTCCATCATGGAGTAGAGCTTAGAGTCCCTCGACGCGGCCTTGCCCTCGTTGACCCTGAGGAACCTCGACGAGAGCATGGGAGTTAGGGTCAGGGCCACAAGGAGCGAAATCATGATGGCGAAGGCGGCGGTCAAGCCGAAGCTCTTCCAGAAGAGCCCCACGGTCCCCTGCATGAACGCGATGGGGAGGAATATGACTACAAGCGAAAGGGTCGTGGCCATGACCGGGAGGACTATCTCGCGAGTGCCCTCGATCGCCGCCTGGAAGGGGGGCTTCCTTTCCTCCTCCATGTGCCTGAATATGTTCTCAAGCACGATTATGGCGTCGTCTATCACGATGCCGGTGCAGACCGTCAATGCAAGTAGGGTCATGTTGTTTAGAGTGAACCCGAAGTACTTCATTATAGTGAAGGTGGATATGAGCGAGGCCGGTATGGCAATGGCGGCGATGAGCGCGGCCCGCCAGTTGCGGATGAATATGAGTATGATGACGCTCGCCAGCAGTCCGCCGAGCACCAGGTGCTCCTCGACCTGGCTTATGGCCTTCTTGATGAACCTGGACTGGTCTATGACGACCTGCATCTCGATGTCCGCCGGCAGGGCCGCCTCTATCTCCTGTATCTTTTCCTTTACCCTGTCTATGACCTCGACGGTGTTTGTCCCGGACTGCTTGCGTATGAGGAGCGATACCGCGCTCTTGCCGTCGAGCCTGGAAATGGTCCTCGGCTCCTCTTCGGCGTCGAGAACTCGCGCGATGTCCTTTATGCGGACCGGCGCGCCCTTCCTGTCGGCGACTATGAGGTCCTCGAAATCGCCGACCGATGCCATACGCCCCATCGTCCTGAGGCCCTGCTCGGTGGACTCCCAGGTGAGCCTGCCGCCTGGCACCTCCACGTTCTGCCGCCTTATGGCCGCGCCCACCTCGGATATGGAGAGGCCGTAGGCCGTGAGCCTGTCCGGGTCCACTACTATCTGTATCTCGCGGCTCCTGTCGCCTACGAGGGTTATGGCGCCGACGTTCTTTACGGACTCGAGCTGGCGCTTTATCCTCTTGTCCGCTATCTCGGTGACCTCCCTGGCGGAACGCTGCCCGGATACCACGATCGAGATTATGGGGGCCGAATCCGGGTCGAACTTTTCTATTACCGGCGGCTCGGTCCCCGGCGGGAGCTGCGACAGCATGCCTGAGACCCTGTCCCTCACCTCGTTCGCCGCTGTGTCGACGTCCTTCTCCAGAATAAACGTCGCGAAGACCTGAGACTGCCCTTCTATGGTCGTCGAGCGGAGCTCGTCCATGCCGCTTATCGTGTTTACGGCCTCCTCGATGGGCTTGGTTATCTGGCTCTCTATCTCCTCGGGGCTAGCTCCTTCGAGCCTGGTCGTGACAGTAACCGTCGGGAGCTCGACCTTGGGGAATAGGTCGAGCCCGAGGTCGCGGTAAGAGGCGAGCCCCATGACCACCAGGCTCAATATGAGCATGGTGGCGAAGACCGGCCTTTTTATGCATATCTCGTATATCCGCATCGTCTAGTCCTTTACCTCGACCTGTGCGCCGTCAAAGAGGCCCGGGAGGTTCGATGTGGCGACCTTGCGGCCAGGGGCGATATCCTGCCCTTTTATCTCCACCATCCCGTTGTCCTCCGTTCCTATGGTTACCGTCCGTTCCAAAGCCTTCCCGTCCTCGACCAGGAAGACCTTGTTTACCCCGATAAAGGAGTAGACCGCCCCCTCTGGGGCGAAAGCCACGCCGGATTCCCTGCCGGTCGAGATGATGGCCCTGGCGAAAAAGCCCGGCTTAAGCTCGCCGCCGGGGTTCGGAAGAGAGGCCTCGACCTCGAGCGTGCGCGTCTTCGCGTCAACCGACGGGCTCACTCGCGTTACCTTGCCGTTAAAGGCCCTGTCCCTGTACGCCTCGACGGATACCCTTACCGTCTGGCCCGGTTTTACCATCGGGGCGCTCGTCTCAGAAACCGTGCCCCTGAATTTGAGGGTTCCTGTGGAGACTATCGTAAATGCCTCGGCCTTGTCGTTTATGTACTCTCCCTCGGATATGGCGCGTTTAGCGACCTCCCCGTCCATTGGCGTCCTTATCGAGGTGTCGGCAAGCCTCTTCTCGGCAAGCCTGAGCCTCGCCGACGCTTCCTCCGAGGCGGCCCCGGCCTGATGGAACTGGGCGGAAGCCACGTCAAGGCGCGTCCTCATATCGTCGTACTGCGCGGCGGAGACCATCTCCCTTTTGAAAAGCTCCTCGTACCTGCCGTGATTGGTCCTTGCCTCCTCGAGCCTTGCCTGCTCGCGCAGAAGGGCCTTCAGGCTCGTCTCGTGGGCAGCCCTGGCCTGGTCGAGGATAAGGGCGGCCTCGGTCCGGTCGAGGATGGCGAGTATATCGCCTTTCCTGACGCGGTCGCCCAGGTCGGCCCTGATCTCTACCACCTTTCCCGGGGCCTCGGCCGATACGACTGTTTCGTCCCACCCGGAGAGGGTGCCGGTGGCTTCGACCGTCCTTTCGATTGTCCGGGCCTCTATCATGCCGGAGCTTATCTTTACTGCCTCGGCCTTCTTTTGCGGTCCGTCCGGGGCCTGGCCTTTCGGGGCCTCCTTGCCTGAGCAGCCTTGCAGGGAAAAGACCGCGATTGCCGCGGTAATGACGAAAAATCTTAAACGGAAACTCATAACGAAAACCCCCGGAAAAAATTTATGGGCAGGGCCCCAGCCTCCCCGGATTGTCTAAGGGGTGTTCTTCAACACCCTGCTAGTGGCGCTCCCCGACAAGGGTGCCGGTCAGATATTGCAGGTCCGTCTTCGCGAGCTCAAGGTCGTAGACGGCGTTAGCGAGGGAGCTCTGTGCGGTTACGAGCGTATTCTCGGAATCGATGACGTCGAGCGTCGTCGCGACCCCGAACCTGAACTGCTCGAAGACCATCTTGTAGTCCTCCTCGGCAAAGGCGAGCTGCCGCCTGAACGACTCCGTAAGTGCCTCGATGGCCTTTATGTTATTTAGCGACTCGGCTATCTGGACCTCGATATCGCGGCGGAGGCCGAGCCTCCTCAACTCGGCCTCCCGGAGGCGGCTTCGCGCCTCTGAAAGCTCGGCCTTCCTGAGAAAGCCCTCGAAGAGCGGGTACGTGAGCCTTAAGGTCGCAGACGCGCTATCCTCCTGGAAAAAGGTCGTCGCCGGCTCCTGCTCCCGCCAGAGGAGGAGCCCTTCGAGCCTCAAGGACGGCTTGAAGCCCGCGCGGGCTATGGTAATGCCCTCGCCCGCCGCCCTCTCCTCAAGGAGCCTCTGCGAGTAGTCGGTCCGTTCGCTCAGAGCGATATCGACGAGCGCGGAAGCGCTCCGCTCTTCCGCGGGAAGGCGCTCAGGCTCGACCACTTTCAAGGAAACGCCTTCAAGGCCGGTGACCCGCTTGAGGAGCGCCATCGCGTTAAGAAGGCCGTTCCTCGACCTTATGAGCTCGGCCTCTGCCCCAGCCCGCTCGGCCTCGGCCCTGAGCACCGCGGACCTCGTAACGTCCCCGACCCTGAGCCTTGCCTTCGCGACCTCCAGCCTTTCTTCGGCCCGCCTCAATGCCGCGGACTTTATCTCGACGTCCTTCTCGGCCTTGAGCACGCCGTAGTAGTGGTATGAGGTCTCGCGGGCTATGTCCTCCCTTGCCCCCTCCACCCCCTCGACCCTGCTCCGTATCTGGAGCCTTGCCTGTCTCCGGGTCGCCCATTCCCTGCCGCCGGAGTAAAGGGGCTGCGTAAGCCTGAGCTCGGCGGAGGTGCTTTCCCTCGGCTGTATGATGAAGCTGTCGGTGCCCTTCTCCTCGGTGTATCTCGTATAGCTCCCCTCGGCTGTAATATTGGGGAGTATCCTGGAAGTCGCCTTCCGGAGGTCGGCCCTGGCCTGCTCCACGCCCTCTCCGGCTATGCCCACGCGCTCATGGTTTTCTATTGCGAGCCTCCGGGCCTCCTCGAGGGTCAAGGTCCTTTCCTCTGCCTTTGCGGGAGCCAGAGGGACAAGGAATAATAACAGGGCGGCCAAAAAGGCCGGGTACAAGCGGCCCATATGCCCCGGTCTGTCGCTCCAAGCCATTGGCTACCTCCTCTTCATGCCGTTCAGGAATATGTCCACGAAGGCCTCCACGACCTTCCGCTCAGGTCTTGAAAAAAACCTTTTGGCCCCATACAGCTCCTGCGCGATGCTGTAATGCTCGACCATGCCGATGAAGGCCCTTGCGGCGAGCCCCGGGTCGACCTTCCTCATACGGCCGGCCTTTATGAGAGACTGTATGTGCGATTCGAGAAAGCCCAGGAACTCGAGCCCCCGCGTGTTTATGAAAAGCTCGGAAAGGGACTGGCGCTCGAGCGCGCTGTACATGAGGAGCCGCAGGAACGATGAGTCGCGCCTGTGCTCCTCAAGGAGAAAAGAGGCTATTATGACGAACACGTCCCTTCCCTCCTTGCCCTTGAGCATGGAAAGAAGGCGAGGCTCGCCCCCGGGGTTGGAGCACCTGGAGTCGATTATAGCCTTGTAGAGGTCCTCTTTCCTCGAGAAGTGCTTGTAGATTACCGCCTCGCTTATGCCGGCCTTTCCGGCTATCTCGCGGGTGGTAGCCCCCTTGAACCCTTCCTTTGCGAAGAGGTCTGTTGCAATGCGGACGATCTGCGCCTTCCGCTCCTCCCCGCTCATCCTCTTCCTCCGGGGCAAAGGCGATTTTTTTGCGGGACGGCCGGATAGATGCTTCATCTTCACGCTCCTAAGTAAGTGAGTGCTTACTATACTCCGTGTATCGCCGGTTGTCAAGGGCGCGAAAAAAGCCAAGAAGGCGGTTGACACTTGCAACTAAGTTGCATTACACTCTTCAATATATGGAAAAGGACCTGGACCGCATACTCTCGGAGATAACCGGCCGGGGGTTCAGGCTCACCCGCGTAAGGAGGGCCGTCGTCGAGCTGTTCCTTGAGCGCGGCCTCCCCCTTTCCGCCGCCGACGTGACCGCGGCCCTGCGGCCCGGGAACTCGTCCATAAACAAGACTACCATCTACAGGGAGCTCGCCTTCCTGGAGGAGCACGGCATCATAAAGGAGATACGTTTCCTGCACGAGAGGGTGAAGCGTTACGAGCTTGCCGGAGGCGAGCACCACCATCACCTTATATGCGTGAAGTGCAGGAAGGTGGAGGACATAGTACTTGAGGGCGACCTGGAAGAAGAGGAGCAGCGGATACTCGAATCGACCGGGTTCAGGGTCCTAAACCACTCTCTCGAATTCGTCGGCTTATGCCAGGGGTGCAGGTGAACGCATGCTAAGAAACATGATCTTTTTCGCGGTCATATTCGTTATCGCGGCGATCGGGGCCTTCTTGATGCACCTGAGGCGCGAGGCCCCCGTCGGGGAAGACGGGAGGATAAGGGCCGTTGCGAGCATCTATCCCCTGGCCCACTTCCTTGAGGAGACCGGCGGGGACAGGGTGGCGGTCCGCGCCATCACACCCGCTGGCGTGGATGCCCACGATTTCGAGCCCGCGCCCAGGGACATAAAGACGGCGATGGACTCGGCCCTCTTCGTCTACATGGGCGGCGGATTCGACACCTGGGCGGAGAGGATCGCCCCCTCCGTAAGAAAGTCCGGGGTCATGGCCGTAGAAGTTGCCGAGCGCTTTGAAATGAAAAATGAAGCCGGCAGCGAAAACGGCCACGAAGCCGGAGAACCCGAGGCGCACGAGGACGAAGAAGAGCACGAAGGGCACGGCCACGGCCCGTTTGACCCGCATGTCTGGCTCGACCCGGTCCTCGCAACAAGGCTCGTGGATATAATGAGGGAGAGCCTTACGTCGGTCAACCCGGGAAACGGGCGGTATTACGGGGAAAGGGCCGCCGCCTACACGGAAGAGCTCCTGAAACTCGACGAGGAATTCAAGGCAGGTCTCAATGACTGCGCCCTCAGGGAGATAGTGGTATCGCACGACGCATACGGCTATCTGGGGGAGAGGTACAATCTGGAAATCATCCCTGCCACAGGGGTCTTTTCAGGCGAGGAGCCCTCGCCTAGGCGCATAGCCCGGATATCGAAGGCAATGAAGGAACGGGGCATCAGGCACGTCTTCACCGAGCCCTTCGGAAGCCCGAGGATCGCCGAGGCCATAGCAAGGGAGACCGGGGCTGAAATACTCGTCCTTAACCCCGTTGAGGGGCTTACGAGGGAAGAGGAAGGGGCCGGGATGGATTACCTGTCCATAATGAGAGATAACCTCAATAACCTGAGGAAAGCCCTCGACTGCAAATGACAAAAAAGAACTGCATAGATGTCAGGGAAGTGTCAATGAGCTTTAACGGCACGAACGTCCTCGAAAATGTCACATTCAGCGTCGAGGAAGGCGAGTACCTGGGCATTATAGGGCCGAACGGGGGCGGAAAGACTACCCTCTTCAAGATAATACTGGGGCTCCTGAGGCCGACCAACGGGGAGGTGCGCATCTACGGCGAGCCGGTCCAGAGGTTCACGAACCGCCATCTCATAGGATATGTGCCCCAGAGGGTAATATCCGAGACATACTTCCCGGCAACCGTCGAGGAGATAGTCCGTAGCGGCAGGACCGCACGCATGGGTCTTCTTAAATGGCTCTCCCGGGATGACAGGAAGGCCGTGGAAAAGGCCATGGAGATAACGGACGTTACAGCCTTCAGGGGCAGGCTCATAGGGCACCTCTCCGGCGGGGAGCGCCAGAGGGTCTTCATCGCCCGGGCCCTCGCGAGCGAGCCCAGGATCCTCATACTCGACGAGCCTGACGTGGGCGTGGACGTCACCTCCCAGGAAAAGTTCTACTCCTTCATAGAAGACCTGAACTCGAAGCTGGGAATAACGGTGCTCCTCATCTCTCACGACATCGACGTGGTGGCCCACCAGGTAAAATCGGTCCTCTGCCTGAACAAGAGGCTCGTCTGCCACGGCTCGCCCAAGAAGTTCATAAGCGAGCAATACATGCAGGAGCTTTACGGGAAGAAGGTCAAGTTCATACTGCACGGCCATTAGCGGCTGCTCAAAAAGCAAAGGACTGGATAATGCCGGAAATTTTCGAGCTTGAGTTCATGCGGAGGGCGTTTGCCGCGGGAATCCTCATATCCGTTATCGTCCCGCTTATCGGGGTATTCCTCGTGGTGCGGCGCTACTCGCTCATGGCGGACACGCTCGCGCACGTCTCTCTCGTGGGTGTCGCTGCAGGCATACTCACAAACTCACACCCGGTGGTCTCGGCTGTCGCGGCCTCGACCCTGGCGGCAGTGGCCATCGAGAGGCTCCGGGGGGTAAAGTCCCTTTTCGCGGAATCGGTGCTGGCGATCTTCCTCTCAGGGAGCCTCGCCGTGGCAGTCGTCATCATAAGCCTCGCAAGGGGCCTGAACGTGGACCTCCTGAGCTACCTCTTCGGCAGCATCTCCACAATCAGCCCCACGGACCTCTACATGCTCACGGCCGTCTTCGTGGCCGTCATACTCGCCATAACGCTTCTTTATAAGGAATTCTTCCTCGTATCTTTCGACGAGGAGTTCGCCGAGGCCGGCGGGGTGAGGGCCAGGAATCTCAACCTCCTCATAGTGGTCCTGGCTGCCGTAACAATCTCGCTTTCCATGAGGATCGTCGGGATACTCCTCATAGGCGCGCTCATGGTCATACCCGTCGTGAGCGCGAAGCAGTTCAACCTGAGCTTCAGGAACACCATCTTCCTATCGATGTTCTTCTCCTTCGTCTCAGTCGTCTCGGGGCTTACTCTATCGTATTACCTCGACCTCGCAAGCGGCGGCACCATCGTCCTCGTGGCGCTCGTAATCTTCCTCCTGACCTTTGTCATCAAGAGGCCGGAATAAGGCAGCCTCAAAATTTTAGAGATTTTTCCCGCTTTTCCCGGAAGGCCGGGAAAAAAGCGGAGCTTAAAGGTCACTCCTTCGTTATGAGCGAGGCCCGGAGCACGACGTCAACGAGGTCCCTGTCCTCGAACCTCTCCTTTATGGAGATCTCCTTTACGATGATGAGCTTCTCTCCGCGTTCCGCCTGATAGAGGAAGTTCACGAGCTCGTTCATGTCCACGCCTTCGAGCCTCGCCTCGACCGGGCTTTCCGCGTATCCGGCGTCCGCCTTCTCCTCCAGGGGCTTTATCGACTTTATCTTCCCGCTTATGCCGGTCCTTTTTGCGATGCCCTCGATGGCGGCCACGGCAGACTCCCCGGACGGCGCGGCCTTTGCCGCCAGCGAGTCGAGGAGGGATTTTTTCGAAAGATACTCTCCCCGGAGCGCCTCCATTGCCGCAAGGTCGCGCGAGGCCGCCGCTGCCGACCTCTTCAAGTCTGCGTACCTTCCGTAGAAAAAGAGGGCCAGCATGACAACGGCTATCGGGACCGCGATATAAGCGGCGTAGCGGTACGCTTTTTTCCTGTCCATATTCAACCCGGCTGCACCGTGCAACAATGCCGGCAGAGCGCTTCTAAGTTCCATCCGATTCACCTCAGGTAAGCGTTAAGGCTGAAAGAGGTCCCGCCCCCGGGCCTCGCCCTTGTCTCATCCAGGCTCACTTCCTTGAGCGGGCCCCCTGCGAGCGCATCCTTGAGCCTCCCCGCGACCTCGAAGGTCGGGGCCTCGCCCCTCGCGACCACCCTGCCCTCCGGGCCCAGGACTATTTCGGTAATCCTTATCCCGGCCTCGTCCGGCACGGCTTCGGATATCCTGAGGAGGGCGTCAAGGGAGCTTTTGCCCTTGCCCATAGCGGCCAGCTCCTTATCCATTGCGCCGAGCCTTGTCTCGAGCTGATAGACGGGGTCGGCGGCGCTCCGCTCCCCTGGAAAGAGCTCGGCGTATTGGGACCTGAGCGCCTCGTCGTAGGAGTCGAGCTCGGCCGAGAGCCCCATGTACCTGGCGTAAAGGTCCCCGGCAAGGAGGACCGCGAGGACAAGAGCAAGGACCGCTGCGGTCTTGAGCCCCCTCATCTTCGCCGCCTTCTCGCGCGTGTACTCGAATTCGCCGCGCCTGAAATTGACCATCTCGGCAAGGCGGCCGCTGTCCTCCACGACGGCCAGCGCGAACGCAAGCGCCCCCCCGGGCGGGCAACCGGCTGGGAGATCCAGGCGGGTTTGCCTCGCGCCGCGGAAAATCTCCGCCACCTCAACATCGTCCCATCCGACGCTGCAGACCTCGTCAACCGCCATGCCCTCGGCGTCCAGGAACTCGGCGGCGAGATGCAGGTTCTCGATTCCCCTCACGGGCTTAAAGAGCCTGGGCGCGCCGTTCTCCACGACCGCGAACGCGCCCGGCACGAGGACCGCCCTGGTGCCCTCGGCTGGCTGGGATATGAGGGCGTCCGCCGCGAAAAGGCCGGAGCCCATCCAGCAAGGGTCTATGTCCAATGAATTCAGGATTTCAAGATGACCGCGGACGAGCCTCCTTTCGGCGGCGACCGCCAGGAACCTGCCGGCCCCGAGGGGCACCGCGTCCATTATAACGTCATCGACCTCCACGTGAAGAAGCCCCGCGAGCTCGAAAGGCAGCGCTTCGAGCACCTTCTTCCTTTCGCTGAAGGGCATCTCCACCACCCTGATGATGAGCTCGCTCGGAGGAAGGCTTACCAGCACCCGGCCAAAGGCTCTGCCCCTTTTCATGGCAGCCTGGTCCATAACCGCGGATAACGCCTCCTTGAGGCCCTCGTCTCCCGGCCCGTCTATCGCGGCGTCGAAAAAAGAGGTCGGCCTGCCCGACTCGAATGCTCCGGCCAGCACCCGCTCACTGCCTATATCCAATACAAGTACCTTCATATGCTCACATCTCCCTCCAGTAAAGGACCCCACCACCTATCTGGACCACGGCCTCGACCTCCCTTATGACCTCTCCTGCCCTGGCCCTCGAATGGATCCTCCAGATATTGCTCGTGGTCGTTATCCGGTCCTGGATGGTGAAACCGGCCTTCTCGAACCCAGGGACCTTCATTACCTGTGACCTGTCGGTGAAAGGGGTGTTTTTCCTGTACCTTATGATCTCGTCCGCAAGCTCGTTGGTCATCTCCTCGGAAAGCGAGGCCAATACCGGCCTCGGGGCGGTATTGACGTTCACGAGCCCGTCGGGGCTGTATGGCGTCAGGTGCCCTCCGACGGCCTGGAAGACATCCGGCGTAAAGCCTTTTACGAGCAGCAGCTCCTCGACGCTCTCAGGAAACCCGTTTCTCGGCGCGTAAGGCGGAGCCAGTCCCTTGTAGAACTGCTCCTCGGCCCCGCGAGGCCTCGGCGTCGAGTCGTTGTCTATCCAGTCGGCAAGGGCGTCGGCCAGCTCCTCACCGGCCCTCTTCTCCTTCAGGAGCCTTGTCATTATCCCGTGCAATTTCTGGTCAAGGGCGCCTGTCATGGGATAGGCTATGCGGAGCGATGCCCTCGACCTCTCGTCCGTCGCCCGTATCGATATGCCGAGGCCGTCCTCCAGAGGCTTTGAAAAGACCAGCCCTGACTCGTCCGTCACGATATTCGGCTCTTTCTTCAGGAACTCCTCTATACCGGCCCTGGCAAGCGAAACACCGTCTGCGGCGAGCACGCCGGCCCGGGCCGAGTCTTTCAATGCCGCCACCCTGGACGAGGCCACATATGACCTGTAGATGAAATCAGTAACAAGGGCCGTAAGGACGGCCACGACCAGAAGGACCGTCACAAGGGCAAGGCCGCTCTTTCCTTTTATAGCTTTTCCGCTTTTAAAACGCTCTATTATGACAAAAACCTGAGAAATCATCTTATCATTGCCGGGGCGGTCATGGCGAGCTCCTCGCCGGAGGCGAGGGTCATCTTCACGGTCATTGCCCTGGGGACCGAGCCTTCAAGCTCGGAGTCCCACGCCTTTGACCAGTCCTTTCCGTTAAAGAGGCTCACCTCGAATCCTTTTATGTCCTCAACGGCCCTGAAAGTCATCTTCTCTCCGAAGTAAGGGCTCCACACCTCTTTCACGAGGTGCCTCCTGCCGCCGTCCCGCTCGACGGAATAGCTTACTGCCAGAAGGTCGCTTTTAGGGGCGTCACCGGCCTGGACAGGATAGGAAAAGAATGTGAAGGAGACCGTTGAATGGCTCCTCACCTTCCCGGCCTTGAAGAACGTTGCGGGACTGCCGCGCCTCGTGTACGCGGAGCGGACCTCGCTTGCCAGCCTTTCAAGCGCCCTTCCGGCCTCCACGTTCCTGTCGGCCTCCTCTCTCGCCCTGCTCCCGGCCCCTGCTACCGAGAAGAAGACGGAATAGAGCGACGCAAGGAGGATCGCCGTTAGGGAGACCGCGATAAGGACTTCTATGAGAGTGAACCCTCGGCTATTCCCTAACGAACGAGACGAGCGAGAAAAACGACCCTTCATGGCCGACCTTGAGCTCAAGCCTTTTTACCCCCTTTAATTCCGTATCCTCGCTTACGAGCTCCCAGTTATAGCCGGCGAACCCTTCCCCGAAGCCGCCTTCAAGCGCTGAAAGCCTTCCCTCGAGCTTGAGCTCCTCAATCTTCTGGAGGCCGAGTACGACCGATACGGCCTCCCGGCTGCTCCGAGCGGCCACGTTCAGGTGGTAGTTGAAGCTCGTAACCAGGATCGCGACGGCGCCGGAAAGCACTGCCAGCGCTATCATGGCCTCGATCAGGGTGAAACCCCTCTTATCCATCCTGTCCCTCCCCTGTCCCCGGATACGATACCGACGCCTTCCCGGTATAGGGGTTATAGGAGACGACGGCCCTTTTCCCGTCTGATAAAAGGGTCACCTCGAACGGGTCGGAACCCCTGCTCGTAATATGAATGAAGGCCTCTCCGCGGCTTATGCGCCCGAGCCCCGGGCTGAAGACCTCGCCTATCTCCACACCGGGGCTCAACTTTCCGCCCCTTGCGACAGGTTCGGTGACCCGCGTGAATTCCTTGCCGTCCGCCGAGGCCTCGACGCGCACCGCCGCTCCCGCCATGTCGAAATGGAGCCGGTACTGGGACCTCGTGGCAACGGCCCTCTCCCCGATGAACGAGGCAAGCAGGGCGAGCCTGTCGGCGTCGGATTCGAGCCGGCGGCCGTCGAGGGACGGAAACCTCGGGAGAACGAAGGCGAGCGTAATGCCGATTATCGCGATTACGGCGATGAGTTCCAGAAGCGAGAATCCGTGTGAAAGGGGCAGCGCGGGAGAGCGTGAACGGTGCGTATCGGGCGTGCGGGGATGTGCGGATACTCTCTCAAGGCCATCGGCCCTGGGGGGGCCTTTGGCCTGTCTTCGTCTATACAGGGCGTCATGACGTCGCATACCGGCGTTGCTCCCCGGCTCGTCAATGCGACGCACTACATACACGCGCATCGTTCCGAGCCTTCGTCGCGCCTTGGCCAGCCTTGTCCCGACGCCCTGCATGGCGCAATCTATCATTCTCGCCATACAATCAAATCTGATCGGGTAACGTTCCTGGGGCTTCAGTCGAGCTCCCAGCTTCTTATGTCAGCGTCGAACCCCTCGCCGTCCCGCGCGCCGTCTGCGCCCCAGGAGATTATGTCGTAATCTCCGCTCTGGCCGGGCGATGCGTATATGAAGGGGCTGCCCCAGGGGTCGTTGGGCACCTTCTTTTTCTCGAGATACCCGCCGTCGCGCCACTTTGCCGGGATCCTGCCGGACTCGGGCTTCCTGACCAGGGCTTCGAGCCCCTGCTCGGTCGAGGGGTAAAAGCCGTTGTCGAGCCTGAAGAGCCTGAGGGCCGTCTCGAGGTTCTGCATCTGGACCTTGGCCTCGACTACCCGCGCCTCGTCGGTCCTGCCGACGATCCTCGGCGCGATTATCGCTGCGAGGGTGCCGAGTATAGCGATAACGATAAGAAGCTCTATGAGCGTAAAACCCTTGCTGTTCCTGAGCATCATGCTGTTATGATATATCAATTCAACGGCGATAACAAATAATTTTTATCTCGCCGCACTTGAAAATCCCGCCGGTTTTGTTACAATTAACCTGCTGCATGTTTCCGCGCCTCCGTAATCCAGCGGGCGCCGAGCCGGAAGGGACGGTGATTACAAGAGAGAATCAGCCTTCGACCTCCCATTCATGGTCTGAGAAGTCCTGCCGAATGTTGTCCCGGCCGTTTGTCTCCGTAGAAGACGTCGAACAACAAGTTACCAGAGAGGTGGGGCTCGATGAGCATCAGGGTGATGGTCGCATTCAGCAACGACCTTTTCTCCGAGGGCGTGACAAGGCTCCTGGAGGACGAAGACGACTTTGAGGCCGACTATATCTCCGCCGGAAGCGAAATTCTCGACGGCGACATCGAATCCGCCGATGTCATACTGACCGACTTCCCCACGCTGTACAGCTCTTTCCTGAAGCTCGACCCTTCCACGAAGAACGGGTTCATACTGCTCGACACCGACTGCGGCAAAGACAATATCATCTCCGCCATAATAGCCAGGAACCTGAAAGGCGTGCTACTTTCGGAAGCCTCGCCCGCGGTCCTTAAAAAGGCCATCCGTTCCGTCGCCTCCGGCGACATATGGATGGACAAGGCTACGGTAAAGGACCTTCTCTGGAGCGTGAACAGGCTCAAAAAGGACAGGGGCGAGGTCCTATCGCCCAAGGAGAAGGAAATAGTGGCCCTTGCCGGGAGGGGCCTCAGGAACAGGGAGATCGCCGACAAGCTCCGGATAAGCGAGCTTACGGTCAAGACGCACCTCCACAGGATATTCAAGAAGCTGGGCATCACCACCCGGTCCCAGCTCATAAACTATTCAATGAGAAACCCGGCGGCCAGGGAAGCGCTCTTCACGGGAAAATGAGCCGGGTCTAGAGAAGAAAGCCGCATCAGGATGTCAAAGATAAGGATTGTCAATATAGTACTGGCGCTTGCCGCGTTTCCGCTCCTCGGGCTCCTCGCCAGGGATTACATACTGCTCGGATACGAGCCGAAGCCCAGGCTCCAGGCCGCGGCCTCGCATGTGGAACCCAGGGCCGAAGCCGCCTTCGAGGACTACGCACCGGTCGTAGAGAAAGGCGTCTACCCCGGGAAGGCCGGGAAGCTTGCGAGGATTGAGCACAGGGGACCGGCAGGGACAGGCCAGGAGGCCCCCCTGCCGGAACTGAAGCTCGTCGGCACCTATACCGGGGCCAGGGGCTTTGCCGTCTTCAGCAAAGAGGGCACGGAAGGGGAAACGGTATTCAAGGTCGGCGACAGCGTCTTCGGCTCTGGCGTCCTCATGTCGGTCTCTCCCGGGCGGGCAGTGGTATCAACCGGCTCCGGTGAGGCCGCGTACAGGGTCTTCATCGAGGACATACCGGAATCCCTCTCGGCCATGGGTGAAAAGAGCGCCTCCGGAGCCCCTCCGAAAAAAGACCCGGCCTACTCAAGGCAGGTTACCGACAAGGACTGGGTCATAGAACGGGGGGCGGTTGAGAGCGCGCTCGGCGACTTGGGCAGGATAATGACGGACGCCAGGCTTACCCCGAGTGTTTCGAACGGCTCGGTCCAGGGCTTCACCCTGTCCGAAATAAAGCCCAGGGGCGTGTTCGACGCCATCGGCCTCAAGGACGGGGACGTCCTTACGAGCATCAACGGCTACAGGATAGACTCGCCTGAAAAGGCCGTGCAGGTGCTCTCCGCCCTCAAGGGCGAGACCAGCTTCGACCTCGGCGTCATAAGGAAGGGGCGTCCCACGAGCTTCCGCTACTCCATCCAGTAAGGTGAAGGGCCTTAGAGAAAATTGTGTGTTATAATCAAAGTCCGTGTTTTTGAGCTTACCTTTCAAGCCGTTTTTGCCGCCGGATACATAGCCGTGCTCTCGGAAATCCAGTGCTGCCCCGAACCCAGACCGGCGGAGCCGGAACATGGCATCCTCATGAGATACATGACAGGCAAAACGGCCCATAAATACCTTTTATTCCTCCTCGTCATACTTGTAATCTCACACGCGGCGTCCAGGAATGCCGATGGGCAGGAGCAGAGGGGGGCCGAAGAGATAACCCTGAACTTCGTGGACGTTGAGATCTCGTCGCTCGTAAGGATAATGAGCGAGATAACCGGGAGGAACTTCATATACGACGAAACTCTCCGGGGCAGGGTCACGATAATAGCCCCGGGAAGGCTCACGAGCGAGGAGGCCCTGAACATTTTCGTCTCCGCGCTGGAGCTCAAGAATTTCACCCTCATCGAGGCGGACGGCTTCTACAAGATAATTCCCGCGTCAGCTGCTAGGCAGAGCGGCACGCCGGTCGTCCTCGACCCGGATACCGCAAGGCCCGACGAGTACATAGTGCGGCTCGTGCCTTTGAGCTACATCCCCGTGCAGGACGCCTTCTCCGCGGTCCAGCCGCTCATTTCAAGGAACGGCCAGATATCCGTCTTCGGGGCCAGGAACGCGCTCCTTCTCGTAGACACGGCCAACAACATCGAGAAGATACTCACGATACTCACCGCGATGGACGCGCCTCAGGGCCTTACGGAGCCTGAGGTCGTCTATCTCAGGCACGCGCAGGCCGAGGTCATAGCCCAGATACTCCGGCGCGAGGAGCAGAGGAGGACCGGCATAAGGCGCGAGGAGACCGAGAGCTCGATAACCCCGGACGAGCGGCTGAACGCCATAATACTCTCCGACGCGCTCGAGGGCAGGGAGTTCTACAAGGAATTTATCGCCCTCCTCGACGTGCCCCCGCCCGAGGCCAGCAGCCGCATAAACGTATACTATCTCGAGAACGCCGACGCCGAGGACCTCGCGAGGGTCCTTGACGCGCTTCTGCGGCCAGGGGCCGCGCCCGCAGCCGGAGAGGCGCCGGGTGCCCAGCGTATCACGCAGGAACTTACGGGCTCCATACGGATAACCCCGAGCAGGGCCTCGAACGCCCTCATAATCATGGCCTCCCCTGCCGACTACCGGAACATAATACAGGTGGTGGAAATGCTCGACCGCAGGCCCAGGCAGGTCTTCGTCGAGGCCATGATAACCGAGGTCACCGTTGACAAGGCGATAGAGCTCGGCACAAGGTTCAGGCTCACGGCCAAGAAGGACAACGAGCCCGTTGCCATAGGCGGCGTGGGGGCCGTTGACGCGACCGCCGTCCAGAATATCCTTAACGGCCTTGCCGGTCTTACGGTCGGGGGGCTGGGGAACCTCCTTACGATACCCGTGACGAGGACCGACGGCACGACATTCAACCTCACCGCCCCGGGGTTCGCGGTGCTTTTTTCGCTCTCCGAGTTCAAGGACATCGTGAACGTCCTCTCCACGCCCCAGATACTCACGAGCGACAACTCGGAGGCCGAGATAATGGTCGGCGAGAACGTGCCCTTCCTTTCGAGCCTCGAAAGGCAGCCTGCGACAGAGGGCCAGCCCGTTCTTCAGTCGATAGAGAGGCGCGACGTCGGCATACGGCTCCGCATAAGGCCCAAGATAAGCGAGGGCGACTTCGTCCGACTCGACATCTACCAGGAGATATCAGCCATCTCCCCAACGAGGACCGGAGGCGCATCCGACATCATAACGACCAAGAGGAGCGCGTCCACGAGCGTGGTCGTAAAGAACAACCAGACCGTGGTAATAGGCGGGCTGATACAGAACAGGAGCACGAACAACAGCACCAAGGTACCCCTGCTCGGCGACATCCCGCTCATCGGATGGCTTTTCAAGTCCAAGAGGGACCAGACCCAGAAGACCAACCTCCTGGTCTTCATAACCCCGTACATCATAGAGGACTTCAAGGGGCTCGAGGACCTGAGGGATAGGAAGAGAATGGAGTTCGAGATGAACGGGCCGGACGCCCCCGGAAAGAAGGACGGGCCGGGCGGCCCAGCCGTAAGCGAAGAGAGGATGGGAACTGATGGATAAAGCCGTATTCGAGGCAATGCCGAAGGGCAGGTTCCACCGCATAAAGGAGATACGGGACGAGTACGTGGACCCGGCCATTCTGGAGAAGGTTTCCCTTAATTACGTCAAGAAGAACATGGTCATGCCGCTCAAGGTCAACGACGGCCACCTGCTCGTGGCCCTTACGGGGCCGAGGGGCATCTTCACGGTAGCCGAGCTTGAGAGGATAACCGGCTTCCCGGTAAGGCCGGTCTTCGCCGACGAGGGGGTCGTTAACGACGCCATCAACAGGTTTTTCGACAGGCTCTCCGGCTCGGCGAAGGACGTAATGGACGGCCTCGGCGCTGAAAGCCTCGACGCGCTCTCGACGTCGTGGGAGGAGCCGAAGGACCTTATAGACCTCGCGGACGAGGCCCCGATAATAAAGCTCCTCAACTCGCTCCTCTTCAAGGCCGTGAAGGACAGGGCGAGCGACATACACATAGAGCCGTACGAGAAGGAGGTGGAGGTAAGGTTCAGGATAGACGGCGTCCTGTACCCGGTCCTCACCCCGCCCAAGTCCATACAGGAGGCGCTATCGAGCAGGGTAAAGATCATGGCGGGCCTGGACATTGCTGAAAAAAGGCTTCCGCAGGACGGGAAGATCAGGCTCCTCGTGGCCGGGAAGGACGTTTACGTCAGGGTCTCTGTAATACCCACGTCCTACGGCGAGAGGACGGTACTGCGGCTTCTCGACCGTAAAGCCGAGATAATAAGCCTCGACAGGCTGGGCCTGAACCCCGGGCAGGTCTCCACGCTCGAAGGGCTGCTGGCCCGGAATTCAGGCATCATATTGGTAACCGGCCCGACCGGCTCCGGAAAGACCACGACCCTCTATTCGGCGATAAGCGCCATAAACTCGACCACGCGTAACATAATAACGGTCGAGGACCCGGTAGAGTACCAGCTGAAGGGCATAGGCCAGGTGCACGTGAACCCGAAGATAGGGCTAACCTTCGCAAGCGGCCTCCGCTCGATCCTCAGGCAGGACCCGGACGTCATCATGGTGGGAGAGATACGGGACAGGGAGACCGCAGAGATCGCCATACAGGCCTCGCTTACCGGGCACCTTGTGCTCTCAACCCTTCACACGAACGACACGTCGAGCGCCGTAACCAGGCTCGTTGACATGGGCATCGAGCCGTTTCTGGTGGCCTCCTCGATATCCGGCATACTGGCGCAGCGCCTTGTAAGGATGCTCTGCCCTTCGTGCAAAAAGGGGTACGCGCCGTCGGACTCCGAAACTAAACTCTTCAGGACTCCGCCAAAGCTCCTCTACGCCGCCGGAGGCTGCGAGAAGTGCTTCCAGACCGGCTACTACGGGAGGAGCGGCATATTCGAGTTCCTCGTGCCGGGCCCGGACTTGAGGCCGCTGATACTCAGGAACCAGGACGCGGACACCATCCGGCGGCACGCCCTCTCAAAGGGGCTTAAGACCATGATGGAGGACGGCCTCGAAAAGGCGGCCCAGGGCATTACGAGCCTCGAAGAGGTCTTGAGGGTAACGAGGGACGACGGGAATTAAAGCAGGATGCCGAACTTCACCTACAGGGCGTACGACAGGAACGGAAACGCGGTCGCAGGGCAGATAAACGCAGCGGGCGAGCGAGAGGCCGTCCAGTCGCTCAAGACGAGCGGACTCTTCCCAATCGAGGTCAGTAGGCCGGCGGAAGGAAGAGGTGGCCGCGCATCAGGCCGGGTGCCGGCAGGGGCGCTCGCGGCGTTTACACGGCAGCTCGCAACGCTCGTCGCCGCAGGCACGAGCCTTACCGATGCGCTCGCGGTCCTCGCCGAGAACACGGAATTGCCCAGGCTCCGCTCAACGGTACTTGACATCAAGGAGTCCATCACCGGGGGAAGCTCCCTTGCCAGGGCGCTCGAGGAAAAAAAGGACGTCTTCTCGCCTTTTTACAGGGGCCTTGTACTCGCGGCAGAGGCGAGCGGCTCCCTCGAGGACGTACTTCCGAGGCTCGCCGACTACCTTGAGACAAGGGCCAGGATAAACGCCGAAGTCAGGGCCGCGCTCACCTATCCTGCGCTCATGACCCTCGTGGGCGCATCGGTTGTCCTCTTTCTCTTCGTATTCGTCATACCCAAGATAGCCCGCATATTCACCGACACCGGCGCGGAGCTTCCGCTAATAACGGTGCTCCTTCTGGGCATGGCGGACCTCGCCACCGCCTATTGGCACGTGATGATAGCCGGTGGAGGAGCGGCAGCCTGGTTCATAGCGCGCCAGGCAAGGCGGCCCCGGGGCAAGGCCTTTATCGACGGCATGCTCCTCCGGCTTCCGTGGTTCGGGCCGATTGCCGCCTCATTCCAGATCGCGAGCCTCGCCCGCACTCTCGGGAGCCTCCTTAAAGGCGGGGTCCAGCTCCTCAAGGCGCTCGAGATAACCTCAGAGGTGGTCGGCAACCAAGTATACAGGAACATACTGATGGCGGCCATAAGGGACTGTTCAGGCGGCGCGCCCCTGTCATCGAGCCTCAAGAGCTCCGGCGTCCTGCCGCCCGTGGTAGTACACATGATAGGCGTCGGCGAAAGGAGCGGGAACCTCGACGAGATGCTCATCCGGACCGCCGAGGCATACGACGCTGAATTTCAAAACGGCGTAAAAAAGAGCCTCTCGCTGCTTGAGCCTGTCCTCATACTCGTCATGGGGATAATCGTTGGCTTCATAGTCCTTGCCATGCTCCTCCCCATATTCGAGCTCAACCAGGTCATCCGTTAGGATCCCAGGCACTTTACCTTTCAGGCGGTTCCCCTGCCCTCATACAGCTCACGAATACCCGCCCGGGACAAACAATCTCCTGATTACATTTGACCGCCCCGGATCTGCAGCTCCCCTTCAGGGCGGCGCAGGTTGTAGTCCTTTTTAATACCCTTTTTCATCCGTCGGATGGATTGTATTACCGTGGCAGTGGGCTATCCTTAGTTTTGTGGCGCTTGGAAAAACTATTGACACGAGCACGACAATCCTTTTACAGAGCGCGGTGAAATGAGGCTCAGAATCTGCCCGGAATGCTATAAGGCCTTTTTCATGTCCTTCGGTAACGAGCGGGCGCGGTGTCCTCATTGCGGGGTATACCTTGCGGAGCGAAGGTCGTCAGAACGGACGAAAAAGGAAATGGACCTCATCCTGTCGGTCAACGGCTCGGTCTACAAGGCGCTGACGACGGATTTTTCGGACTCAGGCGCGGGAATACTCCTCAACGGCTCGACATCCCTTGAGGCCGATTCCATGCTGGACGTGTGCATAGAAGAACTGAGCCTGAGGGGGCGGGCCAGGACCGTATGGGCGAGGAAGGTTTCAAGGTCCACGACCTCCGCCGGCCTGAAGCTCCTCTGAGTTCCATTGCCGCTGCCATTATCCGTTTGAGCATAGAATCAGTCTACAAGCCGCCTCAAACCGGCGTCATCCTCAACCGGAGGACTCACGAAATGACATTTCAAATCTCCAGGCTCTTTATCATCCCCGTTCTCGCTTTAATGCTCTTTGCGACCGGCGCGCTTGCCGCCCCCCAGGGCGGGACCAAGGCGGCGCCCGAGGCAAAGGGCGCGGAGCTCGCGAAGGACCCAGACTATGTAATCGGCATTGAGGACATCCTCGAAATAGCCGTATGGAAGAACCCAGACCTCTCTAAGATAGTCGGCGTACGGCCCGACGGCATGATATCCCTTCCGCTCATAGGAGACATACGGGCGGCAGGGCTCACGCCCCTCCAGCTCAGGGACGACATCAGCGAAAGGCTCAAGGAGTACCAGGAGACGGTAGTCACCTCCGTCATAGTCCAGGAGGTGAGGAGCTACAGGATATTCGTGCTCGGAGAGGTCTTGAACCCCGGCACCTACAACCTGTCGAGGAAGACGACCGTGCTCCAGGCCATTGCCATGGCCGGTGGAATGAGCCAGTTCGCGTCGAACAATATAATACTCGTCAGGGAAGGCAGGGGCGGAGAGGCCGAGAAGACGAGGATCCGCTTCAGCGAAATCATCGACGAGGACGCGAAGAAGGACAAGAACCTCGTCCTCAGGCCGGGAGACACCATCTTTGTACGCTAAAGCGGCTATCGCAAGCGTAGCGGCAGCGGTGCTTCTCATCTTACCGGGCCGCGCGGAAGCCCGTAACAACACCTTCGTCCCAGCCGTGACGCTGGACTTCAGGTACGATTCCAACGTCCGGTTCGTCGATGACGAGGCAGGCGACGAGGAAGGCGACTACATAGCCTCGGTCGTGCCGGGCTTCGACCTGAGGAGGACCGGAAGGACTTACGAGCTGGACTTGCATTACGGGCTTACGGCCGACTTTCATGCCAGAAACTCCGACCTTAACAACATATCGCACAGGGCCGGGGTCTCCTTCTCGACCGACCTAACAAGCAGGTGGTATCTGGGGGCCGGCGACAGCTTCAGCTATTCCGAGGACTCGCTCCGGGCGCTGGGCTTCGAAGAGGGAGTGCTTGTGACGAGGACGGACATACTCACGAATAACGCTCACCTGACGATAGGCCGGGAAACCAGCAGGAACACGAGCGTATCGCTCACCATGAGGAACCATGTGCAGAAGTTCGAAAACCCTGACCTCGTCGACAGCCGGACGGACTCGGGGACGCTCTCGGGAGGCTACAGGTACGGACCGAACGGAACGGCAAGCATCTCGTACGCGCACTCGGTCTACAGTTTCGATACGGAACGGGAGCACATCAGGACGCACGGGGTCATGGCGGGAGTCGAGGAGGCGGTCTCGCCAACGATGAGCGTGAACCTCTCCGGTGGCGCAGAGTACGCGACGGGGCTCGACGGAGACGATCTCTTCCTTACCGCGAACGCCGGAATAGTCAAGAACCTCAAGGACTCCGTTCTTACGCTCTCGTTCGTAAGGGACGTATCCACCCCGACCGGGCTCACGGACGAGATAAGCCTCAGGGACTCGGTCATATTCATCTGGGACTTCACGGTAAGGAGGAACATATCATCGTCCATATACGGAGGGGTCGCCAGCCATAAATCCGAGCCCGAGGGCGAGGTCGATATCCGCTCGTACATAGCCGAGCTCTCCGGGAACTGGCAGGCGAACAAGTGGATAAGGCTCGGCGCGGGGGTCTCGCACTACCGGCAATGGACCGAGGACGGGCTCGGGACCGGGCTCAGGAGAAACAAGGTTTTCGTCAACATAACCCTATCGGGCGGAGAGTGGAGGTTCTAAAAGTCATGGAGCAGCCACATAAGACCATAATCGACCACCTGACGGTCTTCGTGCACAGGAAGTGGCTTTTCATAGCGCCCCTCGTCCTTGGCGCGGTCGCCGGACTGGTCGTGAGCTTCGAGCTCCCTGAGAAATACAGCTCTACGACCCTCATAGTTGTAGAGGAGCAGCAGATACCCGAGGAGTACGTAACGCCGACGGACAGGACGCCTTTCAGCCAGAGGCTCAACCTGATAAGCCAGCAGATACTCAGCAGGACGCGGCTCGACCAGATTATCAGGGAGTTCAGGCTCTACGACGACCATAAGCCCAGCATCTTTTCCAGGGCGCTGGCCTTCGTCACGGGAGAGGACATCGAGGACAGGACGCCGGACGACATAATAAGCCGCATGCGCGAAGACATCCAGTTCATGGTCATCGGGGAGACGAACACGAAGAAGCCGCAGACCGGCGGCAACGCCTTCACGATAACCTACATAGGGTCGGAGCCCCAGACCACGATGCAGGTAACCAACACCCTCGCCTCGCTATTCATCGAGGAGAACCTCAAAGTGCGGGAGCAGTACGCCGAGGGCAC
The DNA here is from genome assembly GCA_030583865.1 of Thermodesulfobacteriota bacterium. Classification (NCBI taxonomy): domain Bacteria; kingdom Pseudomonadati; phylum Thermodesulfobacteriota; species Thermodesulfobacteriota bacterium. The sequence continues at coordinate 1,294,932 of CP129479.1, read as the reverse complement.
GACCGAGTTCATATCGAGCGAGCTCGAGAAATCACAGGAAGAGCTCGCCAGGATAGAGCAGAAGATCAAGGATTTCAAGCAGGCGCACATGGGGACGCTACCCGAGCAGCTCGAAGCCAACCTCCGCACCCTGGACAGATTACAGCTCGACCTCCAGAACGTGACCGTCAACCTCAAGCACAGCGTTGACAGAAGGCAGGTGCTCGAAGACCAGCTGAGGTTCACCCCGACGCCAAACGCAGTCTCGCCTGCCGTAAGGAGCACCCTCGAGGTGGAGCTCGAAAACGCCAGGGCCGAGCTCTCGATGCTACTCTCGAACTTCAAGGAAACATACCCGGACGTACTGATGCTCAAGAGGAGGATACAGGAGCTAGAGACCAGGCTTGCGGCCGAGCCCGCGCCCGAGCCGGAGCCGGTCGAGAAAAAGGCCAGGCCTTCCGAGGTCATGAACCCGGTCTACGGCGAGCTCATGGCCATCAAGTCCCAGATAACCACGCTCAGGCAGCGGGAGTCGGAGCTCCGCGCCTCGATCGACGAATACCAGAGGAGGATAGAGCTCACCCCGCAGGTCGAGCAGCAGCAGATCGACCTGGTGCGCGACTATCAGATCTCGCTCCAGAACTACCAGGGGCTCCTCGAGAAGAAGATGAACGCGAGCCTGGCCGAAAACCTGGAGAAGAGGCAAAAGGGCGCGCGGTTCAGGATCGTGGACACGGCCAACCTGCCCGACGCACCGGATTACCCCAACAAGCCCCTTGTCGCGGCGATCGGGCTCCTCGTGGGCGGCGCGTTCGGCACCGGGCTCATATTCCTCTTCGAGTTCATAAACCCGGCGTTCAGGAAGCCCGAGGACTTCGAAGGCATAATAGACTCGCCGGTCCTTTCGAGCATACCTCTTTTTCAGGGGAACGACGGAAAACAGGGGCAAAAATTCAAGGTCATAAAGGGAAGGAAAAAGAGTGCTTAAATTCGACTGGTTCAGAAGGCTCCTCTCGGGCGAAAGGGAGCGGGGCGACCACCCGGAGCCGCTTGGCTTCTCGAGGCCGATAAGCGCGGCTTCACCCTTCGGGACGCGCATATGGGCCGTGGGCGGCGGCAAGGGCGGCGTGGGCAAAAGCCTCATCGCGTCCAATGCGGGCATCGCGCTCTCGAAGCAGGGCAAAAAGGTCCTGCTCGTCGACGCGGACCTGGGCGCGGCCAACCTCCACACCTTCCTCGGGGTGGACGGCGGGCGGACTGCCCTGTCGAGCTTCCTGAAGGACGAAGCCCATGATTTCAAGTCGCTGATACAGAAGACGCCTTTTCCAAACCTCGACCTGGTGAGCGGCGCGAAGGACGCCCTGGACGTGCCGGAGGTTAAATGCTCGCAGATAAAGAAGCTGAGGGACGCCCTGAAGAAGGTCGAGTACGACTACGCCATCCTGGACGTCGGGCCCGGCACGTCTTCGAACTTCCTGGACATGTTCCTCATGTCGAACGAGGGGATAATCATTTCCACGCCCGAGCCTACTACGATTGAGAACAACTACAGGTTCCTCAAATGCCTGTTCCTAAGGAAGATAAAGACCATCGCCGACTCGCAGCCCGACGGGGTTCTTAAGGACCTCCTCCAGAGGATTTTCAGCGACAAGTGGTCCCAGCGGGTCAAGACGGTAGCCGACATAACGGACCAGCTCATGAGGCTCGATTTCGAGCAGGGCAGGATGCTCAAGGAGGACCTGAAGAGCACGAGCCTCTCGATGATAGTCAACCAGACGAAGCGCGGCGAGGACGCGAGTATCGGAAAGGCCATACAGAACGCGTGCAGCGAGTATTTCGGCGTGGACATAGACTACATAGGCTCTGTCGGATACGAGGAGACCGTGGGGGAATCCATAAGGACGCGGCGCCCGCTCTCGGTCTATTTCACGAACTCCGCAGCCGCGAAGTCACTTGAAGGCTGTCTCGCGCGCGTCCTTGACAAGAGCAGGGCTGCACAGCAGGTAACATTCCAAATCTAAGGGTGGCCCCATGAGGGAGAAGAGCGAAAAGACGCATTACGAGTTCCTGGACATACCGAGCACGGCCCGCATGGACGAGATAGAGGCGGCTTACAGGAGGACCAAGGATCTCTTCAGCGGCGACTCCATGGCCCTCTACTCGCTCTACTCGCCGGAAGAGCGCCAGGACAAGCTCAGAATGCTCGAGGACGTATACGAGACGCTGGCGGACCCGGCGAGGAGGAAGGCATACGACGAGCACATAGGCGGCATGGTCGCCTCCCCTCCCCCCGGCGAACGGGGCGCGCCGATAGCCGAGGAGAAGGACGCCTTCGAGGAATACAACGAGACAGGGATGTTCAGGGACAGGCTGGGCTTGAAGCAGCGGCTCGCTATAATGGAAACCGGCGATCCCATGGTGGCCGAAAGATACCGCATCCTCTTCACCAGGCTCGAGCAGCTGAGCCTCAAGAACTCGTACAAGACCATCGCCGTGACGAGCGCGATCAAGGGAGAGGGAAAGACCGTCACGTCCCTCAATCTAAGCTGGCTCATGGCGACCGAGTTCGGCAAGAAGGTGCTGGTCATCGAGAACGACTTGAGGAACCCGTCAATCTCGTCGAGCTACCTCAATATGGGGCGCCTCTCCGGCCTCATAGACGTGATCAAGGGCGACGCGGACCTCCGTAGCGCCATAAACAGGCTAGAGGACACCAGCCTCTATTTTCTGCCCGCGAGGGCGAGCGCCAGGAACTCCTCGGTCCTCATCGACTCGCAGGGCATGAGGAGCGTCCTCGACAACGTAAAGGCGCATTTCGACTACGTGATAGTCGACTCCCCGCCCATCCTGCCGCTCGTGGACATGAACATCCTGTCGCGGATGGTGGACGGGCTGGTGCTCGTAGTCAAGGCCGGCAGCACCCCGAAGGACATGGTCAAGAAAGCCGTAGGCTCCCTGCCTGTGAAGAACCTTATGGGTGTCGTCCTGAACGGGGCCGACGAGATCCACATGAAGAAGTACTACTACTGACAGGAAGCGCTTCGCAGGGGAGGAATGGACAATGGACATGGCAGGCTTTTGCCGGACAAGCGGAACTTCACCACTCATTCGAGCTCGCTCAAGCGGACCATCCCGGCTATGGAGACCTGAGGGGAACACCTCCATAAACACCCAATCTACATAAGCCGGGACTGCCATACCCGGTTTTTACCCGCCCTGCCGAGACGCGCCGGGCGGAAGAAGGGCATTCTATTACCGCAAGCCGGAGGCGATTGATGACCTGCTGGTACCTCATCTACACGAAACCCAGGTGCGAGGACAACGTCGAGACGATGCTCTCGGGCGCCGGTATCGCGGTCCTCAACCCCAAGATAAAAGAGCGGAAGTACCTGAGAAGAAAGCCTGTCGAGGCGGTCTCGCCCCTCTTCCCGTGCTACGTCTTTGCCAGGTTTGACAAGCTCAGGGACTATCACATGGTGAAATACACGAGGGGCGTCAAGCGGGTGCTCTGCAACGAGGACGGGCCCGCCGAGATATCCGACAAGGTCGTCGAAGCGATAATCTCGAGGATGGAAAAAGGGATCATTACCGTAAAAACGTCCTTTGCGCCGGGCCAGGCGGTCTATATACGGCGGGGGCCGTTCGAGGGGTTTACCGCGATATTCGAGCACGAAATGAGCGGGATGGAACGGGTAAGCATCCTGCTCAAGACCATCAATATGCGTCTTGTAATAGACAGGTGCATGGTTTCGCCCTGCTGAACTCATCCGCATGCCTTTGAACAAAAATAATCAGCTCCAGGGAGGCCGCCTTGCGGCTTAACGGCGGTAGCCCGTCCGGACGGTCCGAATGAAAAAACTTCTGAACAGCACAAGGCGGTATCTCAGGAGGAGCATCTTCCACTTCCGGTGCTCGGACTTCCTCAAGGAAAAGGAGTCCGGGCTCTACGTGGAGGACTACTTCCACGAGGTGGTCTATCTCGAACGGAGGAGGGCGGAGCGCACGGGAAGGGCATTCGTCATGATGCTCGTCGATTTCGAGGGGCTCCTCGGCGGGGATGGTTCGGAGGAAATGGTGCGATCGGTCTCGGGCAGGCTCGCGGCCACGACGCGCGAGGTGGACATAAAGGGCTGGTACAGGCACAACCATGTGCTCGGGGTGGTCTTTACCGACACCTCGTCCGGCGCGATCGGCTCGATACGCGAGAAGGTGATGGCGAGCCTTGCGGAGGACGATTCCCTCGGGGGCCGCGCCGGGCACATCAAGATAACGTTCCACCCGTTCCCCGAAGAGGCCGGGAGCGGAAAGGCCCTTCCTGTGGACTTCAAGCTCTACCCCGACCTTCAGCGGAAAAAGGAGATCAGGAAGAGCTCGCTAGCCGCAAAGCGGGTCCTGGACGTCGCCGGGAGCATATTCGGGCTGCTCCTCTTCTCGCCCTTTTTTATCGCGCTGCCGGTCGTCATCAAGCTCACCTCGCGCGGGCCGGTCTTTTTCAGGCAGGAGCGGGTCGGCGAGTTCGGAAAAAGGTTCACCTTCCTCAAGTTCAGGTCCATGTACGAGGGCGTCGACGACAAGACGCACTCGGAATACGTAAAGAGGCTCATACGAGAGGACAGGGCCTACTCCGAGGGCGCCGGGCGCGCCGTTTACAAGATACAGGACGACCCGCGGGTTACGACCATAGGGAAATTCCTCAGGAAAACGAGCCTCGATGAGCTCCCGCAGTTCCTGAACGTCCTCGGCGGCGACATGTCCCTTGTCGGCCCGAGGCCGCCGATCCCGTACGAGCTCGAAAGCTACGGCGTCTGGCACTGGCGGAGGGTGATAGAGGCCAAGCCGGGGATTACAGGACTCTGGCAGGTGATGGGCAGGAGCATGAAATCATATAACGACATGGTCAGGCTGGACTTGAGGTACATAGAAGAGTGGTCTCTCTGGCTGGACATCAAAATAATACTCCGTACGCCCTTCTCGATGGTCTCCAGCAAGGGCGCTTATTGACAACAGAGGGAAAGGCGGGCGTATGCTCAAAATCGGGGTAATCGGGTACGGCTACTGGGGCCCGAACATAGTACGGAACTTCAATTCCATCGAGGGCGCGTGCGTGGCGGCGGTTTGCGACAAGAACCGGGCAGCGCTCGCGCGCGCGGTGAGGAACTGTCCGGGCATAACGGCGACGACCGACAGCCGCGACATCGTCACATCGCCTGACATCGACGTCGTGACCGTGATTACCCCGGTCAGCACACATTACGAGCTCGCAAGGTCGGCGCTCCTTAACGGTAAGCACGTCTTCGTCGAGAAGCCTTTTACCTCCACCGCGGCCCAGGCCGAGGAGCTCATAGATATCGCCGCGAGAAAAAAACTGAAGATAATGGTCGACCACACCTTTCTCTTTACGAGCGCGGTGAGGAAGATAAAGGAAATAATCGACGAGGGCGTGCTCGGGGACCTCTATTACTACGATTCCACCAGGGTGAACCTGGGGCTTTTCCAGCACGACGTGAACGTCATATGGGACCTCTCCCCCCATGACTTCTCGATAATGGACTACCTCATTGAGGAAAAGCCTGTCGGCGTATCGGCCAGCGGCAGGGCCCACATAAACGCGAAGGAGGACATCGCGTACATAATGGTCTATTTCCCGAACAACATAATCGCGCACTTCAACGTGAACTGGCTCTCGCCTGTGAAGCTAAGGACGACCCTCATCGGCGGCGAAAAGAAGATGCTCGTATGGAACGACATGGACGCCGACGAGAAGATAAAGGTATACGACAGGGGCGTTGACATAACGACGAGGGAAGGTCTGTACGACCTCCTGGTGAGCTACCGGTCGGGAGACATGTGGGCCCCCAAGGTCGACCAGGGAGAGGCGCTGAGGCTCGAGACCGAATACTTCATCAACTGCATAAGGAACGACGAGAGCCCGTTCAACGACGGGGAGGCGGGGCTCCGCGTCGTGAGGATGCTCGAGGCATGCGACGAGTCGCTCCGGAACAACTGCAGGATGGTCACAATATGAGCGCGGGAGACGCTCCGAACTTCAATCGGATAGCCCGGGACGTGAGGCTCGGGGCCGGGGTCAAGCTCGGCAGCTTCATAAACCTTTACGGCTGCTCCGTGGGCGACGGCACCAAGATAGGCGCTTTCGTGGAGATACAAAAGAACGCGACGGTCGGCAGGAACTGCAAGATATCGAGCCACTCTTTCGTCTGCGAGGGCGTGACCATCGAGGACAACGTTTTCATAGGCCACGGCGTGACCTTCATAAACGACACCTACCCGCGCGCGACCACCCCGGCCGGGGCGCTCAAGAACGACTCGGACTGGACGGTCGAGCGCACTGTAGTGAAAAAGGGAGCGTCCATTGGCTCCGGCGCCACGATACTGAGCAGGGTGACAATAGGCGAAAACGCGATCGTGGGCGCGGGATCGACGGTGACCAAAAACGTCCCGCCGAATGCGATAGTGGCCGGGAACCCGGCACGGATATTAAGGAGCGCACCCAATGAATAAGGCTACCGGCGGAGCAACACCTTTCGTAGACCTCGCCTCCCCTCACATCGAGCTCGAGGAGGAGCTTGTAGGCGCGTTCAGGCAGGCGCTGAGGGAAAGCTCTTTTATCGGAGGCGCCGCAGTCGAGGACTTCGAGTCCAGGTTCGCCGGGTTCTGCGGCACGCGCTTTTCGGCGGGGGTCGCAAACGGCACCGACGCCCTGAGGCTCGCCCTCGCCGCCTCAGGCGTAAAGCCCGGCGATACGGTCGTTACGGTGGCGAACACGTTCATAGCCACCGTCGAGGCCATCTCGCAGGCAGGGGCGCTCGCGGCGTTTGTGGACATAGACGAAAAGACGTACAACATGGACCCCGCCGCCCTCAGGCGCTATCTCGAGACAGGCTGCAAGGCGCGCGGCAAAAGGCTTTTTGACAAAAGGACTGAATCCCCGGTTACAGCGGTAGTGCCGGTGCACCTTTACGGGCAGCCGGCCGAGATGGACGCGATACTCGATATGGCCGGCGGCTTCGGGCTCAAGGTTATCGAGGACGCCTGCCAGGCCCACGGGGCCAAGTACCTGTCGAGAAGGAGCGGACAATGGATGAAGGCCGGGTCCATGGGGGCGGCTGCGGCCTTCAGCTTCTATCCGGGAAAAAACCTCGGGGCCTGCGGCGACGCTGGCGCGGTAACCACAAACGACCGGGAAATCATCGAAAACATAAGAATGGCGCGCGACCACGGGCAGTCCAGGAAATACATACACGAGATCGAGGGCTGCAACTCCAGGCTAGACGCCATCCAGGCGATGGTACTCAGGGTAAAGCTCAGGCGCCTCTCCGAATGGAATGAGATGAGGCGCGACGCGGCAAGGGTGTATGACAGGCTTTTCAGAGGCTCGGAAAAAGTCATTACCCCTGCCGAGCACCCGGACTCCAGGCACGTCTACCATCTTTACGTGGTGAGGGTGCGCGACCGCGAGGCCCACCAGAGACGCCTTTCGGAGGCGGGAATCTCCACTGGCCTCCACTACCCCGTGCCGCTCCACCTCCAGAGGGCGTGCGCGCGCCTCGGATACTGCCAGGGCGACCTGCCTGTCACCGAAAGGGTCGCGGACGAAATACTCTCCCTGCCGATGTATCCGGGCATCAGGCCCTCAGACCAGGAAAGGATTGCCGCGCTCATGCTCGGCCCGGAGGCCTCCGGAATTGCTGATAGACTTCCTTAACCATATCATCGAGACCAAGGGGTTCCTGCACGGCATCGAGCGATCCGCGCAGGTCTTCATGAGGTACTCTTTCGGGAGGGCTCGCTTCTCGGAGATGATGCGCGAGCTTGACCAGGACCTCGGCACGATGGGCGTCAGGGTGACTTTCTGCATAACGGCCAGCCTACTCGAGAACCATTACGGCTTTTTCGAAAGATTCAGGGACCTCGGGCACGAGTTCGCCGCTCACGGGTACTTCCACACGAACATGAAGACGAGGTCGCTCGCCGAGCAGAAGGCTCTCATCAGAAAGAGCTACAACGCATTCGAGAAGGCAAAGCTCAGGGTCTACGGCTTCAGGTGCCCGTACCTGAGCTACAATGAAGACACTCTCGCGGCCCTCTACAAAAGTCCGTTCGCCTGGACGAGCAACAACGTCATCCTCTGGGACGAGACACTCCAATCCTGCAGGCGCTCGGAAGAACATCTCAGGAAGCTCACGCTCCTCTACAACACATCCAGCCCGGAGATCTCCATCTCCGTCCCCGCCGTCAAAGGAAAACTCATCGACATCCCGATCACCGCGCCGGACGACGAGATGCTTTTCGAGAGGTACAGGATAAAGGAGCGCGCCGCCATATCATCCATATGGCAGTCGATATTCAGGAAGATCCACTCGCGGGGCGAGCTCTTCCACCTTCTTTTCCACCCTGAAAGGTTCAAATACTTCGAGGCATCGATAATGGACGTCGCGGGGGCGGCCAGGGCCGCGCGCCCCCGCGTCTGGTTTGCGACCCTGAACGAGATAACCTCGTGGTGGGAGAGGAAGCGGAAATCCGCGTGGAGATACGATAAGGCCAGGGACGGCTGGCGGGTGCGGCTCAAGTGCCCCCGTGAAGGAACTGTCCTCCAAAAGGCCGTCGACGCGAAAGTTGGCGGGGACCTCATATGCGGCGCCTACGCGCAGGCAAAAGCCCACTACAAGGACGGCTGCTTTCACATCGAAACCAACGACATACGCAAGCACACCATCCAGATATCCAGAAACTGCTCGCGCGATGTCGAGTCGTTCCTTGCAGAGGAAGGCTTCCTGACGAGCGTGGTGGAGTACCCGCACAGGAACGCGCTGTTCATAGACGGGTACGCGCAATTCGCGCCAAGGGACAGGCGACTGCTGCTAGACGTCATTGATAATTCGAGCTATCCGCTGCTTCGCCTCTGGAGGTGGCCGCACGGGGCCCAGTCCGCCTTTACCGTCTCCTCGGACGTGGATTCGATAAACGTCTCGGATTTTTTCAAGAGGTTCATCTACTTCTGATGCGGTCACGGGCTTCCACAATAAGCTTCGCCTCCCTCGATGAAGTAGGCGAGAAAAACTGGGACACCCTCGCGGCCTCGCTTAACGGCACCGTCTACCACCATTCTGCCTGGCACAGGGCGATCGAGCTCACCTACGGGATAAGGCCGGTCTACATCCTGAAAAGGGACTCGGACGGCGCGATTTCGGCGGCCATGCCGGCTGCGCGGCTCGACCGGAAGCTCGGTAAAAGCCGGCTCGTCTCTTATCCCTTTTCGGACGTATGCGGGCCTCTTTACAGGACTAAGGAGGACGCGGACGCGTTCATCGACGGGCTTGCCGGGGCCGGACCGCATGAGTATCGGACAGAGGTCAGAAGCCCTGTCCTTTTCACGGCAGGCGGGTATTCGATGTACGACGGCTACTCCGGTTTCTCGCTCAGGATCGACAGGGAGGAAGAAGCCATAATGGAGGGCTTCCACAGGGACTGCGTGAGGAGGAAGATAAAGAAAGCCTTCCAAAACGGACTGGGCGCAAGAGAGGGTAAAACGATCGCCGACCTTCGCGACTTTTACGGGCTGCACGTCCGGTCGAGAAAGAGGCAGGGCGCGCCGGTCCAGCCATTCAGCTTCTTCAGGAACCTCTGGAAGGAGCTATTCACCTCTGGCCTTGCCTCGCTCATCATGGTGGACAAAGGCTCATCCGCGGTTTCAGGCGTTATGCTCCTTCAATTCGGGGATACGGCTTATTACAAATTCGGCGCTTCGGATGAAAGGCATTTCGGGTCAGGGGCAAGCCAGCTGGCGCTCTGGACGGCCATAAAGAAGGCCTCCCATGAGGGGCGGAGCGTCTTCGACTTCGGTAGGACCTTCACCGGGAACAGTGGGCTCATGGAGTTCAAGTCAAGGTGGGGGGCTCAAGCCTCGCCCCTGTATTACATGTACGCGCCGGAAAGCAAGGCCGGCTTAAAGGACGAGGGCGGAAAGGCCGCGCGCGCCGCCGTGGCTTTGTTCAGGATTCTCCCGGGCTTCTCCAACCGGCTCCTCGGCAGGCTCTTTTACAGGTATCTCGCTTAATGGACCAGTACGGCGACATACACCCGCTCGCCCTGGCGTTCGCACTCGCTTCGGGCTTCCTGATGCTCGTACTGCCGAGAAGGGCGGCCCTCGTGCCGCTCATCCTCGCGGTCGTCTTCATCCCAATACAGCAGAGGATCATAATATTCACTCTCGATTTTTTCATATTGAGGATACTCGTCCTCTTCGGCTGGGCCAGGGTGCTCATTAAATCCGAGTTCAATATAAAGCTCAACAGGATAGACAAGCTCATGCTCCTCTGGGCCCTCTCCAGCATCACCGTATACACGATACTCTGGCATACCTCCGCGGCCTTCGTGAACAGGCTCGGCATATCCTTCGACATCATCGGCGTCTACTTCCTCACGCGGTTCCTCGTCCGGAGCGTCGAGGACATACTCTGGGTCATAAAGTCGCTCGCGCTCGCTGCCGTCCCGGTCGCCGCTGCGATGGTCTACGAGATGACGACACAGAGAAACATCTTTTCCGTATTCGGCGGAGTCCCGGAATACACGGCCATAAGGGAAGGAAAGCTCAGGTGCCAGGGGGCCTTCGCACACCCCATCACCGCGGGGTCCTTCAGCGCCTCGCTCCTCCCGCTCTTTTTCGCTGCAAGGAAGATCAAATACCGGAGCCTCCTCATGTACGTAGGAATAGCGGCCACTACGCTCATAACGATAAGCACTTCTTCGAGCGGCCCGGCGCTCGCCTATCTGGCCGGCATCGTGGGCATCTTCATGTGGCACTTCAGAGACCGTATGAGGCAGCTCAGGTGGCTACTCGTAATAACGCTCGTAGGGCTCCACCTAGTAATGAAGGCGCCGGTCTGGGCGCTCATCCTCAAGGTCAAGCTCTTCGGCGCCTCTACCGCCTACCACAGGTATCATCTCATCGACCAGTTCGTAAACAGGGTCGGGGAATGGTGGCTCCTGGGCGTCAGGTCGACCGCCGGCTGGGGCTACTACCTCTTCGACGTCACCAATCATTTCATACGGATTGCTGTCGACGGCGGGCTCTTAACACTCGCCCTCTTCATAGCGATACTCGCGACGTGTTTCCAGACGGTCGGAAGGGCTGTCAAATCCGGACAGTTCGCGCCCGGCATGGACAGGATCGTGTGGGCGCTCGGGGCAGCGCTCTTCGTCCACATCGTCTCCTTCTTCGGGGTCTCGTATTTCGACCAGATAAAGGTGATACTTTATATGCTCATCGCCATGATAGCCGCCGTGAGGGGCTTGACCGAAAAAGAGGCTTCAAGGGAGCCGGCACCTCTTGCCGCCGCAGAGGGGGCGGCAAGGGCCTGATGCCTGACGTATCGGTAATTATCGTAAACTGGAACGCAAGGGACTATCTCCTCGAGTGCCTGGGCTCGCTCCGGTCGGGGCTCGGAAGCCTCGATGCCGAGGTCATTGTGGTCGACAACGCCTCGTCAGACGGCTCGGCAGGGGCGGTAAGAGAAAGGTACCCTGAAGCGAGAGTGCTTGAGCAGAGCGAGAACCTGGGCTTTGCCACGGCGAACAACATAGGCATGAAGGAGAGCAGCGCGGAATACGTCTGTCTTGTCAATTCGGACGTCGTCCTCCTCGACGGCTGCCTTGAAGCGCTTCAAAAATTCCTGGACTCCCTCCCCCGGGCCGCCCTGGCGGGACCGAGGGTCCTGAACCCTGACAGGAGCCTGCAGCGAACGTGCAGGCGCTTTCCGAGCCTCAGCGGAAGCCTTCTTTCGGCAATCGGCCTCGACGGACGGAACTACTTCCCCCACGACAAGTCGGAACGGGTCGAGGCGTTGAGCGGATGCCTCCTGATGGCCAGGAGAAAGGCCATCGAGGAAATAGGGATGCTCGACGAGAGGTTCTTTTTCTATGCCGAGGACAAGGACTGGTGCAAGAGGTTCCATGACGCAGGATATGAGAACTGGTACTGCGCGGAAGCCGAGGCAGTCCACCACGGCGGCGGAAGCTCGGCCATAGCGCCGGTTAGGTTCTATATCGAGATGCAGAGGGCGAACCTCGAATACTGGAAAAAGCACAGCGGGGCCGTTGCCAGGGCCGCGTATCTTGCGATAATCCTTCTGCACCAGGTCATCAGGTTCGCGAGGTCCGGCGCGCTCTATATCCTTAAGCCGGCGGAAAGGAGGACGGCCGCGCACAAGGCCAGGAGGAGCGCCGCCTGCATTAAATGGCTCCTCACGGGCGAAAACGCGGCCTGACCCCATAAAAATGGAAATGGCTCGAGTGGGAATGGCCGTATTCTCGTGCTACCCGGCTGACCCGAGGGTAAGGCGCGAGGCCGAGGTCCTCGCGAAGGCCGGGATCGAGGTCGACGTCATATGCCTCCGGAACAAGGGCGAACGGGCCCTTGAGGCATACGGCGGCATAACCGCGCACAGGATAATGAGATGGCCCGACCGGACCGAAAGCCTCTTCAGGTACTTCATGACATCGTCGCTCTTCGGGGTGCTCTCGTTTCTGAAGCTCCTCCGCCTTACAATGAGGCACCGGTACAGCCTCATCCAGGTGCATAACATGCCGGACCACCTGGTGTTCGTGGGCCTGGCCCACAGGATGGCCGGGGTGCCGGTGATACTCGACCTCCACGACCTTACGGTAGAGCTCTACGAATCCAGGACACGGGGGTCTGTCATGGCCGCGCTCCTGCCGTTCGTCAAGGCAGCGGAGAAGCTCTCATGCGCTTTCGCGGACAAGGTCCTTACGACGAGCCCCGGCTTCAGGCAGAGGCTTATAGAAAGGGGTGTCGACCCGGGAAAGATCGTGCTAGTCTTCAACTCCGCAGACAACGCCATCTTCAGCGCCCCCCCGCCGCGGGAGTGGCGGACGATAGAAGACGGCCCTGCGCTTCTCTATCACGGAACGGTAGCCCGGAGGTTCGGCCTACACGTCGCGGTGGAAGCCGTGTCCATCCTGAGAAAACGGCTGCCGAATACGCGCCTTTCCATCTACGGCAAGTACGACCCGTCCTACAGGGAGGAGCTCGAAGAGCTCATAAGGGAGCGGTCGCTCACGGAGCACGTGCGGCTTTACGGGTACCTGCCGCTCGACAAGGTAAGCGAGACGATAGGCGCGTCCGACATGGGAGTCGTCCCGTACATCGACGACCCGTTCATGAGGCTCGCCCTCTCGACCAAGATATTCGAGTATGTATGCATGAGGATGCCAGTAGTGGCTTCGAGGCTTGAGTCCATAATGTCGGTCTTCGGCGAGGACGGCATAAAATACTTCGACCCCGGAGACCCGGAGGACCTTGCCAGGAGGATCGAGGAGTCATGCAAAGACCCGCTCGAGAGAAAGGGCTTAACCGAGAAGGCGGCCCGCTCATATGACATCGTCGCCTGGCCAGTCATGTCGGAGGTCTACCTGGGCGCCGTGAACGGCCTGATAGGAGGAGCAGCCAAACATGGGCCATGAGGCTCGATACTCCGTCATAAGCCCGGTCAAGGACGAGGAGGCATATATCCGGCATACCGCGGAGTCCATGCTCTCGCAAAGGCTTAAGCCGCTCGAATGGGTCATTGTAGACGACGGCTCCAGGGACAGGACCCCGGAAATAGTCGAGGGATACTCCTCGAAACACCCCTGGATAAGGCTGGTGAAGCTCCAGGGCTCGGAAAGGGTACGGGGCGGCCACATAGTGAGGCTTTTCTACGAGGGATACGCCGCGCTCAAGGCACGCGAATTCGATTACATAGTCAAGCTCGACGCCGACCTCTCCTTCGGGCCGGATTTTTTCAAAAAGGCGCTGGGTTGCATGACGAAAAACCCCGGGCTCGGCATAACGAGCGGCATCAGCCACATCCTCAAGGGCGAAACGCTCGTCGAGGAGAAGTCCGCGGAAGGGCACACGCTCGGCGCCTGCAAGATATACAGGGTCAAGTGCCTTGAAGGAATAGGGGGGCTTGTGGAGGCGATGGGCTGGGACGGCATAGACGAGATAAAGGCCCGGATGCGGGGCTGGGAGGCATGGCCGGTGCCCGGGCTTAAAGTCATCCACTTGAGGCCCGAGGGGCGCGCAAAGGGGCTCTTCAGGTCAGGAATTGAGCGCGGGCGCGGCTCCTACTTCATGGGCTACCACCCGGCCTTCTTCGCGCTCAGGGCGCTCAAGTGCCTGTTAAAGTCGCCCCTTGACGGGCTTGGCATGGCGGCGGGGTATGCAGGCTCCCTACTCGGTAAAAAAGAGCGGATAGACGACGCTGAATTCATAAAGGAGCTCCGGGCAAGCCAGGTGAAGAGGCTTTTTCAAAGGGAAAGGGCATAATGCATGTGCGGCATCTGCGGAAAACTCAATTTTGACGGAAGGCCCGTAGAAAGGGGCAACATCGAGGCCATGACCGACGTCATGGAGCACCGGGGCCCGGACGACAGGGGCATATACATGGACGGGCCGCTCGGCCTCGGGCACAGGAGGCTCAGCATCATCGACCTCTCCCCTCTCGGCCGCCAGCCCATGATGAACGAAGACGACGCCGTGTCGGTCGTCTTTAACGGCGAGATATACAATTACCTCGACATAAGGGACGACCTCAAGAAGGCGGGACACGCCTTCAGGTCGCTTACGGATACAGAGGTCATCGTGCACGCATACGAGGAATACGGGGCTGATTTCGCCACGCGCCTTAACGGCATGTTCGCCATAGCCGTGTGGGACCGGAGGAAACGCGAGCTCGTCCTCGTAAGGGACAGGCTCGGCATAAAGCCCGTCTACTATTACATGGACGGCGGCTTCATAGCCTTCGCGTCGGAAATAAAATCCCTTCTCGAAGACCCGGGAGTTCCGAGGGAGGTAGACCTCCAGGCGCTCTCGAATTTCCTGACTCTCCATTATGTGCCGGGGCCGAAGACCATGTTCAGGGGCATAATGAAGCTCCAGCCCGGGCACATGATGACAGTAAGCGGGGGTGTGGCGCGGATAAAAAGGTACTGGGAGCTCAAGAAAGACCCGCAGCTCGTAAACTGCATGAAGAAGGCCGGGGAAGCGGAGATCGCGGGCCATGTCTTCTCCGCGCTCAAGGAGTCGGTAAGGAAGCGCATGCAGAGCGACGTGCCGGTGGGCGCGCTCCTGAGCGGCGGGCTCGACTCGAGCGCCATACTCGGGCTCATGACCGGGCTCTCCGGCCGCCCGGTCCATTCGTTTACGGTCGGCTACAGCGAATCAGGCGACGACAGCGTCTCCGAGTTCAGGTATTCGCGGAAGGTCGCGGCGCACTTCAAAAGCAGCTATCACGAAACGGTGGTCACGGCCGAGAGGTTCCTCGACTATCTCCCCAGGGCCATTTGGCACCAGGACGAGCCGATAGGCGAGCCTGCCTCCATCCCGCTCTACTTCGTCTCAAGGCTCGCGAAGGACAACGGCGTGACAGTGCTGCTCACCGGAGAAGGCTCGGATGAGCTCTTCGCGGGCTACAACAGGCACTGGGGCGAAGTCCTGTCGAGATACTATATGCTTATGCCGGACGTCTTGAAGGACAGGTTATTCGGCCCGGTCATAAGGATGCTCCCCAGGTCCCCTCTCCTCAAAAAAGGGCACAGGTCCATGTCCATACGGGACTTCCGGGAGAGGTACATGTCATGGCACACCGTATTCCCTGACGACCTCAAGCGGGAGCTGCTCCTCAACCGGGATACGAAGAGCGCGTTCAATGACGTCTTCGAGAGGCTCATGCCGGCGGCGGACGGGCTCGAAGAGATGGAAAAGATATTGCTCCTCGATTTAAGCGTCTGGCTACCGGACGACCTCCTCATGAAAAAGGACAAGATGGGCATGGCCGCGTCGGTTGAAGCCAGGGTCCCCTTCCTAGATTACACCTTTGTAGAGCTTGCCTTCCAGATACCCGTGAGCCTCAAGGTAAGGAGGCTCGTCACCAAATACATCCTCAAGAGGTCAATGGAGCGCCTCCTTCCGAGCGAAATAATCTACAGGAAAAAAGAGGGCTTCCCGACGCCCATATCCGGATGGCTCCGCTCCGGGCTCAAGGGTTTCATGCTTGAGACCCTTTGCTCCGAAGGGGCGCTGGGGCACGGGCTACTTGACAAGCGGGTCGTAAAGAGGCTGGTCGACGAACATCTGAGCGGCAGGGAAGACCATAACAGGATGCTTTTCCCTCTCATAAACTTCGAGATATGGCACAGGCTTTTCCTAGGCAATAAGGCACCGGCAAGATTTAATTATTTATGATATGACCGAATTCCTGATTTAGTTTAGATATGTTCTCAAAATATAATTCTAACATAGTGATTTAAATCACATTTTTGAGATGCAATCTCCTGTATCCTTCTGAAAACACACGCCCCAGGGGGGTGTAGAAAAGAATAGGCTAAAGGAGGTTGTAATGAAGAAAATCGGAATCTTATCGGCGCTTCTCTTCCTGGTAATATGCGCCTTCCCCGACATGTCCGACGCCGCAGTCCGCTACGTGCGGGCAGGGGCAAGCGGCAACGGCAGCGGGGCCGACTGGACGAACGCCTATCCGGCCCTTCCATCCTCTCTTGTGCGCGGCGACACCTATTACATAGCCAAGGGCACGTATTCTGGCCGCACCTTCGGCGACGCGGAGAACGGCCAGTGGATAACGATAAAGAAGGCCACGGCCTCCGACCACGGGACCAATACCGGCTGGAACAGCTCCTATGCCGACGGGCCGGCGGTATTCACAAGCACGCTCAAGTTCAATACCGGCTATTATGAGATTAACGGCCAGACGGGCGGCGGACCGGGCAAGTGGACCTCGGGACACGGCATAAAGGTCCAGCATGCCGGTTCCAGCAATACCGTAAAACTCATAAGCATGCCTAAGGCCGTCAACAATCTTACTTTCAAGCACATGGAGCTTTCGTTCAACCCGTGCTCGTCATGCACCGGGCAGGACGCGATCTATGGCATATACGGCGGCAAGAACTGGAAGTTCCAGCACATCTGGGCCCACCACCCGAGCAGGGTCGTATTCTACACCATAAACGTCTCGAATATACTGATCGAGTATTCGCTCCTTGAGCGGAGCGGCACCAACGGCTCATCCTCCCAGCACTCCGAGATATGGTCTGCCAGGGACACGCACGACGTGACGCTCCGCCACAACTACATACGGGACTACAGGAGCACCGGAGGAATCATAATGGGCCGCGCCAAAAACTGGGACATATACGGCAACATATTCCAGTGGACCGTGGATTTCGGCGGCACCTCCAACAACGGCGCCATAGGGAGCTGGTCGTCGGACTCTACCTACTACGCGAACAACATCAGGATATACAACAACACCTTCGTGGACCTCAAAAGCGGCGGCTCAGGCAAGATATTCCCGATATACAGGTCCATCAGCGGCGTCGTTGCCTATAACAACCTCTGGTACAACAGCCCGTCCGTTGCATTCGGCGGCGGCGTAAAGCACGACTACAACTGGTTCAAGGGCTCGAACGAGGGCAAGATAAGCGAATCCAACATACAGGTCGGCTCCGGCGACCCGTTCGTCAGCTACTCGGGCAAGGACTTCAGGCTTAAGGCCTCCACGAAGTCCGGCATGAGCCTCTCCTCGCCCTTCAATGTCGACATGCTCGGCATCGTGCGCGGCAGTAACGGCATCTGGGACAGGGGCGCGTTCCAGTTCGGCGGGACGGTGAACGTATCGACCACGCCCCAGCCCCCTGCTTCGCTTTCCGTACAGTAAGTCCATATTCAGGCCGGCCCTGAAGGGCCGGCCTGAATACCTCCGATTAAAGCCGCCGTTTTCGACGTAAAGACCTCTTCCGCACCGCTATCTCGTCAAAAAAGCACAGGCTTTCAAACCATTCAAGACCAACTCAAAAACAGGGCGTTGAAGGTATTTCTCCTGGGAGCGTCCTTCAACACGAGGAACATGGGCGTCGGCGCGCTTACGGCCGGGGCCCTCAAATGCATACTCAACTGGAGCCCGCAGGCCGAAATAGGCATGCTCGACTACGCGAGGGCCGGAGGGTTACACAACTTCTCGTACAAGGGGCGCGAGGTGCTCGTAAGGCTCGTTAACATAAGGTTTTCGAAAAGATTCTACCTGCCGAACAACATCGCCCTGCTCATCCTCCTCGCGGCGCTTGCGCGCATAATGCCCGGGAGCATCCGGAGAAAGATCATCGGCGGAAACGCCACCCTGAGCGAGCTTCACTCTGCCGACATGGCCGCCTCTATAGCAGGCGGCGACAGCCTGAGCGACATCTACGGCCTTGGGCGCTTCATGTACGTCGCGCTCCCACAGCTCCTCGTCATTCTCATGGGAAAGCAGCTCATCCAGCTCCCGCAGACCTACGGCCCGTACAGGAGCAGGTTATCGAGGGCCGTGACAAGGTTCCTGCTCGACAACTCCACGATGGTATTTTCGAGGGACTACGAAGGCATCGCCGAGGTACGGCGCCTCCTCGGGATACTCGGGATGAGCGAAAAGGTCCAGTTCTGCCATGACGTCGGTTTCGTCCTCGACCCCGTGAAGCCGGAGGACCTGGAAATAGAAGGGGCCGCCTTTGACGTAGCCGGGGAAGTCTCTTCGATCGTAGGCTTGAACGTAAGCGGGCTTCTATACATGGGAGGATACACCGGTGACAACATGTTCAACCTGAGGCTCGACTACAGGCTCCTGGTAAGGGAGGTTATAGACTTCCTCGTTACGAAAAAACGCGCCCATGTAGTCCTCATACCGCACGTCTTCGGCGGAAGCGAGCACCCGGAGAGCGACGCCGAGGCGTGCCGCAAGGTATATGACGAGCTTAAGGCGGCCTACGGCCCGAGCCTCTCGCTTGTGACCGGCGACTACGGCCCCGGCGAGATAAAATCAATCATAGGGCAGTGCGGCTTCTTCATAGGCTCCAGGATGCACTCCTGCATAGCCGCTCTTTCGCAGGGCGTCCCGGCGGTCGCCATAGCATACAGCGACAAGTTCAAGGGGGTCATGGAGACGGTCGGCGCAGGCTCGTCGGTGGCCGACCCGTGCTCGCTCGATTCGGAAGGCGTTCTCGGCGTCATAGAAAAGGCCTACGAGGAGAGGGCCGCAATGTCCGCGGACCTCAAGGCGGTGATGCCCGGGGTCCGGGAAAACGTGCTCAGCCTGTTTTACTCCCTGGCGCCGGAGCCGAGGCGGGAAACCGCATGAAGCGCATGAGACGGAGGATCGCCTTCGTAACGAACCCGCTCGACTCCGGGTTCAGGAGCTCCATAAGCATCATCATCCTGGAGCTTGCCAAGAGGCTTAAAAACGAGTTCGACATAACCGTCTACACGAGCAGGGGCGGGGCCAGAATCGACCCGCCCGGCCTCGTGGTAAGAAGGCTTTCAGCCGGGCCGGACAGCTTCATGCGGAGGTTCACGGGGAAGCTCCGCCCCTTCTACAGCCTCAAAAAGCCCTTTTTCAGCTCGTTCCTTTATTATCCTTCCTACTCGGTGCAGCTCGCCCTCGATCTCAGGAGAACAGGGCCGGACATAGTCCACATCAACAACTTCTCCCAGTTCGCGCCGGTCGTAAAGGCACTGAATCCAGGCATGAAGCTCGTGCTCCACACGCATAACGAGTGGCTGGCGCAGCTCGACAAGAAGACTATGGAGGAAAGGCTTGCCAGAACCGACCTCGTCGTCTGCTGCAGCGACTACATAACCTCAAGGACGCGCGATGCGTTCCCGGCGCACGGCGGAAAGGTGAAGACCCTCCATAACGGCGTCGACTACGCTCGCTTCAGCCAGGTCCGCCCCCGGGACGGCGACCAGAGGCTCATCTGCGTCGGCAGGATAAGCCCGGAAAAGGGGCTCCACGTGATCATGGAGGCCTTCAACATAATAGCCCCCAGGCACCCGGGGCTCGAGCTCCACCTCATCGGCCAGGAGCGTATTACGCCGAGGGAGTTCCTCGTGGACCTGAGCAGGGACGAGACGGTGAGGTCGCTTGCCGCCTTTTACCCTGGGAGCTACCAGAAGAGGATATCGGGCATGCTCGCACCTGGCCTTTCGGAGAGGGTCTTCTTTATGGGGCACGTAAGCCACTCGGAGATGATGGCGAAATACTCGGAGGCTCACATATTCATCAACGCCTCCTATTACGAGTCCTTCGGAATGCCGGTAGCCGAGGCAATGGCCTGCGGCCTCCCGGTCATCGCCACGCGGGTCGGCGGCGTGCCCGAGATTGTCCAGGACGGCGTATCCGGGCTCCTTGTCCAGCCGGGAGACCCGATAGGGCTCGGCAAGGCGATAGAGCTTCTTGTCAGGGACAGGGGCTTGAGGGCTGCCATCTCCGCCGCCGGGAAAGAGCGCGTAAAAGACCTCTTCAACTGGGACCGTATAGCCGGGACGATGGCCGGTTATTACAGGGAACTTGCGGGCGAGTAGCCCCCGGGCCCTGATGAAACGAACCGAGATCAAGCAGAAGATCATAAGCGGGAGCTTCTGGACCGTATTCTCGAACGTCTGCTCCCAGGTCGTAACGTTCTCGGTCACGATAGTCCTCGCGAGGCTGCTTACGCCCGGCGATTTCGGCGTGGTCGCCATATCTTCGGTCTTCATCGGCATCGTCATCCTCTTCCAGGACCTCGGCATGGGCGCCGCGATAATACAGCGGCAGAACATAGATGACGACTACCTCTCCACATCATTCTACGTGAGCATAATGGCGGGAGTCGCGCTCGCCGCCCTCCTTGCCGCAGCGTCGCCCTTCATAGCAGCGTTCTACAGTGAACCGGTCCTCCGTGACATACTCCTGGTATCATCGCTCGGCTTCGTCCTCAGCCCTTTTACGTCCATACACACCTCCATCCTCTCTAAGAGGCTGGAGTTTAAAAAGCTCTCTTTCGTAAACCTCGGGAACCACGCGCTTTCAGGCGTTATCTCCGTTGTGCTGGCCCTTTCAGGCTACGGGGTCTGGAGCATGGTGCTCGGCAAGATCCTTTCGCAGCCGCTCCTCATACCAATTGTCTGGTCCATAGTCAAATGGAGGCCGAAGCCGAGGCTCGTCAAAAAGTGCTTCACCGACCTCTTCGGGTTCAGTTCCAACCTCCTGGGATTCAATATCCTGAACTTCTTCGCAAGGAACCTCGACAACCTCATAATAGGCAAATACCTGGGCGCGCAGGCCCTCGGATACTATTCTGTGGCGTACAACCTGATGCTCAAACCCCTTCAGCTGATATCCTGGTCCATGGGAAAGGTGCTCTTCCCCGTCTTCTCGAGCATACAGGGCGACAGGGAGCGGACAAGGAGCGTTTACCTCAAGGTAGTGCGCTCCATATCGCTCATAACCTTCCCGATGATGACCGGTCTCTTCATGGTCTCCGAGGAGTTCATCCTCTCGGTCTACGGCGCGGCGTGGGAGCCGGCCATACTTCCTCTTAAGCTTCTCTGCGTCGTGGGTGCCGTGCAGTCCATCGGCACGACCGGCGGCATAATCTTCAATTCGCAGGGCAGGCCCGACCTTACCCTGAAACTCGGCGTCTTTTCATCGGCTCTTATAGTCGTTGCCTTCCTGGTCGGCATAAGATGGGGGCTCCTCGGGCTTATAATCGCGTACATATCTGCCTCGATCCCCGTTTTCCTTCTGGGCCAGTACGTAGCAAACAGCCTCATCGGCGTGAACATGCTCTCGTTCATAAAGGCGCTCGCGCCTTCGACCGCGTGCTCCGGCGTCATGGTCGCGTTTCTCCTCGGCTTCCGGTACATGAACGGGCGCTCTCTCCACCTCGAGATGGAATACGCGCTCATAGTCCTCGTGCTCATCGGGATAACCACTTATCTGCTCTTTGCGGCAAAGGTCTTCAGGGTGCCTGAGGTGAACGAGGCGCTGCGCATGGTGAGGAGAAAGGCCTGAGATGAAAATCAGGGTCCTGATGATAACCCACAACAGGCCGGATTATACGAAGCTTTCGCTCTCCCGGCTCACCGAGACACTTCCCTCCCATGCAAAGGCAGTGGTCTGGGACAACGCCTCGTCGGAGGAGAACCTGAGGGTGCTCCGGGGCTTCGAAGAGCATCCGGCCATAGAGAAGATCATATACAACAAGACCAACGACAGGCTGAGGGGCCCGACTAACTGGTTCTGGAGGAACCATGCCGACGCGGACCTCCTGGGGAAAATTGACGACGACTGCCTTATGCCCGCGAGGTGGGTCGAAAAGCTTGAGAAGGCGCACAGGGACATACCCGATGCAGGCATCATCGGCTGCTGGAGGTTCCTGCCGGAGGACTTCAACGTCTCCAAGGCCACGAGGAAAATACATTCTTTCGGGCCCCACATGATACTCAGGAACTGCTGGATAGAGGGCTCCGGGTATCTCATGAAAAGGAAGCTGGTAGAGGAGATAGGGACCTTGAGGCCGAAGGAGACGTTCACGACCTGGTGCTTGAGGGCCGCGGCAAGGGGCTATGTCATCGGCTGGTACTATCCGTTCCTCTACCAGGAGCACATGGACGACCCCAGGGCCGAGCACTCCGGCATAAAGACCGACGAGGACTTGAGAAGGCTCCTCCCCCTCTCGGCCCGGCAGTACGGCGTGAGGACGCGCGAGGAATGGGTCAAAAGGCTCAAGGGCACTGCCCAGAGGCTGCAGGAATACTCGCTCGACCCCTACGACTTCATCGGGCTCAGGTCGAAGCTCAAAAGGAAGCTCTACAGGATGCTCGGGCTCGCCTATTTCCCCAGGGAATGACGCTGGTATTGCGACCCTGCCCCTGATGGAATTCAAAAATGTCGAAGAGATAGCCGCGTGGCGCCTGTGCCTCGGGTGCGGCGCGTGCGCATACGCGTGCAGGCAGGGGAACGTCCGGCTCGTAGATATAACCCGGGACGGGATTCGGCCGGCGGTCGGGAGCGGGTGCGACGGATGCGGCGACTGCGTAAAGGTATGCCCGGGCCTGGAAACGTCCCACAATGAATGGCCTGAAGACGCGCTCAGGGAACTCACCCGGGGCTGGGGGCCGGTTCTGGATGTCTGGGAGGGGCATGCTTCCGACCCCGAAATAAGGTTTGCCGGGTCGTCTGGCGGGGCCGCTACAGCCCTCGCGCTATACTGCATTGAAAGGCTCGGGATGCACGGCGCTCTTCACAGCGGAGGAGCCGTGGACGAGCCCTGGAGGAACAGAACGGTTTTTAGCCTGGCGAGAGAGGAGCTCATAAAACGCTCGGGTTCGAGGTATTCTCCGGCTTCGCCCTGCGATGGTCTTGCATCGATCGAAGCGGCCCCCTCGCCTTCCGTCTTTATCGGCAAGCCCTGCGACGTGGCCGCTTTGAGGAAGGCCGGCGAAATGAGGCCGGCACTTAAGTCGAAAACAGGACTAGCGCTCTCGATATTCTGCGCGGGCACGCCGTCCACGCTCGGCACTCTCGAGCTGCTTAAGAGGCTGGACGTGTCCGCGGAAGAGCTCAAGAACCTCAGGTACAGGGGCATGGGATGGCCCGGCATGTGGAATGCGGCGCTTAAAAACGGAAAAGAGGTGAAGCTTTCCTACATGGAGGCCTGGGGCTTTCTCCAGAAGTACAGGCCGCTAAGGTGTTATCTCTGCCCGGACGGCACAGGCGAGTTCGCGGACGTATCCTGCGGGGACCCCTGGTACAGGGAGGCCGTGGAATCGGAGCCGGGGCTTTCTATGGTGGTTGCGAGGACAGGGCTCGGAAGAAAGATAATAGGCTCGGCCATGGACGCGGGCTATCTGAAGCTCAGGAGAATAGACCCGGCGCTTCTCGCCAGGTCTCAGGCAAACCTCCTCGCCAAGAGGAGCGCAATATGGGGCAGGCTCGCGGCCATGCGGTTATTCGGCATACCGGTCCCGAGGCTATCGGGTTTCAGCCTCTTCCGGAACTGGCTCGGCCTGTCGATCGGCGAGAAGGCCCGTTCATTCGCCGGAACGGCAAGGAGGGTCGTCAAGCGGGGCTATTACGCCAGGGCAAGGCGCGTTTCATACATAGAGGGGAAGCGGGGAAATATCAACCACCTGAACGAGGGCACCCATGAAAACTGAAAGGCTTTTCGAGACGCCGCTTACCGAAGAGCAGCAGGCTAACAGCATTCTGAACCAGAGGGAGTTCAGGGAAGGCTCTACGGTCCTCAAGTCCTTCCCCAGGCGCATTGTATTCGAGCTCACGAACAGGTGCAACTTCCAGTGCATCATGTGCGGCCGGGAGGCCGTTAACTTCAGGGTGAACGACCTCCCGGTGGACGTCGTGACGGCGTTCGAGGCGTTCTATTCGAAGACCGAGGAGGTCACGCTCCACGGCTGGGGCGAGGGAACGCTCCACCCGAAGCTCCCCCGGATACTCGAATACCTTAACGGCTTCAAGAGGCTCCGGAAATACTTCGTCACGAACGGCAGCACCATCCCGAGGATAAAGGACCTCGTCTTCGAGCACCACGTGGACCTCATTGCGGTCTCGCTCGACGGCTCCACGGCCGCCACCAACGACTCGATAAGGAAAGGCGGCAACTTCCTCCGGGAGGTCGATTCGGTTTCGGCGCTCATGGAAGAGAAGAATAGGCGCGGAGCGCTCTATCCGTACGTCAACTTCGTCTTCACCGCCATGAGAAGGAACATAAGCGAGCTGCCGGGCATGGTAGCTCTCGCAAAGAGGACCGGAGTCCCGGAGGTGAAGGTTGTATACCTTACCGTCTTCGACGAAAGCCTCGCAGGCGAATCCCTTCTCGACATGCAGGAGACGGTAAGGGAAAGCTTCGCGTTAGCCTCTGAGCTCGCTGCCGCAGAGGGCATAAAGCTCAAGCTCCCCGAAATACAGGGCGAGGGCGATGCGGGCAGCATGCCACACAAGCCGTGCGCCTTCGCCTGGAGGGACTTCTACATCGGGAGCGACTGCTTTGTCCGTCCATGCCAGTCCTCCTCTGAAAAGCTGCTGGGCATCAAGGATTACGCCTCTCCGCTCGAAGCCTGGAACTCAGCCGGGATGATCAGGATGCGCGCCTCCGTGAATTCGGAGGAACGGATGCCGCCGAGCTGCATGAACTGCTACCACAGCTCCTGCGCGAACTGGAACCTCAAGTCGAGCTTCGTGCAGTACGACAAGGCGTTCGCGCCCGAGTGGCTGCCGGTCGATACCGGCGAAGCGGTCTCCGAGGGCCTCCAGCCCGTTATCGCAGACGCAAAAAAGACATGAAACGGAGAGAAACGCGCCCATGAAGGTCGCCATACTTGCAGGCGGGCTGGGTTCGAGGCTCGCTGAAGAGACGGAGCTTAAGCCGAAGCCCATGGTCGAGGTCGGCGGCCGTCCCATGCTCTGGCACATCATGATGTATTACTCGGTTTACGGCTTCAGGGACTTCGCAATCGCCCTCGGCTACAAGGGAGAGTACATCAAGAGGTGGATGAAGGACTACTGCGCGCTCAACAGCAACATGACCGTAAGGACCAGCACCGGCAAGGTGGAGATCACCGGAGGGGACGTGCCTGACTGGACGGTGGACCTCGTGGATACGGGCCTCAACACCATGACCGGAGGCAGGATAAAGAGGCTGGCCCCCTGGACCGGGAACGGCTCTTTCATGCTCACCTGGGGCGACGGCGTTTCCGACATCGACCTCCATGCGCTCATTAAATTCCACCGTTCGCACGGGAAGCTCGCCACCCTGACCGCCGTCAGGCCGCCCGCCAGGTTCGGGCACCTTGAGATGGACGGGAACATGGTGACCGAGTTCTCTGAGAAGCCGCAGACCTCCGAGGGATGGATAAACGGGGCTTTCTTCGTGCTGGAGCCCGGCATTTTCGACTATATCGAGGGCGACGAGACGCAGTTCGAAAAGGAGCCCCTTGAGAACCTCGCGAAGGACGGAGAGCTAATGGCATACACCCATACCTCCTTCTGGCAGTGCATGGACACGCTGAGGGACAAGCTGCATCTCGAGAAGCTCTGGACGTGCGGAAATGCGCCCTGGAAAAAATGGTAAACGACCGGAGGAACAAATGAACGAAAAGGCCTCAGCATGCCGCTCATGCGGCGGGGTCAGGCTCGAGACGGTTCTTGACCTCGGAACAACGCCGCTCGCGGACGCGCTCCTCACGGAAGAGGAGCTCGAACGCCCGGAGCCCGAGTACCCGCTCAAAGCCGTCTTCTGCCGCGACTGCGCGCTCGTGCAGATACTCGAGACGGTGCCGCCCGAGGAGCTCTTCTGCAGGAGGTACCCCTACTACTCGTCTTTTTCGGACGAGCTTCTCAGGCACTCGAGAGAGAACGCGTTGGAGCTTATCAATACGAGGCGGCTCGACGCGGAAAGCCTTGTCGTTGAGATAGCCTCGAACGACGGATATCTCCTCAAAAACTTCGTTCAAAACGGCATACCATGCCTCGGCATAGACCCTGCCGAAGGCCCGGCAGAGGCTGCCGAGAGGGCCGGGGTGCCCACCCATTGCGGGTTTTTCAACGCCGAGCTCGCAGGCAAGCTCCGAAGCATGGGGAAAAGGGCGGACGTCATAATCGCCAACAACGTGCTTGCCCATGTCGCGGACTCCGGGAGCTTCCTCGACGGCGTAAGGATACTCCTTGACGACGGGGGGGTCGCCGTAATCGAGGTCCCCTACGTAAGGGACCTCGTAGATAAAAGCGAGTTCGACACCATCTACCACGAGCACCTCTGTTATTTCTCCGTAACGTCTGTCGACCGTCTGCTCCGGAGCCGCGGGCTCTTTCTCAATTCCGTAAGGAGGATACCCATCCACGGCGGCTCGCTCCGGCTCTACATAGGCCTCAGGGACGAGCCCGACGCATCGGCAAGGGGCCTTCTCGACGAGGAGAAAAAGGACGGGGTGGACGGATTTTCCTATTATAACGATTTCGCCATAAAGGCTGAAAACATCAAAAACGGCCTGAGGCTCATGCTCAAGATACTCAAGGACGGCGGAAACCGCATCGCCGCCTACGGGGCCGCTGCAAAAGGAGCGACACTCCTCAACTATACCGGGATAGGCAGGGACTTCATAGACTTCGTGGTGGACAGGAACGTCCACAAGCAGGGGCTTTACATGCCCGGCAGGCGCATCCCCATCTTCCGTCCTGAAAAACTTCTGGAAGAGAGGCCAGATTACGTGCTCATACTCGCATGGAACTTCGCCCGGGAGATCATAAGCCAGCAGGATGAGTACAGGGCCGCCGGCGGCAAGTTCATAGTGCCGATACCGGAATGGAAGGTAACCTGAAAAAGGAGAGATGATGGAGAGCCTGAACGCTCATATGGCGCCCGCCCTGCCAGCGCCCGGCACGGCAGGATGCCCGGGCTGCGGGTCCGCCGAGACCCTCGAATTCTATTCGCTCAGCGGCGCCCCCGTGCACTCGGTGCTTCTTTTTGCCACCAGGGAGGCGGCTGCAGAATACCCCAGAGGCGAGATACGGCTCGCGTTCTGCGCAAGGTGCGGCTTCATATGGAACAGCTCCTATCAGCACAAACTGCAGGAGTACTCCGAAAGGTGCGAGGAGACCCAGGGGTTTTCCGAGACTTATAACGATTTCGCGCGCCGCCTGGCCTCGGACCTTGTCGAAAGGCACGGCTTGAGGGGCAAGCACATCCTCGAGATAGGCTGCGGCAAGGGCGAATTCCTCGATCTCCTCTGCGAGCTCGGCGGCAATACCGGGAAGGGCTTCGACCCCGCGTTCAGGGAAGAGCGCGGCGGGCGCCCGCCGGGGGTCTCGTTCGTAAAGGACTTCTACTCGGAGAAATACTCGGACGAGCCCGCCGACTTCATGGTCTGCAAGATGACGCTCGAGCACATCGGGGAGACGGCCAAGTTCATCTCCGTAATACGGAAGGCGCTGGGGAAAAGGGAGACCCGGGTGTTTTTCCAGGTCCCGGACGTGACGAGGGTCCTCCGGGAGCTCGCCTTCTGGGACGTCTACTACGAGCACTGCTCGTATTTCAGCCCGGGGTCGCTCGGAAGGCTCTTCAGGGCTTCCGGCTTCGAGGTGACCGGCATAACAAGGGGCTACGGCGGCCAGTACCTTTTCCTCGAGGCCGTCCCGTCCTCCGGAAAGGCCACCCCACCTCCCCCTGCCCTGCCCATAGAGGAAGAGCCGGATGAGCTCAGGAATGCAGTGGACTTTTTTTCGGAGAACGTCATCCAGAAGACGGCGCTCTGGCGCCACAAGCTCAGGGAATTCCGGAAATCCGGGTACAGGACAGTCCTCTGGGGCTCGGGCTCAAAGGGGGTCGCCTTCCTCACGACACTCGGCGTAACCGACGAGATAAAGTACGTGGTCGACGTCAACCCCAGGAGATGCGGCACCTTCATGGCAGGAACGGGCCACGAGATAGTCTC
This sequence comes from Thermodesulfobacteriota bacterium, assembly GCA_030583865.1. Classification (NCBI taxonomy): domain Bacteria; kingdom Pseudomonadati; phylum Thermodesulfobacteriota; species Thermodesulfobacteriota bacterium. Next base: position 1,266,617 of record CP129479.1, on the reverse strand, counting down.
GCCCGGGTTCGCCGCCAGGTACAGGCCCGATGCCGTGATCCTCATGAACCCCGTCTACAAAAGCGAGGTAGTAATGGAACTTGAGAGGCTCGGCCATTTCGCAGAGGTCCTTACGGTGTAATCAGCACATGGAAGGCGGCAAAAACACATGTCCGGTCTGCAAGTCGGGATGCGTCTCCGTTTTCGCGGAGATGACCGGCATGCCGGTCCACTGCAACATCCTGTGGCACACGCGTGAAAGCGCGCTCAGGGCCCGGAGGGGCGATATAAAACTCGGGTTCTGCAGCGGCTGCGGGCACATCTTCAACACGGCCTTCGACCCCGAGGCGGTAAAATACACGCAGGAATACGAGAACTCGCTCCACTTCTCGCCCTTTTTCCAGGACTACGCGAGGTCGCTCGCCGTAAAGCTCATTGAAAAATTCAACCTCTACGGCAAGGACATCATAGAGATAGGCTGCGGCAAGGGCGACTTCCTGGTGCTCCTTAGCGAGCTCGGCGGGAACAGGGGAGTCGGCTTCGATGCGAGCTACATACATGAAAGGATGGAGAACAGGGACAACAGGGTCGTCTTCATACAAGACCTCTATTCCGAGCAGTATTCAGATTACAAGGGCGACCTCATATGCAGCCGCCAGGTGCTCGAGCACATCGAGACGCCGAGGGAGTTTCTGGAGAAGATGAGAAAGGTCGTCAACGGCAGGGGCGAGACCGTTGTCTTCCTCGAGGTCCCGAACATACTCTACACCTTCAGGGAGCTCGCCATCTGGGACATTATCTACGAGCACTGCTCCTACTTCAGCGCCATCTCCCTTTCAGCGCTCCTTTCGCTTACAGGCTTCAAGGCCGTCAGCATCGAGGAGTCGTTCGAGGGCCAGTTCCTCTGCGCCGAGGCCTTCCCGTCCTTCGGGACGGATGAGGCCGGGTCTCCCGCGCCCGGTTTCAGCCTGGCTGAATTGAAGACCGCGGTGGCCGCCTTTTCGAGGAGGTACACGGGCAAGATACTCGCGTGGAAGAGCGAGCTCGAGAGGATACGCGTCAAGGGACAAAAGGCCGTCCTCTGGGGCGGCGGCTCCAAAGGGGTGTCGTTCCTGAACGCGCTAGGCGTTACCGGCCAGATAAGCCACGTTATAGACATAAACCCGCACAAGCACGGCAAGTACATACCCGGCACCGGGCAGGGGATCGAGCCGCCCGAGTTCGTCCGGGAGTACTCGCCCGACATCATCATAGTAATGAACCCGAACTACATAAGCGAAATATGGCAGATGGTAAAGGAGATGGGGCTTGCGTGCAGCATCCTCTGCGCATGAAAAAGGGAATGGAATGGGAAAGACCCCCAAGGTAAGCATAGGGCTGCCCGTCTACAACGCCGAGCGGTATTTGAGGCACTCGATCGAATCCATACTCGGGCAGACCTTCAATGATTTCGAGTTCGTCATCTCCGACAACGCATCGACGGACTCGACCTTCGACATATGCTCGGAGTACGCCGCCCGCGACCGGAGGATAAGGCTGCACAGGAACGCGCGCAACCTCGGGGCCGCCGACAACTTCAACCGCGTCTTCCGCCTCTCGCGCGCCGAGTACTTCAAGTGGGCGGCGTACGACGACGTCTGCTCGCCGCTCCTTCTGGAAAGATGCCTTGAACTACTGGAGGCCGAGCCCAGGGTCGCGCTCTGCTACCCGAAGACCGTCCTCATAGACGAGACCGGCAAGGAGATAGGGAAGTACGACGACAGGCTCCACATACCCTACGACAGGCCGCACGAGCGCCTGCGCCACTATCTTACGAAAGTGAACCTCGCAAACGCGGTATTCGGCCTTATGCGCTCATCGGTCCTCAGGGAAACGCAGCTCCTGGGGAAGTATTTCGGCGCCGACTATGTCCTCCTGCTGGAAATCATCCTGAGGGGCAGGTTCCATGAGCTTCCAGAGCACCTCTTTCTGAGACGGGACCACGAGAAAAACTCCCGGAGATTGCCGAGGAAGGAGATCGCGGTCTGGTGGGACTCGTCGCGGAAGAACATCTACAAGTTCATCCAGAGCAAGCTCGTTACCGAGCAGTTCCACGCGATAGACCGCGCAAGCCTCGGGTGGTACGAGAAAGGGCTCTGCTTCGCGCAGATATCTAGGTGGGTCGTGAGGCAGTTCAAGGCCAAGGGCGGCAGGTACAAGGCAAACCTCAAACAGCGCCTGAAGCTTCCGGGCGCGCAAACGGAGAGATAGGCGTGTCCATCAGAGTGGAAAGCGGGACGGCGGGAGAGACTCCCGGCACGGGCGCGAGGGCTAGGGTGGCTGGCATCGTATTCTTCAGCGGCGGCATCGCAGCGGCATTTTCCGAGCACCTGGCGCGACTCTACGGCCTTGCGATGGATAGCGAGCTGTATTCGCACATAACGCTCATACCATTTATCACAGCCTACCTCATGTACCTGAAAAGGAAGGAGATCCTGTCGACCGCCGCCTACGGGCCGCTGTACGGCGTCCCGGTCCTCCTGGCCGGGGCAGCGGTATTCATAGCAGGGAGGAGCCTCTTCACCGACGGCGGGAGCTTCCATCTGGCAACTATGGTCCTCTCTGCCGTCGTCTTCTGGATCGGCGGTTTCGTGACCGTCTTCGGCGGCCACGCGTCAAGGACGGCGCTCTTTCCGCTCCTTTTTCTCCTTTTCGCGGTGCCCGTGCCGGAAGCCGCGCTCGACCCGCTCATAAAATTCCTTCAAAGGGGCTCTGCCGAGGCCGCGTGGTTCTTCCTGAGCGCCTCCGGCTCTCCGGTCGAGCGGGAGGGCCTTTTCTTCCACCTCCCGGGTCTTACGGTCGAGGTCGCAAGGGAATGCAGCGGCATACGCTCCAGCCTCGTCCTCTTCATCGCCGGGGTGACGGCCTCGAACATGTTCCTCAGGACCTGGCCGGGCAGGCTGGCCTTCGTGGCTGCTGTCTTCCCTATAGCCGTCGTTAAAAACGGCATAAGGATTACCGTATTGACGCTGGCAGGCTACCATATAGACGAGCGCATGCTCTACGGGACGCTGCACACCAGGGGCGGAATCCCTTTCTTCCTGCTTGCGCTCCTCATGGCGGGCGTCGTTCTGTGGGCGCTCATGAAAATCGAAAAAAAAGCCGCAAGGGGCGGCTAGGCACCCCTTGCGGCTGAGTGGCTGCTTGCTTAATCCCGCTTCCTCCTTACGGCGAAGAAGGCGCCCCCGACTGCAAATACCGAGAACGAGGCCGCAAGTAGCGGGTGCTTGACCCCGTATACTATCGGCGTCAGTACGGTCCTGGTCGCGGTGCGGAGCACCTCGTGCCTGGCGATAAAGTCCGCGACAGGAGGGGACACCCTGTAGTAGAAGTCCACGAACGCCCTGCCTATCGGGTTCGGCAGCAACACCCCGTCCCTGAACTCGCGGAGCACCATGACCTCGGGCTCCAGGTAGCTTCCGTAGGCAGCCGTCGCGATGAAGCAGCCGCCCTTGGATTCAGGGGCGGGCGATGACGACCCGCCCGAGAGGGAGGCCGACGGTACCTCCACTGTCGTGGTCGCGGTTGCGGTGCCGCCCTGGTCGTCGGTAACCTTAACTACCGGCTTGTAGGTGCCCGGCGAGCTGTAAGAGAACTTGGCCGGGGCCGTAGTCGTGACCGCGTCTATGACGCCGTTCCCGTCGAAGTCCCACTCGAACTTCACTATGACCCCGTTGGGGTCGGACGCCTTCACGTCAAACTTGATGGAGACCGTGGAGCCTTCCTGTGACACGGTACCGACGAGCGAGACGACTACCGGCGGCTTGTTCGAGGCCGACGCGACCGATATGGTAAGCGGCTCGGACACCGTTATGGCGCCGCCGTTGTCCCTGACCCTGACCTTTGGCGAATAGGTCCCAGCTGCCTGGTAGGTATGCGGCGTCGAGGGCACCGAGCCTGTATCGGCGTCGTATACGCCGTCTCCGTCGAAGTCCCATTCATAGCTTACGATGAAACCGTCGGCGTCCACAGCCTCGGCTGAGAGCTGTACCTGAAGAGGGGCCGACCCTGAGAGCGGAGACGAGCTCAGGGAGTTGATGGCCGGGGCCTGGTTGGATGTCGTGAAGGTCTTTGCCGCGCTCACGGCAGTATTACCCGCTGCGTCGGTCGAGACGGCCCTGTAGCTGTAGGCAGTGTACCCCTGGAGCCCCTCGAGAAGGACCGAATGCACTGTTTTGAGGGAGCTGTCAAGGGGTGTCGATGAAGTAAACGCGCCGGAAAGGCCGAAATCGACCTGCGTGGTCGCCGGCTCGTTCGTCGTCCATGTGACGAGCGCCGAAGAGCTGGTCACGTCCTTTACAAGGAGGTTCGAGACCACCGGCGGCGCGGTGTCCGGCGCAGGCGCCGTCGTGAATTTGAAATTCCCGGAAGCGGTCCTGTTCCCGGACCCGTCCGAGCTTATCACCCTGTAATTGTAGGCCGTGCCGGGCTGGAGGCCAGCGAGCGACAGGGTGTGCGCGGTCTTAAGGGCCTGGTCTACGGAGGACGAGCTGCCGTAGGAGGAGGTCGTGCCGTACTCCACCTGGGACGTGGCCGGCTCGTCGGTCATCCAGCTCACGACTGCGCCCGTGTGGGTGACGTCGGTCGAGTAGATGCCGGTCAGTACAGGGCCGGTGGTGTCGGACGGTATGTTCTTCGAGACCTCGTTCGAATAGGCGCTTTCCCTGCCCGCGGAGTTGTAGGCCGTGACGCTGAAATAATAGGTGCTGCCGGCCGCGAGGTCCTGGACGGTGTAGGCCGCCGCATTGCCGATATCGAGCGTCTTCGAGTAGGACTTGGACTGCGTGCCGTAGTGGACCTTGAAGCCGGCCAGGTCCGTGAGAGCCGATCCGTCCGTGTTCGTGCTCGGCGCGGTCCATTTGAGTATTGCCTCGCCCGCCAGCGCAGGCGGCGCAATGAGCAAAAGGACCGCGATTGCCGCGGCAGCCGAGAGCGAGATTAGCTTTACTGACTTAGGCATTTGCTACCTCCCCGTTTTTTTGAAAAAAAACGCCAAAGGGATTTTCCTTTGGCGGCTCGGCTGACGTGGAAGCTGGGGAGGTCTGATGTGAGCGAGTTACGGAGCGGGAAGCGTGTTGCCAGTCTTCTTTAGTCCCGTTTGCTCTGCGTCCCCCGGTTTCCCGGGGTTTGCCCTGAGCAAAGGATTCCCAAAAACATTTTTTTCGCTCGACATTGTATTAAAGAGCTGAACGAAGGTATGTGACCTTTATCACCCTGAGCACGGGAGAATGGCATTTTGGCTGAGCCGCTTCGCGTCATACCGGTCCTCGCAGCAGGCCTGAGCCTCGTCCCGGGGCTCCTCATGATAAGAGGGAGGGGGCTGGCAAACCCGGCGGTCGCCGCCCTGCTCGCGACAATGCTTGCGATAGCGTCCGTTAACGCCGGGGGGGCGCTGATGATGTCGGGCTATGGCGCGCATCTCTTCGCGTTCGGCCAGGGCCTCCTCGCGGCAACGCTCCTCGTCTTTGCCGCCGCCTTCGGGAGGGTTGAAAAAACCAGGGCCCTGGTCCGCTGCTCCCCTGCCCTGGCGCTCCTCGCCTCGGCCCTCTTCTTCTCTGTCCTTGTCTCGCTCCCGGAAGGCCCCGTGGTCATAGCGGACGGAAGGCTCGAGCCCGGACCTGGCGGGGTTCTCTTCCAGGCGGCCGTGGCGCTGGCCCTCGTAGTCTCTCTTGTCCAGATCGAGGGCACCTTCAGGGCCTTCAGCGGGAGCGTCAGGAAAGAGATAAGCTCGATCGCAATCGGCATGGGCGCGTTCGGTGCGCTATATGCACTGCTCTCGCTCCAGCTCGCGGTCTTCGGCTCCGCCGGGAGGCTTTCAATAGCGGCGACATCGGCGTGTGCCGCGGCAGCCGCGGCGCGCATCGCGGTCTCGTTATCGTCCAGCGGGCTTTATACGCTTGAGATATCGGTATCAAGGCCGGGGCTCGGGAAATCCCTGGCCCTCCTTCTGGTTGCGGTCTGCATACCTGTCTCTCTACTCGTATCCTGGATCGCCGGCGCCGGTACAGGCGACTATTTTACCTCCTTCATTGTCCTGGCCGCCCTCTCCGCAGCCGTCCTCCCGCATGTGCAGAGCCGGACGAAAGACTCGGGATTGATTGCGGCGCTCGGAAGGAATAGGCACGACTACAAGGAACGGTGGCTCGAAGCGACGGAGAAGATAAGTTCACGGACAGACCCGGCCGGAGTAAAGGCGGTCCTGTCGGAGATGGTCTCCGCAACGCTCGGCGCCTCGAACGTATACGTGTGGCTCTATGACCAGGGGCAGGGCTGCTTCTTTTCCACCTCCTCGAAACTCGAGCAGCGGTTCAGGCGCATTCCCCATTCGCACTGGCTCGTCGAGCACATGCTGGCAACAGGGGCGCCGTTCTATCTATCCGATTGCAAGCCTGCGGACGACGATATGGGCACGGATGGGCCCGAAAGCCTGTCGCTCTCGTCCGGAGCCGTAATCTGCGCGCCACTCGCCGCTGGAAGGGAGCTGATAGGGTTCCTCACGGCCGGCGAGGGTGCCGGGGGCCGGCCCTATTCAAGGAACGACCTCGACCTCCTTCGCGCCGTGGCGGCGCAGGCCGCGGTGCAGATAAAGAACCTCCGGCTCAGCCAGGACCTCCTGGAGGTCAAGGAGGCAGACGCCTTCAGCAGAATGTCTTCCTTCGTGATGCACGACCTTAAGAACTTCACAAACTCCCTTGCGCTCCTCAGCCATAACGCCAGGTCGAACATGGCAAGCCCCGAGTTCCAGAAGGAAGCCGTAAAGGCCATCGACCTTACTGTCGCAAGGATGAAGGCGCTTATAGAAAAGATGGCGGGCGGCGGCGGGCAGATGAGCATCGAGAAAAGGCCGGGAGACCTGAAATCGGTCCTGGAAAGCGCCGTAGGGAGGCTCCCCTCGGGAGCTGCCGAGCGGATCAGCATAGACGTTAACGGCGTCTGCACCCTTTGCAGCATGGACTCCGACGCGGTAGAGACGGTCTTTTTCAATATGCTCATGAACGCGTGCGAAGCGGTCAAGGCCGGCGGCGAGATTGGCGTGTCATTCCAGTCCGTACGGGATTTCGTCACCGTGAGGATCTCCGACACCGGCTCGGGCATACCGAAAAGCCTCATGGAAAAGGGGCTTTTCAGGCCATTCACTACCACCAAGAAAAACGGTTTCGGGGTCGGGCTCTACCATTGCAAGGCGGTCATGGAAGCGCACGGGGGCCTTATCGAGGTGGAAAGCGAGGAAGGGGCCGGCACTGTCTTCACGCTCAGGTTCCCGCTCCATGCCGACGAGCGGCTTGCCTCAAGCGCGGGCTGATGGAAATGCTGAAACAGAAACTCCTTATCATAGAGGACGACGAGGCCATCAGGGGCCAGATGCGCTGGGCCCTGGCTGGCGATTTCGACGTCCTTACTGCGCCCGACCCGGAATGCGCCATGCAGGTGCTTCGGGACGGCCGCCCGGCGCTCGTAACGCTCGACCTTGGGCTCCCGCCCTACACAAACGACGTTAGCGAGGGCTTCAAGCTCCTGGGGAGGATACTCCAGCACGATCCCCTGGCCAAGGTGGTCGTAATCACCGGCAACAAGGAGCGGTGCTCGGCGATAAAGGCGATATCGCACGGTGCGCACGATTTCCTCGTGAAGCCCGTAGCCATCGAGGAGCTCAAGATAATACTGAGGCGGGCGGTCTACGTGCATTCGCTCGAGTACGAGTATTCAAGGCTCCAGAGGGGGGCCGCCGAGAACCAGGGCTTCGAAGAGGTGCTCGGGATGAACTCCAGGATGCAGGAAGTGTTCTCCACGGTCAGGAAAGTAGCCGCCTCGGACGTGCCCGTCCTGGTCGGCGGCGAGAGCGGCACCGGAAAAGAGCTTATCGCAAGGGCGATACACGCCCAAAGCCTCAGGAAGCAGCGGCCCTTCATCCCGATAAACTGCGGCGCGATCCCGGACAGCCTTCTCGAGAGCGAGCTCTTCGGCCACGAAAAGGGCGCGTTTACCGGCGCCCACATACAGAGGAACGGCAGGATAGAGCTCGCGCAGGGCGGCACACTTTTTCTCGACGAGATAGCGGAACTGCCGCTCCTTCTTCAGGTAAAGGTCTTGAGGTTCCTCCAGGACCACAGGATCGAGCGCATCGGCGGGAGGGACTCGATAGGCATAGACGTCAGGGTGATCGCGGCCACGAACAAGTGCCTGCGGAAGATGACCGCCGAGGGAAGGTTCAGGGAGGACCTCTACTACAGGCTGGCTGTCGTCAACATAGACCTGCCTCCGCTTCGCGAGCGCGGAGAGGACATAGTCCTTCTCGCGAGGGCGTTCCTCCAGAAATACGTACCTGACAGGGCGAGGCCCAAGGCGCTCAGCCCCGAGGCGGTAGAAGCCATGAACTCATACGGGTGGCCCGGCAACGTCCGGGAGCTCGAGAACAGGATCAGGCGGGCCGTGACGTTCTCGGACGGCCCGATGATAAGGTCCTCGGACCTCGGCTTCGGCCCGGACGAAGAGGCCCCGCAGCACCTCGACCTCAAGAAGGCGAAGGAAGAGCTCGAGGTCAGGTTCGTGCAGAAGGCTATACTCAAGCACAACGGCAACATAAGCAAGGCCGCGGAAGAGCTCGGCCTAAGCAGGCCGACGGTGCACCATATCATCAAAAAATACAACAGGCTCGAATCCATGCGAAAGGGGTAAACATGGCTGATAACCATAACGGCGTCCTAAGGAAGATAGAAAGCAAGCAGGCCAGGATAGGAGTCATCGGCCTCGGCTACGTCGGCCTGCCCATAATGCTCCGGTTCTGCGAAGAGGGGTTCAAGGTGACCGGCATCGACGTCGACAAGTCGAAGGTCGATGCGCTGAACGCCGGGAACTCGTACATAAAGCACATACAGCGCGAAAAGATAGGCTCGTTCGTCCGTACGGGCCTCCTGTCCGCTACGACCGACGCCTCCGCCCTCTCGCGTACGGACGCGGTCATAATCTGCGTGCCCACCCCGCTTTCGGACAAGCGCGAGCCGGACCTGAGCTACGTATACAACTCGGCGACCCAGGTGGCAAGATACCTCAGGCGCGGGCAGATAATATCGCTTGAGTCCACGACCTACCCGGGAACCACCGAGGAGGTACTGCTGCCGCTCTTCGGGAAGAACGGCTTCAAGGCCGGGAGGGACTTCTATCTCGTTTTCGCGCCGGAACGGGAAGACCCGGGCAGGATGGACTACACCACGAAGAACACGCCCAAGATAGTCGGGGGCGTCACCGAAAAATGCACGAAAATCGGCTCGGCCCTGTACTCGCAGATCGTCTCGGAGGTCGTTTCCGTCTCTTCGACCAGGGTCGCGGAGATGTCCAAGCTCCTCGAGAACATCTACCGTTCCGTAAACATCGCGCTCGTTAACGAGCTCAAGATGCTCTCGGACCGCATGGGCATAGACATCTGGGAGGTCATAGAGGCCTCGAACACCAAGCCGTTCGGGTTCCAGGCCTTCTATCCCGGGCCGGGACTCGGCGGCCACTGCATACCAATAGACCCCTTCTATCTTACCTGGAAGGCAAGGGAATACGATTTCTCGACGAGGTTCATAGAGCTTGCCGGAGAGATAAACACCAACATGCCCTATTATGTAGTCGGCAAGGTGATGGAGGCCCTGAATTCCAGGGGCAAAAGCCTCAAGGGCTCAAACCTGCTCCTCCTCGGCGTGGCCTACAAGAAGAACGTGGACGACCTGAGGGAGTCGCCATCGCTCGAACTCATAAGGATACTGAAGTCAAAGGGCGCGAACGTCTCCTACAACGACCCGCACGTGCCCATCGCCGTCCACCACAGGACCTCCACGAGGCTCCGCTCCGTGCCGCTTTCAGCGAAAAACATCAAGAAATACGATTGCGTGATCATAGCGACGGACCATTCCGCGTACGATTACAGGTGGATAGTCTCGAACAGCAGGCTCGTCGTGGACACCAGGAACGCCACTGCCGGCATAAGGGGCGGGCAGGTGGTCAAGGCATGAAATGGTAAAACCCGGGCTCCTGGTACTCGACGACGACGAGACGTTCAGGGGGCAGATGAAATGGGCCTTCTGCCGGGACTACGAGGTCTTCGAGGCAGGCTCCAGGAATGAAGCGCTGAAGACCGCCTCCGAGCGCTCGATCCCTGTCGGGGTGATGGACCTCGGCCTGCCCCCCTCCCCTTTCGACCCTTCCGAGGGGATGCGCGCCATAAGGGAGATCCTCTCGGCCAACCCGCTCTTCAAGGCCGTCATACTCACCGGTATCGACGAGAGGGACAACGCCTTCAGGGCCCTCGACCTCGGCGCGTTCGACTACTTCACGAAGCCCGTATCGATCGAAGAGGTCAGGATGACCCTGAAGCGGGCCTATTACTCCTACGACTGCCAGTCGGGGCGCTCGGGCTCAGTCGACGGCGGGGGCTGGCCCGGCGAGCTTATCGGCCTCAGCCGCCGGATGCAGGAGGTCTTCCATACCGTAAGGAAGCTAGCGGAGGTGAACATCCCGGCGCTCATCATGGGCGAGCCGGGCACGGGAAAGGAGACGGTCGCGCGCGCGGTGCACAGGCTCGGGTCGCGGCACGCGCTCCCATTCCTTGCGGCGGACTGCAAGGGCGCGCCCGAGCGCGTTTTTGAGGCCGAAGTCTTCGGGTGCGTCGCTCCTTCCGGCCAGCGGAGGAAAAGCCTTCTCGAGCAGGCTGACGGCGGGACTGTCTTGTTTAAGGAGGTCGGCTCGCTCGGCCTTAACCTCCAGGCAAGGCTCCTTTCCGTACTAAGGGAGCATTCGGTTGAAATACCTTCGACCGGCAGGCGCGAGAGCGTGAACGTGCGCGTCATATCCTCGAGCGCCAGGGACTTGAGAACGCTGGCCCGCAGCGGCGAGTTCATCGAAGACCTCGCCTTGAGGCTCGGCGTCATAACCCTCGTCGTCCCGCCGCTCCGGGAGCGCGGCGAGGACATCCACCTACTCGCCCTCTACTTCCTCAAGAAATTCGCCAGGGAATACGACAGGCCCGCCGACGGCTTCGATAGGGCCGCCATAGACGACATGAAAGGCTACGGGTGGCCGGGGAACGTCAGGGAACTTGAGAACAGGGTGAGGCGCGCCGTCGTCTTCTCGACGAAAAAAGAGCTGGCGTCTTCCGACCTGGGACTCCAGTCCCGGACAACCGGCGAAAGCCTGACGGCAAACCCCATGGGCCTTGCGGAAGCGAGAGAGGCATTCAGAAAAAGGATGATACGGGACGCGCTTGCGAGGAACGACGGAAGCGTGAGCAGGGCCGCGGCGGAACTCGGCATAAGCCGCCAGTACCTCTCGAAGCTCATAGTGAAATACAGGCTCAGGCCCGCATGAGCGTCCGGGCGGGTACAGGCCGGTTCCGCTTGCATGGCCCGCATGAAAAAAGGAGGGGGACCCGATGAGACGAGCCCTGAAGGCGCTCTTGCCTGTCATCCTGGCGGCGTCCGTCGCGATTACCGCCGGAAGCTCCCATGCCTTTATCGAACCGCCGGATACGCTTCCGAACAGCGCCGCGCACAACGAGGCCATCGAGTTCATGAAAAAGAACGAGTTCGGCAAGGCCGCCGAGCTCGAGGAAGATGTCCTGGACAGGGACCCGCAGGACCAGACCGCAAGGTTCATACTCGCGATAGCCTACCTCGCCATGAACGCGGAACAGAAGGCAGTCGAACAGGCCCGGAGCGCAAGTGAGGCGGATGCCGGGTTCGCCGCCGAGATATACGGGGCCATGGGCCGGTTCTTCCTTACGAAAGCACGGTATCACAAGTCCCTCGTCTACTTCCATGAGGCGCTCAAGATCAAGGACGACCCGGGCGTGTTGAGGCACATGGCTTCCATCTACCTTTCCCAGGGACTCCTCAGGAACGCGAGGGAGTGCTATGAACGGCTCATCGGGACGGAGCCTGACTACCTTAACCTGAGCCGGATCCACCTGGCCGAGGCCGAATTTGGCAGGGCGATAGAGTACGCGGGCGAGGTCCTGAAATCCGAGCCGGATTCTCCCGGGGCGCACCTGGTACTCGGAACCGCCTACCTCCTTAACAGCCAGGCAAAGGAGGCCAGGGCAAGCTTCCAGGCGCTCAGCCGCTCGAACCCCGAGTTTTCCCTCACCTCCTATTTCCTCGGGGTGATAGGCCTTATAGAGGAGGACTATAACGAGGCGCTGAGGAGCTTTCAGTCGCTTATAGCCACCTCGCCGGGGCTCAGGGAGGGTTTTCTGAACGCCGCTGTGACTCTGCAGCTACAGGAGGAGCGCTCACGGGCAAAGGACATGGCGCTTAAGGCGGTCGAAGAAGACCCGCTCGACCCTGTCGCAAGGATAGCCCTCGGCGGCGTGCTCCTTTCTCTCGGCGAGCTGGAAGAAGGAAGGGAGGAGCTCGGCAAGGCCGCCGACCTTTTCCCCGAGCTCCAGGCGCTCGAAGGCGGATCCGACCTCCTCTTCGGCCCGGGCGGGGCGGAAGCGGCCAGGGTGAGCCTGGCCCTGCTCTATAACAGGGCCGGGCTCTACCGGGAAACACTTGCCTCCGTACCGAAAACGGAAAGGAACCCGCTCCTGAGGGTACTCCGCGCCAGCGCCATAGAGAGGCTGGGAGATCCGGCTGAGGCCGAAAAAGTGTACAGGGGAATAATAGAAGACCACCCGGGGATGGTCTCTGCCTACGCCGGGCTCGGAGAGATCCTCGAGTCGAGAAACGAATTCGAGCGGGCGGCAGGCTTCTATTCGGAAGCCGCACGCAGGGCTCCCGAGTCGGTCCGGATAATGACCAGGCTCGCCGACTCGTATGCGAAAGCCGGCAAGGTCGAAGACGCGGCGCGGGAATACAAGAAGATAATATCGTCGGCCAGGTCCGTGGAGGCGTACCAAAAACTCGCGTCGCTCCTTGCGGAGCAACGCGGCGACCTCAAGGGCGCGCTCAAATACGCCAGGAAAGGAAGCTCTCTCGACCCCGAGGACGCGGCCATGGCCGACACGCTCGGGTGGATATATTACAGGATGGGCAGGCACGGCGACGCGCTCGCCCTTTATTCGAGGCTTGAGCGGAACGGGGCTGCCGACCCGGTAGCCCTGTACAGGCTCGGCCTCGTTTACATAAAGCTTGGAGACCCCGAGAGGGCCGGGGCGGCCATCGAGAAGGCGCTGGACCTGAATGACGAGTTCCCCGGCTCGGACGAGGCCAAACAAACACTCAAAAGGATAAGCGGGCTAAGCTGACATGAAAACCATCAAAAGCAATGGAAAAACGGCGTCAGTCTCGGTCGCAATCGTACTCTTTTTTATCATCGCCGCAGCAGGGTGCGGCCGCGGCCCGGAGAAGGCCTTTAACGGCCACATGGAAAGGGGCCGCATCCTGCTCGAATCCGGAGAACTGCTGGAGGCGTCCAGGGAGTTCAGGAAAGCGGTCCAGCTCAGGCCCGAAAGCGCCGAAGCCAACTACAGCCTCGGCCTTTCCTATCTCGGGATAGACGGCCCGTCAAGCCCGCTGTCAGCGATGCGGCAGTTCAAAAGGGCAATAGAGCTGTCCCCAGCGCACGCTGGCGCGCGCCTTGGGCTTTCCGAGCTCTACCGCGCCTCGGGTGACCATGACGAGGCGCTAAGGCTGGCCGAAAGCGTTTATAACGACGGCCAAAAAAGCAGGGAAGCGCTCCTCCTGATGGCCTTGGCGAGCGCCGGGAAAAAAGAATTCGGCAAGGCGCTCTCCTTAATCGACGATGCAGTCTCCCTCGGCCCTCCTGACGCCGGCCTTTTCATGGCGGCTGCGGAGATCCACATTGAGAGGAAAGACTACCCGGCGGCTGAAGAAAGCTTCAGGAAGGCAATAGGCGCCGGAGGCGGCGACCCGGCACCCCGGATCGCGCTCGCCAGGATGTTTATCGGCCTCAAAAGGTTCACGGAAGCCGAAAAAGAGCTGTTGAGCGCCGCCAGGGAAACAGGCGACAATCTGGCCGTGCTCGACGCCCTTGGGGGCCTCTATTCCCGCATGGACAGGGATAAGGAGGCAGAGGAAGCATACAAGAGGATGACTGGGGCATGGCCCGGAGTGCCGGACGCTTATATCAAGCTCGCCGATTATTATCTCGCGTCGCGCAAGCCCGGTGATGCCAGGGCTGTCTACGCCGAGGGCATTTCGAAAATACGAGAAGGGCTCGTCCTGAGGAAGAAATACGCGGAATTCCTTATAAGCAGCGGGGATGCGAAAGAGGCGGCACCGCTTGTGGAAGAGATACTGGCCGGGGAGCCTGACGGCTACTTCGGGCTCTACCTGAGGGGCAGGTTAAGGGCCACCGAGGGAAAGACCACCGAGGCGCTTACGGACCTTAATACCGCTGTGCGGATGGAGCCCGGCCATGCGATGGCACATTACGCCATCGGCCTTGTGCACAGCGCCAGGGGGAGGCATGAGCAGGCCAAGACGGAGCTTAAGGAAGCCGTGCGGCTCGCCCCGGAATCAGTCGACGCGAGGCTTGCGCTCGCGTCAGTATACGCGGAGACAGGCGATACATGGCTCGCGCTCGGCGAGCTCAAGGCGGTCCTCCGGAAAGACCCTCAAAACGCTGCCGCGCTTCTCTCTTCCGGGAGCCTGTACATCAAGGAGAAGAAGCTCAAGAAGGCCGCAGAGATGTTCGCGGCGGCAGTCGAGGCCGAACCCGGCGACCCCAGGGGCCATTACGGTCTCGGCACCCTGCGCCTGATGGAGAAAGACGTGCCAGGCAGCCTGGCCTTGTTCGAGAAGGCGTTCGCGCTCGACAGGAGCGACCCCCGCCCCATAACGATGGTCGCGAACATACTCATCGAGAGAAAAGAGCACGGCCCTGCAGTAGCTCGGATTAAAAAGGAGATAGCCCTTGACCCGGGCAGATTCTGGCTCCATCACCTCATGGGGAAGGTTTACCTCGCGGTCAACGACCTCGAAAAGGCCGAAGAGTCGTTCAGGAAGGCGATCGAGCTGAAAAGCGACTACGTAGAGCCTTACATCGAGCTCGGCAGCCTGTATTCGCGGAAAGGCTCCTTTGCCGAATCGATTGACAACTTCAAAAAGGCCGTCGAGAACAGCCCGGATTCGCTTCCGGCGCACATGCTCCTCGCGCTCGCTTACGAATCGCAGGAGAGCTACCAGGAGGCCGCGGAGCATTACGCCCGGGCCCTCGAGATAAACCCGAGGTTCGCCCCGGCAGCGAACAACCTGGCCTGGATATACGCCGAGCACGGCTATCTCGACGAAGCGCTCCCGCTGGCGGAAATGGCAAAGGAGATAATGCCGGACGACCCGATGATTTCCGACACCCTGGGCTGGATCTATTTAAAAAAGGGAGCGCATATGAGGGCGCTGTCGCTCCTTAAGGAAAGCGCGGCCAAGCTCCCCGGGAACCCTCTTGTAAGATTCCACCTGGCGGTCGCGTACATCGAGAGGGAGAACCTCAAGCTCGCGAAAGAGGAGCTCAAGGCAGCGCTCGCGGCGGGTAAGGATTTCCCGGGCCAGGAGGAAGCCCGCAGCGCGCTCCTTGAGCTGGAAAAAAGAGAGCGGCTGTCAGAGGCCAGGCAGTAGGCTTCCGAGAGTGCCCCTTACGGGTATGGAATAGAAGTTCGCCGATTTGCGGTAGGCCTCGATAAAGGCGAGGAGATAGTTGTTTTGAAGGAGCTCGGCATGGGGCACTATTTCGAGAGTAAGGTCGACGGGGCTCGACGCCAACGGCGTAAGCGGCTTTATGCTCCCCTGGAGCCTCAGGGAGGCCTTGTCCCCCTCCACCCATAACCCGTTTAAAAAGACGGAGCAGTTTCTCAAGTCCGCGGAAAGGCCCGCCTCCTCGATATCGCCGAACGAGAGCGGGATCCCCCTTAAACGGAACTCCGCGTTCCTGAGGTCCGAACCCTCCATCCTGGCAAAGCCTTTAGGGCAGCCCCCGGCTGACTTCACGGAGAACCTGCCGTCGAACGAGCCTTCGACCTTGACGCCGGCAGCGCCGAGCGCCTCGATGTATCTGAAATCGACATCCCTCGATTCCATGTCAATAGACGACCCGAAAAGCCAGTAACGGAACGACCCCTCGACAGTGCCCTCCCCGGCGGCACCCTTGAAGTCCATCCTCAATCCCGACAGGATACCCCTGAGCATCAGGTCCGCCCTTACGGAGTCAAGGCGCGCGATGCCCCTGCCGTTGGAGTCGCTGAGCCTTGCGTCCTTCAGCTCGAACCCGAACGGGAAGACGGTCGACGAGGACGCGCTCTCGAGCGCGAGCCCCGTCTTTTCCCTGAGTGTGGCGGAGATAAGCCTCTCGTAGACATGGGAAGGCACGAGATGGAAGAGCGTCAAGGCGAATATGAATATGCCGAGGACGGCAAGGACCGAAGCCAGAATGAGCTTTTTTAAGAAGGGCGCCCCGGTTCTTTCAGGGGCCTTGTTCCTTTCCAATGAGAAACCTTCCTTCCAGCATTATGCAGTATCGGGGATTCCACAGGACCGCATGAGATAACTCCGGCGGTTCAGGCGTCTGGATAGAGCGTGAGCGGGATAGAGTTGCGTGCGCGTTCCGTGCGATGCGCATACGAAGGGCCAGTTCAGCCGGACCAAGTTATTCTACCTCAAAAGAGGCGCCCTGGTCAATGAGAGAGCTCTGAAAAGTGTTTGCAACCTCTTTAGAAAGCCGGCGATTCCTGGGCCCGGATGTAGACCCTGGCGTCGACCGCTACCGAGCCCTTGCCTTCGCCAAGGACCATGAGTGGGTTTATCTCTATGGTCTCAAGCTCCGGGAAGTCTTCTATGAGGGCCGAAAAGCGGAGTATGGTGTCCTTTAGGCTCGCTATGTCCCTGGGCGGCCTGCCCCTGTAGCCCTTTAGGAGCGGATAGCTCTTGAGCTGCGTAAGCATCCTCTCGGGCTCGATGTCGTTAAGCGGGTGTATGGCGAAGGATACGTCCTTTAAAAGCTCTACCTCCACTCCCCCGAGCCCTGTCATGATGAGCGGGCCGAAGAGCGGGTCTACCGACATGCCGATTATCATCTCCTGCCCGCCTTTTATCATCGGCTGCACAATCACTCCCTGCATCTCGTCAAGCATGCCCGCCTCTTCCACCCTGAGCTGAATCCCGTTAAAGGCCTTTCTCACCTCGTCCTCGCTGGCAAGCCCGACGGCTATGCCGCCGATGTCGGTCTTGTGGACTATCCTCCGGGAGCGCACCTTCATGACTACCGGGAAGCCGAGCTCAGCGGCGGCCCTTGCGGCAGCATCCGCGTCCATCGCGACCCTAGTCTCCACCGCCTTGATGCCGTACTGCTTAAGGAGGTCGAGCGCGGCCTCGGGCATCATCCAGCCCCTCTCGGCCCCGTCGCCGAAGACCGAGTCCCTTATGGCTTCGGTATCGAGCCCCGGGAACCTGACGGGCGAGCCCTCGGCCCTGTGCTTGTAGAGCGAGTAAGTGTACGAGAGCGAAAGCGCCTGGACCGCGTCCTCGGGGAAGACGAACGGGCGGAGCCCAGCCTCCTTCCTTATCCCTTCCATCGTGGCCTGCGACATCATGAAGCAGGTGACGACAGGCTTGCCCCCCCTGTAACCTTCGAGTGCCGCTCTTACCGAGCTTGCTATGTCCTCGGGCTTTGTGACGAGCGGCGGTATGTAGATCAATATTATGGAATCAAGCTCCGGGTCGCCGAGCATCACCTCGAGCGCCCTCCTGAACGACTCGGGAGGGGCGGTGGCTATCATGTCCACCGGGTTCGTGACCGCCGCGGCCTTGGGGAGGAACTCCCTTAGTTTCGTCTGCGTCTCCTCAGATAGCGGCGGCACCTTGAGGCCGAAGCCTTCGCAGGCGTCCGCCGCAAGCACGCCCGGGCCCCCGGCGTTCGTGAGTATGCCGACCCTCGGCCCCTTGGGGAGCGGCTGGTGCGCAAGCACCTCCGCCGCGTTGAACATCTCCTCTATGGTAGTCACCCTTATGACCCCGGCCTGCCTGAATAGCGCGTCCACGGCAACGTCGGATGCCGCAAGCGCGCCCGTATGCGAGGTCGCGGCCCGCGCGCCCACGAGCGAGCGCCCTGCCTTCACCGCTATTATCGGCTTTTTGTGCGATATCCTCTTGGCGATGCGTCCGAACTTCCTCGGGCTCCCGAACGACTCCTGGTAGAGGACGATTACGTCGGTGTTCTTGTCGTCCTCCCAGTATTCGAGGAGGTCGTCGGTCGCGATATCGATCCTGTTCCCGAAGCTCACGAAAGAGGAGATGCCGAGGTCTATGCTTTTCGCGTGGTCAAGGAGCGCCAATCCCAGGGCGCCGCTCTGGGAGCCGATGCTCAGGTTCCCGGGCGGCGCTATGACGGGCGAGAAGGTGGCATTGAGCCGCACATCCGGAACGTTGTTAAGGACGCCGAGGCAGTTGGGCCCGACAACCCGTATCCCGTAGGAGAGTATCTTTTCCCTGAGCTGCCGCTCCCTTTCCCTGCCCTCTGGCCCGGATTCCCCGAACCCCGCCGAGATGATTACGAGCGTCCCTATGCCCTTCTGCGCGCACTGGTCCACGACAGCCGGCACGTGCTCGGCAGGCACGACCACGACAGCGAGGTCTATGTCAACGGGCACGTCCAGCACCGTCGGATATGAAAGGACGCCGGCAATGGAATCGGTCTTTGGGTTCACGGGGAAGACGACCCCCTTGAACCCGTCCCTGAGCATGTTCCTGAAGAGCGCGCCGCCCACGCTCTCCGGGCTCCTGGACGCGCCGATTATGGCGACCCGCTTAGGGTTCAGGAGCTTTCTCACGCCTTCGCTGCGGGCTATGTGCTCCCTGTAGGCCTGCCGCTTGGAATACTCCTCCTGGTCCTTGAGGTCTATGGTGTAATGGTATACGCCCTCGGAGAAGGCCTTCTTGAATATGAACCCGCTCTCGTCGAAGACCTCGAGCATACGGGTGTTCTCATTGAGCACCTGCGCCCTGAAAAGGGTTATGCCGTAGGAAAGGGCCGCCTTCGCGAGCTCCTCAAGGAGGAGCGTGCCTATCCCGTGGAGCTGGATATTGTCCTCGACGGTAAAGGCCACCTCGGCATTGGATGTGCCGGGGAGCAGGTCCCACCTCGCGACCGCTACTATCTGCTCCTTTTCGGCCTCGCCTATGGCCGCGACATACGCGTACCTTGCGGGAGGGGTGACCTCGGTGAAATACTTGAGCTCCTCCTCGGTTATATGCTCCTTGGCGTACTGGAACCTGAGATACCTTGTCCGGGGGCTCAGCCGGTAGAAAAAATCCCTTAGCTTCTGCCTGTCAGTCGGGCGTATGGGCCGTAGCTTGAGGCTCTGCCCGGTCCTCAGTATGACCTCTATGCTCTCCGGCTCGCCGCCTTCGCGCCTCTTTTCCACAGCCATCAGGCACCTCTTCTTTTTTATATGTACTAATGTAAAAACCGGATATAATCAAGTCTTTCCCATAACACGGAAAATTGCAACCCCCGCCGCCAGGTCCGGATTGCAGGTTTAATGATTATAATACGCTTCGTTTTGGAGTCGAAATGGAAATAGCTGCCGTAAACAGGATAACGCGCATACTGGGCGGGCACTTATGGGTCTTCTCGAACGAGCTCTTCACCAGCCCCAAAAACTTCGTCCCCGGCTCTCTGGTCGAGCTTACAGACAGGAATGGAAACTTCCTCGGGATAGGCTATGCAAACCCCCAGTCCCTCATATCCATAAGGATACTGACCCGGAAAAGGGAAGAGATAAATACCGCTTTTTTCAAGCGGAGGATAGAGGCGGCCCTGGAATACAGGAAGAGGGCAATAGGGGAGAAAAGCTCGTTCAGGGCGGTCTACAGCGAAAGCGACTTCCTCCCGGGCCTTATAGTCGACAAGTTCGGGGACTGCCTGTCGCTGCAGTTCCTCACCCTCGGCATGGAAGCCCTCTCAGGCATGGTGCTGGAAGCGCTCGAAGAGGTCTATAAGCCTTCTTCGATAGTCATCAGAAACGACAGCTCAATCCGCTCCCTCGAAGGCCTTCCCCTTGAAAAGAAGGTATTGAAGGGCTCTATCGACCCACTGCCGAGGCTCGAAGAGGACGGGGCGGTGCTCGAAGTGGACCCCATGTCAGGGCAGAAGACCGGGTTTTTCCTCGACCAGGCCGAGAACAGGAAAACATTCGCGTCCTTCGCAACCGAAGGCGACGGGCTCGACCTCTTCTGCTACACCGGCGCCTGGAGCATCTCGCTCGCCAGGTCGGGCATGAGGATGAGGGGCGTGGATTCCTCCGATTACGCCATCGGACAGGCCAGGAAAAACGCCGCCCTCTCGGGCCTGACCGAGAGGTGCGAGTTCATAAAGGCCGACGTCTTCGAGCTCATGAAAGAGGAGGCCGAGGCGCAGAAGAGATACGACTGCATAGTGCTCGACCCGCCGGCGTTCGTGAAATCGAAGGCGCGGACGGCCGAAGGGCTAAAAGCCTATACCGAGACTAACGCCGCGTGCATGCGGCTCCTCAGCCCGGGCGGCCTCTTCGCCACGTCCTCGTGCTCGTACCACGTGGACAGGGCCATGTTCCTCGATATGCTCCGCGCTGCCGGGAAGAAGGCGGGCAGGCAGGCCCGCATAATCGAGATACGCTCGCAGGCAAAGGACCACCCGGTCTCGCTCGCCGTGCCCGAGACCGAGTACCTGAAATGCGTGCTGATGGAAGTGGTTTGATTTGCAGGCTGCTGAAAAAGTCCATCTGCGTCGTTGTCTTCGTCGCTGGACACTCCGGCATACACGAAAAGTACACCTCATTCCTCGCTCCCCTGTTCCAACGGGGGCCTCGCATCTGGAACTTTTTAAGCAGCCTGGATAAAAACGGAGTTTTCTGCAAGCTGTTAGAAGTAAGCCTCTGCCGTGGACTATTTCCTGCGGTCCCGCGTGGTCGCAGCGGGCGACACGGACGGTTTTTTAGTCATACACCTTATCCGGGACCCACTCACCCCTCCTTGGCCTCGGCCTTCTTCCTCGGCCTGCCGCGCCTCTTGGCTGGCCTCGTCTCCTTCACCTCGCTCTGGAGTATCCTTATCGCGATATCCAGGTTGTCCCTTCTTTCCTTAAGCTCCTGAAGCACCTTCTCGATATTCTTGCTCATTCGACGGACCTCATCAGATTTTTCTACTCAAAATAGCTGAAGTTAAGATTTTGTCAAGCGGGCATATGGAGGATCAGCTCGAAGTACGCCCAGTAGACTGCCGTGTTAGCCATCGTAAGCGGCACGCCTACCCTGGCAAAATCGAGAAAGGATACGCCCGGGACACCGTTCTTCTCGGAATTCTGGATTACTATGATATTGCTTGCCGCGCCGAGTATGAGGAGGTTCCCGGCTATGGTGCTCCCGGCGGCAAGGGCCATGAGGTCGGCCACGCTCCCGCCTGCCACGTCGAGCACGGGAATGTAAAGCGCGACAAAGGGCACGTTCGAGAGGAGCTGGCTTAAAATGACGCTCAGGGCCAGTATCGAGCCGTGCGACCCGGCCCCGGACCATCCGGCCGCAAGCCACTGTATGAGCCCCGAGTCCCAGACGCTCGTCATGAGGACGAACATCGACGCGAAAAAGACGAGCGTATGCCAGTCTATTTTCCTTACGATATCCACGCGCCTCGGGCTTAAGGCGACGAGCGGGGCGACAGCCGCTACCGCTATATAGGTGAGCTTGAGTCCCGGATCAAACCCGAGAAAGACGGAGCCTACTTTTATAGAGACCATTATGAGGAGTACCGCGATAGAGAGCCTGCAAAGCCCGGCAAGCGCCCTGTCGCTCACCTCCTCAGCCGGGTGCGTTAGCCTTACGGCATGGAATTCCTCCCTGAAAAAAAGCCTGAGGACGAAAAAAGCCATGAAGAGGTTAATGATAGTAGGCACCGCAAGGTATTTAAAGAAGGTAACGAACGGGTTGATGATGCCGCCGTGGAGCGCGATGAGAAGGTTCTGCGGGTTGCCGATGGGGCTTACGACACTTCCCAAAGTTATCGCGAAACAAAGTGTCAGGAGCAATAGCTTATGCTTCATATTATGCTTGGCCGCGAACGACAACATGAGAGGCGTGCCGATTATGGCTATGGTATCGTTCATGAGGACAGCCGAAAAGAAGGCCATTATGAAGAGTATGTAGAGTATCAGGGCGCTAGCGCTCCCGGCGCTCCTGAAAAGCCTGTCGGCAATATGGTGCAGGTACCTGCTCTCGACCATCGCCTCCCCCACCACAAACATGCCGAAAAGGAAGACCATCACGTCGATATCGATCGAGGAGAGGGCGCGCGCGGGGCCTATGGAGCCTGAAAGGAGCGCGGCAAGCGCGCCGCCGAGCATTATCTGCCAGATGGCGAGCCTCAGGGTGCCCACCTGCCTTACGGCGATTAGCGCGAAGACCACTGAAAGGATTATCCCCGGCACGGGGTTGAATGGAGGCATAAATAATGGGCAGCGGCATTCAAGCCGCTGCCCCCGTTAACATGGAGCTGCCTTGAGGCAAACCTTTAGAAAGCGTACTTTTCGTGTACGCACCGGAGTGTCCAGCGACGTAGCCTTCGACGGAGAACGACTTTTTGAGCAGCCTGCTAGTACGAAAGTAGCGAGAATACCGGATGGGGCGCGAGCTTCTCCCTTCCCTTAAGCTCGTCGAGCTCTACTATGAATGAGCACTCGACGATATTGGCGCCCATGCTCTGAACAAGCCCAGCGACCGCAGCAGCCGTGCCGCCGGTTGCAAGGAGGTCGTCGGCAATTATCACGTTCTGGCCGGGCTCGATGGCGTCTTGGTGTATCTCCAGGCTGTCCGTGCCGTATTCGAGCGAGTAGCTCGCCTTGTGCGTCTTATGCGGGAGCTTCCCCGGCTTCCTTACGAGTATCACGCCCGCCCCGAGCTTGTAGGCCAGGGCCGCGCCCACGACAAACCCCCTAGCCTCTATGCCGACGACCAGATCTATGCGCTTCCCCACGTACCTGTGGCCCATCAGGTCCACCATGCGCTGGAATGAGGATGCGTCCTTGCAAAGGGTGGTTATGTCCTTGAAGAGTATCCCTTTTTTAGGGAAATCCGGAACGTCGCGAATGGCCTGCTTGAGCTGGTCTATCATTAACCGTCTCCTTGGCGTTGGTCTGGTTGTCGCAGAAACCAAGACATATTAGCACAAGGCAACCTCTAAAAAAAATAGAGATTTTTTTCCGCTTTCCCGGAAGGCCGGGATAAAAAGAGGTTGCCCTAACAGCTTGCTAAAAAAAACCATTTTTATTCAGGCTGCTCGAAAAGTTCCAGATGCGCCCCCCCATTAGGAACAGGGGGGCAAGGAATGAGCGTACTTTTCTTGAACGCCTTCGTAGCCAGCGACGTAGCCTTCGACGGAGAACGGCTTTTTCAGCAGCCTGCTAAGCTCAGAGGGCATCAAGGGAAGCTACCTTGTCCCTGTCCCTTGCGAGGCTTTTCAATTTCCCGAGGGCCTTCACCTCTATCTGGCGCACCCTTTCCCTCGTGACCCCGAAGGCCTTGCCTATGGCTTCGAGCGTCTCCGGGCCGCCGTTCCCTATGCCGAACCTGAGCTTTATGACGCTGCGCTCGTTTTCGTCGAGGGAGGCGAGCCACGCGTTCACTCTTTCGGCCTTGCGCTTGCAGTCGAGGAGGTCGACCTGGGGAAGCGTTGCCGGGTCCTCGAGCCTGTCGAGGAGCGACTGCTCGCTTCCGTCCGGGAGGGACGCTTCGAGCGAATAGCTCTTTTTTCCGATTGAATCGAGCTTCTTTACATACCGCCCGGTAAAGCCGGTCCGTTCGGCAAGCTCGCTCCAGTCAGGCTCCCTGCTGAGGGCCATCGTAAGCTCCCTTGTCGCCCTGCAGAGCTTCGAGATGTCCGCTGTGACATGGATGGGGAGCCTAACGACGTTAGCCTGGTTGGCGATGGCTCTCTCGATGGACTGCTTTATCCAATAGGTGGCGTATGTGGAGAACTTGCAGCCCTTGGAGGCCCTGAACCGCTCCACGGACTTTATTAGCCCTATGTTGCCTTCCTCTATAAGGTCCTGCAGCGGAAAGCCCCTGTTCATGTACTTCTTCGCGATATTGACCACGAGACGGAGGTTCGCCTCTATCATCCGGCGCCTTGCATCCTGGTCGCCTTTCGTTATCCTTTTCGCGAGGAGCTTTTCTTCGGGAGGTTTAAGGAGCGGGAACTTCTTGATGGTGTTGAAGTAGAACTTTACAGAATCGGTTGAAAAGCCGTCACACCCTTCGCTGCCGTCCCGGGTGTGCTTCCTGATGAAAGTGCCCTGATTTGAGCCCTCATGCTTCTCCATACGGCCTCTACCCCTTCCCTAAAGGATTAGTCCGGGACAAAGAAGCATATCAGGTCGCGTTTCCGGTTTTAAACCTTTTACAACAATTCTCGCGTCATGGCAAGAAAAAAAGCGGGTTCCTTACGGTCTTTCCCTGCCGGATCTCGAAGTGGAGGTGCGGTGTCGAGGCGTTGCCCGAGCGGCCGACCGTCGCTATTCGCGCGCCCTTTTCCACCCTTTCACCGTGGCTTACAAGGTTTTCCCTGTTATGCGCGTATACCGAATAATAGTCATCCGCGTGCCTTAATATGATTATCCTCCCGTACCCGCGCATGTTCGAGTCAACGAAGACGACCTCGCCGGAATCCGCGGCAAAGACTGGCGCGCCCTCTTCCGCCTTTATGTCCATGCCGCCGTGCCGCACGCCGTTTCTCATGCCGAAATGCGATATGACAACCCCTTTGACGGGCCAGATGAACCGCCCTTTTTCCACCACAATGCGCCCGGCCTCTTCCTTTCCGCCGGATGCAGGCGGCGAATAAGGCTTTACCTTCCTTACTTTCGCCACTCCGGGTATGAATATCTTCGCGCCTGCCTTTATGTCAGTGGGGTCTTTTATATTGTTTATCTCGGCGACCTCCTGGAGCTCCACCCCGTAGGTCTTGGATATCCTCCAGAGGGTCTCACCCTTGTTGACCGTGTGATATACGCCAGGACCGGCGCAGCCTGGAATTGAAAGAAGCGCGAAAAAAAAGAGGAGAGACAGTGGAACGATTCTGTGGAAGGGGGTGCTCAAAAAAAACATCAGGACTCTTTTTTTCTGAAAGTTGCTGAAAAACTAAAATCTTAAACAGGCTACCAAAAGCTCGACAAGGAGTCTAAAAATGAGGACTGCGGATCGGGTTATTCCAGCAGCCTGGCTAAAAGCCGCCCGCCTTAAACGCGAGCCTTACTGCCTCGGCCGGGCTTTCCGTTTTCATCACTTCGGCGGATATGTCCCACGTCTTTATGCCTATGACCGGCTTTCCTGACTTGAGCGCAAGGGCCATCTCCGAAAGCGTGCCGTAGCCGCCGCCTATGGCTATGAGCGCCGAGGCCGCCCTTACTATAAGGGCGTTCCTCATCTCGCCCATGCCGGTCGGGATGGGGATGTCTACGTACTCGTTGGCCTCTCCTGGGTCGAGCCCCGGGAGCATGCCGATTGAAATGCCGCCCTTGGACCTGCAGCCCCTTGCCGATGCCCTCATTACCCCGCCGAGGCCGCCGTTTACGAGAACGCACCCGGCTTCGGCTATTAGGGCCCCGGTCACCTCCGCGAGTGCGTTAAGGGATCCGTCTTCAAGCCCGGAGCCGATGATCCCTATGACGGGCCTGCTTGACGGGCGGTCAGGCACGGTCCTTCTCTTCCCGCCAGCCCGCCTTTCCGATGAGCTTTACGAACCTGCACGCGCCGAGCGTTTCCGTCACCGCGCCCCCGGCCTTTCTGGTTATCCTCAAAAGCCTCTGCGAGTCCTCTCCCCCGACGGGTATTATCAGCCTTCCGCCCGGCTTCATCTGGTCTACGAGGGCCTGCGGCACCTCGGGCGAGCCAGCGGCGACGATCACCGCGTCGAACGGCGCTTCGTCGGGCCACCCCATTGTGCCATCCCCCACCCTTATGACGACGTTACGGCAAAGGAGGCCGTCGAGGAGCTTCCGCGCCCTGTCCGCTATCTTGGATATCCGCTCTACCGAGTATACCTTACCGGCAAGGAGCGAAAGGACCGCCGCCTGGTAGCCGGAACCCGTGCCTATCTCAAGGACGCGCTCGGCGCCGGTAAGCCCGAGCGACTCTGCCATGAAAGCCACCATGTAGGGCTGCGATATTGTCTGCTTCTCTCCTATGGGGAGGGGGAAATCCGAGTATGCCTGCGAATGGAGCGCCTCGTCCACGAATAGGTGCCTGGGGACGGCCAGCATGGCGTCGAGCACCGCGCTCGACCTTATGCCGCGCGGTATGAGCTGGGTCTCCAGCATGTGCCGCCTCGACCGCTCGTATATGTCTCGCTTGATCCTCAACGCCGGCTGCGCGGCCCCGGCCTTTTTCATCTTATCTTCCAGCCCCGGAGTTCCGTGAGCGAGCGGTAATTGGTCATGTCGAGGTGTATGGGCGTTATCGAGACGTAGCCGTCATGCACCGCCCTGAAGTCGGCGTCCGCGCCCCCTTCCCATCTTTCGAGGTCGCCGCCTATCCAGTAGTATTTCTTGCCCCTGGGGTCTACCTTTTCCACGACGGCGTCGCTGAAGAACCTTTTCCCCTGGGTCGTAATCCTGTAGCCCCTGGGGGCTTCCGGCGGGACGTTCACGTTTAGGAGGGTATCCCTGGGCATCCCTTCCCTCAGCACGTGCCTTGCAAGCCTCGCTGCAAAGGCCGCCGCATATCCGAAGTCGTAGCCGTCCTTCTCAAGGAGCGATACGGCAATGGACGGTATCCCGAGGAGCGTCCCCTCCATTGCGGCGGAGACAGTGCCGGAATAGGATACGTCCTCGCCCATGTTGCCGCCCTTGTTTATGCCTGAAACCACTATGTCGGGCCTTTCGGCGAGTATGCCGTTTACGGCAAGAGTTACGCAGTCGGTAGGGGTGCCGTCCACGGCGTACATCCGCGTTCCTGCGCCCTCCACCCTCAGGGGCCTGTGGAGCGTAAGGGAATGGCTCGCCGCGCTCTTTTCCCTGTCCGGCGCGACCACATAGACGGTGCCCACCCGGCGGAGCGCCGAGGCGAGCTTCAAAATCCCCTCGGAGCGTATGCCGTCATCGTTGGAGACCAGGATGACTTTCTTTCTATTTTCCGCCATTATACAAGTTTAGCAGGGGCATGGGCGCGCCTGTCCTCTCTTGGGGGTTGAAACAGATAAAAAAATATAATGTAAACTGCCCATTATTTCAACAGTATATTAGGCGGTCCTGCTGCACCCGGCAAGTGGCGTTCGGTTAAACATGCTCAAAGCGCGCCGAAATGTGCTATATTAGTCCATGCCGTCGCCGGGTTTTTTTGATGATATTTCCGCCTGGCTGCTTAATAATAAAACGTTCAGGCTGCACAAAAAGCTCAAGATGCAAGGAGTCGAATGAGGCGCACTTTTTTGTACGCCGGAGTGTCCAATTTTTAAGACGACGCCTTGAAGTGGGCTTTTTCAGCAGCCTGACAGGGGGTAGCTGGTC
Organism: Thermodesulfobacteriota bacterium; assembly: GCA_030583865.1. NCBI lineage: Bacteria > Pseudomonadati > Thermodesulfobacteriota > Thermodesulfobacteriota bacterium. The sequence continues at coordinate 1,239,137 of CP129479.1, read as the reverse complement.
TTATGAACGGGGTAACCATGACTTCGCCAAACGTACTTCATGAATCAAGCCACGTAACCGACCACGACATATATTTCTTCAAGGAAGGCAACCATTACAAGCTCTACAACAAGCTCGGCGCCCACCTTTCCGAGGTAAACGGCGTCAAGGGCGTGCACTTCGCGGTCTGGGCGCCGAACGCGGAGTCCGTCTATGTCATGGGAGACTTTAACGGCTGGAACACCGAGACGCACAGGCTCAAGGTGCGCGACGACTGGTCCGGGATTTGGGAGGGCTTCGTCCCAGGCCTCGGCCATTCAACCCTATACAAGTACTTCATCAAGTCGAGATACCACGGCTACAGGGTGCAGAAGGGCGACCCCTTCGCCTTCCACTGGGAGTGCCCGCCAAAGACCGCCTCGGTCGTCTGGGACCTCTCCTATGAATGGGGCGACCAGGAATGGATGATTAAAAGGAAGGAGCGCAACGCCCTCGACAAGCCCATCTCCATCTACGAGGTGCACCTGGGCTCGTGGAGGAAGGTCCCTGAAGAGGGCGGCCGGTCCCTCTCCTACCGCGAGATGGCGGTCCAGCTCGCCGAATACGTAAAGGAGACGGGGTTTACGCACGTCGAGTTCCTCCCGGTCATGGAGCACCCGTTCTACGGCTCGTGGGGATACCAGACCCTCGGCTACTTCGCGCCGACGAGCAGGTTCGGCACGCCGCAGGATTTCATGTACCTCGTCGACTACCTGCACCAAAACGGCATAGGGGTCATACTCGACTGGGTTCCCTCGCACTTCCCGGGCGACGAATACGGCCTATCCTACTTCGACGGCACCCACCTTTTCGAGCACTCCGACCCGAGAAAGGGCTTCCACCCGGACTGGGCGAGCTACATATTCAACTACGGACGCCACGAGGTGCGCTCGTTCCTCATAAGCTCGGCCCTTTTCTGGCTCGACAAGTACCACGTGGATGGCATAAGGGTGGACGCCGTGGCGTCCATGCTCTATCTCGACTATTCGAGAGAAGAGGGCGAATGGATACCAAACGAGCACGGCGGAAGGGAGAACATAGAGGCGATAGGGTTCCTCAAGCGCCTTAACGAGGCCGTGTACCACGAATTCCCCGACGTGCAGACCTTTGCGGAAGAATCAACGGCATGGCCGATGGTCTCAAAGCCCACGTGGCTCGGCGGCCTGGGCTTCGGCATGAAATGGAACATGGGCTGGATGCACGATACGCTGAAATACTTCTCAAAGGACCCGGTCTTCAGGAAGTACTACCATAACCAGCTCACATTCAGCATCTGGTACGCCTTTACCGAGAACTTCATCCTCCCCCTGTCCCACGACGAGGTAGTGCACGGCAAGGGCTCGCTCATAGGGAAGATGCCCGGCGACGAGTGGCAGAAGCACGCGAACCTGCGCCTACTTTATGGCTACATGTACGGACACCCAGGTAAAAAGCTCCTCTTCATGGGCGGGGAATTCGGGCAGGTAAGGGAATGGACGCACGACGAGAGCCTCGAATGGCACGTGCTTGCCTACGACTGCCACGCGGGCGTAAAGAGGTGGGTAGCGGACCTGAACCGCCTTTACCGGACAGAGCCGGGCCTGTATGAGCTCGACTTCTCGGACGATGGCTTCGAGTGGGTGGACTTCCACGATTGGGAGAACAGCGCTATCAGTTTTTTAAGGAAGGGCAGGAACACTGAGGACACCATTCTTGTAGTCTGCAACCTCACGCCGGTCTACAGGGAGCAATACAGGATAGGAGTTCCTGAGGGCGGTTGGTGGCAGGAGATACTGAACAGCGACTCTGAAATCTACGGCGGAAGCGGAAAGGGGAACCTGGGCGGGGTTTCAACGGAGGATATCCCGTCGCACAAGAGGCCCTTTTCTATCGATATCAGCCTTCCTCCCCTTTCGGCGGTCTTTTTCAAGAGGAAGGCTTAGGCTTTAACCATGTTCAGGACAAATTCCCCGCAGCGAGCGAATAGTTATTCTTCCACCTTAGACGGGGAAACAGGAAGGGGAAGCAGGTATAAATTTCTTTCTAATAGCAAAACTCCGTTTTTTATTCAGGCTGCTCAAAAAGCTCCAGATGCGAGGCCCCGTTGGAATTGAGGAGCGAGGAATGAGGCGTACTTTTCGGTACGCCGCAGTGACGAACGACGAAGACAACGACGGAGAACGACTTTTTCAACAGCCTGCTCAGCGTTTTCCCGAATACGTTATCCTGTACACTGCCCCTGCCCTGTCATCGGATAGATAAAGCGCGCCGTCTTTCCCCACGACCGCGTCCACCGGCCTTCCCCACGCCTCGCCCTCCACGAGCCAGCCTGTCACGACATCGAACGGAGCTCCAGAAGGCCTTCCGTTCCTGAACGGTATTGCGACGAGCTTATACCCTGTCGGCACCGTCCTGTCCCATGAGCCGTGAAATGCGACATAAAGGGCCTCCTTGAGCCTCTTGGGGAATTCCAGGCCGTAGCCGAAGGAGATCCCAAGGGGAGCGGAATGGGCCTGCATACCGACAGCCGGAGGCACTGTGTCCCTGCACCTTTCAGGGCTCCCGAGCTCAGGGTCAGGCACACGGTCCCCGTAACAGAAGGGCCAGCCGTAGTCCCCGCCTTTTTCTATGAGGTTAAGCTCCTCCGGCGGGATGTCGTCACCTATTCTGTCCCTGCCGTTGTCCACGCCCCAGAGCTCGCCCGTCTGAGGGTGGAACTCGATGCCGACGCTATTCCTCAAACCGGTTGCGAATATCTCGGCCTTCGAATCCGTAAACCTCAAAACAGCCGCCCGCCTTTTGTCCGCCTCAATGCAGGCATTGCAGCTCGAACCGGCTGACACGTAGAGAGCGTTATCCGGCCCCAATACGACCGTCCTTGTCCAGTGGCCGCCGCCGGCGGGCACGTCCTGGCTGAGTATCCTTTTCACATCGGCCTTGAGGTCCCCATTAGTGTCCTCGATGGCTATGAGGCTCCCTGTCTCCGCGACTATGAGCGTGCCGTCCCTGAAGGCCAGGCCGTGGGGCCTCTTGAGGTTCCTGGCGAAAACCATGATTTCGTCAGCCACGCCGTCGCTATTCCTGTCGGGCAGCGCCAGGACGTTCCCTTCCGAAGGGGAGCTTAAGAATATCACTCCGTCTTCCCTTACAGCCATGAACCGGGCACCCGGGACTCCGGCCGCGTATACCGAGACCTTCAGCCCGGGAACGGCCTGGAGGTTCCTTTCAGCGCTGAATACGCCCTTTCTGAACTTCTCCGGCACTTCGAGGCGGACGGGAGCGAGCGTCTCCCCGAAGAGCGATGAAGGGAGGAATAAGGCCGCCACCAGAAGGACGGATATGCGGGCGAGCTTAAGCACAATAATTTTCCCTATGGTAAGGGGGTTCCAAACAGGTCAATGGGATTTTACTTTGAAAAAGCGCCGTCCGCAACCTTTTCACGCCGGTTTTTCCTGGAATTCGAAGGGACGATGCGCCGCAAGGATGTCCTTCAATTGGGGCAGCTGTCATGCCGGTGATTTCAGGTATTCCCTGAACCATCTGGCGGCGAGGCTTGCGACCTCCTCGAGCGCGCCCGGCTCCTCGAACAGGTGGGTAGCTCCGGGGACTATTACCATCTCCTTTTCAGCCGTTATCTTTTCGTAGGCTTTCCTGTTCAGCTCTATTACTATATCGTCCCTCCCGCCGACGATAAGCAGCGTCGGCGATTTCACCGTTTGGAGTGCGTCCATCGCGAGGTCGGGCCGCCCTCCCCTGGAGACGACCGCGCCTATCGATTCTCCGGCCCTTGCCGCGCTCCTTAGCGCCGCGGCAGCTCCCGTGCTCGCGCCGAAGTACCCGATACGCAGGCGCTTTGTCGCGTCCTCCTCAGCGAGCCAGGACGTAGCCGCGTCGAGCCTTTCCGCAAGGAGGTTTATGTCGAAACGGGTCTCGTAGTCGATGTCCTCGTCCCTCGTAAGGAGGTCCATGAGGAGTGTAGCGAGCCCCGCTTTCCTCAGGACCCCGGCCACGTAGTTGTTCCTCGGGCTGTGGCGGGAACTCCCGCTCCCGTGCGCAAAAAGGACTATGCCTTCCGCGCCGTCCGGCACGGCAAGCGCGCCCTCGAGCCTGACCCTGCCGGCAGGTATGTATACGAGAGATCCCGAGTCGCTCACGAGCCTCATTCAGCACCGTTCTTTTTGTTAAGGATGCGTCCTATCAGGTAAGTATTCCCCCGGGGCCCGGACATGTCAAGGACAGGCGGGAACCGGGATACCAGTCAGAGCTTGTTAAGGCCGTTCAGGGCCGCTTCCTTGTATGCGTCCGAAAGGGTCGGGTAATTGAAGACCGCGTCTTTGAAGTAGTCTATGGGCCCGCCGTAGCACATGACCGCCTGGCCGAGGTGTATGAGCTCGCTTGCGCGCTCGCCGACGATATGGACCCCGAGAAGCCTCCTCGTCTCCCTGTCGAATATGAGCTTGAGCATGCCGTGCGTGTCGCCTATTATCTGCCCCCTCGCGACCTCGTGGAAGTATGCCGAGCCGGTCTCGTATGGCACGCCCTTGAGCATAAGGCTCTCCTCGGTCTCCCCGACCATCGCTATCTCGGGTATGGTATATATGCCATAAGGCAGGAGCCCGGGAAGCTCGCAGGTTATCCCCTCCTTGTGGAAGGCATGGCAGACGGCCCTCCTCCCCTGCTCCATCGAGGTGGAGGCGAGCGACGGGAAGCCTATCACGTCGCCTATGGCGTAGATGTGCGGAATGACCGTCTGGAAGTCCTCGTTGACCGATATAAGCCCCCTTGCATCGGCCTTGAGACCCGCCGCGTCGAGGTTGAGGGCGTCGGAGTTTCCGGTCCTGCCCATAGTGTAAAGGACCTTCTCGGAGGCAAGGGCCTTTCCGCTTTTCAAGCGCGTCACTACCCTTCCCGGGGCCTCTACAGCGATGTCCACCACCTCTTCATCAAGCCTCATGGTCACGCCAGAGTGCCTCATCCTGTAGGTGAGGTTTTCCGCGACCTCCTCGTCCACGAAGTTGAGGAGCCTTTTCTTTTTCTCGACGAGGTTCACCTTCACGCCCAGTGCGGCGAAGATGCACGCGTACTCGCAGCCGATGACGCCGCCGCCTATTACGGTAAGGTTCCGCGGGATACTGTCGAGCTTAAGGATGGTGTCGCTGTCGTAGATATGGCCCGAGTCGAATGGGACCTCCGGAGGGCGCGCCGGCCTTGAGCCCGGAGCGAGCACTATGACCCCGGCCTTGAAGACCTCCCCGCCGCCCCCCTCTCCTCTTACCTCCAGGGTGCGGCTGTCCAGGAACGACGCAGTGCCGTAGGCTATGGCGACGCGGTTCCGCGTGAACTGGTCCATCACCACCTCGAGCTGGCGGCGTATGACCTCGGTCTTCCTGTGCAGTATCTCGTTAAGGGTGACGTCCCTGTCCATTATGAGCTGGAGGCCGAATATGGCCCGCTCCCTGAAACCTGAATAAAGGAGCGCCATCTCCCGGAGGGTCTTGCTCGGGAGCGTCCCGGTGTGTATCCCGGCCCCGCCGAGATACTGGCTCCTCTCCACGATAACGACCCTTTTCCCGAGCTTCGCGGCCTGAAGGGCCGCTTTCTGCCCGCCCGGGCCCGAGCCCACGACGATGACGTCGTATTCCCTCATGAAGCGCACCCCTGCCATTTGATTTCAGTTGATTATACCCTAAACATGATTAGGAAGGGGAAAAACGGAAGGGCCGGATTATCAGGCTGTTGAAAAACTCAAAATCACATTCAGGCTGCCAAAAAGCCCAGGATGCAAGGAGTCGAAAAGTGAGGAACGAGGCATACTTTTATGGTACGCCGGAGTGTCCAATTTTGAAGACGAATGCATTTTAATGCTCAATACGCACTGAATTTTTTTTTTTTGCCTGAGGGGTGTTTCAAGTCCCATTGTGAGACATTAGGCAACCTCTAAAAATTAGAGATTTTTCCCGCTTTTCCCGGAAGGCCGGGAATAAAAAAGTGATTGCCATTAATAATAACGGTTCCAATACAAAACCGCCTCCGTCGAGTAAAAGCCGTCAAAGTCCTCCCTCTTAAGGTTCAGCATCAAGGCGCTCTCTTTTCCTGTCGTGAAGGTCTGATTGAACTCTACGGCGAGTATGTCGTGCCTGTCGCCCGGGCCGAAGGCCAGGGCAGTGAATTCGAGCTGCGCCTTCCACCTCTCCGTGATACTTCCGACCACGCCAGCCTTCACGCCCGCGCCGAGCGCGTACCCCTTGTCGAGCCTTCGTCCGGCCTTGGCCTCAGGCCCGGCGAAAGCGTATGCGAGCGCGCCCGGCCATGAGCCGTAGCTTAACCCCATTCCGGCGGAGAGGCCGGATATTGTCCTCCGCTCGTCCCGCCCGGTATCCTCCTTACGGAGGACGTCCGCGGAAACCCGCCATGAGACTGGCTTAAAAAACCTGTCCCTGGGCGAAATTGATACTATCTCCAGAAGCGTGAGCCTTTCCGCTTGAAGCCCCCTTCCGTCGAAGTCGTACCTTGCCTCGCCTTCAAGAAAGGTTATGGCGGCTCCGGGCAGATACCCCTCCTGCGGGTCCATGAGGGCGTGGTTCGCCGGCCTGAGCTTTATCGAAGCGAACTCTCTCTTGTCACGGAATCCGGCCCCTATGGAGAGCCTTGCCGGGCCGTGGCCGTCGTCCGGAGGGGCCGGGGCGCTTATATCATAAGGCGGTACGAGCCCGAGCGTGCTCCTTGCGCCGAGGACGCCTATGTACCTCGACGTGTATTCCTCCTTGGGGAGCTTCCTCTTCGCATACCTGTACTGGACGTACTCCGAGGCGAGGTCCAGGGCCATCGCCCTCTTCTCCCTCGGGATGGCCCCGTCGCGGGCGAGATCATTGGGATCGAGCGCGCCGGAAGCGAGGTCCAGCGCGGAGGCGCGTAGGCCCTTGTCCAATAGCCCCTCTATGTGTCTTATCCTCGACGCCCTTGAAGGCCTGTACTGGGCCTCGCCAGAGCTCATGCCTGTCTTCTTTATGGCCCTTACCGTGTCCATCGGGATCACCCAGGGCGGCAGTAGCTCAAGGAGGTCGGTTTCAGGCCTTGCCGCTTCGAGCGCAAGGAGCAGGTTATAGGAGCAGTTCTCGTCGAAAAAATAGTAATCCGAATATATGTCCTTGAGCTCCCAGAGGTGTAGTAGCATCCTCTCGACCTCTTCCGGGCTGAAGTCCAGCCTGTACTCCCACATGTCCCTGTTCTCGAGGAAGCTGTACTCCTTTATCTTCTCGTAATAGGGGAGCACGCCGAAGTACCCCTTGTATGCGCCTGTAAGCCCCTTCACGGCGAAAAGGATGCCGCTCGTCTCCGGCGTTACCGCCGAGTAGTTGACGGCGAAGGAGAACATGGTCGATTCCCTGTCGGAATCGATACGGAGGAGCGTGTGCCCGAACATCGATGCAGGGCTGTTGATGTGCGATACCGGGAATACGAGAACCGCCGAACGGGGGTTCATGTTCTGCATGAGCTCGCCATACCCCTTGCACTCCGGCGCGGGGAGCTTCGAGCTGTCGATCGAGAGCTCGTTCGACAGCCACCGGTACCTGGCTATGAACCTGCACTGTGGGTGGGCGTCCCCGTCAGGGTCGGCCCTGAAGAACGCCTTTATAGTCTCAATGAGCTCTTCCCGGGGGTCGTTCTTTCCGGAAGGCGAGTTGAAAAAGGCGGGGTCGTCGACCAGGCTCGTGTAGCGGCCAAGGAGCGCGGGCCTGTAATGAAGGAGCACATGCCATTCGCGCCTGTCATGGAGGCCCTTAGATACGGCCCTTTCCGCGAGCGCTTCGGCGTACCCTGCGTCGGAAGATGCCGCCTCCCGGGGCAGGAGCGCGAAAAAGGCGAGGGCCAATAAAAAGAGAGGCCATGCCGGCAAGGAAGGCCGGCATGGCCCTGGACTCTCTTTTGAATATGGGCTACGAGTTGGAAGCAATCTTGTAGATGCCCTCGATCACGTCAGCCGACTCCACAGCGGAGGAGCTGTAGATGCCGTTGAAGTTCTCCTGGAGCTTCGAGAAGAACACGGGCCTCTGCTCGGCCGGTATTTCCATGAGCTCGGCAAGGGTTGAGAGCGCCTCGCCGTTCCCCACGGCGATGTCCTGCGCGAGGGTGTCCATGTTGTCGGCGACGAACCTCAGGACCTTCTCGTTCTCGACTATCATCGAAGGCTGCGCGCACCCGAGGGTTCCGGAGGTGATCCCGAAGGTCTGGTTGAAGAAAAAACCGTTCGTGGTGACAGCGAGTATCTGGAAGAGCGTCTTGTCCTGGCCGATTTCCTTGAAGAGCATGTTGCCGAGGCCGCACCCCACATTGGTATCGTACGACTGGGCAGCGGCGCTTGACGGGAGCATGAACGCCCCCGCAAGGAGAAGCGCGGAACCAAAACCAGCGAGTCTTTTCATCCAGGGCCTCCTGAGAGTTTTTCTTCTTTTATAACTAATGCCCCTGGATGTCAAACGAAATATTTAAATGGACGCGGAGAGATTAAACACCAAAGTCACTGACAAATTTGAAAGGCCATGCGGCCGCAGAAGGGCCGCATGGCCTGCCGGGACGACACGGTTTGGGCCGGAGTCCAGCTAAAGCGAGGTCTCCGAGATGTTTTCTATCACGTCAGCGGACTGCACGCCCCCTGACGTGTATATCTCCCTGAAGTTCGACTGGAGCGAGGCATAGAACTCCGACCTCTTCTCCGCGGGCACGCCCATGAGCTCGGCGACCGTCGCGAGGGACTCCCCGTTCCCGGCGGCCATGTCCTGGGCGAGAGAGTCCATGTTGGCGGCGACGAAGGTCTTGAGCTTCTCGTTTTCTACGAATACGGCCGGCTGCTGGCACCCGAAGACGCCGAAGGTGATGCCGATGGTCTGGTTGAAGAGTATCCCGTTCGTCGTTATTGCGAGCACCTGAAAGAGCGTGGCGTCCCTCTCCTTCATCAGCACGCTCCCGAGGCCGCAGCCCACGTTCTGGTCAAAGGTCTGCGCCCCGGCTGGAAGCGCCGCGAACCCCATAAATAAGGCAAGGGCGCATCCCGATATGGTAAGCCTTTTCATGCCAGCACCTCCAGAGTTGTTTTTCAAAAGAGAATAGCTCAAAAAACCCGGTTGTCAAATGAACGTGCAAAAAAAATGCGCATGACTCCAGGCCTTCAGCGGCGTAAAAAAAACTGCAGGCCCGCTAGCCAGAAAAAACATGCGCTTACGCGAAAAGGCCGGCCCGGGCTGTAAAATCATTTTACTCCGAAGGACGCGGCGCATCCGAAAATTGCCCGAAATACTGGCAATACCGGCTGGCACGGCTCTTGCTAAGTAAAAGGGAATCAAAAAAATCACAGGAGGAACTGCAATGAAAAGAAGCCTGCTTTCCGCAGCCGTACTCGTCGGATGCCTCGCCCTTGTCCCTGCCGTAAGCTCCGCAAGCGTACCGAATAACGGTAACGGCGGCCCCCCTTTCGGAAACGGCGGCAACACCAACACCAACGTCGCAGCCGCAAGCGCCACCAACACGACCATCGTAAAGATCAAGAACATCATCAAGGTGAACAGCGGCAAGAACCACTTCAAGCCCGTCAGGAACGGCAAGAACAACGGCCCCCTGAACGCCGTGAGCAGCAACGGCGGCAACTACGACGGCGGCAAGCACCACGGCAAGAAATACAAAAAGGATAAGAATAACAATGGCAACAACCATGCCGTGCCCGAGCCCGGCACCATGGCCCTCCTCGCAGCCGCAATGGGCGCGATAGTCATAAGGAAGAGGCAGTCCGCGAAGTAATCGCCGGACCATCGGCAAAAGAAAAAGGCCGCTGCGAATGGCAGCGGCCTTTTTCTTTTGAAGCAGTTGCGCGCTACTTTCCGAGGACCTTTCCGACCTCGGCGGCGGCTTCCTCTATTCCGACGAGCCTTGTCTCCCCGGATTTTCTGATCTTGAGCTCCACCTTGCCCTGCTTCAAGTTCCTTTCGCCGACGACCACCCGCACGGGGATGCCTATGAGGTCGGCGTCCTTGAACTTCACCCCCGCCCTCTCGTCCCTGTCGTCGAGGAGAACGTCCATCTCGGAGGAGAGCCGCGTGTATATCGCCTCCGCGGTCTTTTTAGTGCCCTCGTCGTTCACGTTAACGGGCAGCACCTCGCAGTCGAACGGGGCGAGCGGGCCAGGCCATACTATCCCGGCCTCGTCATGGTTCTGCTCTATGGCGGCGGCGGCGGTCCTGCCTACGCCTATGCCGTAGCAGCCCATGATAGCCGGGCGCTCCTTGCCTTCCTCGTCGAGGAAGGTCGCGCCCATTGCCTCCGAATACTTGGTCCCGAGCTTGAATATATGCCCCACCTCTATCCCGCGCCGTATCTCGAACGCGCCCTCGCACCTCGGGCACATGTCCCCGGCCAGGGCGTTCCTTATGTCTGCGTATGAGGCCCCGGGGAAATCCCGCGCCGCGCTCACGTGCACGAGGTGCGCGTCCTTCTCGTTCGCGCCTGTCACGCCGTCGAATATCCTCCTCACGGCGTGGTCGGAGTATACGGGGATTTTGAGCCTGACCGGCCCGGCGAACCCGGCGGGCGCGCCTGTGGCCCTCTCGACGACGGCCTCGTCCGCGAGCCTCACCCAGGCCGCCCCTGCCGCGTTCCTGAACTTGAATTCGTTAAGCTGGTGGTCGCCCCTAACGAGCGCCGCGACTGTGCCCCTGTCCGTCTCGTATATGAGCGTCTTTATCATGGCAGAGGGGGCGGCCTTGAGGAACGCGCTCACTTCCTCTATGGTCCTCATGCCGGGTGTTGAGACCATCTCTATCGGAAGCTCGCCCATTGGCCTTTCAGGGTGCGGCTCCCGCACCTCGGCCCTTTCGATATTCGCGGCGTAGCCGCACCTCGTGCAGCTCGCAATGGAATCCTCGCCGCTGTCGGCAAGGACCATGAACTCGTGCGAGAACCTGCCGCCTATGGCGCCTGTCTCGGCCTCGACGGCCCTGAACTGCAGGGCGCACCTCTCGAATATCCTCGTGTAGGCGCGGTGCATGTTCTCGTATTCCCGGTCCAGGCTTTCGGGCGTGGCGTGGAAGGAATACGCGTCCTTCATAATGAATTCGCGGCCCCGCATGAGCCCGAACCTCGGGCGTATCTCGTCCCTGAACTTGGCCTGAATCTGGTAGAGGTTCAAGGGGAGCTCCCTGTATGAGCGCACCTCCCTCCTCACCATGTCGGTTATTACCTCCTCGTGCGTCGGCCCCAGGCAGAACTCTCTTTCGTGCCGGTCCTTGAGCCTCAAGAGCTCCTTCCCGTAAGCCTCCCACCTGCCGCTCTCCTGCCAGAGCTCGGCGGGGACGACCATGGGCATCAGGACCTCCTGGGCGCCTGCCCTGTTCATCTCCTCCCTTACTATGGCCTCCACCTTCTTTACCACCCTGTGGCCGAGAGGAAGCAGGTTATAAATGCCAGCGGCCACCTTCCTTATCATCCCGGCCCGTATCATGAGCTTCTGGCTTATGACCTCGGCGTCTGCCGGAGATTCCTTCAGGGTAGGCAGCAGCATCCTCGAATAGCGCATCTCTTTATTCTCCGTATCTGGATTCGTGCAAGGGCAGGGCCCGCAGCCGGGGAAATTGACGAGAGGACCCTGAAAGGTCCTCTCGTTCATGAACGGGCTTTAAAGGAGGTCCTGGTTCACGGTTATCTTCGATTTCTGCCGGAGGCCGTTCAGCCACTCGCCAAGGACCTCTTCTTCTTTCTCGGCAAGGACCCTCGACCGTATATCTTCTTTCTTGAACTCTAGCCCGGACTCCGGGGCCTCCCTGGCGCCCGCGAACCGCAGGACATAGTGCTTGCCCTCGTTTACGAGGACCTCGGGGAAGTTCGGTGCGCTTTCGCTCAGCTCGAAGAGGCCTTCCTTGTCCCCGGTGAATATGCCCGTCCTGGGCATGAAGCCGTCAAGCTGGCTGAAATAGCCGGTTGATTCGACATTGAGCTTTTCGGACGACGCTATCGCCTTCAAATCCTCGCCGTTCTTGAGGCGCTCGACCATCTGAACGGCCTTTTCCCGGGCGGCCTTGAAGGCCTTCTCCGTAGCGAGTATGTCCTTTACCTCCGGGGCCGCGTCCTTGAACTCGGGCACGGTGGCCTCTTTCCTTTCGAGGACCCTTACGAGATATACGCCGTCCTCGGCATCGACGGTCCTCCCCTGCCCCGGGGGCAGGGTAAGCATGGTATTCCTGAGGTCCTCGTTGCCTGCAAGCTCCGCTGGAGGCTCCATTTCCGTAAAGAAGCCGGTGACGGCGGTCCTAACGCCCTTGATGGCCGCCGCTTCCTTCCTCATCTCCTCGGCTGTCCCGGCCCTGGCTATCTTTGAGTCGAGTCCGGCAAGGGCCTCTTTCGCCACATTTCTCGCCTTGCTCTCGCCGAGCGTCTTCCTTATGGCGGGCTCCACTTCCTTGAGAGGCACGTGGCCAGGGTCTTTCCTGTCCTCGACCTTTATGACGTGGAAGCCGAACTCCGTCTCGACGACCCCGCTCACCTCGCCCTTGCCGAGCGCGAATGCGGCGTCCTCGAACTCTTTTATCATTATGCCCTTCTGGAACCAGCCCAGGTCGCCTCCCTGCGAAGCGCTCCCCGGGTCCTGGGAGCTCTGCCTTGCGATGGCCGCGAAATCGCCGCCGGACCTTACCTTTTCGAGCAAGCCGTCTATCTTTTGCCTTGCGTCCGCCCTGGCCTTTTCAGTGTCAACGCCGGGTTCGGGCCTTACCAGTATGTGCCTGGCCTTTACCGCGGCAGGGGTCTCGAACTGCCCCTTGTTCCTTTCGTAGAACTCGCTTACCTCCTCGGCGGTGACCGGAGCGCTCTTCGCGAATTCCGCGAACGGGGCGAAGGCGTAGAAGGCGTTTACGCTCCTGGGCACCATGAACCTGGAGGCGTTCTGCTTGTAATAGGCAAGTGCCTCCTCGTCTGCGACCTCGATGCCTTTTTTGAGCGACACGCTGTCGACGGACACGTAATCGAATGTTATCTTCCTGTTTTCCTTCAGGTACCTGTCCCTGACCTCCTCGTCCGTGACGGACACTTCCCTCAGGATCTTTTCACGAATCTTGGCCGTCAGGAGGTCGGTCTCGATGTTCTTTTCGAATTCCGCCGGGCTTACGCGGTTGGAGTTCAGCACCTTGAAGTAAAGTTCCTTGTCGAAAGTGCCGTTATTATTAAAGGCGGGTATGGCCTTTATGGTGTCCTGGACCTCCTTTTCGGACACCTCTATGCCCTGGACCCTGGCCTCTTTCACGGCGAGGATCCTGTTTATCAGTATCTCGACGGACCGCTGCTTCAGGTTCAGTTCGCGCTCCATCTCGTCGTTAAACTGTTCCTTGAAAACGCTACGGTAATAATCGACCTCTCTTTTATAGAGGTTCATGTAGTCCCTTACGGATATGGACTCACCGTTTACCGTAGCCACGGCGTTCGAGTCCCCGCCGCCTCCGCCGGGGCCTACGCCCCAGAATATGAAAACGAGGATTATCGCCGCGAATGCAACGAGTATTACGGCTGAATTCCGCCTTTTTCTGATACTTTCGAGCATCATGCCTCCTTGGAAAGGCCCGGGAGCGTGCTCCCGGTCACTGAAATGTTTCTTAAACAGCTATCATAATGAAATTCGCATGTAAATTCAACTTTTTTCCTTGCTTGTGCGAAATGTTTTCTGTTAATATTCCATAAATTAGGTATTAATTACAGATAGGAGTACGGTAATAATGCTCAATTACCTATTGGGTCTTTTCTCAAACGACCTGGCCATAGACCTCGGCACGGCAAGCACGCTCATATACGTAAAGGGCAAGGGCATCATCTGCAACGAGCCCTCGGTCGTGGCCGTAAAAAAAGACGGCAAGGGCAAAAGGGTGCTCGCGGTCGGCAAGGAGGCCAAGGCCATGCTGGGCCGCACCCCAGGCAATATCGCGGCCATCAGGCCCTTGAAGGACGGCGTCATAGCCGACTTCGAGGTCACCGAGGAGATGCTCAAGTACTTCATAGCCAAGGTGCACAATAGAAGATTGCTTGTCCGCCCCCGGATAATAGTAGGCGTACCGTCAGGCATAACCCAGGTCGAGAAAAGGGCCGTAAGGGAGTCCGCCTACTCGGCTGGCGCCGCCGAGGTCTATCTCATAGAGGAGCCCATGGCGGCCGCCATAGGCGCGGGCCTCCCCATAACCGAGCCATCGGGCAACATGATCGTAGACATAGGCGGCGGCACCTCCGAGATAGCCGTCATATCGCTCGCCGGCATAGTCCAGTCCAAGTCCATAAGGATCGGCGGCGACAAGCTCGACGAGGTCATCGTGCAGTATATAAAGAGGAAATACAACCTCGCCATCGGCACGGGTGTCGCGGAGATAATAAAGATGACGCTAGGCCTCCCCATGCCGGACGAGAAGACGGAGAGGCTCGAGATAAAGGGCTCGAACCTCATAACCGGCATCCCCACGACGCTCGAGATAGAGTCCGGGGAGATCCGGGAGGCGCTGAACGAGACCATAAACGCGCTCGTCGAGGCGGTGAAGAACGTCCTCGAGACCACACCCCCGGAGCTCGCGGCAGACCTGGTCGACAAGGGCATAGTGCTCGCGGGAGGAGGAGCGCTCCTTAAGAACCTCGACGTCATACTCCGCGAGGAAACGCAGCTCCCGGTAACGATAGCCGAGGACCCCCTCACCTGCGTCGTCAAGGGCGCCGGGAAGGTCCTGGACGAGATACGTCTGTTAAAGGAAGTCACCATACCGAACTGACGGGGCGACTGCCGGGATTCGGCGGCAGCGGCCAACGGAGGCGAACCAGTCTGAATGAGGGGCTCTGAACGCAACTTCTACTCTTTTCTCAAAAGGCACCAGCTTGTGCTCATTTCCGCCGTCCTGGCGTTTTTTTCACTTCACCTCGCGTTGACTGACAGGAAGGGATACGAACGGGGCTACCTGCTGAAAGAGGCCCTCTCGTATACGCTGTCCCCGGTCCAGGAAACGCTCCTCGGCGCCGGGGCCCTCGTAAAAGGCGTCTGGTCGGACTACGTCCTCCTGGTAGGCGTGAACCGGGAAAACGGCGAATTGAGAAACGCCGTATCGCACCTCGAAGAGGAGAACAACAGGCTCCTGGAGGAGATACTGCGTGACGCGAGGCTCAGGGCCGTCCTCGAGTACCGGGACGCCCTGCCTTTCAGTACGACGGGCGCGGCTGTCACCGGCTTCAACATGGAGCGATGGACGAGGACCATCGCCGTCAACAAGGGCCTCTCGGACGGCATCGGGAAGGACCACGCCGTCATAGCCCCCCAGGGCATAGTCGGCAGGACGCTCGACGTGCACAATAGCTCTGCAAGGGTCCTCCTCGTGACCGACGCCCGGTCCAACATAGACGTAATAGTGCAGCGCACCAGGGTAAAGGGCGTTGCCGAGGGGAACGGCACCGACGCGCTGGTGCTCAAGTACGTGCGTGTGATTGACGACGTCCAGGTCGGGGACAAGGTCCTGACCTCCGGCATCTCCGGCATCTTCCCTAAGGGGCTTGTCGTGGGCGAGGTGACCAAGATAGAGAAGTCCAGGGACAACTTCTTCAACCACATCGAGGTCCGCCCCGCGGTCGACATCAAGAAGCTCGAGGAAGTGCTTGTCTTAAGCGAGCGCCCGCGGGTTACGGAATAGCTTTCTCCTTTTCCGCGCCGGCCGAGTCCGGGGAAAAGGGCGATTTTCAGAGGTTGCCATGAAAGAGTTCCTTCTTTTCCTCCCCATTACAATCGCATACCTGGCCTTGAAGAGCACGGTCCTCGCCGGGTTTCCGCTGCCCGACGTCACGCTCATAATCGTCTTCTACATGGCCCACAGGAAGGCCGCCGTCGACGGCGCGCTCGCGGCGTTCGCGCTCGGATACCTCGACGACGCCATGAGCGGAGGGGTGCTCGGAGCGAGTTCTTTCTCCCTCGTCCTCATATTCGCGGCAGTGCACCTCCTCTCGAAGGTCGTCCAGTTCACCACGCCGGCCATCAGGATAGGCGGCGTCTTCGCCGCCTCCGTCTTGAAAGGCGCGCTCGCGTACTATATCCTCAGGGCCGCCGGGCTGGGTGCGATCTTCCAGCCGGGGATGGTCCTTGAGGCAGCGGTGAGCGGGCTCCTTGCGCCGGCTGTCTTCGCCCTCCTCCAGAAGACGGCCGACCTCGCAACGCCCCGCAAATTCAAGGACAACGAGAATTGAGCGGCAGCTACTTCAAGGACAAAGAGCCCCGGGAACTTAAGGGCCGGGTCTATGCCGCCGTCCTCCTGGCGGGCATCGCCTTCTTCATGCTTGCGGCCAGGCTCTGGTACCTGCAGGTATTCCAGCATTCGCATTTTCACGAGCTTTCGCTCAACAACGCAACCCGGCTCATAAAGGCCGCGGCCCCGAGAGGCCTAATTTATGACAGGCTGGGGGTGAAGGTGGCGGAGAACCGCCCTGGTTTCGACCTCTACATCGTGCCTGAGGACGTAAAAGACTGGGACGCAACCAAGCGCATGCTCACCGGGCTCGTGGATATCGAAGTCGAGGACATCGACGACAAGCTTGAAAAATCGAAAAAGAGGCCGCCGTTCCAGGCGGTGAAGCTCAAGCAGGACCTTACCTGGGAGGAGACGGCCAGGGTCGAGAGCTTCAGGTTCGAGATGCCCGGGGTGCTGCTCGAAGTCGCGCCCAAGAGGTCGTACGTATTCAGCGAGGCCGTCTCCCACGTCCTCGGCTACCTGGGCGAGATAAGCGAGAAGGAGCTTAAAGAGCGGGAATCCGAAGGGGAGAAGTACTCCGCCGGCGACCTCGTCGGCAAATACGGTCTCGAGAAGTACTTTGAGAAGGAACTGCGCGGCGTGGACGGCGGCAAGGAGGTCGAGGTAGACGCCGTGGGGAGGAAGATACGGGTCGTCAACTGGAGGCCGCCCTACCCCGGGAACGACCTGAGGCTCACCATCGACGTGAAGACCCAGGTCGCGGCCTGGGCCGCCATGCGCGACAAGGTCGGGGCCGCCGTGGCAATGGACCCGAAAACAGGGAAGATACTCGCGATGGTCAGCTCCCCTTCCTTCGACGCGAACGCGCTCTCGTCCCGCATGACTCCGGCGGAATGGAAGGCGGTTATCGACAACCCGTTCAACGTCCTCAATAACCGTGTCATACAGGGGCAGTACCCGCCTGCGTCCACCTACAAGCCCATACACGCGGCGGCGGCGCTAGAGGAAGGCGTTATAGCCCCGGGCACCAAGATATTCTCGGGCCCGTCCTTCTGGTTCGCAGGCAGGGCCTACCGCGACTGGAAGGAAGAGGGGCACGGCCACATAAACGTCCACAAGGCCATCGTGCAGTCGTCTGACACCTTCTTCTACCAGGTGGGGCTCAAGCTCGGGGTGGACCGGCTCGCGGAGTACAGCAGGAGGTTCGGCTTCGGCTCGAAGACCGGGGTGCCGCTGCATGGCGAAAAACCGGGGCTCGTGCCGTCGTCCGAGTGGAAGAGGAAGGCATACAAGACCAAGTGGTACGAGGGCGAGACCATATCCGTATCCGTAGGGCAGGGCTATATGCTCACCACCCCTTTGCAGCTGCTTAACTCCTATGCCGCCATAGCCAACGGCGGCACGCTCTGGAAGCCCATACTCGTGGACGAGATAACGACGCCGGAGGGCAAGGTGGTCTATAATCCCGAGCCTGAGAAAAACGGCGAGCTTGGCATCTCCGAGAAGACGATGGAGCACGTGAGGAACGGGCTCGCGGGCGTCACCCATGAGGACGGCGGGACGGCAAGGTTCTTGAGCAGGACTACCGATTTGAAGATAGCCGGAAAGACCGGCACTGCCCAGGTCGCGAGGCTCATAAAGAGGACCAGGGACGTCGAGTCCATACCCTATAAGCTCCGCGACCACGCGTGGTTCGCGGGCTTCGCCCCCTACGACGACCCGCAGATAGCGGTCGTCGTCATAGTCGAGCACGGCGGTTTCGGCGCGACCGCGGCGGCTCCGGTCGCGAGAGAGATATTCAAGGCCTACCTTGGCGAGCCAGGAGAACTCCCTGACGGGTTAAAGGCCGATTCGGGCGCTCTGGAAGGAAATGCTGCCGGGGTCGCGTCCGTGCGCGCGGGGGCCTCCAGATGATAGACAGGCGGCTGTTCACGCATTTCGACTGGGTGATGCTCGGGCTGATAGCAGCGCTCGTCTGCGTCGGGTTCGTGAGCATATACGGCGCCACGCACGTCCAGATGCCTTCCGTGTACAAGAAGGACGTGTACTGGATAGTCATAGGCTCATGCCTCATGCTCCTGGCGATAGTGGTCAATTATTCCTATCTTGAACGGAGCGCGTATTTCATATACGGGGCATCCATACTCCTCCTCATATCCGTATATTTCATCGGGAGCTCCTTCGGAGGGGCCAGGCGGTGGATATCCCTCGGGTTCTTTTCGCTCCAGCCATCGGAGTTCGCAAAGCTGGCGCTCATAGTCATGCTCGCAAGGTACTTTAACGAGAAGCAGGTCCCTGAAAGGGGCATGGGCCTGAAGGACCTCATCCCCCCCGGCGTCATCATGATGGTCACCTTCCTTCTCATAGCGAAACAGCCGGACCTCGGGACCGGCATAATCGTCTGGCTCATATTCTGGTCCATGGCCTTTGTCGTGAAGATACGCTTCAGGGTCATAGCCGGCCTCGGCGCGGCCTTTGCGGGAATGGCGCCGCTCGGGTGGATGTTCCTCAAGGACTACCAGAAGGCCAGGATATCAAGCTTCATGAACCCGGAGTCGGACCTCCTCGGCTCCGGCTACCATGTCATGCAGTCCAAGATAGCCATCGGCTCGGGCGGCTTCCTGGGGAAGGGCTTCCTCCAGGGGACCCAGGGCAATCTCATGTTCCTCCCCGAGCACCACACCGATTTCATATTCGCGGCCTTAGCGGAGGAATGGGGGCTCGTGGGCGCCCTTGTCCTCCTGGGCCTCTTCCTGGCCTTCGTCATATCAGGCCTCAATACCGCGTCGAGCTCCAAGGACAGGTTCGGGTTCCTGGTGGCCTTCGGCATAACGTCCATGTTCTTCTGGCAAATAGCCATAAACCTGGGCATGGTCACCGGAATGCTTCCCGTGGTCGGGGTGCCGCTGCCGTTCGTAAGCTACGGCGGCTCGTTCCTCATAACCTCGATGATATCCGCCGGGATACTCCTCAATATAAAGATGCGGCGCTTCATCTTCTGAGACAGCGCCTCAACTAACCAGGGAAACCAATGAAAAAAGCGATGGTTTTCATAGCTACAGGCGCGTACGTGGGAAGGATACCCTTCATGCCAGGGACCTTCGGGACGCTATGGGGTGTCTTCATCGCCTGGCTCGCTGGAGGGCTCTCGATAGAGTCGCAGGCCCTCATCGCTCTCGCGGTCATAGCGGCCTCCATCGCCGTATCCGGACAGGCCTCAAGGGCGCTCGGCGGAAAGGACCACCCGTCGATAATAGCCGACGAGATAAGCGGGTATCTTGTTGGCATATTCCTTATCCCTTTCACGCCGTTCAACGCAATATTGGTGTTTATTCTTTTCAGGTTTTTTGATATTCTTAAGCCCTATCCGGCCGGGCTCATGGACAGGCGTCTTGGCGGCGGGGCCGGCATAGTGCTGGACGACCTCGTCGCCGGGGTATATGCCAATGTCTCTGCCCATGCGGTGCTCTGGCTCATTTGAGTCAAGGTAAGGCCCTGATTAATTCCCATTTTGCCGTCATGCGAGGAGCTTGCTCCGAAGCAATCTCAATGCGCTCATCTTATCTGACGACAAGATTGCTTCGCTACGCTCGCAATGACCGCGAATGAATTAACCGGAGGCTCCTTGAATGACACTCCCGGCCCTTATAGGAGAAGCCCTGAGGAAAAAGGGGCTCAAGCTCGCAATCGCGGAATCCTGCACCGGCGGGCTCCTTTCGAGCATGATAACGGACATACCCGGGAGCTCGGATTATTTCGAGGGCGCGGTCATAGCCTATGCCAATCCGGTAAAGGCCCGCATGCTCAAGGTCAAAAGCAGAACCCTCGCCTCATACGGGGCAGTCTCAAGGGAGACTGCTGGAGAGATGGCCCAAGGGGCCAGAAAGGCCTTCAAAGCCGACATATCAGCCGCCGTGACCGGCATAGCCGGGCCGGGCGGCGGGACGCCTAAAAAGCCCGTGGGGCTCGTCTATATAGCCGTCTCAAAGGGGAATCGCATGATGGTCAGGAGGTTCCTCTTCAGGGGCGGAAGGAAGGCCGTAAAAAGGCAGTCAGCCGAGGCGGCGCTGGGGATGCTGGGGGCCGCCCTGGGAATAAGAGGAAACCCTTTTAACAGGGGCTGAAGACTTTTGAAAGAACCTTTCTGTATGAAAGTTTCTCTCAAAAGTCTTTTTCGGCAGCCTGTTAGAGATTGCCTGGTGGGAGGCACGATATAAGGGCCTTCATAGCCATAAGGATCCCTTCGGAGGTGAAAGAGGCTCTCCGCTCGGTTCAGGCCCTGCTCGACCCGGGGTCGAGGTCGATAAACTGGGCAAGGCCCGAGTCCATGCACCTGACCCTCAAGTTCCTTGGCGAGACTGACGAAAGGCTTATCGATACGCTCGGGGCCGGGCTTGAAAGCGCGGCATCGGGCATCGGGCCATTCAAGCTCACCGTGGAGGGCGTAGGCGCGTTCCCCAATAAGAGGCGGCCCCGGGTGATATGGGCAGGGATAGGAGAGAGCGCGGAGCTTACGGAGCTTAAGCAAAGGGTCGAGGATAACGTAATCCCGCTCGGTTTCGAGCCTGAGGAGCGCGAGTTCTCCCCTCACCTCACGCTCTGCAGGATAAAGACGCCCGAAGACTCGATGCTCATGGGGAGCGCCCTTTCCGAGGCAAGCCCCCCTTTAAAAACGGAGTTCACGGTCTACTCGGTCGTACTCTTTAAAAGCGTATTAAGGCCCAAGGGGGCCGAGTACACGGCCATGAAAGAGGCCTTTCTTAAGGCCTGAAGATAAGGGACAGACTCTCAGGAACATAAATTTTAAACGGAGGCGCATAGATGTCGACCACGCCCGGAACCTCGGCAAACAAGACCAAGGCAATAGACCTTGCCATAAGCCAGATCGAGAAGCAGTTCGGCAAGGGCTCGATAATGAAGCTC
The DNA here is from genome assembly GCA_030583865.1 of Thermodesulfobacteriota bacterium. NCBI lineage: Bacteria > Pseudomonadati > Thermodesulfobacteriota > Thermodesulfobacteriota bacterium. Next base: position 1,217,982 of record CP129479.1, on the reverse strand, counting down.
GGGAAGGACGGCGCCGCGCCGGCGGAGATCTCGGCCATATCGACCGGCTCTACGGCCCTTGACATAGCGCTCGGCATAGGCGGCGTCCCGAGGGGCAGGGTCGTCGAGGTGTTCGGCCCCGAGTCCTCTGGCAAGACCACCCTCACCCTCCACGTGGCCGCGGAGGCGCAGAAGCTCGGCGGGACGGTCGCCTTCATAGACGCGGAGCACGCGCTCGACCTCTCGTACGCGAAAAAGCTCGGCGTGAACGTCGACGAGCTTCTCCTTTCCCAGCCCGACACCGGCGAGCAGGCGCTCGAGATAGCCGATGTCCTCATAAGGAGCAACGCGGTAGACCTTATCGTCGTGGACTCGGTGGCGGCGCTCGTGCCCAGGGCCGAGCTCGAGGGCGAGATGGGAGATTCCCACATGGGCCTCCACGCCAGGCTCATGAGCCAGGCACTGAGGAAGCTCACCTCCACGATAAGCAAATCCAACACCTGCGTCATATTCATAAACCAGATAAGGCACAAGATCGGCGTCATGTTCGGGAGCCCCGAGACCACCACGGGCGGGAACGCCCTCAAGTTCTACGCCTCGGTAAGGCTCGACATAAGGAAGATAGGCCAGATAAAGCAGGGCGAGTCGGTAATAGGGAACAGGATACGGGTAAAGGTCGTGAAGAACAAGCTCGCCCCGCCCTTCAGGGACGCGGAGTTCGACATACTCTTCAACGAGGGCATATCCAGGGAGGGCGACATCCTCGACCTCGGGAGCGGCGTCGACATAGTCGAGAAGAGCGGCTCGTGGTTCTCCTACAACGGCGAGAGGCTCGGCCAGGGGCGCGAATCAGCCAGGGCGTTCCTCCGCGAGCACCCCCAGATAACCTCCGAGATAGGCGCGAAGATACTTGAGCACTACGGCGTAAAGACGGGAGAGCCCAGGAAAAAAGAGGAGAGCAAATAATGGCCGAAATAGACCTGAGTTCCATTCTGAACGTCGCGGTAAAGAGCAAGGCCTCGGACGTGCACCTCAAGGCCGGAGTGCCCCCCATACTCCGCGTCCACGGCTCGCTCCTCCCGATAAAGAACCACGAGAGGCTAGCCCCCGACGAGATATCCAGGGCAGCGATGCGGATAATGAACGAGGTCCAGAAGGAGACCTTCCGCCAGAACCACCAGATAGACATGGCGTACAGCGTCCCCGGCCTGGGAAGGTTCAGGGTCAACGTCTTCCAGCAGAGGGGCGCGGTCGGAATAGTCTTGAGGGTCATCCCCATAAAGATACAGAGCTTCGACGAGCTCAACCTCCCCAAGGTCCTCCACACCATAGCCAACGAAGTGAGGGGGCTCGTGCTTGTCACCGGCGTTACCGGGAGCGGAAAATCCACCACCCTGGCCTCGGTCCTCGACCAGGTAAACAGCCAGAAATCGTGCCATATAATCACCGTCGAGGACCCTATCGAGTTCCTCCACAGGGACAAGAGGTGCATCATAAACCAGAGGGAGATAGGGGTCGACGCTCCCGGCTTCTCCGAGGCGCTAAGAGGCGCGCTCAGGCAGGACCCGGACGTCATCATGGTCGGCGAGATGAGGGACCTCGAAACCATAGAGATTGCCCTGACCGCCGCAGAGACTGGCCACCTCGTCCTCTCGACCCTCCACACGATAGACGCCATGGAGACGGTCAACAGGATAGTATCGGTCTTCCCGCCGTACCAGCAGAAGCAGATAAGGATACAGCTCGCCGGGGTCATAAAGGCCATAATCTCGCAGAGGCTCATACCCACGAAGGACGGCAAGGGGCGCGTCCCGGCGGTAGAGGTCATGGTCACCACGGCCCGCATAAGGGAGTGCATCGAGGACAAGGAGAAGACCAAGGACATTTCGGACGCCATATCCAAGGGCTTCACCACCTACGGGATGCAGACCTTCGACCAGTCGATACTGTCGCTCCTCAACAAGGGGCTCATCACCTATGAAGAGGCGCTCATGCAGGCCAGCAACCCGGCCGATTTCGAGCTCAAGGTGAAGGGCGTCTCCGGAACGAGCGACATGGGCTGGAAGGACTTCGAGAAGAACGAAAAAGACGGCGGGGCCGCCCCGGCCGCGCCTCCGGACATAGAGAGGTTCTGAGCTTGCGCGCGGCACCACCTCCCCTCGCCATGTGCCAATGAAAGCGAAGACGGAGAGGAAGGAAGGCGGGAGCAAGGATGCCGCCCAGGCGGCATTCAGGCTGCTGTCAGTAAGGCAGAGGAGCGTCCGGGAGCTGGAATCGAAACTCCTTCAGAAGGGGTTCGACCGCGGCGAGGTCGACAGGACAATCGAGTACCTCCTTCTAGCCGGCCTCCTCGACGACGAACGTTTTGCAAGGGGCCTGGCGGAATCACGCTCAAGGCACAAGGCTTGGGGCCCGGCCAGGATAGCCCGCGACCTCGCCTCAAGGGGCGTTGAGGAAAGCTTGATTAAATCCGCCCTGGCCGGGTGCGCGCCCGAGGAAGATTCGGCCCGCGAAGCCTACAGGCGCTGGCTCAAGAGGAACAGCAGGGAAACCGGCCCCAGGGCCAGGGAAAAAGCCTTCAGGCACCTCCGGGCAAGGGGGTTTTCGACAGCCGCCATAATGCAGGCGCTGGGCGGCCTCCCCTCGGATGATTAGGCCCTGAAGGCGTGTTATAATACTTGTGCATACTTCTAAAATCGATCTTTTCCACAACTCCGAGTAGTAACGGGAAAAACGGGGCAATCTCCAATTTTGAGATTGCCTTGTTTTCCAGTTGGAACTTTTCACCTGAAAAAATTTCATTTTCGGAAAGATGAAAGATGAAGTCTTCGGAGATAAGAAAGCGCTTTCTTGATTTCTTCGCCAAAAAGGGGCACACGGTCGTGCCCTCTTCGGGCCTCGTGCCTGAGGGCGACCCGACGCTCCTTTTCACGAACGCCGGCATGGTCCAGTTCAAGGGCGTCTTCCTGGAGGAGGAAACCCGGGACTATGCAAGGGCCGCCTCTTGCCAGAGGTGCATGAGGGCCGGCGGCAAGCACAACGACCTCGAAAACGTCGGCAGGACCGCCCGCCACCACACCTTTTTCGAGATGCTCGGCAACTTCTCCTTCGGTGACTACTTCAAGGAGGGCGCCATAGAGTACGCGTGGGACTTTCTTACCCGCGAGATGGGCCTCCCCAAGGAGAGGCTCTGGGTAACAGTCTTCGAGACCGACCAGGAGGCCGAGGAGATATGGAAGAAGGTCTCGGGCCTTCCCAAGGAGCGGATCGTGAGGCTCGGGGAGAAGGACAACTTCTGGTCAATGGGCGATACCGGCCCTTGCGGCCCCTGCTCCGAGATACTCATAGACCAGGGCCCGGAAGCCGGCTGCGGCAGGCCAGAATGCGCTGTCGGCTGCGACTGCGACAGGTATCTCGAGATATGGAACCTCGTCTTCATGCAGTACGACAGGAGCGCTGAGGGTAAGCTCACTCCCCTTCCAAAACCCTGCATAGATACCGGCATGGGACTTGAGCGCCTCACTGCCGTTGTCCAGGGAAAGCTCAACAACTACGACAGCGACCTCTTCGAACGCATAATCGCCATGATAGAGGAGCTCTCTTCGGTTAAATACGGCTCCAACCCGGAGACCGACGTTTCGATAAGGGCCATAGCCGACCACTCGCGTGCGGTCACCTTCCTCATGGCCGACGGGGTGCTGCCGAGCAACGAGGGCCGTGGCTACGTGCTCAGGAGGATAATCAGGCGGGCCGCACGCCACGGCAGGTTCCTTGGCCTCACCGAGCCTTTCCTCTACAGGGTCAACGCCGCTGTCGTCGAGTCGATGGGCGAGGCATATCCCGAGGTCGTGAAGGCCGCGGACCTCGTTGCGAGGGCGACCAGGGGCGAGGAGGAGCGCTTCTTCGAAACGCTCGAAAGGGGCCTGACTCTGCTCGACCAGGAGATCGCGGCATTAAGGGAGCTTGGCGGCAAGGTGGTGCCCGGAGACGTCGCATTCAGGCTTTACGACACCTTCGGTTTCCCGGTCGACCTTACGGCCGATATCGTGAGGCACGAGGGCTTCTCGATCGACGAGGATGGCTTCAACCGCCTCATGGAAGAGCAGAGGAAGATGGCCCGGGCCTCGTGGAAGGGGCTCGAAGGCAGGGAGTCCTCCCAGGAGCTCTATAAGGGCCTCGCGAACTCTGGCCTAAAATCAGAGTTCGTCGGCTACCACATGGACGCGGTCTCATCGAACGTGCTCTGCCTCATAAAAGAAGGCGCGACCGTAGACGCCGCCTACCACGGCGACGAGGTCGAGGTCATAACCGGAGAAACGCCCTTCTACGCCGAATCCGGCGGCCAGGCCGGGGATACCGGCGTTATCGTCGGCAAGGGCTTCACCCTCAGGGTGAACGGGACGAGAAGGCCCATAAACGGCGTTATCGTCCATTACTGCACGGTCGAGGAAGGCACGATAAACGTGGACGACACCGCCGAGCTTGCTATTGACGTCGAGGCGCGAGACGCGACGCGGAGAAACCACACGGCCACCCACATCCTCCATGCCGTCCTGAGGAGAAAGGTCGGCGAGCACGTTAGGCAGGCCGGCTCGCTCGTCTCCCCGAGGGGCTTCAGGTTCGATTTCAGCCACTTCGAGCAGCTCGGGCCCGAGCTCATCCGCGATATCGAGCGGGAGGCCAACAGAGCGGTCCTTTCCAACAAGGCGGTGCTGACCGAGGTACTGACCTATGACGAGGCTGTACAGAGGGGCGCTCTCGCCTTCTTCGGCGAAAAATACGGCGACCTGGTCCGTATGGTGCAGGTGCCGGGCGTGAGCGCGGAGCTCTGCGGCGGCACCCACGCCCGGAGGACCGGCGACATAGGCATGATAAAGATAACGGGAGAGGGCTCTGTAGCCGCGGGCGTGCGGAGGATAGAGGCCGTTACGGGCGAGTCGGCCCTCGAATACGTGAACCAGGCGGAAGAAGCGCTCAGGGAGGCGTCGCAGGCGTTAAAGGTGCCGCCCGCCGGAGTGCCAGAGAAGGTAAGGAAGATGTTCGAAGAAGAGCGTGCGCTCGAGCGTGAGATCGAACGCCTCCGCAGCAGGGAAAAGGCCGGGGCTGCGGGAGAGCTCATGGATGCCGCGCGGAAGGTCGACGGCGTAACAGTGCTGGCGGCAAAGGTCGCCGGGGGCGGCAAGGAGCTCCGCGAGATGGCCGACACCCTCAGGCAGAAGCTCGGCTCAGGCATAGTGGTGCTCGCCGCAGAAGAGGACTCGAAGGCCGTGCTCCTTGCGGCAGTCACAAGGGACCTCACGGGGCGCTACAGCGCGGGAGAGATAATAAAGAGGCTTGCGCCGATAATCGGCGGCAAGGGCGGCGGCAAGCCGGACATGGCGCAGGCCGGAGGGCCTGAAGCCGCTAGGATAAACGAGGCCCTGGAAGAGGCGTACAAGACCGTCGGGGAGCTCTGAGGCTCCCCGGCTTTTTTTCCGGCCCTGACATTTCGGCATACCGGCACACCCGGGCGTTACCGCGCACACTGACCCTGCACCTCCCAAGGCATATTCTGCTGCCCGGCTCCGGGAAAACGCACCTGAACTTCTTCCACCACGGAACAAAATGCCGGGCCTCGGAGTTATTTGTAAGAGTGCGCGCGTATGACCAATGATAACGAGCTACTTCTTATAGAGAGGTCCAGGGCCGGCGACAACGCCGCGTTCGAGGCCCTCGTAAGGAAGTACCAGGACAGGGTCTACAACATCTGCCGCTACATGCTCGGCCCTGCCGATGCGGAGGACGCGGCACAGGACGCGTTCGTAAAGGCCTACCGTAACCTCGACAGGTTCACCCCCTCCCCGAGCTTCCAGGCCTGGATAACCCGCATCGCCGTAAACTCCTGCCTCGACTACAAGAGAAGACCGGCCCACGTCTCGCTGGCCGCGACGAGCCGCGAGGGCGAGGAATACACGCTTGAGCCCCCGTCGGATTCCCCTGGCCCCGAGGCGGCGCTTGAATCCAAAAAGGCCGCTGAGGCTGTTTCCAGGGCCATTGCAGGGCTTTCGGAGAAGCTCAGGGCCGTCATCGTGCTCTACGAACTGGAAGGGCTCTCCTACGAGGAGATCTCCGAGGCGTTAGGCGTCTCGATAGGGACCGTTAAATCGAGGATATCGAGGGCGAGGGATGAGCTCAAGAGGCTTCTCCACGCTCAAATGGAACAAATCCGTTAAGCCTGTCGTTATTTACAAGGAGCTGAAATGGACTGTAAAAGTGCAAAGGACCTCTTATCTGAACATCTCGACGGCCTCGCCGGTGACGGCGTCCGGAAGGGGCTTGTCGAGCACCTGGGCTCGTGCCCCGGGTGCGCCGAGGAGGCCCGAGTTCACGCCGCGGTCAGGGACGCCCTCCGGTCGGCCCCGAGGTTCAGCGCGCCCCCTGGCTTCGCGTCCGGGGTGATGGAAAGGATCAGGGACGAGGGGCTCGACGCCGGGAACGAGGGCGCGTTCGGCTGGTTCAGGGCCATGCCGCTACGCCTCAAGTTCGCGGAGGCCGCGGCTGCCGCATTCGTTATGGCGCTCGGGATATACTCGGCCGGGGTGCTCTCGGACAACCTCTTTTCCAGCGGGGCCGAGAACGCGGCCCTGGAACAGTCGTACTCAAGCCTCGTGGCGTCGGTTCAGCCGGAAGACCTCGGCCCCGTGCCGCCCGAGTCCCTGGGCGACATCTACCTGTCAATAAAGGAGAACGGCAATGGGCAGTAGGTTTCTGAAACCCGTACTCTTCATATCGCTTCTCTTCAACGTAACCATCCTCGGGGCGGCGGGTTTTTTCTACCTCAAGGAATGCGGGACCTCCCTCGGCAAGGCCGAAAAAAGGCACGAGGCGGTTTCTGAGAAACTCAAGCTCACTCCCGAGCAGAAGGCGTTGTTCAAGGAAGAGAACGAAAAATTCAGGGCGTCGATACTGGCATCGCACGGCGAGCTTGCGGAAAAAAGGAGGCAGATATTCAGGCTCCTCAGGGAGGAGGAGCCTGACATGGCTTCCATAAACGCCTCGCTCGCCGGGATAGGCAAGGTACAGGGCATGATCGAAGCCCAGGCGATCGAGCACATGCTGAGGGAAAAGGCGGTCCTCGACAGGGACCAGCAGGAAAGGTATATAGAGCTCCTCGAGAAGAGGATGGAAAAGCGGATGGCCGAGAGGCAATGGAAACGGGCGCACACTTCGCCCGGAACACTCAATTAGGCAACCTCGAAAAATTAGAAATTTTTCCCGCAATCAAGGAAGGCCGGGAATAAAAAGCGGAGCATATATGTCAATATGTGAGCATTTTTATTAACGGCCTGACACAGAGTCCGGGGAAAAGATCAATTTTTAGAGGTTGCCTTAAGGAGGCAAGGGAAGAGAATGAGACTATCGGCAAGAAAACCACTGGTTATGCTGGCCGCGCTCCTCACGGCAGGGACACTCGCGGCGTCTGTCGTGCACGCCGAGCCTGGAACGCACGGCAAGGAACATCATAAGGAATATCATAAAAAAGAGCATGCAGGATGCGAAGGCAAGCACAAGGACCACAAGCACGGCGGCAAGCAATGGATAAAGGACCTTACCGGCGAGCAGAAGACCGAAGTGAAGCGCCTCAAGGTGGAGCTCAAAAAGGAGCTCGCCTCGCTTAAGGCCGCGCTGGAGCTTAAGGAAACGGACATAAGAAAAGAGGTCGCCTCAGACAACCCGGACAGGAAGGCGATATCGAGGCTCGCCTCGGAGATATCCGGGCTCAAGGCAAAATCCCTCGAGACCAAATACGACCACATGATAAAGGTCAGGAGCCTCCTTACGCCTGAGCAGAAGCTGGAGTTCGACGCATCGGTCCTTGCCGGGGACGGGCACGGCTGGAAGCGGTAATAAGCGCCTGGACAATTTAAAAGGCCCCCGTATTCACGGGGGCCTTTTATTTACGCCCATTCACATCCGGCAAAACGCCGTTGCTTGTCACTCCGGTTTCCGGGCAGGCGCAAGCAGGAGGTTCATGTACATCCGTGCCATCCTGTGGTCCGGGTGGTCGCGGAGCACGCCCTGCCACTCGGTCCCGGCGTCCTCGCGCCGCCCCACGGCGTAATAGGTGAGCCCGAGCTGAATTCTCGAATCAGGGTACGAGGGGTTCAGCCTTACGGCCTCCTTAAGCTCCGTAACGGCGGCGTCAAAGTCCCTCATGTCCCTCAACGAAACGCCGAGGCTCGTCCTTATGTCAGCGAACTCGGGCCTGAGCCTGAGGGCCTTCCTGTACTCCTCTACCGCCTCGGCGTAGAAGCCCAGGTCTTTATAGATGCGTGCGAGGTTCGAGTGCATGTTGGCGAGCTTGCCCTTCACAAACGGGTCCAGGTAGGAATGCGCGTCCTGCCTTGCCTGCTTCGCGAGCGTGTAGACCTCGGCCGATTTATCGAACCTGCCGAGCTCGTTATAGACGACCGCGAGATTGAGCGAGGCCTCGGTGTAGTTCGGGTTTATTTCGATGGCCTTCCGGAACGCCGCTATGGCGTCCTCGTGCCTGGACGCGTTGTAGTAAACGAGCCCGAGCATGTTGTGCACGTCGGCGAAGGCGGTCTTCTCCGCAGCCACCTTCTCGAGGCGGGCGAGCGCCTCCTCGTAGTCCCTCTCTTCGAACGCTTTTTTGCCGAGGTCGTATTCATGCTGCCAGCCCTTTTCCATATTCCTCCTGACAGCCTGCTTATTAAGCACTTGAGTGCCAGCCTTCAAAAACGGGCCCGACGTACAGAAACACGGCCCATTCCTCTTTTTCGGCTGCTTGCATCCTGCGCTTTTTGAGCAGACTGAACGATATTATCGATGTTTTTTGTCAGCTGAGCGGCTATCCCGCGCGCAGCCTGTTTTTAGCGTCCCCTGCGTAAGGGCTTTCCGGGTAGTTTTTCAGAAGAGTGGAGAAGGCGTCCTCGGCAAGTCCCTTTTCGCCGAGCTTGAGATAGGACTCGCCTATGTAGAAAAGGGCCTTGTCGGTTATGCCTGCGTCCGGGTATTCGGCGAGTATGTCCCTCAGCCGGCCGAGCGAGCCCTTGTAGTTCTTCTTCTTGAAATAAAAGCTGGCGACGTAGAATTCCCTCTCGGCGAGCCGCCCCCTGAGGAACGCGATGAACTCCATTGACCTTTCCGCGTACGGTGAACCAGGGTATGCGGCAATGAGGTCTTCGAAAGCGAACAGGGCCTTTCTCGTCGAGGTCTGGTCCCTGTCGAGGGAGAGCACCTCCTTCATGTGGCTCATGCCCTTCTGGAAGAGCGCGTAAGACGCCCTGGCGTGGGCCGGGCGGAGCGCGATGAAATTGGCGTAATAGGCGCTGGCGTCCTCGTAATTCTCCATCGCGTAGCTGACGTCTCCCAGGAGGAGTTCGGCCTCGGTGGAATACGGGCTCATCGGATGGTCCTCGAGGAGGGACCTGAAGCTCTTGTCGGCCTCTTCCAGCCTGCCGCCGAGATAGGCCTGCATGCCGGAATTATAGAGCTCGGCAGCGTCCCTCTTATAGACCTCCGGGGCGGTCGCGCACCCCGAAAACCCGGCTATGACTAACGCCAGGAGGAGAGACGAAAAAACGGCCCTTATCCGGGCCGTCTCAAAAGCCCTTTTCATCTTTTGGATTGCCGGTATCACGGAAATAAATTTATCACGGGAATCGGTGGATTTTCAAGGCAATTGAACCTGATGTAGCGGCACAGTATTCCGCTGGACGGCCCGGGCGTCCGTTATTCGTCCTTTACCGGGCATGCCAGGAACCTCTTTTCCTCGTCGCTTAAGACCTTAGAAGGATTTATGATGAGGACCTTCCCGCTCCCGGTCTCGACAGTGACTTCGAGACAGTCGTCCCATCCAGAGCCCGAGGGCTCTGGTCTTAACGTGACCTCCCTGGCCCCGAGCGCGATGTCCGAGACCTCGTCAACAATAAGACCGATTATCAGGGAATCTGCCGAAGTAACTATAATCCTTGCTGTTTCCGCAGGCGCTGCCTGGAAGGAAAATCTTTTCCTGAGGTCTATTACCGGCAGCGTCATCGACCTCACCTTTATGAGCCCCTCGATAAAACCTGGAGCCCACTGCGCCTTCTGCGGCTCCTTGAGCCTCAGTATCTCCTTTACCTCGCCAATTTCGATGCCGAACTCGATGGTGCCGAGCCGGAACCGGATGAACTGGAAATCAGGCCTGGTATATTTCGACCTGAAGCTCTTCATCAATTCTCTACGGCTATCAGCACTCCTGCGTCGAGGAGCCTTATTACCCTTTCCCCGTCATGTATCACGGCCTTCATGAAGGCGGCTTGTGGCTCGGAATCCTCAGGCGGCTCAAGGAGCCTGGCGGGCACCTCTTTTACTCCGGAGAGCCTGTCTACCAGGAGGCCGGCCTTCAGGTCTTCCACGGCGACGACGAGTATCCTGGCTGTAGGCCTGCCGTTTACCTTCCCCAGCCCGAGGCGCATCTTCAGATCAAGGACCGGCACCATCTCGCCCCTTACCGAAAGGATGCCCTGTATGTAAGCCGGGGTCCACGGGACCTCTGTCGCCTGCCTTGGCCTCAATACCTCCACGGCCTCGGAGACCTCGAATGCGTATTCGTCCGCCCCGAGGAAGAACGAGATGATGTTGATCGTCCCCTCGGCGGATTTCTTCCTGTGGTCGAGGCTCTCGTCGTAGTTCTCGACGGTCGGCGCAACGGTCGCCTGACGCGGGGCCTCCTCGGCTATCTTGAGCCTTATCGTCTTCTTCATACGCCTGCAGTCCGCGCCGGGAGCCCGGCCTTCCTCTCCCGCATGACCTTTTCGAGTATGCCAGTGACGTCCAGCACCAGCATGGTGCCCTGGGCCCCTATGTCGGTCGCGCCCGCGATGCCCGGGGCCTTGAGCATCCTAGAAAGGGGCTTTATTACGACGTCAAGCTCCTCCAGCAGATGGTCCACGACGAGGCAGAGCCTGTGCTCGGCAAGCCCGGCGACTATGCCGTAAGCGTGGCTGCTACCCGAATGGGGGTGGCCGAAAAACCTCGACAGCCTCACGGCAGGCACGACCCTGTCCTCCACGCTTATGGCCCCCTCGCTGTCCACGGAAGCGAGTGAAGCGGCCCTTAATTCCAATATCTCCACGACGGAATTGAGCGGCACCGCGTACCTCTTCCCGGCGTCCTCGATTATGAGTGCCTGGATTATCGCGAGCGTTATGGGTATCGTTAGTACAAGCCGGGTCCCCTTGCCTTTTACGGTCTCGATGTCGATTATGCCGGAAAGCCGGGTTATGTTCTCCTTCACGACGTCCATGCCGACGCCCCTGCCCGAGGTCTCGCTCACGACGTCCCTGGTGGAAAAACCGGGGGTGAATATGAGCTCAAGCGCTTCCTGCCTTGAAAGCCCGTCCGCGTACTCCCTGGTTATGAGCCCCTTCGCGACGGACTTATCCTTGACGAGGTCTATGTCAATGCCGGCGCCGTCGTCCTTGACCTCCACGACCACGTGGTTCCCCTTCTGGTAGGCCGAAAAGGTTATGGTGCCTGTCCTGGGCTTGCCCAGCGCCTCCCTCACGACCGGGGCCTCTATGGCGTGGTCTGCCACGTTCCTGATTATGTGCATTAGAGGGTCGGCAAGCTCCTCGACTATGAGCTTGTCGAGCTCGGTCTCGTCGCCGTAAGTGACGATCCTCATCTCCTTCCCGGTCTCCCTGGAAAGCTTCCCGATGAAGGCGTCGAACCTCCCGAAGAGCTGGCCTATGGGGACCATCCTCACGTCGAGGACGCTGTCCCTGAGCTCGGAAAGCTTCCTGTCGAGGTTTTTCCCGGTCTTCGAGAGCTCTATCCCGTAGACGGAGAACTCGTGGTGCCCCTTGAGATCGGAACTCAGCGCGGCTATGTCGGATTTCAATATGCCGAGCTCGCTAATTAGGTTCATTATGGAATCGAGCTTGGATATGTTCACCCTGACGGTGTTGCTCACCCTCCGGAGCGAACCCGCCCTTCCGTGGTGGACGTATCCGCCGGTCCCCTTTATGACCTCGAACTCGCGGCTTTCCGGCCTTGCCGCGGGCTCGGCAAGCACCTTTATCTCCGGCTCCGCGATGTCCTTTACGAGGTCCGCCAGGAAATGCCTGTCCCTTGCCGTGCCGATGAGTATGTCGAAGTGGAGGAACTCGTGGCTGGTCTTGGATGAAGGGAGAGTAGCTATGACCTCGGACTCGGTCTTCAAGAGGTCCGTGAGCGCCATGTATCCCCTGTCGAAGCTGGTGATGGGGAACCTTACGCTCACTATAAGTATGTTCTTGCCGCCCCGCAGGTTTTCGCGGAGCCTGTGGTCCTCGTAGTCGGTTAGGACGGATACGAGGTCTTTCGCGAACTCGTCTTTGGGCCTGGTCCTCTTTACATGCTGCATCATCGCGAGGGCCGTCTTCGCGGCCTCTATCTCGCCGGTAAAGTCCCCGGAGCCTTTTGAGGCGATTATCTTCGCCATCAGGTCCTGGGCGTTCATGATGTTATAGAGGACGTCGTCGGTGAGGGCGATCCTCCCCAGGCGGAGGAGGTCGAGGGTGTCTTCCATCGAGTGGCTGAGAGCGGCGAGATCGGCCTGCTCGAATATGCCGCACATGCCCTTGAGCGTATGGGCGGAACGGAAGACGCTGTTGAGAACGGCGGGGTCTATTATGCCGGCCTTCACGCCCTTGCCGAGCTTCGCGAGCCCCTTCCCCATGGAGTTGAGGACGTCCTCAGCCTCGGCAAGGAATTCCCTGAACCGCTCTGATTTCAAGTCTCTCTTAGCCACCTACAGCCGCCCGTCAAAGATGAAGGTCCTGATAATCCGGACACGGCCCTCAAGCCGTTTGCCTGCAAGGATATGGAGCAGTGCGTGCCGATATGGCCGGGGGAAGTGAAAGATGGCTGGGCCGGCCAGGACTGGGTCCCGCCAGAAGGGCAAATAGAGAAGTTCCCGCCAAAATAGATAGCGAATTCATGGGTTACATCTTCCGCCTGACGTAGGCAGGTCCCGGTCACCATCAACCTTTGAACCTATATTTTAGCACAACTCGCGTTCATGTAAAGGTTTTTTGGTTTAAATGAAAAGGGGGCGGGAACCTTTGTCCCCGCTCCCCCTGTCAGGCCATGCTATGTGCCCATCTCCCATGAAGCGAGATATTTCTTCTGCTCGCTCGTGAGGGTGTCTATGTTCATCCCGAGCGACATGAGCTTGAGCCTCGCTATCTCCTTGTCAATCTCCTGCGGGACCGTGTAGACCTCCCTCGCGAGGGTGTGCCCCTTTTTAACGAGGAAATCCGCCGCGAGCGCCTGGTTGGCGAAGCTCATGTCCATGACGCTCGCCGGGTGCCCCTCTGCGGCCGCCAGGTTTATGAGCCTGCCCTCGCCGAGAACGCATACGGTCCTGCCGTTCCTGAGCGTGTATTCCTCGACGAAGTCGCGGAGCACCTTCTTCCCCTTGCTGACGGACTTAAGCCCCTCGAGGTCGAGCTCGACGTTAAAGTGGCCGGAGTTAGACACAAGCGCCCCGTCCTTCATCTTGAGGAAGTGCTCTTTCCTTATGACGTTAAGGTTTCCGGTGACAGTGCAGAAGAAGTCCCCGTGCTTCGCAGCCTCGGCTATGGGCATGACCCTGAACCCGTCCATGACGGCCTCAAGCGCCTTAAGCGGGTCGATTTCGGTAACGATGACGTTCGCGCCCATGCCCCTGGCCCTCATGGCAACGCCCTTGCCGCACCAGCCGTAGCCGCATACGACGAATGACGAGCCCGCGAAGAGCCTGTTGGTTGCGCGGAGTATCCCGTCCAGGGTCGACTGGCCCGTGCCGTAGCGGTTGTCGAAGAAGTGCTTGGTGAACGCGTCGTTCACGGCTATGACCGGGAACTTGAGGAGCTTGTTCACGGCCAGGCTCTTGAGCCTTATAACGCCGGTCGTCGTCTCCTCGGTCGAGCCTATGATGTCGTCGGCCGCGCCCTTCCTCTTTGTATGGAGGAGGGATACGAGGTCGGCGCCGTCGTCCATGGTGATGTTCGGCTTGAAATCAAGCGCCGCGTTGAGGTGCCTGTAGTAGGTCTTGTTGTCCTCGCCCTTTATCGCGAAGACCGGGATGCCGTAGTCCTTGACGAGGGACGCGGCGACGTCGTCCTGGGTGCTCAGCGGGTTCGACGCGCAGAGCACCACGTCGGCGCCTCCCGCCTTGAGAGTTACCATGAGGTTCGCGGTCTCGGTGGTCACATGGAGACAGGCCGCGAGCCTCGTCCCCTTGAGGGGCTTTTTCTTCGAAAAGCTGTCCTTTACCTTCCTCAGGACCGGCATGTCCGTCTCAGCCCATTCAATCCTCTTCCTTCCAGCCTGGCTGAGCTTCATGTTCTTCACGTGAAAATCCATCTTCCCTCCAACAAATTTTATTTGTTCGCAGATAAAAGAATGACTTCGACGGGGGTAGCTCCCCGCCAAAGTCATTCAAGCGTCAGGACAGCTCAGGCAACGACGCCGGCTGCCTTTCTCAATGCCTCGGCCTTGTCAGTGAGCTCCCAGCTGAAACCGGACTCGCTCCTGCCGAAGTGCCCGTATGCCGCGGTCTTCCTGTATATGGGACGCAGGAGGTCGAGGTCTTTTATTATGTCCGCGGGCTTCATGCGGAAGTTGGCCTTTACTATCTCCTCTATCTTCTCGACGGGTATCTTCTCGGTCCCGAAGGTGTCGATCATGACCGAGACCGGCTCGGCAACGCCTATCGCGTACGCGAGCTGCACCTCGCACTCGGACGCGAGCCCCGCGGCGACCACGTTCTTTGCTATGTACCTGGCGAAGTAGGAAGCGCTCCTGTCGACCTTGGACGGGTCCTTGCCGGAGAAGGCGCCGCCGCCGTGGCTGCCGTGGCCGCCGTAGGTGTCGACGATTATCTTCCTGCCGGTGAGGCCGCAGTCGCCGTGCGGGCCGCCCACGACGAACTTGCCGGTGGGGTTTATGAAGTATTTGGTCTTCGAGGTCAGGAGGTCCGCCGGCACGACCTTTTTCACGACCTCCTCGATTATCGCTTCCTTGAGCTTGGACTGGCTGACCTCGGGCGCGTGCTGGCTTGATACCACCACCGCGTCGACGGTCGTGGGCCTGCCGTTCACGTATTTAATGGTGACCTGGCTCTTGCCGTCCGGCCTTATGAAATCAAGTATTCCCTTTTTCCTGACCTCCGCGAGCCTGGCGGTTATCTTGTGCGCAAGGTCTATGGGCATGGGCATGAACTCGGAGGTGTGGTCGCAGGCGTACCCGAACATGAGGCCCTGGTCGCCGGCGCCCTGCTCCTTTTCCGCCCCGCAGTCCACGCCCATCGCTATATCGGGCGACTGCCTGTCGAGGGTGACCATGACGGCGCACGTCTTGCAGTCAAAGCCCATTGACGCGTCCGTGTAGCCGATATCCTTTATCGTCTCCCTGACGATGTCCTGGTAGTCGATCCTCGCCTTTGTGGTTATCTCGCCGGCTATAAGGGCGAGGCCGGTGGTGACGAGGGTCTCGCAAGCGACCCTGCTCTTGGGGTCCTCCTTCAAGAGCGCGTCCAATACCGCGTCAGATACCTGGTCAGCTACTTTATCCGGATGCCCCTCGGTGACTGATTCCGAAGTGAAAAGGTACTCCCTCGTTCCCATTGTTTTGGCGCCTCCTTAGTCTTTGTAAAGGCCGAGAATTCGTTATTATTGAACCTTTCCCGGTGTTTGTCAACCAAAAACACCTCTGGATGCCGGGCGCAAAAAAAGGAGGATGCCGCCGCCCTCAGCTCCAGAATTCCTCCCTGTAGAGCCCTGGGAGCTTGGCGTTTATCTGGTCCTCGACCTCCTTGGCCGTTGCGAATCCGAGTATGTTCCTGCATATCTTCCTGGCCTCGGCGTGGCTTATGGACCTTATGAGCCTCTTTACCCTCAGTATCGAATACGCGTTCATCGAGAGGTGGTCAACCCCGAAGCCGAGTAGTATGAGGGCGTACTCCGGCTCACCGGCCATCTCGCCGCATACGGATACGCTCACCCCTGCCTTGTTGGCGGCCTCTATGACCCCCTTTATTATCCGGAGGACCGCCGGGTGGAAGGGCTCGTAAAGGTATGCGACGTGCTCGTTCACCCTGTCTATCGCGAGCGAGTATTGCAGGAGGTCGTTCGTGCCGATGGAGATGAACCTTACCTCCTTGACGATGAGGTCGGCTATCATGGCGGCGGAGGGCACTTCTATCATGACGCCCACTTCGATGTCCTGGTTGAAGGGCTTGCCCTCGCCCTTGAGCTCCTTTTTGCACTCCTCGAGTATCTGCTTCGCCCTTCTTATCTCCTCTATGCCGGATATCATGGGGAACATCACCTTTATGTCCCCGTAGGCGCTGGCCCTGAGTATGCCCCGGAGCTGGGTCTTGAAGATGTCCACGTTCTTGAGGCAGAACCTTATTGCCCGGAGGCCCATGGCCGGGTTTATCTCGTCCGGCGGGGCTGCCTGGGTAAGCACCTTGTCCCCTCCCACGTCGAGGGTCCTTATGACCACCGGGTGCGGGGACATCCTCTTCGCGACCTGGCGGTAGGCCTTCACGTGCTCGTCTTCGGTCGGCAGGTCCTTCCTGTTGAGGTACAGGAACTCGGTCCTGTAGAGGCCTATGCCCTCTGCGCCGTGCTCTATGAGGGAGTCTATCTCCTCCACAATCTCCATGTTGCCCATGAGCCTTACGCGCCTGCCGTCGGTAGTCTCGCTCGGGAGGTCCTTGTAGTGGAAGAGGGCCTTGCCGTAGTTCTCGTACCGCTCCCGCCTCCTCTTGTAGACCTCGACTACGCTCTCGGAGGGGTTTATGATGACCGTGCCGGTCGTGCCGTCCACTATGACTATATCGCCGGACTCGGCCTTCCTGGTTATGGATTCGAGGCCCACGACCGCTGGTATCTCGAGGGAGCGCGCCATTATGGCCGTATGCGAGGTCTTGCCGCCGACGTCCGTGAGGAACCCGAGCACGGTGCCCCGTACCATCTGGGCGGTGTCGGTCGGCGCGAGGTCGTGCGCTACCACGACGACCGGCTCCTTTATTGCCGAGACCGACTCGTGCTTCCGGCCCATGAGGTTGAGGAGAACCCTGTTCACCAGGTGCTCTATGTCCATCGCGCGCTCGCGGAGGTACTGGTCGTCCATCTTCTCGAAGTAGTCCATCAGTTCCTTGAGGACCGTCTTCAGCGCCCATTCCGCGTTGACCCTCTGCTCGCGTATCACCTTCATGGTGTCGTTTATGAGCATGTTGTCCTTGAGGATCATCAGGTGCGCGTCTATGATGCGGATGTGCTCCTTGCCCTTGCCGTCCTTCTCCATCCGGTTCCTGATGCGCATGAGCTGGTCCCTGGACGCCTTCATGGCGTTCTTGAACCGCTCGATCTCGCGCTCGGTCTCGGATGGCTCGAGATAGCAGAACTGGGCGGGCTCGACCTTGCCACGCTCAAGGAGATAGGCCCTTCCGATGACGATGCCGGAAGACACGCCTATGCCCTTCATCAATATGACTTGTTTCCTGCTGTCAGGCATCAATCCTCACCAAAACCACTGTCGATGAGCTCGCCGAGGGCCCCGAGGGCGCCTTCGGCGTCGCTCCCCTCGACGCGGAGCGTCACCTTTGAGCCCTGGGTGGCTGCGAGTATGAGTATCCCCATTATGCTCTTGCCGTTCACTTCCTGGTCGTCCTTCCTGACCAGTATCTCGGAGTCGAACCTGTTCGCAAGCTGAACGAAAAGCGCGGCCGCCCTGGCGTGCAGGCCGAGCTTGTTCTTTATCGTATAGGTCTTCTCCAGGCTTGTCGCGCTGCCCTGTCCGCTCTCCATCAGGTCCTCTTTCCCAGCGCCGGGCCCGACGACGCGGCATGCTTGCCTTGCGCCCGGTGCCCGGCTGTCATTACCATTTATTTGCGGGTGCCTCTATTTGCGCTCGGAGACATACGTAACTGGCGCGCTCCTCGGGACGTCCCGTATCTCGAGCTCCACTCCCATTGCCTCGAAGCGCTCCATTATCTCCTCGTCCTCTTTGTTCACGATTATGGAAGGGGTTATCCTCCTTCCGCCCTCGTGGTGTATGTTACCCAGGTTCAGGGCCTTGAACCTCGTCCCGGCCTCGTAGAGCCTCATCGCGTCTTTCAGGTCGCCGACCACGAGCATCACCCTCTTCTCCGAGAGCCCTGAAAGAGAGAGCACCGCTTCCGAGACCGATTTCACGTGGACGCTAAGCTCATCGCAGCCGCAGGCCGCGATGATGTCCGCCGCGAGCCGGTCGCCGGCCGCCTCGTCCGAGGCTACTATAAGCGCGTCCGCCCTGGTGAATGGCACCCAGGAGCATATTACCTGCCCGTGCAGCAGCCTGTCGTCTACCCTGATAAGGATCAGCATATGTTAGGCCGGATGCGCCCCCTTGAATATTTTATCAAAACGGCGGGGCCTTTTCCTATTTCTTATCCTTCAGCATTTCGCCCGCGAGCACTATGGACTTCCTCGCGTACTCCTTAAGGAGCTCCGAAAGCTCGCCGAGCCCCTTGTCCGACCTGTGGCTTACGTATTTCAGGACCATGGGGAGGTTCACCCCGGTTATGACCTCCACCCTGTCCTCCTCGAAAGCCGAGAGGGCAATGTTGGTGGGCGTACCGCCGAACATGTCGGTAAAGACGAGCACTCCCTTTCCAGAGTCAACCTCGCTCACGGCGGCCCGGAGGACGTCCCGTATGCCGTCGGTTGTGTCCGATCTCGAGAGGGTCAGTATCCTTACTCCCTCCACCTTGCCGGTTATCGCCTCGGCTGCCTCGAGTAGCGCCTCCGCGAGCCTGCCGTGCGTGACGATTACAGCTCCTATCATCTCAATCCTTCCCACGTTTTTTATGTCTTGCCGATGTCCCTGTGCCTTTTCCTGACCACCACTTTTTCGGAGTTCAGGCCTTCGGAAAGCGCCTCTACCATTGCTACCGACCTGTGCCTTCCGCCCGTGCAGCCCACGGCGATGGTCAGATATGACTTCCCCTCCTTCCAGTAAAGGGGGATGAGATAGGAGAGGAACTCCTTGAACCTCGAAAGGAACTCCGCGGCCTCGTCCCTCGAAAGCAGGTAGTCGCGGACGCTGGCGTCCGTTCCGTCGAGGCGCTTAAGCGAATTCACGAAATACGGGTTAGGCAGGAACCTTACGTCCATGACGAGGTCGGAGTCGGCCGGTATGCCGTGGCGGTAGCTGAAGGAGATGAGGTTCAGGGCCATCCTCTCGCGCTCCGCGGGCCCTGAGAATATGTCCTTTATGAGGTCCCGCAGCTGGTGGACGTTGAACTCGGTAGTGTCTATGACCCGGTCTGCATGGGCCTTGAGGTCCTTAAGCGCCTCCCTCTCCCTGGAGAGCCCCTCGAGCGGGCTCTCCTCGGCTGCGAGCGGATGCCTTCTCCTGGTCTCGCTGAACCTCCGGACGAGCTCACCGTCGTCCGCCTCAAGGTACATGACCTCGAGGCGGCACCCTCCTGCCTTCAATTCCGAGAGGACCGGTATGAAGTCCTTGAGGAACCCCCTCTCCCTTACGTCGACGACCGCGGCCACGCGCTCTATCTCGCCGGAGCGGGGGAGGAGCTCCAGGAACTTGGGAAGGAGCGCCACGGGCATGTTGTCCACGCAGTAGAAGCCGAGGTCCTCCAATGCCTTTATGGCGGTGCTCTTGCCCGAGCCCGATGGCCCGGAGATCACAACGAGCCTTATGTCCTTCACTTCTTGAGCACCTTCATGGCGTTGTCGAGCTCCCGTTCAAGCGCCTTTGCCGGGTGGTGGCCCATTATCTTCAATATCTGGTTCCTCGCGGCGACCTCGACTATCGTCGCCACACTCCTTCCGGGGCTTACCGGGACCTTGAGGTACGGTAGGTCCACGCCGAGTATGGAGAAGGTGTTCTCCTCGAGGCCCAGCCTGTCGTACTCGGTCTCGCTCTCCCACTTGACGAGCTCGACCACTATGTCCATCTGCTTTCTTTCCCTGATGGCGGTTATGCCGTAGAGGTCTTTTACGTTTATTATCCCGAGGCCCCTTATCTCCATGTGGTACTTGATAAGCTCCGAGCTCCTGCCGATGAGTATGTTCGGGGGCATGCGCTTCACTATGACCACGTCGTCGGAGACGAGCCTGTACCCCCTAGATACGAGGTCAAGGGCGCACTCGCTCTTCCCGATGCCGCTCTTCCCGGCAATGAGGACCCCCACTCCAAGCACGTCCACCAGCACGCCGTGCATGGTAAGCGATGGCGCAAGCCGCTCCTCGAGGTACTTGGTCACGCGCTCGATGAGCACCGAGGAGGTGTGCGGCGTTATGAAGAGCGGTATGTCCTTCCCGGCGCAAATGTCGACGAGGAACCCGGGTGGCTCGAGGTCCCTGGCTATGATTATGGCAGGGAGCTCCGGCTTGAAGACCTTGAGGACGTCTTCGAGCTCGTCCTCCTCGAGGCGCTTAAGGTAGTTTATCTCCGCGGCGCCGAATATCTGGAGCCTGTCCGAGTGGAGTTCCTCGAGGAGCCCGGTAAGAAGGAGGCCCGGCTTCTGTATGCGGGAGGTCGTCACCTCGCGCCCCAGGCCCTTTTCCCCTGTCACGAGCCTCAGGCTGAAACGTTCCGCCTGCTCGCAGTCTATAAGCTCTCTTACGGGTACGCCCATGCTCGACCAAAAGCGTCAGAAGACGCCGTTCCTCCTCTCGGCCTCGATGATGGCCCTGTATATCTCGGACCTGCCGTTCGCGTTCATGAGCTTAAGTCTCAGGTCCTGGTTCTTAAGGAGGTGCGATATGCCGGCCAGCACCTTGAGGTGGGCGGCCGCCGAGTGTTCCGGGGCCATTATGAGGAAGAAAAGGTGCACGGGCATCCTGTCCATCGAGTCGAAATCGACGCCCTTTTCGCTCCTCCCGAAAAAGACGATTATCTCCTTCAGCCCCTTCACGCGGCCGTGGGGTATGGCGACTCCGTGGCCTATTCCCGTGGTGCCGAGCCTCTCCCTTTCGAGGAGGGCATTGAGGACCGCGTCCTTCTCGACAGCGTTATCGAGCGAGGCCGCCCTCGATACCATCTTTTCGAGGAGCTCTTTCTTCTCGCCGGCCTCGAGGCCTGTCATGATGCGGTCTTCGCTCAGTACGTCAGCCAGTCTCATTGCGTCCTCGCCGCCTAGCAGGATGTTGAAAAAGTCCTTCCTGGACTTTTCAACTACGGCTTGGCCGGAATGAATCCGTCCAAGCCTCACAAATTGCTCGACTTGGATACTCTTCTCAATTTGGCAATCCATCAGTGGATTGCTTATCAGGGTGCTTTTCAACACCCTGATAGGGGATACGCCAGAAGGCCAGGGCTTGCCCTGGCCTTCCTGCCTGCTATAAAGGCGGGCTTCTCCCTACCTTGTGGTGGTCTCTATAAGCCCGTAGTCCCCGTCCTTGAGCCTGTAAATGACGCTTGTATTACCCGTGCCCGAATCGGTGAAGACCAGGAAGTCGCCCTTCATTACGTCCATCTGCATGGAGGCCTCCTCCACGGACATGGGCTTTACGAACTGGTTCTCCTTCTTTACGATCCTACGCTCCGGCGCCGGAGCTGCCTCTCCCTCGGGGACCGCGGTGTACCTGATGGAAGCCGACTCGCCGTTGGGCGACTTGTGGTCCTTTGCCCTGTCCTTGTGCTTCATGGCCTGGCCCTCGATCTTGTCGATGACCATGTCAATCGCCGAGTACATGTCCTGAGTGTCGTACTGGGCCTTCAGGGTAACGCCGTTAGCTGTAACGGTCGCGTCGGCGATGTGCCGTATCTTCTCGACCGAGAGCACCCAATGTATCTCCGCCGGCTCAAGGAGGTACTTGGCGAGCCTCCCGGATTTCTCCTCCGCATAGCTTTTCAGGGCGTCAGAGGATTCCATGTGCCTGAAAGTGACGCTGATCTGCATGTAATTGACCTCCGTATGGTATGGGGAATAATGCGTTTCGCGGACTGCGGGGCGCCTTCCGGGAACATGCTATTTTTATGCATTAAGAAAGGGAAAGTCAATACCGTAAAAAAACGGCCTCGTACCGGCCCTCCTCAGAAATGTACCTTTCTCCTGTTCGAGGACTGGAAACCCAGCGCCTCCCTGTACTTGGTGGCGGTCCTCCTTGCGACCACTATGCCGGACTCCTTCAACGCCTCGACTATCTGCTTGTCGCTCAAGGGCGACTTAGGGTCCTCTGACTCTATGATCTTCCTGACCTTCTCCTTTATGTACTCGACGGCGACCGCCTCGCCGCCGTCGCCGGCTATGCCGTTAGAGAAGAAGTACTTGAGCTCGAATATGCCCCTGGGTGTCTGGACGTACTTGTTCGAGGTGACCCTGCTCACCGTGGACTCGTGCATCCCTATCTCCACTGCCACGTCCTTCAAGACCAGCGGCTTAAGGTGCTTCAAGCCCTTGTCCAGGAACTCCCTCTGGAACTTCACTATGCACTCGACCACCTTGTAGATGGTGCGCTGCCTCTGGTGGATGCTCTTTATGAGCCACTGCGCGCTCCTGAGCTTGTCCTGTATATACCCCCTGGCCTGCTCGGCCGACGCGCCGTCCGCCTTAAGTAGCTTCATGTAGTTCTTACTTATTTTGAGCTTCGGCATCCCGTCTTCGTTGAGCGATATGACGTAATCCTCACCTACCTTGTGTATGTATATGTCAGGGAGCACCGCCCTGGATTCGTCCCTGCCGAAGCCCGCGCCCGGCATGGGGTTGAGGCCCCTGCTTATGTTCCTCGCGGCCTCGAGCACCTCCTCGACCTCCACCCCCAGTGCCCTGGCTATGGCCTTGAAGTTCTTGCCGGCGAGCTTGTCGAGGTGGGACGATATGACCTCCTCCATGACGGTGTCGCGGACCGGAAGGCTCCTGGCCTGGACAAGGAGGCACTCCCTCAGGGTGCGCGAGCCTGCCCCGAGGGGGTCGAACTGCTGAATCATTTCGAGGACGCGGAGCACGTCCTCCGGGGACGCGCCGGTCGCCGCGGCGACCTCGGCCAGGGTAGCGGCCTCGTACTCGCCGTCCCCCATCTGGCCGCGCTCTATGACCCTCAGGTAGCCGTCCTCGTCGATATTGCCGATGATGAACTCGCCCGTAGCGAATTCCGCATCCGGAAGCCCCTGCATCCTGAGCTGCCAGAGGAGGTGCTCAGAGAGGCTCTCGCCCCGGTCCGAGAGGTTCGACACGTAGTCGTCCTCCTCGTCCCGCTCGCTGAAATCAATCCCGCCGGACTGGTACTGGCTCAGCGCATCTATGTAGGCATCCCAGTCCGTCTCGCGGCCTTCGGGCTTCTCAGTGGGCGCTTCCTGCCCCCCGGCCTCCGCTTCCGGGTCGGAGGTGTCCTGCCCCCCGGCCTCCGTTTCCGGGTCGGAGGTGTCCTGCCCCCCGGCCTCCGCTTCCGGGTCGGAGGTGTCCTGCCCCTCGGCCTCCGCCTCGGGGCCCGAAAGGTCCTCGAGGACCGGGTTCGTCTCGACTTCCTCCCGCACCATCTCGACGAGCTCGAGCCTCGATAGCTGCAGTAGCTTGATCGCAAGCTGCAGCTGCGGGGTCATCACGAGGTTCTGTGTAAGCTTGAGCTCCTGTTTGAGTTCGTAAGCCATTGGTGCGGGCTATGCCTCTCGATGATTGACTTTAGCAGTTTGCTTGAAAATTCAAAACCACATTCAGGCTGCTCAAAAGGCTCAAGATGCAAGGAGTCGAAAAATGAGGAACGAGGCGTACTTTCCATGTACGCCGCAGTGACGAATTTAGAAGACGACGCAGCAGATTGGGCTTTTTCAGCAGCCTGTTAGACCTGTTTAAAGCCTGAACCTGTCGCCAAGGTAGACTTCCCTCACGCGCCTTGAGTCGAGTATCTCGGTCGGCGTGCCGGTTTTAAGGAGCTTGCCGGAGCCGACAATATAGGCCCTGTCGCAGATGCCCAGTGTCGCTCCCACGTTGTGGTCGGTTACC
The DNA here is from genome assembly GCA_030583865.1 of Thermodesulfobacteriota bacterium. Lineage (NCBI taxonomy): Bacteria > Pseudomonadati > Thermodesulfobacteriota > Thermodesulfobacteriota bacterium. Next base: position 1,194,032 of record CP129479.1, on the reverse strand, counting down.
AGTATGCCTATGCCCTTTTTCTTCAGCTCTAGCATTATGTCCTGGATGTCGCCGACCGCTATGGGGTCTATGCCGGAGAACGGCTCGTCAAGTAGGAGGAATGCCGGGGAGTTTACTAGCGCCCTTGCTATCTCGACCCTTCTCCTCTCGCCGCCCGAAAGGGCGTATGCCTTTGATTTGGCGATATGCAGCACTCCGAGCTCTTCGAGGAGGTCTTTAAGCCTCGCCTCCTGCTCGGGCCTCGGGATGTCCATGTATTCGAGGACTGCCCTTACGTTCTCCTCGACGGTCAGTTTCCTGAATACCGAGGGCTCCTGGGGCAGGTAGCTTATGCCGAGCCTCGCCCTCTCGTACATGGGGAGGCCCGTTATCTCCCTCTCGCCTAAAGAGACGCTCCCCTCGTCCGGGCTCACGAGCCCGACTATCATGTAGAAGGTGGTGGTCTTCCCGGCGCCGTTTGGGCCGAGGAGGCCGACTATCTCGCCGGGCCCTATCTCGAGGCTTACGCCGTCGACGACCCTCCGCTTCTTGAAGGATTTAACGAGTCCCCTTACAGCGAGCTTCTTCACTTGCGTATTTCTCCGGTGCGTCGTTTTCCGGACAGTCCTTGTTGGGCATTATGACCGCCCTGACCCTGCCGCCGTCCCCGCCCTCCACGAGAGCGTTCTCCTGGTCGAGGTATACGGTTATCTTCTCGCCCCGGACGGAATCCGAACATTGCCTCAGATGCGGCTCGCCAGTCAAGACGATTACCCGCTCCGCGCGGTCGTACACGGCGCGCGCGGAGGTCGAGGATTTCCGGTCCTGGAATATCCTCACGTTCCCCGAGGCCTCGATGCTCTTTATGTCGCTTCCGTCGCCGTACGTGACATGGAGCTCGTCCGAGCAGAGCGTGAAGTCCTCGACAGCGACCACATTCCCCTTGAAGACGACCCTGCCCTCGCCTGACCTGGCCTCCATCGTATCGGAGGTGACGGTCACCGGGCTTCGCGGGGCTCCATCGGCCTTTTTCTGGGCGGCTCCCGAAACCGAAGCCTGCATGAAAAGGGCCGCGGCGACAAGCAGCCCTGTCCTGAATCTCATGATGATGTCATCCTATATGCTATATGCGCGAGTCCCTGAAGACCGCCTTTACGTTTTGAAGGAGACGGAACTCCCCTGTATCGATATGCCCCAGGAATCCGGTGCCCTCCAGGTCCAGCCTGTCGGAAGTCACCGTGACGCGGTCGGGCGTCGATACTTCCTTCTCGTTTATGACGTACTTCAGAGTGGCTGTCCGGAGGACATACCCATCCTCGCCGGACTCTATTACAACGTCGCCTGAGACGCCTATCTCGCCCGAGAGCTCGCGGAGCGTGCCTTCCCTGGCCGTAAGCGTATATGACGAGCCGTCCTTTGCGTAAAAGGTCGCCTTTACGTCCTCGAAAAGCGTAAGGTCGCCCTCACGCGAGCGGCTGGCCGACCTGGCATCGAGCTCCCACTCGACCCTGCCGTCCTTGGTGCCTGAGTAATGTATCCTGTCTATGCTTACCTCTACCTTCTCGTCCTCCACGAAGTCCTCCTGGGGAAGCTCCCTAGTCTTGTAATGGATAAAGACCAGGACAGCGAGCCCCATTATGGAGAGGACTATGAAGGCGGAGAGCGAGGCCCTAAGCTTTCGGTTCATCGGCAAGCATTCGACAGCCCGTAAAAACAAAATATTTCAACTGCTTGCAACTAATTGTTGAATCAATAGGCATATATAGCAAAAATTATACCATCCGGAAATAACACTGTAAAGGCTTTTGTCCCCAGATTCGGGGAGGGCCGGGGCCGAGCAATCGGGGGTGTTTATAAGAGGCATGAGCGCCCTGGAGAACGCAGGATTTTCAAAACTCGCAGGTGATGGCCGGAAGAAGGGGCTTGATGCATCAAACGAGGAATTGCCTCATAACATCGTCCCATTTGCCCTGCACCTTGAGGATAAGCTCCGCAAGCTCCCTTACCGCCCCCTTGCCTCCGGGCTTTCCGGCAACGTAATCCACCGCCTCCTTCACCTCCTGGACCGCGTCCGAAACCGCCGCCGAGAAGCCGACCCTCCTAATGACAGGGAGGTCGATTATGTCGTCACCCATGTACGCCATTGCCGAAACGGGAAGGCCAGTCCGCTCTGATATGCTCTCAAGCGCCGCTTTCTTGTCCTTCATGCCCTGGTAGACGAGCGAGATGCCCAGGTCATCGGCCCGGAGCTGGACCACCTTCGACTCCCTTGCGGTTATTATTGCGGCGTCGATACCCGAGCGCATGAGGAGCTTTATCCCGTGCCCGTCCTTCACGTCAAAGAACTTGGTCTCGGTCCCGTGCGCGTCGAAGATTATGCGCCCGTCGGTAAGCACTCCGTCCACGTCGAAAATGGCGAGCTTCACCGCCTTTATCTTCTCGGCTATGGTCGGGGATACTGGCATCGGAACGGCCTCCACGGTCTTTTCATCGCTATTTTTTACCACAATACCGCGGGCCAGGTCTACTTTGAAAGGCCTTCGACCGCGAGCCTGAAGGACAGGCGGAGCGGGCGGCTCCCGGCAGGAAAAAGGAAAAGGAGGCACGAGCCCTGGTATATCTTCTCGAAACCGCCCTCGGAAAGGGAGACCGTGTGGACAGGGTATCTGAGGAGGGCAGCGGGCCTGTCGATTCCAATGGAGGCGGCAATGCCCTTCCATGAGTCGACGAGCCGGAGCCATTCGACGCCTTCCGCCCTCCCCCTGCTCCCGAGGCCTATGCCGCCGCTCCCGAGGTCGGCATTAGACTCATACCAGCAGGCCGGGCCGTCGCACCCCGGGAGGATGAGATTAAGCTCGACGCCGAAAAGGCCGCTTTTCTCCCTATCCGCCCCGCCGCTTACCTCGTAGGCCATGATCAAGGCGTTGCCGCCATCAATCGAGAGCGTCTTTTTGACCGTATATGGCGACCCCAGAACGTCCGCGGACCTCTGCATCACGACCTTGTCGGGAAAGAGACCCTTTTCGTACTTCCTCCAGGCGAAATCCCCAAGCTCCCGGTATGTGTGCGAATAGAATTCATCAAGGGTCAGGCCTGCGTCGAGGAAATGGTCGATGAAAGAGGCCCGGCGGTTCCGGTCGTACTTGAGATAATCAAGGAGCCCCTCCTCCTTTACCTTCACCATCTCGTGTATCGACTTGGCCCCGTTGTTCTCATCCCCGCCGCCAGACTCCTCGAGCTTGTAATGATAGCCTTCCTGGTATCTCGTAAGCGTATTCTGGATGTTTACGCCCTTTGGCCTGTAGTCGAGCTCGAAGAGAGCCCCGCCGTTAAACGGGCTCAGGAAGACGCTCAGGTCCGAGGACCTCACGACGACCTCCTCGTGGTTGTCCGCGTCCAGGTCTGAAGCTGATATCTCGACCCCTTTACCGGACTTTTCGAGGGCCGCCCCTTCGGCCAGGATAAGATTTTCGTAGACCGCGGTCCTGAGGTGCGGAAGGTAAAGCCCGCCGAAGACCCCGTGCCAGTAAGCGTCATTGCACTGCGCCCGGTATAAATGCCTTTCAGCCTCATCCCGTCCGCCGTTGCCGCTCGCGCCTTTTTTAAGCTCTCTGCTCACCATGAGCATGCGCTTGTGCATCCAGTTCGACTCCGGGTACTTGGCCAGGAAGTTCCTCCAGGTGCCACCCTGCAAAAACCTCCTGAGCCTTCCTCCGGTCTCGCCAAGACGGCCGAGTTCCTCTATAAGACGCATGTAGTCCCTTGACGCGCCCGCCGGGAGCGCCCACTCGCCCATCTCCATATAAGATGTATTCGGCAGATACGTATGCCCGACCGGCTCCTCATGGTCGAGATACCCGCCGAGGGTCGAGGGCTTTATCCAGTCGAGGTTCCTCTCGATCGACTCAAAGAACCTTTCAAGCCAGCCGTCGTCGAAAACCCATTTCCTGGTGCCCGGCCACACGCCGAACTTCTCTCCGTCGTCGCCGTATATGGCCGCGTTCCCCCGCCTGAAAAAGCCGTTTCTTATCCCGAGCATGTACTCCTCGAAGCCCTCGACCGGCTTGAACGGAATAAGATATCTCAGCGCCTCGTTTCCGGGGAATATCTTTATGAGGTCGCCCTGGTCCTCGGTCGTGTAATACCCTCCGAGCTCGTCCTTCTCAAGGCCCGCCTTCACGAAATGGTAGTCGTCGACCACCAGGTATTCGAGCCCGGCCTTTTTTATGATGCTCGGGTGCGTGGGCTCCCAGACGCGCTCCGCGAGCCATATGCCCCTGGGACGCACGCGAAAAAGCTCCTCAATCCTCTCGGAGAGCATGGTGACCTGCCTGACCCTGTCCTCCTCGGGTATTACCGACAGGACCGGCTCATAATAGCCGCCGCCCATGATCTCGACCTGCCCGGTCGCAGCCATTGAACGCAAAAGCTCTATGTACTCCGGGTGCTTCTCGGCTATCCAGTCGAGGAGAAACCCCGTGTTGTGGAGCGACAGCTTTATGGCCGGATGCCTTGAGAGCGCCTCAAGAAAAGGCCAGTACGAGTCCCGGTAGGCCTCTTCCATGACGCTGTCGAAATTGCCGACCGGCTGGTGGTTGTGGATGCAAAAGACAAAATAGGTCATTTGAAAAATAAACCCCCGGAGAGTTATGAACATCCTGCGAGACCGTTCGACAGGGTTCGTCGGGAAGGAGTCTCTGAGAGGACCTTTTTGTAAAAAGGTCCTCTCAGACTCTCTCCAAAAACTTTCAGTTCTTCCTGAGAGCACCCCCTTAAGGGGGTGCTCTCAGGAACTAAAAGTCTTTGAAGGGGGTCAACTGAGATTGCAAACCTTAGTGGTCTTTAAGACACATCGACTTAAGAACCACCTTGGTTCGCACTCCCAGTTAAAACTTTCTACAGAAAGGTTCCCCCGGAAAGGCTCATTCCAACGATCTCCCGTTGAGCGGTCTTACAGGAGCTCTACGACGTGTTTGACTTCGGTCTGGATGCCGGCCCTGTGGAGGCCGTCCTTGAGCTGTATGATGCAGCCGGGGCACGCGGTGGCAACGACGTCCGCGCCGGACTTTTTTATGTTCTCGGCTTTTTTCCCGGCTATCTCCATTGAAAGCTCGTAATTCGTGTACATGAGCCCGCCGCCGAGTCCGCAGCAGAGACAGGGGTTTTTCATCTCTTTTAAGGCAGTCCCCCTGCCCATCTTTATAAGCTCGCGCGGCTCTTCCCTCAAGCCCTGGGCCCTGCCGAGGTGGCACGGGTCGTGGTAGGTGACGATGGTCTTCGGTCCGTCTCCGGACCCCTTGCCCCTGAACCCGAGTTCGTTAAGAAGGAGCTCGGATATGTCCCTTACCCTGGACGCGACCTTTTCGGCCCTTAGCTTGAGGGCCGGGGCTCCGGAGAGGAGCTCCGGCATTATGGCCTTCAGGCCGTGACCGCAGGTGGCGCACGACGTGGCTATGAAGTCAGCGCCTGACGACTCCAGGGCTTCGAGGTTTTTGAGCGCCATCTCCCTTGCGGAGGCGAGGTCGCCCATCGCGTATGCGGGCATGCCGCAGCAGGCCTGGCCTCCTGGCACCTCTACGCCCGCCCCGGCCTTATTTATGAGCTCGATGGACTTGGTCCCGACCCACGGCATAAGGTAATTTACGCCGCAGCCCGCGTAGAAGGCGACCCTGGGCCTGTTCCCTTCCACGGTCCCTGAGAGCGACTTCACCTCAGGGAGGTCGAGGAAGAAGGTCTTCGCAAGGGGCGGCACGAGCCTGCCGTTTCCGACGAGCGGCAGCGAGAACCTCGAGACCAGGCCGGGCCCGGCCGTGGCATCCTTGAAAAGAAGCCCCTGGAGCCTGCTCGCGATTTTAAGCCCCATGCCGACGATGCCGCCCGGGTCCTTGAGGCCCCTGAATGCGAGCGAGGCGGCCAGGGGCACGCCCTGCTTCTCCATTGCCCCTGCCCTTGCCGCCGCGAAGATGGAAACTGTGTCTACGTCATTGGGGCAGTTGGTCCGGCACGCCCCGCAGAGCGTGCATTCCCTTAAGTGCTTCAAATAGGTCTCGGAAAGCCCTATCTCCCCTTTCGAGAAAGCGGACACCAGCGATACCCGCCCCCTGGGGGAGGCGGTCTCGATTCCGAGCACCTTTGTGGTCGGGCAGGTAGACCTGCACGTGCCGCAGCGGACGCATTTGTCTATTTCGTGCTTGAGTAGTTCTAACGGCTTCATCTTAGAGGACCGGAACGCTACGGCGCTTCAAGTCTTGCCGGCAAATCCGGCGCCGGCTGGCGCACGCACTGAGATTCGTGGACCAGGGAATATCTTCCCGGGGTTTAATATCCCTTTGGGGTCGAACGCCTCTTTTATCCTTCTCATTGCTTCTATCGCTTCAGGCTTAAGCTCCATATCCAGGTAGCGGGCCTTCGCCACGCCAACGCCGTGCTCGCCGGAGATGGTCCCGCCGAGGCTCAAGGCGAGCCTGAAGACGTCCTCGGCAGCGGACAGGGCAGATTCAGCCTGCGTCTTTTTGTCATGCATTATGTTCACGTGGATGTTCCCGTCCCCGGCGTGTCCGAAGCTCGCTATGAGGACGCCGTATTTTTCGGATATTCCCCTGAGCCCGTCAACTAGATCGGGTATCCTCGACCTCGGGACCACTATGTCCTCGTTTATCTTTCCGGGCCGGGCCTTGTAGAGGGCCGCGGATACGGCCCTCCTTGCCTTCCAGAGGTCCTTTACCTCGTTTTTGTCCGCAGCTCGCCTGAATTCGCTTGCCCCGTTCTCAAGACAGACCTTGCGTACTGATTCGGCCTCGGCATCGACTGCCGCCATGTGCCCGTCCACCTCTATGAGGAGGAGTGCCCCGGCCTCAGGGAGGCCCGTCTTTGCGAACCCCTCCACGCACTTTATGGACACGCTGTCCATAATTTCGAGCGTCGATGGGATTATTTTGGCGTTTATTATTGCCGAGGTGGCCCTTGCCGCGTCCCTCAAGTCATTAAACAGGCTCAGCATGGTTACCGTCGCCTCGGGCATGGGCAGGAGCTTAAGGACGGCCTTCGTGACTATCCCGAGCGTGCCTTCCGAGCCTACGAGGAGCCTCGTAAGGTCGTAGCCGACGACGCCTTTCGCGGTCCTAACGCCAGTGTTGATTATTTCGCCGGTCGGGAGCACGGCTTCGAGCCCGAGGACGTAGTCCCTGGTCACGCCGTATTTCACGGCCCTCGGCCCGCCCGCGCACTCGGCTATGTTGCCGCCTATGGTCGAGAACTTGAGGCTCGACGGGTCGGGGGGGTAGAAAAGGCCGAGCTTTTCCGCCTTCTGCTGGAGGTCCCATGTGACGACCCCCGGCTCTACGACTGCCACGAGGTTTTCCGTGTCTATCTCGAGTATTTTCCTCATCCGCTCGAAGGATATTACCACACCCCCTTCGACCGGGAGGCTCCCACCGGAGAAACCCGTGCCCGCGCCCCTTGGTATTACCGGGAATCCCTCGGAGTTGGCCATCTTGAGGATGAGAGAGACCTCTTCGGGCCCTGACGGGAATACGACGGCATCAGGCTGGTGTAGCGTGTTCGTGGCGTCGTAGGAGTAACAGAGGAGTTCCTCTTTGGAAAAAGAGCAGTTCGCCTCTCCGACAATCCTGCCAAGCCCGTTTTTTACGAGATTCGAGAGCATTACACGGCCCCAGGCGCGCCAGTATCGATTCCTGGCGCTCGTCTCATTATACTACTAATCGGAGAAAAAACAAAAAAAGGCGCGGGCAGTCCTTGCGCAGTACGGGTAGCTATGCCCAAACGCGGCGTGACCGTGTCTGTATTTTGCCGGACTGGCTCGACCGCGCCGGCCGTCCCATGCCGTTTCCGTTCGCTTACGATCTTACACGGATCGCTGTCATGGGCCGCGGCTTTAACGCCCGAATGTCCTGAGGAGCCTTCTAAGGAAACCTTCCCTTTCGCCGCCGTAGCGGCCGAGCGTGCACCCTTCGCTACGCATCTCCTCGATGGCCCTGTCGGTCACGCCCGGGACGCCCCGGAGCTCCTCCCAGTCGTTTATACGGCCGCGCCTGTTCCTGTACTCGATTATGTTCCTTGCGGTCTCTATGCCTATGCCATTTATATGGGTAAGGTCTTCAGGCCTTGCCTCGTTTATGCTGCAGTGCCGCTCCATGCCCCCTCCTGCAATAGAGTATAAAAACCGGCTGCCCTGTGGAGATTATCACCAGAGCTGCGGGCGTAAAAACGCATAAAGCCGGATTAACGGCCCCTACATGATTTAATTATAAGGCAATTTCTGAAAACTAGAGATTTTCCCGCAATCAAGGAAGGCGGGAATAAAAAGCGGAGCATATATGACATTATGTGAGCATTTTTATTCCCGGCCCGACACAGAGTCCGGGGAAAAGATCACTTTTTAAGGGATGTTGCCTTAAATCACTGGGAGGCTGATCCAAGAAGGGCGGCAGGGCGGATGCGGGGCCTGGTTACTCTTCGGTCTTCAGGACGTACCCCACGCCCCTTACGGTGTGGATGAGCTTCTGGGGGAAGTCCTTGTCCACCTTGCTCCTGAGATGGTTTATGTAGACGTCCACTACGTTCGTTTCGCTGTCAAAGGACTGGTCCCATACGTGCTCCGCGATGAGGGTCCTCGTGAGCACCCTGTTCGGGTTCCGGAGGAGGTATTCAAGTAGCGCGTATTCCTTTACCGTAAGCTCGACCTCCACTCCGCCCCTTTTGGCCTTGCGTGTGGCAGGGTCGAGGCTCAAGTCGGCGAACTTTAGCACAGGCGCGCCGTACCCGCCCCTTCTCATGAGGACCCGGAGCCTCGCAAGCAGCTCCTCGAACGCGAAGGGTTTCGTAAGGTAGTCGTCGGCGCCGACATTCAGGCCCTTGACCCTGTCCTCGACCGAATCGCGGGCGGTAAGTAGGAGGACCGGCGAGCTCACGCCGGCTGCCTTCAGGTCTTTAAGGACCTCGAGGCCGTTCTTGCCCGGGAGCATGATGTCGAGGATGATCGCGTCATAGTCGTTCATCTCGGCGTAGTTCTGACCCTCGGCGCCGTCCTCGACCACGTCAACGGCGTAGCTCTCCTGCTCAAGCCCCCTCTTTATGAACGCCGCGACCTTCTTTTCGTCTTCTACTACGAGTATCCTCATGGCTGTTTCCGCTTATAAATTTAACATATACGGCCCCGCGATTCAATGCCTGCCGGCCTGTGCCCTGAACTGCGTCGGAAGGCTGCGGTTGCTCACCTTCCCCATCGCGACCATCGTGACCCTTTCGGGCGAAAGGAGCTCCTTTGCAAGCTTCTTGAGGCTCGAAAGCGTCACCGAGTCTATGTGCTTGACTATTTCCCTGACCGGCACAGACCTGCCGAAGTAGAACTCGTCCCTCGCAAGCTTCATCATCCTGCTGTCGCTGGTCTCGAGGCCCAGGAGCATCCCGCCCTTCAATTGCTCCTTCGCGTTCCTTAGCTCCGAGGCGGTTACGTCCTTCGGGAACCTCTCGAACTCCCGCAAGACAAGCCCCGCGACATCGGAGAACTTCTCGGCGGACGTCCCGGCGTACGCGGTAAGGGCCCCCGCGTCCTTGCAGAGGTTCAAGTAGGAATAGACGGAATAGGCAAGCCCCCTCTTCTCCCTTATCTCCTGGAAGAGCCTTGAGCTCATGCCGCCGCCGAGGATCGTGTTGATGAGATAGACCCTGTACCGGTCCTGGTGCGGCTGGGGCGGCATGGGAACGCCGATGCACATGTGCACCTGCTCTAATTCCTTCTTGACGAGCTTTACTCCGGGGAGCGCCTTCGGCGCGGTGCGTCCCGAGGGCGTCCCTGCCTTCCCAAGGCCCTCGAAAAAGGGCTTAAGCAGGCGCACAACGCTCCTGTGGCTGAGGCCGCCGGCGGCCGTTATGAAGACGTTCTGCGGGGAGTACTGCGCGCTGAAATACTTAAGGACGCTCGACCTCGTCATCGACTCTATGGTCTTCGAGGGGCCGAGAATGGACCAGCCGAGCGGGTGCCCGTCCCAGAACCTCTCTGCGAAGAGGTCGTGGATGAGGTCGTCCGGCGTATCCTCCACCATCTTTATCTCCTGGAGGACTACGAGCTTCTCCTTCTCCATATCCCTGCGGTCGAACTTCGAGTTTATGAAGATGTCGGAGAGGAGGTCTATCGCCTTCGGAAGGTCCTTATTGAGTGTCTTGGAATAGAAGCAGGTGTATTCCCTGCCTGTGAAGGCGTTAAGGACGCCTCCGACGCTCTCGATCTCCATCGAGATGTCGAGGGCCGTCCTTCTTTCAGTGCCTTTGAACAGGAGGTGCTCTACGAGATGGGAAACCCCGTTTATCTCCGGGGTCTCGTGCCTTGAGCCGGTGTTCACCCAGATGCCTATGGATGACGACTCGACGTCAGGCATCTCCTCCGTGATGACGGGGATCCCGCTTCCGAGAAGGGTCTTCTTGATAATGGACATTGCTTTTCTCGGGGCCGTTCAGGCCCCGGGCTGATCTTCCTTAAGCCGGATAAAATCAGGCAACTTCTAAAAATCAGAGATCTTTCCCGCAATCAAGGAAGGCCGGGAATAAAAAGCGGAGCATATGTGAACAATATGTGAGCATTTTTATTCCCGGCCCGGCGCAGAGTCCGGGGGAAAGATCGATTTTTTAGAGCGTCTCTCCGAGCGCCTCTTTCCTCGAAAGCCGTATCTTCCCGTCCCTGTCGATGTCGATCACCTTGACGAGGACCTCGTCGCCTTCCTTGACCACGTCCCTTACGTTCTTTACGCGCTCATGGGCGAGCTGCGAGATGTGGACGAGGCCTTCGGTCCCGGGGAATATCTCGACGAAGGCCCCGAAGTCCATCACCTTCTTTACCTTGCCCATGTAGACCTTGCCTATCTCGGCGTCCTGCGTAAGCCCCTTGACCATTGCAATGGCCCTCTCGGCTGCCGCGCCGTCAACGGAGGCGATGTTCACCTTGCCGGTGTCGTCTATGTCGATCTTGACGCCAGTCTCGAGTATGATGCCCTTGATGTTCTTGCCGCCGGGCCCGATGACGTCCTTTATCCTCTCCTGCTTGACGTATATGGTCGTTATCCTCGGCGCGTAGGCGGAGAGCTCGGCCCTCGGCGTCTCGATGGCTTCCCTCATCTTCCCGAGTATGTGGAGCCTTCCCTCGCGGGCCTGCTCGAGCGCGTCCTTAAGGAGCTCGGCGGTCACGCCGCTTATCTTGATGTCCATCTGGAGGGCGGTCACTCCCTCCGCGGTGCCCGCGACCTTGAAATCCATGTCGCCAAGGTGGTCTTCGTCGCCGAGTATGTCGGAGAGTATCACGACCTTGCCGCCTTCCTTTATAAGGCCCATTGCTATGCCCGCAACGTGCCCGAGCGTCGGCACTCCGGCGTCCATGAGCGAAAGGGAGGCGCCGCAGACGGTCGCCATCGAGGACGAGCCGTTCGATTCGAGTATGTCGGAGACGACCCTTATTGTGTAGGGGAAGCCCTCCTGCGGCAGTATCTTGTTTACGGCCCTCTCGGCCAGCGCGCCGTGGCCTATCTCGCGCCTTCCGGGCCCGCGGAGGAACTTCACCTCGCCCACGCTGAACGGCGGGAAGTTATAGTGGAGCATGAACGTCTTGTACTCCCACCCGGAGAGGGCGTCTATCTTCTGCTCGTCCTCAGAGGTGCCGAGGGTCGTGGCGACCATGGCCTGGGTCTCGCCCCTGGTGAACAGGGCCGAGCCGTGTGTCCTCGGAAGGAGTCCCACGTCGCAGGTTATGGCCCTGATGTCCTTCGGCCCCCTGCCGTCCACCCTTCTCCCCTCGTTTACGACCATCTCCCTCATGAGGTTGTATTTCAAGTCCCCGTAGATGGAGTCTATCTCCTTTTCCCTCCCGGGGAAGGCCTCGGCGAGAGCGGCCTTTATCTCGTCCTTCAAGGCCCCTGCCGCCGCATACCTCTCCTGCTTGACAGGGATGCGGAGGGCCGCCTTAAGCCTTTCGACGGCGAGTTCCTTCACCCTTGCATCAAGCTCCGGGTCCGCCTCCGCGGCCTTTACCGCCATCTTGGCCTTTCCCAGCTCGGAAGCCATCCTTTTCTGGAGCTCGATCACGCCCTGCATCTCGCTCTGCGCAAAGGCGAGGGCCTTTACGAGGAGCTCCTCGGAGGCGAACTTCGCGCCTGCCTCGACCATTATTATCGAGCCGTCCGACCCGGCCACGAAGAGGTCTATCTCGCTCTCCTTCTGCTGCTTCAAGGAAGGGTTGGCGACGAGTTCGCCGTTAACGTATCCCACGCGGATGCCGGCTATGGGGCCGCCAAAGGGGATATCCGAGATGCCGAGGGCAGCCGACGCGCCTATCATGGCCGCGATCTCAGGCTCGTTCTCCTGGTCTACCGAAAGCACGGTCGCTATTACCTGGGTCTCGTTGTAATACCCTTCCGGGAAGAGCGGGCGAAGAGGCCTGTCTATGAGCCTTGAGCCCAGCACTTCCTTCTCGCTCGGCCTTCCTTCCCTTTTGAAAAAGCCGCCTGGTATCTTGCCGGCGGCGTATGTCATCTCTGTATAATTGACCGTGAGCGGCATGAAATCGACACCCGCTGCGGGGGCGTCGTTCCTGCAGGCCGTGACCAGCACGACCGTATCGCCGTATCTCACGGTGCAAGAGCCGTGCGCCTGCCTGGCCATCCTGCCAGTCTCTATAGTGAGCGGTCTGCCGGCGTATGTGGTTTCGTATTTACTCATTCTGATCCCATTCTCCTAAGTTTTGTGGACAAAATACTACAGGGCCCAAAGCGCACAAGCGCCCTGCGCCCTCGTTTTAAGGGAGACCCTGAATAGGGGCCTCCATGACACGGGATGCGCGGCCGGTAAGCGGCCGCCCGGCGAGAGAAGCGGAACGAGCCGCCCCCAACCGTCCTTTATCTCCTGAGACCGAGCTTTTCGATTATGCCCTTGTAGCGCTCGACGTCCTTCTTCTTGACGTAGTCGAGAAGCCTTCTCCTCTGACCGACCATCTTGAGGAGGCCTCTCCTCGAATGGTGGTCAGCCTTGTGGGTCTTGAAATGCGAGCTCAAGCTGTTGATCCTCTCGCTCAAGAGCGCTATCTGCACCTCGGGCGACCCGGTATCCTTCTCGTGCGTCTTGAAGGACGTTATTATCTCCTGTTTCTTTTCGGTAGCCAGCATCTGAACTTTTTACTACCTCCTTTCTCTCATGACTGAATGCGTATGGGTAATCTCTCAGGGGCTTGAAAACGAGAGCGTTCCGGCGATTCAAAAAGTCCTGTCTTCCTTAAGCCGCGCCGCTTTTTGCGGAAAGCCCGCGACGTGCGGCAAACGGGCAAAACGATAGTAACACCTCTTTTTAGATAATAAAAGGAAAATCTATGCTTCAGGACCCTGGGGCCCGGCTTCCAGCGCGGCCCTCTTCAGGGCCTCATCCAGCGGGATTATCCTTTCAGCGAGCTCCTCCGCCGGAAGTTTCGGGTGCGCCGCCTCGTCTATGCGGAAAGCCCCTGACCTCGTCCTCCGGAGGGCCTGAAGGTGACCCCCGCACCCGAGCCTTTCGCCGAGGTCGTGGCAAATGGACCTCACATAGGTCCCGGCGGAGCAGACGGTCCTGAACTCCAGCACCGGGAGGTCCATGGACGTCACTTCAAGCTCGTGGACCGTTACCTCCCTTGGCTCCCTCTCGACCGTGACGCCCTTTCTCGCGAGCTTGTAAAGCGGCGTGCCTTTGCTCTTCACGGCCGAGTACATTGGCGGGACCTGGCTTATGCGCCCCCTGAACCCATCCAAGGCCTTCCTGACATCATCGCCGGCAAGGCCTCCCGTGCCGGGGGCCCTTACGACGCTGCCCTCGCTATCGTAGGTGTCGGTCTCCTCGCCGAGCTTGCACGCGGCCAGGTATTCCTTGGCGCCGGCGCCCAGGGTCGACGCGTATTTCGTAGCCGAGTCCAGCACCAGCACCAGCACGCCGGTCGCGATGGGGTCAAGGGTGCCCAGGTGCCCGGCCTTCCTTGCCTTGAGCTTCCTCTTTACGTGCTGGACGACGTCATGCGATGTCCAGCCCTGGGGCTTGTCTATTACCAGGACGCCGTTATATCCCGCGGAAAGCGCCTTCACGCCTCTATAAGAAACCGCGCCCCTGGCCCGGCCTGCGTTTTCATACCCTGCCGGATTCGCCTCTAAGCGCCTCTATGACCTTCGCCTTAACGGTCTCGAGGCTCCCCTTGAGCATGAACCCGGCGGCGTTCCTGTGGCCGCCGCCCCCGAACCGCATGGCGACCGCCGAAACGTCCAGCCCGCCTTTCGAGCGGAGGCTCACCTTGTATTCGAGCTCTCCGGCCTCCCTGAAGAGGACCCCCGCCTCCACGCCCTCGATGCCCCTCGCGTAGTTGACGAACCCGTCGGCAAGGTCCTTTTCCGCGCCGGCCTTCCTGAACATCTCCTGCGTTACGACAAGTGTGGCGGCCTTGGCATTTCCGCCGCCGTTCAGGCCCACCACATCGAGGGTCGAAAGCACCATGCCGAGGAGCTTGTACTTCCTTGCCGGGTGGTTCTCGTAGACCCGCTTGGAGACCTCCCAGGGCTCCGCGCCGAGCCTCACGAGCTCGCCCGCCTTTATGAATGATTCCGGAGTGGACGAAGAGTAATGGAAAGAGCCGGTGTCCGTGTGTATCGCGACGTAAAGGTTCACGGCCACCTCTTTGGTGATAGGGAGGGCCGCGGCCTTGCAGAGGTCGTAGACCATCTCGCCTGCGGCGCTCGCGCCCGGCTCTATGACGTTATAGTCGCCGAATGAGTCGTTCGTCGCGTGGTGGTCTATGTTAATGACCTTGCCAGGCTCCTTGAGCCCCACGAAGCCCTTTCCGAGCCTTTCTTTCTGGCCGCAGTCCACCGCGAAGGTCGCGTCGAACGGCCCGGCCCCATCGAGACTGTGGACGATCGTGTCGGCCCCGGGGAGGAACTTGAAAAGGTCCGGGACCTGGTCCTCGAGATAGGCGACCGCCTCCTTGCCGTGCGCCCTCAAGGCCAGGGCAAGGCCCAGGAGCGACCCTATCGCGTCGCCCTCAGGGCTTACGTGCGAGACCACAAGGAACTTCCTACCCTTCTCTATCTCGGGTTTTATATCGTCAAACCTTCTGTCCATGTCCTGTCTTTAGCGGGCCTCAAGGCGCCGATGCCACGGCGGTCCGCCCGTTAAAGGTCCCCTTCCTTTTTCATGTCCCTTATCATCTTCTCTATCTTTTCCGAGTATTCGAGCGACTCGTCGAAAAGGAAGGTGATTTTAGGAATATGCCTCAAATCCAGCTTTTTTGCAAGGTTTCTCCTGATGTACCCGCTCGCGCTCTCAAGCCCCTTGCGGCTCTTTTCCCTGTCCCCGGGACTTCCTAGCTGGCTGAAGAATATCCTGGCCTCCTTGAGGTCCGGGGTGAGCTCGACCTTGGTGATGGTCACGAAACCAATCCTCGGGTCCTTTATTTCGCCGTAAAGGACCATTGAGGCGACCTCCTCTTTTATGAGGTCGGCCACCCGTTCGGAACGCTTGTAGCTCATGGAAATTTACTTGTCCTTTGGAAGATATAGAACAGGGATTAGAGCCGGCAGACCGGAGTGCCTGTTACTAAAGGTTCATCATCTCGATGGTCGTGTCCGTGACCTCGGCAAGGTGCAGGCCCTCTATGAAGGAAAGCGTCTTGTCGAGGACCGAGTTTACGAAGGCCCTGTCGTTCCCCACCGCGGCTATCCCGAGAGTGGCCCTCTGCCACGAGTCGTTGTCAGCCACTTCCGCAATGGAGACGTTGAACCTGTTCTTGACTTTTCCGATTACGCTCTTGATCGCCTGCCTCTTGTCCTTCAGAGACCGGCTCTCATGCACGATTAGAGTTACTCTCGATACCCCGATTACCATTGCGCTCCGAGCGTCCGCTTGGATTGAACGGCTCCGGCTAAAAAAGCCCGGCATGCCTTTATCAGGTCGCTGAAGCATTCAGGCTGCTCAAAAAACTTCGAGACGCAAGGAGTCGAAAAACGGGGCGTACTTTTATTGTACGCCGGAGTGTCCAATCTGAAGACGACGCAGCAGTTCGGGCCTTTTCAGCAGCCTGCTACAGCTTGGCGGCCTCTTCCTTGAGGACGTAAAGCTCTATTACGTCGCCCACCTTGTAATCGTTATAGCCCTCTATGGTCATGCCGCACTCGAACCCGGAGGCGACCTCTTTAACGTCGTCCTTGAAGCGCTTGAGGGACGATAGCTTGCCGTCGTATATGACGACGTTGTCCCTTACGAGCCTGGCCTTGGCCCCCCTTACGGCCTTTCCGTCGGTCATGAAGCATCCGGCGACGTTCCCGACCTTGGTTATGCGGAAGACATCGCGTACGGACGCCCTGCCCAGCACCTCTTCCCTGACGACCGGCGAGAGCATGCCCTCCATCGCGGCCTTTATCTCGTCGACGAGGTTGTAGATGATGTCGTAGAGGCGTAGGTCCACGTTCTCGCGCTCGGCGAGCGCCTGCGCCTTTGCGTCAGGCCTGATATTGAAGCCTATGACTATCGCGTTGGATGCGGCGGCGAGCATGACGTCGCCCTCGTTTATGCCGCCCGCGGCGCTGTGGATGACCTTTATCTTGACGGCCTCGGTCGAAAGCTTGCCGAGGGTTTCCTTGACGGCCTCTATCGAGCCCTGGACGTCCGCCTTTATGATGAGGTTCAGCTCCTTGACCTCGCCCTTGTTTATCCTGTCGTAGAGGTCGGTGAGGCTTACCTTGGCGGTCTTAAGGCGCTCCTTCTCGACGCTCTTCCTTTCCCTTATGGCGGCTATCTGCTTGGCCGTTGCCTCGTCCTTTACCGCGACGAAGGTGTCCCCGGCAAGCGGCACCCCGGAAAGGCCCAGTATCTCGATGGGCATCGAGGGGCCCGCGCTATCGACGCGCTTGCCCCAGTCGTTTATCATTGCCCTTACCCTGCCGTAGTGCATGCCCGTGACTATGGCGTCCCCTACCTTAAGCGAGCCGTCCTGTATGAGGACCGTGGAGACCGGGCCGCGCCCCTTGTCGAGCTTCGCCTCGACCACTATGCCCCTCGCCGGGGAGTCAGGGCTGGCCTTCAGTTCCAGCACCTCGGCCTGGAGGAGTATCATCTCGAGGAGCTCTTTTATCTTTATGCCCTTCTTGGCCGAGACCTCGACGAACATGGTGTCCCCGCCCCATTCCTCGGATACGAGGCCGTAGCCCGTAAGCTCCTGCTTTATCTTCCCGGCGTCGGCCTGTGGGAGGTCAATCTTGTTTACCGCTACGATTATCGGGACCCCGGCGGCCTTGGCGTGGTTTATGGCCTCGACCGTCTGGGGCATGACGCCGTCGTCAGCCGCGACGACCAGGATGACCAGGTCGGTAGCCTTCGCCCCCCTGGCCCTCATGGCGGTAAACGCCTCGTGGCCGGGCGTGTCGAGGAAGGTTACGTCACCCTTGTCGAGGTGCACGTGGTACGCGCCTATGTGCTGGGTTATTCCGCCCGCCTCGCCGCTTACGACGTTGGTCTTCCTTATGGCGTCAAGGAGAGAGGTCTTGCCGTGGTCGACGTGGCCCATGACCGTGACTACCGGGGCCCTGGTTATGCGCTCCCCCTCCGGGGTCTCTACACCGGCTTCCATGAGGTTCTCTTCCAGGACAGCGGTGCTCTCGACCTCATGGCCGTATTCCTGGGCTATGAGCGTGACCGCGTCCAGGTCGATGAGCTGGTTTACTGTCGCCATTATCCCGAGGCCCATCAGCTTCTTTATTATCTCTCCCGCCTTGACTCCGAGCTTCTGCGAGAGGTCGGCAACGCTTATGGCGTCGACTATCCTTATTACCCTTTTGGCGGCCTTCGGGACCGTTATCTCGGTCTTCTTCATGGGCCTGGCCTGGGCCGACGCCTTTTTCGCGTCCTTCTGATACCTGTCTTTCTTCTGGGGGCGCCTTGAGAAAAACTTCTTAAGCTCAGGCTCCTTCTCGAAGACCTTCTCTTTCTTGACAGAAGGCTGGGCGGCGGCAGGGGCCTCCGTGGGCGCGGCCTCGGCCTGGACTTCGGGAGCGGCCGCCTCCGCGGGCTCAGGGGCCGCTTTTTCAAGCTCCTCCTCTACCGTAAGCTCGGCGAGTATCTCTGCGGCGGATTTTTCCTTTACCTTCCTGGTGGAGGTCTTCCTCGGGGCCTCTTTTTTCTCGTCGGCCTTGCCCCTTCCCCTTACGGGCCTGCCCTTTTTATCGTCCTTTTTCTCGTCCTTGGCTTTCGGGGCTGCGGGGGCGGCGGCCTCCTGCGTGGCTGCCGGGGCTGCGGCTTCAGGCCCCCTGGCCTCCTTTGCCGGCTGAGGCTGCGCTTCCGCGACTGCCGCCTTCGCGTCTTCAGCCTTTGCTTCCGGGGCTGCCTTTTCAGGCGCTGGCGGCTTTGGCGCGGTCCTCCTTCTTATTACGGAAGGCTTTATCCGCTTCTCAACGACCTCTCCGCCCTGCTGTATCTCTTTTTCTTTTTCTTTTTGTGTCATTTTCCTCGCCCGAATATTATTGCCAGGACTTTTGCACCCGGTCTCCGGATGCAATGCTCTTAAGTTTTAAGCCTTAGCCGGTCTCGCCTGGCCTTTTATCTCTTCCCACAAAGCGTCGGCGGCCGGGACACATGGGACCGACCTCAAAGCCCTGTGAAACGCGTTCTTCTTCAAGGCCGCCTTGAGGCAGGCCTCGTCCGGGCATATGTAAGCCCCCCTGCCCCCGAGCCTTCCCGAAGGGTCGGGCCGGAGCCGCCCTTCCCCGTCCATCGCGAGCCTTACAAGGGAGGACTTCGGAAGGATCGACCTGCAGCCCAGGCACGTCCTCTCAGGCATTACCCTTCTCGGAGCGCTCGGAGACGGCGCCGAGAACCGCCTCGATCTCCTCCCCGTCAAGCCCCTCTATCTTCTCAAGCTCTTCCCTCGTCACATGGGTGAGGCTGTCCGCGCTCACGTATCCCGCGGCGGCAAGCTTGGCCGCCAATTCGGGTGAGAGACCCAGCGTTGCGCCGATATCGCTTGCCGCGGCAGCCCTCTCGCGGTCTTCCCTTTCGCCGGCTGCCTGGACCTCTTTCCGGAGCGCCTCCTCGGGGGAGAGCTTCTCCTTTACGCCCTTGGACTCGCTCTCCGTCCGTATGTCTATCTTCCAGCCGGTGAGCTTGGCCGCAAGCCTTACGTTCTGTCCCTTCTTCCCTATGGCGAGAGAGAGCTGGTCGTCCGGTACTATGACCTCCATCGCGTGCTCCTCGTCGTCGACTATGACCCTCGATATCTGGGCAGGCGAAAGGGTGTTCTTCACGTATATGGCCGGGTCGTCCGACCAGTGGACTATGTCTATCTTCTCGCCCTTCAGTTCCTGGACCACGGCCTGCACCCTCGAGCCCTTCACGCCCACGCAGGCGCCGACCGGGTCGACGTCGGAGTTATGAGATACCACCGCTATTTTAGCCCTGTCGCCGGGCTCCCTGGCCGCGCCCTTTATCTCGACTATGCCCTCGTATACCTCGGGGACCTCCATCTGGAAGAGCTTGATTATGAACGCCGGGTGCGTCCTCGAGAGGATTATCTGCGGACCCCTGGCCTCTACCTTGACCTCGAGTATCACGCCCCTTATCCTCTCGCCCTGCCTGTAGCCCTCGCGCCTCACCTGTTCCTTCTTGGAAAGGAGCGCCTCGGCCCTCCCGAGGTCCACGATAATGTCGCCCTTCTCGAACCTCTGGACTATGCCGGTCACTATCTCGCCGCGCTTGGACGAGTACTCGTTATAGACTATGTTCCTCTCCGCCTCGCGGACCTTCTGTATGATGATCTGCTTCGCGGTCTGCGCGTCTATGCGGCCGAACTCCTTGGAGTCGAGCTTGACGCCCAGGCTGTCGCCGAGCGCGGCCTCCGGGTCGAGCTCCCTGGCGTCCTCGAAGCTTATCTGCGTGTCCGGGTCCGCAACGTCCTCGACCACTTCCTTGAAGAGGAATAGCTCTATCTCGCCCATCTCCTCCTGGTAGTGCGCCTCTATGACCTTGTTCGGGCCGAACCTCTTCTCGGCGGCCTTGAGCATCGCGGACTCAAGCGCCTCGATGAGGATGTGCTTGTCGATCCCCTTGTCCTTGCCGACCTGGTCGATTATATTGGCCAAGTTTAGCATTTACAAAATCCTCCGGATTCTACCTTGAAATTTTTCAAATCTCTATTTCGAGTCTGGCTTTATCAATATTGCTGATGGCTATCGTGAACTTTTTGCCGTCGAAGTCGGTTACGAGCACCTCGCCGTCCCTGGCCTCGTCTATAGCGGCCTTGAAGTTCCTCCTGCCCTCGATGGGCTCTCTTGTCTTTATCCTGGCCTTCCTGCCCCTGAACCTTGAAAAATCCGCTTCGGTCTTAAGGGGCCTGTCGAGCCCGGGGGACGAGACCTCGAGGTTGTAGCTCTGCGGTATAGGGTCCTCGACATCGAGTATGGCGCTCAATTCCCGGCTCACGCGCTCGCAGTCCTCGACCGTGATGCCGCCCGGCTTGTCTATGTAGATCCGGAGTACCCTCCTGCCGTACTCCGAGGCGTACGCGACGTCAACGAGCTCAAGTCCGAAGCCCTCTGCAACAGGCCCGGCCAGCTCCCTTATCCTGTCCTCGACGCCTTCCGGCTTCAACCTTCCTCCGCCCCCGCAGCGAGACGCTGAAATACCGAACGCCCTGGAGAACTTCCTCCCAAACAAAAAAAGTGAGCAAAGGCCCACTTTAGATGTAAGAGGGTTTTTAATTAAATACAATTTAACACACAATAACCGCCTTTGCAAGGCCAAATTTTGGTTTTTTCGAGCCGAATCATGGCATTCCGCGGACGGTAGCATCGCGAGGCAACGGACGCGCAATGCCCCAAATACAGCTTGTTAAAGGAGATATGCTCTGCTATACTCAACAGCAATTTTAAATTTTAGCTTAAGCCACGGCTACAGGCGGCCCAGGCGCCTTGAAATCATAATGACCCCGAAAGAAAACACCCCGCACGACATAGCGAAGGCCGTAAAGGCCGCGCTCGTAAACGAGCTGCACCTCGACCCAGCAATCTACCCTGTCGAGGTGAGGTCCGAGGACGGCTCCGTCCTCATCGAGGGCATGGTCGAGAAGATATCCCAGAAAAAGAGGGCGCTCCTTTTCGCGATGGGCTATGAAGGCGTCTCAGGCGTTATAGACAGGCTCCGGGTGCGCCCCTCGGTCCACATGTCCGACGACGAGATACGGGACCATGTCAGAAGGGCCCTTTCCGAGGAAAGCGCCTTGAAGAGCCTCCGCATCGAGCCCGAGGTTAACGGGGGTGTCGTGGACCTCGAGGGCGAGGTCTGGTCCCTGAGCCACAAGCGCCTTGCCGGCGCGCTCGCCTGGTGGGTGCCCGGCTCGACGGACGTCATAAACAGCATAGAGGTCGTGCCGGCGGAGGCTGACTCGGACGATGAAGTGAGCGACGCGATAAGGCTCATACTCGAAAAAGACAGGCTCGTCGACGCCTCGAGCTTGAGGGTCTTTACCCGCGACTGGGTAGTGACCCTCGAAGGCGTTCTGGCGAGCGCTGAGAGCAGGGAGGCAGCGGAGGACGACGCATGGTTCACCTGGGGCGTAAACGGGGTCGTGAACAACATCATAATAGACGCGGCCAGCATACACAAGCTGCCCTGAATACCAGCACACCTTTGAATACAAAACGCATATAGGCAAGCTCCAAAAATTCAGGATTTTCCCGCTTTTCCCGGAAGGCCGGGAATAAAGCGGAGCATATACGGCAAACAGCTTACTGGAAAACTCAGTTTTTATTCAGGCTGCTCAAAAAGCTCCAGATGCTAGGCCCCGTTGGAATAGGGGAGCGAGGAATGAGGCGTACTTTTCGTGTACGCCTTCGTAGCCAGCGACGTAGCCTTCGAAGCAAATGGACTTTTTCAGCAGCCTGCTAAATCTACGACGGAGGCTTGGCTTAAGATGGCAAAAAGCGCGGGCAAAGGGCCCGGAGCGAAAAAAAGGACAGGGAAGATACGCATCACCGAGATTGACCCCAGGATAACCGAGCATAACGGCCTCTTCGACGAGGGCTGCTACGGGTGCGCCTGCAAGGACGAGTGCTGCGGCTGGGGCTGCGACGTTGACTACGCGACCTACAAGCTCATCCTGAAATACAGGGCGCTAATCGAGCCCCTCATAGGGGCGAAGGTCGAGGACTGCTTCTCGACAGAGCTTAAAAAGGACGGCGACTACATCGGCGGCTCGTTCAGGGAGACTGCCGTGAGGAAAGAAGACGACATCTGCGCCTTTCACCTCAGGGGCTCAAAGGGCTGCTCGCTCTTCTATCTCTGGGCCGTCAAGGGTCTGCCGAAGAGGATAGTGCCTACCATATGCAGGACCTATCCCATTACCTGGCACAGGGGCAGGCTCTTCATCGACACGCCGCTTAAGAAGAACTGCAAGGCAAAGGAGAAGGTCCCGAAGGGCGTAAAGGTGCCCTCCCTTTACGAGACGCAGAAGAAGGAAGTACGGGCGCTCTTCGACATAACGGAGAAGGAACTCAGGAAACTGAAGCCGAAGCCGAAGACAAAACCGAAAAAGTAAAAATAAGGAAAGGCCCCGTAAGGGGCCTTTCCTTATCACCGACTCTATCCAGTTCAGGCATTCTCTAAAAATTTGAGACTTTTCCCGCTTTTCCCGGAAGGCCGGGAATGAAAAGCGGAGCATATATGCCAATATGTGAGCATTTCATTCACGGCCAGACAAAGAGTCCGGGGAAAAGATCAATTTTTAGAGGGTGCCTTTGACCTACTCCACCACTTTCACCTTCATCTCTACCCTCTCGTTCGGGAGGTCCCTGGGGTTCCTCGGGAGGTTCACTATCTTGTCCGCGACCTCCATGCCCTTCGTGACCTCGCCGAAGACCGTGTACTGACCGTCGAGGAAGTTCGAGTCCTTGACCACTATGAAGAACTGCGAGCCCGCGCTGTCCGGGTGCTGGGACCTCGCCATCGACAATACGCCCCTCTTGTGGGGCCTGTCGTTGAACTCGGCCTTTACGTGCCAGCCCGGCCCGCCGGTGCCGTAGGTGCCCTTGTCGTTCCCCTTGGTGTTGGGGTCGCCGCCCTGGATCATGAAGCCGGGTATCACCCGGTGGAATATCGTGCCGTCGTAGAAGCCCTCCCTTGCGAGCTTAAGGAAGTTCTCTACGTGCCCGGGCGCGACTTCCGGGAAAAACCTCAACTCCATCTCGCCGTACTTGGTCTCTATTACGGCCTTCCTCTCCTTTGCCTCTCCCATCCTCTTACCTGCTCCTTCCTTTGCGTTAATCAAGGCAGGCAAGGCCGCCATGATCATAATGACCAGTGAAACCAAAAGAAAGCGTCTCATATCTCCTCCGGTCCCGTGTTATGAAAGCTACAGTAAACCCCAAAGGGACTTTAATGTCAACCCCGCCGGGGCCCGCGCCTGAGCCACTCCCTTATGTGCCTTAGCGCATCCTTCCTGTTCCGTATCTCCCCCCGCTCGACCCCGTTGTCAAGCTCGCTGATTATATCCCCAACTATCGGCCCCTCCCTGACCCCGAAGGCCTCCATTATCTCGTTCCCGGTAAGGAGGGGCTTCGGTTTTTTCCTGGAGTACGGCCCGTAATAGAACTCCAGCATCTCCATGACAACGGAAAAGAGCTCCGGGTCCTCGCCGCCCCTTGTCGCCCTTGCGTCCGCAAGCGCGAGGCAAAGCAGAAGCAGTCCGCCCGGGCCGCCGGACGCCCTGAAGAAGTGCCCCTTTGCGCGGTAGCTCCGCTCCTTGAGCCCGGCGAGCATGAAAGCGCGGTGGTGGTTCGCCACAAAGGAAGAAACGGCGTTGGATGTCTTCCTGCTGAACCTGAGCCTTTCCAGAAGGCCCTTTACGGCCTCCGCGCCTTTGGTATCGTGCCCTATGAAGCGTAGCCTCCCCTCTTCCCTGGACAGGGCCAGCGGCTTTCCGAAATCATGCAGAAAGGCCGCGAGCTTGAATACGGCATGGTTCGGAAGCTCCACTTCGCGCTCGTTAAAATAATCAATCAATCTTTCGGAGAAGCCCGGGAAGGCCCATTCCCTCATGTTCCCGAGGATGCGCTCAGCCTCCGTCAGAACCGAAAGCGAATGGGAAAGGAGGTCATACCCGTCCACGTCAGACCAGCCGCCTATCTCGGGGATAACGGTATTTACCAGCCCTGTATCGTAGAGGAGCCTTATCCCCTTCCCGGTCCCGTCATTGGCGAAAAGCGCCTTGAGCTCGTCCCTTACCCTCTCCGGCGAAGACCTTTCAATAAGTCCTGCCTTCTCCCTTATAAGGGAACAGGTCCCCTCCTCTATGCGGAGCCCGTACTGGCTTGAAATGCGCACTGCCCTGAGCATCCTCAGAGGGTCGCTGTCAAAGGCCCCGGCTGAGACCGTTCTTAATAACCCGGCCCCCGCGTCGTCGAGCCCGCCGAATGGGTCTATGAGTTCTCTGCCTCCCTCGAAAAGGCTTCGGAGCTCGACTGCCATGGCGTTCACAGTGAAGTCCCTCTTCGCGAGGTCCTCTGCAATGCCGCCTTCCGAGAGGGGCGTGAAATCGAGCGTGGACGCGCCGTCGCCCTTCACGACAACCCTGTACACGCCGGCTTCCTCGTCAAGGGCAAAAGGGGTGCCCCCGAACACGGACGCCGCTTTCTCCGCGGACTCGGCTGTATCGCCCATTACGGCGAAATCATAGTCCGGCGCGGGCGGGGCTGAAAGGGCGATATTCCGGAGCACCCCACCGACGAGCCAGACCCCGGCCCCGGCTGCCGAGAAAACCCCTTTTACCACCCTGTCTTCAGCCAATTGGGCGAGGCCTTCGAAGCGCCTCAAAAACGAACGGGCCGAATCGCTTCGGCCCGTTCGCTCGATGTCGTCTTTTCCGCTCACATGAGCTCCACTTCCAGGAGCCCGTCTTCGAGCGGCACGAAGGGCGGCGGGCTCGAACGCGCCTGCATGCTGGTCCTGACCTTGCCGGCGACCTCCCTGAACGAGGGCGCGAGCTCGTGAATGCCCTTGAAGAGCTCCTCCGCCTCTTCGATTTCGCCGGCAGCCTCGTAAGCCAGCCCAAGCTCGTACATCATGCCTATCCGTTCCTCTATGGAGCGGCCTTCGACCTTGATGCCTTTAAGGTAATATGTCACAGCTTCCTGGGGCTCGTTCTGGGCCATCGCGCAGAGGCCGAGCCTGGTATAGCAGTTGAACTCAAGGCGGGGGTCCTTCAGCGCTATCTTGAACTCCTTCGAGGCCTCGGAGAAGAGCTCCATCTCCATATAGGCTATCCCGAGGTTATAATGGGTCTCGGAGTCTTCCTTGCTGAGCTGGTTTCCTATGCCGCTCTTGAACTCGTCGAAAGTATCCTTCTTCTCCTCGCTCCCCCACGAGCCCGCGAGGTCCGTAAGCGCCTCCTCCATGCCGAGCTCCGCGGAAAGGTCGACGTAGTCCTCCCTCTTTGCCGCCCCGTCCGCAGCCTCGGGCTCGATCTTCTCCATGAGCTCCTTTATGGCGGATGAGATGTCCTCCTGCGACTCCTCGAGATCGGCCAAAACCTGCTCCGAAGCCTCTTCCTCCCCGTCTGGCGCTGCCTCGCCGGGTATTTCGGCGATGACCTCCGGTTCTGTCGCTTCGGCCACGGGAACTGCTTCGACCGGCGAGGCGGCATATTCCTCTTCCGCCTCGACCGGCGGAATCTCTTCCACCGTTACGGAAGGCGCTTCGCCGGGCACCTCGACAGCATCGCCACCGGGGGTTTCGGCCTCGATTGCAGTCTCAGGCAGGGCCTCCTCTGAAGGCTCGGGGAAAGCGGACGGCGTTTCAAAATTAGCGGCCTCTTCGACCGCTGCCTCCTCAATCCCGGCCTCCGGCATCATCTCTATTTCAATTTCCTCTTCCCCACTCCCCTCATCCGCCCCGGCCTCAACCGGCCCGCCGGAAGGAAGCGTTTCCTCCGGCTCAGCCTCTACCTCGATCTCTATCTCGGAAGCGATTTCAGGGCCTGCATCGGGCGCGCTGTCTACGCTTGCCTCAACGGAAGGGGCGCCGGTTTCCTGTGGCGTTTCCAGGCCTTCGGTTCCGGCAGCGGACGGCAGCTCTCCATTAAGGAGGTCCTGGATATCGATTTCAACCTCGCCCGGCCCGGCCTCGACGCCGGCCGCAGGCGGCGAGTAAGCATCGGAAACACTCGCAGGCGGCTCGACCGGAGCCTCCACTAACGGGGTGGGCGGCTCTATGGCCGCATCCGCCTCGAACTCGGTCTCCAGGGCCGCCCCGTCCTTCCGCGCATTGGTTTCTGTAACGGCCTCGACAGGGACTGCTATCTCCTCCTCGGGCCAGGAAACAAGTTCGGCTTCATCGGACGGAGCCTCAACGGCGGCGCCGGCCTGAGGTCCGGCTTTCGGGTCCTGCCCTGCCCACCCGTCCTCCTCTGTCTTTTTGAGGAAGACCGAAGCGTCAGGGTCGTCCGGGCTTATCTCGCTTATTACCAGGGCGGTCTTTTTCGCTTCTTCGGTCCTGGCGGACGCGTTATAAGACTTAAGGAGCGCCTTGAGGAGTTTCAGGCGCTGGGTATTATCGCCCTTGAGCCTGTATAACTCGGCAAGGCCTGCAATGACCTGCTCGTTTCCCGGGCTGCTGTTATAGAGGCCCTGGTACATCTTCTCGGCCCTGTCGAGCTTGCCCTGTGAGACGAGCCTGTCGAATATAAGAGAATACTCGGACATGGCGTCCTTGTCGAACGACATGCGCTGGTATATCTCGGCTAGCTTCAGGCGCACCCCGGTGTTGTCGGGGTCCACCTCGACCATTTTTTTAAGGAGATCGAGCACCTCGGTGGATTTTCCACGGCGCTCCAGGTAGGTGACGATATAGCTGTACTCGCTTATCGCGTCGGCGATAAGCCTCTGCTTGGCGTAGAGTTCGGCGAGCTTGTTGTGGACCTCGATGGAGTCGTCAAGCTTCAGTATCTGCTTGTAGACGGCTATGGCCTTGAGGTAGAAGCCCCTCTGGGCGTTGGCCTTGGCGACCTCGGTATACTCCTTTATGGCCTCTTCCTTCCTCCCGAGCTTCACGAAGAGGTCGCCGATCTTCAAGCGTATGGAGACGTCCCTGGGGTCTGAGTCGACCGCCGCCCTGTACTCGGCTATGGCCTTGTCCAGATAGCCCTTCTGGACGAGCTTCTGGGCCTTGTCTATGAGTTTTTCCTTAAGAGCCATATACCCCCGATACTACCATATCGAAATATCGGCAGTTCCGTCGAAATCCAAAGGGCTGAATTCAGAAAAATTATAACATATTTTTTATACGTGGAAAATCAACGGCTTGGGCCCGGCCTGGCTCAACGCTCCCGGGACAGGCAAGGAGAAGGCCGTCTTCGAGCTCCCCCGCGAGCCTCGCTTCCCCGCTCGAGAACCCGGAGGGCTCAAAGGACGCCCTGAACCCCTCGGAAAACCTTTTGACAAGAAGGTCTTTAAGCTCTCCGGCCCCTATTCCGCTCCACTCATCCACCGCGGCAATAGCCGAGGCCAGCCCCGGGCCGAAGACCTTTTCATTCAGCTCAAGGTCTGCGCTCACGAGTATTGAGCCGTGCTGGAGGAATGCGCGCCTGAAGCGCCTCTGGGCGCTCCCGACGAGCTTCCTGCCGCCGGCCAGGACCTCGAACCGGGACGGAGACCGGAAGCAGGCGCTGCTCCGTCCCGGGCCGGATTTGCCCTTGAAGAGCGCGGCCTCGACACCCGCGTCCTTGAGGGCCGAGGCTATGCACCCGCTTATAACGGCATACGCGCCTGTTATGCCGCCTGAAAAGAGCGCGTCGTCCGAGAGCCCGGCGACCGAATAGGTGACCTCGTGCCAGTGGACGACCGCCCTGCCGCCGGTGACCCTCCTCACCACAGGGAGCCCAAGGCACAGAAAAGGGGCGGGGTCCTGCAGGTAGCCGAGGGATATGGTGGGCCGGTCCCAGCCATAGAGCCTGAGCGTAGGACGGCCGCTCCCCGATTCGAGGGACTTGAGTATGGAGGAGTCCCGGGCCATATTCACCTGGCCCGGCAGGTCTCCGTCTATGATAAGCCTCCAGTCCATAGGGCTTCTCCGGAAGGGATACTGGAAAAATCCATCCGCCCACGTTCAGGCGGGGCCTACGGTTCCATAGTCTTTGATTTAAACAACCTCTAAAAATTAGAGATTTTTCCTGCAATCAAGGAAGGCCGGGAATAAAAAGCGGAGCATATATGATAATATGTGAGCATTTTTATTCACGGCCTGACGCAGAGTCCGGGGAAAAGATCAATTTTTAGAGGTTGCGTTTACGGCAACAGGCCTTACAGCAGCAAGTTAGGTGAACCGCGAGAGGAAGTCTATATTGGTGTTCCCTGCTATGAAGTCGTGGTCCCTCATTATCCTCAGGTGGAGCGGTATGTTCGTTTTTATGCCGCCTATGTGGAACTCCTCAAGCGCCCTGGTCATCCTGGCGATGGCCTCCTCCCGGGTGTCGGCGTGCACGATAAGCTTGGCAAGGAGGTTATCGTAGTGCGGGGGCACGTTGTAGCCGCAGTATATGGCCGTATCGACCCTCACCCCGAGGCCGCCGGGCATGACAAGCTCGGTTATCTTTCCGGGGCATGGCATGAACGTCTTGGGGTCCTCCGCGTTTATGCGGCACTCTATCGAATGCCCCTTCATCGTGACGTTCCTCTGCTTGAGGCGGAGCTTCTCTCCGAGAGCTATCCTTATCTGCGATTTCACGAGGTCCACGCCCGTGACCATCTCGGTGACCGGGTGCTCGACCTGCACCCTGGTGTTCATCTCCATGAAATAGAAGTTCTTGTTCTTGTCGAGGAGGTATTCGACCGTGCCGACGTTCGAGTAGCCGATGCCCTTGGCGAGCCTCACGGCTGACTCGCCCATCTTGTGCCTGAGCCTCGCGTCAACCACTGGAGACGGGCACTCCTCAAGTATCTTCTGGTGCCTCCTCTGTATGGAGCACTCCCTCTCCCCGAGGTGGATTATGTTGCCGTGCTCGTCGGCCATGACCTGTATCTCTATGTGGCGGGGTAGTTCGCAGAACCTCTCTATGAAGACCTCGCCGTCGCCGAAGGCGGCGACCGCCTCGGACTTGGCGGTGTTGAAGGCGCTCGCGAGGCTGGCCTGCGTGTGCACGAGCTTCATGCCCCTGCCGCCTCCGCCGGAAGCGGCCTTTATGAGCACCGGGAAGCCTATCTTCCTCGACACCTCCAGGGCCTCCTTCTCGTCGGAAAGGCCGCGGTTGCTCCAGGGCAGCACCGGTACCTTAAGCTCTTCTGCGAGCCGCTTGGCTTGCACCTTGTTGCCCATGAGGCGCATGGTGTTCGAGGCCGGGCCGATGAACTTGATCCCGCACTTTTCGCAGGCCTCGGCAAAGCCGGCGTTCTCCGCAAGGAAGCCGTAGCCGGGGTGCACGGCCTCGGCGTCCGCCACCTCCATCGCGCTTATGAGCGAGGTGATGTTCAGGTAGCTGTCCTTGCTTTTTGCCGGGCCAATGCATATCGCGCCGTCGGCAAGCCTCGTGTGCAGGGCCTCCCTGTCGGCCTCGGAGTAGACAGCCAGCGTCTTTATGCCCATCTCGCGGCAGGCCCTGATTATCCTGACCGCAATCTCACCCCTGTTCGCTATCAGTATCTTGTTGAACATCCTTATCCTTTGCGGTTTCCCGGCGCGGGTTTATTTCGAGACCTCTATGTGGAAGAGGGGCTCGCCGTACTCTACGGGCTGGCCGTTCTCGACGAGTATGGAGACGACCTTGCCGTTGAAGTCGCTTTCGACCTCGTTCATGAGCTTCATCGCCTCTATTATGCAGAGCGTCTGGGCCTTCTTCACGACAGTCCCTACCTCGATGAAAGGCGGGGCCTCGGGCGAAGGCGACCTGTAAAAAGTGCCGACCATCGGCGAGGTGATGACCTTTATGTTGTCCGGCCTGGCCTTTCCGGCGTCTTCCTTCACCTGTTCCCTTGGAGGCGCACCGGCTGGCGCGGCTTCCACGGCAGCTTCCCTCGCGGGGAGCGCGGCATAGGCGTTCCCCCTCTTAAGCCTCACCTTCCCGTCCGGCCCCTCCAGCTCGAACTCAACGATATCCGTTTCCCGCAGGAACTTGTAGATGGCTTTTATGTCCTTTATGTCCATTGGTCCTCCTCAGACGTCTTCCTCAAGAACGATTTCAAAAATGCGCTTGCCTTCCCCAACGCCCCCTTAGCTGGTTGCCGAAAAAATCAAGACCCACATAAAGGCTGCTCAAAAAGCTCAAGATGCAATGAGTCGAGAAACGAGGCGAACTTCCCTTGTACGCCGGAAGTCCAATTTTGAAGACGACGCATTCACGGCTTTTTCAGCAGCCCTTAGAGCTCGGCCAGCTCCTTTGCCGTCTTCGTAAGCAGCTCGCATCCGCCTTTTGTGACGAGCGCCATATCCTCTATCCTCACGCCCGCGGACCCCGGGAGGTATATGCCCGGCTCGACCGTGACGACCATGCCCTCTTCGAGTACGTCCTCGGAGAGCGGCCCGAGCGAGGGGCGCTCGTGGATGTCGAGCCCGACCCCGTGGCCGGTGCCGTGCCCGAAGAACTTGCCATACCCGGCCTTCTCTATTACTTTCCTTGCCGCGCCGTCCACATCGGACGCCCTTGCCCCAGGCCTTATGGCGTTTATGGCGGCTGCCTGGGCGTCCTTCACTATGCAGTATATCTCGCGCTGCCGGGGCTTGAGCCTGCCTGTAGCGAAGGTGCGGGTCTCGTCGGAGTTGTACCCGTCCATCAGGACGCCCATGTCAACGACGACGAGCTCGCCTTTTTTTATCTTTTTCCCAGAGGCCCTGCCGTGCGGGAGCGCTCCGCGCGCGCCCGAGGCGATTATGGTGTCGAAGGCCATGGCCTCGGCCCCTCTCCTCCGGAGGTCCGCTTCTATGGAGAAGGCAGCTTCATTCTCGATTGCGCCGGCCCTTACAAGCCGCGCGGCCTTCCTGAACCCGCTGTCAAGTAGGCTTGCCGAGGCCCTTATCTTCTCGACCTCGAAAGGGTCTTTCCTCTCCCTCAGGCGCTCTACAAGGCCGTCCGCGGGCCTGAGCCTTGCCTTTGGGAGCGCTTTTGCGAGCTTCCTGTACGTAGCGTAACTGAGGTTCGGGGCCTCGAAGCCGAGCGCCTTAATCCTTTTCTCAAGCACAAGCGCGGATATCTCGTCCAGCGCCTTCCTGAATATCCTCTTTTTGAAGCCCCGGACCTCTTCCCTGGCTTGGGCCGTGTACCTCGGGTCGGTAAGGAAGAACGCCTCGTCGCGCGTAACTACGATGAACGCGTTCGAGCCGGTAAAGCCCGAAAGGTATCTGGCGTTCTTGAGGTCGCTTACGAGGAGGGCGTCAAGTTTATCGCCGAGGAGCGTTCTCAGGCCCCTGAGCCTCCCCCTGTAGTCCGGTTCCCGCTTAGCCCCCAAGCGCCTGCCCTCTCAGCGAAGCCCATCGGAGGCCGCAACGGCGGCCTTCCGGAGGAGATACCTTGCCTTTCCGATATTGGAGTCGCCCGCGAGGACGAAGGCTATGTAGTAGTCCTCTGACGCCATCCTGAGGAGTATGTCCACTGAGGCCGTCGAGACCATGACCTCCTGGACGCTCCCGAGATTAAGGAGGTCGGAAGCCTTCCCTATCTCGTCGACCACCTTGCCGTACTCGACCCCGACTGTCTCGACGTCATACCCGCCGGATTTGATATGCTGCTCGACGGATATGCCGTCCTTGCCCATGAGGGTCGCGGCAACGCCGCCGTCGATGGCCTCGACCAGTTCCTTCAATATGCCCTTGAAAGGCATCTTTCCCCCTCTCAGCTCTCTTCCCTGGCGGGCTTTTTCCTTCCGCGCCCGGCTGCCAGGGCCTTGAGCCGCTCTATCCTGAAACTCAGGGACTGGTCCCAGGGGTTCGTATCCGCCAGTATCTTGTAGACTATCAGGGCGTCCTCGTAAAGGCCCTGTTTTTCCAGGACCTCGGCCATGGTCGCCGTGAAGAATATATCGTCTCCGGCCTTTATGTTACTCATGCTCTCCGGCCCAGGTTTTAATGTCCTAACAGGCCGCTGAAAAAGCCCGCTTCAAGGCGTCGTCTTCAAAATTGGCAACTCCGGCGTACAATGAAAGTACGCCTCATTCCTCATTTTTCGACTCCTTGCATCTTGAGCTTTTTGAGCAGACTGAACGTGATTTTGAGTGTTTCAGCAAACTGCTAAATTATTAAAGAAACGGCGGCAAGTCAAGATAAAAAGGGGTTCCTCGCCCGTGCTCATGCGCGCGTGCAAGACCCAAGAAATCCGAGGATATCCTCCTCCGGGACCTCCTGGAGGACCACCTTCCCGAGCTCTATGGCCAGCACGAACCTGATCCTTTTCCCGACGACCTTCTTGTCGAGCCTCATGGCATCGAGGAAGTCCGCCGAAGGTATTGCCGGGGGCGAAAAAGGTATGCCGAGGGCCTTCAAAAGCCCCTCCAGCCTCGGGCCGCATTCGCGGCAGAGCCCGAGCCTTTCCGAGAGGCGGGCCGCCATGCGCATGCCTATTGCGACCGCCTCGCCATGCCTGTACGCTCCGTACCCGGCGAGCGCCTCTATGGCATGTCCGAAAGTATGCCCGAAGTTGAGGATGGCCCGGAGGCCCTCCTCCTTCTCGTCAAGGCCCACGACCTCGGCCTTTATCCTGCACGAGGCCTCTATGGCCCTCTCTATCTCGGGGCCGGGCTTCATGAGCTTCGAGGCGTTCTCCTCGAGGTAGTAGAAAAACCCCGCGTCCCATATGACCCCGTACTTTACGACCTCGGCAAGCCCCGCCTTCACCTCCCTTTCAGGGAGGGTCTTCAGTACGTCAGGGTCTATGAAGACCGCCCTGGGCTGGTAGAACGCGCCGATCAGGTTTTTTCCCTTCGGGTGGTTTACCGCGGTCTTCCCGCCGACCGAGCTGTCCACCTGCGAAAGGAGCGTCGTAGGGACCTGGATGTAAGGCACGCCCCTCAAATATGTCGCGGCCACGAACCCAGCCATGTCCCCTATGACCCCGCCGCCGAGCGCGATTATCGGTGAAGACCTTTCAAGGCGCTCCGAGATGAGCGCGTCGTATATCTTCGAGGCCTCCTCAATGCTCTTGTATTCCTCGCCGTCAGGCACCGTAATGAAAAAGGGGCTTAGTCCGGCGGAGGCAAGGCCATCGGCTACGGCCCCGCCGTAAAGCCCTCCGACAGTGGGGTTGGTAATGACGGCTGCCCTGCCCTTAAGGCCCAGGTCCCTTACGAGGCGGCCCACGTCTTTGAGGATGCCCCTCTCGACATGGATGTCGTACGACCTTTCCTTGAGTTCTACCCTTATCCTTCCCATTCCACGCCTTGCGAAGCCGGTTTAAACATCAATTGCAAATACTTGATATTACAATATTACCCTATACGCCGCGCACGTATCTTTCAATTATATCCGCGACCTCATCAGCGCTCTTTCCGGTGGTCTCCACCTCGAGGTCGCAGTCCCTGTACGCCGGCTCCCTTTCGCGAAGGAGCCTCAGCGCGGCCTCCCGCCTCTCTCCAGCCGGAAGGAGCGGCCTGTCGTCCCTGTCCCCTACCCTCTTCAGTATCTCATCGACAGATGCCGCAAGGCATACGAGCGTGCCCCAGGACCTGAAAAGGGCACGGTTCCCGGCATTGACAACGGCGCCTCCCCCGGTAGAGAGCACGATATTTCCGCCAAAGTCCCCGGCGGCAATCCTTCTTATGATGCCTGTCTCTATTTCCCTGAAGCGGGCCTCGCCTTCTTTCCCGAAAATATCCGATATGGGCATGCCGGCTTCCTTTTCGATAAGCTCGTCCATGTCCACGAACTTATGGCCGAGCCTCCTGGCAAGGATTCGCCCGACCGTCGACTTCCCAGTGCCCATGAAACCGGAAAGGACTATGTTCACTTCCGACGCCATCCAGAATGCTTCGGGTTAAAATCCATGCATATCATGCGTTTGCCTGCATTCCCTTATCCACCGGCTCAAGTCCTTCAATATGCGGCTATGTCGTCAAGGTAGGCGCAATAGTTACGCGCTATTTCCCTTACCGAATCTCCGCCGAACTTTTCAAGGAAGAAGCTTGCCAGCTCGAATGCCACGACCGATTCGGCTATGACCGCGGCTGCCGGGACCGCTGTCACGTCAGACCTCTCCACGCTCGCCCTGAAAGGCCTTTTGGTCTCGATATCGACTGACCTAAGCGGCTTGTAAAGAGTGGGTATGGGCTTCATGGCGGCCCTTAGGACTATGGCCTCGCCGTTGGACATGCCACCTTCTATGCCGCCAGCGTTATTGGTCTTTCTCAGGAACCTAGGCGAGCGGGGCCACCATTTGCTCTTGGCGCCCCCGCTTCTGTAGTATATCTCGTCGTGCACCTCGGAGCCGGGTAGCCGTGCCGCGCCAAAACCCAGTCCGACCTCAACGCCTTTGATGGCCTGTATGGACATGAGGGCGAAAGAGAGCCTCGCGTCCAATTTCCTGTCCCAGTGCACGTGGCTCCCGAGCCCGGGCGGGGCCCCGGTCGCAACGACCTCGAACGAGCCGCCGAGGCTGTCCCCGGCCTCCTTCGCCTGGTCGATACGGGCCATCATCGCCCTTCCGGCCTTTTTATCAGGGCACCGGACCGGCGACCCCTCGGCCCGCCGGAAAAGGGCCTCTGCCCCGCCCCCTCCGCCAGGGGCCGCGCTCCCGGCCTTTACCCCGCCGAGTTCGACGACCCAGGAAAAAACGCTTATGCCGAACTCCTTCAGGAGCCTCTTCGCGAGAGCGCCTGAGGCGACCCTCATCGCCGTTTCCCGCGCGCTGGAACGCTCGAGTATGTTACGGAGGTCCCTGTGCCCGTACTTCAAGCCTCCGGTCAGGTCCGCGTGCCCGGGCCTCGGCCTCGTGACGGTCCTGTCGGATATGGCTCCATCGGCGGCCATTATCTCCTTCCAGTTCTCCCAGTCGCGGTTCCGTATCTTGAGAGTTACCGGGGAGCCGAGGGTAAGCCCGTTCCTCACGCCGGACGTTATCTCGACGCGGTCGGACTCTATCTTCATCCTGCCGCCCCTGCCGTATCCCGACTGCCTCCGTTTAAGGTCCGCGTCGATATCGGCCGAGGAGACCTTAAGGCCCGCCGGCATGCCTTCGACTATGGCCGTAAGCTCCGGGCCGTGCGACTCGCCAGCAGTAAGGTATCTGAGCATTTCAAGCCCCCTTCAATAGGATGCTGATAAAGTCCATACGGCCTTTTCAGCCGCGACCTGGCGGAAGTGAATTCGTCCAAGTCATGCAAATCGCCCGGCCTGGATAGTCTCGCAATTTGGCGATCCATCCTTGATTGCTTGACAGGTCGCTTTTTCAGCGGCATGCCAGACCTGTCTGGGGCGGGTGTTTGCGCCCGCAACCCATTATTTATATAACTTTTCGGGCCTTCCATAAATAAAAAAATGCACCCCGAAGGGTGCATTTTCGCGTTTCGATTGAACGGCCGCCGCTTAGCCTACGGTCTTCTCCTTCAATATCTTCGGCGTTATGAAGATCAGGAGCTCCGTCTGGGTGTCGGCAACCGACTTCGCCTTGAAGAGCCAGCCCAGGACCGGTATGTCCTTGAGGAACGGTATGCCGCGCTCGCTGTTGTTCTTGTCGGTTATGACTATGCCGCCGATGACGGTCGTCTCGCCGTCCTTTACGAGGACGTCGGTGGTGGCCTCCTTTTTATTGATGGAAGGCTGCCCGCCGGACGTCCTGAACGTGCCCAGGGAGTTCCTCGAGGCCTTTATCTTCATAAGGACGCTGCCGTCCGGGGTTATATGCGGGGTGACCGTGAGGCTCAGGTTCGCGTCTATAAAGGTCGTAGCCGTGCCCGCGGCGGACGTGGTCTCGAAGGGTATGGACTCGCCCTGCTCTATCTTGGCTTCTCTGTTGTCCAGGGTCGTGACCCTCGGCCTCGATATGGTCTTCAGCTGCCCCTGCGATTCGCCAGCGGTGAGCCTCAGGTCGAGGATGAGCGGGTTAGCGCCGATTTTACCGAACATGAAGCCGAATGCGCCGAGCGGCCCGGCAGCGCCTGTAGCCGGGATGTTCACTGCATAGTTGCTCACGCCGGGCCTGGCCGGCCATTCCTTTTTCTCGATAGGGTACGCCCCGCCCTCCTCGACTATCGCCGTGATGTTGCGGTCAGGGCTTAGGGCTGCCGACCCGAAGCTCGTGGAGCTGCCGAGCGTGTTGAACTGGTTTCTGTTCCCCGCCGAATAATCGACGCCCCACTGGATGCCGAGGTCCCTGGCGAAGCTCGAGGACGCCTCGACGATGCGGGCCTCTATGAGCACCTGCGGGATGGGAGTGTCGAGCCTGGTTACTACGTTCTTGGCTGCCTCTATGCCCTTCCTTATGTCCCTTATCACCAGGGTGTTGGTGCGCTTGTCTGTCGTGACCTCGCCCCTGTCCGTAAGGACGCTCTTCACCTGGTCCTTGAGCTCGTCGGCGCTGGCGAAGTTGACGGCCACGAACTCGATCTCCATGTCCTCGAGCTTCTCGCCGGCTTTCTTCGCGGCGAGCAGTGCCTCGTTCTCCTGCCTTATCCTCTGCGCGGGCGCGACCCTTATGACGTTCCCCTCCTGGACGCTGTCCAGGCCCTTTGATTTCATGATGATGTCAAAGGCCTGGTCCCAGGGGACGTTCTTGAGCCTGAGCGAGATGGTCCCTTTTACGTCGTCGGAGGCTATGATGTTCATGCCGCTGACCTCGGCAAGGAGCCTCAGGACGTCGGCTATATTGGCGTCCATCATGTCGAGGTTTACCTTCTTGCCGTTGTAGCGCTTTTCTTTATCGAGCTCCTGGGAAATCGCGCTTGTTTCGGAGGAGACCGGTGCGGCGGGCTCGGCCTGGGCCGCCTTGTCCGCTGCGGCTGCCGTTTCCGAGAAGTCGACTACCAGGGAATTCCCGGCCTCCTGGACATTGTACGCGGCCTTGTCCCTGAGCTTTACGAGCACCCTGACCGAGCTCGGGCTTACCGAGTCCTGATAGGAGCTTATTGAAGCGACCGGCGTTTTAAGCCTGGATGCGTCGAGCGTCCTCACAAGCGCATCGGGGATGACGGCCCCCTTGATATCCAGGGCTACCGTCTTCCCGTCCCTGCCTTCTCTCGTCTTGTACTCGAGTTTCGAGGAACCCGCTATGGTGAGCCTTCCCTTGTCTCCGACCCTCGCGTAGTCTATCCTGTCTATACTGGTTCCCTTAGCCTCATCCTTCAGGGATATGGTCTTTTCGGATGAAGGCTCGTCTTGCGTCGAGATTGCCGGGACCGCCGGAAGCGCCGGGCTCGATGCCGCTGCTTCCACCGGCTTCGCGGTTTCCGGTTCTGCCTGGAGCGCCGCCTTTACCGTGGCCGGCGCGGGGGCAGCGGCCTGCAGTGCGCCGGGGCCCATTGTAAGGACGATTGCGCCGTCTTCAACCCTTACGGAATGCGGAGGCAGCTTGTCTGCCTTCGCATCGAAAACAAAGCGGGCCTTGTCAGGGTAGCTCCCTATCCTTACGGCCTTGACGTATTTGTCATTCAGGCTCCTTGCGTCCTTGCCCGTGGAGTTCCGCACGCCCCATACGTCGAGGACTATCCTCGCGGGCTTGGCGAGCACGAAAGCGTTGTGGTTGCCGGCCATGCCGTCGGTCAATACCCTTATGACTGTATTCTCGCCCTCCGCGGCTGTCTCAAGGCCGGTCACCTTCGTGGCCTTCTTGGCCGGGGCGGCATTCGCCTGAGGCTCCGCACTCGGGGCCTCGCTTGCGATTGCGGCAGGCGCGTCCTGGGCGGCTTGCCCTTCAGCCGGCTCCGCTGCGTCAGGAAGGGCCTCTTCCACGACGGCGTCCGCAGAGGCGAGCCTGATGGCGCCGGCCTCCACTGCCTCGCCGCCTGGCTTGCTGAGGCTTACGAGTATGCTGTTCTCGCTGGACTTGACGTCGTGGCCAACGCCGTCCTTGAGGCCTATCACTATCCTGCCGATGTCCTTGTTATCGCCATATGCCGCCGTTGTTATCTCGCCGACGTAGTCGTTCCCGACGGCAAGCGTCTTGGCGACCTTCTCAAGGCCTGTCCCCGGCATGTCGACTATCAGCCTCGACGGGGAAGACAGCTTGAAGACTGTGTACTTGACCGGGCCCGTCGTCCCGATAAGCACCCTGTCCCCCTCTCCGACCACGTCGATGTATTCGACCGATACGGCAGAGGCCGCCGGCGCGGCAGCTTCGGAAACCGGCTCTGCCTGGATATCCTTGGGGCCGGTCGAAGCGCAGCCTGCCGCGGTCAGGGCGCCTCCGAGCATGATACCCATGAGGGCCCGCCTCAACCGAACATCTCTCAAACTCATATAAACCTCCGTTTATGTTTCCCTTGGGAGCGGCTGGAACTGCCAAGCGCTTGCGCCAGGGCCGGGATAGGCCCGGCATTCTCGACCCTCGCCCTGGTTCCGGGCGAAGGACGGACGTTCCGGAAAAATCTATTCGCCAGCCTTTTCAGGCAGCCTGAAATCGACGTCCTCGGAGGACCTTACCTTGCCCTCCGCGTCCCTTGAGACCTCGCGTACGACAACTGAGTTCGAGGTGAACTTCACCACCTTGCCTTCCCTCGTGCCGAGCGTGTCCCCTCTTCTGATCACATACCGTTTCGAGTCAGGCGCCTGAACGAGCGCGAAGCCCTCGGAATCGGCGGAGCCCACGACCACGGCCATGAGCTTGAAAGTGTTGAGCTCGCAGCACTCAAGCGGGCCCTTTATCCTGGCCGGGCCTTCGATGCCCCTGGACGCGATTAGATGGCTCTGGAAAGGGTTCCTCAGGTCGGTTGTGCCGCCTGATTCCGCGCCGGACGGCTGCACGGCCTTTTCCGCGTCCCTTACAGTTTCTTTTTTGGCCGCCGGCTTCGCCGCGTTCTCAACGGCCGCCTCTTCGGTCTTGCTGCATGAGACCGCGAGGAGCGGAAGAAAAAGCGCCAACGCTATGAAAAGGTTCCTTTTCATCTTATTTTTTCCGGTCTCCTTTTTTCCGGTCTCCCTCTTCCTCCTGCACTGCCGCGGCTGCATCCCCGGGGAGGAACCTGAAGGTAGTCGCGACCAGGTCCGTTTTCAGGACGGGCACGCGGTTTTTATGTCCCTGGGAGACGACCTCGAGGCTTCCGAGGTTCACTATCCTCGGAAGGTTCCCTATCTTGAAGCTGAAGTCATAGAGGCTTTCGTACCTGCCCTCGACCGTCATCTTCACCGGGACCTCGGCGTAGAAGCCCTTCTCGACTTCCTTGTCGGGCTTGAAGAGCAGTATCTTCAGCCCGGCCTGGACGCCGGCCCCGCTTATGCCGTCGATGAGGTCGGGTATCTCCTTCGCGTTCGGAAGCTGCGCGACGGCTGCCGCGAGCTTCTCCTCCATCTCTTCCTTCTCCTTCAGGTATTTCGGTATGTCCGCCGCGATCTGCCTGCTCTCGTTGAGCTTGACCGTAAGCGCCGAAAGTTCCGAGTCAAGCTCAGCAACCTTTGCGTACTTGGGGCCGATGAGGAACCAGTACATAAGCCCGGCCACGGCCAGGTTCACGCCCGCGAGTATGAGTATCCTCTTCGAGAGAGGGAGCTTTAATACAGAGTCGATGTTTATCTTGATCGGAAAGGCCATTATTTTTTCTCCCTGGCCGCGGGTTTCCTGCCGGCCGCCTTGCCTTTATCCATTCCTTTTGCGTCGGCCTTCATCTCCCTCTCGGGCCTTTCCTTTTCCAGGCGGATAACGAAGCTCACCACCTCGGAGCCGGACTCCTTTTCCGTCTCCCTCTTGGCCACCTCGAGCTCGACCTTGCCGATTCCCGCCCTCTCAAGCCCCCTCATGAACTCCGCGACCACCTCGTCGTCTGACGCGTATCCCTCTATGGAGATCTGGTAGTCCTTGTCCCTGAGCGTCTTGACCCAGGCCCTCTGCGGGATGGCCTCGCTTATGTTCCTCAGGAGCCTTACCGGGCCCGTCCTGTCGGACTCAAGCTGGTTTATTATTGCGAGCTTTTCCTCTACTATCCTCTTCTGCTCCTTTATCTTTGAAAGCTCGCCTATCTTCTTCGTGAGCTGGTTGAGCTCCTGGTTGCCGGAGGTTATCTGGTCCTGAAGCCCGCCCGCCTCGGCTGCGGCGACGATGTAAACGGCTATCGAGACGGCTGCGACGAAGAAGGTGGCCAGCCCGGCTACCGTGAGCTGGAGGCGTATGGACTCTTTTTTCTTGGCGGCCCTTACGGGCAACAGGTTTATGCGTATCATCTGTCGGCGAACCTCCGTGTGGCGAGTCCGACAGCCACGCCGAAGAGCGGCGCGGCCTCCTTGAGCGCCTCGGGGCCGAAATGCTTCGGGTTGGCCTCGATGCCCTTGAACGGGTCGACCGGCTCTACGGGGACCGAGGTCTTCTCCTGCATCAGGTTCTGCAGGCCCGCGACCCTGGAGCCTCCGCCGGAAAGGAATATCTTGCTGATATAGGAGCCGTGCGCCCCGCCGAGGAAGAAATCGAGCGACCTCTTGACCTCGAACGCGAGGTTGGTGGAGACCGATTCCAGCGCCGCCGCGAGCTCAGTTGCCTCCTGCTCGGACGGCTCCCTGGCCCCGGTCTTCAGGTCCTCGGCGTCCTTGAAGCTTATGTTAAGCTGCCTCTGTATCTCTTCGGTGAACTGGTTGCCGCCCATGGGGATGGACCTGGTGAATATGGTGATGCCGCCGAGTATCACGCTTATGCTCGTGATGCTCGCCCCTATGTTGACCATGGCGATGTTCTCGCCGGGAGCGAGCGGGTAGTTCACCTCCATCATGTTCTCGAGGGCGAAGGAGTCCACGTCTATCACGACCGGGTTCAGGCCGGCCTCCTTTATGACATTGGTGTAGTCGTTTATGACGTCGCGCTTTACCGCCACGAGCATGACGTCCATCTGCCCCCTGCCCTCGGCGTCGGTCCCGAGTATCTGGAAGTCGATGTTGACGTCGCTTATGGGGAACGGGATGTACTGCTCGGCCTCCCACTGGATGGAGTCCGCCAGCTCGTCCTCGGTCATTGCCGGGAAGCTGACCTTCTTTATGATGACGGAATGGCCGGTGAGCGACGAGACCGCGTCCTTCACCTTCACGCCGTGCTCCTTCGCGAGCTCGCGGAGCGTGTTGGTGACGGTCATGGAATCGATGATGGAGCCGTCGACAATGGCCTCTGGAGGAAGCTTGGCCATGCCCATCTTCACGAGCTCCCAGCCCTTCTTGGTGCGGTTCATCTGCACAAGTTTTATTGAATTGGAGCCGATGTCGAATGCCACGGCGTCCTTTTTCTTGCTGAAGGAAAAGTTCATTTTACCCCCGTCAGTCCAGG
Source organism: Thermodesulfobacteriota bacterium (assembly GCA_030583865.1). Lineage (NCBI taxonomy): Bacteria > Pseudomonadati > Thermodesulfobacteriota > Thermodesulfobacteriota bacterium. Next base: position 1,152,643 of record CP129479.1, on the reverse strand, counting down.
AATATCTTGCCCTTGTCGGAGACCTTGAGGCCCAGCGCGCATATGAGCTTCCGTTTCGTCTCGAGCCTGCAAGGGTATCCTCTCTCTATCCTGTCTATTGTAAGCGGGGAGACCCCCGCCTTCCTGGCAAGTTCGGATTTGCTGAGGAGCATGCCCTCACGTATCTTCTTTAGATTATTTCTCGTCATGGCACAAGCACTTTAGTCACAAGGGTATGGATGGTCTCGATGGAGAGCCGCTTTAGCTGACCGGGAATTACGAATCTGAGCTGGATTGGCTGCAATCTATCTCCAATGAGCCATAATTGTCAACATATTTCTTCTAATTGGCACATAATTAACTATAATATCGGCGCACACCCGGATAAGTTTAGGACTTTTTTTATTCCGGCCCGGGGACGCCAATAGGTGCCGCCCTTTTACTTTTTTTTCGCGCGGGGTGCCTGGTCGTGTTGAGGGGAGCAGAGCCGAGATGGGCCGGTGATCCAGGGGTCCTCTGCCAGACTGCCCGGCAGCGGCCCCTGGATTGGACTCGTGCTGATTGAGGAAAGGGCTGCTTTTTGATGAAGCTTGCGGTTACAGCCTCTTCCAGAGTATTATGGCGGGTTTTGAGTTCTCCCTCGCGACGTCGTTAAGCGTGTCCTGGTCGTATACGACGTCGATATTTCCATTGACCGAGACGGTGCTGTCGGCCATGAGGCCGCCGAAGACGTTCATGGAGCTTCCGCCGCCGGAGAGAGTCACAGTGCCGAAGACGTATATAAGCCCCTCGTAGGCGAGCGTGCCGCTCAAGGTGAGGTCGCCGGTCACGATGAGTATGCCCCTTCCCGTAAAGTTGCCGGAAAGGCTCACCTCTTTTCCTCCCTTGTTGTCTATGTATATCATCGTGGAATAGGTATTCCCGGCGTAGTCTCCCCAGTCCTGGACAACACCCTCTATCTTGCCGCTCGAAGGTATGTCGTCGCCCGGAGCGCTGCAGGTGCCGTTCTTGCAGCTGTGCCTTTCGTTGGCGAACTCGATTATCTCGGATATGTCCTCGCCGAGATAGGTATTCATGTCGTCTTCGGTGGTTTTGTTGGGCTCGCAGGAGCCGCCTCCGTCGGTTATCTTGGGGTCGCAGCCGCAGCCCGGCCCCTGCTTTACTGCTCCGATGTCGGCGGCGCCTCCGGACACGTTTACGCAACCGTTGGTGTTTATGCCGAATTCTGTATCGGTATTGAGGTTGCTCGCGCCCACATAGGCCACCACGGTCCTCGATATGTTATTCGAGGTACCGATGGAAGTTACCTTGTAGACCGGATGCTTGCCCCAGGTCACGAATGTGGCTGTGTCGACAAGGTTAAAGTCCCTGCCGTACATGACTATCTCCTCGGGGCTGTTATCACAGGTCCAGGTGGTCGAATTAGGGTCGGAATGGTTGCCTGAGGTGTTAGGGCCCACGCCATTGCCGTCGCAGAAGCCCTCGGGGTTGCCCTCGCCGAGGTATTCGACAGTTACGTTGTAGTTAAGGCTGTCCGCGCTCCTCCTGTCGGCGTTGCCGTTCCCGGAGCTGAAGTCTTTCGACCCGTCGGAGTTCCATGTGGCCAGGTCCCTGTAGCCCGCATCAGCGGCGCTCTCCCCTGTGTATCTCGCGTTCCCTGACGCCAGCCGGAACCTCGACATTGCCTCGTGCACCCCGGCCTCGGCGAGCTGGAACGCCATCTTGGCGTCCCGCTCGTTACGGGAAAGCTGCATGTCCGTCGTCATGTTCATGATGACCGAGAGGCCGATTATGGTCATGGCCAGCATGGTCACGAGCGCAAGCACCAGGATAAAGCCCCGTTCGTCTCTTCCGGCCTGTTTTATCATGTTATTCATACCACACGCTCGACGGGCTGCTCTCGTTCGGGGTGGAGCACGAATCGAAGGCAGTCACCCTGAAATGGTACATCCTCTGGTTAAGGTTGCCCTGGTCGGCGCTAAGGGTAACCGATGTAGTGCCCGGGCCGACTGACGTCCTCAGGAACCAGTCCTTCTGTATGCTGGAGCCTGTGCAGTTCGGGGCCCCGTCATTGCAGACCTTCTCGTAGACCCTGTAGCCGGCGAGGTCGGTTATGGAGGTGTCGTCGGTATTGAACGATACCGCGCTCCAGTTTAGCGTCATGTTCTGGCCGCTCTTCGAGCCCGAGAGGGAAGCCGGCGCCCTGGGCGTATTCGCGCACGGGTCGACAATCACGCTCACGGTCGCTGTCTGCGGCGAGGCGTAGGTGTAGAATGCCGTGATCGTATCCGACGCAAGGGTCTGTAGCTTCCCGGCCTCCGAAGAGGCCGAGGTCTCTATCGTCTTTACGAACGTGCCGGTCGCAACACCCGTTTCAATGACAGGCGGGGTGTAAGTATGAGGCACGCCGCTCCTGACATAGAACGTCGAGAAGCCGCTGTCAACGTTCAAGGTCTGCAGGGTCGTCTCATAGCCCGTGCTGAGGGCCAGGCAGTCCACTACAGTGACCGTGAAGCTCTCGCCCCTGTATATCGTGGTGGGGCTCACGCTTATGGTCGCCTGCCCGCTCATGCCGACGCATGTCGCGGCCGTATTCGAGTCAGAGCTTACGTTCGGCCCCGGGTCAGCGCAGGAATTGAGCGCCCTTACGGTGTACCTGTATACGCCGTTCAAGGGGACAGTGTCGGTGTAGCTCGTGCCGGCCTGGTCGGAGCCTTCCTGGGCGCCGTCCCTGAATATCCGGTAGAGTATCGCATCTTCTTCCGTATCCACCGCCGCGCCGCTCGAGTAAGTGGTTACAGGGTTCCATGTCAGTGTGACGCTTGACCCGACCGCGGTGGCGGCAAGCCCTGTGGGCGCGCTCGGCGTAACGGCGCATAGTTCGAACTCGCCCTGGTCGTAGACATACGCGCCGTGCGCTATCTCTGGGTCGCGGTCCCAGTTGCCGTCAGCGTCAGCGCCTACGACATAATACCAGATGCGCTGGCCGTCGAAGTTGGGGATGTTGCCGGACCATATATCGCCGCCGACGTTCGACATCGAAACCGCGGTATAGCCTCCGGCGGGAGCCGTGGTGACCGTTTTCGCCGTCGCCCTGTAATAGATCGTCGCCGATGAGACCGGCACCTTGTTTCCGGTGACCGCGTCGGTGGTGTTTCCTGCGATATTCGCGGATATGGCCACCTGGACGCCCGAATCCGCGACTATTCCCGCGTCCGAGCCGGACGGGACGGTATTGAGCCCCGTGGAGCCGGGCACCGCATAGCCGAAGGTGGGGTTTATGGGGCTATTCTGCTGTGTAGCGGTCACGCTCGGGCCGAGCGGAACGAAAACTCCCTCCTGCAGCTCGGAAACAGTCAGGTAAGAGGAGCAGGACGAGCCTGTAGAGTCGTTGGTTGCCGCAAGGGTTATGAGGAACTGGTCGTCCCTCATGTCAATGGCGTTCCCGCCCGAGTCTTTGAATGTGAATGTAATGGGCACGTGGTTTTCAAGGCCAGGAATCGTGACGTTGGAGAGCGAGGCACTGGTCACCGCCCTGGTGTACGGGGACGTCCCGGACGCGCCGGTAAGCCCGGCGGCAAGGCTCGTGGTAGTGGCGCCAACGGAGCTGTCGCCTCCGCCTATGGTCACCTCCCTGAGATATGCAGCCGGGTTCACCCAGGAAACGCTCACGCCTGTAACGGTAATCGGGCCGGTGCTCGTGTTATTGAGGAACATGGTGACCGAGTCGTGCGTAAAACCTGCAGTGGGCGCGCTTGACCCGTCGCCGGCGATTGTCACGCCGGTCAGGACCTCCCTGTGGTCGTCCTGCACGTCTGTGGTCTTCTCGTCCCTGTCGAGCTTTCCGGGCCTCACGGGGCCGACTGTGACGGAATTGAGGTAGCCCGAATTCGCATGGCTTATTATCGTCGCGTCCGACGGGTTTCCCCTCTCATAGGGGCAGTCGGTGGAGGCTATCCTGTAGTAATAGGTCTTCCCCTCCTCGACGCTGCTGTCGCTGAATGTCGAGCCCCAGAACGGAGCGCTTCCCGAGACGATTTGCGCGCCGATGGTGAAAGCCGCGTCCTCGGCCCTGATTACCCTATAGCCCGCGAGGTCGTAAGGGTTTGATACGCTTGACGGCGATGAGGTGTCGCTCGGCACCGGGGTCCAGGAAAGCGTTACCGGCCCGGCGCAGCACCCGACAGTCGGGTCCGTGACCGCCGGGGGCTTCTCGCCAGAGGGAGGGTCCTCGCCGCAGAGTATGGTCGTTGCCTGGGCGCCGGTTATGTCCGAGCCGTTCCCGCAGTTGTCGAAGGAGACCGCCCTGTACGAATAAGTGCCCGTCTCGGCAAGGGACGGCTCCGCCGGGCTCTCCACGTCCATGGAATCATGCCAGAAAGAGGTGGACTGCGCGGGCGGAAGCTCAGCCGATGTGAATATGCCGCCGGAGTCGGGTATGAGCTGGCCGGGATGGGTCACCTCGTAGCACCCGCTCGCGTTCACGATGTCGGAAAGGAACGGGTAGGTTGCGCTCTCCTCGGTGTATACGCATGTCTGCTTTATGTCCGCGTCAGAGGGCTGCGTAAGCGATAGCGCGACCCTTTTCCACCCGGCCCTGGCGTCGATCGTAGGCGCGCCGGGAGGGGTCGTCTTTGCCGGTGCCGTGTCCGAGCCTGAGGAGGCCGCAAAGCCCGTCCCGGGCGAGCAGGGCTCTTCTCCGTCTCCGCAGGTCGCGTCATAGTCGTCGTTTGCGTACTTGAGCTCCCCTCCGGCGTCGGTAAGGAGTGTGGTATCGCAGGCTACAGGCGCTATGGCGTAGTAATAGATGCGGCAGCCGATAAGGCCCCCTGAGTCGGTATAGCTCGTGGCGTTTTTGCCTACTTCGGGCTTGCCGCTACCCGGCTCGCCGGCTATCCAGTCTATGCCCGAAGCCGTATGGTCTATGGGATAGCTCGTGAACGGCGACGTGGACCTGTATATCCTGAAGCCGGTGACGTCGGGGTTGGTCGAGCTGTCATACGGGGTCCAGCTCAGGAGCACCTGTCCGTCAGAGGGGCCGTCGGCGCCGGAAAAGCCGGTGACCGGGACGGGACTTATGGAGTTGAGGGTCGAGTCGTCGGCGCCCGAATCGAACTCGGAGCTGCTCGGGTCAGGGTTGCCGTAGACCTCCGCAGCAGGGTCGCTGTGGTTAAGGGCGTTGTCGTAGGCCTTGACCGTCAGGTAATATGTCGTGGTCGAGCTCCCGTCAGCGGGGCTGTTTGCCAGAGGAGGGTTGGAGGGGCTTATAGTGCACTCGATCTCGCTTCCGGTGTCCGTGCAACTGTGCTCGTTCCCTGAAAGGACGGTCACGGGGATATTAACGACGCCCTCGTACGAGCCGGACGCGACGCCGTAGTAGACCTTATAGCCCCTGATGTCGCCTTCAGTGTTCTTCGTCCACTTGACATTGAGCCTGCCGCATATGCCGGGGTCCCTTACCTGGAGTCCGGTCGTCTGCACTGGCGCGGTAGTATCGTAAGCCGAGGCCCCGACCCCCAGGTTCCTGAGCCTTATATTCGTCTCGGACATGAAGGTTGCAGGGGCGCCGATGCCCTGGACAGCCGACTTGGTCTTGGTCACGAGGTTCACCGAGACGAACCTTATGGCGTTCCTCTCGGCCTGCGTTGAGGTGTTCGCGGGATTGCCGTCGATGTCATAGTAGGTGAAAACGATATTGTCCACGTGCTCGGCCACGAGTTCGGTCGTGCCGGTCGTCCAGCCGCTACCTGAGCCGGTATCGGCCCTTCTTACCAACACCTGAACTCCGTCAAGAGTCTGGAGCGCGTACATGACCCTCAGGCACTGACCTGCCGTGGCGCTCAGGCTCCCGTCCTCCTCAGGGTCGGTGTAGACGAACTGTATCGATGTCGACGTCGCCTCCTGGATCACGTTGCCGTCGCAGGCCGCGTACCCCGCGTTCATGAACTCCCTTTCCATGAGGTTCAGGGCCACCCTGGCGTTCTGCTGCGCCTCCACCTTCAGGTCCTGGGTATGCGACTGGATGAAGAACGTGTTGTAGAGGGAGTATATAGACACGGCCACCACGCCGGTTATGAATATCGCTATCAGGACCTCGATCAGCGAGTATCCCCCTCTGCCGTTCATTCCAGCCCCTGGCACTTTAAAGCGAAAAACGGGATTTCGGTCGGCTCTCATCATCCCCTCGTCCTCATGGTTGTAAGCGTCAGGCTTTTCGTGCTCCTCCACAGGCTGTCCGTCCACGTGACCGTGATGTCCAGCCTCTTGAGCCCGTCACGGTTCTGGTTCGCCTCGCCGCTGCCGTCGAGGTCGATGAAGGCTACCGTATACGACCAGTTGAAGCGCTTGCCCTCAAGCTGGATAATCGGGTCTACCGGAGTGCAGGTGTAGACCGGCCTGCTGGACGAGGAGGTCGTGAGGGTGCAGTTCCTCCTTAAAGGAGCCATTGTGGCCGCCGTGTCCGTTACATGGAGGTTCCTGTAATCGACCGACAGCAGCTCCTCCAGCTTCTGCTGCGCCAGGTTGTTCGCCTGCGTCATGGACTCGCTGAAGCTCGCGGCCCTTACGGCCGTGCCTGCAAGCCCGGCTATGCCCAGTATGCCTATCGAGAGTATCGTCATCGCGATAAGCACCTCGACCAGCGTAAACCCCTTGTCGTGAGGAAAAGTCTTCATGTCGTGCATCCCGTAGTCACTTTGATAAGGCCTGTCGTGCCAGTAATGCTTATGCCCATCTGGTCGCCCGCGTCAGACGCGTTCCTCATGCAGATGAGCGTCGCGGTCGCGGTGCCGTTAGCGAAGAAAGCGACGGTGAAGGTTGAGCCCGGCGCCGTTATGGTCGCCCCGGTCCCGAGTTCGCGAGCCCCCCTTGTCGGGTAATCGGTCCATTCGTCGTCGGCGCACGGCGGCGAGTTGCATTCCTTGAGCCTGTAAGTCGCCCCGGAGAAAGCGACCTGCATGGGCTTGCTCTCCGCTATTGCCTTGAGCCTCGCCGCGTTGAGCTCGGTGGCGACGTCCCTTACGGCCCTGGTGAATTTTATGTGCGACATCTGAGAGATGACCGCAGGGCCGCCTATGCCCAGCATGATGCCGATGAGGGCAATGACCACCAGGACCTCTACGAGCGAGAAACCTTTCTCCCGCTGAATGCACATGAAAGGACGCCTGTTCATGCCAATTCAGAAAAGCAAGCAGCATGCCAAAACTTAAGTTATTGATTTATTTAAGGTCAGCTAAGGATGGGTGTCACGAAACTATGCACTTTTTTCATAGTCCATAACTTTTTATCTTGTAAAGGAGGGCCCTGTGGCTGATTTCGAGGAGCATGGCGGCCTTTGTCTTGTTATTCCCGGTCTGGTCGAGCGCCTTCCTTATAAGCTCCCTTTCCATCGTTTCCTGGGCCTTCTTGATGGAGAGGCCGGAAGCTCCGGCGCTCCCTGGGGCCTCTGGTCCGGCAAGCAACGGGAGGGACGACTCCCTGATGGTCCCGGTCTCTTCGAGTATCATGGCCCGCTCTATGACGTTCTCGAGCTCCCTTATGTTGCCGGGCCAGGAATACGCCTTAAGCGCCGCCATTGCCCCGGCGGAAATCGCCTTGGGCGGCTTTATGAATTTCCGCGCATACTTCTCGACGAACCATTCGGCAAGGAGCGGTATGTCGCCCTGACGCTCCCTGAGTGGCGGCAATTTGACCTCTATGACGTTCAGCCTGTAGAAAAGGTCTTCCCTGAAAGCGCCCCTCGATATCTCCTGCTTCAAGTCCCTTAAAGTGGCGGCGACGACCCTTGCGTCTACCTTCACCGGCCTGTTGTCGCCTACCCTCCTCACCTCGCCTTCCTGTAGAACGCGCAGCAGCTTTACCTGGAGCTCCATCGGCAGCTCGCCGACCTCGTCGAGGAAGATTGTGCCGCCTTCGGCCTCCTGGAAAAGCCCGGCCTTGCTCCTGTGGGCGTCGGTGAACGCGCCCTTCACATGGCCGAAGAGCTCGCTTTCAAGGAGCGGCCCCGGGAGGGCCCCGCAGTTGACGACCACGAAAGGCCCGCCCGAGCGGCTGCCGCCGTAGTGTATCGCGCGGGCCACAAGCTCCTTGCCGGTGCCGCTCTCGCCAGTAATAAGGACCGAGGTCGAATAGTCCGATATCTTGCGTACGAGGCCGAGCACCCCGCCCATAACGGGGTCGGAGGTCCTTATGCCGGACACGTCATACTCCCTCGCGGCCTCTTCCTTGAGCCTCCTGTTCTCCCTGCGGAGCCTCTCCCTCTCCTCGGCCTTCCTCAATACGAGAACTATCTCGTCGGCCTTGAAGGGCTTGGATATGTAGTCGTAGGCCCCGAGCTTCATGCACTCCATCGCCGAGTCCATCGAGCCGTAGGCGCTCATCATTATGACCGGAGAGGCGACGCCCTTGCCGGCCACGGCCTTCAAGAGCCCGGTCCCGTCCATGCCGGGCATCCGTATGTCCGAGAGAATGAAATCGAAGTCGTCCTTTTCAAGGAGCGCAAGCCCGGCTTGGGCGTCACGGGCCGAGACCGTATCATAGCCCTCTTTCTTGAGGATGACGGAAAGCATGTGGCGCATCGACTCCTCGTCGTCGATTATGAGTATCCTCATCGGTTCCTCCCGGACGGGAGGGCGACGGTAAAGACCGAGCCCTCGCCGGGGGCCGACCTGAACGCTATCTCCCCGCCGTGCGCGTCTATTATCGACTGCGAGACGAAAAGCCCGAGGCCCGTGCCCCTGCCCGCGCCCTTGGTCGTGAAGAAAGGGTCGAATACCCTCTTCGCGTCCTCATCTGATATGCCGGAGCCGCTGTCCGAGAAAGAGACCGTCACGAACTCCGCGGCAGCGGCATCGGTCCCCAGAGGCTGGTCGCTTCTCCGCCTTCCGGCCTTTTTGGGCCTGCTCTCGGTCCCCGTCGATATCCTCACAGGCCTGTCAGCCATCCCCTCCATCGAATGCGCCGCGTTAAGTAGGAGGTTCATGAATACCTGCCTGAGCTTCCCCTCGTCGGCCATAACCGGCGAAAGCCCCTCCCTCAAGTCCATCTCCGCCCTTACCCCCCTGAAGTCGTCCCTCATGGAAAGTGACGCAAGCGTCTCCTCGACGAGCGCGTTCACGTCCACTGGCGCGATAGCAACCCCTTCCCGACGATGGGGCCGGGCCACCTCCAGGAACTCCCTCACGATTGAATCTATCCTCGACACCTCCCTGGAGGCGCGCTCGACTATCTCGGCCTCCTCGGAACGGTCAAGGCCGCCTTTCCCGAGGAGGTCCATGTAGCCCCTGAGCGCGCCGAGCGGGTTCCCTATCTCGTGCGCTATGCCGGCGGCCAGCCTTCCGACGGCGGCAAGGGTAGAGGACCTCAGGACCTCGTCCTGCGCTGTGGTAAGCTCCAGGTTCACGCGCTCAAGCGACCTTATCTCCTCCTCAAGCCTCCCGGCCATGCTGTTGAAGGAGGCGGCGAGGCTCCCTATTTCGTTCTCCACGTCGACCCTGGCCCGCTCGTAGAGCCTGCCCCCGGCTATCCTTGTGGCCGCCTCCTCGAGGCGTTTAATCGGCCCAACGACGGAGCGCGAAAGGAGGAAGAGGCCGAATATGACTATGACGGCCGAGTCGAGGAGGGCGTAGACGAGGAGGAACCTCCTGGCCCCTGCCATATCTTCGTTTATATCGGAAAGTCCCAGGACGAACTCGAGCCTTCCGTTCCCCTGCCCCGGCCAGCTTACCGGGGCCGATATCCTTAGGCTGTCTCCGGCGCCCTCGAACCACCCTCCGCCGTACCTGAAGGCCTCGAACCCTTCCAGGGGCGCGAACCGCTCGCCGGGCCCGTGGGGCATGGAGCCCTCGGCTATTATCGTCCTGCCGTTAGGCCCGGTGAGCCTGAAGGCAGAAACCCCCGCTTCCCTCAACGCGGCGCCGGTGATGCTTGCGGCAAGCGCCCCCTCTTTCTGGACCCTGAACGCGGCGCGGACAAAGCTCACCATGTCCCCGGCCTGGCTCGCCTTCCACATGAGCGCGCTCCTCTCGACTATCTTTACGCTGAGGAGCCCTATGAGGCCTATTCCAGCTACGGTCATTATGACCATGCCCGCGGTCAGCTGGAAACGGATTCCGAGGCCTTTTTTCATTTTAGCCGCCCGTGGCCTTGAGTAGATACCAGCTTATTATAGACTCGCCGAAGAAAAGGTGCGCCGCGGCCCCCAAGGCGAGGAACGGGCCGAACGGCACCGCGTACCTCGAACCCTTGCCTAGCGCGAGCATGAGTAGAGCGCCTGTGAGAGCGCCGGTAAAAGACCCGATGAGGAGCGTAAGGATCACGCCTTTCCAGCCGAGGAACGCGCCTATCATGGCCAGGAGCTTCACGTCCCCGCCTCCCATGCCCTCCTGCCCGGTCGCCAGGTAATACCCCCAGGCCACGGCAAAGAGTACGCCGCCCCCGGCTGCGGCGCCGATGAACGAATTCAGCACCCCGGGGTAAGGGAGAAAGAACGAGGCCAGAAGCCCCGCGGCTATGCCCGGAAGGCTGATGACGTCGGGTATTATCTTGAGGTCGAGGTCTATGAAGGTTATGACTATGAGCGCGGAGAGGAACGCGAAATAGACCGCGGCCTCCGGAGTGGGGCCGAACTTGAGGAACGTAAACAGCGCGACGAGAGCAGTAAAGGCCTCGACCACGGGGTACCTCGCCGAAAACGGCTCGCCGCACGCGGAGCACCTTCCGCGGAGCAATATGTAGCTTATTACCGGGACGTTCAGGTAAAAGGGTATGCGATTGGTGCAGTTCGGGCAGCTCGAAGGCGGAGAGACTATCGATACGCCGAGCGGGATCCTGTGAATGCAGACGTTCAGGAAACTGCCCACTATGGCCCCGAAGACGAGGGGCAGTATAAGGATTATGTCTACGGACATCGTCTAAATATACACCGCGTCTTAACAGGCTGCTGAAAAAGCCCAATCTGCTGCGTCGTCTTCAAAATTGGACATTCCGGCGTACAGTGAAAGTACGCCTCATTCCTCATTTTTCGACTCCTTGCATCTTGAGCTTTTTGAGCAGCCTTCATGAAATTTTGAGTATTTCAGCAACCTGCTAAAAGACCGGGGCGCCCGGCTGGGCGCGCGTCTAAAGGCTTTCCGGAATGGCCGACTTCCTTTTCTTCTCGACTATGGCGATTATGTCGGCTGCCTGGCGTATCGCCTCGACCGACTCCTTGCCCGATATGACTTCCGAGGGGATGCCGCCCGGGATTGCGTCCGGGAAGCGCGAGGTCTTGTAATAGAGGTCGAGGCTCCTGGACGAACCCACGAATTTTCTGAACTCCTCCTCGTGGACTATGGCCCTGTCGATCAACTCCACGACAGAGCGTGTCTCGCGGGCGTCCTCCTTGCTTAAGAAGAGGAAGGACCGGAGGGACTTGGCGGCCGACTGCTGCGCAAGGAAGGTTGCCTGGGCGTGGAAGCCGCCCTGCTGCGTCCACTCCGCGGCCTTCAGGTCGTATTCGGCCTGCCTCAGCCATTTTTCAGCTTCCTTAAGAAAAGGTTCCATGGGGTTGCCTCCTTAGGTCCTGTAAGCGGAGTTTATCTTGACGTACTCGTAGGTGAGGTCGGTCGTCCAGACCCTTGACGAGGCCTTGCCCGCGCCCAGGTCAACCAGCACCAGGAGCTCCTTTTTCTTCATGGCCCTTGCCGCTTCCCTTTCCTTGCCGGTATCGAGCCCCTTTAGAACGACCTGCACGCCGTTAAAGGATACGGCGGTCCTCTCTTCCCTCATCCTGACGCCCGCCCTGCCTATTGCGGCGATTATGCGCCCCCAGTTCGGGTCGCCTCCGAAAAAGGCGGTCTTGCAAAGGTATGATTCGGCGACGGTCCTGGCGGCCCTTCTGGCATCCGCCGCGCTTGCCGCGCCCGAGACCTCTATTTCCACGAACCTTGTCGCGCCCTCTCCGTCCTTCACTATCATGTGGGCGAGCTCGGTAGAGGCCGCCGTGAGGAGCACGGTGAAGGAATCTAACTCCCTTGTGCCCTCCCTTATTTCGCCGCCGTTCCCGGCGCCGTTCGCGAAGGCGAGGACGGTGTCGTTGGTGGAGGTGTCGTTATCGACTATTATGCTGTTGAAGGAAAGGTCGACCGCGGCCTTCAGGGCCTTTGAAAGCGCCGGGGCTTTTATGCGGGCGTCGGTGAAAAAGAAGGCGAGCATCGTGGCCATGTCGGGGCATATCATGCCGGCGCCCTTCGCGATCCCGGCGAGCGTTACTTCAACGCCGCCGATCTTCGCCTTCATCACGGTCTTCTTGGGAAAGGCGTCGGTGGTCATCATGGCCTCCGCCGCCTGGCCCAGGCCCTCATACCCGAGGGACCTGGAAAGCAAAGGAAGTCCCTTCTCCACTTTCTCTATCGGGAGCGGCACGCCGATGACTCCGGTCGAGGCCACGAGCACGCTCCCCTTCTTCAAGCCCAGCGTGCGCTCGGCCATCTCGGCCATGGCCTCCGCGTTCCGCATGCCTTCTTTTCCTGTGCACGCGTTGGCGTTGCCGCTATTCACTATAAGCCCGCTCGCCAGCCCTTTTTTAATCCTCTTCATGTCGAGGAGGACCGGGGCGGCCTTGACGGAATTGGTCGTAAAGACCCCGGCAACCGATGCCGGGGAGTCGCTTACGATTACGGCAAGGTCCTTCTTTCCGTTCTTTTTTATGCCCGCAGCCGCGCCCGCGGCCCTGAACCCCGGCACCCTAAGCTCGAACTGCCTGCCGGCCTTCGTGAAATCCGCCATCCCGCTTTCCGCCGCCTTATCTTGCCACGGTCATGCCGCAGCATCTCTTGTATTTCAAGCCGCTCCCGCATGGGCACGGGTCGTTCCTGCCCACCTTCTCGCCGGCCCTTACGACAGGCTGCTCCTTTTCGGGGCCCTTATCCGCTTCCTCGCCCCTCGAGTACCTCACCCTCTGCTGGCTCTGCCTGGGCTGCGGGGGAGGCGGGGCGGCCTCGGCGTTCCCCTCCATCTTTATCTGCACCTTGAAGAGCCGCTCGCAGACCTCGCTCCGGAGCCTCGCGATGAGGCCCGCGAAGAGCTCGAACCCTTCCTTCTTGTATTCCTGCAGGGGGTTCTTCTGGCCGTAGCCGCGGAGCCCTATCCCGCCCTTAAGGTGGTCCATGGAAAGCAGGTGGTCCTTCCAGAGGGAATCCAGCGTATGCAGCAGTATCACCTTCTCGAACTGGAGGAAGGACTCGTTCCCGACGAGAGCGACCTTCTCCTCGTATGACTTCCATGCCTTCTCGGCTATGGCCTCGGCAAGCGCCTCGCGGCTGTTCACGCCCTGCATGTCGTCGGGGCCGAAGTGTATCCCGAACTGCATCATGGCCGCGTCGTTTATCGTCTTAAGGTCCCAGTCCTCGACATGGCTCTTCTCGTCGACGTGCGTGCCGACCAGCTCCCTCGCGGCCTCGTCGGAGAACTCCTTCACCATCTCCCGGAGGCCCTGCTGCCCGAGTATCTGCTTCCTGTACCCGTAGACGACGGTCCTCTGCTGGTTCATGACGTCGTCATATTCCAGGAGGTGCTTCCTTATGTCGAAGTTATGGCCCTCTACCTTCTTCTGCGCGTTCTCTATGGCCTTGGAGACGAGGCCGTGCTCGATGGGCACGTCCTCCTCCATGCCTATCCTCTCCATTATGGAGGCTATCCTCTCAGAGCCGAATATGCGGAGCAGATCGTCCTCGAGGGACATGTAAAACCTTGACGAGCCCGGGTCGCCCTGGCGGCCCGCTCGGCCCCGCAGCTGGTTGTCTATGCGCCTGGACTCGTGCCTCTCGGTGCCGAGGATGTAGAGGCCTCCCAGGGCTAGGACCCTGGCCTTCTCCTCCTCGCAGAGCGCCCTCGCCTTCTCGATCGCCGCCTTGTACTCGGGGTTCGTGTCGTCCTTCCCGGCGCGGGCGGCGGCGAGGTACTCGGGGTTTCCGCCGAGTAGTATGTCGGTCCCCCTACCGGCCATGTTGGTCGATATGGTCACGGCCTTGAGCCTGCCGGCCTGTGCCACTATCTCGGCCTCCCGCTCGTGCTGCTTGGCGTTCAGCACGTGGTGCGGGATCTTGTGGCTTGCGAGCATCTTGGAGAGGCGCTCGGAGTCCTCGATGGAGATGGTGCCGACGAGAACCGGCCTCCCCTGCCTGTAGGACTCCTCGAGGTCCTTTATTACGGCCTTGAACTTCTCCTTCTTGGTCTTGTAGACGAGGTCCGTCGCGTCCACCCTCGCCAGCGGCCTGTTCGTGGGGATGACCACCACGTCGAGATTGTAGATGTTCCGGAACTCGGCGGCCTCGGTGTCGGCGGTGCCGGTCATGCCCGCGAGCTTCTCGTACATCCTGAAGTAGTTCTGGAATGTGATCGTCGCCAGCGTCTGGTTCTCGCTCTCTATCTTGACCTTCTCCTTGGCCTCCACCGCCTGGTGGAGCCCGTCGCTCCAGCGCCTTCCCGTCATGAGGCGGCCCGTGAACTCGTCTACTATTATGACCTGGCCCTCTTTCACGACGTAGTCCACGTCCCTGTGGAAGAGGACGTGCGCGCGGAGCGCCTGGTTCACGTGGTGGAGCGTTTCTATGTGCGCCGGGTCGTAGAGGTTATCTATGCCGAGGAGCTCCTCCACCCTGTTCATGCCCTCCTCGGTAAGGAGGACCTGCTTGGCCTTCTCGTCGACCGTGAAGTGGTCCTCTTTCCTGAGCCCCGGCATTATGCGGTCTATCTCGTAATACTTGTCGGTGGAGTCCTCGGTCGGCCCGGAGATGATGAGCGGTGTCCTGGCCTCGTCTATGAGGATGGAGTCCACCTCGTCGACTATGGCGAAGTTGTGCTCCCGCTGCACGTACTCGTCGAGCGAGAACTTCATGTTGTCGCGGAGGTAGTCGAACCCGAACTCGTTATTGGTGCCGTAGGTTATGTCGGCGTTATAGGCGTCCTTACGCGTCACGGGACGGAGGTGTGTGAAAGTGCCCGGCCCTTCGGTGTAGGAAGGGTCGTAGACGTAGCTCTCGTCGCTCTGGATGATGCCCACGGTAAGGCCGAGGGCGTGGTATACCGCCCCCATCCAGTGGCTGTCCCTCCTGGCGAGGTAATCGTTCACGGTAACGAGGTGCGCTCCCTTGCCGGTCAGGGCGTTAAGATAGAGCGGGAGCGTGGCCACGAGGGTCTTTCCCTCGCCCGTCTTCATCTCGGAGATCTTGCCGCTGTTGAGCACGTACCCGCCCATGAGCTGGACGTCGAAATGGCGCATCTTCAAGCGCCTCCACGCGACCTCCCTCACAGCGGCGAACGCCCTCGGCAGCATGTCGTCCAGGGTCTTGCCGGAGGCAAGCTCCTCCCTGAACCTCAAGGTCAGGTCCTTGAGCCCCTCGTCGCTCAAGGCCTTCATGGACGGCTCAAGCGAGTTTATCTCCGCGACTATGGGCGCCATCTTTTTGACTTCGCGCTCATTCTTGGAGCCGAAAACTTTTTTAAGCAGGCTGTTTAACATATTCCCCTGATTTTCCTATTTTTTGGGCGGCATGGGATTCAACGCCCTTATGCAACCGCCCGGATATCGCTTTATCAAATCCGCAATATAGCGGCTATTATGGCACAGATTCGCCCTGGTCCGGAAAACAATTATAATAGCATAATTATAACAATATTTCCACACTGGCCGAAATCATTTTTAAAAGCGCGGAGCGGCTTCCAGGCAAAATAAAAAGGCCCCGCGGAACTCTCCGGGGGCCTTCCATGCCTTGGTGGACCGGTTCAATCGAGTATGTACTTTTCAGGATTGACGTTTATCCCGTTCAGGGAGACGGCGTAATGGAGGTGCGGACCGGTCGAACGACCAGTGCTGCCGATTGCGCCTATCTTCGCTCCGCGCTTGACCCTCTGGCCCACGGCCACCGCCGTCTCGGCGAGGTGCCCGTAGGTGGTCTTTATCCCGTACCCATGCGAGACGACCACGACCCTGCCGAGGTTCGCCTCCTTGGCTACCTTGACTACTATCCCGTCCGCCGACGCGATGACCGGGGTCCCCGTGCTGTTCGCTATGTCCATGCCCGCATGGTGCTGGGGCGCCCCTGTGAAGGGGGAAATCCTGCTCCCGAACCTGGAGGTTACCCACCCTTTTGCCGGCCATATCGAAGGCGTGGAGGCGAGCATGACGGACTTCTTCACGAGGTGGTCGTTGAGATCGACGAAGCTCTCTTCCTGCTCGGCGGCCTGGTATTCGAGGTTCAGGAGATCGGAGCGCATCTTCTCGACCAGCTCGTCGACCCTGGATCCGGCTGACGGGAACGCGCTCTCGTCGACAGAGGAATCTCCTCCCATGCCGAGCACCTGCTCGGCGCCTCCGGCGGGCTTGGGGTCCTTCTCGATATTGGCGATTATGCGTATCTTCTTGTCGAAGAGGTTGAGCCTGGCGAGCTGGCTTTCGAGGCCGCTTATCTTGGAGGCGAAGTCCTGGAGGACTGCCTTCTGCTCGGCGTTCTCCTTCTTGAGCGATGAGAACTCGACATGGTTCACCCTGAGCCTCATGTAATCGAGCACAATAAAGGCCAGGACGAGTGAAAAGACGACTGAAAGAGCTCCGGCGGCCTTGAGGTATCTAAAGGGGATATTCAGCTTTCTCGGCTTGGAAGCGTCGTTCGCAAGGACAAAGAGCGTAAGAAACCGCCTATCCAACGTGAGGTCCTCCCTTCCAGGATTTTCGCTCTGCCGGGGTTTTCCGGAGAGCCAGGGCTTGAAGCCGTATTGCGTGATTGCCGCGGCCCAAGGACGCCTGCCGCTCATGGTGAGCCCTTTCCGGCCCGGAATCTTTTCAACGGGTGGGAAAGGTCCCGGTGTTTCGCCGCCCGTTCATATCGGCGCGCAAGGGAAAAACTTGAATAAAAAGTACTGGCTCAGGGGATTCCGGTATTGCGGGTGCTTTTTCGAGTGCAAATTGATTAGCATACCCGTCGCTCCAGTGTCAAGCTATTTAGCCCGCTGGCGGGCCGCGGCACGGGATGAGTATACTTCATCAGGCAGCCCTGGACAGTGACCCGGGTCACTCGGAGAGATAAAGGAGTATCCTGCCTTTTTCTATCTTGATATAGCCCTCCTGGGTCATCTTCTTGAGGGCCCTGCTCACGACTTCCCTGGAAGAGCCTATCATGGCGGCCAGCTCCTCGTGGGTGGGCCTCTCTATGGCTATGGCCTTTTCGCTGGAGCCCTCGGCGTTCGCCATGCCGATGAGCGTGTGCGCGATCCTTCCGCAAACGTCCAGGAGCGCGAGCCCGCCTATCTTCCTCGTCGCCTCCCTCAGCCTGCCCGTAAGGTACGCGAAGAGCCTCATGTATACCTTGTGGTGCCTGGAGAGGTACTCCAGAAATGCGGACTTGCTTATGACCAGGCAGGAGAGGTCGGTAACGGCCTCGACGTTAGCGGACCTGGGCTTGTCGTCCATTATCGACATCTCGCCGAACATGTCTCCGTTCTTCAGGACCGCCAGCACTATCTCTCGCCCTTCCTCGCCGTAGAGCGTGACCTTCACCTTGCCGGAGATGATGAAGTATACGGCGTCGCCCTCGTCGCCTTCCGTGATTACCTGGATGCCGCCGGGCCACGACCTTAATTCCGCCCTCGGGATGAGGTCGGTTATGTAGAAGTCCTCGAGGCCCTTGAAAAGCGGGTTCAGGGCCAGGACTTCCTTCACCTTCCTTGCGTCTTCCTTTACGTCAGTCATGTTCCGCTCGCCTCGATTTCATCGACCAGCAGGCTGGGAGCGCCGATGGACCCTATGAACCTCAGGTCCGAGGCGCACTCGGCCACGCTCGAGAAAAGCCCAAGCAGGTTGCCGGAGACGGCCATCCCCCTCACAGGGTAGGCCGCCTCCCCGTTCTCCACACGGAAGCCGGCGGCCCCGAGCGAAAAATCCCCGCTTACGGCGTTGATTGTATGCACACCCAGGAGCTCGGTTATGAAAAGCCCGCTTCCGAGCTCCTTCAGGAGAGTCTCGAACCCCCTTGCGCCTTTTTCGATATAGAGGTTCGTTATGCCTATGCCGGGCGTTGACTTGTAACCGCCCCTCACCGCGTTGCCCGTCGAAGCGGCACCCGCCCTTCCGGCCCAGTAGGTGTCGTAGAGATAGCCCTGGCATACGCCTTCGAGGACGAGCGCGGTCTTCCTCGATGCGGTGCCCTCGGCGTCAAAGGCGGAGGTGGCCCATCCGCCCCTCAAGACCCCGTCGTCCAATATATTGAGCGCGCCCGACGCCACCTTCTTCCCCTTCTTCCCTATGAGCATGGATTTCCCCTTTATGACGCCGTCGCCGAGGAACGACCCGGCAAGGGCCTCGAGGAGCTCGCAGGCGACGGTATTCTCTATCATCGCGCCGCACCTCGTGGTCTTTATGGTCCTTGCCCCGAGGCGCTTGACGGCGTTCTCCGCGGCCTTGCTGCCGATTATCCGGCTGTCCACGTCAGCTCCCTTGTGGCCGGTCCCCATCTCCCAGCCCATCTGGGCCTCGCCGTCGCCCTCGGCTACTGCGGTGACGCTCCCGCTGTAATATGTTGCGGCATGGACGATGTCCACCCCGTTCGAGTTGACGAGCCTTCCCGCGCCCAGGGACTCGGAAAAGGAGGCCTTCCTCACCCGCTTTACCCTCTTGTCGAATGAGAGTGCCGCCTCCTCTATCTCAACCGCGGCCTTTATGAGGTCCTCTTCCGGCCTCGTCCCGAACGAGCCGTCAAACAGCCCCAGGTCTTCCTCTGAAAGGCCCTGCTGCGGCAGGGGGAGCTTCAGATACTCGTCCTCGGAAGCCTCCCTGCTACCTGAAATAGCGCTATCGACCAGCTCCAAGAGCGCGCTCTCTGACAGTACGCTGGTAAATGCGAACCCGAGCCTCTTCCCGGATATGGTACGCAAGCCCACGCCCCTGCTCGACCGGGCCTTCAACGCGTCCACAGCCCCGTCTTTGGCCTCGACACCCAGGCCCTTCTGTAGCGAGAAATATATTTCGTACGAGTCCGCCCTGCCCTTGAGGAGCTTCCTGAGCCTCCCTATAGCCTCTTCCGCGCCGGCATCATCAAGAAATCCCTTCACGCTGCCCCCTTTCCCGCGGCCCTTCCGCGAGCTCGATTATGACGGCTATTTCGTCGCAGTTCGGGAACTTCACGCATTTTATGCAGTCGCCCCATATCTTGTGCGGCAGTACCTCCTTGCTTATGCACTTGAACCTGAGCTTCTTGAAGAACCCCGGCTTGTAGGTGAGCGCGAACACCCTCCTTAATCCAAGCTCAACGGCCTCTTCAAGGCAGGCGGTCACGAGCTTGGTCCCTATGCCCCTGCCGGTGTGCCCGCTCCTTACGGCAAGCGACCTCACCTCGCCCATCTCCGGCGAAGCAATATGCAGGGCGCAGGTCCCGAGTATCTTCCCGCCCTCCTCGTATACGAAAAAGTCCCTCAGCGTCGCGCAGATGTCCGAGGCCGACCTGTGGAGCATTATGCCCCGCCTGGCAAACGCCTCGACTATCTGGTGTATGCTCTCTACGTCCGAAAGAAGCGCCTTCCTTACCAATTCTACCCTTTTTCCTCCTGTGCGGCCCTGCGCGCCCGGCAAAGTGCCGAAAAGCGCTTTTTGAGAGGAACTTTTTGTAAAAAGTTCCTCTCAAACTCTCTCCAAAAACTTTCAGTTCTTCCTGAGCGCCCCCCCTAAAAGGGGGGCCCGCTCAGGAACAAAAGTCTTTGAAGGTGTCTGGGGGAAACCTTTCTACAGAAAGTTTCCCTCAGAAGGCTTTTTCAGCGCCTTGCCCGGCCTGGCGAGCTTGCCTGCAGCCTGAATGAGTTCCAAAGCGTGCTTTTTCGTTGTTTCCGTTACCTTGAGGCCGCCGAGCATGGCGGATATCTCGTCCACCCTGCTGTCGCCAGTTACCTCCCTGACCCTGGTGACCGTCCTTTCGCCCGCTGCCTCCTTCGATACCGCGAAGTGCCTGTCGGCAAAGGCCGCGACCTGCGGAAGGTGCGTTATGCAAAGCACCTGGTTGGCCCTGGACACCTCTTTGAGCTTGAGCCCCACGACCTGGGCCATTGCGCCGCTTACGCCCGTATCTATCTCGTCGAAGACCATTGTCGGGACCCTGCCCGAGGATATTACGCTCTTTATGGCGAGCATTATCCTCGAAAGCTCGCCTCCGGAAGCGACTTTTGCGAGGGGCTTGAGGCCCTCGCCCTTGTTGGCGGCTATATGGAAGCTCACCTTGTCAGCGCCCTTTTCCGTTAGCCTCGGGCCTCCGTCGTGCCCCCTGTCCTCCTCGACGAGGACCTCGAAGACCGCGCCTTTCATGCCGAGGTTCGCAAGCTCTTCCTCTATACTGGCCTTGAGCCCCCTTGCGGCCTCAAGCCTCCCGGCGTTAAGCTCGCCGGCTATCACGGCAGCCTTTGAATGCGCGGCATTGAACCTGGCTTCGAGCTCCGCCTGCCTCAAGTCCGTATTCTCAAGAAGCCCGAGCTCCTTTTCCAGCGCTTCCTTTTTAAGGAGCATCTCACCGACGCTTCCGCCGTATTTCTTCTTGAGCCTGCCGATGAGGTCGAGCCTTTCGGAGGCCGTTTCCAGGGCATCGGGGTCTGCCTCTATCGAGGAGGCGTAGTCCCGAAAAAAGGCGCCTGCGTCCTCAAGCTCGATGAGGCTCGCCTCCACCCTCGCCGCCGCCTCCTTAAGCCGCTCGTCGAGCCCGGAGACCTCCTTCAAGGACCTTGCGACAGCCCCGAGCCTCTCGGTAACAGAGCCGGATTCCGAGTATACGGCCCGCCCGGCGAATTCGGCAGCCTCCCTGAGTTTCCCTACTGACTGGAGCCTCTCCCTGAGGCCCTTAAGCTCCTCTTCCTCGCCGGGCTTCAAGCCGGCTGCAGACAGCTCGTTCAGCTGAAAGGAAAGGAATTCCTTTCTCTCCCTTCCCCCCTTCGCGTCCGCGATGAGCTTCTCAAGCTCGCGCCTCGCCTCTGCCGTTTCCCTGTATGCCGATGCCATGCGGGCGCGCTTATCAAGAAGGCCTCCGAACGAATCAAGCACCTCTACGTGCTCGTCAGACCTCGCGAGGGACTGGTGCTCGCTCTGGCCGTATATGTCTATGAGCCTACGCCCTACTTCCGTTAATGTCACAAGCGTCGAGAGGCTCCCGTTTATGTATATCCTGTTCCTTCCGGCACGCTGGACGACCCTCTTTATAAGGAGCTCGTCTGAGGCCTGGAAGCCCGCCTCGGCGAGCATGTCGTCAAGGCCGCTCCCCCTTACGCCCGAGATGTCGAAGAGGGCCTCGACCTGCGCCTCAACGCTGCCCTCGCGGATGAGGTCGCCCGAGGCCCTGTCGCCGAGCACCAGCGCGAGCGCGTCCATGATTATGCTCTTTCCCGCGCCGGTCGAGCCCGTGAAGATGTTAAGGCCCGGGCCGAACCCGATGGAAAGAGATTCGATTATGGCGAAGTCCTTGATACTCAGTTCAAGCAGCATAGAACGGGCCCGTAAGGCTCTCTGAAAAATTAGAGATTTTTGCAACCTCAAAAAAAATTAGAGATTTTGCCCGCAATCAAGGAAGGCCGTGAATAAAAAGCGGAGCATATATGTCAATATGTGAGCATTTTCATTACCGTAACTACACAGAGTCCGGGCAAAAGATCAATTTTTCAGAGGATGCCTTCAGCTCCTCACCATGCCGACCTCCCACATAAGCCTCTCGCGGAGTATCTCGAAATAGCTCTTTCCGTCGTATCTCACGAGATAGACGCTCTCGCCGGCGCGCCTTATATTGACCATGTCGCCGCTCTCGAGCGGGAGGTTCACCTGGCCGTCGAGTATGAGCTCGATGTTCGACTGCTCCGGGCTCACGGTCACGTCGACAGTCATCCAGTCCGGTATGACCACCGGCCTGTTCGTGAGGTTGAAGGGGCATATGGGGGCCACTATTATGGAATGTATCGTCGGGTATAGTATGGGGCCGTTGGCGGAGAGTGAGTAAGCCGTCGAGCCGGTAGGCGTGGCCACGATGAGGCCGTCGGCCCTGTAGGTGTTGACATATTCCCTGTTCATGCGAGTCTCGAGCCTTACGAGCCTCGCGCTCTCGCCCTTTATGACCGCGTCGTTCAGGACCTTGTGGGTCGAGAGGACCTTTTCGTCCCTCGCGTGCTCGACCGAAAGGAGCATGCGCTCCTCGAGTATGAAGTCGTCCCGCTCTATCCTTTCAAGGACGGGGAAGACCTCCTTGACGGTTATCGCGGTGAGGAAGCCGAGGCTCCCCATGTTCACCCCGAGGATGGGGACCCGCCTGCCGTCTATGAGCCTGGCGGCGTGGAGCATGGTGCCGTCGCCGCCGAGCACGACCATCATGTCGATACTCGCGGGGAGGTCCTTTACCGGGACCGCAACGGCGTTCTTTATCATGAGGGCCAGCCCCTCGTCGGTAAAGACCTTGCCGCCCCTATCGACGACCCAGTCCGCCACCCTGTCGGCGAGCTTTATCGCCTCGGGGTTGCTTACCTTGACTATGAGGCCTAACCTCTTCAAAGGAGACTCCTCTGGATCCGCGTCACCTCTGCGGCTCTATTACGACCTTTATCGATTCCCCGGCACCGGCCCCTGCCCCGGCCACGACCCTGAAGCCTTCCTGCGCTTCACCCAGGCCGAGCCTGTGCGTTATGAGGTCGTTGACCCTGACCCTTCCGGAGGCGATGAGCTCCAGGGCGACGAGGGTGTCGTACGGCGGAGAGGCATAGGAATTGACGATGGTGATGTTGTCCCTCCAGAGGTCGAATAGCGGGAGCGGGTATGTCCCGCCCGGCTCCTTGGGCGCGAAAAAGATGATAGTGCCGCCCCGGTCAACGCTCTTTAGGCCCTGGGTTATGGCCGGATCGCTTGCGGCGCATATTATGACGAGGTCGGCAGGTCTTCCGAAGGCCTCCCTTATCCTTGCAGGCACGTCCGTGCGCGCATCGAGCGCGAGGTCCGCGCCCGAGCGGGTAGCGGCATCGAGCCTAAAATCGTTAATGTCAGTGGCGGCTATCATACCTGCGCCGAGGGCCCGCGCAAGCCTTATGTGCAGGAGCCCGGACATGCCGCTCCCGATTACGAGTACGCTCATGCCGGGGGAGAACCTTGCCGACCTGAACGCCCGGACAACGCAGCCGAGCGGCTCGATGAAGGTAGCGTCCTCGGAGCTCACATTGTCCGGAAGGACGAATGTGCCCCTGTCGAGGTTTATGGCCGGGACCCTCACGAACTCGCAAAATCCGCCCGGGTCGAAGTTGGTCGAGCGGAGCGTGTCGCAGACCGAATGGTTCCCGGACAGGCAATACCTGCACGTATTGCACGGCACGTGGTGGGCGACCGTCACACGGTCGCCGGGCTTGAAGCCCTTTACGCCGGGGCCGGTCTTTTCAATGGTGCCGGCTATCTCGTGCCCCAGGACGAGCGGCGCCTTCTTTATCCTGTACCACTCCATTACGTCGCTACCGCAGATGCCGCTCGCCTCTATCCTCACGAGCGCCTCTCCGGGACCTATGGAGGGGACGGGCCTTTCCTCGATCCGTATGTCGCTGTTGCTGTAGTAGACGGCGGCCTTCAACGGGCGGCGGTCTCCTTCTCGCCTGCCAGGGTATTGAAGAGGTCCCAAGCCTTATCAGGCTTCAAGTCCTTGTGCACTATCTCCCTTACGGTCTTTATCATGGCGACCGGGTGCTCGGACTGGAAGATGTTGCGCCCCATGTCCACGCCCACGGCGCCCCTGGAGACGGCGTTATAGGAGAGGTCGATCACCTCCCTCTCGGGTATCTTTTTGCCGCCGGCTATGACTATGGGCACCGGGCAGCTCTTTACTACCTTCTCGAAGTCCTCGCAGTAGTATGTCTTGACGACGTGGGCGCCGAGCTCGGCGGCTATCCTGCAGGCGAGCCCAAGGTAGCGGGAGTCCCTCACCATCTCCTTCCCGACCGCGGTCACGGCGAGCACGGGTATCCCGTACTCCTCGGCCTCGTTTATGAGGTCAGCGAGCGCGAGAAGCGACTTTCTTTCGAGCTCCGCGCCGACGAATATCGAAAGGGCCACCCCGGCGGCGTTCATCCTGATGGCGTCCCTCATCGAGACCGTCGTGCCCTCGTCCGCGAGGTTGCCGAGTATGCTGGTGCCGCCCGACACCCTGAGCATTATGGGAACGTCCACGCCCGGGTCCACGCAGGCCCGGAGGACACCTCTAGTAAGCATGAGGCAGTCAGCGTGTTTTACAAGCGGCGCTATGGTCTTTCCCGGCTCTTCGAGCCCGCTCGTGGGGCCGAGGAAATAACCGTGGTCAACGGCTAACATGACGGTCCTTCCGGTTTCAGGCCGTATTATTTTCGCAAGACGGTTTTTCTTCCCCCAACCCATGAGCATACCCTCCCGAAAAAGTTTTTTCCAGCGGAACGGACCGCAAAAATCTTTTTAAAACAAGAGCTTCTCCGAACAGAACGGAGGAGGATTTCGGAAAATCAGGATAACAAGCCCGAGGGGCCCGCGTCAACTGTATTATTCCGGGTTTGCCGGTAAAAACCCCTCTAGTGGCGGCCCGCCATGAACTTCGCCCTGCACTCATCGGAACAGAAAAAAAGGCTCCTGCCGCCTTCGGACGACCTCAAAGCCGAGCTTATTGGAACATATGTCCCGCAGACCGTATCCAGCACCATCTCCTCGCTATCGCCGCGCCCGTTCTGAACGGTGTCGCGGGGGGCCGAGACCTCTCCGGCCCCGCGCCCCTTTTTTGCCTCGAGCGCCTTTTTAAGCGCAAGTACGATAAAGAATACGGCCAATAATATGAGTACGCTCTTCAACCTTCCAGTCTCCTTAGCCCCTCTTTCCCGGTCCTTTCCGCCAATTCCGAGACAGGGGCCCCTGAAAGCGGGTCGATGAACCCGGGCGCGATGTCCGAGAGGGGGACCATGACAAAGGCCCGCTCTTTCGCGTACGGGTGCGGCACCTCGACGCGCTCGTCTTTTACAACCCTCGAGCCGTAGAATATTATATCAAGGTCGATGAGGCGCGGGCCCCACCTTTCCGCCTCTTGCCTCCCCATCTCCGTTTCTATGCCTTTGAGATATTGTAAAAGCTCGCCGGGCGGCAACCCGCTTCTCGCCTCCATGACCGCGTTAACGAACCTCGGCTGGTCCTCCTGGCCCCAGGGCTCGGATTCATAGAGCGGGCTTATTCTCACGACAGCAAGCCCGCCGCCTTTTTCCGCAAGCCTTATCGCCTCGCGGATGTTCCCGGCCCTGTCCCCAAGGTTAGAGCCCAGGGCTATGAATATCCGTTCTTCCATCGGATTCGGGAATCTTTCTCCGCAAAAACAAGGGCCTGAACCGCGCAAGCGGATTCAGGCCCGGTCAGACTGACTATTATCAGGTAACCTCTAAAAATCAGAGATTTTTCCCGCAATCGAGGAAGACCGGGAATAAAAAGCGGAGCATATATGACAATATGTGAGCATTTTTATTCCCGGACTGACAAAGAGTCCGGGGAAAATATCAATTTTTAGAGGTTGCCCTCAGAATTCGAGGTCCAGCCCCTTAAGCCTCTTCTTAAGCTCCTCTATCACCCTGTATTCCTCGTCCTTGTTTTTGGCCGCGAATGTCGCGGAGAACCTCAAGTAGCTCCCCACGTCGTCCCACGGCACGGTCGAGATGTGCGCCTCTTTTATGAGGTACTCGGAGACGTCCTCGGCTGACGAGAAAACCGTATTGGTCTTTTTCGCTTTTTTAGGGGCGCGGACATAGAGATAGAAAGAGCCCTTGGGCATGACGGCCGAGAAGCCGCAGCTATCGAGCGCCTCGACCATGAGCTTGAGCCTTCTCTTGTATTTGTCCGAAATCTTCTCGGTTATTTCCGGATGGTCGAGGGCGTAGATCCCGGCCTTCTGTATGGCGATGAACTGGCCGGAGTCGTAGTTGTCCTTCACGTGCGCGTATGCGGAGACGGCCTTCTCGTTCCCCGCGACGAATGCGAGCCTCCAGCCGGTCATGTTGAAGGCCTTGGAGAAGGAGTGTATCTCCACGCCCACGTCCTTCGCCCCCGGCACCGAAAGGAAGCTCAACGGCCTCGAATCGAAGGAGAGCGCGGCATAAGCGGCGTCGTGGACGACGATAATCTTGTTCTTCTTCGCGAACGCGACGACCTTCTCGAAGAACTCAGGGGTCGCGGCGGCGCCGGTAGGGTTATTGGGGTAATTGAGATAGAGGAGCTTTATCCCGGCAAGGTCGTTTGCCGGAATGGCGTCCAGGTCCGGCAGGAACCCTTTCTCTTCCATAAGCGGGAGCTTCACCACGCGCCCGCCGTTCCACTCGGTGTGGGTGGCGAGGATGGGATATCCCGGCACGGTCATGAGCACGCCGTCGCCGGGGTTTATGAAGGCGTCCGGGAGCATGGCCAGCGCGGGCTTCGACCCTATGGAATGGACGACCTCCTTTGACGGGTCTATGCCGGCGACCCCGTAGACCTTGTCGAGGTATCTTGCGGCCGCTTCCTTCAGCTCCTGTATGCCGTTGTCCGAATAGCCCCTGTTCTCGGGCTTTGCGCATTCGAGCTTAAGCGCCTCTACCACGGGCGGGAAAGCCATCTCGTCAGGCTCGCCCACGCCGAAATCAAAGAGCTCCGCATTGGGGTTGTTCTTCCTGGCCTCTGCCTTGGCCCTCTTTATCTTCTCGAATTTGTAGATCTTCTGGCTCTTTCCGAAAAGTTTTCCCCCTATCCTCTCCGCGAAAGAGCCCTGGATGAAATCCTCAGGCATCTCTGGTGCGAACCTCCTTATTCCAAACTGGATGAATGAGACATATTAGAACAAAAAAAGCTTCTCTGCAAGACTAACCGTCAGCCCAGAGCTTCCTGGAAGCCCTGCCTTCGGCTATCGTATTCCTCAATACGCCTATGCCCTCTATATCGACCTCGACGGTGTCGCCGGGCCTCATCTTGCCCACCCCCGAGGGGGTCCCCGTGGCGATTATATCGCCCGGGAGGAGCGTCATCACGTGGGAGACGAAGCTTACGAGCTCGAATACGTTGAATATCATATCCCTTGTCGAGGTGTCCTGTTTCGTCTCGCCGTTAAGGCGGGTCTTTATAACGGTATCCAGTGGGTCGAGGTCGGTGGATATGCACGGCCCGACCGGCGCGAAGGTATCGAAGCCCTTTGCCCGGATGTACTGCACGTCCTTTTTCTGGAGGTCGCGGGCCGTGACGTCGTTCAGGCAGGTGTAGCCGAGTATGTAATCGGAAGCGTCCCTCGACTGCACCTCCTTTGCCGTCTTCCCAATGACGACCGCAAGCTCGCCCTCGTAATCCACCCTGTGTGACATGTGAGCGGGATAGACTATCTCGTCGCCGGGGCCGATGACCGCGGTCGAGGGCTTCATGAAGATCATCGGCTCCTCGGGCAAGGGCTTCCCGAATTCTGCCGCGTGGGCCTTGTAGTTGAGGCCTATCGCGACTATTTTCGACGGGGAGACGGGCGCAAGAAGCCTCACCTTTTCGAGGTCGTGTCCTGTCGAACGGATCAAGTCCCTTGTAAACACGAACGACCCGGAATAAGGGTCGGCGTCAAGCTCGAAGACGCTCCCGCCCTCGATAACCCCATAGAGGACCTTTCCGGAGGACTCGAACCTGCAGAGCTTCACCTCCTGCCTCCCTTTGCGGATATGGCCGCGCCCTTCTGGACCGGGGCCGTCTTGACGGTCTTCCGGGCTTTCTTCACGGTTTTCCCGGGCGTTGCCGTGACGGCCTTCTCTACCATCGACTTTATCTTGAGCCGGAGCGCATTTATCTTTATGAACCCTTCCGCGTCCTTCTGGTTGTAGACAGTATCCTCCTCGAAGGTGGCGAAGTCCGGGTGATAGAGCGACTGTTCGGCCTTCCTCCCGACTACCATCACCCCGCCCTTGTAGAGCTTGACTCTCGCAATGCCGGTAACGCCGCTCGTCGCGTCGTCGATAAGGGACTGCAGTGCCTTTCTCTCGGGCGAGAACCAGTAGCCGTTATATACGAGGGTCGAGTACTTCTGCGAGAGGCTGTCGCGTAGATGCAGGAGTTCCCTGTCCATTGTGATGGACTCTACCGCCCTCCTCGCGGCGTGAAGTATCGTGCCGCCCGGCGTTTCGTAAACGCCCCTTGACTTCATGCCCACGTAGCGGTTCTCGACCATGTCGAGCCTGCCGACCCCGTTCTTGCCGCCCATCTCATTGAGCAGCTCAAGGAGTCTTGCAGGGGACAGTTTCTTTCCGTTCACCGAAACAGGGTTCCCGTTCTCAAACCCTATCTCGACGTACGTGGCCCTGTTCGGGGCCTTTTCAGGGGCGACGCTCAGGACGTACATGCTCTCGGGCGCCTCGGCCCAGGGGTCTTCGAGTATGCCGCCCTCGAAGCTTATGTGAAAAAGGTTCCTGTCCGAGCTGTAGGGCTTTTTCTTGGTTACCGGCACCGGTATGCCGTGCTTTTTCGCGTAATCCACGAGGTCGGCCCTGCCCTTCATGTCCCACTCCCGCCAGGGCGCGATGACCTTTATGTGCGGGTCCATCGAATAATAGGCGAGCTCGAAGCGGACCTGGTCGTTGCCTTTTCCCGTAGAGCCGTGGGATACGGCGTCCGCCTTCTCCTTTGCCGCTATCTCCATCTGCGCCTTGGCTATGAGGGGCCTTGCGATCGACGTGCCCAGAAGATACGCGCCCTCGTAGACCGAAGACGCCCTGAGCATGGGGAACACGAAGTCCCTTACGAACTCCTCTCTAAGGTCTTTTATGTAGACCCTCTTCGCGCCGGTAGCAAGGGCCTTCTTCCTTATGCCGTCTATCTCGACGTCGCCCTGCCCGATATCGGCGGAGAACGCTATTACCTCGCACCCGTACTTCTCGATGAGCCACTTCATTATGACCGAGGTGTCGAGCCCCCCGGAGTACGCCAGAACGACCTTCTTAACGCCAACACCCCTTGACATCTCAAGCTCCTTCGCTTTTTTTTCCGGCCAGCAGCCATTCGAGCACGGCCTTCTGTATGTGAAGCCTGTTCTCGGCCTGGTCCCATATGGCGGACGCCGGGCCTTCCATCGCCTCGTCTGTTATCTCCTCACCCCTGTGCGCGGGGAGGCAGTGGAGCGCTATCGCGTCCTTCTTCGCAAGCCCAAGTAGCTTCTCGTTTATCTGGTAGCCCTCGAAGGCCTTTTTCCTCGCCTCTGCCTCTTCCTCCTGCCCCATGCTCGCCCAGACGTCGGTATTGAGGACGTCCGCTCCCTTTGCGGCCTCTTCCACGCTTTCGACTACGCGTATCTTCGGGTTTGCGGCAACGGCCTTATCGAGTATCGCCTTTTCGGGCCAATATCCATTGGGGCAGGCGAGCGTAAGCTCGAACTTAAGCTGCATTGCAGCCTCTATCCACGAGTTGGCCATGTTGTTGCCGTCGCCTATCCAGCAGGCCTTTATGCCTTCGTAGCCGCCTTTTTTCTCGACTACCGTCATGAGGTCCGCGAGCACCTGGCAGGGGTGATGGAGGTCGGTGAGGCCGTTTATGACCGGGACGGAAGAATACTTCGCGTACTCCTCTATTATCCCGTGGCCGAAGGTCCTGATGACAACGGCGTCGACGTACCGGGACATCACGCGCGCGGTGTCCTTTATGGGCTCGCCCCGGCCTATCTGCGAGTCCCTCTGGCTCATGAATATGGCGCTCCCGCCGAGCTGGTGCATGGCGGCCTCGAAGGATACGCGCGTCCTCGTCGAGGACTTCTCGAATATGAGCGCGAGCGTCCTGCCGCGTAAAGGATTGTGCGGGATGCCCTTCTTGTGGCGGGACTTCAAGGTGACCGCGTTTCCTATGAGGCGGTCGATATCGTCTTTTTTAAGGTCGGCTATTGTAAGGAGGTGCATTGAGATTTCCCTATGGATTTTTAACTGCATATTTTCTTAGAATTTCATGTACAATTTTAGTCCTAAGAACGCGGCTACCCTTATCTGTTGCTGCTTTTGTTACCGCGCTCGCATAATTTTGAATGTCACTAGAAAATCTTTTCTTTTTCTTTTCTTTCTGAATTGCAATAAAATCATTCACCTGCTCAGAAAATGACATCAACGCAGAAGACAGCTTAATCCAATTCCTTTGTGGTATACTATTCTCACCAAGTATTTCCTTCAAAGCCATAAAAAGACTATAGAAATCAGATTTATTTCTCCATCTTGTACACTTTAAATCTCCCAAAATTGAATTTATTTGATCTAAAATTTTTTCAAAGAGACGATGCCATCTTGTTTTATCTACGAAATTTTGTTCATATTGAGCATAAAAATTATCCAGCTCTTTAGTTTTATCTTGAATACCATTCATCATTGAAACAAATAATTCACTTACAAATTGCACATCCTTCATTCTTCTGATTTCACTTGTGGTAACGATGCGATTTTCCGCCCAAAATTCATTTTCTGCTAATTCTTCCATTAGTTTAATAAAGTCCCCTGAATAGGTTGCATGCCTAAGTTCTTGGGGATTTAATGCAACAACATTACGATTCATTCTCTTGAATAAATTCCGCACCTCTTCTTCAGTTGCGTCAGTAATTTCCCTGCAAAACAATGTATAATTCCAAAACTCTTTCCTTATTGCATCTGGTAATTCCGAAAATTCATAATCAGCATACTCTGGATTGTATTCCTCTGAAAGAGGCAAATCCCCCGTAATGAAATCCAATATGCTTTTTATCCTTTGCTGGCCATCAACGATATTGTAAATACTATTCCCAGTCGCATCTGTTTCGCGATGTATATATATTTCTGGAATTAGATATTTCTTTAAAATAGTATCAATCAAATAAGCTTTCTGAGTAGGAATCCATACAGGCTTTCTTTGATATGGCGGCTTTATTATTAATGCTTTCTCAATATTTCTATCCCTAAACCAGCTAATTGGGTGCGATGTTTGATTAAGCTGCATTATTTAGCTCCTTTGATTTTACGAAGTTGAATAGAGTAATATTTTTCCACAAAAAACCAGCTTCTAAACAGGCGCCCTCTAATTTTTCGATACTCAAATTCTTCCTTACTAGATAAATCAATAAAAATCTGCCACCATTTTTTCCGAAATTCAGATTTCTTTGGCAATTTATCTGGACTTATATATCCATCTGGTATATCTCGAAAACACTCTTTTAAGAAAACAATATCTTGATCTTTAAGCGAATAATAGTTGGAATCTAATTCCCTTAAATCATCCCAAGCTTTATCAAACAATTCTGGTGAAACAATTGCCAAATCAATGTCGGACTTATTGTCAAATTTTTTGCCCCACCTAGTATCACTCAAACTAATTCCAAGCTTGGCACTTCCAACAATTTCGATCATTTTCAGGTGAATACCAAAATAATCAGCTATCTTTCTTTTCAGAATATAGACTAACTTCTTATCTTTAGAAAAACAAATTGGTTCTCCTCCTAAAATATGCTCATTCAAAACCATTCGAAGCGATGAAATAGCTAATTCTTTTTCTAAATCTTCAAGTTTCAGCATAGTTATCATATTCATTTTTCATTCAATACTGATTCTAATATCCCCAGCATCTCGTCCACTTCCTTTTCCGTAACGATAAGGGCCGGTATGAAGCGAAGGACCTTGTCTCCGACGCAGTTTATTAGGAGCCCCTTTGCAATGCAATCCTTCACTATCTCGCCGCCCTTTATGCCTTCGGCAAGCTCCATGCCCAATATGAGCCCCTTGCCCCTCACCTCTTGTATGAAGCCGTATCTGGCTTTCAAGTCGTTGAGCCTGCCTTCGAGATAGGCCCCGACTTTTTTGCAGTTCTCCAGCACCCCGTCACCTATCAAAGTAGTCACGGCGGCTATGCCGGCTGCTGTCGCAAGCGGGTTCCCGCCGAAGGTCGAGGCATGTGTGCCGGGCACGAACGAAGCGGCGACCGCATCGGTAGCCAGCATAGCGCCTATGGCGACCCCTCCGGCAAGCCCTTTTGCGAGGGTCATTATGTCCGGGGCCGCGCCGTAGTTCTCGTATGCGAAAAGCGTCCCTGTGCGGCCCATGCCGACCTGCACCTCGTCGAATATGAGGAGAGCCCCGGCCTTTTTGCAGACCTCCTTCAGCTCCTTCAGATAGTTCGGGGAAGGCACGTTCACCCCGCCCTCGCCCTGTATGGGCTCGACCAGGACGGCGGCGGTCGAGTCGTCCACCACCCTCTTTGCGGCCTCGATGTCGTTAAAGGGCGCGTAGACGAACCTCTCAAGCAGCGGCTCGAAACCGGACTGGTATTTCTTCTGCCCCGTAGCCGCAAGCGCGGCAAAGGTGCGTCCATGGAAGGACTGCTCCATGCTTACTATGCGATGCCTGTTCGCGCCCCTGTCGCTGAAGAACTTCCTCGAAAGCTTAAGGGCCGCCTCGTTAGCCTCCGCGCCCGAGTTGCAGAAAAAGACCCTGTCAGCGAACGAGTTCTCCGTAAGGAGCCTCGCAAGCTCGGACTGAGTCTCAATATGATAGAGGTTGGAAACGTGGATGAGCTTGCCTGCCTGCTCCCTTATGGCTGCCACCACCTTGGGGTGGCAGTGGCCGAGGTTGCAGACTGCCAGGCCGGAGACG
The DNA here is from genome assembly GCA_030583865.1 of Thermodesulfobacteriota bacterium. NCBI lineage: Bacteria > Pseudomonadati > Thermodesulfobacteriota > Thermodesulfobacteriota bacterium. The sequence goes on along the minus strand of CP129479.1, from coordinate 1,120,060 downwards.
AAATCGAGGTATTCCTTCCCGTCCGCGTCCCATACCCGCGTCCCCTCGCCCCTTACGAGCGCGACAGGGAACCTGCCGTATGTGTTGGCGACATGCTTCGATGTAAGAGCTATGATGTCCGCGTTCGACAACTCAGTGTCCTCCGGTTTTCCAGATTTCCCCTTTTTCTAAAGGGGGATTATATGAAAGTTGCGAAGGACTGAGATTGCCACGGCGCTAAAGCGTCTCGTAATGATCGCAACGATAATCTCCCCCTCCCCCTCCCCCTCTTTAAAAAAGAGGGGGGCTAAACCTCTTATTTCCTTAGCCGTTGCCGCCTTACTTCTTGAGCCCTATCGCCGTGCCCACCCCTGCGTCAGTGAATACCTCCAACAGCACCGCGTGCTCGACCCTGCCGTCGATTATATGGGCCCTCTTTACGCCGGATACCACCGCCTCCATGCAGCACTGGAGCTTGGGTATCATGCCGCCCACGGCTATCTTCTTCGTAATTAGCGCCCGCGCCTCTGAAAGGGTAAGTGAGGATATGAGCTTCTTGTCCTTGTCGAGCACGCCGGCAACATCCGTAAGGAGGATGAGCTTCTCGGCGTTCAGGGCCGATGCGATCTTCCCGGCTACCGTGTCGGCGTTTATGTTGAAGCTCGTCCCTTCCTCGTCTCCGCCTACCGGGGCGATTACCGGAATAAAGTCGCTCTCTTCAAGGACCGCGAGCACACCCGGGTCTATGGCCTCTACGTCGCCGACGTAGCCCATCTCCTCGCCTTTTATATTGAGCCTCTTGGCCTTTATGAGCCCGCCGTCCTTGCCGCCGAGGCCCACGGCCTTGCCGCCGAAGTGGTTTATGAGCCCGACTATCTCCTTATTTATCTTCCCGACGAGGACCATCTCCACGACGTCCATTGTCTCGTTGTCGGTCACGCGTATGCCCTTTACGAACCTCGACTCCTTGCCGAGCCTCGCAAGGAGCCCGCCTATCTGCGGCCCGCCCCCGTGCACTATGACCGGGTTTATGCCGACGTACTTCATGAGGACGATGTCCCTGGCGAAGCTCTTCTTGAGGGCGTCGTCTATCATTGCGTGGCCGCCGTACTTTATGACCACGGTCTTGTTGAAGAACTTCCTTATGTACGGAAGCGATTCGAAAAGTGTGCGTATCTTTTCAATGTTCTTCTGCACGGGCTTGCTCCATATTCTCTTGCCCCGATAGCGGGGTAAAAACACGCCAATAAAGGCAACTCCCTAAAAATTGGAGATCTTCCCCGCTTTTCCAGAAGGGCGGGAATAAAAAGCGGAGCATATATGACTATATGTGAGCATTTTTATTCCCGGCCTGACAAAGAGTCCGGGGAAAAGGTCAATTTTTAGATAAAAAATATCCGTGGATTCCGGGGCTGAGCCGCTGGCTCCCCCGGACGCCACGGCTATCCCTTACAGGATGTACCTCGACAGGTCTTCGTCCTTCACAATGTCCGAGAGCCTGCTGCTCACGTACTCCCGGTCTATGACCACCTTCTTCTCGGCCATGTCCGGCGCGTTGAAGGATATCTCGTCGAAGACCCTCTCCATCACGGTGTGGAGCCTCCGCGCGCCTATGTTCTCCATCCTGTCGTTCACTATCGTCGCGATGGAGGCTATCTCCCTCACGCCGTCGTCGGTGTATTCCACCTCTATGCCCTCTGTCTCGAGGAGCGCCTTGTACTGCTTGAGGAGCGCGTTCTCCGGCTCGGTGAGTATCCTTATGAAGTCCTCCTCGCCGAGCGGGCCGAGCTCGACCCTTATGGGGAAGCGGCCCTGGAACTCGGGTATGAGGTCAGAGGGCTTGGCTATGTGGAACGCGCCCGAGGCGATGAAGAGTATGTGGTCGGTCTTTACCATGCCGTGCTTGGTGTTGACGGTCGAGCCCTCTACTATGGGGAGGAGGTCCCTCTGCACGCCTTCCCTGGATACGTCCGGGGTCTGCCCGGACTGGCGGCCCGCTATCTTGTCTATCTCGTCTATGAAGACGATGCCCGACTGCTCGACCCTCTCGACCGCCTCCTTCGTGACCTTCTCCATGTCGATGAGGCGCTGGCTCTCCTCGTTTATGAGTAGCTCCCTGGCGTCGGGGACCTTGACCTTCCGCCTCCGTGTCTTCTTCGGGAAGATGTTCGAGAACATGTCCTTGAGGTTCATGTCCATATCCTCCAACCCGCCCTGGGACGAAAGTATCTCTATTGAGGGCATCTTCTGCTGCTCGCTGGTCTCTACCTCTATCTCCTTGTCGTCGAGCTTGCCTTCGCGTAGCAGCAAACGGAGCTTCTCGCGCGTGGACTTCTGCGCCTCCCGCTCCTTGGCTATCTTCTCGTGGTCGGCGACCTGGAGCGGAGAGACCGTCGCGGGCGGAAGGAGGAGGTCGAGGATCCTCTCCTCGGCCAGGTCCTTGGCCTTCACCCTTACCCTGACCCTCTCCTCGTCCTTCACCATCTTGACCGCAAGCTCGGCAAGGTCCCTTATTATGCTCTCGACGTCCCGGCCCACGTAGCCGACCTCGGTGAACTTGCTCGCCTCCACCTTTATGAACGGGGCCTGTGCGAGCTTCGCGAGCCTCCTCGATATCTCGGTCTTGCCGACGCCCGTGGGGCCTATCATTATTATGTTCTTGGGGTATATCTCGTCCCGGAGGTCGGCCCTCACCTGCTGGCGGCGCCAGCGGTTCCTGAGAGCTATGGCCACGGCCCGCTTGGCGAGCTTCTGGCCTATGATGAACTTATCCAACTCCGATACTATTTCCCTTGGGGTAAAGCTTTTCATGGTAACAAACCTTCTTCAGGCTGCCTCTAAAAATAATTATTTTTCCTGATCTCTGTGTCAGGGCGGAAATAAAAATGCTCACATATTCCCATATATGCTGCGCTTTTTATTTCCGCCCTTCCTTGACCTCAGAAAAAATTCCTGTTTTTTAGAGGCACCCTTAATATTTTCCGGTAACTATTTGTTTTTGAGGCTTTTTAAGACAACTCCTCGACTGTTATATTATTATTCGTATAGATGCATATCTCGGCGGCTGTCTTAAGGGCCTCCTCCGCTATGGTCCTGGCGTCCAGGGCCGTGTGCCTCGCGAGCATCTTTGCCGCGGCCAGGGCGAACGCGCCGCCAGAGCCTATGGCCGCTATCCCCTCCTCGGGCTCGATGACGTCGCCGTTACCGGAGATGACGAATGTATGCTCCCTGTCCGCCACCACCAGAAGGGCCTCGAGCCTCCGGAGTATCCTGTCGGTCCGCCAGTCCTTCGCGAGCTCTATTACGGCCCTGGTGATGTTACCCCTTGCGGCCTCGAGCTTGGCCTCGAACTTGTCGAATAGCGTCATGGCGTCGGCTGTAGAGCCCGCGAACCCGGCGAGCACTTTCCCTTCAAGGAGGCGGCGCACCTTGACTGCCCCCTTCTTCATGACCGTCGCGCCGAGCGTGACCTGCCCGTCCCCGGCTATGGCCACCCTGCCGTCCCTCCGGACGGCTATGATCGTAGTCCCGTGAAACTCGATGCCTGACAAATGGACCTCCGCTTATGTCTTCCTGGCCCTTGGGTGGGCCTTGTCGTATGCCTCCATGAGGGCGGCCATGCCGACTTTGGTGTATCTTTGAGTCGTAGAGAGCTTCGAGTGCCCCAGCATCTCCTGTATCGACCGGAGGTCGGCCCCGGCGTCCAGAAGGTGCGTAGCGAACGAGTGCCTGAGCGAGTGCGGGGTGGGGTCCTTCATTATGCCGCTACGAAGGACGTAGAGCTTCAAAAGCCTCTCTACGGTCCTCTGGGAAATCCGCCCGCTCCTGCCCTTGCCCGTAAAGAGCGGGCCTTTCCCCATGCCCCTCTCATCCAGGTAAGCCATGAGAGCGTCCCTTGCCTTTGAGCCTATATAGGCTATCCGCTCCTTGCCGCCCTTACCGAGCACCCGCATGGTCCCGGCATCAAGGTCGATATCGTCAAGGTCAAGGCCGGTAAGCTCGCTCAGGCGTATGCCCGAGGAATAAAGGAGCTCAAGGACCGCAAGGTCGCGCCGCGCCGTCTTTCCGCCGTCTTCCGTTACTGGCGATTCAACAAGGGCCGAGGCCTCATCGACAGTAAGTACAGTGGGGAGGTACTTTTCCGTCTTCGGGGTCGGCACGTTCCCGGCAGGGTTCCTGGCCGCGAGCCCCTTTCTTATAAGATACCTGAAAAACGACCTTATGGAAGAGAGCTTCCTGGCTATGGAGACCTTCTTCCGGCGTACGTAGAGCGAGTAGACGAAAGAGACGACGGCAGCCTCGTCTATCAGGGATACGTCGGGGTCTTCACCGAACTTCCCGTCTTCGGCCAAAAAGGAACGGAACTGCTCGAGGTCCCTCAGATACCCCAGCCGGGTATTCGGCGATGAGTTCCTCTCAACGGCCAGGTAGCTCCCGAAGTCCTCTATGAGCCGCTTAAGCCCGTTCACTTCAACCCCTCTTTGACCAGGCCCGCCCGAATGCCGCATCCGTTGAAAATCACGTTAAATTCTGCTTATAACACCAAAACCCGGAACCTGCAATATCTAAAATGAGTCTGCTGGCCAGGGCCCGGCCCGGCTGGAAAAAAGAGGGCCCCGCCGGGTGAGAGGGGGGCCGATTGAAACCTGTTCTGACAAGTAAATTCGGGCGATGTATGCTTATGGCAACTTTATTTTATTGCCTGGCCTAGCCTCCCGAACCTTATCCATCCGTCATCGCTGTTCCAAGACCAGTAGATGAGAAGGGCCTTCCCTTTTATGTCATTTATGGGCACCGGCCCCCAGAACCGCGAGTCGTAGCTCCTGTCGCGGTTGTCGCCGATCGCGAAGACGGCGCCATCGGGTACCGAATACGGGCCGAAGGATACGCTCCTTTCGACCTCCTCGCCATATACCCCGCCCTTGCTTATGCCGTAGGGGTCGTCCCATTCCTCCCCGTTTATGTAGATCTTCCTCGATATTATCTCCACCCGGTCGCCAGGAAGCCCGACCACCCTCTTTATGTAGTCCTTCGACCTGTCGCCGGGGAAGCGGAAGACCACGACGTCGCCCCGCTCTATCTCCCCCCAGGTGCGGTAGAGGGTGGTCTCGAAGAATGGGAGGGTCGTGCCGAGCACCTTTATCATGGCGGGCTTGGGCACCTGTATGCCGTATGAGAGCTTGCTTACGATTATGTGGTCGCCCACGAGGAGCGTGTCCTCCATCGAGCCCGACGGTATCTTGAAGGCCTGTATGATGAAGGTCCTGATGATAAGGGCCAGGACGAGGGCGATTGCGATCGCCTCGACTATCTCCCGCGCGTGCCCTTTTTTCCGTTTCTCGTCCCGGGCCTTATCTTCCTTTTCCTTTTCCGCCATCTCTATCCCCATCAGCTCACCTTGAGGACGGCAAGGAACGCCTCCTGCGGGAGCTCCACCCTGCCCACCTGCTTCATGCGCTTCTTGCCTTCCTTCTGCTTCTCGATGAGCTTCCTTTTCCTGGTTATGTCGCCGCCGTAGCACTTGGCGGTCACGTTCTTCCTCATCGCCTTTATTGTCTCCCTGGCGATGACCTTGTTCCCTATGGCGGCCTGTATTGCTATCTCGAACATCTGCCTGGGGATTATCTCGCGCATCTTCTCGGTGAGCTCCCTCCCCCTGGCGTAAGCCCGCTCCTTCGGCACTATGAGGGAGAGCGCATCGACGGTCTCGCCGTTTATGAGTATGTCGAGCTTCACGAGCTCCGAGGCCCTGAAATCAAGGTACTCGTAATCCATCGAGGCGTAGCCCTTGGTGAGGGTCTTCAATTTATCATAGAAATCGAGGACTATCTCGTTAAGGGGTATCTCATAGACCACGACCACACGGGAGGTGCTTAGGTACTTTATCTCGCGCTGTATGCCCCTTTTATTTTCGCAGAGGCCGAGTATCGCGCCCAGGAACTCGGACGGGAGGTGGACGGTAGCGAGTATGTACGGCTCCTCTATCTTCTCGATGAACTGCGGGGACGGCAGGTTCGAGGGGTTTTCCACGAGCATCTCCGACCCGTCGGTCTTCGTGACCCTGTATACGACAGTCGGCGCGGTCGTTATAAGCTCGAGGCCGTATTCCCTCTCCAGCCTCTCCCTTATTATCTCCATGTGGAAGAGGCCCAGGAAGCCGCACCTGAAGCCGAAGCCCAGGGCGAGAGATGTCTCCGGCTCGAAGGTGAAGGACGAGTCGTTCAGGCGGAGCTTCATGACCGCCTCCTTCAGGTCTTCGTACTGGACCGAGTCGACCGGGTAGAGGCCGCTGAAGACCATCGACTTGGCGGGCTTGTAGCCGGGGAGCGGCTCGCTCGTCGGGCTTGCGGCGTCCGTTATGGTGTCGCCGACGCTCGTGTCCCTGACCTCTTTTATGCCGGCTATGACGAAGCCGACCTCGCCTGGGCCGAGCTCCTCAACGGCCTTCGGCTTCGGCGCGAAGACGCCGACGTTGTCGACGTCGAACTCCTTGCCGTTGGCCATGAAGCGCAGCCTGGTGCCTTTTTTTATCGTACCCTCGTAGACCCGTATCTGCACTATGACGCCCTGGTATATGTCATACCAGCTGTCGAACACGAGGGCCTTCAAGGGGCTCTCGGCATTGCCGCCCGGGGGAGGCACGCGCTTCACGATGGCCTCGAGCACGTCCTTTATGCCTATGCCCTCCTTTGCGCTCGTGAGGACGGACTCGCTCGCGTCGATGCCGCATACCTCTTCTATCTCCGCCTTGATCCTTTCGGGGTCCGCGGACGGGAGGTCTATCTTATTGAGCACCGGGAATATCTCGAGGCCTACGTCCACGGCGGTGTAGAGGTGCGCTAGCGTCTGCGCCTCGACGCCCTGGGAGGCGTCGACCACCAGTATGGCCCCCTCGCACGCGGAAAGCGAGCGGGAGACCTCGTAGCTGAAGTCCACGTGGCCGGGGGTGTCTATGAGGTTCAGGGTATAGGTTTCGCCGTCGTCGGCCTTGTACGAGAGCCTTGCGGTCTGGGCCTTGATGGTGATGCCCCGCTCGCGCTCGAGCTCCATCTTGTCGAGGAACTGGTCCATCATCTCCCTTTTGGATATGCTCCCCGTGTACTCGAGCAGCCTGTCCGAGAGCGTGGACTTGCCGTGGTCTATGTGAGCTATAATGGAGAAGTTGCGGATGTTGCCTGTTTTTGTAGTCAAAATTACGGCCTTTTCCCTTCCGGTCCGGTTAAATGCGATAACAAGATATTGTAAATAAAGAGAGGGGCTTTGTCAAAATAAAACCCCGGGCCCTTTCAAGGGGGCCGGGGTTTTATTCATACGGCAAAGGAGAAGGAATTCGGGCCTCTCCCTGGGAGGGGGGGTGATTGCAATCAGCCGGCCGTGACCTGGTCTATCCACTTGAGATAATCCGAGTGCCCACCCTTTATATCTATCGCTATGACCTCCGGGACCTCGTAGCCGTGGAGCTCCAGAATGCGGGCCTTGAGCGCGTCGAAGAGCGCTCTCCTGGTCTTCATGATGCAGAGCACTTCCTCCTCGTCATACATCTCGCCTTTCCACATGTAGACTGACCTTATGCCGGGTAGCATGTTGCAGCAGGCGGCAAGGCCCTCGCTTACGACCGCGTCAGCTATCTGCAGGGCCGCGTCCTGGTTCTGCGCGGTCGTGAAGACGACTATATGCCCGTCCATCGGTGCCCCTCCTTTCCGAGTAGTCCGAAGCTCGCCGCCTGAAAGTCTGGAACAGTCAGGCAGCCTGAACTGATTCGATGCCTGATTTGAAGTCTCGGGAACCCAGGAATTTGAAGCTATCATCTTTGGAGGTATAAATCAACAAGGCAAGGCTACTGGCGCTCCGAAGCGGCCTCATCCGCTTTTCCCGGAAGGCCGGGAATAAAAACGGAGCATATATGATAATATTTGAGCAATTTTATTCCCGTAACTACCCGGAGTCCGGGGAAAAGGTCGTTCAGAGGTGCCTTCAGCCGTTTTCGAGCATTCTCTTAAGTTCTTCGAGCATCCCGGCCCTGTGGGTCCCCCCCCAATAGGTCCTCCCGCAGGCCGGGCACACGGAGAACTCTTCCTGGGTCGCGTAGACATAAGGCGGGACCTTATCCATTACAGACTCCCGGGGGACATCCTCCAGCACGGCATTGCACCGGAGGCACCTCGTAAGGAGCATCCCCTTTTCCGGAGGATATGCGGAAACGACCTCCCTCAGCTGGTCGTCTATGCGGTCGCCGGTTATAAAAAAGGCCCTATTCCTGACCGCCTTCCGCTTGACAAGCATCGTGTCCCTGGTGAGCACGACCCTGTCTCCGGCAGCCGCCCTCCTGGCCAGCTCGCCGTCATCTATATGGGGGTCGTACTCGACATCGTAGCCGAGGGTCCTCATCCACCTTGCGAGCTTGCCGAGCATGGAATCGGCAAAGAACCTTGGGTTTCCGTTCACTATTGTCCTGTCGTCGGGTATTGTTCCGTCAGATAACTCTGGCCATAAGCCAGAGCATAAGTCAAGGGCGGGAAGAGCCGGATTAAGCTGGAATAATCGGGAGTTCGCCTGGGGGGGGTCAGACTGCCGTCTTAAGCTGGCGCGCCGCCCTCCCTATGACGAACAGGGCGGAACGGAGGAAGACCGCGGCTATGACAAGGCCTATGGCCATGTCAGGCCACCACGAGCCTGTGGCCCAGACCCCGGCCGCGGCAATGAAAAGCGAGACGTTGGCTATGATGTCGTTACGCGAGCAGAGCCAGACGGAGTGCATGTTAATGTCGTCGCTACGGTGCCTCCAGAGGAGCCACAGGCATATTGAGTTCGCGAAGAGCGCGAGCGCCCCTATCCCGACTATGACGTCCGCGGGCGGCACCGCGGGGTTGTATATCCTATAGGCCGCTTCGCCGAGGACGAAGAACCCGAACGCGGCCATGATAAGCCCCTTGAAAAGCGCCGACGCCGCCTGCCACCTGTCGCCCCTGCCCAGCACATAAAGGCTGAAGCCGTATACTAGAGAGTCGCCGAGCATGTCGAGGGAATCCGCAAGGAGTGCCGTTGAGCCGGCCATGAGGCCGGCCCCGGCCTCGATAAGGAACATCACGGCGTTTATGGCCAGCACGGCCTTGAGGACCGCGCCCTGCTTCTCCTTGAGGGCCTCTATGTCACATGCCTTGTCCTGGCAGCAGTCCGCCATGCCTACCTATTTCTTCAGTATGCTGCCGATTATGGTTATCGCGTTGTCCTTCAGGGCGTTCAGGTCGTGGTTCAGGGTGTGGGGGCTCGTAAGGAGGTTCCCCGCTATTACGAGCGACGGCGTTTCGTTTATCCCGTACTCCCTCGCCAGGTCGAGCGCTTTCCTCGCCTGCTCCGTTTTCGCGCCGGTCCTTAGCTTCCTGCTGAAGTCGAACCCGAGCCCCATCTCGGCTGCAAGGGATTCAAGGACCTCGATGTTCCCGATGTCCCTCTTCTCTATGAAGTTGGCCCTGAAGAGCGCCTTCTTCATATCCTCGCCTTTCCCGGCCTCCTCGGCGAGGAAATACGCCTCGCTCGGCTTGGTAGACGCCTGTCCCCAATATACGGGCACTATCGTCCATTTTATCTTCTTCGGGAAGTTGCCCTTCACGACCGGCACTGACTCCTCGAACTTGTAGCAGCTCCCGCAATAGAAGCTCAGGAACTCGACCACCTCTACCGTCTTGCCGTCGAACTTGAATTCCTTGCCCTGAACCTCCGTATAGGTCCCCTTTATCGACGGGGCCGGAGCTGCCGAGGCGGCTAGCGGGATGAATGCGAGCCCCAGGATGAGTAAAAGTATCCTCTTTATCATGCGTCCTCCTTGTCTAATGCCCTATCCCCTCGAGATAGTGCTCGTATTTGAAATTCGGGCTCCTCTCCTCCGTATGGCACTTGACGCATACGGGTTCGCCTGCCGGCTGCATAGGCCTGAAGTCCTTCGCATGCTCCCTGCCCGGCCCGTGGCAAGCCTCGCACTGCACCCCGGCCAGATTCGGGGTGGCTGAGATGCTGTAGAAACCGCCTTCCACTCCATAGCCTGTGGAATGGCACTGCACGCATTCAGGGTCCCTGGGTTTACCGGCCCTCTCAAGGGTGCCGAACGCCCCGGCGTGTCGCGTGTCCTTCCACCCCTCGTGGTATGCACGGTGGCATTCCTGGCAGCTCTCAGCCCCGAGGAATGGGCTCAGGCCAGCCTGGGGCATGTCCTCGTCCCTTACGAGCTCCGCGACCTTCCTGTCATATTCATTAATGATTTCACGTATCTTAGCGTCTTCCTTGATATCGTTTCCAAGGGCCTGCCACTGGTGGCTGAACCCCGAAATCCGGCCGTTCTCATCAAGGCTGAGAGTAAGGACCCCGAGCTTCTGCCCCCTCGGGTATCCGGAGACGACGATAGCACTGCCGGACGTAAGGGGCTCGTCCAGGACCTCTCCGGAGGAGGTCACGACCACGTCCCAGCCTTCAACCTGGCCGAACTCCGATGAGGGCCTCTCCGTCAGGAGCACATTGAGCATGCCTTTTTTCGGGGGGGTGGTATTGTCCGCGATAATATTGAGGGCGAGCTTCCCCCTTTTGACGCGGACCGAGCGCTTGCCTCCGGGGACATCGCCGACGGCTTTAAGCCCGTATTTTTTGATCGATTTCCCCGAACCGGCATGGGTATTATGCTTTGAGAGCGCGGCGGCGTCGTACTTCATGAGCGAAAACGACCTGACGACCACATCCGACTTGAGCCTCCCCTGCCGCGAATCGTCCCCGAGTGAGTTGCCAGAGTCCACGAGCACATAGGGCCCGAGCTTCTCCCCGTTCGCGCTTATGAAACCAGAAAGCCTCGCGAGCCCGCCCGAAAGGTTCTCAGGCGAACAGCCGCAGGGCTCGAGCTCTCCTCTCATGGCCCCGGTATAAAGTATGGTCAATACGCTATTTTCCGCAGAAGCCGCAACCGGAAAGAGTAAAATAGAGACAGCGCATAAAATGGCTCTCAGCAAGAAACACCTCTCAATTCAGGGCTTTGTCGCCCCCGGGAAAGGGCCTGGCGGGGATACCCGCCTTTTACATAAGGTAAACGGGCTGCATATGGTTATTCGCGTCGCGTCGCGTGCTGAGCCCGGAAAGGACCTGTCTCAAATACCGGCATCCTGCATGCCGCGGACGCTGGGCCCATTGTGCCGGCATCGCCCAAAGCCTCTTATAATATACAGATTTATGGGATTTAAGTCAAACCGGAAAAGGGAGGTAAGACAATGTCTCCTGAATTGGGGAGCAGCCTGCCTGCGCCGGAAACGACGGGGCAGCTTGAGCGTCTGTCAGCTTGCGAATCGTCCCTCCGCAGCGGAATGCGCAAGGCCTAAGCGCATTCCTTCAGGACCCGCCCAGCTATTTCATTAAGCGGCAGCACGCAGTCCACTGCCCCGGCCTTTATGGCCTCCTTTGGCATCCCGTATACGACCGAAGTGCGCTCGTCCTGCGCGATATTGAACGAGCCGGCCTCCTTCATCTCCTTCATGCCCCGAGAGCCGTCGTCGCCCATGCCGGTCAGTATGACACCGACTGCGTTCTTCCCGGCGTACATGGCCGCGGAACGGAAGAGGACGTCTACAGACGGCCTGTGCCTGGATACGAGGGGCCCGTCTTTTATCTCGACGTAATATCTCGCGCCGCTCCTTTTGAGCATCATGTGCCTGTTCCCCGGCGCGATAAGCGCCCTCCCCCTTATGACCGTATCGTTGTCCTCGGCCTCTTTCACGGATATCCTGCACGCGGAGTCGAGCCTTTTTGCGAACGACGCGGTGAACTTCTCGGGCATGTGCTGGACTATGACTATGCCGGGCGAATCGAGCGGCATGGACATGAGGAAATCGCTTATCGCCTCGGTGCCGCCGGTGGAGGCCCCGAGGATGACCACCTTCTCCGTCGTCCGGAGCATGGCCTTCGTGGGCCTGGATTTCGCGATTACCGCGTCCGCGTTCAGCTTTGGGGCTGGGGCCGCCGCATGGACCGGCACCCGCCTGAGCTTCGCGACTGAAGCGGCCCTCACGGCGTCGCATATGAGCACCCGCGATTCCTCGAGGAACTCCTTCGTGCCGATGGACGGCTTCTGCAATATCTCGACCGCGCCGTATTCAAGCGCCCTCAAGGCTGTCTCCGAGCCGCTGCCCGCGAGGCTCGATATGACGACCGTCGGTATCGGGTGCTGGCTCATCATCTTCTGCAGGAAGGTGATGCCGTCCATGCGCGGCATCTCGACGTCGAGGGTTATGACGTCAGGCACGTCGTGCGCTATCTTCTCTGCCGCGATAAAGGGATCGCTTGCCGCCCCGACGACCTCGATGTCGGGCTCCGAGCCTATTATGGTCGTGAGGACCTTCCTCACGACCGCGGAATCGTCTATTACGAGCACCTTTGTCTTTTTCGTCATTCATGCCGCCCTATCTTCCTTACGAACACCTCTCCGGTGCCGGTATGGAACATTATTTTCCTCCCTTGCGTTCCGCCGACGTCCTCGCAGGCGATATGTATGCCGGCTTCCGCCAGCGCGCCCCTGGCGAACGCGATGTTCCGCTCCCCGACGTTGAGGATACCCGAGCTTTCAAGGACGGCTCCTCCTCCGAAGACCTTGGCCACGAGCCTGGACTTGCTGCACCCGGCCTGGAGGAGCCGCTCTATGAGCTTCGGGACCGCGATGTTGCCGTACTTTGGAGTCCTCAGGCCCTCTCCGTTCCAGTATGGGAGCAGATAATGGTTTATCCCCCCTGCCCTCTTCTCGGGGTCCCACAGGCAGACCGAGACGCAGGAGCCGAGGACGGTCACCACGCTGTGCGGGCCGGTCTCGGCAAAGAGCATCCCCGGGTACAGGTAGTGCTGTCCCCCTGCTTTTACCGCGTTCAGGAGCACTCTGTCAGAACCTTCTGGTCTCTGGTTGGGTGAAGAACTCGGCGCCGTCCATCGAGATGTCGCCTGTGGAAACGTCCATGTCGGCCTCCGGGACCGACACCGTGAAGAGCGCGCCTTTCCCCGGGCTGCTCTCTACAGATATGTCCCCCCCCAGGAGGTCCACGGTGGCTTTTACTATCGAAAGGCCCAGGCCGTGCCCCAGGTGCTGCTTCGAGGCGCCGCTGTCAAGCTGCTTGAACCTCTCGAACATCAGTTTGAAATCATCGGGGTCTATGCCCTGGCCGCGGTCCCTTACCGACACCCTGAGCCACCCGTCTTCGGCAGAGGCTGCAATTGAGATGTCCCCCCCCTCGGGGCTGAACTCGATGGCATTGGCCAGGAGGTTGGTGACTACCCTGTGCACCTTTTCCGCATCGGTCCGGAAGGCCTTCTCGGCAAGCCCGGCCTGGACGTCAAGTCCGACCGTTATCTTCTTTTCCGACGCCCTGTGGCCCAGGGAAGAGACCGCGTCCTTGAGTATCGAGTCCATGTCCACTCTTGAAAACCCGGGCACCGCCTCGCCGGCCTCGAGCTCGGCGGCGGCGAAGATGTTCCGGAGCTGGAAATTGAGGCTGAAGGACTCCTTGTGTATCATCCCTATTATGGATTTCAGGGTGTCGTTGTCCGGCAGCTCGCCGCCCGACATGAGCACCTCCGACATGGTGAGGACAGAGGTGAGCGGGTTGTTGATCTCGTTCCTTATGTTCGAAAGGAAGCTGGATTTGACCTCCTCCGACTCGATGAGCTTCCTGTTGAGCTCCTCGAGCTTGCCCGTAAGCTTGACGAGCTCCGCGTAGGCCCTGTCCTTCGCCTCAAGCCTTTCTTCGATTACGGCCAGGAGTTCCCGGTCCGAAAAGTCATGCATCTTTGCTCCCCCCTGCTCAATGCCTGTCAGCACTTCATGTAGACGGACGCGGCCACTTTCTTTAGCGGAAGCCCGAGGCCGCTCAGGGTCTCGGAATGGCCGAGGAAGAGATACCCGCCCGGCTTGAGGTAACTGCAAAACTTCCACATCAGCCGCTCCTGGGTCTCCTTGCTGAAATAGATGATCACGTTCCTGCAGAAGATTATGTCGAGCGGGCTTTCGATCGGGAACTCATCTTCCATGAGGTTAAGCCTCGAGAACCTGACTCTTTCCCGCACCTCCGGCGCGACCCGGACGAGGCCCGAGGACCTGTCCCTGCTCCTCAGGAAGTAGCGCCTCCTGAAGCCTTCCGGCACCGGCGCGAGCCTCTCTTCCTTGTAAATACCCTTGCAGGCCATCTCAAGCACGCGCGTGGAGATGTCGGTAGCCATTATGTCGAAATCGAAACCGAGCCCCGGATGGCTTGACGCGAACTCGCTCAGGACCATTGAAAGAGTGTACGGCTCCTCGCCCGTCGAGCAGCCGGCGCTCCAGAGCGAGACGCGGCGGCCCGACTCGCGGACCAATGCAGGGAGTATGCTCTGGATGAGCAGGTCGAAATGATGGGACTCCCTGAAGAAATCGGTCTTGTTCGTCGTTACCAGGTCGAGCATGAAGACCAGCTCGCGCGCCATGCCGCCCGGGCCGAAAAGCGTGTCGCAGTACTCGGCGAAGGTCTTGCACCCGAGCGCGCGGAGGCGCTTCTGGAGCCTGGACTCGAGGAGCGCCTTTTTCGCCGGCGGCATCTTGATCCCGAGCTCCTGCTGGATGAACGCGCTCAGCCTCTGGAAGTCGCCTTCTGAAAGCCTCTTGAGGCCCCCTGCGGACGTTAGTTCCATTTCATCGACCGGTCTTATCGCGTATTCCATGTCCTTATCCAGCTTCACGCGCTCTCGGCAGCGGGTTCGCCGCTTATTACAGCGAGCTCGCTGGAAGAGAATATCCTGTCGATGTCCAGGATGATTATGAACTGCTCGTCCCTTTTGCCCATGCCTTTTATGAAATCGGTATTGAGCCTCGTTCCTATGCGCGGCGGGGGCTCTATCTGCCCGGGCTCTATCTCTATGACCTCCTGCACGGAGTCCGCGAGCGCCCCGATGACGAGTTTCTCGCCATCGAGGCTTATCTCCACGATTATTATGCAGGTGTTGACCGTCTGCTCCGTGCGGCTCATGCCGAACTTAAGGCGCATGTCCACAACCGGCACGACGCTTCCCCGGAGGTTTATCACCCCCCTCATGAAGTCCGGCGTCCTCGGCACCTTGGTGACCGTGGTAAAATCGAGCACCTCCCTCACCTGCGTTATGTCCAGGGCGAAAACCTCGTCCTCGAGCCTGAACGTAAGGTACTGCATGTTTTCAGATACGGCTTCGGCTGCGCTCATGTCCATCTCCCCTTAGTATTTTACGAACTCGCCGTCTTCCTCGTCCCTGCCGGTGCCGAGGTTGAGCTTGACGGGGCTGTTTACGACGGAAACGGCCTTGTGAGCGCCTGCGCCGAGGCTTGCGTTATGGCCCGGATGGGCCGCCTTGATTTTCGACTGCCTGGCCTTGTTTATAGGGGTGACCTTCTCCCTCGTTGAAGCGCCTGCCCCGGAAAGCCTGAAGAACTCTATTGTCCTCTGGAGCTGCTCGGACTGGGAGGATAGCTCCTCTGAAGTAGAGGCAAGCTCCTCCGCGCCGCTCGCGTTCTGCTGGATGACCTGGTCAAGCTGCTGCAAGGCCTTGTTAATCTGCTCTGCGCCGGAGTTCTGCTCCGCGCTCGCGGCGGTTATCTCCTGCACGAGCTCCGAGGTCTTCTGGATGTCGGGGACGAGCCTTGCGAGCATCTCGCCGGCCTTTTCGGCTATCTGTACGCTCGTCGCCGAGAGGTTCGATATCTCGCCGGCCGCGGTCTGGCTCCTCTCCGCGAGCTTCCTCACTTCCGAGGCTACGACGGCGAATCCCTTCCCGTGCTCTCCGGCACGAGCGGCTTCTATTGCCGCGTTCAGGGCAAGGAGGTTCGTCTGCCTCGCTATCTCCTCGATTATCGATATCTTCGAGGCTATCTCCTTCATAGCGCCCACGGTCTCGGAAACCGCCTGCCCGCTCTCCTTCGCGTCGGCAGCGGACTTCTGGGCTATCTTCTCGGTCTGCTGCGCGTTGTCCGAGTTCTGCCTTATGTTGGCGCTCATCTGCTCCATCGAGGACGAGGTCTCCTCGATTGACGCCGCCTGCTCGGTCGAGCCCTGGGATATCTGCTGGGCGCCGCTTGAGAGCTCCTGCGCGCCGCTTGCGACGTTGTCCGAGACGGCCCTTACGTCCGAGACGACCTCGCGGAGCTTCCCGACCATGTTCTTCATGGCCTCGAGGAGGGTGCCTATCTCGTCCTTGCCGCCGGTCTGGATGTCAGCGTCGAGGTCGCCCTGGGCGAGCTTGTTCGCCGCGGCGGTCGCCTCGGCCAGCGGCCTGGCTATGAGGCTCGTGAGTACAAGCGCCAGCGTTATGGCGATGCCTATGGCCAGGATGGTAGCCACCACAACCACGTTCCTCGTCATGGCGAAGCTGCTGTTGGCCTCGGCTATTATCTCCCTGCCCACCTCGTCCTGTATCTGTATGAGCCTTACGAGCTTGGAGTCGAGCAAGTTGAACTTAGGCCCCGCGTCGGTCTGGGCGTTGTGCCTGGACCTCTCGAAATCGCCGTCGAGGGCCCACTTGAAGGTGTTCCGCCTTGAGTCGTTATAGGTCACCCACGCGGCCTTCATTTCGTCGAATACCTTTTTCTCTTCATCCGTAAGGTAAGTGGCCCCGTATTTCTCGATGAGGTTATTCACCTCGGTCTCCGACTCGGTGGCGCTGTTGTAATGCTGCTGCCTCCTGGATGCGTCCCTCTCGTTCATTATCTGGAGGGCGCCTATCCGGAGGGACGCGAGTTCGTTGTTCATCTTACCGAGGTCGACGGTCGGCACGAACCTGTCGTCATAGAATGACTGTATGTCGTCCCTCATGCCGGTTATCCTGTCTATGCTCAAGACCCCGAGCCCCAGGACAAAGAGTATCAGCATCGCGAAACTAAGAAAAAGCTTTGACCGCGTCTTCATGTTCTTCAGGAAATCCATTGTCAAAAACCTCCTTCATTCATCTATAAAGTTTTTTGAGACCTTCGATTCCGCCGCACGAGCCCTGCCGCCCATTTCACCCCGCCCTCGCGAAATAATTCTTTTCTATGGTCTGCATGAGCCTCGGCACGTCGAGAATCAGCGCGACCCTGCCGTTTCCGAGTATGGTCGCTCCGGAGATGCCCTTTACCTCCCGGTAGACCCTGCCGAGCGACTTTATTACCGTCTGCACCTCGCCGAAGAGCTCGTCGACCACGAGCCCTATCTTGTGGCCGGCGTACTGGACGATGACGATGTTCTCGTATTTCGAGTCCGCGCCGGTTTCGTTGAAGAAGTCCTTGAGCCTTATGAACGGGAGCACCTCGCCGCGGAGGTTCACGTAATTCCTCTTCCCGGCCGCCCTCCTGTCCTCCTCCGTCAACTCCACGCACTCGACGACCATGTCGAGCGGGATGATGTAGGGCGACTGCCCTATCCCCACCATGAAGCCGTCTATAATGGCCATTGTGAGGGGGAGCCTCACCCTTACGGTCGTGCCCCTGCCCGCTGCGCTCTCCATGTCTATCGTGCCCCTGAGGGCCTCTATGTTCTTCCTCACGACGTCCATGCCGACGCCCCTTCCGGAGAACTTCGTGACCTCGTCGGCGGTCGAGAAACCGGGCTCGAACACGAGCTTGAAGGCCTCCGCGTCCGTGAGCTGCTGCCCGGCGGCTACGAGCCCCCTTGCAACCGCCTTTTCGACGATCTTCTCGCGGTCGAGCCCCCTGCCGTCGTCCTCGACCTCGATGACTATGCACCCGGCGTCGTGGCCCGCCTTCAGGCGTATGGTCCCGGACGCTCTCTTCCCGGCGGCCTTTCTGGCCTCGGTCGTCTCGATGCCGTGGTCCGCGGCGTTCCGCACAAGATGCATGAGAGGGTCGCTTATCTTCTCGATGACGTTCTTGTCGAGCTCCGTCTCCGCGCCGCTTATGGAAATCTCTATTTCCTTGCCGAGCTCCTTGCTTATGTCCCTCACCACCCTCCTGAAGCGGTTGAAGGTCTCGCCTATGGGGACCATCCTCACTTTCATGGCGCTCTCCCTTATCTCCTCGACAAGCCGGAGCATTATGGAGGCCGACTCCTGCAGGGCCGTGTCGCCTATCCTTCCGGCGTGCTGGTCGATGCCCGCCCCGGCTATTACGAGCTCGCCGACGAGGTTCATGAGGGAGTCGAGCTTGGCGGCGTCAATCCTTACCGTCGCTGCCTCTTTCGCGCTTACTATCTGGTTTTTCTTCTGCTTCTCAAGAGCGGCGTTTATTATTTCAGGGTAAGTCGCGCCCTCTTCGACGAGTATCTCCCCTATGCGCGGCCTTTCCGCGGCCTGGCTTTCGTCCTGGTACTTGAGCGCCTCCTCGAGCTCGCCGGCCGTTAGCACGCCGCCCTTGACGAGTATCTCGCCTAAAAGGAGCGCGTCCTCGGGCATGCCCTTTATGAGCTCCACGTAAGAGGCCACCCTGCTGTAAGGAGGGAGGATGCGGATGGTCGATTCGTCCCGCACGAAATCAAAGACGTCCTCGATGGCCTTCTTGTCGAAATCGCTCTTAAGGTCTATCTCGAAACCGAGATAGCAGTCCTCCGGGTCCATCTCCTCGGGCCCGGGCATGGAGAAGAAGAGCGTGGTTATGCTTACGACCTCGCCCATCTTCGCCAGATAGGCGATAAAGGATATGGGGTCCATACCTGTTTTCAAGGTGTTCGTTCCGAACCTGACGGATATGTGCCATGCGTCGGTCCTGGAGCTCGGTCCCCCCAGGGCCTCGGGCGTTTCAATTTGAGCTGCCGGCGCGTCATCCTTTTCGTCCAGGCACGCGGCGAGCCTCGCCGAGAGCTCATTGCCGGCCCTGAGGAGGTCTCCGGAGAGCCCCTCGACTTCGTCCGCGGCGAGCGCTATGAGGCTGGAGATGTGGTCCCTGCACTGGAGGAGGAGCTCTATATTGCCGGAATCCGACTTTATCTGGCCGGTCCTCATCTTCTCAAGGAGGTTCTCTACGAGATGGGTGAACTTCTCGACCGTCTCGATGCCGAGGACTCCCGAAGAGCCCTTTATCGTATGGGCGGCCCTGAAAAGGGAGTTTATGGCGTTCTGGTCGGCGGGGTCCCGCTCCAGGATGAGGAGCGAGCTCTCCATCTCCTCGAGGAGCTCCTGGCTTTCCGCCAGGAAGGTCGTCTTCGCCTGTCCGAGGTCTATTTCCATTACGCAGTCTCCATGTCTTCGCAGAAGAGCTTCTTGAGGTCGAAGAGGCGGAGGACCTCGTCGACCGGGGTGCTTGCGCCCGTAAGCCTGAACGGCACGCCGTTCCTGTTCGCCTCCCTCCACGCCAGGAGCAATACCTGGAGCCCCGAAGAGTCCATCTCTGTGACCCCCGAAAGGTCGAGACTCACGCTGCCTTTCCCCTCCACGGCCTTCATGAGCCCTTCCTTCAGCTCATTGGCGAAGTAGATGTTCATCTCGCCTTCCACGCTTATGGACCCGTTCCCCGCGTCTTTCCCGATGTGTACCGGCATAGGTTTCTCCACCTTAAGGCAATATGAGCTTCGAGACCGCCTCGAGCATCTGTTCGGGCTTGAAGGGCTTTACTATCCATGCCCTGGCCCCGGCCGCCTTGCCTTCCTGCTTTTTCGATTCCTGCGACTCCGTCGTGAGCATGATGACTGGCGTGAACTTGTGGGTCGGCTTCTCCTTCAGGCTCTTCAAGAAAGTGATGCCGTCCATGTTGGGCATGTTCACGTCGCAGACTATGAGGTTTATCTTCTGGGCGCCGAGTTTTCCGAGCGCGTCCGAGCCGTCGCTGGCCTCGATAACGTCGTATCCGGCTTTCTTGAGGGTCAGGTTCATGACCTGCCTTATCGAAGCCGAGTCGTCGACCACCATTATTGTCTTGGCCATTTTCCCTCCGTGCTTACGCTAAAAAAAGACGACGTTGCCCTCATCCGGCGCGGCCTTGGCCGGCGCGTGGGTTCGAGGATCGCCATTTGAATCGATGAACGAGTTGTGGGTTGCCCGCTGCCTCTCCATGACGTAGTGCTCTCGCACCTTTTCTATGCCGAACTCGCCTATCCTGCACTCCTCCTCGCAGAGGTGCCCTTCCTCGAGGCACCCTTCGATGCTCTTCATGTACTGGTCGGAGTCGGCGAGGGTCTTTATCACGAGCTCTATCTGCTGTCGGACTATGTCCTGGAACTGCACCCCGGCTATGAGCTCGAGGACCTCCGCCGAGACCTGGGCCCCGCTCTCGCCCACCTGCTCAAGTATCTGCCTGTTCAGATTGTCGAGCTTCCGGTAGCCCTCGCCGAGCGACGAGAGCTGGCTCTGGAGGTCAAGGAGGAGCGACGATTCCCCGGCGTGCCTGTCCTGGTTCAGCTTGAGCGCGAACTTCGTCTCTATCTCCTCCGCCATCTTTATCATGGCCTTGCCTATCTTTCCGGCGGCCTCCTCGGAGTTCTTCGAAAGCTTCCTTACCTCGTCCGCGACTATGGCGAAGCCCCTTCCGTGCTCGCCCGCCCTTGCGGCCTCTATGGCGGCGTTGAGGGCAAGGAGGTTAGTCTGGTCGCTTATGCCCTTCAGGAGGTCCACTAGGCTCGTCATCGACCTCGCCTCATCGGCCAGGGCCAGCACGGTCCTGTAGTCTTCCTCCACGTCTGCCCTGCGCTTCCCGATGTATTCCTTCAGTCCCGCTATGTTGGCCTCGTTCCTGGCGATGGTCTCGCCCGTTGCCCTGGCCATGGCCTTGCTCTCGGCCTGCAGCCCTTCGATCGTGCCCTGCATCTGGCACATCGCGGAATCTATGCGCTGCGACTGGTTCATTATCCTCCCGGCCGCCGTGCCCGTCTCGTCTATGACCTCGGAGAGATGGCTCCGGGTAAGGCTATTCAAGTCATGCTGCGAGCTGAAGAACTTCGTGAGCCTTTTCTTCCTCGAGCTATAGTGGATCGTCCTTTCGGCAAGCTCCCTTACCAGCTCCTCGTCCTTGAGCTCTGAGAGCATCACGCCGCGGCTCCTCGATGCGAAAGCCGCGACGAAGACTGCGAACACCGACCAGAGCGCCAGGTACAGGGCGCTCTCAATCGAGTCGCCACTAAAAAACATGTACGCGAATGCCGCCGCGGAAACGACAACCGAGGCAACCGCCGCCCCCCACCTGCCCGACGTTTTTTTTGCGATCATCAGGCCGTCAAGCACAGCCGCTGTTTTTTGCTGCTTTTCCAAACCGTTACCCCCTGCATACTTCTACATGGCTTATCGGAGTGCACGGAAACCCCTGTATAGACTTAGAGATTCATTATTGACTGGCATTTGGTTGATTTACGAATAATGAAAAGGGTTGAGCGGTTAGCGGACAAAAGGTTGAGCCGCCATAAGGGAACGGTGAAATGCCTGTCAAAACAGGATGTTATGAAAAGGGCAAGGCGGGACACATCGTGGCGTCGGGCCAGGGGCCCTGTTAAGGGGTGAAATAAAAACCGGACAAATCATGCCGATTGATGTCCGGTTTCTACCTGGGCGGCTAGTCGAGATCGCACTCGCTTTTGAGCTTTTCCACGGTGTCCGGTGAGAACCCGGGGACGTTCATGAGGTCGTCAAGGGTCCTGAAACTGCCGTGCTCAGACCTGTAATCAACGAGCCTGCGGGCCTCGCTGTCGCCGATGCCTACGGACTTCCTGATATCGTCCGCGTTCGAGCTGTTTATGTGACATGTTTTGCTTGCCATTGAATTCCTCCTCTCCAATCAAACCGACCCCCTTAAGAGGGTCTATTTTGATTTTAGGAGCCTTTCAAAACCATGTCAACTCACCCATCTGCCCGGAATAATCCCTGGCCTCTCGCCTTATTTCCACAAAAAAACGCAGGCGTCGCCCCGGCTCCTCGTGGTTGTGATTTCTCCCGAAAAGGTTTAGAATCGGAGCATGGCAGACACCGGGGGTCTATACCCATGACCAGGACCGTGCTCTTCTTGGCCGCAGTCCTCCTCGCATTTTCAGGGTGCGCAAGGGTACCGTACACCGAGCGCACCCAGATAATGATCGTCTCCGAAAGCCAGGAGGAGAGGATAGGCCGTACGCTCTTCAGCCAGATAAAGGCCGAGGCCGACTTGAGCGAGAACGCCAGGTACAACTCCCTCGCGAAGGAGGTCGGCGCAAGGATAGCCTCTGCCGCCGACAAGCCCGACTACGAATGGGAGTTCGTCGTCATAGAAAACCCTTCTGTGAACGCGTTCGCCCTGCCCGGCGGCAAGGTTGCCCTAAATACCGGCATACTGCCGGTCTGCCGGGACGAGGCCGGGATGGCGGCGGTCATGGGTCACGAAGTGGCCCATGTCATAGCGCGGCACGGCGCCGAGAGGATGTCACAGCAGCAGGCGCTCCAGATAGGCGGGGCCGCGCTTTCCGCCGCGCTTCTGGGCACAAGCCCGGTCGCCCGCGAGGGGCTCCTCCAGGCTTACGGCCTCGGCGCAAAAGTGGGGGTGCTCCTCCCGTACAGCAGGAAGCACGAGCTCGAGGCCGACAGGATCGGGCTCATCCTTATGGCCAAGGCCGGGTACAACCCGGAGTCGGCCGTAGAGTTCTGGGAGAGGATGGCCGAAAGGGAAGGCGCGTCTCCCCCGGAGTTCCTCTCGACCCACCCGACCGACAGGAAGAGGGTAGATGAGCTTAGGTCCTTCCTTCCCGAGGCCATGGAGCATTACAGGGAGGCCATTCAAAGGGACCCCTCCCTCGAAAGGCCTCCGAGGCTTTTAGACTGAGCCCTGCGTGCCAGAGATTCGGCTATTGATTTTTGTCATTTTCATATGGCCTATTGCATAGGAAAATATCCTTCGGGTAAGATAAACGGAAAACAAACAAGGAGGAATGACATAGATGGAAAAGGTCCTGGACGTAAGGGATATGGTCCCGAGGGACAGACATGCCAAAATATTCGAGCTTTACAGGGGCCTCAAGCCCGGGGAGTCGTTCACTCTCGTAAACGACCACGAGCCCAAGCCGCTCCTTTACCAGTTCCAGGCCGAGCACGACGGCGAGTTCGACTGGTGGACGCTCGAGGCGGGCCCCGAGGCCTGGAGGGTGAGCATCGTAAAGAGGGAAAGGCCGAATCCCGATATCACCATAACCGATTACCTCCAGACCGACCACCGGAGGCTGGACACGATATTCGAAGGCTTCAAGGCCGCAGTCAAGGACTCCAGATGGGAGGACGCGTCCAGGGCCTTCAGGGAATTCAGCCTGGGGCTCAAGAAGCACATCCGCATAGAGGAGGAGATCCTCTTTCCCGTTTTCGAGGAAAAGACCGGGATGCGGGACGCGGGGCCGACCTTCGTCATGAGGATGGAGCACAAGGAGATACAGGCGCTCCTTGACCAGATACTAGGCGCAACCGACAGGCACGACGCCGCTGGCGCGGAGTCCGGCTCAAGCAATCTCCTCGGCATTCTGCTCGACCACAACATGAAAGAGGAGCACATACTCTATCCGGAATCGGACGCGTTCATCACGGGCAGCGAGAGGGCAATGGTAATAAAGAAGGCCCAGGCGGCTTAATCGCCGCAAGCCGGTTTGTCGTCCGCCTGCGCGGTTCGAGGCCCGGGGCAGCTGCCCCGGGCCTTTTCATTTCCCGAAGGCCCCCGACTCCCTTATCTTCTCCAGGCACCTCCCCTTGAAGCTCGGCCCCTTCCTGTCCGTGTCCTCTATGGTGCTTGAAAAGAACATGACGCATTCCGGGAACGCGCAGTGCCCGAGCCCGTAGGTGTGTCCCAGCTCGTGGGCGGCCTCGGTCAGCATCCTCTTCCTCAGAAGCCCCGTGTCTTCCTCCCTGCCGTAGAAGGCCTCGCGGAGCCTGAAGGCGGATATGACCGCGGCCCTGGTCCCGGCCTCCCCGAAGACGAAGTTCAGTCCCGTCGCGAAGAGGTCTACCGATGCCACGCCCAGCACCCTCTTGTAACGCTTGAACTCAGGCCTTTCCATTATGGAATAAAGTATGCCGGTGGAATCGTACTGCCACCGCTCCTTGTCCAGCGCGAAATCGGGCGTGGGAAGGGCTTCAGCCTCATCGGCCACAGCGGCCTCGAACCCGAATTCCCTTTCGAGGTCTTCACGGAGCCGTTCAAGCGCTTCGCGCTCTATCTTTCCCACCGGCAGTATGAGCACCATGCAAACCCCCTTAAACGGCCCTCAACCAGATTATACACGCGCAGGGCTTTTTTGCCGGTTCGCGGCGGAGGGTATATAATTAATTCAAGGAGGGGCACATGATACCCAAACGGCTTGAAAACCTTCTCCAGGAAAGGCACGTACCGTACAAGTCGCTCGTCCACACCGAGGCATATACCGCCCAGGAGGTGGCAGCCTCCATGCACGTGAAAGGCCGGGAGCTTGCCAAGTCCGTAATGGTCAAGGCTGACGGGGAGATCGTCATGACTGTGCTCCCGGCAAGCTCAAAGGTCGACTTCGGGAGGCTCAGTGACGTACTCGGGAAAAAAGACCTGAGGCTCGCAAAAGAAGAGGAGTTCTCCGACCTTTTCCCGGATTGCGAGACCGGGGCCGAGCCCCCTTTCGGGAACCTGTACCAGGTTGAAACGGTGGTGGACAGGTCGCTTACAGGCGACGAGTACATCTATTTCAACGCGGGCACCCATTACGAGGCCGTGGAGATGAAATACAGGGACTTCGAGGAGCTTGTAAGGCCCAGAGTCGCCGAGTTCACCGAGAGGTTTTGAGGGCGGATTCCCATAACGCGCCTGCCGGCCTGCAATACAGTATTGCCATTGCGCGCCCGCCGGAATCCCTTGACAAGCTCCCCGCAATAATCTATGGCTGCCTCTAAAAATGATTATTTTTCCTGATCTCTATGTCAGGGCGGAAATAAAAATGCTCACATATTCCCATATATGCTGCGCTTTTTATTTCCGCCCTTCCTTGACCTCAGAAAAAATTCTTAATTTTTAGAGGCACCCCTATGTATAATGGAGCCCTCTTGCCATAAGGTAAGTGGGCGTTCCATTATTTTGTTCAAGGGGGCTTTTGCGGGTAGATGCCGGGCACTGAAACGATAAGAGAGGCGCTTACGAGGGCCAGTGAGGCCCTCTCAAATGCGGGCATCCCGGAGCCGGTTGCCGAGGCAGAGCTGATACTCATGCGTATACTCGGCGTAAAGAGGCACTCCCTTTTCCTCGATGCCAGGAAGGAGCTTCCCTTCGAGAAAGCAGCGGAGCTTGAGGACGCACTCTTAAGGCGCGTTAAGAGGGAGCCGTCCCAGTACATCTTCGGTGAGACGGATTTCAGGGGGCTTACCCTGAAGGTCACAAAAGACGTCCTCATACCCAGGCCCGAGACGGAGCTCCTTGCCGGGGAGGCGATAAAGCTCGGAAAGGACATGGACCCCGCCCTGGCCGTCATAGACCTTTGCACGGGTAGCGGCTGCATAGCCGCGTCCATAGCGAGCGAAGCGCCGGGCCCTGTCGTATACGCAACGGATATCTCCGAAAAGGCGCTTCAGATCGCAAGGGAGAACGCCGCAAGGGCCGGGGTGGCGGAAAGGATCAGGTTCCTTCACGGAGACCTCTTCGCACCGCTTCCCGGCGTACTCAGGGGCAGCGCGGGAATAATAGTCTCCAACCCGCCCTATGTACCGGAAAGGGATATGGAAGGCCTCGACCCGGAGGTCAGGGATTTCGAGCCCAGGGAGGCGCTTTCAGGAGGGGAGGACGGCCTTTCCTTCATAAGGCGAATAGTGAGCGAGTCCCCTCTCTTCCTTGCTCCGGGAGGGTGGCTTCTTATTGAAATCGGCTACGGGCAGGCAGGTGAAGCGAGGCGCATGGCCGCGGCTGACGGCAGATACGACAAGATTGAAATAATCAGAGATTACGGCAAGATAGACAGGATACTTAAGGCAAGGCATAAGGCCTGAAAAATTCTAGCAGCTTGCTGAAAAACTCCGTTTTTATGCAGGCTGCTCAAAAAGCTCCAGATGCGAGGCCCCATTGGAATAGGGGAGCGAGGAATGAGGCGTACTTTCCGTGTACGCCTTCGTAGCCAGCGACGTAGCCTTCGAAGCAGATGGACTTTTTCAGCAGCCTGTTAGAGGCTGCCCTCACTCGCCGCTTATTATCTCAAGGAGCTTGCACTTCTCCCAGAGGGTCTTCCTAGAAACCCCAAGGAGCTTGGCTGCCAGGGTCTTATTCCCGTTCGTCTCCTCGAGGACCTTTATGATGTATTTCTTCTCGAAGTCCTTCATGGCCTTAGTGAGGTTCTCGTAGCTGCCCTCTCCGCTGCGGAAGACCTTGAGGCAGTCGCTGAGGTTCGAGTTCCCTATCTCTTCCGGGAGGTCCCAGGGCTGTATCTCCTCGCCCTTGCCCATGACGACCGCCCTTTCCACAGCGTGCTCGAGCTCGCGGACGTTACCCGGGAACGGGTACTTGATGAGCGCCTCGACAGCGTCGACCGAAAAGCCCTTTACCTGTTTCTTACACAGTCCGGAATAGTAGTTCAGGAAATGGTTGGCGAGGAGCATTATGTCGCCCTTCCTCTCGCGTAGCGGCGGAAGCACTATCGGCACCACGTTAAGCCTGTAATAGAGGTCTTCGCGGAAGGAGCCGTTCTGGACATCTTTTTTAAGGTCCCTTTGCGTTGCGCATATCACCCGGACGTCGGCGCTAACCGTGCCGGTGCCCCCGAGCCTGTCGAACTCCTTTTCCTGGAGCACCCTGAGGAGCTTTACCTGTATGGAAGGAGCGAGCTCGCCTATTTCGTCGAGGAATATGGTGCCCTTGTCCGCGAGCTCGAACCTGCCCTTCTTCTGCTTCACGGCCCCCGTGAACGCGCCCTTGTCGTAGCCGAAAAGCTCGGCCTCGAGAAGCGTTTCCGGAATGGCGGCGCAGCTTACTTTTATATACGGCCCGTCCTTCCTGGGGCTGTTCCGGTGTATGGCGCTCGCCACGACCTCCTTGCCCGTGCCGCTCTCCCCGAGAATGAGGACCGTGGAATCGGTCTGCGAGACGACCTTTATCATCTCGAATATCTCGTTCATCTTATCGCTTCTGCCGACGATGCCGCTGAAGTTATACCTCCCCTCGACCTGCTCCTTGAGCGCCTGGTTCTCGCGCTCGAGGTCCTTGAGCCTCAACATCCTCCTTATCATGATGAGGAGCTCGTCCATTGCGAAGGGCTTTGTCACGTAGTCGTAGGCCCCGTACTTCATGGCCTCTACGGCGGTCTCGACCGCGCCGAAAGCGGTTATGAGGACGACCATCGCCTCGGGCGAGGACTTCCGGAGCGACTTCAAGACCTCGAGGCCGTCTATGTCCGGGAGCCTCAGATCCGTTATGACTATGTCGAAGGGGGTGATGCCGTCCCTGGCGACGGCCAGGCCTTCCCTTCCGGTAGCGGCATCCGAGACCTCGTAGCCCTCGTCCTTTAGCGCGTCGCCTATGGAGATGCGCATGAGCGGCTCGTCGTCTATGATAAGAATCCTGCTCAAACCCCTTCCTCCGCTCCGCCGATCGGCAGGAGCACCCTGAATGTGCTGCCCCTGCCCGGCTGGCTTTCGACCTCTATCCTGCCCTTGTGGCGCTCTATTATACCACGGCTCACCGAAAGGCCCAAGCCCGTGCCCTTGCCCACGCCCTTGGTCGTGAAGAACGGGTCGAAGACCCTCCCGAGGTTCTCCTGGGGTATGCCGCAGCCGTTGTCGGATATCCGTATGCAGAACCAGTTCCCCTCCCGCCTTGTCGTAACCTCGATGAGGCCTTCGGATGAGACCGCCTGCACGGCATTGAGTATCAGGTTCACGAGTATCTGCTCGATCTGGTGCCTGTCCACGAGTATGCGGGG
Organism: Thermodesulfobacteriota bacterium; assembly: GCA_030583865.1. Classification (NCBI taxonomy): domain Bacteria; kingdom Pseudomonadati; phylum Thermodesulfobacteriota; species Thermodesulfobacteriota bacterium. The sequence goes on along the minus strand of CP129479.1, from coordinate 1,092,284 downwards.
CAGGCCCTGGCTGAGGTTCACGAGGAGCCGGACCTCCTTGCCCCTGACAGAATGCCTGAAGAGCGGGATTATGCCCTCGATCATGGAGTTTATGTCGGTGAGTGAAAGCTCGGGCGTGTGCTGCTGCGAGAAATCAAGGAGCTGCCTTACTATGTTCTGGACCCTCTTGATGCCGTCTTCCATGAAATCTACGTACTCGGCCTTGCGCTCGTCGGTGAGCTTGCGGTTCCTGAGGTTATAGAGGCAGTTCAATATGCCCCCGAGCGGGTTATTGACCTCGTGGGCTATGCCCGCGGCCAGCTGCCCCACGGCCGCGAGCTTCTCGCTCGAAATTATGTTGGATTCGAGCTCCTTTTTCCTGGTTATGTCCTCTGACATCCACACCACGAACTCCGCCGGCCTCGCCCCGCCTGCCACGACCGGGAAAACGCTGGCAAACATGACCCTTTCCCCTTCAGGCGTGTTGAGCCTGTATTCCGCGCTTCTGGTCTCCCCGGTCTCGAAGACGCTCTCTACCATGCCGGAGAGCTCTTCTTTCAGCTCCTTCGTGAAATGGGAGATGAAGTCCTCCTCAAGGCACCCGTCCGGCCCCTCGCATTCCCCGACAGGGCAGGCCTCGGTCGCGTGCCTGTTCCGGACTACCACGGACTTGTTCCTCTCGAGGACGTACAGCGAATAAGGGAGGCTGTTTATTATCGACTCCACCAGCTTTTTCTGTGTCGCGAGCTTTTCCTGGCTTACCCTGATGCTCTCCTCCTTGTCACGGAGGCTCTCGACCATCTGCTCGAAGGTGCGCGCCAGGTCCGCTATCTCGTCATTCCCGGACTTTACCGGCCCCATCCTGATGTTGAGGTCGCCGGCGGCCACGAGCTGGGCCTTTTTCTTGAGGGAGAGTATGGGCCTTGTTATGACGTACGTGAGGAAGGAGGCGACACCTGTGGCCATGAAGATGCCTATGAGCGCTATGGTCGCTACGGCCTTGATGTTCGCATACTGGAGATCGACGAACTTCTCCTTCTGGATGCCGACGAAAAGCGAGCCGACGACCAGGCCCTCGTTGTTCCTTATGGGGTCGAACGCGGACAAATAGGCCTTCCCGGCTATATCTATCTCCCCCCTGTAGCCGAGGTTGGAGTCAAGCTCGCTGAGGACCGCCTCGGGTATGAGGCGGCCGACCGCCCTTACGCCGTCTTCGTCAACCCCGTTAGTCGATACCTGCGTGCCGCCCATGGATATGGCGACGATCGAGCCGGATATGGATTCCGCAAGGCTGTCCGGCACGAAAAAATCGTTATTGATGAGGTCGCCTGATATTATCGCCCCGAGGACGCTGCCCTCGCCGTCCACCACCGGGGTGACCACGACCAGCATGAGGCCGTCTCCAAGCACCCTGCCGTCCTCCGTGGCAATGGAAGCAGCGCCTGCGAGCCCCTCGGCCTTCAATAACTCGTGCGGGATGACCTCCGTCGAGATTATCGACTCCCTGCTGCCGAGCGCCTTTTCGACAAGGCCGTTAATCGGCATCAGAAGGCCGGAATCCTTCGCGTTCAGCGAGGCTATGGTCCTCATCCGCGGGTCCAGCACGGCCCACAGGTCCACGTGCGGCCTGTATTCCTTCCATGCGATGAGCTGCGACCTCAGCCAAGCCTTGTCCCGGTCCCTCAGGGCCGCTTTCACGTGGCCTTCGGTAGAGGCCTGGAGCATACCGTACTGCATCTGGTAGGCCCTGGAATAATATTGCATCCATGCGGCCTTGAGGTTATTGCCGATGGTCTCTTCGGCGTCCTCGCGCCTGCTGTCGCTTATGAGGTTTGTGGTGAAAAACGCCAGGAATACCGTCGGGAGGAGCGTTGCTATGAGGAAGGATAGTATTAGTTTACTGCCAATGTTCATCTTGAGGGCGTGCGCCGGAGGCTTGATGGCGGCTAATGAAAATCCTAAGGCAACTTCTAAGAATCAGAGATTTTTCCGCAATCTAAGGAAGGCCGGGAAATAAAAGCGGAGCATATATGGGAATATGTGAGCATTTTATTTCCCGGCATGAAAAAGAGTCCGGGAAAAAGATCAATTTTCAGAAGTTGCCTCAACAATATCGGGCGGTTATAAAAGCAGGATATTACAAAGGGAAGGGAAAGTCAAGGAAGGGCCTCGTAAAAAAAACGGGGAGGACTCTTAAGGTCGCCTCCCCGTGTTCAGTTTTTGGACCCCGGTCATGATGCCCGGTCATGATGCAATGACCGCCGCAACCAGCGCGATAGTGACCGCCAGGAACATGACCACATTGCCGATGTAGATTTTTGTCGTGCTCATAACCTACCTCCTTGATTGATTGGCTTGCCTTTGCCCCCAATATTGCGAATGTATTAATGGGGTATTAGAGCCTGCCTCCCGGAGGAAGGGTTACGATTGTGATATTATTATAGCAAATCAGGCCTGCTTGTCAAGAGCCGTTTTTATCCTGAACTCTTCCGGAATGGTCATCTTCGTGACCCCCCGGAGCCGGAGCTTCATCGAGCCTATCGGCGACCGGCTGCCGAGGTCGAGCCCAGTGACCGCGACCTTGCCAACGCGCCGCATGCCGCCCCTGTCCGCATACCCGAATATCTGGTGTATGACGTAGGGCTTTCCCCCGGATTCGCCGAGATAAAGCATCACATGTCCGTCAAGGGTCAGCAGCGTTACGCCCGGGTCCGAGCCCCGAAGCGCAAGCGCCACGTCCTCCCTGGCGCTCCCTGTGTTCAAGTGCGCCAGCACCTCCCCTGTGACGCCCTGCTGCCTTGAGTTCCTCGGAAGCTTCACGCCGACCGTCGCGAATATGTCCTGTATGAAAAGCGAGCAGTCCCTGAGGCCTCTTTTCCCGCCCCAGCCGTACTCCTCGCCGAGCATCTTGAAGGCCTGCCTTATTATGTTCGATCTCGTATAAGGCAGATAACCGAGGCTGACATCGGCGTCCGGTTTTATGTATCCGTCTGTCCAGGCGAGCGAGCCGTCCTGGCGCCGCTCAGGGAACCTTACCCTCCAGGGGGACCTCCCTTCAGCCGGGGACGAAATGGCGAATACGCCGCCCATGACCACCTCGGCCATCGGCTTTTCAAGGGCGCTTTCTCCGTACACTTTAATCCTGTTACCGGTTACGACGAGGAACTCTTCATCGCCGGCGGGCATAACGGCATTCCGCTCGCCGAATGCGACCTTGTCCATCCTTAACCAGCCCCTCAGGGTCTCTGCCTGGAAAAAGCCCCATTCCCCGTCCTCGCTCGTATGGAGGAGAAGAACGCGCGCCGGTGGATAGAGGCTCGAATACTGTATGGAGTCGAACCCCTCGCGTCCCGGTTTCGAATGGATCGCTTCATAAGTGGGAAGGCCCCTCATGTCCGCCCTCTCGGCGACCACGCCGTACCTGACCTTCACTTCATTGCCGATCCCGTCCAGGTCCATGTTCCTGACCAGGTCGATAAAGAAGTTCCCCGGGAGCTTCCGTCCTTTCGAGTCGTACCTCTTCCCCGGGTCCGCGAGGAAGTCCGTCCATATCCACTCGAACACCTTTTCCCCGGGGAGGGTATCCGGCATTGACAGGAGCTCCGCCATCTGGTCTGTTATGCCTATCGCCGCAATGTTGAAAGCCCGGACCTCTTCCGGCGTAAGGACGATTTCGTCAGGGGCTCCCATCCTTGAGATCCAATGCCCGGGGTTTTCCATCCCACGGGGGTTCACGGCCGCGTAGGACAGGGCCGGCAGCAGGAAAAGGAGTATGAACAGTATGGCAAGGGCTATTTTTCTCGGCACTTCAAGGCTGAGATACTTGGGCTCGTTTACGGCAGACTGCACGCTCGACCTTCCTGGCTAAGGTTTGTTTGCGGGCCGCTTCGCGCCCGCGTTATATTATCGGCTGGAACGCCCCGGGGCTTTACACTTGACCGGGCAGGCGCGCGGTATTATCATTGGCGCTCTCCGTCGGAAGTCTTATACGACGGGCCGGTGCGACAGGGCTGTGACTTAAGTCCGATTTTTCCTTTATTTGACGATGTTTTTAGCCGGACAGCCCGGCTTGAGCGCGGGAATGATCTTTTTGACGTTGATGAGCCGGTTTTGAATGGAATGGAAAGAAACCTGCTTACGGGCTATCTCCTGGCCGCGGCCTCTGCCGTGACCTTTTCGGTAAAAGGGATATTCGCCAAGCTCATATACGGGTACGGGCTCGACCCGGTTACGCTCCTGGCGCTCCGGTTCTCGATTGCCATGCCCTTATTCTGGGCCGCCGTCTTCTTCTTCCCCTCGCCGAGGGTCTCATGGAAGGACTTCCTTTACCTGGCGCTGAGCGGCTTTCTCGGGCTCTACGCTGCGGCGCTCGCCGACTTCTACGGCCTCCTCTATATCGACGCGTCCATCGAGAGGGTCATTCTCTACACCTATCCCGCGATAGTGGCGGTCCTTGCGGCAATATTCTTTAAGGAAAAGCTCACAAGGGTGAAGGCCGTCTCGCTCGTCCTGACGTATGCCGGGCTCGCGCTCGTCCTCAAGGTATATGGCGGCATCGAGCCCGGATACGCGCTCGGCGCGGGTCTCGTGCTCTTTTCAGCGCTCATCTATTCCTTCAGCTACATACTCACGCAGTTCCTCTCGACGCGGGTGTCCGGAGTAAAGATCGCGGCTTACGGCACTACCGCGGCGACGATGGCGTTCCTGGCGACCTGGCGGGGACAGCGCTTCCCGGAAGAGCCGGAGGTCTGGACCTTGCTCGTTGCGCTGGCGGTGGTATCCACCTTCGTGCCTGTCCTTACGCTCGCCCTCGGGATAAGGAGGATAGGCGCGAGCAGGGCGGCCCTTATAAGCTTCATAGGGCCGGTATCCACGGCGGTACTTGCGTACTTCATACTCGGAGAAGAGCTTGACCTGGTCCAGATAGGAGGAATGGCGCTGGTGATCGCGGGCGTGCTGGCCGTAACGCTTGAGAAAAGGCAAGCCGGGGCCTGACGTGAAGGGATGTGCGGCGTAAAGGGTGGGATTTCAAGGACGCGCCGGGTGCGCGCCTTGCCCGTCCGCTGCCGATTTTACGAAATTTCCGAGCTTCTTGTCCATGCCTGCGACATGGTTAAGGAGCCAGTCAACTACCTCGCGCTCTACGCTTATGACGAGCTTCAAGGAGGGCCCCTTTTCGAACTCTTTCCTGAGCCGGGTTATGCTCTCTATGAAGCGAGCGTGCTCGGCTGCGTGCGTGGCCGCGCCGGGGTAGTTGTGCCTCTCCATCGCCTGCCCCTCGGCCTCGAAATGGACCACGAAATACTCGTCCAGGAAATTGAAAAGCCTGGCGACCTCCTCCTTTCCATAGCCGGCGGCCATGGCGTCCAGGAGGCGGTTTATGCGCTTGAAGAGCTCCCGGTGATGGCTGTCCTGCCAGTCAACCCCGGTCGCAAGATGGCTGCTCCACTCGATGCCCATCCGAGACCCCCTTCATGCAAGTCCGCCTGATCGAAAGAGAGAGCGTGCTTCAACCGGACATGCACGGAAAGATAAAAACGGCGCTCAGACGGCTTCCGCTGACTTAAGGAAGCTCCCGAGCTTCTTGTCCATGTCGCCTATGTGGTTAATGAGCCAGTCAACTACCTCGCGCTGCACCCAGATGACGTGCCTTGAAGAGGGCCCTTTCTCGAACTCATTCCTCAGGCGGGAGATGTTCTCGATGAAACGCGCGTGCTCGGCCTTGTGGAAGGCCGCATCAGGGTAGCCGTGCCTTTCCATTGCCCGCTCCTCGGCCTCGAAGTGGATGACGAAGTACTCGTCAAGGAACCTGAAAAGGGTGCGCACCTCTTCCTTCCCATAGCCCGTGGCCATGGCGTCCAGGAGGCGGTTTATGCGCTTGAAGAGCTCCCTGTGATGGCTGTCCTGCCACTCCAGCCCGGTTGCCAGGCTGGCGCTCCATTCTATGCCCATTCCAAAGACCCCTAAATAGGTTACCGATATGTTAACCCATTCCAGCCCAGGAAAAAAGGGGAAAATGGCGGGGACTCACGACTGTTAAGGAGAGATCAATGGGCCGAGCCGGGAAATGGAGCCAACCTGTTGCAGCGCGCAAAATCACCCTTCAAGCACAATGCGCGACGCCTCGATGGCAACCTCTGAAAAGAGGCAGCCTGATAAAAAAATCCCCGCGGGAGGCCGCGGGGATTCTGTTCATGACGCGTCATCAAGGAAGGGATTGTAGATGGGCAGTTTAAGGTCATGCCCGGGACCGTCTTGGACACCCTTCACTGCAGTGGGCGACCCTGGGTATTGAGTATCTCTTCATGCGCACCCCTCCTTTCCTTTTTTCTGTAATTCCACCGAAAGAGCGCCCGGCAGCCTTTAAGGAAAAACACCGGGAGCTGTCCCTATTCCGGCATGTCCGTCATGTCCATGCCGCCGGAATCCATTGCCATGGCTTCCATGTCGTCTACGCCGCCGGAGTCCATCGCGAGCATGTCCCTTAACTGCCCGCGCTGCTCGGGGGTAAGGGTTTTTTTGAACTCCTCTACCCCCCTTATGCCCGCCATCATCAGGTCGGCCTGCTTACGGGTTATCTCGTTCACCTTTGCCGTGACGCTATCCATGTTCACAGGCTCGGCCTTGAGGAGCTCGTGGAGCTCAAGCCTGGCGATCTTGACGTCAGCGCCGGTCCTTATGGCCTGCTTCCTGAAGTCCGTGTACAGCTCGGTAGCCCGCGCCTTCTGCTCGGGGGTGAGGTCAAGGGCCTTCACGGCCATCATCATTCTACCATAGAAAGCCCCTGGCATGCCGCCTTTTTTGCCGCGCGGGCCCATCATCATGTCCATGCCCGTCATTCCCATACCGTGGCCCATACCGAAGCCCATGCCGTGGCCGCGCATGGGGCCCATCCCCTCCATCCCCATCGGACATCCTCCCGCCATCATGCCGCCCGTTTGTCCGCCCATCATGGCGCGTCCGCGCTCCTGCATTGCGCCTTTCGGCATGGCCGAGAGCTGCACGTTGAAGCTCTCCTCTGCCCCGCCCCTCAGCACGTCAAGCTCGATGTTCCTGCCGACCCCTGCCGAGCGTATGGCCGTAATGAGGTCGCTTGCGCTCCTTACGTCCCGGCCGCCGGCCTCGGTTATTACGTCACCAGGCATGAGCCCCGCAACCTGGGCCGGGGAGCCTTCCGCAACATCCGAGACGACCACTCCCCTGGCCCCTGGCATGCCCATCTCAGCCGCCCTTTCGGGGTCGAGGCCCTGTATGGTAACGCCGAGCCAGGGCCTTTCAGCCTGGGCCCCGGGCATGGTCCGGGCCATCTCCTGCCCGTCCTGGGCATGGACTTCGTGGGTTATAAAAAAGGAAAGCGTGAAGAAAAGGACGGCAAACAGCGGCATCGGATTTCGCATGGCTGGCCTCCTTGGAAAGGTGTTGCGATTTTTCGGCTTGACCCGGCAGGCTATTCCCTAAGCCGGGATGAACCTCGACTCCAACCAGCTGCGGAGCACCTTCCAGGGCTTGGATTTGACCTTGTTGAGCGCCCATGAGTAAAAGGAAGAGCAATCCTCCGTGCCCCTTATAACGTCATAGTACCTCTGCATTATCTGCGGGTCCCGCTCGATAATGCCGTACCAGAGCCTCGGGTGGTTATACACCAGGTCGGAGAGCTTCAGGGCAGACCGGAACCCGGGCAGCATCTCCGCCTCAAGCCGTTCCGGATAATCCTGAAGCCCGGCCCTCCCCCCGATATAGTCAAGTATAACAGAGGAAGCGGCCTTGGCTGTATAGGCCGCGTAGTATATGCCCTCGCCTAGGAAGGGCTCAACAAGATGACCTGTATCGCCCACGAGCACGACCCTGCCCTTTACGGGCGAGGGCGCGCCGTCATAGTAGACAGGCACGGTCCAGCCCGCCGCAGGGCCTATATCAAGGCCCTTGAGCGCCCCGTGCGATGAGACGAAGGCGTTGAAGTATTCCTTGATCCTCCCGGCCTTTTGGGCGCTCGCCGCGATGCCGATTGAAAGGAAGTCCTTTTTCGGGAATATCCATGCGTAGCCGTGCGGCACGCAGCCGAAGTCAATGAAGAGCCTTCCGGAGTAGCCCCTTGACTCCCTCTTTAGAGGCACCTCGGCGGTCATGGAAAGAGCGGCCTCCTTCGGGCGAAGGCCGAAGAGCTCCCTGCCTGTAAAGCCCGAGGCCCCGTCCGCGCCGACAAGCACCCTTGCCTCGTAGCTCCTGCCGTCGGCAAGCCCGACTTTTACCGACGCCCCGGTGTCCTCTGCGGACCTTACCCGCGCGCCCTCGATGACCTCTGCCCCGGCCTCCCTGGCATTCTTGAGGAGCAGGTGGTCGAAGGCGTCGCGCATGACGTTGTAGCCGACGGGCTTGTCAGAGATTATATCGAGCGGCCTTCCTGACTTGTAGGTGAACGACGCGCCGTAGACAGTCTCTTCCACGGCAGGGGAGATATCGAAATCGAGGAGGCCGTCTATCTTGGTGGAGACGCACCCGCCGCAGGACTTGTACCTCGGGAAGGTCTCCTTGTCCACCCCGAGCACCTTGAGTCCCGCCTTTGAGAGGTAATACGCTGCAGTCGAACCGGCCGGCCCCAGGCCGGCAACGATCGCGTCGTACATTCCCCTACTCGCTCTCCTTCTCGACGCTGTACTCCATCTCGCCGCACCAGAAGCCGGTCTTGGTAAGGGACTCGTACTCCCACCTGAGTATCTTCAGGTGCCCCTTCTCCATCTCGAGGAGTTTCGTAAGGACGACCTTCTCTACCGGGGTCTCGGCTTCCTTGAGGAGACGGGAGTAGAACTCCACGGCGGACTCTTCGTTCTCGATGGCTATCTGGACGGCGTTGGTGTCGGACTGGTTGGTGGTGAGCCTTTTTATGAGGTCGTTTTCCTTCGGGTAGGGTATGCTCTGGGTGAGCGCGAACCCCTCTGCAAGGGCCTGCTCGTAGCTAATCCAGCCGAGGCCGTTCTTTACCGATTCGGCAATCTTGCCGACCACGACCATGTGGGCGAGCTCGTCCTTCGCGAGGTTCGCAAATACGCTCCTCCCCCTGGAATCGTCGACAAGCGCGGCGGCCGTGGTGTAGAAGTGGTATCCGGCTATCTCGGTATTGTATGCTGTCCCAAGCTCCTCGACAATCCTGTCCCTGGCCATGTCCCCTCCGAATTGTTTATTAGGGCCTCGCAGGCCCGGTCCCTATCTCCTGCCGGAATCCGTCCTACCGGCCTTGTCTATGTCGTGCTTCTTCTCGAGCGCCTCGCCCCTTATCTTGTCCTCGCAGGCATGGCAGATGACAAGGTCCGACGGACGTCCGCAGATCGAACAGACGTGCTTTTTTTCCTTTGCTTCCTTTTCTTCCTTCTCAGGCATATCGAAGCACCCCCCGAAAAATATACGTTTATAAGGCAATAACTTTTATCATATTACGCCGGGCATTACAATATCAAGAGGGCTCTGGCCAGAGGCTCCGGGCCATATCCCTGAACGAGAAGGCCCGGAGCCCGGGTTTGGCAATGCCCTTGTGCTGCACGAGCGTCTTGAAGGTGTCCCCCATGCCCCCGGGCGAGATGAGCCTGGCAACTGCCCTGTTGAACTTCATCTCCTCGACGCCCGGCGAGCCCTCCGGAGGGGGCTTAAGCTCATCCAGTATGCCGAGCCCGATAAGATAGTTCTTCTGCGTAGTAAAGCCGGTAACACCGAGGCCCGTCTTAAGGCCCGCGTTGGCAAGGGCGGTAAAGTCCACATGGGTGGTCATGTCCTGCTCCCCGACGTTTATAAACGGGTTGTCGTTCAGGGTGTGCCTGTAATGGCACATGAGGCTGCCCCTTCTTTCGGGCGAATAGAGCTCGGCTGCAGGGAAGCCGTAGTCTATGGTCACCATGAAGCCGCGCTCCATGAGGGCTCCGGCCTCGCCCAGCCACCGTATCGCCTCGAGGTTGACCTCGGTCCTCATGCCCTCGAAGGGGGCCACACCGTTCTCCCTGAAATACCCTTGAAGCTCGCCGGTCGAAAGAGGGCCGTGGACCTCTTTAAAGCCGTTTCCATCGCATCCGACGTAGAGTTCCTTCAACTCTCCGCCCGAGAACTCGACCCTGTGGACCGGGAAGCTGTCCATAAGCTCATTCGATAGTATGCAGCCGGAAGAAAACGGCGGGATATCGGAAAGCTCCGAATGCCATGTCGCCCCAGGGGGAGAATCCCTTTCCGCGGCGGACCTCTCGACGAGCCTGGGGATTATCGCCCCCGAAAGCCCGGGAGAGATCTCCTTCAAGGACTCCAGCACGCCTTTGGTTAGCCATCCCCTTCCTGCCCCCGCCTCGACGAAGACGAAGGGCGACGGCGAGCCGAGGGCCTCCCACATCTCCTTAAGCCCCCTGGCCAGCGTCCTCGCAAAGACCGGGCTTACGTCCAGGCTTGTAATGTAGTCGCCCTCGGGACCCCAGGTCCCCCTGCCTGAGGTGTAATAGCCCTTTCCCGGGAGGTAAAGGGCTATCTCCATGAACCTTGCGAAGGTGATCGGCCCCTTTTCCCTTATCTCGGCAACTATTTCAGCGGCAAGGCCGGTTTCAGGCCGCGGCCCGGCCTCACGCATCAACTACCTCCAGGAACGCCTCCATCGGCGCATAGCACATGGGACATACGTCCGGGGGGTGCTCCCCCTCGTGGATATAACCGCACTCGATGCACTTCCATTTTTTTACCGCCATCGGCTTAACCTCTGCCAAGCGCCGTCTCGAACGCGTCGGCGTGGCCTTCCTCCTCCGAAAGTATTTTTTCGAGCATGAGCCTGGTGGTGGTGTCGCCCAGCTCGGCGCAAACTTTTATATGCCCCCTGTAGCGCTCTATCGCGCCGTCCTCGAGACCCAGGTCTGCCTTCAGCATGGTCCTCAGGTCCCCTCCCCTCTGCACCTGCCCGGGCTTGTAGACTGGAACGCCCCCGAGGTAGACTATCCTCTCGGCCAGGTCCTCCGCGTGTCTCATCTCGTCCATGGCGGTCTTCCTGAAAAGGTCGAGTATCGCCGGGCTCTCAAGCCCCTCGCCCTCGTAATGGTGGCCCATGTACTGGATTATGGCGGTAAGCTCCTGGGCCCTGTCCTCGTTCAGCATGTCGATTATCTTCTTCCTGGCGTCGTCACTCAGCTTAAGGGACATCTTTCACCTCCGTAGTGTATTGTGCGGGCGCCCCTTGGCGCCCTGCTGCATTCGGTTTCGGCTGCGAGCCTCCTGTCCGGGCCGCAAAGCCATGTAATTATATCCTATACCCGCGTACTTGTCAGCCGTCCCGTGGGTATGCCAGGCGGCGTGTCGTCTTGACAATGCCCTGAAAGGGGGGTTAACTCGGATTAGGGCCGCCCTCTCGCTACCACACCAGACACGTCCGTCGCGAACCTCCTGTAAGGGCTCACGAAAGGGCCTGTTCCGGCTGAAACCCCCTTAAGAGGAAGCCCGCCAGAGCGTAACCTTCCAGCCGCAGTTTCCTGAAAACGGAGGTACTCATGAGCGTTGCCCATAAACCGTCATTCCCCTTTACTTCCGCAGAGGCATTCGGCAAGCCTGGCCACGAGCCCAGGTGGACCAGGGCCTCGAAGGAGGGCGCGGGCACGGCGAAAAGCCCCTTTTCACGCGTATGGTTCACGATGGAAGGCGGCATAATAACCGAGGTTTACTTCCCCGATATTGAGACCGCCTGCATAAAGGACCTCCGCTTCCTCGTGACCGATTCGAGGACCTTCTTCGGCGAGGAGGGGAAAGACACCCTTACGACGCGCTTCGAGTACATACATGAAAAGGCGCCGGGGTATGTAATCACGAATACCGCCAGGTCCGGGCTCTGGAGCATAACGAAGCGCGTGGTCACGGACCCGCAGGCGAACTCCCTAGTGATGAACGTCGGCTTCAAGGCCCTGCACGGCACGACCGCCGATTTCCGCCTTTTCGTCCTCGTTGCCCCACACATGAAGAACATGGGCTACGGCAATACCGGCAGGTGCGCCGCTTACGGGAAAAGGAACTACCTCCTGGCCCGGAGAGAGGACACCGCAGCGGCCCTTGCGTCGGACAAGCCCTTCCTCGGAATGTCGGCAGGGTACTCCGGGATCTCGGACGGCTGGCACGACCTGAAGGACGACCTCGATATGGACTGGATGTTCGAGCGCGCGGAGGACGGCAATGTCGCCCTTACTGCCGAGCTTAAGCCGGGCAGCGACATGGTGCTCGCGCTCGGCTTCGGCAAGGACGAGGTGGAGGCGGCGCTAGAGGCGGAGATATCTCTTTCAAGGGAATACGCCTCGGTCGAGCGGGACTTCATCCGGGGCTGGAGGAGGCATATCAATACCCTCATGCCGCTCGGCAAGCGCGCGGCTGACGGGGGCAGGAGGTTCAGGGCGAGCGCGCTCGCCCTGAAGGCCCACGAAGACAAGACATTTCCCGGAGCGGTCGCGTCGTCCCTATCCATCCCGTGGGGGCAATCCAGGGGCGACGAGGCCGGCAGAGGCTACAGGCTCGTAAGGCCCGGCGACCTCTGCAGGACCGCCTTCGCCTTCATGGCCATGGGCGACGGCAGGACCGCCCTTTCCGTCCTCGACTACCTGCAGTCCACGCAGGCGGACGCAGGCGCATGGCCCCTTGAGATGCACGTAAACGGCACGGTCAGCCGCCCGGAGGTGCGCCTGGAAAATGCCGCTCTCCCGATACTCCTTGCATGGAGGCTCAGGGGCATCGGGCTTGCCGGGACTGGCTTTTACCCGATGATAAAGAACGCGGCGTCGTATATGGCGAGGAACGGCCCGTTCGGGCCGGAGGGCGGCGGCGCTTCGCCTTCCACGCTCGCATACGGCATATCCGCCCTTGTCGCGGCCGCGCACTGGGCAAGGGAGATGCGCGAGACAAGGGAATCAGACTACCTCTTTTCAGTCGCTGACGGATGGCATACGAAGATCGAGGAATGGACATTCATAAAATGCGGCTGCACGGGCGAAGGCGCGCCCGGGCATTACATGAGGATGGACGGAGGGCGGCCCTTTGCGCTCGCCCCTGAAGAAGAGGACTTCCATGCCCTCGTATTCAATAAGGACAGGCCCGACCGCTTCCCCGAGCACGGGCGCGGGGTGTTCGACACCGGGTTTCTCGACCTCGTGAGGCTCGGGGTGCGCGGCCCGAGAGACCCCAGCATAGTAAGCTCGCTGCGCGCGGTCGACAGGCACCTCCGATTCGAGCACCACGGGAGGGTATACTTCTACAGGCACGAGGGCGACGGCTACGGCGAAAAGGAGGACGGCTCGCCTTTCGACGGCTCAGGCACAGGCAGGCCCTGGCCGCTCCTGTCCGGCGAGCGCGCAATGTACGAAATAGCCGCGGACGGCTTCCCCGAAAAATACCTCGAATCTCTCGAGGCCTCGGCCAACGAGGGGTTCCTCTTCCCGGAGCAGGTCTGGGACAAGTCCGACATACCTGAGCTTAAGCTCCTCAAAGGGCGCGGCACCGGCTCGGCAACGCCTTTCATACCGGCCCACGCCGAGTACATAAAGCTACTAAGGAGCATGCACGACCGGCAGTGCTTCGATATGATAAAGGAAGCGCGAGAGAGGTATGTCGAATGCCTGACCTCGTTTTCGGTCGCGGAATGGAAAAAGGGCATGGAGATAGGCTCGGCGAAAAGCTCTGAGGCAGTCCGCATAACCTCGCCAAGGGAGGCCCATATCGTCTGGACGACAGACCATTGGGCGACCAGGAACGAGGAGCCCTTGAAAGGGACGGGCCTCGGCATATGGCACAGGGACTTCGAAGCCGGGAAGCTAAAGCCCGGCGCAAGGCTCGTATTCACCTTCAGGTATGCGGATACCGGCGAGTGGGAAGGCCGGGACTTCGAGATAGGAATCGACTAGGCCTGTCCCTAACCGCTTGAGCTGACATGAGGCAACCTCTGAAAATCAGAGATTTTTCCCGCTTTTCCTGGAAGGGCGGGAATAAAAAGCGGAGCATATATGTGAATATGTGAGCGTTTTTATTCACGTAACCTGCGAAGAGTCCGGGGAAAATATCAATTTCAAGAGTTGCCATGAACAGGAACCTGGCAAGAAAACTCATCGAGTCGCACATGGTATCCGGCAAGTGGTCGCCGGAGTCGGAGATAGCCATAAGGATAGACCAGACCCTTACCCAGGACGCGACCGGCACGCTCGTGTATCTCGAATTCGAGTCCCTCGGCCTAGACTCGGTGCAGACTGAGCTCTCAGCGAGCTACGTGGACCACAATATCCTCCAGACTGATTTCAGGAACGCCGACGACCACAGGTTTCTGATGACCGCGGCCCTGAGATACGGCGTCTACTTCTCGCCTCCTGGAAACGGCGTTTCACATCCGGTGCACATGGAGAGCTTCGGATCTCCCGGGAAGACCCTCCTCGGGGCGGACAGCCATACGTGCACGGCCGGCGCGCTCGGGATGCTTGCCATAGGCGCGGGCGGCCTGGATGTCGCGCTCGCAATGGCGGGGGAGCCTTTCAACATGGCCGTTCCCAGGGTAATGGGCGTGAGGCTTACCAGGAAGCTCAAGCCCTGGGTCTCGGCAAAGGACATCATCCTAGAGATGCTCCGCCGCCACACGGTAAAGGGCGGGGTCGGGAAGATAATCGAATACTGGGGGCCGGGGGTAAAGACCCTTACGGCGACCGACAGGGCGACCATCGCCAACATGGGGGCCGAGCTCGGGGCCACGACCTCGATATTCCCGTCCGACTCCATGACCAGGGACTTTCTCGAGCGCCACGGCAGGGTCGGCCAGTGGATCCCGCTCGAAGCGGACCCCAATGCCGAGTACGACGAGACGGACGAGATAGACCTCGCGTCGCTAGAGCCCCTCATAGCCTGCCCGAGCTCGCCGGATAACGTAAAAAGGGTATCCGAGGTTGAAGGCACTCCGGTCGCGCAGGTCATAGTCGGCTCATCGGTAAACTTCTCGTTCAAGGACATGATGGTCGTAAGCAAGGCGGTGCGTGGGCGGACCGCCTATCCAGGCCTGAGCTTCGAGATAAACCCGGGGAGCAGGACGGTTCTCGAAAATATAGAGCGGGCTGGCGGCTCGGAGCTCCTCCTTCACGCGGGCGCGAGGGTGCACCAGTCAGGGTGCCTCGGCTGCATAGGCATGGGGCAGGCCCCTCCGACAAAGGCCGCCTCTGTCCGGACCTTTCCGAGAAACTTCAAGGGCCGCAGCGGGACCGAGGACGACTACGTCTACCTTTCGAGCCCGGAAACGGCCGTGGCCGCAGCCATCTCGGGCAGGATAACCGACCCGAGGAAACTCGGCCCCTACCCGAGGGTCGTCGAGCCCAAGAGGTACCGCTACAACGATTCCATAATACTCAAGCCGCTGCCGCCCGAAGAAAGAGCGGCGGTGGAGGTCGTAAGGGGGCCAAATATCGTCCCCTTCCCTCTTTTCGACCCCTTGCCCGAAGCATACGAGGCCAGGGTGCTCATAAAACTCGGCGACAACGTCTCTACGGACGACATCCTCCCGGCGGGGAACAGGGTGCTTCCCTTCAGGTCCAATATCCCGAAGATAAGCGATTTCGTCCTCGAGCGGATGGACAGGCAGTTCAGCCAAAGATGCCGGGAGAGCGGAGGGGGCATCATCGCCGCCGGGGACAACTACGGGCAGGGCTCATCGAGGGAGCACGCGGCCATAGCCCCGCGGTATCTCGGGGTAAGGATCAAAGCCGCAAAGAGCTTCGCGCGAATACACAGGGCGAACCTCATAAACTTCGGCGTGCTGCCGCTGGTATTCGCTGACCCGTTCGATTACCGCGCCCTTGAAGAAGGGCAGACGCTCGTATTCACCGGACTTAGAAAGGCGGTCGAGGCCTCGGACGAGATAGTGGGGGTAGCAAAGGAAAGCGGCAGGGGCTTCAGGTTCCTTGTAAGCTTAAGCAGGAGGGAGCGCGAGAGCGTCCTCGAAGGCGGGCTCCTTAACCGCATACGGAAAGAACGGGGGCTTAAGCGCGCCGAAGAAAGGGAAACCGCGCCAAACAAAAAATAGGCGCGTATTTTCATCCTCCCCAGTTTCCCATCCCGCTGACAGCGCAGGATCCGGGGAATTTTTGACCCGAACATGATTGAAATAGCACGGCCCCTCTAACACGGATGGGTTGCCAAATTGCGAAGACTATCCAAGTCGGGCAATTTGTGAGGCTTGGACGGATTCATTCCGGCCAAGCCGTGGTTGAAAAAGTCCCGGAAGGACTTATTCAACATCCTGCCAAAGAAGGGCCGTGCTATTACCAATCCTTCAAGCTTGGAGACGGGCTATTTCTTCATCCGCTCCTTCTTATCCTCCATCTTCTCCTTCTTTTTCTCCATCATGTCCCGGTGCCTGGCCGTCATTTCATCTATCTTCGTTATCATCTCGTCAAGCCTCTTCTGCTGCGCTTCCGTGGGCTTGTGGTTCATGTCCCTGAGTATGACCATCGTCTCCTTCATCATGCCCAAGACGTCCTCGTGCATCTGCATGCGGTCCTTCGTCGTCGAGTCGGTCATCTTGGAGCCGGGCATCTTGCCGTCCTGTCCCGGCCCGCTGCCCTGGCCCGCAAGGGCAGGAGTGCCTGAAAGAGCGCCTGCAAGGACCACGGCTATGAAAAACACCAGGATCTTCATTTTGACACCTCCTTGGGGTTTAGTGAAACCTGGTCAAGGGAGCACAGGGACGTCAACCCTCGGCATCTCTCCCGTAAGGGTCTTCAGGAACTCGGTTATGAGCGCCGCCTCCTTGTCGGTCGCCTGGACGCCGAGCATCTCCCTGCTCATTATCTTAACCGCGTCCGAAAGAGAGGCGACCGAGCCGTTATTGAAATAGGGGTACGTGAGAGCGACGTTCCGGAGCGTCTGCACCCTGAACTTGTACTTGTCATCCTCATTTCCTGTCACCTCGAACCTACCCATGTCCGTTGAACCCGGCACCTGTATCCTGAAAAAGCCGCCGTTAGTGAAGTTGGGCCCGTTGTGGCACGCGGTGCAGCCCTTGTTCCTGAAAAGCTCCCACCCCTTTTTTGCGTCCGCGCTTATCGCGCCCTCGTCGCCCATGAGGAACCTGTCAAAAGGCGAGTTGGTGGTTATGAGCGTCCTTTCGAACGCGGCCATCGCCTTGGCCGTGTTCTCCGGCGTGACCGGGTCCTTGCCGCCGAATACCTGCTTGAACCTCTCCGCGTAGGCAGGTATCGCCTTGAGCTTCCTTACCATGTTATCGAGGGTCTCGTTCATCTCTACCGCGGCCTGCACCGGCCCGAGCGCCTGCTCCTCGAGGGTCGCGGCCCTGCCGTCCCAGAACTGGGAAGTAAGGAAGGCCGAATTAAGGACCGTTGGGGTGTTCCTGGGCCCTGCCTGGTGCTTGTGGCCGAGGGCGAGCGGCAGCCTGTCGGTAAAGGCGAAGGCCGGGTTGTGGCAGGAAGCACAGCTTACCGCGCCTGTGGACGAAAGCCTCGGGTCGAAAAAGAGCATCTTCCCGAGCTCGACCTTCTCCTGGGTCATTGTGTTGTCAGCCGGAATCGGCGGTACCGCGGGCAATATCTCCGTTGCGGACACCTCTGCAGACAACGCGAAAAATAATGCAAAGGCGGTCAGTATCGTTCTTTTCATTGGTACTCCCTCCGTCTATTTTCAGGGAATATATCGTAAAGCACGGATGGTGTCAAAGACGGGCCGTCAAAGCCCGGCATTCTCCCTTATCCCTGAGACAAGCCGCTCGAATTCCACGCCGCCGCCCCCTGCTACAAGCTTAATCCCGTCTCTTCCCCTGCCCAGGCCGAGCTCGACGCCCCTTATTATCTGCCTCTGCTCCCAGACTGGCTTTGAGGTGACCGGCTCCCATTTGCCGAAAGACCTTATGAGGCCGAGCCCGGCAATGTCAGCCGCGATTCTATCCCCGCTCGCGATTATGAGGTTTGTCTTTGCCGGGGTACCCTGCCAGGGGCCGCCCTCTATCATGGAGACGGTCCCGTCGACTATGTTGAGCTCCGGGGCGTATGCAGCGTTGAACTCTGAGATGAGCTCCTCCCAATGAGAGGGGCCGATGAGATAGGGCCGCTGGCGGAGATGCGTGCAGCCGATGAAGTTCTTGAGGGTTATGGAGTAGCTCGCGGACCTGTGCGTCTTGACTACCGGCAGGTTTATTATTATGTCCGGCCTGTATATCCATTCGGTCACGTAGGCCTCGGTCAGATGCCTTGTTCCTTCGAGCGGGACCGTGTGCCACTCGAAGTCCTCGAATATGATTACCTCCGCGCCGTTGTCGGACGCGGCCTTGAGTATCCCGTTCCGGTTCATGTTCCGCCTGGTGGATATCGTACGAAGGGCGGACATGTCGCCAACGTAGACCTTTTTGGCCCCGCGCCTTGAGACCGCCCTTACGACCGCCCCGACCACCTCGGGGTTTGTCGTTGCCGGGTTCGCCTCGCCTGATACGACGTTGGGTTTGAGGAGTACGGTCTTTCCGGAGAGGCCGAGCCTGTCGAAGCCGCCGATAAGGTCGACAGCCTCCTCGACCATCTCATCCACGGTCTTTCCGGTTGCGACCGAGACGAGCGATGCGCCGCCCCCGGTAAAGGCGTTCTCACGGAGCCTCGGCTCCCTCAGAGTCTTCGGCCTTGAAAAGACCTCGGCCATGACGGGCATCTCCCCCCAGAGGAGGAGCATCCCCGAAGCCGCCATCGCCTTGAGGGCCGTTCGCCTTGTGTGCGTTTGAGGGTCCATGCGGTAATGTCCGGTCAGGTAGCGACATTACCAGTATAGCAGGTTTGGGAATGGCGGCTTGGGCCTTTACCCGAGCGCTTTCCTAAGGGACGGGAAGTCGTCCACGATGATGTCGCAGCCGGCGCTTGCGAGTTCTCCCCTGCCCCTGAAGCCGTAGGAAACGCCGACAGTATAGGCCCCGGCGGCCTTTCCCGCCTCGCAGTCAACGGGGCTGTCGCCGACCACGGCCGTCCTCTCGGGCCTGCAGGACAACTCCCTGATGGCCTTCTCTATGGGCTCGGGGTGCGGTTTCTTGTTGGGGAGCGAGTCGCCGCCGAGTATGAGCGGGAAAAACCTCTTGAGGCCGAAGGAATCGAGTATCCGGTCGGCCAACCCGAAGGGCTTGTTCGTAACCACGGCCATTTTCTTTCCGGCGTAGTGGAAGTGATTCACTGTATCCTCCACCCCGTGGTAAAGTCTGGTCTTTATTACGAGGTGGCCGCCGTAGAAATCGAGGAACTTGAGACGCGCCTCGGCTATCCTCTCCTCGCTCTCGCCTGGCATGAGTTTCTGAAGTAGGGGCTTTACGCCCCATCCGATGTGGCCGATTATCTCCCCCGGCTCCATCTCACTGTGACCCATTGCCGCAAGCGTCCTGTTCGCGGACCAGGCGATGTCCTCGCTCGAATCTATGAGAGTGCCGTCAAGGTCGAAAATGATGAGTTCCGTTTCCATCTCTCCCCTTCTCAAATGGATTCCGGTGAGTATAGCATAACGCGGAGCCGCTGTGAATACGCCTAACGCCGCTTTCCGCCGCGGCTTACGGCTTTACATTCAGGGCCCTGTCTGGTAATATCGTTAGCCGCCCAGACGAGGGCGAAGTACAAGATATGAAAAGAGAATCAGCGGTTGCCGGGAGGTTCTACCCCGGCGAGAAGGCCGCCCTCAGGGAAGCGGTCGAGAAGCTCCTTACCCACAGCCGGGCAGAGGACGCAAGGGCGATAATAGCGCCCCATGCCGGATACATGTATTCAGGGGACGTTGCCGGGAGCGTCTACGCGAGGGTGCGGGTCCCTGAAAGGGTCTTTCTCATTGGGCCCAACCACACGGGGCTCGGGAAGAGGGTTTCGGTCTGGCCCGAGGGCGAGTGGGATACCCCGCTCGGAAGCCTTAAAATAGACGAAGAGGCCGCTTCCATGCTGAGAGGCGGCTCGAAACTCTTTTCAGCCGATACGGAGGCGCACCTTTTCGAGCATTCGCTCGAGGTCCAGCTCCCTTTCATACTGGCCCGTAATCCGGTTGCACTGATCGTCCCGGTCACCATATTGAGGGCGGACGAGAAGGATTGCATTGAGATCGGCAAGTCGATCGCCAGAGCCATATCCGGGCTCGAAGGGGGCTCGCTCATCATAGCGAGCACGGACATGAGCCACTACGAGGAGGACGGCATCGCAAGGCAGAAGGACCGCCTCGCTATCGACAGGATACTGGCACTTGACTCGGCAGGTCTCCTTCAGGTGACGTCCGAAGAGGACATAAGCATGTGCGGGGCCGTCCCTGCTGCCATCGCCATTGTGGCGGCAAGGGAACTCGGAGCAACCAAGGCGGCTCTCGTTAAATACGCGACATCGGGAGAGGTGAACGGCGACCTGGGACAGGTAGTCGGGTATGCCGGGATAATCATCTGCTGATGAGCGTTCGTTTTTATTACAGGTTTGCTCTAACAGCTTCAGGGTGCCTTTAAAAATCAGCTATTTTTCACGAGGTCGAGGCAGGGTGGAAGTAAAAAGCGCAGCATATATGTCAATATGTGAGCATTTTTACTTCCGCCCTAACGAAGAGATCGGGGAAAAGAGCTATTTTTAAAGGGCACCCTTATCAGGAGGACCGCTTTGACCATACGCACAAGATTCGCCCCGAGCCCCACCGGATACCTTCACATCGGAGGGGCAAGGACCGCTCTCTTCAACCTGCTCTTCGCCAGGCGCCATAAGGGGAAGTTCGTCCTCCGGATAGAGGACACCGACGTGGCCCGCTCCACGCAGGAGTCCATCCAGGCCATTCTCGACGGCATGGAATGGCTCGGCCTTACCTGGGACGAAGGCCCATTCTTCCAGAGCAAGAGGTTCGACGAGTACAGGAAACGGGCCGGGGAGCTATTGGAAAAAGGGCACCTCTACCGCTGCTACTGCACTCCCGGGGAGCTTGAATCGAGAAGGGAGGCCGCCATGAAGGCGGGCCGCCCGCCCATGTACGACGGCAGATGCAGGGAAAGGGCCGACCGGCCCGACCTGCCTTTTGCGCTACGGTTCAGGGTGCCTCCGGGCGTTACCTCTTTCAAGGACGAGATAAAGGGAGTGATCTCCTTCGAGAACTCGACAATCGAGGACCTGGTCGTACTCCGTAGCGACGCGACCCCTACCTACAACTTCTGTGTCGTGGTGGACGACGCCGAGATGGGAATGACCCATGTCATAAGGGGGGACGACCACATAAACAACACCCCAAAGCAGATACTCCTCTACCGCGCCCTCGGGTACGAGGTCCCGGTATTCGCGCATCTCCCCATGATTTTAGGGTCGGACAAGACCCGGCTTTCCAAGCGCCACGGCGCAACTTCCGTCATGGCCTACAAGGAGATGGGATACCTGCCCCATGCCCTCGTAAACTATCTCGCCAGGCTCGGCTGGTCGCACGGCGACCAGGAGATATTCTCGATGAAAGAGCTTATAGAGAAGTTCTCACTCGATAGCGTCGGGAAGTCCTCGGGGGTCTTCAACCCGGAAAAACTACTCTGGCTCAACCAGCATTACATAAAATCGTCCTCCCCCGAGGAGCTTATGCCTCTCATGCTCCCATTCTGGAAGGAGCTCGGGGTGGACGCCTCCGGCGACCCGAGGCTCCCGGCCATAATAAAGACCCTGCAGGAGCGGGCGAGGACCTTGAAGGAGATGGCGGAAGGCTCGCTATTCTACTTCAGGGAGACTGTCGATTACGACCCCAAGGCCAGGGAGAAGTTCCTTACCCCCGATAGCGCCGGGCTTTTCGAAGACCTCCTTGAGCGCCTCTCAGCCCTCCCCTCGTTCACGGAAAAGGAGCTTGAGGCGGCCTTCAACTCGCTCCTCGAAGAGCGCAGCCTCAAGCTCGGGAAGCTCGCCCAGCCCGTAAGGGTGGCCCTCACCGGCGCGACCGTCAGCCCGGGGATCTTCGAGACCTTGAGCGCCATGGGCAGGGACCTTGCGATAAAGCGGCTTACAGACGCCGCTGCAATCGCAAAGCGCCCTCATGATGCTCAGGGCAACTGACCTTTTTCCTTTATAAGGCTTTTATTTACTTGACTTATCGGGCCGTTCTTGGCTAAATGTTTCATTGCGGTTTGTACCTTTTGCGACTCCGAAAGAGAGCGCGAATCACACCGGATACGGGGAGTAAATTGGGACTCTTCAAAAAAGTCTTGGTCGCCAACAGGGGCGAAATAGCCACCAGGGTCATAAGGGCCTGCAGGGAGCTCGGGATAGCCACCGTGGCCATCTACTCCGAGGAGGACTCGACCTCCCTCTACGTCAAGAAGGCGGACGAGTCCTACATGGTGGGCCCAGGCCCCATCCAGGGCTATCTCAATATCCACAGGCTCGTGGACCTCGCGACAAAGGTCGGCGTGGACGCCATCCATCCGGGCTACGGCTTCCTTTCGGAAAACCCCAGGTTCCCCCAGCTCTGCACGAAAAAGGGCATCACCTTCATCGGCCCGTCCAGCAAGACCATCGCCGAGATGGGCGACAAGGTCATGGCCCGGAAGATGATGCTGAAGGCCGGGGTGCCCATACTCCCCGGGACCGAGGACTCGATAAAGGACGTGGAAGAGGCCATTGCTTTCGCCACGAAGATCGGCTATCCCATAATGGTCAAGGCCTCGGGCGGAGGCGGCGGCAGGGGCTTGAGGGTCGCCCGGACCGAAAAGGAGCTGGTGGACTCCATTACCACCGCGAAGAAGGAATCCGCAGCAGCATTCGGCGTTTCCGAGGTATTCCTTGAGAAGTTCCTTGAGAAGCCGCACCACATCGAGTTCCAGATAATGGCCGACAGCCACGGCAACATCGTCCACATGGGCGAAAGGGACTGCTCCATACAGAGGCGCCACCAGAAGCTCGTGGAGATAACCCCCTCCCTCATACTGGACGACGACCTCCGGAAGCGCATGGGCGAGGCCGCTGTAAAGGCGGCAAGGGCAGCGGACTACACCAACGCTGGGACGGTCGAATTCCTGGTCGACAACGACAGGAACTTCTATTTCCTGGAGATGAACACCAGGATCCAGGTCGAGCACCCCATTACCGAGGAGGTAACTGGCATCGACCTCGTCAAGAAGCAGATAGAGATAGCCGCCGGCATGCCGCTCGGCTTTAACCAGGAGGACGTGAGGATAAACGGCTTCGCGATGGAATGCCGCATCTGCGCCGAGGACCCGAAGAACAACTTCCTCCCGTCCTTCGGGAAAGTTACCTCCTACTACTCGCCGGGCGGCATAGGTGTCCGGATAGACGGGGCCATCTACAAGGATTTCATCATACCCAACTGCTACGACTCGCTCGTCACAAAGCTCGTGGTGCGCGGCACCACCTGGGACGAGACCGTAAGGCGCATGCACCGCTGCCTCGAGGAGTTCGTCATAAGGGGCGTAAAGACCACCATCCCCTTCCTCCAGAAGATAATGGAGGACGAGGATTTCAGAATGGGCAGGTTCGATACCGGATTCATAGACAGAAAGCCGGAACTCATGGAATATGACGAGTACGGCGAGCCCACGGACCTGGTCGCCGCTATTGCCGCGGCAATAGCGGCCCACCACGGGTTATAAAAGACGGAGGCGTCTCAAGATGGCTGAAAAGACCGCAACCGCCGCTTCCAGGGCGGATTTCAAGATCAAGCCGAGGACCGACAAGAGGACGTGGATAACCGACACGATCCTCAGGGACTCCCACCAGTCCCTCCTCGCCACCAGGATGAGGACCGCCGACATGATAGAGGTCGCCTCCATGCTGGACAGGGTCGGGTACTGGTCGCTCGAGGCCTGGGGCGGAGCCACCTTCGACTCGTGCCTCCGTTTCCTCAAGGAAGACCCCTGGGAGAGGCTCAAGCTCCTCCGGAAGGCCATACCCAACACCAGGCTCCAGATGCTCTTGCGCGGCCAGAACCTCGTGGGCTACAGGCACTATTCCGACGATGTGGTGAAGAAGTTCGTGGAGAGGGCCGCTAGGAACGGGATTGACGTATTCAGGATATTCGACGCCCTGAACGACATGAGGAACATCGATGTCGCGGTCCGCGCCGCCAAGGAGGCGAAGGCCATAGTGGAGGCGACCATCTGCTACACCACTAGCCCGGTGCACACGCACGAGGGGTTCGTTGACCTGGCATTGAAGCTTGTGAAGATGGGGGCCGACACCATCTGCATAAAGGACATGGCCGGGCTCCTTACGCCGGTTGCGGCCTTTGACCTCGTCACGAAGATGCGGGCCAGGGTAACCCTCCCCATACACATACACTCGCACGACTCTTCGGGCCTCGCGTCCATGAGCTACCTGAAGGCCATAGAGGCCGGGGCCGACATAGTCGACACCGCGATATCGTCGCTGGCGTCAGGGACCTCGCAGCCGCCGACCGAGAGCATGGTCGCGGCGCTCAACGGCTCGCCATATTCCACCGGCCTCGACCTCGGGCTTTTGGCCGAGATAGCAGACAGGTTCAGGGACATACGGAGGAAGTACAAGAAGTTCGAAAGCGAGTACACGGCCATAAACCCGAAGACGCTCGTGGTGCAGATTCCCGGCGGCATGATATCGAACCTCGCGAACCAGCTCAGGGAGCAGAACGCGCTCGACAAGATGGACGAGGTCTTCGAGGAGATACCCAAGGTAAGGAAGGACATGGGGTTTCCGCCGCTGGTCACCCCGACGAGCCAGGTAGTGGGCACGCAGGCTACCCTGAACGTCCTCATGGGCGAACGGTACAAGGTCATAACGAGCGAAACCAGGAACTACTTCAAGGGCCTCTACGGGAACCCTCCGGGCCAGATAGACGAGACCGCGAGAAAGCTCGCCATAGGCGACGAAAAGCCCATCACCTGCAGGCCGGCTGACCTCCTCGAGCCCGAGCTCGACAAGGTCATGAGGGACATAGACGGGAAGGCCAAGTCCATAGAGGACGTCCTCTCCTACGCCCTTTTCCCCATGGTCGCGCTCGAGTTCTTCGAGCAGAGGGACAACGGGAAGCTCGAGCCCGAGCCGCTCGAAGAGGAATTCCAGCCCGCTGCGGACGCGGGGCATACGGCCCCCCACCTCGCGCCCAGCGAATTCAACGTCACGGTCCACGGCGAGAACTACAAGATAAAGGTCGCTGGCGCCGGGCACAGGGTCGAGGGCAAGAGGCCGTTCTTCATCTCGATAGACGGCAAGCTCGAAGAGGTGATGATAGAGTCCCTCACCGAGGTCATTCCCACGACCGCCGGCGAGATAGAGCGCTCCTCCATCACCCAGTCCATAAGGCCCAAAGCCAAAAAGGAAGGGGACGTAACGACCCCCATCCCCGGCAAGGTCACGTCAATAAAGGTGAGCGTGGGGAGCAAGGTCTCTGAGGGCGACACCGTCCTTACGGTCGAGGCCATGAAGATGGAGAACGAGGTGCACACCCCGATAAGCGGAGTCGTTAAGAAGGTGCTCGTAAAGATAGGCGATTCCGTGAACCCGGATGAGACCCTCATGGAGGTCGAGAAGGAATAGCAGTGTGTTGAAAAAAACACCCTGCCAGTCAATCCACGGATGGGTTGCCAGATTGCGAAGACTATCCAAGTCGAGCGATTTGTGAGGCTTGGACGGATTCATTCCGGCCAAGCCTTGGCTGAAAAATCAAGGAAGGACTCTTTCAACATCCTGATAGGGCCCGGGATTTCATTCCGGGCCGCTGCGAAGATTGGAAACGCGTCGAAAGAGGCGGGGCGGGCAAACCGCCCGCCTCTTTTTTTCGTTAATATCACGGCAGGCACGGATATATGGAAATAGTAAAGGTCCTCTCCATTGTATTCCCGGTCTTCAGCATCATAGGCATCGGGTACCTCTTCGCGAGCTTCAGGAAGATAAGCCTCGAGCCTATAATAGACATGCTCCTCTATCTCACCATCCCGGCCCTGGTAATTTCGTCCCTCTCGCACAAGAAGCTTGTCATTGCCGACCTTGCGGTCGTCTCGTTCTCGGCGCTCGTCGTGGTATTGGGCACAGGGGCGCTCGCCTTCCTGTATCTCAAGGCAATAAAAAGGGAAGACCTCAGGGGCTTTTATCTCCCGGCCATGTTCATGAACTCGGGGAACATGTCCTTCCCTCTCGCTCTACTGGCCTTCGGGCCAGAGGGGCTTTCAATCGCGATACTCTACTACATCGCCATCAGCGTGCTCGTCTACTCGCTCGGGATATACATAGCGAAAGGCAGGGGCGGGCTTTCCGAGATGTTCAGGCTCCCGCTAATCTACTCGGCGGTCCTGGCCATAGCCCTTAACATCGGGGAGGTGAGGATACCGGAGCCGCTCCTGATTACATTCGACATGCTCGGCGCGGCGACCATACCCATAATGCAGGTAGCCCTCGGGTACCGGCTCTATTCGGCCAGGCTCGCCTATCCCGGAATTTCACTTGCCGGGACGGCCATAAGGATAGGAGGCGGTATTGCGGTCGCTTGGGGTGTCGTGAGCCTTTTCGGCATAGAGGGGCTCAATCAGAAGATCATACTCCTCTCCTCCGGCATGCCCGCGGCGGTCATAAACTTCGTCGTAAGCCACAGGTACCAGGTGAATAGCGACCTCGTGGCCTCGACCGTCGCCCTCTCTACATTCGCAAGCATCTTCACGACGCCGGTATTGCTACTCTGGATAATGTAGCAGGCTACCTCTAAAAGCTATCAGCTTGCTGAAAAACTCAATTTTTCCAGGCTGCTCAAAAAAGTTCCACGTGCGAGCCCCAAATTGGAACAGGGGAGCGAGGAATGAGGCTTACTTTTCGTGTACGCCGAGTGTCAAGCGGCGTAGCCTTCGACGCAGACGATTTTTTCAGCACTGCACTGTCAGATATACCCCTTGGCCCTGTAGAGCGCAATCCCCAGATACTCCCACATCACCTCCCGCGTAAGCGCCAGCCTGTCTATAGCCGAGGTGCGATAGGGGGTGTTGTCCTCTACGGGCGCCGGGATATATGCGAGCCCGAGCTTCTGAGCGACGAGCGAAGCCCTTTTCATGTGAGTCGGCGAGGTGACTATCATGACTGTCTTGAGCCCATTTTCCTCCATGTAGGCCTTTACGAACATCAGGTTCTCGTAGGTGTTTAACGAGCCCCGGTCGATTGCCAGGTCTTCCGGGGGTATGCCGAATTCGCGGGCTATATCGCCCATGATGGATGCTTCCGGCAGGGGCTCTGCGGGGCGCGCCCCGAGTACCGTGTTCCCGAGCTTCCCCAAGGCGCCCTCAACCATGCCGCCGGTAAAGACTATCTTCCCGGCGTGGCCCCGCTTATAGTGTAGGACCCCTTTTATAAGCCTCTCGTTGGAGGACGAGCCGAGGGCGCCGTTCGGGTACGCGCCCCCGCCAAGGACGGCAATAAGACCGGCCCCGGAGGGCGCGGGCCCGCTTAAGACAAGGGGCCTTGCAAGCATGTTCGGGACCGGCGTGAACATGATTACAAGGAGGACGGCGGCGGAAAGGAAGAAGAGTATCCTGGCTGATTTTTTTAATCTTTTCACATCAAACACCGGAACTGAAGATTGGCCCGGGACCTCAGGGCGTCTCTAACAGGATGTTGAAAAAGTCCTTCCTGGACTTTTTCAACCACGGCCTGGCCGGAATGAATCCGTCCAAGCCTCACAAATTGCTCGACCTGGATAGTCTTCGCAATTTGGCAATCCATCCGTGGATTGCCTGGCAGGGAGTTTTCAACACCCTGCTAAAAATAGCCCGTAAAAGCCCCATTGTCCAGCATTTTAAGCCCAGGCCGCCCTTTAAGGCCTTGCTGGAAATCCGTTCAGGAACCCTGAACCAGTTCTCTTTTTTTTGTATCCTGCGCCCCGCCGGGGTTTACAAAAAAACGCCCCTGTGATATTATTTCCTAAGAAAACTCAAGCACTTACAAAAAAAAGGAAGCATCAATGGAATCACAGGAAAAACCCAGGGTCGCGTTCTTCTCGTTCACCTGCTGTGAGGGCTGCCAGCTCATGGTGCTTAGCTGTGAAAAGGAGCTGCCTGAAATACTCAAGCACATAAAGATTGTGAATTTCAGGGAGGCCATGACAGAGAAGTCCGACGACTACGATATCGCCTTTGTCGAGGGCTCCATAAGCAGGCGCGACGAGATACGGAAAATCAAAAAGATAAGGAAGCAGGCCAAGGTCGTCGTGGCGCTCGGGGCCTGCTCGTCTACAGGCGGCCTCAACTGCCTCAAGAACCGCTACCAGATGGAAGAGGTGAAGGAAGCGGTCTATGGGAAAAAGGCGGCGGCCCACTATAAGCTCATCGACACTATACCCGCACGCCCCATAGACGATGTCGTTGAGGTAGACTACTACCTCCACGGCTGCCCCATTTCGAAAAAGGAGTTCCTCTCCTTCCTTACGGCCCTCCTTATGGGCAAGAATCCCGATATCGTAAACCACCCCGTATGCGTGGACTGCAAGATGGCCGGCAACATCTGCGTCTTCGAGAAGGGCGGACACTGCCTGGGCCCGGTCTCAAGGGGCGGCTGCGACGCCATATGCGTCACCTACGGCACATGGTGCTGGGGGTGCAGGGGGCCGGTGGACAACCCGAATATCGACTCCCACCGGGAGACGCTCGAAAGATACGGGCTTACCGCCGAGGCGGTCATAAGCAGGTTCGCGCTATACGGGCAATGCAGGCAGGGGAAGAAGTGCTGAGCAAAAACCAGGGCATTTGAGGAAAGCTTCGATGAAAAGAGACCTCAACATAAAAATACACGAGATAACCAGGGTCGAGGGGCACGGCAACATAGTCATTGACGTGAAAAAGGGCGAGATCAAGGAATTGAAGCTCGAGATTATCGAGTCGCCGAGGTTCTTCGAGATGATGCTCCGCGGCAGGCGCTATGACGAGGCGCAGCACATAATGGCCCGCATCTGCGGCATCTGCGCCGTGAGCCACACCTCGGCGGCGCTTCGCGCCATTGAGGACGCCATGGACATAAAGGTATCCAGGCAGGCCACGCTCTTGAGGAAGCTCGCATTCGACGGCGAGATGCTCCAGAGCCACATACTCCACATATTCTTCCTGGTGCTTCCGGACCTCGCGGGGGTCGGCTCGATAGTGCCTCTCCTCGCCTCGCACCCGGAGATGGCAAAGACCGGCCTTGAGCTCAAGAGGCTCGCGAACGAGATATGCGAGACGGTAGGGGGCCGCCACATACACCCAATATCGCTTTTCCCCGGCGGCGTGGTGTTTACGCCCAAGCCTGCGGATCTCAAGAAGCTAAAGAGGGAGCTCGAGGCCTCTTTCACCGGCCTCGAGGCCGCGCTCGAATTCCTCGCGGACTCGGAGCTCCCGGACTTTTCGCTCGAGCGGGAGTTCATCTCCCTTAAATCAAAAGGAGAGTACGCCTTCTACTCCGGTGAGCCCGTCTCGAGCCTCGGGAAGGAAATAGACCCCAAGGGCTTCACCGAAGAGGTTAAAGAGTACGTTGTCGAGCACTCGAGCGCAAAGCACGCGCGCTCTTCAAAGGGCACTTACATGGTCGGCGCGCTTGCGAGGGTAAACAACAACAGGCGCCAGCTCGGGCCGAAAGCAAAAGACGCGCTCAAGGCCTCCGGGATGAAACTCCCTTGCTACAACCCCTTCATGAACAACATGGCGCAGCTCATAGAATGCTTCCATGCAACCGAAGAGGCCATAGGCTTCATAGACGAGCTCTTGGAGCTCGGGCCTAAACCGGAGCCGCTCGCAAGGCCCAGGGGCCACGGCAGGGGCGTGGGCATCGTCGAGGCGCCCAGGGGCACGCTCTACCACGAATACGAGATAAACAGGGACGGGATAATCGAGAGCTCGGTCTGCATAATCCCCACGGCGCAAAACCTGCGCTCAATAGAGGACGATTTGCGGGCTTTCGTGCCGACTGTGCTTGACCGGCCCAAGGCGGAGATAGCCAAAGGTGTAGAGACCCTTGTAAGGGCCTACGACCCGTGCATATCCTGCTCCGCTCATATAATGGACGTAAGCTTCCTGGACTAAGCCGCTAATTCGGCGCCGGACCAAAGAGGCCCGGCGCCGCCCTCTATTCACCTAACCACCTGATTTACCTTCATTTTTCATACCCGCTCGGACTTGACAGACTTTCGGGAAAGGACTATATTTAAATTAGGCTTGATATAAAGGTGAGATACGGCGGTCAAGGCGGGAGGTGATATTATGGCAGACCTGAGGAAATGGGAGCCTTTAAGGGAGATTCAGAACATCCAGAAGGACATGGACGACCTCTTCACGAGGTTCTTCGGCGGGTTTACGCCCAGGGGCCTTTTCAGGAGGGAGTTCAGGGGCGAATGGTATCCACTCGTTGACAGCTACATGAAGGACAACACCTTTGTTGTCCGCGCCGACATACCCGGTGTGGACCCAAAGGACGTCGAAATCTCGGTAACCGGCAACGTCCTTACGATCAAGGGCGAGAGGAAGGCCGAGGTCGAGGAGAAGAAAGAGGGTTACCTCTTCCATGAGACCACGCTCGGCTCATTCGAGAGGTCGATCACGCTTCCCGAGGGCGTAGAGACCGCGAAGATACACGCGGGCTACAGGAACGGCGTCATCGAGATAACCATGCCTGCAAAGGCAGAGGCCCTTCCGAGAAAGGTAAAGATAGAGGTCGAGGAAGGCAAGAAAGCAGCCTGAAAAAGACAGGACTCGACAAAAGCCGCCCTATCTCACAAAAGGGAAAGACCCGGGCCGAAAAGACCCGGGTCTCGTATTTTGCCTTCTAACAGCTTGCTGAAAAACTCCGTTTATTCAGGCTGCTCAAAAAGCTCCAGATGCGAGGCCCCATTAGGAGCAGGGGAGCGAGGAATGAGGCGTACTTTTGTGTACGCCGGAGTGTCCAGCGACGTAGCCTTCGACGCAGATGGGCTTTTTCAGCAGCCTGCTAAAAACCGGTTTTACCAGTTCTCTTCCAGCAGCTCGAAATGCGCCTGCGGATGGTCGCAGGCGGGGCACTTCGAAGGCGCACCGGGCGATTCGTGTATGTAGCCGCAGTTCCGGCATCTCCATTTGACAGACGCGTCGCGCTTGAATACTCGGCCCTTCTCGATATTCTCAAGTAGGCCCAGGTAGCGCCTCTCGTGCTGCTTCTCGGCAACGGCTATGGCCCTGAAGACCGAGGCCACGAGCGGAAAGCCCTCTTCAAGGGCCGTCTTCGCGAACTCCGGGTACATTACCTCGTGCTCGTGGTTCTCGCCCTCTGCGGCGGCCTTGAGGTTCGTAGCGGTGTCGCCTATCACGCCAGCCGGGAAAGCTGCGACGACCTCCACGTCCCCTCCTTCAAGGAACTTGAAAAGCCTCTTCGCGTGCTCCTTTTCGTTGTCGGCGGTCTCTGTAAATAGCCACGCAATCTGCTCATACCCTTCCTTCTTAGCCTGCGAAGCGAAGTAGGTATACCTGTTCCTTGCCTGCGATTCCCCCGAGAAGGCCGCGAGCAGGTTCTTTTCTGTTTTCGTACCCTTTATGCTCTTCATCCGGTCACTCCTGAAAAAAATTATCTGCAAGACTTCATTATACTTGAACGGAAGAGATTTTAAAGCAAAAGAGTCCGGCAGCAAAGGAAAAAAACGCAAGCCCTCCGGAGCCTTATTATTTGCCAGGACAAACCTTATTATGATACTTTTATATGATGTTGTTCGGGATTGCGCCGCGCCTGGCCAGGGCGGGCTCATCCAGGCAGGCGGCCAACAGGCTGCTCTGTGTCATTTCAATGAATGAACGGGGGTGCCTTGTATGCTAGACAGCCTTCTTCATGAGACATTCTTCGGGAATACCGTCCTCACATACATCGCCGTGGCGGGCGCGATCCTCCTCGGCCTCTTTATAGTAAGGATAGGCGCAGCAATCACGAAGAAAGCCCTTCACAACATTATTTCGAGGACGGACTCCAGGCTCGACGACTTTCTTATAAACGTGCTCCACAGGAACGTCACTCCGCTCCTGTATTACGGCGTGTTCTACATCGCCACCCGGAGCCTCGCGCTCCCCGCCGCCATAGCAAGGTCGCTTGAAGTAATCGGGGTCATACTCCTTACCTTCCTCAGCATCCGCCTGATCGGATCTGTGGTGGTGCACGCGTTCGAGTCCTTCTGGCTCAAAGACCTCGGCCCCGAGAAGCAGCGGAGCTTCAAGGGGCTTGTCCCGGCGCTCAAGGTCGTCATATGGGGCATCGGTATAGTCTTCCTACTCGACAACCTCGGCTTCGAGATCTCGGCCGTCATAGCCGGGCTCGGCATCGGCGGCATAGCCGTGGCCCTGGCCGCGCAGTCGGTCCTCGGAGACCTCTTCAGCTACTTCTCGATACTCATGGACCGCCCCTTTGAGACAGGCGACTTCATTATCATCGGGCCCGAGCACCTCGGCACAGTCGAGCACATAGGCATAAAGACGACCCGGATAAGGAGCCTGAGCGGCGAGCAGATAATACTCTCGAATTCCGACCTCACGAACTCGCGCATAAGGAATTTCAAGCGGATGGAAAGGAGGAGGGTCGTTTTCAAAATCGGGGTCACTTACCAGACCCCACCGGAAAAGCTCAAGGCCATACCCGAGACCGTCAGGGACATCATCAACGGCACCGAAAGCGCCGTCTTCGACAGGTCGCATTTTTCGAGCTATGGCGACTTCAGCCTGAACTTCGAGACCGTATACTACGTGCAGTCGAGCGACTTCAACAAGTATATGGACATACACCAGGCCATAAACCTGGCCATCTACGAGAAATTCGGGGAAATGGGCATTGAGTTCGCGTACCCGACCCAGACCCTGTACATCGAAAATTCCAATCCGCCGGCCCGGCCCGCGTTCAGCTGAAGAGACCACCAAAAGGGCCTTGCAATTCGCGTCCCTGATGGACCAGGACCGCCCCCGTGAATTCAGCCTTCGCCCTTCTCTATCTTCTCCTTCAATATGGCCCTGTGGCAGTACGCCTCGTCCCTGCACGTGCAAAGGAGAATCGCCTCTTTCTTTCCGCTCTCGATGACGGCCTTCCTTAGCTCAAGGAGGAGCTTCTCCTTGCCCTCGTCCCTGAACTCCTTCTCATATCTTTCCCTGAACGCGTCCCATTCGAGCGCGCCCTTTTTCCAGTCCCTTATGAGCTCCGGCGAGGGCCCGAGCCCCCGTATCCAGAGGTCGGCCCTCTCCTTTTTAACGCCGCGCGGCCAGTATCTCGTGACCAGCACCCTGAGGCCGTCGGCCTCTTCTCCTCTATCGTAAATGCTCCCGGTCTTTACGGAAAGCTTCTTTTTCAATGCACGACCTCCTGCCCGGGCTAAGCGCATGTGGTCTGATTTTCGCACCGGGCCCTGGAGAAGTCAATTGGCGGGACGCTGGAGACTGAACGCGGGCAGGACTACTTGTCCTCGGGCTTAAGCCCCTTTCTGTCGAGGCGGGCCTTGAGCTCCTGTATCTCCTCCTCGGAATAGAACTTCCTGCCGCTTATCATGCTCGAGACGAGGCCCCTCCTCTCGAATATGTCGTGCCAGGCGAGCGCGGTGAAGTGGGCCAGGGCGAAGACGACTATGAAGGCCGCCCCGGCCACATGAAGGCCCTCGAACCACTCAGGGGGCCAAGCGGCAGCGCCTTCAAGGGCATGGTTGTGGTTATGGTTGTGCCCGTGCTCCGCGGAATGGAAGAAAAACATGGAGAGGCCCGTCGTCGCCTGCGATAGGAATACGATGAAGAGCGCCGTATCCAATGCCCCGGCCACCGGGTTGTGGGTAAGATAGAGCGGGGCCTTGCCCTTGAAGCCCGAAAGGTAATATTTGAGGGTGGCTGAAAGAAGCGCGAACTGCTCCCTTGTATGCGGGAGGACGTCCTTCCACCTTGCCGCCGGGGGGCCTGCAAAGAGGAATATTACCCTTGCAACGACCCCTAATGTCAATACAGCCCCGGCTGTAACATGGACGCTCAGCACGGAGCCGAAGGCCCGGTCGGAAAGGTCCAGGTATTCGGCGAAAAAGAGGAACGCGCCGAGCGGCATGAGGATAAGCACCGAGAAGGCGTTTATCCAGTGAATGACCCTCAGTCCCCTGGGCCAGACGGCGACCTGGCGAAACCTCATTGCCTTACTACCTTAAGGCTCAAGTATCCGATACCCATAAAGAGCGTCATAGCTATAAGGATTAGAGCGCCAACTGGCATTATCGAGGCTGCGGGCGGCAGAAGCCCCGCTGCCGCAAGGCAGAGGGTCCCTGAACGGAGGAGCGCCCCCGCTATCATCAGGTACGAAACCGTGTTCGCTACCCATTCGACAAAAGGCAGCCTTGAGATGAGCCAGCCCGCCCCTATGTTCAACAGCGCGTCTATATTGGCCTGCACCAGCGCCGAATCGAAAGCCGCACCTGCCTCGGAAGGCCTCGCGAGATACAGAACGATGGTGAGGAGAAGATACAGAAAACCGAAGGCTATGTTCCTCTTTCCCGCCATGTTGCACCGCTCGCGTTGGGGTTGCCTGCCCGTCGGGCATCCGGCGCCATGCCGAATGATAAAAGTCTATCACCAAACGCAACCCTGTCAAGGAAGCGCCGGCACCCTCATCGACTCCGCGAGATCAATATTACCGCCTCGATCCTGCCGTTCATCACGCCCTCTATATGCCTGGTTCCGTTCACGCCTGCAGGCCCGTACCTAATCCTGTTTATAAAAATTGAGCTCCCCGCGAGAGCGGGGCCAGGAGCCGCGCTCGGGACAGGCTTTACCGCGAACCTTTTCGGACCGGCTGCGGACAGGTCCAGAAAAGGCCCGCCCCCCTCTTCTTTTCCCATTTCCACCGGCAAGAGAACCCCCTTTTTACCGACGGCGAGAAACATCACTGAGGCGATTTAAGCTTACGGATGTGCGGATTGACTGTTGAAAGACCGGTCCCGGTGCGGACGGCATACTGGATGCGGACGGCTTTTTCTTCCTGTTCCTGCGGCTTGCCTAAAGCGAGGAG
Organism: Thermodesulfobacteriota bacterium; assembly: GCA_030583865.1. Lineage (NCBI taxonomy): Bacteria > Pseudomonadati > Thermodesulfobacteriota > Thermodesulfobacteriota bacterium. The sequence goes on along the minus strand of CP129479.1, from coordinate 1,057,359 downwards.
AGTCCTGATGCGGGGCTTATCCTTGACCTGAAGTATTCGATGGATTTAAGAAGGCCCTCTTCGAGGCCGACAAGAGGCCGCCAGCCGAGGGACTCCCTTGCAAGCGTGATGTCGGGCCTCCTCTGGACCGGGTCGTCGGGCGGAAGCTCCTTGTAGACTATGCTGGAGCTGCTCGAAGTAAGCCTCTTTACCATGTTGGCGAGCTCCAGGACCGTGAACTCTCCGGGGTTTCCGAGGTTCACCGGCCCCGCTACGCCGTCGTTCTCCATCATCTTTATGAGCCCGTCCACCAGGTCGTCGACATAGCAGAATGAGCGCGTCTGCGACCCGTCGCCGTAGACGGTCATGTCCATGCCCCGGAGGGCCTGCACGATGAAGTTGCTTACGACCCTGCCGTCGTTCTCCAGCATCCTGGGGCCGTAAGTGTTGAATATCCTGACGACGCGTATGTCCACGCCGTTCTGCCTGTGGTACGCGAACATGAGCGATTCGGCGCACCTTTTGCCCTCGTCATAGCAGGCCCTGAAACCAATGGGGTTCGCGTTCCCCCAGTAGCTCTCGGGCTGGGGATGCACCTTGGGGTCGCCGTAGACCTCTGAGGTCGACGCCTGGAGTATCCTTGCCCTCACCCTTTTCGCGAGGCCCAGCATGTTGAGGGCGCCCATTATGTTGGTCTTTATCGTCTTTACGGGGTTGTACTGGTAATGGACCGGGGAGGCCGGGCAGGCGAGGTTGTATATCTCGTCCACCTCAAGGAGAACGGGCTCGATTACGTCGTGCCGGATGATCTCGAAACCGGGATTGCCTATGAGGTGCGAGATGTTCTCCTTCCTGCCCGTGAAGAAGTTATCGAGGCAGATGACCTCGTGTCCGTCCTTGAGGAGCCGCTCGCAGAGGTGCGAGCCTATGAACCCGGCGCCGCCGGTAACGAGTATCCTTTTCAACGGCTGCCTCCTTGATTTACGATTTCCCCTGTCCGTAAAACCCGGCTATCGCGGCAACTACATGCTTCTGCTGAGAGAGCGTAAGCTCTGGGTATATGGGGAGCGCAAGCACCTCTTTTGCCGCCGCCTCGGACACCGGGAAATCGCCTTTACCGTACCCGAGCCCCTTGAAGCACTTCTGGAGATGGAGCGGGAGCGGGTAGTATATCTCGCTCCCTATGCCCGCGGCGGAAAGATGTGCCCTGAGCGCGTCTCTTTTCTCAACCCTTATAACATACTGGTTGTAGACAGAACGGTTCCCGTCCTGGATGACAGGCGTGCTCGACACGCCTTTTATCGAGGCCTTTCCGAAGAGGCTGTCATAGCGCTCCGCGTTCCTTACCCTCCCCTCGGCCCACGAATCAAGGTGCCTGAGTTTCACACGGAGGACCGCGGCCTGTATCTCGTCGAGCCTGCTATTGAGGCCGACTTCGTCGTGATAGTACCTGACTCGGCTCCCGTGGACCCTGAGCATCTTGAGCCGCTCCGCGAGCTTCGCGTCGTTCGTCGTGACCATGCCGCCGTCTCCAAAGCACCCGAGGTTCTTCGTGGGATAGAAGGAGAGGCATCCCATGTGGCCTATTGAGCCCGCCCTCTTTCCCTTGTATTCCGCGCCAATTGACTGCGCGGCGTCCTCTATTACAGCCACGCCGTGCTTTCTGGCGGCCTTCATTATGGGGGCCATGTCCGCGCACTGGCCGTAGAGATGTACCGGTATTACGGCCTTTATGCCCTTGCCGCGCTTCTTAAGGAGCGACTCGAACTTCCCTGTATCGATATTGTAGGTCTCGGGGTCTATGTCCACGAAGACCGGAATGGCTCCGAGCCGGGCTATAGACCCTGCGGTCGCGAAAAAGGTGAACGGCGTCGTGGCGACCCGGTCGCCCGCCTTTACTCCGGCTGCCATCAGGGCCAGAAGGAGCGCCTCTGTCCCGGACGCGACACCCACCGCGAACTTCGCGCCGCAGTACGCGGCTATCTCCGATTCAAGCCCCGAGACATGCTTCCCGAGCACGTAATGCTGCGAATCGCAGACTGCCGTTATTTCCCGAAGCACCTCTTTCCTTATCCTGCGGTACTGCGCGGCAAGGTCCAACAACTGAACTTTCACGGAATACGGCTCCTCATTAGTGTATTATACAGCCATGGAAGGCCCTGTCAAATCACATTAAAAAAAGCCCACTCAGGGGCCCGGGCCGAAAGGCCCGCTGAAGGGACCTCTTGGGGGAACCTTTTTACAAAAAGGTTCTCTCATGAGTCTTACCGGCCTTCGCTCTGAAGTTTTGCTGAAAAACTCGGATTCTTTTCAGGCTGCTCAAAAAGCTCCATATGGAGGCGTCAAGGAGCGAGGAATGAGGCGTGCTTTTTGTGCACGCCGCAGTGACGAGCGCCGATGACAACGACGCAGATGGACTTTTCAGCAGCCTGCTATGTTCCCGGGGGCTTTTTCCCCAGGCTCTTTCTTACCTTGTCTATTATGCCGTTTATAAAGGCCCCGGACTCCTCGGTGCCGTAGAGTTTCGCGAGCTCCACGGCCTCGTCAATGGCGACCTTGTAGGGGACGTCCCCGGAGTGCATTAGCTCGTAGACCGCTATCCTGAGGATGTTCCTGTCTACCACGGCCATGCGCTCGACGGTCCAGTTTTCGGAATGCCTCTCGATTACGGCGTCGATCTCGTCACGCTTCGCGTCTATGCCGCTTACGAGTGTTTCGCAGTACCGCCTTGCCTCGGTGCCTGCGACTAGGGAGTCGAGCTCATGGAGGTCCTCTCCGGCCCTGCCCTCAGAGATGTCGGTCTTGTAGAGTATCTGCAGGGCGGTCTCCCGCGCCTTTCGCCTTACGCTCATTTCCGGGCGCTTACTTCCTTTTCCCGATGGTCTTCAGGAGGTTGGCCATCTCGATGGCCGTGAGCGCGGCGTCCCTGCCCTTGTTCCCGGATTTGGTGCCCGCACGCTCTATTGCCTGTTCGAGGTTGTCTGCGGTGACGACGCCAAAGGCGACCGGCGTCTCAAAATCGAGGGCGACCTTTGCGATGCCCTTTGCCGCCTCGCCGGCGACGTAGTCGAAATGGGGGGTTGCGCCCCTAATGACGCAGCCGAGGCAGATTACGGCGTCGTAGCGGCCGCTTGAGGCGAGGGTCTTGGCGGCTACCGGCATCTCGAACGAGCCCGGCACTTTGACGACGTCTATGTCGCCATCGGATGCGCCGCTACGGAGGAGCGTATCCACCGCGCCGTCAAGTAGCCTTTCGCTTATGAAGTCGTTGAACCTTCCCAGGACCACGGCGACCTTGAGCCCCTTGGCGCTCAGGTTCCCCTCTATTACCCTCGGCATAGACCCTCCTTTAAGGGAGTTCTTTGAAGCCTCATAATATACACCGGACCTCGCTTGGTATCAACGCATATTTGAACGGATTACTTCTCGGACGGGCCGGCCCCGGCGCCTGTCCCCGCCTCTTCCCCGGCCTCGGCGCCGAGGTTGGAGATGAGGTGGCCGAGCTTGTCCTTCTTGACCCTGAGGTACTTGACGTTCCTGCTGTGCGGCACCGACTCTATGGGCACCCTCTCGACTATCTCCAGGCCGAAGCCTTCGAGCCCCTTTATCTTTCTAGGGTTGTTCGTGAGTATGCGCATCTTGGCGACCCCGAGGTCCCGGAGTATCTGTGCGCCCAGGCCGTAGTCCCTCAAGTCGGCCTTGAAGCCGAGCTTCTCGTTGGCCTCGACAGTGTCGAGCCCCTTGTCCTGCAATGCGTAGGCCTTTATCTTGTTGACGAGGCCGATGCCGCGCCCTTCCTGGTGCATGTAAAGGAGTATGCCCTTCCCTTCCTTTTCAATTATCTTCATGGCGCTCTTAAGCTGCTCGCCGCAGTCGCACCGCTCGCTCCCGAAGACGTCGCCAGTAAGGCATTCGGAATGGACGCGCACCAGCACCGGCTCATCAGGCGTTATATCCCCTTTTACGAGGGCCAGGTGCTCGTGGGTGTCGACGTCGTTGGTGTAGACGACCGCCGTCCATTCTCCGGCGTGCCTGGTGGGCACTGTCGCCTCTGCCGCGCGCGTTACGAGCCTGTCGCGCTTGAGCCTGTATTCGATTATGTCGGCTATGGTGACGATCATGAGCCCGTGCTCTTTGGCGAAGGCCTCCAGGTCCTTCATACGGGCCATTGTGCCGTCCTCGTTCATTATCTCGCAGATGACGCCCGCGGGTTTAAGGCCCGCAAGGCGAGAGAGGTCGACCGAGCCCTCGGTCTGGCCGGTGCGGACGAGCACGCCGCCGTTCTTGGCCCGAAGCGGGAATATGTGCCCCGGGCGGACAAGGTCGCCGGGCCCGGCGTTGTCGTCGACGCAGGCCAGTATGGTCTTCGCCCTGTCGGACGCTGAGATGCCTGTGGTGACGCCGTCCCGCGCATCCACCGAAACGGTGAAGGCGGTCCTGAAAAGGGACGTATTGTCGTCCACCATTGGCGGGAGGGCGAGGAGGTCGGCCCTCTCCTCGGTGAGAGTCACGCATATGAGGCCGCGCGCGTGCCTGGCCATGAAGTTCACGGCCTCCGGCGTTATCACCTCTGCGGCCATGCAGAGGTCGCCCTCGTTCTCCCTGTCCTCGTCGTCGACGAGGATGACCATCCTGCCTTCCCTTATGGCCTTTAAAGCCTCTTCTATTCTCTTTATGGACATTTGTCAGACCTTCTTGCCGAAACCGTGCTCCGAGAGGAAACCCTCGGTTATGCGGCTCTCTTTTTTATTGAAGAACTTCTCCACATACTTGCCTATTATGTCGGTCTCTATATTTACCCTCATACCCTCTTTCTTCGAAAGAAAGGTCGTTTTGGCGAGCGTATGCGGGATTATAGCTATCCTGACGCTCCCGGGGCCGAGGTCCGCGACCGTCAAGCTTATGCCGTCGATCGCTATTGAGCCCTTTTTTACGACCTGGGCCATGAGCTCCGGCGGGACGGCAATTTCGAGGTCCAGGTAATCGCCGCTCCGGGCCGTTTTTACAATAGACCCGACCCCGTCGACGTGGCCCGTTACGAGGTGTCCGCCAAGCGGCCTCGACAGCGTCAAAGCCCTCTCGATATTGACCTTGCTTCCGGCGGAAAGCCCGCCAAGGGTGGTCACTTTAAGCGTCTCTTCGCTAACGTCGGCGCTGAAAGCGCCCCTGGAGAACCCGGCCGCCGTGAGGCAGGCCCCGTCGACCGAGATGGAATCCCCTTCCCTCAGCTCGTTCAAGGGAAGCGCCGTCTCAACCGTTATTCTACCAAAAGGCCCTTTTTTTTCAATATGTTTAACCGTGCCTACGTCTTCTATTATACCGGTGAACATCTGCCCTACCCCTCTTTCCCGGACGGATACCCCTCGATGACAACGCCGTTGTCAATGGCCCTGGCAGTCACCCTTTCGAGCCTGGGGGCCTTTGCAAGGCCTTTAACCCCTAAAGAGGCTACCGATGGCCTCCCGTCGCCGCCGATGATTACAGGGCCGTAGAAAATGACATACTTGTCGACCAGGCCCGATTTTATGAGCGAGGAGGCAAGCTCGCCGCCGCCCTCGACAAGCACGCTCGTTATCTCCCGTTTTCCGAGCTCACGGAGGACGCCCTTTACGGAGACCCCTTTCCCGGAAGCGGCGACCCTTACCACCTCGGCCCCGTTATCCCGGGCCTTTTTAATCCGCGAAGACGGCGCCCCGGAAGTCACAAAGAATATGAGCCTGGCCTTGCCCTCACTTACGCCGTTATAGACGCTTGCCGCAGGCGGGGTGAGAAGGGCGCTGTCGAGGACCACCCTTATCGGGTCCCTTCCCTTCGCGAGCCTTACCGTAAGCTCCGGGTCGTCCCTTTCTACGGTCCTTCTCCCGACCATTACGGCGTCGTTCACTGAACGGAGGCTATGGACGCGCTTACGGGCAAGCGGCCCTGTTATCCATCTGGACTCGCCTGTTGAGGTCGCTATGCGGCCGTCGAGGGAGGATGCGAGCTTTAAGGTTACGAAAGGGAAACTGCTCTGGATGAAGCTCCGGTAGGCCTCGTTGACCGCCATGCATTCCTCTTCGAGGACGCCGGAGACGACCTCGATCCCGGCTCTCTTCAACGCCATCGACCCTTTCCCGCTCACTTTCGGGTTTGGGTCGAGAGCCCCTATGACTACCTTCTTTATCCCTGAGCGCTTCAGCGCCTCGGTGCAAGGCGGGGTCCTGCCGAAATGGCAGCAGGGCTCGAGGGTCACGTACATGACGGCGTTCCCGAGGTTTCCAGCGGCCCCTGAAAGGGCCTCTATCTCGGCATGGGGCAGGCCTGCCTTACGGTGCCAGCCTGAGGAGATTATCCGTCCGCCTCTTGCTATTACCGCGCCGACCGCGGGGTTGGGGCTGGTCCTGCCGAGACCCTTCCTGGCGAGTTTTAGCGCCTCGCGCATGAACTCCTCATGCCTCGCCATCAGGTCCTTTTCTTCACGTCAAGGAGGTCCTTCAGTTCGTGCATGAACTCGTTTATGTCCCTGAAGTCCCTGTAGACAGAGGCGAACCTCACGTACGCGACCTCGTCCAACCCCTTCAATTCCTCCATGACGGCCTCGCCTATGGCCGAGCTCGGTATCTCCCTTTCGCCTGAGTCTATGAACCTTGTCTCAAGCCTGGCGACCGCCTTCTCTATATCGTCGAGGCTTACGGGCCTCTTCTCGCAGGCCTTCATAATGCCGTTCAGTATCTTGGTCCGGTCGAATATCTCGCGCCTGCCGTCTTTTTTCGCGACGAGCGGGAGCGCCTCCTCGACCCTTTCATAGGTAGTGAACCTCTTTGCGCAGCCGAGGCACTCCCTCCGCCTCCGCGTGGTGCTGCCGTCCTGCGAAAGGCGCGAGTCAATTACCTTGTCTTCAAGGAAACCGCAAAATGGGCATTTCATAATCTTGAAATGATATCAGAATAAAATCCCGGATTACAAGAGGGAAAATACGGAGTGGCTAAGATCTCAAGAAAAGGTGGCTGCCTGCTCCAGGCCGATTCGGCGGGATGATTCCTTCAAATGAAAAAAGCCCCCTGTACAGGGGGCTTTCTGATTCATGGAGATTTGCGAAAGGCTTACTTTGCGCCGAGCACCGCGTCCTTGCAGGCCTTCGCAACCCTGAACTTCACGACCCTCTTGGCCGGTATCTTTATGGCGGCGCCGGTCTGGGGGTTCCTGCCGGTCCTTGCCTTCCTCTTTACGAGAACGAGCTTGCCTATTCCGGGTATGGTGAAGGAGTTCTTGGCCTCTTTGTAGGAAAGCTGCGCGAGGGTGTTTATCATCTCGCTTGCGAGCTTCTTCGTCACACCGACTTTTTTGGAGATTGAATCAGCGATCTGAGACTTGGTTAACGGCTTTCCCATCTGAACCTCCTCTTGTGTTTTGAAAGTTTTGAATATAACTCCGCAGCGAGCTCAAAGCGGGTCATATCTCATGTGCGGTTTAGTATTCATACAATTTTTTTCAAGCCATTGCAAGCTAAAAAATGAGAAGAAATGTAATTTCTCGAACCTGTCCGTTGCGCTCTTCCCCGATTTCAGCACGATGCCGCCGCGCGAATTTTCGATTGACAGTGAATTGCCGGAGTGTTATTTATATATATCTGTCTTCGTTGAAAAACAGGGTTTGGGGCAGTAGCTCAGCTGGGAGAGCGCAAGGCTGGCAGTCTTGAGGTCAGGGGTTCGATCCCCCTCTGCTCCACCAGGAAAAAGGGAGCCGTGGCAGTGGCCACGGCTCCCTTCTTTTTGATTGGATTCAGCATCAGTTCCGAGCTGACCTGGTCTGGACTGCGCGCGTTCTCAGCGCCGTCTTGTTTTTTTGGTCTTGCCGCTGTTTCACCCAATCCGAACCCGTCTCCTTTTCAAATCATTAGACTTCGCCCAGGGTTTCTGATATATTCCACTCTATATCGTAACTATTATACGCGCAGACCAGGCCGCGCCGGTTCGCGCGGGTCGTTTCTTATGCCCAGGTATATGACCAAGCCATTCCTCGCTTTCTTTCTGGTTACCCTGCTCCTTCTGCCTGTCTCCACACAGGCCGCCACCCTGCACGTCCCGGGCGACTACAGGTCGATACAGGAGGCCGTGGACGCTGCGGCTCCGTCCGACGCCGTGGTGGTCGACGACGGCGTCTACATCGAGAACGTCGTCATTGAAAAACCCCTGGCCTTGAGCTCCAAAAACGGCCCGTCAGCCGTCCTTATCCAGGCCGAGAGGCCGGACCTGCCTGCCATAAAGGTATCCGGCACCTCGGATGTGACAATCGCCGGGGTCTCGGGCACGGGCTCTGATGTCGCCGGCATACTCGTTTCCGGCTCCTCCGATGTGACCGTGACCGGGAACGCCTTCACCAGGAACGGGACCGGGATAATGCTCTCCGGCACGAGCCGCTCGGTAATAAGCTGGAACGAGTCCAGCTCGAACGCACAGTACGGCCTCTACATGGAAAAATCGGACGGGAACAGGGTTGAGTCGAACAGCTCTACACTCAACAGGGACAAGGGCTTTTTCATAAGCTATTCGAACGGGAACGAGATAACCGGAAACGCCGTCAACCTGAACACGTGGGACGGCATAATGGTCTTTTCCTCGAACGGCAACAGGATAACCGGGAACAAGACCCTGAGGAACACCTACGGCATCGTGGTGAGCGAGTCAACGGGCAACGAGCTGGAAGAGAACACCACCATCCCCAACCTCTTCCTGATACTCCCGATAGTGCTCATCTATCTCGGGATAGTCTCCTACCTGGCCCAGAAGAGCCTGCTTAAGGCCGTATACAAGGAATAAGGACATGGAAGGCATAATAGAACTGCTCGAAGCTTTCACGAACGTCTCGACGCTCCTGGCCAGCATAGGGATGGTCCTCGCCACAACCAGCTTCATAAGCGGGCTCCAGATGGTTAAGGGCAAGGGCAAGGTGGAGAAGAAGATACACCGGGGGAACGGGTTTATCTCGTTTGCGATACTCTTCGTGCTCGCGGTCATGTCCTTCGCGACCTTCGGGCTTAGCCTCTGGTCGATAACCGGCTGGGCCGTCGCGTTCTTCATCATGTTCCTCAAGCACAAGATAGTCCACGCCAAAAGCCGGAGGGCCTTCAAATACGTGAGCTGGCTCGGCGCCTCGCTGATCTGCATGTGGCTCTATGTGGTATATATCCACATTCCGCTCTAAAGGCCGCAGAAAAAGCCCGCCTCAGGCGTCGTCTTGAAATTGGAAACTCCGCCGAACAATGAAGGTACGCCCGTTCATCTTGTCGACTCCTTGCATCCTGGGCTTTTGAGCAGCCTGACCGGGGTTTTTGTCATTCCGGCAATAAATCCGGTTTGCCAAAAAAAAGCCGCGGGGCCAAGCCCCGCGGCTTTTCAAATTCATGCGATTTTCAGGCCGTCAGTGGCTGCAGCAGGTATCGCAGCCCGCCTCCCTCACCACCGAGACCTGCTCGTCGTACTGGGCCTGTATGGCGGCCCTCTTCGGGTTCATCTTTCTCTCGCCCGCCTCTTCCCGCACGTATTTCCTCTCGACCTCGCGCATGGCCTGGGTTATCTGGAGCCGTATCTCGTCGTTCAGGCACTTGTCGACTATTTCAAAGAACTCCTGGTCCTCTTTCCTTATGTGCCCCCTGAGGCTCACTATCACGGAGTCGATGATGCCGTCGTTAAGCTCGTTTATCTCGAGCGCCTCCCTGAAGTTGTGAAGGAGCGAGATTATCTCCCTGTGCTCCTCCTTTATTATGTCCACCAGGGTCTCGCCGAAGGGCAGAAGCCCCTTGCTCATGCCGAAGAGGACCTCCTCTTCCTTGATGCCTGAGTGGAGCACCAGGTCGTTCTCAAGCTCCTTTGTCGAGACCCAGAGGGCGTCCAGGTCGCGCTTCTTTATGTGCTCCTCGACCTTTTCAAGGCTCCTGTTTATGGCCTTGTGCTCCTCGACAAGGATCAGGAGCGGGTTGTCAGAGGGGTCCAGCGCCGAGGGGGCGTCCTCGATGGGGCCTTCGCCGAGCCTCTGCATCCTAATGACCTTGAACGGCTGCGAAAAGCCCATCCTGCAGGCCCCCCTGGGGCTCTTGAAGATGCCCTCCCCGGGACAAGCGGCGGAAAGCTCCTTGAAGAGCTCCTCTTCAAGGCTTATGATGCCCTCCCTGCAGTTCACGTAGCAGGACTTGTGCTGGCATTCGTATTTTATCTCAAGCATCTGCGGTACCATGCGGACCTCCGGGTCTCGGGGAACCCCGTTCAGGCTCAGGCGTGACCTACATCGCCTTTCTGCGAGGGCATTACGGGCATTCCGAACTCGTCGTTGAACTTCGTTATGATGTAAAGAAGCGTCCTGTGGTTAAGGAGGAGCGCGTCATAGAGCTTGGTCTTCTTGAGCGCGTCGTAGTAGAACTCATACGAGAACTGCACCTGCTTCGCCACCCCGGCCTCGTCTATGTTGAGGTCGTAGCTGTTCTTGAGGAAGAGGAGGTCCTTCCTTATCTCCCCGTAGAAGGCTTCCCTGTCGTTGGGGTTCATGCCCTTGAGCTTCTCCATGTGCTCGTTCGCTATGCTGACCCCGTTCAGCACCACGATAAGGCCGGGGAACTCCTTGGGCTGGAGCACCCTCTGCTTCTTCATGGAGCCGAGCGGGTAGTCGATCTCGAAATGGAATACGGCGTTCTCGTCTTTTATTTCCTTTACGTCGTGATGGTTCTCCTCAAGCCACTTCTTGATTTCTGCATTAGCCTGTTCCGGGGTGGTGATCTCCATTTACCAACTCTCCTCAGTATTGATTTTTTCCCTGTTTTTTGGGTGTATTATATCTTACTACAACCCGAGCGGGCTTGTCCATATTAAAAGGGTGAGTAAATGCCGGAAAATCCGCAGAAATCACATAAAATCAGGGCAATAGGGCCGGGAGAGCGGCCATTTCGATGCAGACGGCAGGTAACGGGCGCCGTGATGCAGGACGGCCCTTTACCCTCCCGGCCATCGCTACCGGCAGGCCGGGAGGGTATCAAGACCTTAGGAGAATATTCCGGAACAGACTCAGTTCCCGTGGGCTGCCGCACCCTCGATCTTGAGCCCCTGGCAGACCTGGGAGCACCTGGTGCAGTAAAAAGTATGGTTGAGCTCGTATTCCTTGTATATAGGACAGGTGCTGCAGATGCAATCCTTTTCCGCCGTGATGCTCTCGCTCGTCCCTATGGTCGGGAAACAGTATCCCGGCATGGCGTCGCCCGCGACATATGTGGGACAGCCCGGGCATTTGCAGTTCTTGACCACGTAAGCCTGCTTGCGCTCGTATTCGCTCTTGTCGATGACCATGACACCGAAACGGTCCAGCCTGTCGTGCTTGCTCATAAGAAAGCCTCCGTTTTAAATTTAAAAGACAAAGGAACCCTGTGATGGAATTATATCGGAGCTGTCTCGAACCGTCAAACGGGCGGGATTGGCAGGAAATACGAGGAAATTCGATGCGGAGGCCTGCCGGGTGCGGTGGCCGGAGCCCGTTCTTGGAGCAACCGTCCTCATGGAGGTAACAAAAAACAGGCTTACCAGAATATGGTGTAGACGTTATAGCCGATGAGCGCCAGGCCAGCCACGAGGTTTATGCCCCTGCTCGACTCCGAGGGGTTCCGCATGACAAGGACATCGAGCCTGAAGCCCTCAAGCACCTTATTCCCTTTTATGAAGGTCGCCAGTATAAGGACGACGCCGTAGGCGATGCCGCCGATAGTCAATACCATCTCAAGAGAACCCAATTTACCGACCTCCTATCCTTTAACTCCGCAAATATTTTATCATATCCTTGATAGAGACGAAGAAAAAATCAGGCGCTGCAGAAAAGAACGGCAGGAGGCATAAAAAAAACATGGGGGAGGAAACCCCTCCCCCATGTTCCAGGTGCCGCTTTTCCCGGCATAAACATGCCAGGAAGCCGGGCTATTGCCCGCCGGTCCAGGTGCTCTTGGCGGTGTCCCACCAGGTACCCTTGTTGCCCCAGTCAAACCTTTCCGCGCCCTTCCTGGTATAGTAATACCAGTTGATGATGAAGGCGTAGAGGTAGAAGATGGCCGCACCCGCGAAGAAGGTGATGGCGCTGCCGGTCTTGGTTATGGACATGCCGACGAGCGAGGCGAAGACGAACGGGCCGAAGGCCGCCCACGCGCCGGTCCAGCCGAGCATCTGCGCGCCCTTTGCGGGCGAGTACGCGAAGACTATCGGGTACTGCCTGAAAGTAGCGGCGTTGTTTATGCCGGTCATGAGGAATATCCAGAGCATTATATAGACGAAGCCCGGGAACTTCTCAAGCCCGGTCGGGGTAAGATAGCCGCCGAATATGAGGGCAAGGCAGCCCAGTATCTGGCCGATCAGGCACCAGTGCATGCCCTTGCTTCCGCCGATCTTGTCGAACATCCAACCGGTAAAGGTGCGTGAAAGGCCACCGATGAGCGGGCCGAGGAACGCGAACTTCAGCGGGTCCGGCGCTCCGTCAAAGCCGCCGTAGATGACCCTTATCATCAATGGAAAAGCTGCCGCATAACCGGAGAACGAACCGAATGACGCGATATAGGTTATGGTGCAGTTCCAGGTGTGCGTGAGCGCCCTGTTCTTGGTGCTGAGTATTTCGAACTGCTTTTTGAAGTTGCCGCCCTTGAAACCGAGCGCCGCCGGGTCGATGCTCTTGAGGAATATGACGCTCAGGATGAAGGACAGGATGAGGAAGGGTATGTACCAGAACGCGGCGTTCTGCACCCACATGTCCTTCTTTACTACCCTCTTGAGGGTCAGGTCGGTCACGACGCCCGCGTCGTTCCTCTTGATATCGAGCTGCATGTTCTTGGTTACGGCTGTCTCCTGTACTGAGACGTCGCTCACCAGGCCGTTATCGTCCTTGGTGACGAGAACCGCGCTGGCAAATGCCGGGTTCTTGTAGACTATGTCCGTGACAACCCCTGACTCGTTCTTGGTGACCGCCACGTCCTTTATAATGTCAATTTTCGTGAAGAGCTGGGGTGCGCCGTAAGCGCCCCCGACAAGGGAGAAGCCCACTATCCAGGGTGTCACGAACTGGACGACACTAACGCCGAAGTTTCCGATGCCGGCCTGTATGCCCATTGACAGGCCCTGGAGCCTCTTCGGGAAGAATATGCTTGTTGAAGGCATGTAGGAGGAGAAGTCCCCGCCGCCCATGCCGCTCAGGAAGCCGATTATCATGAAGGTGCTCCATGGCGTGCTTGTATCCTGCACTGCGAAACCGAGCCAGACCATGGGTATGAGCTTGATGATGGTCGCTATGCTTACGACCGGCCTCGTCCCCAGGATGGGGATGAAGTAGGAGTGTATCAACCTGAGGATACCGGAGGCGAGACCCGGTATGGCCGCGAGCCAGAAGAGCTCCATGGGAGTGAACTTGAAGCCGATGTTCGGAAGCCTGACGACAACGGCGCTCATGACGAACCAGGTAGCGAATGAAAATACCAGGGTGAAGGTGGTAATGCCGCAGGTGGTCCATCCAATCTTGCTGCCTGTTTCTCGCCAGAATTGTTCGTTTTCCGGCTCCCATCTTGTTATTTTCGACATGCAGATTCTCCTTTATCGAATTTCAGAACAAAAAAACGCATCAGAAAAAAAAGTATTATCACAGAAGTGCTTGCACAGCCGTCTAAAAAAGCGGGCGGGCATCTCTGCCCGCCCGCCCTGTGTTACTTGTACTGCACCACGTTCACTGTCTGACCGCCCCTCCTGTACCACCTTACGACCTGGTAAGGCCTTACGAGGTACTTGTAGGGGTTGATGACCACAAAGTGCGCGAGCCTTGAGAACGGAATCAGCGCGAAGAAGATAAGCGCGTTGAATATGTGCGCCTTGGTGATGAGCGGCAGGCCCGCTATGTAGTCAACATTGGGCTGCAGCTTGATTATCGACCAGAGATACGGCACGGCCGATGAAGCGAACCAGTTGGAGCCCCACCTGTAGAAGATGGCGGTGCCAACGCCGGTGAGGACCTGGATGAGAAGGATGATGAGCACCAGCACGTCCCACCCGGAGGTCACGGCCTTTACCCTGCTGTTCGTAAGCCTCCTGTAGATGAGGGCGAGGAGGCCGAAAAGGGCGAGAAGGCCGAATGCGAGCGCCGTGAGCTCGAGTATGTAGAGCCTCAAGGGCACCGCGTTCCAGAGCAGGATGCTCTTCGGGATGAAGAACCCGATTATGTGGCCGAGGAGCACCACTATTATGCCGTAGTGCCAGGGGAACGACCCGAAAAAGAGGGTCTTGTTCTCAAGGAACTGCGACGACTGCGAAGACCACGAGTACTTGTTGGTTCTGTATCTCCAGATTGCGCCGACGATAGCCGTCATCAACAGGATGTACGGCATCACGCCGAATAGGACGTTGTCCATTCTTAGCCTCCTTTTACGTCTTTATCTATAATTCTGTAGACGGCATTGATGAGGTGCCAGTAGAGATTCTTCCTGTTCTTCTCGAAGTTCTTCTGCAGCTTCTCCATCGCCCTTATGAAGAAACTCTCCCGGAAGTCCTTTACGAGATCCTCGTTCTCCGTGAAGCCGAGGAAGTAGAGGATGACCGGCAGGTGGTCGGGGAGTTCGCCTTTCGAAAAATCGTCGAGAGGGAAGCCGTTCTGCGCGTACATGCTCTTGATGGTGGCAAGGCTGCTTGACCTCCTGAAGCCGTCATAGATGTGGTATCCCATGTCCAGCGTGAAGTCGCTCGTGAGCTCGAAGGTGTAGGAGTACACCCCCCGGAGGTCGTCCAGGGGGATGTGCTCCAGGTCCTTCTGGAACTTCTTCATCTCCTCGAGCGCCTCGGGAGGATACTGCTCAAGGCCTTCGAGCGCGTTTATGCACTCCTCGGTCCTGAGCTTTATATCCTCACCGGGATACTCAAGCAGCCCGGCCAGATGCGTATACAGGTGCTTCGCCTTTACCATCGTTTCCTTTACCACTGCCTCGATACGAGTTCCTGCTTCTTGGAGCCGAAGCCGACCGTGCCCCTCTTCTCGTACATGGTCCTGGGGTCGACCGTGGACTGCGTCTCGCGGTGTGTCTCGGGTATCACGAACCTCTCCTGGAAGGTGCCAAGCGAGGTGAGCTTATAGATCTCGAACGCGTCCTCGGGCGTGAGGCCCACGGATGAGAGGGCTGCCTTCGCTGCGCTGTCGCCCACGTCTCCGACCCTCTGCTGGCGCACCCAGAGCCTTACGGCCATCTGCTTCTTCAGCGACTCGATGACCAGCTGCTCGTTGCCGGCGGAAAGGAGGTTCGCGAGGTACCTTACCGGCACCCTCATCTTGTCCATCGAATAGAAGAACTCGACGGATTCAGCGTCGAAGAGGCCGCCGTTGTCGGCCTTCGCGTTGTGGAGGACCGGGGAGAGCGGCGGCAGATAGAAGTTCATCGGCACCGTCCTGAACTCCGGATGGTTCGGGAGCGCTATCCTCCACTTCTTGAAGAGGTTGTAGGCCGGCGAGTTCTGGGCCGCAACCAGCCAGTTCTCGTCGATCCCCTGCTTCCTGGCCTCTTCAATGACCCTCGGGTCGTTCGGGTCGAGGATTATGTCCCTCATCGCGTCCACGAGCCTCTCGTCCGGGGTCTTCGCGACTTCCTCTATCCTGTCGGCGTCATAGAAGAGCACGCCTACGAACCTGATCCTGCCGGTGCACGCGTGCGCGCAGGCGTTCGGCTGGCCGGTCTCGGTCCTCGGATAGCAGAAGATACACTTCTCGCTCTTCCCGTTCGCCCAGTTGTAGTAGGGCTTCTTGTACGGGCAGGCGCTCACGCAGAACCTCCAGGCGCGGCAGGTGTCCTGGTCGATAAGGACTATGCCGTCCTCGCCCCTCTTGTATATGGCGCCCGACGGGCAGGAGGCCACGCAAGCGGGGTTGAGGCAGTGGTTGCATATCCTCGGGAGATAGAAGAAGAAGAGCTTGTGGAACTTGGTGAGCATCTCCTTCTGCGACTCCGAGAGCCCCTTGAGGTTCGGGTCGTTCGCCGCGTAGAGCGGCGAGCCGCCCATGTCGTCGTCCCAGTTCGGGCCCATGATTATCTTTTCCATGAAGTCGCCGGTGATAAGCGACTTCGGCCTCGCAACGGGCTGGTCGTCGCCGGCCGGCGCGTTGAAGAGGTTCTGATAGTCATAGGTGAACGGCTCGTAGTAGTCGTCTATCGTCGGCAGGTTGGGCTGGAAGAATATGTTCGCCAGCGTCCTTATCTTGCCGGGGCCCTTGAGGAGCTTGAGCCTCAAGTTGCCGCCCGAGACCTCCCAGCCGCCCCTGTACCTCTCCTGGTCTTCCCAGGTGAGGGGGTAGCCGGCGCCGGGCTTGGTCTCGACGTTGTTCCACCACATGTACTCGGCGCCCCTGCGCGATGTCCAGACGTTCTTGCAGGACACGCTGCAGGTGTGGCAGCCGATACATTTATCCATATGAAAGCTCATTGAAAGCTGCGCTCTGAGATCCATATTACCACTTCACCTCCTGGTTTCTCATTTTTCTCACCAAGACCGTCGTGTCCCTGATGACGACGATCGGGCCCCACGCGTTGAAGCCGTAGGAGAACTGCCCGTAACCGCCGGTCAGGAGCTGCGGCTTGAGCCTCTGCCTGGTGAGCGAGTTGTGGAATCCGCCCCTGATCTTGTTCCTCTGCTCCGCCTTGGGTATGTTCACGGTCCTTTCCTGTGAATGGTAGGCGAAGCAGCTGCCCGAGGGGATCCTGGCGCTGACGACCGCGCGGCTTACATAGACTCCGTTGTCGTTGTAGGCCTCGACCCAGTCGTTGTCCTTGATGCCCACGCTCTCGGCGTCCCTGTCGTTCAGCCAGATGGAGTTTCCGCCCCTGGACAGGGTGAGCATCCTCAGGTTGTCATAGTGGGTCGAATGGATGGCCCACTTGCTGTGCGGGGTGATGTAGTTCAGGTGGAGCGCGTCGGTCCTGTCGGACTTCTCGACCTCGTTCATCTTGGCCGGGTTCAGCCTGTACTTGGCGGTTGAAAGGGCCTCGCCGAAGTCCAGGTAGACCGGGTGGTCGAGGTAGAAGTGCTGACGTCCCGTGAGCGTCCTCCAGGGCACGAGCTGCTCGGTCTGGATGGTCCAGGTGCCGTATGCCCTTCCGCGCCTCGTGTCGCCGGTCCAGAGCGGGCTGGTGAGCCACCTCTTGGGCTGCGCCACTATGTCGTCGTAGGTCATCGAGACGTTCCTGTTTCCGCTGGCCATCTCGTGCGCGAGACCGTGGCACCTCTCGTCCGGTATGAGGTACTTGATTCCAGGATGGACCGCCCTGGCCTGTTTCCGAGCCTCGAGGTAGTCGTCCTTGGTGAGGCCGGTGTGGTGCTCTTCCTCCCACCACTGCCTGAAGCAGACCTCTCCGTTCGTGGTGCCTGAGAAGGCGAGGACGAAGTTCGCGGCGTCCTTTGCCGTCTCGAGGGAGATGAGCTTCTGGCCGTTCACGTCCTTCTTCTCGATGTGCTCCTGGTTGAGGTAGTCCTCGTAGAGCTCCTTGCCATCGAGCATGACGCCGTGGAAGCCGTACTTGGTCTTCTGGAGGGGTCCTACGGCCGTGTACATCTTGTCCACGTTGGCGTAGTCCCTCTCGACGACCGTGAAGCTCTGGGTGGTCTTGCCAGGGATTATCTCGCACTCGCCCTTCTTCCAGTCCTTCACGCCGCCAAGCGCGGGCTGCGCTATCTCGCCCGGAGTGTCGTGCATGAGCGGGGACATGATGATGTCCTTGACCGGCTTCTGGAAGTGCTTCTTCGCTATCCCGGAGAACTTCTTGGAGAGGAACTTGAAGGCCTCCCAGTCGCTCTTTGCCTCCCAGTTCGGCGGGACCGCCGCGCCCATCGGGTGGACGAAGGAGTGGAGCTCCGTGGTGTTTATGTCCTCCTTCTCGTACCAGTGCGCCGTCGGGAGCACTATGTCGCAGTACGTCGGAGTGGTGTTCATACGCATGTTGAGGTCGACGAGGAGGTCGAGCTTCCCGAGCGGGGACTCCCTGTACTTCATCTCCTTCACGTGGGGCTTGGCGACCTCTTCGGCGATGAGGTTGTTATGGGTGCCGAGGACGTACTTGAAGAAGTACTCCTGGCCCCTGGCGGACGAGCCGAGCGCGTTCGCCCTCCATATGAACCATACCCTCGGCCAGTTCTCCGGCGCGTCCGGGTCCTGCATCGCGAACTCGAGCGAGCCGCTCTTCAGCTGCTTCACCACGTAGTCGATTATCTCGGCGTCGGACTTCGCGCCCGCCCTCTGGGCCTCCTCGCAGATCGCTATGGAGCTCTTGTTGAACTGCGGGAAGCAGGGCATCCATCCGAGCCTTACGGCCCTGACGTTGTAGTCGACCGTGTGCTGGAACTCGAGGGCGTTCTTGTCAGGGACGTTGTGGTAGTCCGCTATCGCGCCGTCGAACTTGAACATGGTCGTGTTGATGTACCAGAAGCTCGGGTTGTTCATGAGCCTCGGCGGCCTGTACCAGTCGAGCGAGTGGGCTATCTGGCCCCACGAGTCGAATGGGGCGAGCTTCTCCTGGCCGACGTAGTGCTGGAGGCCTCCGCCGTTCCTTCCCACGCAGCCGCAGAGCATGAGCGCGTCCATCGCGGTCCTGTAGAGGAGGTTCGAGTGGTACCAGTG
This sequence comes from Thermodesulfobacteriota bacterium, assembly GCA_030583865.1. Classification (NCBI taxonomy): domain Bacteria; kingdom Pseudomonadati; phylum Thermodesulfobacteriota; species Thermodesulfobacteriota bacterium. Next base: position 1,038,747 of record CP129479.1, on the reverse strand, counting down.
GTTGTAGCTCGACCCGGTGATTATCATCGAGCGGCCCTTGGTCACTTCCGCGTTGGAGGCGAACTCCCTGGCTATCTGGATGATGGTGTCGCGGCCAATGCCGGTGTACCTCTCCTGCCATGCCGGCGAGAAGCCCCTCTCGTCGTCGTAGTTCCTGCAGTAGTCGCCGGAAAGGCCCTTGCGGGCGACGCCGCACTGGGCGACCTTCAGGTCGAATACCGTGGTGACGGCGACCTTGCCTTCCTTGGTCTGCACGTACCTTACGGGCACCTGCCTCTTGTACTTCTCGGGCTTGTCGACCTCGTAGAAGTTGACCTCTATCGCGTCCTCCTTGTGGTCGAGGACCGTGAGCGAGGGGTTTATGTTCTTCTGGGTCTTGGCTTCACGGAGGAGGAGGTTCCACTTGCCGTGGCTGTGGTGGTCCTTGGGCCACCTGTAGCCCATAGAGCCGTTCACGACGACCGCCTTGTTGGTGGTCTCGTCCCACATGGTGAACTTCCACTCGGGGTTGTCCTCGCCGTCGTATTCGGAGAGGTCGCACGCCCTGAGGAACCTGCCCTGCTCCCAGCCGTCCTTGCCCTTCTCGATCTTCACGAGCATCGGGAGGTCGGTGAACTGCCTGGTGTAGGCCTCGAAGTACGGCACCTTCCTGTCTACGAAGAACTCCTTAAGGATGACGTGCTTTATGCCCATCCAGAAGTTGGAGTCCGAGCCGGGCTTGAGGGGCACCCAGTTGTCGGCGTACTTCGTGACCTGAGAGTAGTCTGGAGCGCACACTACGAGCTTGGCGCCGCCCATCCGGAGCTCGGAGACGAAGTGGCAGTCCGCGGTCCTGGTCATGTTCGGGTTGGCGCCGGTTATGACGCAGTAGCCGGTGTTGTACCAGTCCGCGCTCTCGCATGAGTCGGTCTGCTCGCCCCATACCTCGGGCTCGGCGTTCGGGAGGTCGGTGTAGTAGTCGTAGAAGCTAAGGTGCACGCCGCCTATGAGCTGGTTGTAGCGGGCGCCGGCAGCGTAGCTTATCTGCGACATGGCCGGGATGGGGGAGAAGGCGATGATCCTGTCCGGGCCGTACTTCTTTATGGTGTAGATGTGGGCCGAGGCGATTATCTCGGCTGCGGTGTCCCAGTCGAACCTGCGGAACCCGCCCTTGCCCCTGGACCACTTGAGCTTCTTGTGGAGCTCTGCGTTCTCAACTATGGACCTCCAGGCGTCAACCGGGTCGGAGTGCTTCGCCCTCGCTTCCTTCCAGGCGTCGAGGAGCACGCCGCGGCAGTAGGGGTACTTGATCCTGACCGGGCTGTAGACGTACCAGGAGGCGGATATGCCCCTCTGGCAGCCCCTGGGCTCGTAAGGCGGTATGGACTGGTCGAGCTTCGGGTAGTCTACGGCCTGCAGCTCCCAGGTTATGATGCCGTCCTTCACGTAGACCATCCAGGAGCAGCCGCCGGTGCAGTTGTTGCCGTGGGTGGACCTCACGGTCTTGTCATACTGCCAGCGGTTCCTGTAATATTCTTCCCAACCCCTTTTACCGGGGTTTATCTCATCTTGAATCCAGGTAGCCATCTAATTACCTCCCTCCTTTTCCGCCGTAGTTTCTCCACAGGGCATCGTGGGCGGTGCCTCTATTCCTGTTCCTGTACCTGCCGCTCCAGATTATGTTGAAGATAATCAGTATTCCTACGAAACCGCCTATGCCTACGATGGTGAAGATTCCGGTCGGGGCCGGTTTTGCCTCGACATTGGCCTGCTCGGCGAAGAACGCCCTCAAGTGGGACACCTCTTCGTCAGTGACGTTCCTCTTGCTGAAGACCGGCGCCATTACCGGGGACCCGGCGTTTATCCATGCCGCGTTCAGAAGGGGGTTCTTCGAATCGTCGGCGTACACGTTGGTCAGGTCCGGACCAAGGACGCCTCCGCCGAGAGAGCCCACTCCGGCGTTGTGGCAGGATATGCAGGCCGGCGCGCCGCTCGCGAACTGCTTCTCGCCGGTAAAGTACATCTTACCGAGGGCGGCATCGCCCGGCTCGGCGTTCTCGAAAGCGGCCGCCTTCATCGGGGCAACACCTGCTACGAGACTCAGCGCAAACCCGAGCTGCAGTCCTTTTACCAAGATTTTTTTACAACTCCTCAAATCCATACCCTACACCTCCTTTGCTTCTGCTTGCTCTGTTTTTTTCTGCAGCCTTTAAAAAACAGTCTGGTTCCTGTATGTGCACCATGTGCCAGTTCCGGATTCCTCCGTCCGGTTCCGCAGCCTGGGCCTCGCGGCCCAGGAGCGGACCTGCGCGGAGGCGGGGCCTTTCCGGGATGGTCATGGATTGAATAAATTAAGAGGCGGGGATTGCTTCTTCGAGGTTGCCTCTGGCGAGATTGAGCATGACTTTCAGGTCTTCGAGGCCGGCGCTCCTGGACATCTTCGATTTCCTGCCCAGGCAGGGGACGGCCGGCTTCTCGACGGCATCCTCCCTCTGGCAGAAATCGACGGCCTCTTCCCTGAGCTTGGAGACGAACTCTTCGATTGCGTTTACCGTATTGGAACCTTCCGGATATATGGGGAGCGAGCCGATGATCATGCCCACGATTTCAAGAGCGCGCCTGCCCTTCCTCTCCTCTCGAGGCCTGGCGGCGCGGCTTTCAGCGGGGAGCCCGGACGATATGTCGGCGGCCATTCTGCCTGAAATGAAATTCATCGACGCAGCGGGGCGCACCCTGACGGCGGCAGCGTAGAAGAGACACTGGCAGAGGCGTTTAAGCTCTTTTCTGATCCTGTGACTCAAACCTGAGTCCTCCAAAGCCGTTCAGAGTCCTCCCAGTCAGGACGCACGCGGACTATACAAAAGACCTTCGAGCCCTTGGACATTAGAACCTTCGTGTTTGCATGACGCTGAGTAGGCGTAAAATACCAGAATGCGCCACACCTGTCCAGAGTTTTTTCGCTCTTTTTGAATTTATTCGTATGCGACGGATTATAGTACATAATTTCAGCAATGTCCATCCGGAAAACGATTCCGGGGAACGTTTTTTTCTGCCTCAGGCGCCCCGGTCCGCAAAAGGCGCCCGCGCCCCGGAAGCCCTGCCGCGCCCACCCTCCGCCGGGCGCTTGCCCACGCAGTAAAGCTGGTACTCCTTTGAGAAGGCCCCGGCCGGCTCCTTCATGAAAAAGAGGCAGAAAAGGAAGGCTGCCAGGGCCGCCGCGCCTATCAGATAAAAAAACTGGCTCTCTCCCACGAACGTGTAGGCGACCAGGAAGACGACGGCGCCCACGTTCCCGTATGCCCCGACGTAGCCAGATATCCTGCCAGTCATGCGCCTCTTTATGAGCGGCACTATGGCGTACGTTATGCCGCACCCACCCGTGACGAAAAGCGCGCACAGGAGAATTACGAGCACCACGGACGGTACGGGCCACTCAGGAGTTATGAGCCCCATGAGGCTGAAGCTTACCGCCACCCCGGCCAGGTACACCAGCATGGTGCCCCTTTTCGCGGGCATCCTGCCGGTGATATAACCCCCGAGCGCCCGCGAAAAGATATTGAGGAACGCGAAGGCCGCGCCCAGAAGGCCCGCGAGCTGGGGCGTGAGGCTGAACCCGTTCTGCAGGAAAACCGGCAGCATCGATATTACCGCGACCTCCGCGCCGAAGGTGGCGACGTAACAGAGGCACAGGGCGCCGACGTCGGTGAACCGGTATCGGTCCCTGTCGGGGACCCCTTTTTTCAGCATGGGGAGGTTCAAGCGGACGACGCGGCCCGTCTGGTAAAGGACCGCGGCGGCTATGACGGCGTACGCGAGCGCGGCAATCTCCCCTCCGATGTAGCCCATGCCCCTCGCTCTCCAGACCAGGAGTGCGAGGACGCCCGTTATCGGCGCGGTCCAGATGAGCGCCGCAACGAGGTCGCCCCAGGAGGAGACCTCTATGGCCGAGCCCTTCCCCGGGCTCCGGCGGAACGCGCGCTCCGGGCCGTCCGATACGGTGTACCAGAAATAGGCCCCGTAGACGAGCATCAGGACCCCGCTCATGGCTATGGCGAGCCTCCACGAGCCGAATACGTTAAGGGCCAGGACCGGCATGAGCATTGCCGCAATGGACGAGCCCCAGTTCCCGAGGCCCGCCTCGACGCCCTGCACGAACCCTATGTCCCTGGGCCTGAACCAGAGCGAGGTCATGTGTATGCCCGCCATGAGGCCGGTGCCCACCATTCCGAGGAGGAGCCTTGAGACGATCATCTGGCCGTACGAGCCGGCAAAGGCGAACGCGAGGCAGGGCACAGAGGTTGCGACCATGATGAGAGTAAGCGTCTTCCGTGGGCCGAACCTGTCGGTAAGGCCCGCCATGATGAAGCGGCCCGGGGCCGCAAGTGCCACGTTGCAGACGGCCAGGAGCTTCAATTCGTCCATCGTAAGGCCGGACGCTGCCGCGATGGTGGTGGCGAGCGGGGCCATGTTGAACCAGACGAAGAAGGTAAGGAAGAAGGCGAACCAGGTCTTGTGGAGTATGACTGTGTCGGCCCGCTTGAGGTCGAAAAGGTCCCTGAGGCCTATCTGGCTATAATGGTTAGAGCCCATGCGTTTTTCGAAAGTAATGGCCGCCGCGTAATCGTCCGGGGCGGCCCCTTGAACCGAAGGCCAGTCTTGAAGCGCCTCATGAATGGACGACGAGCACCGGGCACTCGGCGTTACGGACTAGAAACGAGCTCACGCTACCGAGGACCATGCTTTCCAGAAGGCCCGCGCCCCGCCGCGCCACGACCAGGATATCGGGGTTCTTGTTCTCCGCGGCCTCGATTATCATCTTCCTCGGGTCGCCTATGGCAAGTATCGCGTCCACGTCGAGCCCGTGCTCGACGACCCGGTTGGCCGCCTCCTGGAGGTCCTCCTCGCGGGTGGCCCGCCATTTCTCGAAGCTCTCCTCGTCGTGGCTGGTCGCGTCCAGCGGCTCCTCGACGACCGTTATGAGAAAGACCTCGGGGCTCAGGTGCTTGAAGAGGCCGAGGGCCTTTTCAAGGGCGGCATTAGACCTCTCGGAGCCGTCATGGCAGAACATTATCTTCATATCATCCCTCCCCGGTCCGTATTGGCGGCGCAACCAGGCATCCGGGGCCCGATGGACTGCCGGGCCTGCAAAGAGCCGGCCCGTGGTGGGTCCGCAGGCCGGGGCCGATGCCCGGTGACCGCTGCAGGATTATGCCGAATCCCGTTCCGCTCCGCCAGAAAAAAACCGTCCGCGGCAGGACCGGCAAGACGCGCGGGAGCCGATAGCTCCCGCGCGCCGTTCCGGAACAGGGCCTTAGTGGCCGAGGCCGCCCATCTCCTTCTCTATCTCCCTGTCTACAGAGGATAGGTGATACTCTTCAGAGTACCCGCCCTCCGGCTCCTTGAGGAATACGAGGCAGAAGATGAAGCTTATGAAAGCGCCGGCTGATATGATGAAGAAGAACTGCTTCGAGGTAACGAAGGTGAGTACGAAGAGGTAGAAGACCGCGCCGACGTTGCCGTAGGCCCCCGCCATGCCGGATATCTGCCCGGTCAGGCGCCTCTTTATCGAGGGTATTATGCCGAAGGTCGCGCCCTCTGCGCCCTGCACGAATACCGAGCAGCAGATAGTCACGATTATCGCCAGCACGAGCGGCCAGGTCGAGCCCATGAGCCCCATGAGGAAGAAGCCGCAGGCTATGCCGAACATGTAGACCATCATGACAACTTTCCTGCTCGTGAACCTGTCGGATATGAGGCCGCCGAGCGGCCTCGCGAAGAGGTTCACGAAGGCGAAGGACGATGCGATGAGGCCGGCCTGGGTGGCGGAAAGGGTCCATGTCTGCTCGAAGAAGGCCGGGAGCATGGAGACGACCGCGAGCTCCGCTCCGAAGTTCGCGAAGTAGGTCGTGTTGAGGGCCAGGACGCTGTTGAAGGGGTACTTGTCGTCCTCTGGCACTCCCTTCTTGAGTATCGGGATGTTCACGAGCAGCACCTGTACGAGCTGCCATATGACGATTGCGGCTATGACAAGATAGCAGACGTACGCCCAGCCCGCGCCCATGTACCCGGAACTCTGTATCCTCCAGACCAGTATCACGAGTATGCCGACCATGGGAACGGTGCAGATGAGGAGCTTTATCATGTCGCCCCAGGTGCTTACCTCGAGGGCCGCGACCTTCCTGGGCTTCCTGTGTATGCTGCCCGCCGGACCGTCGGTTATCGCGAACCAGTAGAATACGCCGTAGGCGGCCATTATTATCGCGCTCAAGGCAAGGGCATATCTCCAGCCGCTCTCGCCTCCGAACATGGTGAGGGCTATGTAGGGCAGCGTCATTGCCGCGGCCGCGGAGCCGAAGTTGCCCCAGCCCGCGTAAAAGCCCTCTGCAAAGCCTATGTCCTTTGGCTTGAACCAGAGGGCCGTCATGTGGATGCCCACGACGAAGCTCGCGCCTATGGAGCTCAGGACCAGCCTCGAGGCCAGGAGCTGCGCGAAGGAGTTGCCGAATGCGAAAACGAGGGCCGGTACTGCCATTATGACCATGAGGACCGAGAAGACCCTCCTCGGCCCGAACTTGTCGAGGGCCATGCCGGTAATGAGGCGGGCCGGGATGGTCAGGGCCACGTTGCAGATGGCAAGGATCTTCACGTCCTTCATGGTGAGCCACCCGAGGCTCTTCATCATGGTGGTGGCCAGGGGCGCCATGTTGAACCATACGAAGAACGAGATGAAGAACGCTATCCAGGTGAGATGGAGCGCCTTTATTTCAGGGTTCCTGTATCTGAAGAGATCTGATACTTGCATTATCCGCTACCTCCTGCTTTTCTCTTCTTGGTATGGGGCCTATGTATGCAGCACAAGGACCGGGCACTTGGCGTGGCGGACCACATACGCGCTCACGCTCCCGAGCACCATGTTGTCCAGGATGCCGCCGCCGCGCTTGGAGACGACCATGATGTCGGGCTGCTTGTTCCTTGAAGTCTCGATTATCATCTTCCTGGCGTCGCCGTTCGCGAGTATGACGTCCACGTCGAAGCCCTTGCCCGTGATGTACCTTGCGGTCTTCATGAGGAAATCATGCCCCTCCGAGCGCTGCTTCTCGAATATCTCCTCGTTTTCCATGCTTGCGTCGCGGGCCCCCTCGACGACCATCAAGAGTACTACTTCCGGCTTTGCGAGCTTGAAAAGATCCAGGGTCTTGTCCAGCGCCTTTTGTGCGTTTTCAGAGCCGTCATGACAGAACAGTATCTTCATATCTCCTCCGGTATGGCTGCTATTGGCTTATGACCAACTGCAATGAAAAAACGGCCTCCGGAAGGCGGGTAGCGGTCATTTGGCCTGATATCCATGTTCTCCCCCTCATTCGCGAGATTTATCTCAGGCCGCCCCTGACCCGCTTGAACGGCCTGACTGATTTTATTCCAAAGCGCAAAAACAAATGCCCACCTACCCGGATATTTAGCAATATGCATACCAAAAAGCCGGAAACAGGCCCTTATTGTCTTCAACCATTGATTTTAAAAGGTTTTTTAGGAAGCCAGCCCATTTTGAAGCGGGGCAGAGAAAGCGCCACATTGTTACCGAGAGGTAACACCCCATAGACAAACTACCCGTCTCTGGCCGGTATAAATCGCTTTAATCAGGGAAAAACAGGGGTAAATAGAGGCGCGTTACCTATTCGTAACATGGAAAAACCCAAGCGTAACCCAACAAAGCTTTGCGCCTTTTCTTGTTGGGTCTGCTTCGCGACCCAACAAGCTTTTTTGTATTCAAACCACCCGGGGGGACATAAGGCGGAGCTAACATAGGGATGGGGAGGGGCGGGCGAGACGGGGTAGCAGGAGCGAGGCCCCGAAGGGGCCGAACGACTCAAGGGCCGAGCCCGGAGGAAGGAGGCGGAGAGGGAGAGAAGCCTTATGCCCGGAAAGAGCGCGGCAGCGCGTTAAAGGGCGGGCCTTTTGCGACGGGGCTTGAATACGAGATTCTTATCTCATCCCGTCCTGGGGCTCGACCCCTTCGGGCTGCCTCCAAGAGGCTCGGCATTCAATTTTTGCTGTCCTGCAAAAAATTGTCGGTCGTTTCACTCCCTCAGGATGACAGATTCTAGGCCGGTTTAGCGAAGGCAACGTTGTCCTCCGGAGTCAGTGGCTGCCCTCCTATTCCACTTCCGTCTCTCTCAGCCGCGTTTCGTACTCCTTTGCCCTGGACTCGTAATCGGCGGTAAGGGATTCGAGCTCGTCAAAGAGTTCGTCTATCCTCTGGCGCGCGCCGTGATAGGACCTGGATTGGACTGAGATGGCCTCTCCGTCACCGCGCTCGGACGCAAGGAGGAGGGCCTGGTTTGCCTGCTCGGCCTCCTTCTCAAGCGCGACGATGAGCCCCTCTACCTCGGCTATCCTCTTTTCGATAGGGCCGAGCACCCTGCCCTTCTCGGATACGACCTCGGCCCTTAGCTTTCTCAGTTCCTTCCTGTTTGCGGGCCTCTCATTGCGCGCGGCAGAGACGGCCTTTACCTCCATTACGGCCTCGCTCTCCCAGCCGACCTTCTCGAGGAACTCGGCGTAAGTGCCCTCGAAGACCGAGACTGCCTCGCCGTCAAAGACTATAAGCCTCGTAGCCAGCGAGTTAAGGACGAGCTCGCTGTGCGTTACTATAAGGACGCCGCCGGAGAACACGTCGACCGCCTCTATGAGCGAGTCGACGGATTCCATGTCAAGGTGGTTGGTCGGCTCGTCAAGGAGTAGGAGGTTCGCGGGGCTCACGAGGAGCTTGCCGAGGAGCACCCGGGCCCTTTCGCCGCCCGACAGGACCCCTATCTTCTTGAGGGCAGAGTCCCCCTCGAACATCATGGCCCCGCAGATCTTCCTCGCCGGGCCGCGGGTCAAATCCGGGTGCGAAGAGAGGACCTCTTCCTCGACGGTCTTCTGAGGGTTCAGCCTGTCTATGTTGGTCTGCCCGAAGTAGGCCATCCTGGTGTTCTGGTTCCTGGCGACGGTGCCGCTAAGCGGCGCGATCTCCCCGGCAAGGAGATTGAGGAGCGTCGTCTTTCCCCTGCCGTTTTTCCCTATGATACCGACGCGGTCCCCCTTCGCGAGCGCGAAGCTCAAGTCCTTTATGAGGAGCGGCCCGTCCCCGAAGCCGAACGAAAGGTCTTTGGCCTCGAGGAGGTACTTGCCCGGGAACGGCGCCTCGTTGAACGAGAAATCAAGCTCCTTAATATCGGAGAGCTTTTCAAGCTTCTCCTTCCTGTCAAGGGCCTTTATCCTCGACTGCACGGCCCTGGCCTTTGTGGCCGAGGCCCTGAACCTCGCGATGAACTTCTCAGTCTCCTTCCTCTTGCGCTCGTCGTTCTCGCGCGTCTGCTCGTAGACCTCCTCTTCCCTGAGTATCTGGGTGTAGAGCTTCCCGGTCGGGCCCGAGACCTTTCTCACGCGGGCCCTGTGTATGCCCATCGTGTGCGTGGTCACGCCGTCCATGAAGTCCCGGTCGTGTGTTATCATCATTAGCGCGCCGTCCCAGTCCCTGAGGAACCGCTTAAGCCACCTCATGGAGAGTATGTCCAGGTAGTTCGTGGGCTCGTCGAGCAGGAGTATGTCCGGGCCGGAGACCAGCACCTTCGCGAGGTTGAGCCTCACCTGGTAGCCGCCTGAAAGCACGCTGGGGCTCGCCTCGAAGAGCTCCTCTCTCAGCCCCAGGCCGGCAAGGACCGTCTCCGCCTTGTAGGTCTCGTCTATCCAGTCCTCGTTCTTGGGGAGGCCTGAGGCGGCCTCCTGCAGGACGGTCGCCTTATCGAACCTGAGCCTCTGCGAGAGATGGCCTATCCGGAAGTGCCCCGGGTACGATACGCTCCCCTCGTCCGGCTCGACCTCGCCCAGTATTATCTTCATAAGGGTCGTCTTGCCGTGGCCGTTTCTCCCGACAAGGCCGACCTTTTCGCCGGGGGAAACCGTGAAATTGACGTCCTCGAAAAGGACCTGCCCGCCATACGACTTGGCAAGCCCGCTTACCTTGAGCATTTATCGACTCCGTTCGGTTTTAGGTTTTTCATTTTACAGCAGAAGTGGGCCTTTTGGAAGGATTTCAGGCCGGCTTGAACCCGGGCCTTTCGATGCGCCGACAACTACAGCTTGCTGAAAAACTCCGTTTTTATTCAGGCTGCTCAAAAAGCTCCAGACGCGAGGCCCGGTTGGAACAGGGGAGCGGGGAATGAGGCGTACTTTTCGTGTACGCCGGAGTTATGAACGACGTAGCTTCGACTCAGATGGACTTTTTCAGCAGCCTGCCGATTCGAGCGGCAGAAGCGGACGGCAATTGCCTGCAATCCTGCCAGCGGCTCCTTTATCCGTAAGCCTCGGTACGGGCTTCAGCTTTCAAGCACGACCTTCAGGGCCTTCTCCTCCCTGGCGTGCGAAAAGGTGTCGTACGCCTTCATTATCTCGTCGAGCTTGAAGCGGTGCGTTACGAGCTTTTCCGGATGGAGCGTCCCGGACTGCACGCTTTTAAGGAGCATGGGTGTAGTTACCGTGTCTACGAGCCTCGTCGTAAGGGTTATGTTCTGCGACCAGAGCCTCTCCATGTGGAGGTCCACGGGCCCGCCGAAGACGCCGATGCTCGCGATGTGGCCGCCGGGCGCTATTATCGATTCGCAGAGCTCGAAGGTGGAGGGCACGCCCACGGCCTCGATGGCCACGTCCACTCCCCTTCCATCCGTAAGCTCCCGGATCCTTTCCGCAGCCTTCCCGTCGGACAATACCGTGTCGGTTGCGCCTAGCTCCTTTGCCGACGCGAGCCTCCCGGCGTCGGTATCGACCATTATCGTCCTTGCCGGCGAATAGAATTTCGAGGTAAGGAGGGCCGCAAGGCCAATGGGGCCCGCGCCTATAACGGCCACGGTGTCGCCGGGCTTTATCTCGCCGTTAAGGACGCCGCACTCGAACCCGGTCGGGAAGACGTCCGAGAGCATCACGAGCGCGTCCTCGTTCGCGCCCTCGGGTATCCTGTACAGGCTCGTATCGGCGTGCGGTATCCTCACGAACTCGGCCTGGGTGCCGTCTATGGTGTGGCCGAGTATCCACCCGCCTTTTTCGCAATGCGAGTACATCCCTTTCTTGCAGTATTCGCAGGTGCCGTCAGATGTGATGCAGGATATGAGGACCCTGTCCCCTTTCCTGAAATTCCTTACGCCGCTCCCGGTCTCCTCGACGACGCCAATGCCCTCGTGCCCGAGAATCCGCCCGTTTTCGACCTCCGGCACGTCTCCTTTCAATATGTGGAGGTCCGTGCCGCAGATGGTTGTCCTCGTGACCCTGACTATGGCGTCCTTGTCCTCCCTCAAAACCGGCTTCGGCCTTTCTTCCCACGCCCTCTTCCCCGGGCCGTAATATACGAGCGCTTTCATGCGCACCTCCTTACTTAAAGCAAAGAAGAACGAAATTCGTCCCTAATTTCAGTCTATTCCCGGCATTGCGATTGTCAAGAAGGCCGAAGCCGGATGGAAATGGCCTGTTTGACAATGGATGGCCTTAGGTGATAGTTTACCGGGCATCCATGAAACCGGCTCTCCTCATACTGCCTGCGGCATGCTGGATATTCATCTTCCTCGGGTTCCGGAGAACCGGCTCCGGGAAGAGGGAGGCCTTTCTCGGGGCGTCCGTCGTCTGGGGGCTTTTGCTCGCGGCGTCGAGCGAGGTCCTGAGCCTTTTTCGCGCCTTCGATTATTTCTGGATAGCGGCATCATGGGCGGCCTTTGCCGCCGTTTCCCTTGTCCCGGCCTTTTTCGGTCCGCGCGTTACAAATGAGCGTAGGCCGGGTAAGGACGGCCCGCTTGGCAAGGCCGGGACATTCGCCATCATCTGCGCGTTCCTGATAGCGGCCATTACTCTCGTTATCGCGCTAGCCTCGCCCCCGAACAACTGGGACTCCATGACCTATCACATGAGCCGGGTGGCGCACTGGCTCCAGAACCAGTCCATCCATCACTATCCGACAAACGTGCTGAGACAGATACACTTAAGCCCCGGGGCCGAGCTCGTCATAGCGCATTTAATGGCCCTGGGCGATAACGACAACCTCGCGAACCTCGTCCAGTGGGGCGCGATGTCCGGTTCGCTTGTCGGGGTCTCGCTCATCGCGAAAATGCTCGGGCTTGGGGCAAGGGGACAGGCTTTTTCGGCCCTTGCCGCAGCGACCCTTCCGATGGGCATACTCCAGTCGACCAGCACACAGAACGACTACGTCCTTTCGCTCTGGCTCGTCTCTTTCATCTACTGGGGAGCGCTATTTGCAAAAGAAAAAGAAGGCGGGATATGGAAGGCATTCCTTGCCGGCGCGGCCCTGGGCCTTGCGGTCCTCACAAAGGGCACGGCGTACATATACGCCTTCCCTTTCGTTGTGTGGTTCGCGCTGGAAGGCGCGTCAAGGCAGAGGAAATCGGTAATAGCGCCTGCGGCCCTGATAGCCGCGCTCGTGCTCCTCATAAACGCGGGGCACTATGCGAGGAACCAGGCCGTATTCGGGAGCCCCCTGGGGCCGGGCGCCGAATCAGAAAGCCAGGAATTCACATACACGAACTCGAGGATTTCTGCGGGGACGCTCGCCTCGAACCTTCTCCGTAACGCGGCCATACACATGGGCCTCCCTTTCCAGGGCGCGAACCGGGCAATAGAGGGCGCGGTAGTCTCCGCGCACCGCATCCTCGGCCTTGACCCGCAAGACAAGGCTACCACATGGGGCGGGACTGCCTTCCGCATAGGGACCGAGCTCCACGAGGACCTTGACGGCAACCCGGCGCACATCCTGTTGATAATCGCCGCGCTCGCCGCATTGCCGTTCATAGGCAAGCGGGCGATGGACAGAAAAAAGACGCTCTTTCTTTCGCTCTGCATCGTCTCGGGGTTCCTCCTCTTCTCGCTCCTTTTGAGGTGGCAGCCCTGGCACAGCCGCCTGCACCTGCCGCTTTTCGTGGCCGCCTCGCCGCTCATAGGCATGCTCTTTTCCTTTACGAAAAAAGAAGGCGTTCCATTCCTCGCGGCTGCCCTGCTATTCATCGCAACGCTACCCTGGCTGCTTTTCAATTACCAGCGCCCGCTCCTGCCATATAACGGGTTCTCCGTCCTTACGGCAGAACGGGTGGACATCTATTTCAGGGCAAGGCCGGAACTCAAGTGGAACTACGTGGAGGCAGCCGGGATAATACTCAGGCAGGACTGCACTGACCTGGGGCTGATGCCGGGGGCGGGGGACATGTGGGAATACCCGATATGGCCGCTTCTCGGGGACAAGAAGTTCAGGCTCGAGCACGTGGATGTAAAAAACGAGTCTGCCGGGCTCGGAGATCCGGACTGGAGGCCCTGCCTGCACCTCCGTCTCTGATGCGGGCATTCCCTGATTGCCTTTTTCAGAATATTGGCAACCTATGAACCGCTCCCCGGCCTGAAGGCCGGGGTATCGGGAACCCGTGAGGCGATATTGCCTCCGCTACGCCAGCTTACGCTGGCTCCGCTCCGGGCGGCCATTCATCCCCGGCCTTGAAAGGCCGGGGGTTTCTGGCCGTTCATCTAAAAATTAGAAATTTTTCCCGCAATCAAAGAAGGGCGGGAGTAAAAAGCGGAGCATATATGTGAATATGTGAGCATTTTTATTCACGCCCTGACGCAGAGTCCGGGGAAAATAGCAATTATTAGAGGTTGCCTATAGCGAGTTCGTCCTGGAAGGCCCTTTTAAGCGAGGCGAGCGCGGCCTTGAGCGCGGCCTCCGGGTAAGGCAGAGGAGAGCCGCTCCCCCAGACAGGGCCGGGCCATGCCCGGTCATCTCTTTTCCGCCCGACCACGTGGATGTGGAGCTGCGGGACGATATTCCCGAGCGCGCCGATATTTATCTTGTCGGGCCTGTACAGCTTCTCAATCGCCCTCGACGCGGCGGCCATCTCCTCCATCAGGACAGCCCTGTCCACCGCCGGAAGGTCGTGAAGCTCCGTTACGCCCTCCCTCATGGGGACGAGTATGACCCACGGAAAGGACGAATCGTTCATGAGAAGCGCCAGAGAAAGCTTAAGCCGGGTTATCTCGAAGGTATCGTTAAGGAGCTTTTGATGGAGGTTGAAGGGTTTCACCGGGTATATGCTTAATGGACGGATTGGGGGGGCCGTCAGCTCCTTCTATTCTCGATGAGCTTGTTTACCTCCGCGACAACCCTCTCTACTATGTCCTTCTCCGCCACCTTGCCGACCTGCCTGCCCTTCACATAGAGCATGCCGGAGCCGTCGCCGCCCGCTATCCCGATATCGGCCTCAACGGCCTCTCCTGGGCCGTTCACCACGCAGCCCATTATGGCGACCTTTATCGATTCCGTAATTTTTGAAAGCCGCCTTTCGACCTCCCCCGCAATGCCGATGCTGTCGAACTTGAGCCGGGCGCATGTGGGGCATGATATGATACGGACCCCGCGCTCGCGTATCTCCAGGGCCTTCAATATCTCCCACCCTGCCCTTACCTCGTCCACCGGGTCGCCGGTAAGAGAGACCCTGAGCGTGTCGCCGAGGCCTTCCGAGAGCAGTATGCCGAGCCCTGCCGCGGATTTTATGCTCCCGGCAAACGGGGTGCCGGCCTCGGTTATGCCAATGTGGAAGGGGTAGTCGACTTTCTCCGCTAGGAGCCTGTAGCTCTCTACCGTAAGCGGCACGCTCGACGCCTTTAGAGACACCTTTATCGCGCTGAAGTCCATGTCCTCGAGTATCCGGATATGGCGGATCGCGCTCTCGACGAGCGCATCAGGAACCGGGTGCCCGTATTTCGAGAGTATGTCCTTTTCGAGAGAGCCCGCGTTCACGCCAATCCTTATCGGAACGCCCCGTTCTTTAGCCGCCTTCACCACCTCCCTTGTCCTTGCCTCCGAGCCTATATTGCCGGGGTTTATCCTCAGGCAGTCGGCGCCGCTCTCGAGGGAAGCGAGCGCGAGCCGCCAGTCGAAATGGATGTCAGCGACAAGCGGGATGGAAATGGACCTCTTTATTTCCGCGACCGCCCTGGCTGCAGTCATGTCAGGCACCGCCACACGCGCTATTTCGCAGCCGGCCGCTTCGAGCGCCTTTATCTGGGCGACGGTCGAGCGGACGTCGGCGGTATCCGTGCAAGTCATCGATTGTACGGTTATCGGGGCATCGCCCCCTACCCTCACCGACCCGACCCGTATCTCTCTTGTCTTTCTCCTCGCCATGCAGTCCTCAGATAAACTCCAGGATTCGTCCAATTTCCTTACGAATATACTATAACACCTCTCTCATTTCATTAACTAAAAGGGAGCCTTGACCGGCAGAATGAAAAAATATATCCTGAGTCACTTATGACAAAGATGATAGTCGAGGAGATACCCGGGCTTGGGCCTGAAGGCGCTTACATCGTGCTTAAAGCGCTCGGGAACGCGTTCATAATCCGGAACCCACGGGGGCCGGGTTATTCATTCGTCGGCGCCGGGCCGAGAAGGGTCATAAGGACGGAGAATGGCGTCACCTCCGTGGACGGCAGGCCCGGGGCTTACGCTGACCCTTTCGAGGCGATAACCGCCGTACTCGAAGAGGAAGCAAGAACCGTAGCAGACGGCACCTTCCCTTTCAATGGCGGCATGGCCGCCTACTTCTCATACGACCTGAAGGATTTGATCGAGCCAGGCAGGGGTTTCAAAAGGACTGATCGCCCGGGAATACCGGATTGCATCGCGGGTCTTTACGACCATGTCTTCGCGTACGACCACGGGAAAGAAAAGGGGTTCCTCGTCTCGTCATCATGCGAGAAAAATGGGTATGAGGAGTTCAGGAGGATGCTTATCGCCGGGGCCAGGGCAGTGCCTGGGAGGAATGTCGAAAGGGCCCGGAGGATGCGCTCGGAGGTCCTTGTAGAGGAATACGTCAAGGCGGTCGTGAGGGCGAAGGAATACATAAGAGCAGGAGACATCTACCAGATAAACCTCTCCCAGAGGCTCTCATTCGAATGGACGGGAGACCCCCTCGCCCTTTTCCTTTTGCTCTCGGAGAGGCATCCCGCGCCCTACGCGGCGCTCATGGACTTCGGGAGCTTCCAGATAGTCTCAAACTCCCCCGAATGCCTTCTCCGCGTAGAGGGCGGAGTGGCCCAGACGCGCCCCATCAAAGGGACCAGAAGGCGCGGAAATTCAGCGGACGAGGATGCGGGGCTCATAAGGGAGCTTAAGTCCAGCGCGAAGGAGGCATCCGAGCACGTGATGATAGTCGACCTCGAACGGAACGACTTGGGCGGTATCTCCGTCCCCGGCACGGTGGAGGTCAGCTCGTTCGCCGAGGTCGAAAGCTACCCGCACCTGCACCACATGGTCTCGACCGTGGGGGGAAGGCTTAAGGACGGCATCGGACCGGCAGCGGCATTGAAGGCCATGTTCCCCGGCGGCTCCATAACCGGCGCCCCCAAGATACGGGCAATGGAGATAATCGACGAGCTTGAAACCTCAAGGCGCTCGGTATACACGGGCGGCATCGGCTGGTTCGACCTGAACGGCGGCGCGGAGGTATCGAT
The DNA here is from genome assembly GCA_030583865.1 of Thermodesulfobacteriota bacterium. NCBI lineage: Bacteria > Pseudomonadati > Thermodesulfobacteriota > Thermodesulfobacteriota bacterium. The sequence goes on along the minus strand of CP129479.1, from coordinate 1,022,229 downwards.
AGCCATAAGGACGGCGATATGCATGGACGGGGCTCTTCACCTTTCGGTGGGCGGCGGCATAGTCGCGGACTCGGACCCCATGGACGAATACAGGGAGACCATGCTGAAGGCCAGGGACTTCCTGGACGCGCTGGGGCTTAAGGAGGGGACGGAATGAGGCTATGGGTCTACCTTGACGGGAAGGTCCTTCCCGAGGGACGGGCGACGGTATCGGTATTCGACAGGGGTCTCTCATACGGCGACGGCCTGTACGAGACGCTCAAGGCCAGAGACGGCAAGCCCCTCTTCCTCAGGGAGCACATGGGGAGGCTGAGGGCCGGGGCCCGCTTCCTGGGCCTTCCGCCAGGGGGCTTGAAAGACTTCGAAAGAGACGTAACGGACGGAGCGGTCGAGGCGCTGCTTGAGAAAAACGGGCTCGTCAAAGGAGAGTCCTATGTTAAGCTCATGCTTACGAGGGGGCCTGACAAGGCAAGCCACCTGCCGTCAAAGGGCCTTAAGTCCACGCGCATAATAATAGTCAAGCCGCTCGATACGGCGCGCATCGAGCGCGTTGCCAGGAAGGGCGTAAGCGCCGTTTTCGTGGATGACATTGCGCCTCCGCTCCCGGGTGTAAAGTCCCTCAACTATCTCCCGAGCGTGCTCGCCAGGATGAGGGCCGAAAAAGCCGGGGCGTTCGAGGCCATTTTCACAAAGGACGGCCTTCTCACGGAAGGTAGCTCGTCTAACGTCTTCCTGGTTAAAAACGGAAGGCTCATAACCCCTCCGCTTTCTCAAAAGCCCTCCTCCGGCGTGCTGGCCGGGGTAACAAGGGATAACGTAATAAGGCTCGCCCGCAGGGAGTCCATCCCGGTCAGGGAAATAACGGTAAAAGCCGGGGACATCTCCTCCTTTGACGAGGCTTTCATAACCAACTCAATAATAGACGCGATCCCCCTTGTAAGGGTCGACGGAAAGGCGATAGGAGACGGCAGGCCCGGCCAGGTCGCAAAACGCATCCGGGAGCTTCTTAAAAGACCTGGATAGCCCCCCTTCCGTCCTTGATTTCCCGGGTTCGATAGGCTATATTTCCGCAATGGAAACGCCAGGAAACTGCAACCTGAACTCAAGGGAAGCAAGGGAGCTTGAACTTAAAAGGCTCCAGCTTGCCGTTTTTACCGAGCTCGGGAAGGCGCTCACATCTTCGCTGGACCTTAAAGAGGTCCTTAATAGCGTCATGGAGAAGATAAGCGAGCTCCTCCACCCGAAGAACTGGTCCCTCCTCCTCCTTGACGAGTCTACAAACGAGCTCAAGTTCGAGATAGTCGTAGGCAAGGGATCCGAGAGGATAAAGGACCTGAGGCTAAAGCTCGGCGAGGGAGTTGCCGGCTGGGTCGCGAGGGAGAGGAAGCCGCTCCTGGTCCCCGATGTCGGGAAGGACCCGCGCTTCTCCAAGAAGGCTGACGAGATGTCGAACTTCACCACGCAGTCGATAGTCTGCGTGCCGCTTGTGACGCGAGGCAAGTGCCTGGGGGTCATTGAGCTCATAAACAAGGTGGAGGACGGGGCGGGCTTCTCGGAGGACGACCTGCTCATACTGACGACACTCGCCGACTATTCGGCAATCGCCATCGAGAACGCCATCTTCTTCAACCGCGTCCAGGAACTCACCATCACCGACGACCTCACGAAGCTATACAACTCGAGGTTCCTTCACTCAAGGCTCGAGTACGAGGTCGAGAGGGCGCGCCGCTTCAAATACGACCTCTCGATGATATTCTTCGACCTCGACTACTTCAAGGAAGTGAACGACACGCACGGGCACCTGAGGGGCAGCAAGCTCCTCCAGGAGATAGCCCAGCTCATACTTTCGATGGTCCGGAACGTGGACATGGCCTGCAGGTACGGCGGCGACGAGTTCATCATCATGATGCCGGGCACCCCGAAAAAGAACGCCGTCACGGTAGCCGAGAAGCTCAGGAAGCTCATAAGGGAGCACGTGTTCCTGATGGACGAGGGCCTCAACCTTCAGCTCACCGCAAGCTTCGGCGTCGCGTCGTTCCCCGAGGACGCGGCCACCAAGGAGGACCTGATACACGAGGCCGACCACGCCATGTACCGCGTAAAGAACAGGACAAGGGACGGGGTCGGCGAGGCGGGAAAAGAGGAACCAGAAGGAGGCATGACGAAATGAGAAAGCTATTGATGCTCGCCGCGGCGGTCCTGCTCGCCGGGTGCATGAACGTCACTAAGACTGAGGGGACGAAGATAGACAAGGCGAAGGTTCTCGACATAAAGGCCGGCTCGACCACCAGGCAGGCGGTCATCGCCTCGTTCGGCACTCCGACCGAAGTCAGCTATGAGAACAACGAAGAGAAGATGACATACAGGTTCAAGGAGAAGAAGGTCCCCGCGTACATGGGCGGCATGGTGGAAAACGAGGCGAAGAGCAGGGAGTCCGTGACCGTCCTCGAGCTCGTCTTCCGCGACAACGTCGTCTGGTCGTACAGGTACAAGAGCTCCGAGAACTGAGCGCCTCCCGGTCCGGCTCGTTAGCGGGTTCGGGAGGTAATAACGGCAGGTCCGCTCGTTTTCCGCGCCAAGGGTTGCCGAGCCCCAAAAAAAATCTCCCTGGAGGGTCCTCCAGGGAGATAAATTCTTCAGATGACCTGCGATGCCAAGAGTGGAAAGGCCTACTCCGTAGCCCTCTTGAGCACCTCGTCCTTGCATGCCTTGGAGAGCCTGAACTTCACGGCCTTCTTCGCCGGTATCTGTATCTCTTCGCCGGTCCTCGGGTTCCTGCCGGTCCTGGCAGGCCTGTCGACCAGCACAAGTTTTCCCAGGCCGGGCACGGTGAACTGGTTCTTGGCTTCGCTGTACGCCAGTTCCGCCATCTTGGTCAGCACATCCTTGACCGATTTTTTGGGGATGCCCGTCTCCCTTGCAAGATGGTCCTCTATCTGCGACTTGGTCATGGACTTCGACATACACACCTCCGGTTCCTGCGGATTTTTTGCCGGTCTGGCCGGCGGGCGGTAAGACAGGGCTGCGGTCCTTATGCTTCCCCGGATGTTAGGCACCCCGGATTTGTTACCACAATTATAGATGAATTCGGCGTGAAATCAAATTCCGTAAAAAATGAGACGGGGCTTTAGCCCCGTCCCTGCGATCATTCTTCCTTTTTCTCGGCCTTTTTGGCGGGAGACTTCCTGGCCCTGGGCTTGGCCTCAGCGCCTTCCTTTGTCTTGGCCGGGGCCGCCTTCTTTGCGGCGGCCTTTTTCTCGCCTGATGCTGCCTTGGGCTTGGCAGGCGCCTTTGCCTTCCTTACCGTCGTCTTCTTCGCGGCCTTTGCCGCCTGCTGCGCCTCTGCTGCCGCTGCGGCCCCCTCCACGAGCTCGATAAAGGACATCGGGGCGTTGTCGCCGGGACGGTTGCCGAGCTTCAAAATCCGGGTGTAGCCGCCGCTGCGCTCCTTGTACTGCGGTGCCACGTCCGAGAAGAGCTTGTCTACAGCCACCTTGCTCCTCATAAAGGCCATGGCCCTCCGCCTCGAGGCGAGGCTGCCATTCTTCCCGAGGGTGATCATCCTCTCGGCATAGCGCCTCAAGACCTTTGCCTTGGGGGTCGTGGTCTTTATCCTTCCGTGCATGACGAGGTCGTTCGTCATGTTGGCGAGCATGCTTTTGAGGTGGCTGTAGCTCCTGTCGAACCTCTTTTCGTCCCTGTTGTGTCTCATTACTTAATCCCCTTAGCAGGCTGCTGAAAAAGCCCAATCTGCGGAGTCGTCTTCAAAATTGGACACTCCGACGTACAAAAAAGTACGCCTCATTCCTCATTTTTTGACTCCTGGCATCTTGAGCTTTTTGAACAGCCTGAATGTGATTTTGAGTTTTCAACAGCCCCTTAGGCGGTTTCCTTGTGTTCCGAATGCATGGCGTCGAGATCTTTCCTCGACGGGAAGTTATCGAGCTTCATGCCGAAATCGAGCTCCATGCCGCGGAGTATTTCCTTTATCTCGTTCAGGGACTTCCGCCCGAAGTTCTTGGTGCGGAGCATCTCCTGCTCGCTCTTCTGGACCATCTCGCCGATGTATTTTATGTCGGCGTTCTTCAAGCAGTTTGCCGACCTCACTGAAAGCTCGAGCTCGTCCACGGTCTTGAAGAGGTTCTCGTTGAACTGGGGCTTTCCCTCGCCCCTCTCCGAAGGGGCCTCTTCGGTCTCCTCGAAGGTTATGAAGACGCTCAACTGGTCCTTGAGGACCTTGGCCGCGACCGCGACCGCGCTCTGCGGGTCTATGGCGCCTGTCGTCCATACCTCGAGGACGAGCTTGTCATAATCGGTCCTCTGCCCCACCCTGGCGTGGGTCACGTTGAAGTTCACCCTGCTCACCGGCTGAAATACCGAGTCGATGGGAATGGTCCCTATCGGCATCTCTGGAAGCTTGTTCCTCTCGGAAGGCACGTATCCCTTGCCGGTGCTGACGGCCAGTTCGCAGTCGAATTTCGAGTCCCTGGAAACGGTGGCAATGTGCTGCGCGGGGTTCAGGACCTCCGTCGTGGCATCGGTTATAATGTCGCCTGCGGTGAGCACACCCTCGCCGTTGGACTTGATCCTCAGGGTCTTGGGGCCCTCGCCGTGGAGCTTGAGCTTTACCTGCTTCAAGTTCAGTATTATATCGGAAACGTCCTCCTTGACCCCGGGGATCGAGGAGAACTCGTGCAGCACGCCGTCTATCTTCACTGAGGTTATCGCCGCTCCCTGCAGCGAGGAAAGGAGTATCCTCCTGAGGGCGTTACCTATCGTCACGCCGAAGCCCCTTTCCAGCGGCTCGGCGACGAATTTGCCGTACGTCGGGGTAAGCGTGTCTTTCTCTACCTCCAACTTCTTCGGTTTGATAAGTTCACGCCAGTTTTTCTGCATGGTTTACCCATCCCTTTTTTAAATTGTAGTGACCTGAAAAAATGGGTTTCCGCCGGCTGATGCTTCAGCCGGCGGCAGGTCTTAAGGACTGATTATTTGGAGTAGAGCTCGACTATGAGCTGCTCGTGCATCGGGAGCGTAGTGTCTTCCCTCCTCGGGGGCCTCGTCACCGTGGCCTTGAGGTTCTCCTTGTCGAGCGAAAGCCACTCCGGTATCCCATGCCTGCTCTCGGCCGACTTGAGGTTGTCGGCGATCCTGGCTTCCTTCTTCCTCTTCTCGGCGACTTCAATTATATCGTTCTGCCTGACCCTGTAAGACGGGATGTCCACCTTCCTGCCGTTCACGCGGAAGTAGCCGTGGGTCACCATCATCCTGGCCTCGCTCCTGGAGCCGCCTATCCCGAGCCTGTAAACGACGTTGTCGAGCCTGCTCTCGAGCATGGATATCAGGTTCTCGCCGGTGATGCCCTTGGACCTGTCCGCGTCGCTGAAGGTCCTCCTGAACTGGGACTCCATGAGCCCGTATACCCTCTTGACCTTCTGCTTCTCGCGGAGCTGCAGCGCGTACTCGGAGACCTTGCTCCTGGCCTGGCCGTGCTGACCCGGCGCATAGCTCCTTCTCTCGAACGCGCACTTGTCGGTGTAGCAGCGCTCGGCCTTGAAGAAAAGCTTCATCCCCTCGCGCCTGCAGATCTTGCAAACAGATTCAGTATACCTTGCCAACTTGCATCCTCCATTGTCTCGGCGCGTCCGGGCGCCGAATCTGCAAAATTCTTTTTCTTATACCCTGCGCCTCTTAGGGGGCCTGCACCCGTTATGCGGAAGCGGCGTTACGTCCCTTATTAGGCTTATGCTGAACCCGGCGGCCTGGAGCGCCCGCAGGGCCGCCTCCCTGCCCGCGCCGGGGCCGTTTATGAAGACCTCGACGGTCTTGACACCGCTGTCCACCGCCTTCCTGGCCGCCGTCTCGGCAGCTACCTGGGCGGCAAAAGGGGTGCCCTTCCTCGAACCCTTGAAGCCCTGCCCGCCGCAACTCGACCAGGCTATCACGTTCCCCGCCGGGTCGGTGATGGTCACGATCGTGTTGTTGAAGGTGGACTTTATGTGGGCGACCCCCCTGGATACGGACCTTTTTTCCTTCTTGGCCTTTGCCATTTAACTCCTCCGAAACTGGCTGTTCAAAATAGTATCGATTTATCGACGTTCAACGGCATCCGGCGGGCAACCCGCCCGGCATCTTGCATTCCACCCGGGCCTGGCTCACGCAAACAATTATTATGCCCCGGAACCAGTGTTGAAATCCAGTATTATTTCAGTGGCCTTATTCGGTCTTCCTCGCGGCGACCACACCCTTCCTCGGGCCCTTCCTTGTCCTGGCGTTCGTGTGCGTCCTCTGGCCGCGGACGGGAAGGTTCTTCCTGTGGCGGATGCCCCTGTAGGAGCCCATGTCTATGAGCATCTTGACATGCATGGAGACCTCTTTCCTGAGATCGCCCTCCACCTTGAACTCGCCGTCTATGACCTTCCTTATGGTCGCGACCTGGGCCTCGGTAAGGTCCTGGACCTTTATCGAGGGCTCGACCCCGGCCCTCTCGAGTATCTTCCTCGAAGAGGCCTGGCCTATGCCGTAGATCTGGGTCAGCGCCACATCTATCCTTTTATTTTTCTTAAGGTCTACACCCGCGATCCTTGCCAACTTCTTCCTCCTTTGAAAGAAAACGCAGAAGGGCCTTAGCCCTGCCTCTGTTTATGCTTGGGGTTTGTGCAGACCACGCGGACAACGCCGCTCCTTTTTATGATCTTGCACTTGGCGCAAATCTTTTTTACCGAGCTTCTTACCTTCATCTCAATCCTCGCTTTATTTAACTACTTGGCCCTGTATGTAATCCTGCCCCTGGTGAGGTCGTAGGGAGAAAGCTCGATCGTGACCTTGTCTCCGGGCAGTATCTTTATGAAATGCATCCGCATCTTCCCGGATACGTGCGCGAGGACCTTGTGCCCGTTTTCGAGCTCCACCCTGAACATCGCGTTCGGCAGCGTCTCGATTACCGTCCCCTCTACCTGTATCGGTTCTTCCTTTGCCATTCCCCCTCGTTCCCGCTATAAGCTGGAGAGCACCTGCGGCCCGCTCTCGGTCACGGCCACGGTATGCTCGAAATGCGCGGACAGGCTCCCGTCCGCGGTTACAGCCGTCCATCCGTCGTTCAGTACCTTTACGGCCCACCCGCCGATGTTTATCATCGGCTCGATGGCAAGGACCATGCCTGCCTTTAGCTTTATCCCGCGGCCCGGCATGCCGAAGTTCGGAACCTGCGGAGGCTCATGGAGCTCCCTTCCGATGCCGTGCCCCACGAACTCCCTTACTACCGAAAACCCGTGCGCCTCGACGTGCGCCTGGACCGCCGCGGATACGTCGCCGAGCCTGTTCCCGGGGCGGGCGGCTTCTATGGCCTTTCCGAGGGATTCCTCGGTCACACTCATGAGGCGGCCCGCCTCTTCGGAGACCTTCCCTACCGGTAGAGTAACCGCGGAGTCCCCGTAAAACCCCTCAAAGAGCACCCCGAAATCGATACTCAGGATGTCGCCCTCGAAAAGCACCCTTTTGGATGGCATCCCGTGCACTACCTGCTCGTTTACCGACGTGCAGAGCGTGTGAGGATATCCCTTGTAGCCCTTGAAGGCCGGTACGGCCTTTCTCTTCCGGGTCTCTTCTTCCGCTATCTTATCGAGGTCCAGGGTGGTTGCCCCGGGCCCGACCTTCTCTTTCAGGACCTCGAGGACCTCGGCCACGATAAGGCCGGCCCTCCGCATGGTCCTGACCTCTTCAGGAGACTTTAGGATTATCGCTTCCCTGCTCAATGGCGCCCACGATTGCCTCTGTGATCCGGTCAACCGGCCCCTTCCCGCTTATGCCCCTGTAAAGGCCCTTTTCTGTATAAAAACGGACAAGCGGCAAGGTCTCCTCTTCGTAGACCTTGAGCCTGGCCTCTATCGTCTCTTCCTTGTCGTCGTCCCGCTGGTATATCTCGGAGCCGCAGGTATCGCACATGCCGATATTGACCGGCGGGTTGAAGATGACATGGTAGCTGGCGCCGCACTTCCTGCAGACGCGCCGTCCGGAAAGGCGCCTTACGAGCTCTTTCCTGTCGACCTCCATGCCTATCACGGCGTCTATCTTCTTGCCGAGCGAATCGAGTGTAGCCTCAAGCGCCTTCGCCTGCGCGATGTTCCGAGGAAAGCCGTCCAGTATGGACCCGTTCCTCGCGTCGTCCTCCTTGATGCGGTCCACGACCATCCCGACGACTATTTCGTCGGGGACGAGCGCGCCCCTGTCCATGTACTCCCTGGCCTGGAGGCCGAGCTGCGTTTTGTTCCTCACGTTCGCGCGGAGGATGTCGCCCGTCGATATCTGCGGTATCCCGAACCGTTCTGAAAGGTTCTTGCCCTGCGTTCCCTTGCCCGCGCCCGGAGCCCCCAACAAGATGATGTTCATGCTCTAAAGGCCCCTGCCCTTGATCTTTCCTTTTTTAAGAAGCCCCTCGTAGCTCCTCGCCAGGAGGTGCGACTCTATCTGCTGCGCCGTGTCCATAGCGACGCCGACGACTATGAGGAGCGCTGTGCCACCGAAGTAGAAAGGCGCGTTGAACTCGACGACCAGGAACGATGGCAGAACGCAAACGGCCGAGAGGTATATGGCGCCCCAGAACGTGAGCCTCGTGAGCACTGTATCCAGGTAATCGGCCGTATTCGCCCCCGGTCTTATGCCCGGGACGAAGCCGCCGTACTTCTTCAGGTTCTCCGCAACGTCCTTCGGGTTGAACTGTATCGCGGTGTAGAAGTACGTAAAGAATATTATGAGGACTACGTACAAGAGGTTGTAAAGCAGCCCGTCCGGGTTCATGCTGTTCGCAACCCACCCGAGGTACGGCACCTCTATGAAGCTCGCGACCGTTGCAGGGAACACGATTATCGACGACGCGAATATGGGCGGTATGACACCCGAGGTGTTCACCTTGAGCGGCAGGTGCTGCGTGCCGCCTCCCATGACCTTCCGGCCCACCACCCTCTTCGGATACTGTATGGGTATCCTCCTCTGGCCCGTCTCCATGAAAACGATGAAGGCGACGACCGCCACCATCAGGACAAGAAGGAAGAGGATGACGAAAAGGCTCATCTCGCCGGCCCTTACGAGAAGGATCGTATTGTACAGGGCCGAAGGCATGTTGGCCACGATGCCGACGAATATAAGGAGGGATATGCCGTTGCCTACCCCCCGCTCTGTAATCTGCTCGCCCAGCCACATGAGGAACGCGGTCCCCGTGGTCAGGGTTATCATCGTGAGGAGCCTGAAGTCCCAGCCCGGGTTGAGGACGATCGCCTCGCCGGCGGGCCCCCTCATCGACTCCAGACCCACGGCTATCATTAGGCTCTGGACTATGCTAAGGCCGATGGTAGAGTACCGCGTGTACTGGGTTATGACCTTCTTGCCGGGCTCGCCCTCTTTCTGGAGCTTCTCAAGGTGCGGGACCACGGCGGTCAGGAGCTGGATGATGATGGAGGCGCTTATGTAGGGCATTATGCCCAGCGCGAAAATGGAGAAACGCTCGAGCGCGCCGCCTGTGAACATGGTGGCGAAATCGAGAAGCGTGCCGCTAGCTGACTTGAAAAACCCGGCCAGCGCCTCGCTGTCCACTCCGGGCGTAGGGATGAAGACACCTATCCGGAAGACGGCCAACATCGCTAGGGTTATGAGTATGCGGCGGTTAAGCTCCGGAATCTTGCTTATGTTCGGAGTGATTGCCGCCAAATCAGATTACCTCCGCGCTCCCGCCGGCTGCCTTTATCTTCTCGATGGCGGACTTGCTGAAGCTCGAGGCCTTTACGGTGACCGCGGTCTTTATCTCGCCCTGGCCGAGGACCTTCAGCGGAAGCTTCCTCTTCAGGAGGCCCTTCTCCAGCATGGCGGCCGGGTCAGCCGTCTCTCCGGCCTTGAAGGCTTCGCCTATCGCGCCGATGTTCACGATCTGGTACTCTGTCTTGAAGATGTTCGTGAAGCCCCTCTTGGGGAGCCTTCTCTGAAGCGGCATCTGGCCGCCCTCGAAGCCCGGCTTAACGTTGCCGCCGGTCCTCGCTGTCTGGCCCTTGCCGCCCCTTCCGGAGGTCTTTCCGAGGCCGCTGCCTTCGCCGCGCCCGCGCCTGGTCTTTTTCTGGTTGGCGCCTTTGGGCGCCTTGAGCCTGTTGAGCATTTTAAATTCCTCTTGTGGTCCGATTTAAATCCGCCGGTCCTTGCCGCGGCCATGCCGTTGAATGGGCCGCCAAAAACTCCGCGTCAGCCCTCTTTAACGCACACCAGGTGCGAGACCTTGTCTACCATGCCTCTGATGGCGGGAGTGTCCTCAAGCACCCTAGTGCTGTTGGTCTTCTTAAGGCCCATCCCCTTGAGTATCACCCGGAGCCTTTCGGTCGCCGGCCTTTTCCTGAGAGTAACCGTTATCTTCCCTGCCATCTCACCTTACCTCTTGGAGCTGCTTGCCGCGGCTCTCCGCGATGTTCTCCGGGCTCCTGAGCTGCGAAAGCGCGTTCATTGTGGCCTTCACGACGTTATGCGGGTTGTTGGTTCCGATGCACTTCGTGAGCACGTTCGTTATGCCGACCGACTCGACGACCGCGCGCACGCCGCCGCCGGCTATTATGCCGGTACCGGGCGAGGCCGGCCTCAAGAAGACCCTTCCGGCCCCGAAAGCGCCCATCACCTCGTAAGGTATGGTGCCGTCATCGACTATGGGCACGCGGATGAGCGATTTCTTGCCCTGCTCTATCGCCTTGCGTATGGCCTCGGGCACTTCGTTCGCCTTGCCCAGGCCTATCCCAACGTATCCCTTGCCGTCGCCTACGACGACTATGGCGTTGAAGCTGAACCTCTTTCCGCCCTTGACGACCTTGGCGACCCTATTGAGGTATACGAGCTTGTCTTTAAGCTCGAGGGCGTTTACGTCTATCTTGTCCAAAAAAAAGCCTCCTTGCTGGTTCTGGTTTGGAGGAAACCCCAAATATGCGCTTTTATCATGAACGGTCTAAAACTTGAGACCGCCTTCCCTTGCGCCCTCCGCGAGCGCCTTAATCCTGCCGTGGTAAATGTAGCCGGACCTGTCGAAGACCACCTTCTCGATGCCCTTTTCAAGGGCGAGCCTGGCGATTGCCTGGCCGACCTTCCTGGCCGCGTCCAGCTTCTTCGCGTCAGTCCCGTCGAAGCCCTTCATCTTGGTCGATGCCGCGACCACCGTCTTCCCGGCCGCGTCGTCTATGACCTGCGCGTATATGTGCTTGTTGGACCTGCGTACGTTCAGGCGCGGGCGCTCACCGGTGCCCTTTATCTTTTTCCTTACGCGCGCCTTCCTTCTCTCAAAGCCGCTCTGATTTTCTATCCTGCCGCTCATCTCTCTTATTTACCCCCGGCTTTGCCAGCCTTGCCGGCCTTTCTCCGTATTACCTCGTCCGAGTACTTTATGCCCTTGCCCTTGTACGGCTCGGGCTTCCTGAACGCCCTTATGTCGGCGGCGACCTGGCCCACAAGCTGCTTGTCCGCGCCCTTTATGGTTATGGCGGTCTGCTTCTCGACCGCGGCGCTTATGCCCTTGGGGAGCTCGTACTTCACCGGGTGCGAATAGCCCAGCGCCAGGTTGAGGGAGTTTCCCTGCACCTCGGCCTTGTAGCCGACCCCGACTATATCGAGCTTCTTCTGGAAGCCCTCGGAGGTGCCTTTTACCATATTGGCTATGAGGGTCCTCGTAAGCCCGTGCAGCGACTTTGCGGTCCTCGATTCGTCAGCCCTCTTTACGGTAATCTGGGAATCCTTGAGCTCAACGCTTATCTCGTCCCTTACCGAGACCTCAAGGGAGCCCTGCGGTCCGGTCACCTTGACCTTCTTCCCTTCGAGAGCGACCTTGACATTCGCCGGAACGGCTATCGTCTGTTTACCTATCCTTGACATACTGAGCGTCCTTCTCTTTATAGTGCGCTGTGCTTTTTATTATTTACGCGCCAGCCACGGGGCTTTTTTTGCCCGGGCGCGCCCGTAATTCTGGCGCAGTGTATTCCTTCGTTCCAGCCGCTTTCAACCGTACCGCCGGATTAATGTATAGTGCAGAGTACCTCGCCGCCGACTCCGAGCTCCCTGGCCTTCCTATCGGTCATAACACCCCTGGAGGTGGAGACTATCGCCACGCCGAGCCCGTTCAGGACCCTGGGTATCTCGTCCTTGCCAACGTATTTCCTGAGGCCGGGCTTGCTCGCCCTCCTGATGGAGGATATCGAGCTTTTCTTGGAGGCGCTCCACTTGAGCTGGATCTTCAGGAAGTTCCTGGCCCCCTCCTTGAAGGAAGTGACGTCTTTTATATAGCCCTCTTCCTTGAGGATCTTCGCGATTTCGAGCTTCACGCCCGAGGAGGGCATCACGACCTCCTGGTGCTTCGCCTGGACCGCGTTCCTGAGTCTCGTGAGCATGTCCGCGATCGGGTCTGTCATAGACATCTTGAATTTCTCCGTGTCTTGAATTGATTAATTCCGGTCGGAAAACATTAAGCCTGCGGTTATCTTTGTTCTCCGGTTGCCCCGGGCTTCAGCCGGGCGGTCGTTACCAGCTGGCCTTGACCACGCCGGGGAGGTCGCCCTTGAGGGCCATCTTCCTGAGGCAAAGCCTGCACATGTTGAACTTCCTGTAGTAGGCCCTCGACCTGCCGCATATCGGGCAACGGTTGTATTCCCTGACCTTGAACTTCTGCTTCCTCTTGGCCTTGGCGATGAGTGACTTCTTAGCCAATTAAAAACCTCCGTTTAGAACCGAGCCTCAGCTCCTGAAAGGCATTCCCAGGTGCCTGAGGAGGGCCTTGGCCTCCTCGTCGCTCTTGGCTGTGGTGTTGATGGTGATGTTGAGTCCCCGTATCTTGTCGATCTTGTCGTACTCTATCTCGGGGAATATTATCTGTTCCTTGACGCCTATGGTGTAATTGCCCCTGCCGTCGAAGGACTTGTCCGGCATGCCCTTGAAGTCCCGTATCCTGGGCGCTGCGAAGCTCGCGAAGCGGTCGAAGAACTCGTACATCTTCGCGCCCCGGAGCGTGACCATGCACCCGATAGGCATGCCGGCCCTGAGCTTGTAGGTGGCTATCGACTTCTTGGCCTTGGTGACTACCGGCTTCTGGCCGGTTATGGCCGCGAGGTCGCGGGAGGCCGCGTCGATGACCTTTATTTCCTTCACGGCCTCCCCGAGGCCGATGTTGATCACTATCTTCTCGAGCTTCGGCACCTGCATGACGTTGGAGTAGCTGAACTCCTTCATCATAGCGGGGACGACCTCTTTATCGAACTTGTCCTTGAGTCTCGGGATCATTTATCCAGCACCTCACCGCACTTTTTGCAATACCTCACCCTGCGGTCCCCTTCGAGCCTCCTGCCGGCCCTGACCGGCCCCTTGCACTTCTCGCAGAGTATCATCACGTTCGAGACGTGTATGGGGGCCTCTTTCTCGATTATGCCGCCGTGCTTGTACTTGGGCGAAGGCTTCTGGTGGCGCTTGACCACGTTAAGCTTCTCGATGTAGACCTTTTCCTTGTCAGGGTCAACCCTGAGCACCTTGCCGGTCTTGCCCCTCTCCTTGCCGGCTATGACCATTATCTGGTCGTCTTTCCTGATCTTCAATGCCATATTTCAACCAACCTTGTCTGAATTAGGGCGCCTCTTTTTTAAAGGACCTCGGGCGCGAGCGAGACTATCTTCATGAACTTCTTTGCGCGGAGCTCCCTGGCGACGGGGCCGAAAATCCTGGTGCCGACCGGTTCGTTTTCCTTGTTTATGATGACGCAGGAGTTCTCGTCGAACCTTATATAGGAGCCGTCCGGCCTTCTCGTCTCTTTCCTGGTGCGGACCACGACCGCCCTCACCACCTCGCCCTTCTTGACCTTCGCGTCGAATACCGCTTCCTTGACGTTGGCGATGATGACGTCCCCGATGTTGGCGATGAGCTTGTTGGACGCGCCGATTACCTTTATGCAGGAGACCTTCTTGGCCCCCGAATTGTCGGCAACCCCGAGGATTGACCTGATCTGTATCATTTTGCCTTCTCCAGGATTTCTTTAACGCGCCATCTCTTGGTCTTGCTGAGCGGCCTGGTCTCGACGATCACGACCTTGTCGCCCGCGCCGCATTCGTTCTTCTCGTCATGGGCCGTGTACTTAACGCGCCTCTTTACGTACTTGCCGTAGAAGGGGTGTTTCGCGAGCCTCTCGATGGAGACGACGACGGTCTTGTCCATCTTGCCGCTTGTCATGACGCTCCCGACGAGCGTCTTCTTGTGCGGAGTCTTTGCTTCCGAAGCCATTTATTTCTTAGCCCCCCTCTCCTTCTCGGCCAGGATGGTCTTCACCCTGGCTATATCCCTCCTGAGGGCGCGTAGCCTCAGCGGGTTCTCAAGCTGGTTGGTGGCATGGCGCATGCGCAGGCTGAAGAGCTCTTTCGTGAGCTCGCCCTCCTTGGCCCTGGCGTCCTCCAGCGTCATTTCCCTCAGTTCTGCCGGTTTCATATATCTTCCCTTTTGATGAACTTGGTGCCGAGCGATATCTTGTGCGAGGCGAGCCTGAAAGCCTCCCTGGCCACGGCCTCGGTCACGCCCTCCATCTCGTAGAGCACGCGGCCAGGCTTTATCACGACAACCCAGTCCTCGGGCGCGCCCTTTCCGCTGCCCATCCTGGTCTCCGCGGGCTTCTTGGTGATGGGCTTGTCGGGGAACACCCTTATCCAGATCTTGCCGCCCCTCTTGATGAAGCGGGTCATGGCGATCCTGGCGGCCTCTATCTGCCTGGTGGAAAGCCAGCCGCAGTCGGTGGACTGGAGGCCGTAGTTCCCGAACGCGAGCTCCGCGCCCCTCGAGGCAAGGCCTCTCCTCTTGCCTCTCTGCTGTTTCCTGAATTTTACCTTTTTCGGCATCAACATGGCTGAAACCTACCCTTTAGTTGCTGCGGACTCTTCGGCTGCCGCCCTCTGTACCGGGACCTCGCCCTTGTAAACAAGCACCTTGACGCCTATTATCCCGTAAGTGGTGAGCGCCTCGGCCTGGCCGTAATCTATGTCAGCTCTCAGGGTATGGAGAGGCACCCTCCCCTCCCTGTACCATTCGCTTCTCGCTATTTCGGCGCCTCCGAGCCTGCCGGCGCACATTATCTTGATGCCCTTGGCGCCCATGCGTAGCGACGTCGTCACGGCCTTCTTCATCGCCCTCCTGAACGAGACCCTTCTTTCGAGCTGCAGGGCCACGTTCTCGGCAACGAGCTGCGCGTCGGTGTCGGGCTTCCTTACCTCGACTATGTCGAGGTCAACGTCCCTGCCCGAGAGCTTCGCGAGCTGCTTTTTCATGACGTCTATCTCGGAGCCGCGCTTGCCGATGACTATGCCCGGCCTCGCGGTCCTTATGATGACCCTCACCTTGTTGGCGGTCCTCTCGATGTCGATCGAGGAGATGCCGGCGTGGAAGAGCTTCTTCTTGACGAACTTCCTGAGGGTCAGGTCCTCGTGGACGAAGGCGGCGTAATTCTTCTCGCCGAACCACCTCGAGTTCCAGCCCTTGGAAATGCCGAGCCTGAATCCTATTGGATGTACCTTCTGACCCAAAAAAAGACCTCCGTTCTAAGTTCTTCGGTTCTGAATTATATCGCCGCCCTTGTCCGCGGCCCCTTTATGCCTCTCCGAGGACCACGGTAACGTGGCTGGTCCTGCGCCTTATGAGCGAGCCCCTGCCCATCGCCTTCGCGTGCGTGCGCTTAAGCACCGGCCCGCCGTCGACGTAAGCCGCCTTTACGAAAAGCCTGTCCACGTTCAGGTTCTTGGTGTTCTCGGCGTTCGCCATCGCGCTCTTCACGAGCTTTATGAGGTCCCTGCTCACGGCCTTGTCGCTATGGCCGAGGAGCGTAAGCGCCTCGTCTATCTTCTTGCCCCTTATGAGGTCGATGACCAGGCGCGTCTTCTGCGGTGAGGTCTTCAAGTATCTGAGAACTGCCTTGGCTTCCATTTCTATTACCGGCTCCCTATTGCCTTTTTTGAATGTCCGGGTCGGGCCCGAATCCATTATCCCATCCGGATTTCACGCCCGGAACGTTTGCCCCGGGCCGCGGCCCGGCTTAACCCTTTGCCCCGGGCACCTTTGCCTTCTTTACGCCCGAGTGGCCGTGGAAGGTGCGGGTCGGGGAGAACTCGCCGAGCTTGTGCCCGACCATGTTCTCGGTCACGAAGACCGGGACGAACTTCTTCCCGTTATGCACTGCTATGGTGAAGCCCACCATCTCGGGGACTATCATGGAACGCCTTGACCAGGTCTTTATGACCTTCCGCTGCCTGGCGTCGCCGGCGGCGTTAACCTTCTCCATCAGGTGCGAGTCCACGAACGGGCCTTTTTTTAAGGAACGCAACGCTATTTCCTCCTGGTAATTATAAACTTGTCTGTGTACTTCCGCCGCCTGGTCTTATATCCCTTGGTCGGCACGCCCCAGGGGTTGGTCGGGTGGTTGCCGCCCTTGCTCTTGCCTTCGCCGCCGCCGTGCGGGTGGTCGACCGGGTTCATGGCCACGCCCCTCACCTTCGGGTTCCTTCCGAGCCAGCGGGACCTGCCGGCCTTGCCTATGGTCACGTTCTCGTGGTCGATGTTGCCGACCTGCCCTATGGTCGCGTAGCAGTCCTGCAAAACGTACCTGACCTCGTTCGAGGGAAGCTTTATGGTCGCGTAGGCGCCTTCCTTGGCCATGAGCTGGGCGTAGGAACCGGCGCTCTTTACAAGCTGGCCGCCCTTGCCCTTCCTCATCTCCACGTTATGGACGAAGGTGCCCACTGGTATTGAACGGAGCGGCAGGGCGTTGCCCGGCTTTATGTCGGCCTCGGGGCCGGCGACCACAGTGTCGCCCACCTTCAAGTCCACCGGCGCGAGTATGTAGCGCTTCTCGCCGTCCGCGTAGTTAAGGAGCGCTATATTAGCGGTCCTGTTCGGGTCGTACTCTATGGCCGCGACCTTCGCGGGGATACTGACCTTGTCCCTCTTGAAGTCGATCAGCCTGTAAATCCTCTTGTGGCCCCCGCCTATCCAGCGGCTTGTGACCCTGCCGAGGTTATTCCTGCCGCCCGTCCTCTTGACAGGCGCGGTAAGGCTCTTTTCCGGCCTCTTTTTGGCGACGTCGTGGACGAGCGTCGTCTTCTCTCTCATGGCCGGCGACGTAGGGTTGTACTTTTTTACTGGCATCGTCTTTCTCTTCTCGATTTGATTTGAGCCTCGCTGAGAGCGGGCGCAATGGACGTTCCTATACGCCCTCGAATATCTCTATCCGGTCGCCCTCGCGGAGCTTAAGATATGCCTTCTTCCGCGTGGGCCTCTGCCCGGCGTACTTCCCCATGCGCTTTATCTTGCCCGCGAGCCTGTGCGTGTTTACGTCGAGCACCTTTACCTTGAATATGCTCTCCACCGCCTCCTTGATGTCCTTCTTGGTGGCGTTCACGTCCACCCAGAAGACGACCTTGCCGTCGGCTGCGGCGGCGGTGCTCTTCTCGGTTATGACCGGCGACTTGAGTACTGTATAATGGTTTTTCATTGCACCAACGCCTCTACTTTCTCGAGCGCGCCCCTGGTCATGACCAGGTTGTCATAGCTCAGTATGTCGTAGACGTTAAGCCCGCCGGACAACTGCACCTGGAAGTCCTTCAGGTTCCTTACCGCGAGCTCAAGGTTCCTGTTCGGGCCGTCGATGACGATAAGGGCGTTTTGAAGCCCATGTTTCTGAAGGAGATCCAGGGCCGACTTCGTCTTCGGCTCGGCGAGGTCGATGGAAGATAGCACCTTGAGCCTGCCCTCCTTGAGACGGAGCCGGAGCGCGTTCTTCAGGGCTTCCTTCATGACCTTCTTCGGGAGCTTGTATGAATAATCCCTCGGGTGCGGGCCGAATACCGTGCCGCCGTGCCTCCATACCGGAGACCTGTTCGATCCCGACCTTGCCCGGCCAGTGCCTTTCTGCTTCCAGGGCTTTATGCCGCCGCCGCTTACCTCTCCCTTGGTCTTGGTCGAGGCGGTGCCCGAGCGCCTGTTGGCGAGCTGCATCTTCACGACCTCGTAAAAGAGGTGCTCCTTGACCTCTCCAGAGAAGACCTCTTCGCTAAGGGCCACCTCGGAGACCTTCGAGCCGTTCGTGTCCAGAACCTCTACGTTCATCTGCCTAATCCCTTGATTTTTCGGTAAACAGTTACTATATACAAAAGTTTGTGACTTCTCAAGAAGAAAAAGCTATTTATTGTTCTTTTTGAGCGCCTTTTTTATTACAACCACGCCGTTGATCGCGCCGGGGACCGCGCCCTTTATAAGGATGACGTTCTCCTCGGGCCTTATCGCGACGACCTGAAGGTTCTGCACGGTGACGTTAGCCGCGCCCATGTGGCCGGCCATCTTCATGCCTTTGAAGACGCGTGACGGGTCGGAGCTCGAGCCTATGGACCCGGGAGCCCTGTTGTGCATGGAGCCGTGGGACTCGGAGCCGCCCCTGAAGTTGTGCCGCCTCATTGAGCCCATGAAGCCCTTGCCCTTGGAATTCCCGGATACGTCCACCCAGTCGCCGGGCTTG
Source organism: Thermodesulfobacteriota bacterium (assembly GCA_030583865.1). Classification (NCBI taxonomy): domain Bacteria; kingdom Pseudomonadati; phylum Thermodesulfobacteriota; species Thermodesulfobacteriota bacterium. The sequence goes on along the minus strand of CP129479.1, from coordinate 1,003,691 downwards.
AAGACGTCTGCCGCGTTGACGGCGGTGCCGGGCTTGTATGCGTCGAGCTCGGCGCCCTTGAACTCAATGAGGTGATAGAAGCACGGGGTGCCCGCCTTCTTGAAGTGGCCCTGGAGGGGTTTCGTCTCCCTCCTCTCCTTCTTCTCGAGGAAGCCTACCTGCACGGCGTCGTACCCGTCCTTTTCCCTGGTCTTTCTCTGCACGACGGTGTTGCCGGTCTTTATGACCGTAACGGGCACCATCGCACCCCCCTCGGAGTAGACGTGGGTCATTCCGATCTTCTTCCCTACGATTCCTGCAATCATCTTGAGTTCCCTGCCGCAGAGGCCCCCTGTGTGGCGGGTGCATGCGCGCGTTAATGGTATGAGGTGGCCGAACGTTTTCCCCGGAGGGCGACTACTCGAGCTTTATCTCCACGTCCACGCCCGCCGGGAGGTCGAGCTTCATGAGCGCGTCTACCGTGGTCTGAGTGGGTTCCATGATATCCATGAGCCGCTTGTGCGTGCGTATCTCGAACTGCTCGCGGCTCTTCTTGTCGACATGCGGCGATCTGAGGACCGTGAACCTGTTGATCCTGGTCGGGAGCGGTATCGGGCCTTTTATGGCCGCGCCCGTCCTTTTCGCGGTATCGACTATCTCCTTCACGGACTTGTCGAGAAGCCTGTGGTCGAACGCCTTAAGCCTTATCCTGATCTTCTGGTTGTCCACCCTGTTTAACTCCGTAACTTATTGTTCCTGGCCCGGACTACGGGCTTGTTATTCGGTTATCTTGGTAACTACGCCCGCTCCGACCGTCCTTCCGCCCTCGCGGATCGCGAACCTCAAGCCCTCTTCCATCGCTATCGGCGTTATGAGCGCCACGTCTATGCTTATGTTGTCTCCGGGCATGACCATCTCCGTGCCCTCGGGAAGGGTCACGATGCCAGTGACGTCCGTCGTCCTGAAGTAGAACTGCGGCCTGTAGCCGTTGAAGAACGGCGTGTGGCGGCCTCCCTCCTCCTTCGTGAGGATGTAGACCTCGCCCTTGAACTTCGTGTGCGGAGTCACAGACCCGGGCTTCGCCAGCACCTGGCCCCTCTCAACCTCTTCCTTCTTCGTGCCCCTCAAGAGCGCCCCGATGTTGTCGCCGGCGCGCCCCTCGTCCAGGAGCTTCCTGAACATCTCGACTCCCGTAACGGTAGTCTTCGTCGTCGGACGAAGCCCTATTATCTCGATCTCCTCGCCTACCTTTACAATGCCCCTCTCGACCCTGCCCGTCACCACGGTGCCGCGCCCGGATATCGAAAAGACGTCCTCGACAGGCATCAGGAAAGGCTTGTCCACTTCCCGCTTGGGCTCCGGTATATAGGTGTCCAGCGCCTCGGTAAGCTCGTGTATCGCCCCGCACCACTGGCATTCCTTCTTGCCGCACCCGCACTCCAGTATCTTAAGGGCGCTCCCCTTTATTACCGGGATCTCGTCACCCGGGAACTTGTACTGGTTCAGAAGCTCCCTCACCTCGAGCTCCACAAGGTCCAGAAGCTCCTTGTCGTCTACCATGTCAACCTTGTTAAGGAATACGACTATGTAGGGAACCCCAACCTGCCTCGCAAGGAGTATATGCTCCCTCGTCTGCGGCATCGGGCCGTCAGCCGCGGAGACCACCATTATCGCGCCGTCCATCTGCGCCGCGCCCGTTATCATGTTCTTTATGTAGTCCGCGTGGCCCGGGCAGTCTATGTGCGCGTAGTGCCTCTTGTCCGTCTGGTACTCGACGTGGGATATGGAGATCGTTACTCCCCTCTCCCTCTCCTCGGGCGCCTTGTCTATGTTCTCGTACGCAAGAAACTCCGCGTACCCCTTCGAGCTAAGGACCTTGGTTATCGCCGCGGTAAGCGAGGTCTTCCCGTGGTCAACGTGGCCTATCGTGCCTACGTTAAGGTGCGCCTTGCCTCTCTCGAATTTAGCCTTGCTCATTTTTTCCTCCGAACTCCCTTCGGTTTTGAATAACTGTTTTCAGCACACCCTGGCGCGTTTGCGCCGGGCCCTATTTCGCGGCCTGCACCTTCGCGGTCAGCACCTCTGTGACGGAATTGGGCACCTGCTCGTAATGCGAGAACTGCATGGTGTAGGATGCCCTGCCCTGCGTCTTTGACCGGAGGTCGGTTGAATATCCGAACATGTTGGCAAGCGGGACAGTCGCGCCCACCACCTGAAAGCCGCCCCTCGATTCCATGCCCTGGATCTTACCCCTCCTCGAGTTGAGGTCGCCTATGACGTCGCCCATGAACTGCTCGGGCACTACGACCTCGACCGACATGATGGGTTCAAGCAGTATGGGGCCCGCGTTCCTAACGGCCTCCTTGAAGGCCATGGAGCCGGCAATCTTAAAGGCCATCTCGGACGAGTCCACGTCATGGTATGAGCCGTCGTAAAGCGTGACCTTGACGTCAACGACCGGGTATCCGGCGAGCGAGCCGTTCTCAGAGGCCTCCCTCATGCCGTTCTCTACCGGGCCTACATATTCCTTCGGGATGGTTCCGCCGACGATTTTATTGACGAATTCGAAGTTCTTGCCCTTCTCGCCCGGCTCTATCTCTATGTATACGTGGCCGTACTGGCCGCGTCCGCCCGTCTGCCTTATGTACTTGCCCTCGGCCTTCGCCTTCCTGGTGATGGTCTCCCTGTAGGCGACCTGGGGCTTTCCGACCGAAGCCTCTACCTTGAACTCGCGGAGCATCCTGTCCACGATTATCTCGAGATGGAGCTCGCCCATTCCCGATATGATGGTCTGGCCAGTCTCCTCGTCCGTTTTCACGCGGAAGGAGGGGTCCTCGATCGCCAGCTTCTGCAGCGCGATACCGAGCTTCTCCTGGTCAGCCTTGGTCTTCGGCTCGATGGCAATCGAGATGACCGGCTCGGGGAAGTCCATGGACTCGAGTATTACGGGCTTCGCCGGGTCGCATATGGTATCGCCCGTGACGGTGTACTTCATGCCGACCGCGGCGGCAATGTCGCCGGCATAGACCTCTTTCACGTCCTCGCGCTTGTTGGCGTGGAGCTTGACCAGACGCCCTATCCTCTCCTTCTGGTCCTTGGTGGAGTTATAGACGTACGAGCCGGCGGTCATGCAGCCGGAATATACGCGGAAGAACGTAAGCTGGCCCACGAACGGGTCTGTCATGATCTTGAAAGCCAGGGCCGAAAACGGAGCGTCATCGGAAGTGGGACGCGAGTCCTCTTCGTTCGTCTCCGGGTTTATGCCTTTTATGGGGGGTATGTCTATCGGTGAAGGAAGGTATTCGACTACCGAGTCAAGGAGGAGCTGTACGCCCTTGTTCTTGAAGGAGGAGCCGCATATGACCGGCGTAAGCTCCATCGCAATGGTGCCCTTCCTCAGGGCCTTCTTAAGCTCCTCGGGGGTTACCTCCTGCCCGTCAAGGTACTTCTCCATCAGGCTCTCGTCAAAGTCGGCGGCGGCCTCGACGAGCTTCTCCCTCCACTCGGCGACCTCGTCCTTCATCTCTGCGGGCACGTCTATCACGGTGTACTTTGCGCCGAGGGTCTCCTCTTCCCAGATGATGCCCTTGTTCTGCACCAGGTCCACTACGCCCTTGAAGGTCTCTTCCTTGCCGATGGGGATCTGGAGAACGACCGGCCTTGCCTTGAGCCTGTCGGATATCATTCCGACGACCCTGTAGAAGTCCGCGCCCACGCGGTCCATCTTGTTGACGAACGCGATCCTCGGAACGTGGTACTTGTTTGCCTGCCTCCAGACGGTCTCGCTCTGGGGCTCAACGCCGCCCACGGAGCAGAATACCGCCACGGCGCCGTCAAGGACGCGAAGCGACCTCTCGACCTCAATCGTGAAGTCGACGTGGCCCGGGGTGTCTATTATGTTGATGCGGGTTTCCTTCCAGGAGCAGGTCGTGGCGGCCGAGGTTATCGTTATGCCCCTCTCCTTCTCCTGCTCCATCCAGTCCATGACCGCGGTCCCCTCGTGGACTTCGCCTATCTTGTAGGTCACGCCCGTGTAGAAGAGGATCCTCTCTGTGGTCGTGGTCTTGCCCGCGTCTATATGGGCCATGATCCCGATATTTCTTTGCTTCTCTAATGATACTTGCCTGGCCAAAGCGACTACTCCTCGATAAATCTCTTAAGATACTTCGGTTTGAGCGCGGCCCGCAGGGCCCCGCCCGCATTATCTGGGTACGGATTTTAAGGTTTTGCAACAGGGGGCAGAAGGCTAAAGCCTCTTGCAGCCGGGGGCGCATCCACGACCCCGGGACACAGCCGGGACTACCAGCGATAATGGGCGAATGCCTTGTTGGCCTCGGCCATCTTGTGTACGTCCTCCCTCTTCTTAACCGCGCCGCCCTTGTTATTGGAGGCGTCGATGAGCTCGGCGGCAAGCTTGTCCCTCATCGATTTCTCGCCGCGCGCCCTCGAATAGTTGACTATCCACCTGAGCGCCAGCGAAAGCTTCCTCTCGGGCCTGACCTCGACCGGGACCTGGTAGGTCGCGCCGCCCACCCTTCTCGACTTGACTTCGAGCATGGGCTTGACGTTGTCAAGGGCCTTCTTGAAGACCTTCATGGGCTCGGTCTTGGTCTTTTCCTCTATAACGCTGAAGGCGCCGTAAAGGATGCCCTCGGCCTTGCTCTTCTTGCCGTCCTCGGTAAGCTTGTTTATGAGCTTGGCGACAACCTTATCGCCGAACTGCGGGTCCGGCAGCACGTCCCTCTTCGGGACATTCCCCTTGCGAGGCATAGACTCTCCTCCTTAAAAACAACTTCCTTGCTTGATTGCTACTTGGGCCTCTTTGCCCCGTACTTGGAGCGCGCCTGCTTCCTGTCAGCCACGCCGACGGCGTCGAGGGTGCCCCTTACTATGTGATACCTCACGCCCGGGAGGTCCTTGACCCTTCCGCCCCTTATGAGGACGACCGAGTGCTCCTGGAGGTTATGGCCTATCCCGGGTATATAGGAGGTGACCTCCATCCCGTTCGTGAGCCTTACCCTCGCGACCTTCCGGAGCGCCGAGTTCGGCTTCTTCGGCGTTGTCGTATACACCCTCACGCACACGCCCCTTTTCTGCGGGCATGATTCAAGGGCCGGAGAGGCCGTCTTTACCCTCGGCTTAAGCCTGCCCTTGCGTACGAGCTGATTGATTGTAGGCATACCGGATTACCTTTCGTTTTTCGCTTGCCTTCTGGCGTAAATCAAAGCAATCTACCAGCTTTCAATTTCCTTGTCAAGGCCTAAATGGCCAAAATGCGACTTGAATCGATGAAAAACACAACGAAAAATTTTACCACCTATTACAGGGCCTATCAAGCCCCATGAAAGGTGCAGGGACGCGCCCGTCAGGCGGTCTCCTGCACCTCCTCTTCACCTTCCGGCCCGGCCTCGGGCTGCGGAAGCTCAGGGAGTTCTTCGGTCAGCTCCGCCGCCACCTTGGTGTAGCGCCTGAAGCCCGATCCCGCCGGGATCAGGCGGCCCATTATGACGTTCTCCTTAAGGCCCCTGAGGTAGTCTATCTTCCCCTCCACGGCAGCGCCGGTCAGCACCTTGGTCGTCTCCTGGAAGGAGGCCGCGGAGATGAAGGACTCGGTCGAAAGCGACGCCTTGGTTATGCCCTGGAGGAGCGGCTCGGCAACAGCCGGCCTCTTGCCCTTGGTAATGACCCGGTCGTTCTCCTCGTCGAAGATGTACCTTTCGACCTGCTCGCCGATAAGGAGGTTCGTGTCCCCGGCGTCCTTTATCTTGACCCTCCTGAGCATCTGCCGGACGATGACCTCTATGTGCTTGTCGTTTATCTTGACGCCCTGGAGCCTGTAGACCTCCTGTACCTCGTCCACGAGGTACTTGGCCAGCTCCTTCACGCCGAGGACGCGGAGGATGTCGTGCGGGTTCGCGCTCCCGTCCATCAAGGGCTCTCCGGCCCTCACGCGGTCGCCTTCCCTCACGCTTATGTGCTTGCCCTTGGGTATGAGGTACTCCTTGGCCTCCCCGGTCTCGGGCGAGATGATGACCTTCCTCTTGCCTTTTGTGTCCTTGCCGAAGGAGACGATGCCGTCTATCTCGCTTATGACCGCGGTCTCCTTGGGCTTTCTCGCCTCGAAGAGCTCCGCGACCCTCGGTAGTCCGCCGGTTATGTCCTTGGTCTTGGTCGTCTCCCTCGGTATCTTGGAGACGATGTCGCCGGCCTTGACCGCATCGCCCTCGCTCACGGTGACGATTGCGCCCACCGGAAGGAGATACCTGGCCTCGATATTGGTGCCGGGTATCTTCTGGGTGCGCCCCGCCTCGTCCTTTATGGATATCCTCGGGCGGAGGTCCGATTCCTTGTAGGTCACGATGACCTTGCTGGAGAGGCCGGTCACTTCGTCCACCTGCTCCCGCATGGTCTTGCCTTCCTCTATGTCGCCGAACCGGACGATGCCGCTCACCTCGGTTATGATGGGTATGGTGTAGGGGTCCCAGTCGGCTATGATGGTGCCAGGGGCGACCTTCTGGTCCTCCGGAACACGGAGCCTCGCGCCGTAGATGATGGAATCCCTCTCGCGCTCCCTGCCCTGCTCGTCCTGCAGCGCGATATCGCCGTTCCGGTTCATGACGATGCGCTCGCCCCTGGAGTTCACGGCCACGTTGAGGTTGTGGTATTTTACGATGCCCTCGTGCCTCGCCTCGAGGGTAGTCTGCTCGGCCCTCCTGGAGGCGGTTCCGCCGATATGGAAGGTCCTCATCGTAAGCTGGGTGCCCGGCTCTCCGATGGACTGCGCGGCTATGACGCCCACGGCCTCGCCCATCTCGGCCATCCGGCCCCTCGTAAGGTCCCTTCCGTAGCACTTGATGCAGATGCCCCTTATCGAGCGGCAGGTGAGGACCGACCGTATCTTGACCCTCTCGATGCCGGCCTCCTCTATCTTCTCGACCTTCTGCTCGTCTATCTCTTCATTGGACTCGACGAGCACCTCCTTGGTGAAGGGGTCGAAGACCTCCTCGAGGGCGACCCTGCCGAGTATCCTCTCGCCTATGGGCTCGATGACCTCTCCGCCCTCGATGAGCGGGGTCATGTAGATGCCGTCGAGGGTGCCGCAGTCCTCCTCGGCGATGATCGCGTCCTGCGCCACGTCCACGAGCCTCCTTGTGAGGTATCCGGAGTTCGCGGTCTTCAAGGCCGTGTCCGCGAGGCCCTTCCTGGCGCCGTGGGTCGATATGAAGTACTGTAACACCGTAAGGCCTTCCCTGAAGTTCGCGGTGATGGGCGTTTCTATGATCTCGCCCGAAGGCTTGGCCATGAGTCCCCTCATGCCGGCGAGCTGCCTTATCTGCTGCGCGGAGCCCCTGGCGCCCGAGTCCGCCATTATGAATATGGGGTTGAAGCTCGGCATGGAACGGTCCGTTCCCTCCTCGTCCTTCACCAGGTCCGTGGAGAGCTCGCGGAGCATCTCCTCGGCTATCTCCTCGGTCGCCTGCGCCCATATGTCTATGACCTTGTTGTAGCGCTCGCCGTCGGTTATGAGTCCCTCGTTGTACTGCTTCTGTATCTCCTTTACCTCTTCGTATGCCGAATCAAGGAGATCGCCCTTCTTGCCGGGTATCTTCATGTCGTCTATGCAGATCGATATGCCGGCCTTGGTGGCGTACTGGTAGCCCATGTCCTTGAGCCTGTCGGCGAGAAGGACCGTCTCCTTGTTCCCTGCGCGCCTGTAGCATATGTCGATGAGATCGGCCAGGCGCTTCTTGTCCATGACCCTGTTTATCTCTTCGAACCTTATGACCGGGGGCACTATCTCCTTCATTATGATCCTGCCCACGGTGGTGTCAACGAGCTTGCCGTCCATCTTGACCTTGACGCCGGCCTGGAGATGGACCTCTCCAGCGTCGTAGGCTGCCCGTATCTCGTCAGCCGAGCCGAACATCTTGCCCTCGCCCTTTACGCCCGGGCGGTTCCTCGTAAGGTAATAGAGCCCAAGCACTATGTCCTGAGTGGGCACTATTATGGGCTTGCCGTGCGCGGGCGAAAGGATGTTGTTGGTCGACATCATGAGGACCCTGGCCTCGACCTGCGCCTCTATCGAGAGCGGCACGTGGACGGCCATCTGGTCGCCGTCGAAGTCCGCGTTGAAGGCCGTGCAGACGAGCGGGTGGAGCTGTATGGCCTTGCCCTCTATGAGGATGGGCTCGAAGGCCTGTATGCCGAGCCTGTGTAGCGTAGGCGCCCTGTTAAGGAGGACCGGGTGCTCCCTTATGACCTCGTCCAGGACGTCCCATACCTCGGGGCGCTCCTTCTCGAGCATCTTCTTCGCGCTCTTTATGGTGGTCGCGTACCCCTTCTCCTCGAGCCTCTGGTAGATGAATGGCTTGAAGAGCTCAAGGGCCATCTTCTTGGGAAGGCCGCACTGGTGGAGGCGGAGGTCGGGGCCGATGACGATGACCGAGCGGCCCGAGTAGTCGACCCTCTTTCCGAGGAGGTTCTGCCTGAATCGGCCTCCCTTGCCCTTTATCATGTCAGAAAGTGACTTTAAGGGCCTCTTGTTCTGGCCGGTTATGATGCGTCCGCGCCTGCCGTTGTCGAACAGGGCGTCGACCGCCTCCTGGAGCATCCTCTTCTCGTTCCGTATGATGATGTCCGGGGCATTGAGCTCCATCAGGCGCTTGAGCCTGTTATTCCTGTTTATGACCCTCCTGTAGAGGTCGTTCAGGTCGGATGTCGCGAACCTTCCCCCGTCGAGCGGCACAAGGGGCCGGAGGTCAGGCGGCAGGACCGGTATCACCTCGAGTATCATCCACTCGGGCTTGTTGCCGGAGTTGAGGAAAGCCTCGATGACCTTGAGCCTCTTCGCGATCCTCTTCTTCTTCGCGTCAGAGGTGGTCTTTTTCATCTCGGCCCTGAGCGTTCCGGAGACCTTCTCGAGGTCGATCCTACGGAGCATGTCGCGGATCGCCTCCGCGCCCATGCCTGCGGTGAAGCCGTCCGGCCCCCACTTCTCGATGGCCTTCTGGTACTTCTCCTCGTTCAGGAGCTCGCCTTCCTTGAGGTCCGACTCCTTTGCGTCGAGGACCACGTAGTTCTCGTAATAGAGTATCCTCTCCAGCTCCTTCAGCGTCATGTCCATCATGGCGCCTATCCTGGAAGGGAGGCTCCGGAGGAACCATATGTGGGCCACGGGCGTGGCTAGCTCGATGTGGCCGAGACGCTCCCTCCTCACGTTCGAGGGGATGACCTCGACCCCGCACTTCTCGCAGACCACTCCCCTGTGCTTCATGCGCTTGTACTTGCCGCAGTTGCACTCGAAATCCTTCACGGGGCCGAATATCTTCGCGCAGAAGAGGCCGTCCCTCTCCGGCTTGAAGGTCCTGTAGTTTATGGTCTCGGGCTTCTTCACCTCGCCGTGGGACCATTCCCTGATCCCTTCCGGGGAGGCTATGGATATCCTGATGGCGTTGAAGTCCATCGGTCTTTTATGCTTTTCAAACAAAGCCGCAAGGCTTTCCAAAGTCAACCTCCTTTTAAGCTGGTTCGGGCCGCCCGGTTCAGCGGGCGGCGGTTGCCGGACCGTTACTTAATCCTTCTCTTCCTCGATAAGGTTCACGTCCAGCGCAAGGCTCTGGAGCTCTTTTATGAGGACGCTGAACGACTCGGGGATCGTGGGCTCAAGCGTATACCTTCCGGTCACGATCGACTCGTACATCTTGGTCCTGCCCGGCACGTCGTCGGACTTGACCGTCAGGAACTCCTGGAGGCTGTGCGCGGCGCCGTACGCCTCCATTGCCCAGACCTCCATCTCTCCGAGCCTCTGGCCGCCGAACTGGGCCTTTCCGCCAAGCGGCTGCTGGGTGACGAGCGAGTACGGGCCGGTCGAGCGCGCGTGTATCTTGTCGTCGACGAGGTGGTGCAGCTTCATCATGTACATGACCCCTACAGTCACCTCCTGGTCGAATGCCTCGCCGTTCCTGCCGTCGTAGAGGACCATCTTGCCGCTCCTCGGGAGCCCCGCGGCCTGGAGGTCGTTCTTTACGTCCATTTCCGTGGCGCCGTCGAAGACGGGGCTTGCGATGCGGACCCCGCCCGAAAGCCTCCGGGCCACATCCAGCACCTCGTCGTCGGAGAGGGCGTTCACGAACCTGCTGAACTCGTTGTTCGAGTATATCTTCTTTATCCTCTCCCTGAGGGTGTTGGGGTTCGAGCTCTTCTCGATCATGGCGTTTATGGCGTTCCCCAGGTTCTTGGCCGCCCACCCCAGGTGCGTCTCAAGTATCTGGCCGATGTTCATACGCGAGGGGACGCCGAGCGGGTTCAGCACGATGTCAACCGGCGTTCCGTCCGCGAGGTATGGCATGTCCTCCTCGGGGAGTATCCTCGATATGACGCCCTTGTTCCCGTGGCGTCCGGCCATCTTGTCGCCGACCGAGATCTTCCTCTTCATGGCGATATAGACCTTGACCATCTTTATGACGCCGGGCGGGAGCTCGTCTCCCCTCTTCAACCTGTTTATCCGCTCGTCGAAGACGGCCTTTATGAGGTCTATCTGCTCGTTGAGGGATGCCAGGAGCTCCGAAACCTCGGCCTCGGACTTCTCGTCGGCAGGGATTATCTCATGCCACCTCGACTGGGGTATGGTGTCCAGTATCTCGTCCGTGATGGGCTTGCCCTTGCTTAAGAGCGTGTTGCCCTTCCTGTCGGCTATCCGGACATGGGACTTTTTGTTGAGGAGGAGCTTCCTGACCCTCGAGTATATGGACTCCTTTACTATGCCTATCTCGTCCTCGCGGTCCTTTGCGAGCCTGGAGACCTCCCTGTCCTCGATGGACTTGCTCCTCTCGTCCTTTTCCGCGCCCTTCCGCGAGAAGACCTTCGCGTCTATGACCACGCCCTCGATGCCGGGCGGCACGCGGAGAGAGGTGTCCTTCACGTCCTCGGCCTTCTCGCCGAATATGGCGCGCAGGAGCTTCTCCTCGGGCGAAAGCTGCGTTTCTCCCTTTGGAGTGACCTTGCCCACGAGTATGTCGCCGGGCATCACCTCGGCGCCTATCCTGATGATCCCGCTCTCGTCGAGGTTACGGAGCGCGTCCTCGCCGACGTTGGGGATGTCCCTCGTAATCTCCTCTTTTCCGAGCTTTATGTCCCTGGCCACGACCTCGAACTCCTCGATGTGCACCGAGGTGAAGACGTCGTCGCGCAGGAGCCTTTCGGAAAGGAGTATCGAGTCCTCGAAGTTGTACCCGCCCCAGGGCATGAAGGCGACGATGACGTTCTTGCCGAGCGCGAGCTCGCCCTTGTCGGTCGAGGGGCCGTCCGCTATGACCCTGCCTTCCTCGATAACGTCGCCCTTGAAGACCACGGGTTTCTGGTTAAGGCAGGTGTTCTGGTTCGACCTCCTGAACTTGGTGAGGTTGTATATGTCGACGCCGGCGGCGTTGTTCCTTACCACTATCCTCGATCCGTCCACGCTCTCGACGACGCCGGGGTTCTTAGCGAGAACAGTGACCCCCGAGTCCTTGGCGACTACCGCCTCCATGCCGGTGCCAACCAGCGGGCTCTCGGTCTGTATGAGCGGCACCGCCTGCCTCTGCATGTTCGAGCCCATGAGCGCCCTGTTCGCGTCGTCGTTTTCAAGGAACGGTATGAGGGCAGCGGCGACCGAGACGAGCTGGTTCGGGGACACGTCCATGAGGGTTATGTCCTCGGGACGCGCCATTATGAACTCGCCGCCCTTCCTGGCCGAGACGAACTCGCTCTCGAACTTGCCGTCCTTGTCAATGGGCGCGTTCGCCTGCGCGATAACGTGGTCCTCCTCGTCGAGCGCCGAGAGGTAGGTGATCCTGTTCGTGACCTTGCCGTCCCTCACTTCCCTGTACGGGGTCTCGATAAAGCCGAAGTCGTTTACGCGCGCGTAGGTCGAAAGCGACACTATGAGGCCGATGTTCGGTCCCTCGGGCGTCTCGATGGGGCATATGCGGCCGTAGTGGGTGGCGTGCACGTCCCTGACCTCGAAGCCCGCGCGCTCCCTTGTGAGGCCTCCCGGCCCGAGGGCGGAGAGCCTCCTCTTGTGAGTGACCTCGGAAAGCGGGTTCGTCTGGTCCATGAACTGCGAAAGCTGCGATGAGCCGAAGAACTCCTTTATGACAGCGGAGACGGGCTTGGGGTTTATGAGGTCGTGCGGCATGAGCGTTTCGAGCTCGCCTAGGCTCATCCTTTCCTTGACGGCCCTTTCCATCCTCAAGAGCCCTATCCTGTACTGGTTTTCCAGGAGCTCCCCGACCGAGCGCACCCTCCTATTACCGAGGTGGTCGATGTCGTCGACCATGCCCTGGCCGTTCCGGAGGAGAATGAGGTAGCGGACGACCTCGAGTATGTCCTCCTTCCGGAGGGTGGTGATGTCAAGGTCCACGTCGAAGCCGAGCTTCCTGTTGAGCTTGAGCCTGCCCACCTTGGAGAGGTCGTACCTCTCGTGGTTGAAGAAGAGGTCGTGGAAGAAGGCGTTCGCGGTCGTCACGGTCGGCAGGTCGCCGGGCTTCAGCCTCTTGTATATCTCTATCCTGGCGTTCAGGGTCATGTTGGTGACCGGGTCGTCAGGGTTCTCCTTTCTGAACTCGATGACCGGCCTCGTGTCTTCGCCGCCGATCCTGTCGTTGAGGAGCGTTTCCCTGAAGAAGTTCCCCATGACCTCGATGAGGAGGAGCTTGAAGGAGGTTATGCCCCTTCTCGATATCTCGTCGAGCTTGTCCCTGGAGAGCACCTGGTTGCACTCGAGTATTACCTCGCCGGTGTTGGGGTCCACTATGTCGGTCGAGGCTATGCGGCCCACGATGTCCTCGACCTCGACGGGTATGTACTTGACGCCCGCGGCCACGAGCTTCTTAAGGACGAGCCTCGTGAACTTCCTGTCCTTCTTGACTATGACCTCGCCGGTGGCCGGGTCTTTTATGTCCCTGCTCACCTTCTGGCCGACGAGGAAGTCGGGCTCGACGCTCTTCATTATCTTCTTGTTCTCTAGGACTATCTCTTCGCTCGGGTAGAAATAATTGAGCATCTCCTCGATCGAATACCCGAGGGCCTTCAAAAGTATTGTGGCCGGCATCTTCCTCCGCTTGTCTATGCGGACGTAGAGCCAGTCCTTCTGGTCGAACTCGAAATCGAGCCAGCTGCCGTGGTAGGGGATGACCCTGGCGGTGAAGAGCACCTTTCCGGTGAACCCCTTGGGCTTCTCGAACTCGAAAAATACGCCGGGAGACCTGTGGAGCTGGCTTACGATGACCCGCTCCGTGCCGTTAATAATAAAGCTCCCGTTTTCGGTCATGAGCGGGATCTCGCCGAAATATACCTCCTGCTCCTTTATGTCCCTTATGGACTGCGCACCGGTCTCCGCGTCCTTGTCCCACATTATGAGGCGGACCAGCACCTTTATCGGCGCGGCGTAGGTCATGCCCTTCTGGTGGCACTCGTCGACAGTGTACTTTGGGTCGAGGAGCGAGTACTTCACGAACTCGAGCGAGGCGGTGCCGCTGAAATCCTTTATCGGGAAGGCGCCCTTGAATACGGCCTGCAGGCCGATGTCCTTCCTGTCCTCGGGCTTCGCCTCTGTCTGGAGGAAATAGACGAAGGACTTCTTCTGAACCTCGATGAGGTTCGGCATGCTAACTACCTTCCCTATGCGGGAATAGTCCTTCCTCAAGACCTGTGCGGATATATGTTTAGAGGAAGCCATATTTTAGCAACTCCTTTTTGGAATCCTGTGGGATGAAAGCCGTCCGCCGGATAATCCGGCGGACGGCCCATCAGATTGGCTGCGGCCCTTCGGGCCGCGGAGGCGCCGTCACGGCGCCTCCAGTGGCGTATTGCTGCAAGAGGCTTAAGCGTAGCCTACTCGACCGACACCTTGGCGCCGGCGCTCTCGACCTGCTTCTTTATCTTCTCCGCCTCGTCCTTGGAGACGCCTTCCTTCAGGGTCTTGGGCGCGCCTTCGACCAGGTCCTTCGCCTCCTTGAGGCCGAGGCCGGTGATGGCCCTTACTTCCTTGATGACCTTTATCTTCTCGGCCCCGGCGTCCTTCAGGACCACGTTGAACTCGGTCTTCTCTGCGGCTGCGGGGGCGGCGCCGGCTGCGGGGGCGGCGGCAGCCACGGCCACTGGCGCGGCAGCGGAAACGCCGAACTTCTCCTCGAGCTCCTTTACAAGCTCGGAAAGCTCGAGAACGGTCATGTTCTCGATGTACTTTATAACGTCTTCTCTCTTCAGGTCGGCCATCGTAAATCCCTCCTCAAACAGGTTATTCTATAATTTTTTGTAAGCTGGTTAAAGGTTAAGCCGCTCCCGCCTCGGCGGCCTTCTTCTCCTTCACGGCATTGAGCGCGTAAAGGAGCTTTTTCGGGACCGCGCTCAGGACCACGGCTATTCCGGTGACCGGGGACTTCATGGAACCGAGCATCTTACCGAGGAGCACTTCCCTCGACGGGAGCTCCGAGAGGCCCCTTATGTCCGCGATGCTGAGTACCCTGGCGCCGAGGGTGCCTGTCTTCAACTTGAGCTTCGGCTGGGTCTTGGTGAACTCCACGAGCGCCTTGGCCGCCGCTGCCGGGTCCTTGAAGCTGAACGCGATGGCGGTCGGCCCCTTGAGGTCCGCTGCCATGCCCTCGATTTCGGTGCCCTGGACGGCGCGCCTGGCGAGCGTGTTCCTTACGACCCTGAACTCCATCGAGGCGTCCCTCAGGGCCTTCCTGAACTCGTTCATCTCCAAAGCCTTTATGCCCTGGTACTCGGCTATGAAGGTCGCGTTCGCCTTCCTGAAGCTCTCCTGGACTTCTTCAACGATCCTGGTCTTCTCAGTCCTGTCCAACTCTTTCCTCCTTTCTGTCTTTTTGCGATCAAAAGACAGAAGAGTCACAAGGCAAAAATAAAGCCGGCGCGAAGGAATACGTCTCCCTCGCACCGCGGGACCCCATGATCGGGCCCACGATTCCGCGCCTATGGCCTCGGTAGGATTTTTAAGCCTGAGCCCCTACTGTCTTTGACCGCTATGTTTGGTGAAAAAGCGCCCGGGGCTGAACGCCCCGGCCCGCCTGGTGCTCACGTCAAAACTACTTAAAGAGGTTCCTTACCTCGACAGGGTTGAGCCTGATGCTCGGGCCCATGGTCGTGGAGAGGAAAAGGCTCCTCAAATAAGTGCCCTTGCTCGCCGCGGGCTTTGCCTTTACGATGGCCTCCATGAGCGCGAGGAAGTTCTCCTTGAGCTTAACGGCGCCGAAGGAAGCCTTCCCGACCGGCACGTGGATGTTCCCGGCCTTGTCCACCCTGAACTCGACCTTTCCGGCCTTGAGGTCGGAAACCGCCTTTTTGACCTCGAATGTAACGGTGCCGAGCTTGGGGTTCGGCATGAGCCCCCTGGGGCCCAGCACCTTTCCGAGCTTTCCGACCGCGCCCATTATGTCAGGAGTCGCCACAATCGCGTCGAAGTCCAGCCAGCCCTTGGATACCTTCTCAAGGAGGTCCTCGGCGCCGACGTAATCGGCCCCGGCCTCCTGGGCCTCAACGGCCTTCTCGCCCTTGGCGAAGACCAGCACACGGACGGTCTTCCCTATGCCGTGCGGTAGGACGACAGTGCCCCTCACCATCTGGTCAGGGTGCTTGGGGTCGACCCCGAGCCTGCCCGAGACCTCGACCGTCTCGTCGAACTTTGCGCATATGGTCTCGGGGACCAGCGTGAAACCCTCTTCTAATTCGTAAGCCTTATCGGCATCTACCTTCGCCTTGGCTGCCTCGTATCTCTTTCCCATCGCTCTAACCCTCCACCGTGATGCCCATGCTCCGCGCGGTGCCCTCGACGGTCTTTATCGCCGCTTCGAGGCTCCCTGCCGTCAGGTCCGGCATCTTGAGCTTGGCTATGTCCTCTACCTGCTTCTTCGTTACCTTGGCCACCTTCGTCTTGTTGGGCTCCTTCGAGCCCTTCTCGACGCCTGCGGCCTTCAAAAGCAGCACGGAAGCTGGGGGGGTCTTGGTTATGAACGAGAACGACCTGTCGGAGTATACGGTTATGACCACCGGTATGATCATACCGTCCTGGGCCTGGGTCCTGGCGTTGAACGTCTTGCAGAACTCCATTATGTTGACGCCGTGCTGGCCGAGCGCCGGGCCGACCGGGGGCGAAGGGTTCGCCTTGCCGGCAGGTATCTGGAGCTTTACCTGTCCTGTTACCTTTTTTGCCATCTCTTCCTCTCGCTATTCCGGACCGTGCAATCGGCTTTTCAGGCCTCCGGTCGCGTCATCACCGCGTCTTCCAGCCGGTGTGGTTGAATCCTCTTTTATCGCGTCTCCACCAGAGTCGCCCGCTTTGGATGAAACCGTTCAGTTACCAAACCGGCCCCGGTCAGGACTTCTCGACCTGTACGAAATCCAGCTCGACAGGGGTGGCCCTGCCGAATATGCTCACCAGAACGCGTAGCTTCCCTTTGTCGGGCTTCACTTCCTCCACGACACCAGTGAAGTTGGTGAACGGGCCGTCGATGACCCTCACGTTCTCGCCCCTTTCGAAGCTCACCTTGGGCTTCGGCTTTACGGCGCCCTCTTCCATCTGGCGGGTAATCTTGTGGACCTCCTCCTCGGAGATGGTCGGAGGCGTCTCCTGCCCGCCCACGAACCCGGTCACCTTGGGAATGCCCTTGACGAGATGCCAGGTCTCGTCGTTAAGCTCCATATTGATGAGGATGTAGCCGGGGAAGAACTTGCGCGAAGTGGTCCTTTTCTGGCCCTTTACCATGTCCACTACCTTTTCGGAAGGGACAAGCACCTCTCCGAAAAGCTCTTCCCTGCCGGAGGTCTTTATCTTCTCCTCCAGCGCGGCCTTTACCTTGTTCTCATACCCGGAATAGGTATGGACTACGTACCACTTTCTCCCCATCTACACCCTCTTGGCAGGCTGCTGAAAAAACCCGGTCTGCCGCATCTTGAGCTTTTTTGAGCAGCCTGAATGTGATCTTGAGTTTTCTGCCTTTATTTCAATATCAGGCCGACCAGTTTCGCGAAAGCCATGTCCACCAGGCCGAGGAACAAAGCGAGGATGAACGTGACCGCGAGCACCACCCAGGTGGAGGTCATGGTCTGCTGCCTCGTGGGCCAGGTTACCTTCTTTATTTCCTGCCTGGCTTCGGCCAGAAACTCTTTAGCCTTGTCTATCTTTTCCATCAAGCCCGTTCTCTTTCCCCTGCCCGGAAAAAATGGCAGGGCAGGAGGGATTCGAACCCCCAACATGCGGTTTTGGAGACCGCCGCTCTACCGTTGGAGCTACTGCCCTGTCGCCCGGTTGTATATTCAAGCCCCCGGCTGAGATGCCGGAGGCGTGGCAAGGCCCTGCCGGGATTCCCCGGCCATGAAAACTACTTTGTCTCCCTGTGCACCGTGTGCTTCTGGCAGAACTTGCAGAATTTCTTGAGCTCAAGCCTGTCGGGCGTGGTCTTCTTGTTCTTGGTAGTCGAATAATTCCTGCGCTTGCACTCGGTGCAGGCCAGGGTTATTATGTCCCTCATCTCATCCTCCGCGGCACGCGATGGCCCGCCAATTTACTGGTGCCTCTAAAAAATTTGATATTTTTCCCGAGGTCGAGGCAGGGTGGAATTGAAAAGCGCAGCATATATGTAAATATGTGAGCATTTTCAAATCCACCCTAACGAAGAGATCGGGGAAAAGAGCAATTTTTAGCAGCGCCAAATGTTATTCGGTTATCTTGGTGACTACGCCCGCTCCGACCGTCCTTCCGCCCTCGCGGATCGCGAACCTCAAGCCCTCTTCCATCGCTATCGGCGTTATGAGCGCCACGTCTATGCTTATGTTGTCTCCGGGCATGACCATCTCCGTGCCCTCGGGAAGGGTCACGATGCCAGTGACGTCCGTCGTCCTGAAGTAGAACTGCGGCCTGTAGCCGTTGAAGAACGGCGTGTGGCGGCCTCCCTCCTCCTTCGTGAGGATGTAGACCTCGCCCTTGAACTTCGTGTGCGGAGTCACAGACCCGGGCTTCGCCAGCACCTGGCCCCTCTCAACCTCTTCCTTCTTCGTGCCCCTCAAGAGCGCCCCGATGTTGTCGCCGGCGCGCCCCTCGTCCAGGAGCTTCCTGAACATCTCGACTCCCGTAACGGTAGTCTTCGTCGTCGGACGAAGCCCTATTATCTCGATCTCCTCGCCTACCTTTACAATGCCCCTCTCGACCCTGCCCGTCACCACGGTGCCGCGCCCGGATATCGAAAAGACGTCCTCGACAGGCATCAGGAAAGGCTTGTCCACTTCCCGCTTGGGCTCCGGTATATAGGTGTCCAGCGCCTCGGTAAGCTCGTGTATCGCCCCGCACCACTGGCATTCCTTCTTGCCGCACCCGCACTCCAGTATCTTAAGGGCGCTCCCCTTTATTACCGGGATCTCGTCACCCGGGAACTTGTACTGGTTCAGAAGCTCCCTCACCTCGAGCTCCACAAGGTCCAGAAGCTCCTTGTCGTCTACCATGTCAACCTTGTTAAGGAATACGACTATGTAGGGAACCCCAACCTGCCTCGCAAGGAGTATATGCTCCCTCGTCTGCGGCATCGGGCCGTCAGCCGCGGAGACCACCATTATCGCGCCGTCCATCTGCGCCGCGCCCGTTATCATGTTCTTTATGTAGTCCGCGTGGCCCGGGCAGTCTATGTGCGCGTAGTGCCTCTTGTCCGTCTGGTACTCGACGTGGGATATGGAGATCGTTACTCCCCTCTCCCTCTCCTCGGGCGCCTTGTCTATGTTCTCGTACGCAAGAAACTCCGCGTACCCCTTCGAGCTAAGGACCTTGGTTATCGCCGCGGTAAGCGAGGTCTTCCCGTGGTCAACGTGGCCTATCGTGCCTACGTTAAGGTGCGCCTTGCCTCTCTCGAATTTAGCCTTGCTCATTTTTTCCTCCAGGCAGAATATATTTTGATTTCGGGTCAGTTGGAGCCCATGAGCGGGATTGAACCGCTGACCTCTTCCTTACCAAGGAAGTGCTCTACCAACTGAGCTACATGGGCGTATAGATTTCAGGTTCCGGTTGCGCTCCGGCGCAGTCGCCGTTATATTTAAATGGAGCGGGTGATGGGAATCGAACCCACGCATCCAGCTTGGAAGGCTGGAGTTCTACCATTGAACTACACCCGCGCGAAATCCTGATATAATGGTGGAGAGGGGAGGATTCGAACCTCCGAAGGCTGAGCCAGCAGATTTACAGTCTGCCCCCTTTGGCCGCTCGGGAACCTCTCCATTGCCAAGCTGTATGAAACTTCCTGTACCGGCTCGCCATTCAGGAAACGGGTTCAAGCCGCCCGCCCGCTGACCGCAGGGCGGGATACCTTGCTATTCGCTCGCCCGGCCCGACGAGGGCTCGGATGCGCCCGGCTTACGATCGGGCCTGGTTCGTTCAAAGGTCGAGTTCGACTCCTGGAGAATGGGACCAGGCGAGATGACCAGCCACTTAAATCCTCCGGACATTGCCAGGCCGGTAAAGACCGCCGAATCTCAACTGGAGCTGGCGATGGGATTCGAACCCGCAACCTGCTGATTACAAATCAGCTGCTCTACCGTTGAGCTACGCCAGCGTGAAAACTGGAGAAAGCACAAAACCGGAAAAAAGGCGTACCACGCCTCTCCTGACGGCGAAAACAGAATTTTAATATATAAAACACAACCTCTGCCTTGTCAAGGGCTTTTTTTCCGGCGGGCTAAGAGAAAAAACAGGCCAATCGGAGATGCTGCTGCGTCCGCGCGATAGAGTCGCGCAAGGCAACCTCTAAAAACTAGAGATTTTCCACGCAATCAAGGAAGGCCGGGAATAAAAAGCGGAGCATATTATGATAATATGTGAGCATTTTTATTCCCGGCCTGACACAGAGTCCGGGGAAAAGACTCAATTTTTAGAGGTTGCCACAATTTATAAGTATATCATAACCTGCCGCAAGTGCGCCTACTATTTTCCATGCGCCTCAAGGCAGGGATGCCGGCATACCATAATGACAGCGGCTACTCCCCGCAAATGGCCCGAAATACTACTTTTTCAAACCCTTGCCGGCAAAGGCTTGAAGGTACGCCTCTATGAACTGGTCAAGCGCGCCGTCTAGCACCGGGTCTATGTTCCCGGTCTCGTAGCCGGTCCTGTGGTCCTTTATGAGCCTGTATGGCTGCATGACGTATGACCTTATCTGGCTTCCCCAGGCGATCTCGCGCTTCTCCTTCGTAAACTCCTGCATCTTCTCTTCCTGCTCCTTCTGCTTAAGCTCATATAGCCTGGAGCGGAGAAGCTTCATCGCAACGGCCCTGTTCTTGTGCTGGCTCCTTTCGTTCTGGCACTGGACGATTATCCCGGTCGGGACGTGGGTTATCCTCACGGCCGAATCGGTCTTGTTGACGTGCTGCCCGCCGGCGCCGCTTGCGCGGAAGGTGTCGACCTTCAAATCAGCCTCGTTCACCTCGACCTCGACGTCCTCCTCGATCTCGGGATACACGAACACCGAGGCGAAAGACGTGTGCCTCCTCTTGTTGGCGTCGAAGGGGGAAATCCGCACGAGCCTGTGCACGCCGCCCTCTGCCTTCGCGTACCCGTAAGCGTACTCGCCGGAGACGGTGAATGTGACGCTCTTAATCCCAGCCTCGTCGCCCGGCTGGTAGTCGAGCACCTCTGTAGCGTAGCCCCTGGACTCGGCCCACCGGAGATACATCCGTAAGAGGATCTCCGCCCAGTCCTGCGCCTCTGTGCCGCCCGCGCCGGGATGTATGGAGACGATGGCGTTCGAGCGGTCGTGCTCGCCCGAGAGCATCCTCTGGACCTCGGCCTTCCTTATGGCCTCGCTCGCCTCCTTGAGCTTCTCCCCGGACTCCCTGGCCACGGAGTCGTCATGCGCCTCGTCCGCGAGCTCGAGAAGGACCTCGGCCTCTTCGACCAAAGCGCCTATCCTGCCGATGACGTCCAGCCCCGAGGTTAGCTGGGCCTTCCTCTTCGTGAGCTTCTGCGCCTCTTCAGGGTCGGCCCACACCGCGGGGTCCGAAAGCCTTGCATCGAGTTCCTTCAGTTCATCAGCCCTGGAAGCCTGGTCAAAGATAGCTCCTTAGCTCGTTATACCTCTCCCGCACCCCGTGCAGGTCTTCCTTGAGCTCCTCGAACATTGTTCATTTCCTCCTTCTTAAACTTGTTCCGGTGAAGACACCGGCGATTATCGAGCAGCCCCACGCGAAGAGGTCGCCGTAAGCCGTATAAAATGTCGGCGCGCCGGAGCGCATCCGCACCTCGTCCACAAGGACGGTCCTCTCAAAAAGGCCCGTCGCCTCCCTCACCCTGCCGTTAGGGTCTATGAACCCGCTTATGCCGGTGTTGGCCGAGCGGACGAGGAACGACCTGTTCTCCACGGCCCTCAATACAGACATCTGGAAGTGCTGGTACGGGGCCGACGTATGCCCGAACCACGCGTCGTTCGTCAGGTTGACGAGCACTGTAGCCCCGGCCTTTACCTGCCCCCTGGCTATCTCGGGGAATATGGACTCGAAGCAGACGAGCACCCCTATGCCGCCCCCCTCGAACGGTATCGGAAGAGGCCCGGGCCCCTCCGTGAAATCGCCTACGCCTGCCGTGAGCTTCTTGACCGGCAATATGCCCCGGAGCGGAACATATTCGCCGAACGGCACTAAGTGCGACTTGTCATATCTCCCGACGGTTTCGCCCACGGCATTCAGGAGAAAGGCGCTGTTAAAGTACTGTACCGAATTCGAGACCGGATTATAAGTGTAAGAGGGGGCCCCGGTCAATACGTACGACCCCGTTTTCCTCGCAAGCTCCCCAACCGGGCCCTTCTCTATCTGGTCCGGCTCATAGTAGTAGGGGATGGCGGTCTCCGGCCATACGACAAGGTGCGCCAACCGGTCCGAGGCGAGCGAGGTAAGCCCCCTGTATATGTCTATCGTGCTCTCCTGGTACCTGCCGTCCCATTTGACCGACTGGTCTATTGAGCCCTGCGCTATCCCGACCTTTATGCCGCTCCACCTCCGCACTTCCCCGTCAACCGCCTTCATCCGGACAAAGCCGTACGACGCCATCGAGAGGACGAGCGCTGCCGCAACGGCAGCCGGAAGCAAGGGCGGCATCCCCTCCTCTTTACGGAGGAGATGCCCGGCAACTGAAGCCAGCGCCGCGTTCACCGCGACCACCGCGAACGAGACCCCCCATACCCCGGTAGTGTCGGCCACCTGTATGAGCGGCAGATACCCGGCCTGCGTATATCCCGCGAGCACCCAGGGGAAGCCGGTAAAGAGGTGCCCCCTCAGGAACTCGAGCGCGACCCAGGCGGAAGGGAGGACGAGGAGCCTTCCGATATTATCGAGCCTGGACGCGAGCGAGAAGACGAAGCCGAAGGCGCCCCAGAAAAGGCTCAGGTACAGGACCAGCAGGAGCATGACACCGATACTGGCGGCAATAGGCACTCCACCGAAGTTATGCATCGAGTGGACGACCCAGTACACGGAGCCGAGATGGAAAGCGAAGCCGGATGCGAAGGCGAGCGAAAAACCCCTCAGCCGCCCCTCTCCTTCGAGCGCTATCAAGAGCGGGACGAGCGCGAACCACGCAAGAAAGCCCAGCCCGAAGGGCGGGAACGCGAGCACAAGGGCCACGCCCGAAACCGCTGCAAGGATGAGCTTTTTCATTGCAGAGTCATGAAGAATATCCTGAAGACGAGGAGCGTCAGGCCGAACCCCAGGAGGCCCCCCAGGAATATCTCGAGCTTCGAGTGTATGCCGCCCAGGAGCCTCGAATGGCTCACCATGAAAGCGAGCGCAAAGGCGAGTATCGCCACCGTCGGGTCGAGCGTAAGCACGGTTATGCTGGTGAAGATGGAGAACGCGACCGCCGCGTGCCCGCTCGGCATCCCGCCGTGGAGCGGCCTCCCCCTCCGAGTGAGCGCCTTCAGGCACACGACCGATATGAGGACAAGGAGGAGCGATATTACGGCTATGTGCACGGAGAAGGCCCGCGCCTCGCGTATGGCCACGCCGATGGGCTCGTGAAGGTACTTGGAGAATATCGTGTAGACCATGACCGCTACCCCGACCGAGGCTATGAGCACGGCCCCGGCAGCCACGTCCTTGGCGTTCTTGGCGGTCATGTGGTGCTTCTCCTCGACCAGGTTGACTATCTCCTCCAGGGCGGTGTTGACCATCTCCGCGAAAAGGAGAAAGAGGACCGCCATTGTGAAGAGGACGAACTCGGTCATCGGGAGCTCGAGGAAAAGGCTTGTGAAGAGCGCGGCTGCGGCGATGAGGTAATGATACCTTATGTGCTTCTGGGTCTTGAAGGCGTAGATTACGCCCTCGATGGCGTAGTTCAGGCTCTCGAACCAGTTCTTCGGCCTTGTGACCTCTTTTCTGTCCATTTGACTATTTTAGCCCAAGAGGCCGGCAAAATAAAGAAGACCCATGGCCGCCGCCATCATGAGGGAGACGACCGCGGCGGCCTCGAGGCGCTTCAACCCATGGACGCCCTCGAGGACTATGACGTTCACCGGTATGCCCCATATGCCGATAAAGGAGCCGACGACTGGGATGGCCTGAGCCCAGCTTACGATCGAAGCCAGTGCCGCGGCCCTGTAATAGGACTGGAACGAGGCTTTGCCGCCGAAAAGCCTCGCAACGGCGTGGAATACGGATATGAACAGAGAGAAGACCAGGATATTGAGTACCGGCGCGAGGAAGAGGAAAAAAACGGCCTCCACCGGCGAGCTTGCGCCGCCCTGCAATATCGCCCCTATGGCCACGGCCAGGCCGCCTATTGCCAGGACCAGTATCCCGGGGATCAGGGCCGCCTCGTCCGAGCCGGCTTCCCTGGCCGCTTCCTTCCTGAGCTTTACGATCTCTATCGCTTTCAGCAGGTACTTCCTGAAATCCCCCCAGACCTTCATCCTTATCAATAAAGCCCCTTTTCCCTGAGAAGGCGCATGAGCGTCTCCTCGTTCTCCTTCATCTTCCTGGCCTGCCTGCCGCCCTTTACATGGTCGTGGCCCGCAAGGTGCAATATACCATGAACGAGGAGCCTTGCAAGCTCTTCGTCCTCGCTTACCCCAAATTCGGCGGCCTGCGCGCCGGCCCGCTCCATCGATATGGCGATATCTCCAAGGAGCGAGGGGTCTTCCATCGGGAAACTCAGCACGTCGGTGGGCTTGTCCTTGCCCCTGAACCTCAAGTTAAGCTCCCTTATGCCTGCGTCGTCCGTCAAAAGGACCGAAAGCTCGCGGTCCTTATACCCCAAGCCTTCTAAGGCGGTCTCTGCCATCCTTTTTGCCGTCGTCCGCCGCTTTTTTCCCTGCACCAGGACCTTCAATGCCTTTCTCCTTCAAGATGTCGACCGGCTCCGGGTACTCGATCCTCTGGTGGTACATCCCGACAAAGACCCTGTTGAAACTCTTCGTTATTGCGTTTAGGTCCTTGAGCGTCAGCTCACATTCATCCAGCTGCCCGTCGGAGAATATCCTGTTCACTATCTTCTGGGTAAGCCACTGTATCCTGTCCGGGCTGGGGTCGGGCAGGGTCTTGCTCGCGGCCTCGATGGCGTCGGCCAGCATTATGATGCCGGCCTCCTTGGTCTGCGGCTTGGGCCCCGGGTAGCGGTAGTCGCCTTCCTTGACCTCCGAGTCCCCTTCCATGGCCTTTGCCTTCTGGTAGAAATACGTTATTACGGCGCTCCCGTGGTGCTGGCTTATTATGTCGGTTATCTCTGCGCCGAGCCTGTATTTCCCGGCAAGGTCCGCCCCTTCCTTTACGTGGCTCGACAGTATGAGGGCGCTCATGGAAGGGCTGAGCTTGTCATGCCTGCTCTCGCCCGAAGTGTTCTCTATGAAATACTGCGGCATCCTGAGCTTGCCGATGTCATGGTAATAGGCGGCGACGCGGGCAAGCAGCGGATTTGCGTTTATCGACTCCGCGGCGGCCTCGGCCAGGGTGCCGATCATAAGGGAGTGGTGGTACGTGCCGGGGGCCTTTATGGCGAGCTCCTTAAGGAGCGGGTGCTCCATCCTGGAGAGCTCAAGGAGCCTGATGTTAGTCGTGTACTGGAAGACCGCTTCCAGGAGCGGGGCGATGCCTATGGCCAGGACCGAGGCCAGGAGGCCGTTAAGGAGCCCGGTGAATACGAGCTGCACCGGCCCGCCGAACGCTCCGCCCTTCAAAGCGGAGATGCAGAGGAGGACGGCGGCATTTACTATGCCGAGCACGAAACCGGCCTTGATGACTATCGACCTGTGAGTGCAGTGCCTTACGCCAGCCGCCCCGGTTACTCCGCCCGCAAAGGCGAAGGCCGCCATCTCGACCCCGCCCATGAAGAACCCGGTGATTATCGAGCTTACGGCAGCGAAGACGTAGGCGGTCTCGGAATTGAGGAGAAGCCTTACGAGCATCGGGCCTATGGCGACCGGGACCACGTACCTGTAGGCCGAAGCTGAACCGGGGAGGAGGTCGGTCATGACCAGGGCGACGGTATCGGAGAGGTTTATGATGACGAGTACGCCGGAAAGGACCGTAGCCTGAAGAAGGATGTCCTTGGCCGAAGAGGCGAACTTCCTTATGTTCCATCTGGAGAAGTAATAGCTTACGGCAAAGAGGACCGCCGTCAATACGAAAAACCCGATTGCCGGAAGCCCGGTTTTCTCCTTCCTTACGGACTCCTCGATAAGGAGGAGCTTCATGAGGTCGTCTTCGGTAAGGACCTGCCCTTCCCGGACGACAGTCTCTCCTTTTCTCACGACCAGCCCGTCGGCCTTGGCCTCGACCGGCGATTTGATATCCGTGCGGGCGACCTCGCCGGCGGCGTATTCATAGCCGCGGAATGTCAGGTTAGGGAAAAAGAGCACCGTGGCCAGGAGGCTCAAGACCAGCATAAGCCCTATAACCTTGGCCGCGTCCCCGAACTGGCGCGGGTTCTTCCTCGAAGAGACCGGTTCCTGCCTGGACTGCATCAGGCGCCCTCCGCTGCCGCTGCTTTCCTTTTCTGCTCCATCTTCTCGAACGCCTTTACGACCTTCTGCACTATGGGGTGCCTTACCACGTCGGTCTCGGAGAAGGTTGTGAACTCTATCCTTTCCACGCCCTCAAGTATCTTCTGCACCTCCACGAGCCCCGAGGGCTTGGCAAGGGGCAGGTCAATCTGTGTTATGTCGCCGGTTATCACCGCCTTGGAGCCGAAGCCAAGCCTCGTAAGGAACATCTTCATCTGCTCGATCGTGGTATTCTGGGCCTCGTCGAGTATGATGAAGGAGTCGTTCAGGGTCCTGCCCCTCATGAAGGCGAGCGGCGCCACCTCTATCGTTCCCCTTTCAAGGAGCTTCTGCGCCCTCTCGTAATCCATCATGTCGTGGAGCGCGTCATAGAGCGGCCTCAGGTACGGGTCGACCTTGGCCGCGAGGTCGCCGGGCAAAAACCCGAGCTTCTCTCCCGCTTCAACTGCGGGCCTCGTGAGGATTATCCTGTCAACTTCCTTGCTGGTAAGGGCCGCGACAGCCATTGCCATCGCGAGATAGGTCTTGCCTGTGCCGGCAGGCCCTATGCCGAATACTATGTCGTTCTCCCTGATGGCGTCTATGTACTTTTTCTGGGCAACGCTTTTGGGGGCTATCGATTTCTTGCGGTACGAGACGTAGATTGTATCCATGAATACGTTGGCCAGCTTCACGTCTTTGTCGCCAAGGACCATCCTCAGGGCGTAGTCCAGGTCGTGCTGGTAGAGTGGATAGCCCCTGGCCAGGAGATCATAGAGCTCTTTAAGGAGCCTTTCCGCGAGCTCCGCCTTTTCGGGGGTCCCGCTAATCGTCACGAGCGAGCCCCTGCTGTTGATCTCGACCCCGAGCTTCTTCTCGAATCGCCTGAGGCTCTCCCCGCCCTCGCCGAAAAGACGCACGGCAAGGCTGTTGTCCTCGAAGGCGAACTGCTTCTTTACGATACCGTTCTTTTCCAAGCTCATTCTCGTATTTGAATTCAAAACCCCTCCGTAGAGGGGCCGATACAGGGATTATCCCATTTCACATCAGTTTAAAATATTAACATAAATCATGCATTTTTGCAATCAAAGCGTTCCTGTCGCGCCTTGGCCGCGAAGGCAAAAAAAAAGCCCCGCAAGGGGCTTTTCCATATCTATCCAGTGGCGCTAAACGCTCGCCATCTTCTCCATGAGCACGGGAGCCGGAGCGTGTATGCCGTCGTCCCATGAGTGGGAGTCCATGAACTCCCATTTACCCGGCTTTCTCCATATCTCCTGGGCGAGCTTATGGTTAAGCGCGTGGCCCGACCTGTAGGCTACGATGTTGCCTATGAGCGGAGCCCCCACAAGGGCTATGTCGCCCATAAGGTCGAGGACCTTGTGCCTGACGAATTCGTCCGGATACCTTAGCCCGCCCTCGTTCAGTATCTCGTTATCGCTTATTACTATGGCGTTGTCCAGCGAACCGCCCTTCGCGAGGCCGTTGGCCCTCATCATCTCAACGTCCTTGAGAAAGCCGAATGTGCGTGCGCTTCCGAGCTCTTTCCTGAAGACGTCTTTCGAGAAGGGCCTCGAAAACGACTGCTTCGCAAGGAACGGGTGCGCAAAGTCTATTGAATAATTTATCGAGAGCCCGGAACCGTCCGAAGGGAGCAGGAAGATGTATTTATCGTCCTCGATGACCTTTATGGGCTTCTTTACGACCATGTACCGCCGCGGCATCGAAAGCTGGACAAGGCCGGCGGACTCTATCATTCCGACGAACCCGGTGGCGCTTCCGTCGAGAATAGGCACTTCCGGTCCGTCGAGCTCGACTATCGCGTTATCAACGCCCATGCCATAGAAAGCCGCCATGAGGTGCTCTATGGTGGAGACGGTAGCGCCACGCGCCCCGAGCGTGGTAGCGTATGACGTGGATATAACGTTTGAGGAGACCGCCCTTATGGCAGGAGCGCCCGGGAGGTCGCGCCTGAAAAAGGTTATTCCGGAATCTCCGCAGGAAGGGACGAGCCTGGCGTTCACTTCCCTGCCGGTATGGAGCCCGATCCCCCTGAACTCTATTATGTTTTTCAAAGTCTGCTGCATCATCATTGACGTTGTATGTAGCAATAAGTATGCCATGAAGGAAACCTTTTGTTTTCAGGTATTTTTGTCCTGCAAGATGGCGACAGTGTAGCTTTAATACCAAAAAAGGATTATTTTTCTCTTTTTTGCAACAACTATCGCCTGAAGAAGAGATATAGCATGAGTGTCAGGACAAGGCTCACAATAATGGACGTGGCAAGCGGGAAATAGAAGACGAAATTGTCCCTTTTTACATATATGTCTCCTGGCAGCTTTCCAAGATACGGTATCCTCGGGCCAAAAGAAACGAAAAGCCCGATGATCAGTATGATTATACCTATTATGATTAAGGTCTTGCCGACTCCTGGCATAAACGGCCTTAACTTAAAGGGCGAAACCCATTGGAATCCAGGCGCTTTCCGCCAGTAGAGCCAGCCCCGCAACTCAGTGGCCCTGAGCGGGCGCGAACCTTACTTAAGTATAGGTTCGCGCCAGGTGCCTGTCAACAGAAAGGGGAAGTAAGGGCCTTAATACTCGAAGTGGTTTGCGTCCCAGCCGACCTTTGTCCCGTATTCCTCTTTCCTCACGCCGAACCTGCCGCCCCACCTTCCACCGAGCGACTCCCATTTCTCGCCGAGCGGCCTGTAGGCCTCCCCGTCCGAGACGTACTTTCCCCCGATAAAGAGGTTAAGGTCCACCGCTAGCCGTTCCCTGTGGGGCGAGGCCATGGTCCTGCTTTTCCCGGATTTTAGATAGAGCTTCTGCTGCTCCTCTGTCCTGTATGCCTCTCCAAGTGTGAGCTCGAGGCCGTTCGAGTAAGCGAACCTTATAAGCTCGGCCACCCGGGCCGTGAACCGCCTCTGCTTCTCTGAAAGCTCCATAGGGTATCGTCTCCTACTTGAGCGTGAGATGCCCCGCAAGGTAAACGTATACGTCCTTGATTATCCAGAGCATGACCGCCCCGCATATCCAGAGGAAGGCCCTTACCGCGTTCCTCTTGGTCCTAAGGAGGTCCTTCACGGCCTCCTGCTCGGAAGGCGTAAAGGCGCAGGCCCCGAAACTCGACGAGAGCTTCTCCGCTATTAGTTCCGCCATCTCCTCCGCAGCCTTCCTCCCCTGAGCGTCCATGTCTACCCCTTTTTCTTTATGCCACGGAGGACCAGGCCCTCATGGGCGAGTTCCGCTTCGAGGTCCACGACGAAGTTCTCCATTATGTACATGGTCCTGTCCACGTTCACAAGCACAGGGTTGCCGCCTCCGTCGAGCTCGGCCCTTGTCCCGCACCCGGCCTCTATCTCCATCGCGGTGAGAGTATCTATGTTGAGCCTTGCGTGCGCAAACCCGTCCGGCACCCCTGTAAACCTGAACATCGGGGCGTTTGCCTCGACAGGCAGAGTGTCTGCGCAGTAGCATGCCTTGATGTTGCCAGAACCGTCGTGTAAAACCTCTGAATACATAACGCCTCCTTAGCCTGCGTGATAGTCCCAGAATACGTGAAAGGTCTCGCCGTTTCCGATCGGCGCACGGACGAGCACCTCGTGCATATCGGAAACCGTGGAATGCATGTCCGTCTGGAGAAAGAGCTGCACATTGTAAACCGAGCCGAGCTTGGTAAGGCTCGGGACATGGGAATACCTGCTGACGCTTATGTAGAAGTCGCCCCCGCTCGCGGCTGAAAAGCTCCCACTCATGAGGTTGAGCTTGGCAACCGTCACGACCGAATCGGCGAGCAGGACGCTCTTGCTGTTCATCCCGTCATGGTCGTGGTCCCTTGCCGGGGTAAAGCTTTCGCCCATCCACTCCCTCAGATGCTCAAGGTTCCGCCTTATCCCCTCCATAAGGGCCGTGTCAATGGGGCTGTCCGCGTCGGTCTGCGCCTCGGTTATCTCGTTCCAGTCATACGTCGGGTCTGCCATGATGGTCTCCTACCAGATATAATATCCGTCCTCGCCGCCTGTCGAGTTTCCTGCCCCGCCAACGAATCCGTATGCCCTCTCTTTTCCCGAGGCTTCCCCGTAATCGTTCTGGCCGCACGCGGCTATAAAGGCGTATCTCCTGTGCATCTTGGTCTCCACGGCCTCGACGGAGACCTTGTGCGTCGAAAAATCCGGCCTTACGCTCGTAAGCATGAGCCGGTTCCTTACCCAGCCGGTCCTTCCCATGCCACAGGCTTCATCGGTAGTGCAGTCCTTGAGGTCGGATGGTTTTATGAACCGGTCCATGAAGGCGATGCTGTTCATGTCTATCTCGAAGCTCGCGGTGGCGACAGGGTCGCGGAACCTGCTAAGGAGCTTCTGGGCGAGCGCCGCTGCATGCGTCTCGCCCCTTCCGCCGGTTATCAGGACCGGGGCGCTCGCATCCGAGTATGGCAGCTCCGAAATCACCGCTATAACCCGTATGTATCTGTTCCTGTCGGTATCGAAGACCTGGTACTTGCCGTCCTGCGAGAGCCTTACAGGCTCTCCTTGAAGGCCGCCGGGCGCCCTCCAGTAAAGGGCCATCGCCGTGCTGTCGTAAAATAGGTTCCCCTCTCCCGACCCGTTGCCCTTGGAGACATGATAGACTCTTAACCCGCTTATCCCTTCCGGCTGGGAAAAGGCCAGCGAGCGCATCCACCTGCTCTTTATCACCCTGGTGCTTACCTCGTTCCACTCGGACTGGTCCTGCGATGCAGCATCCGCCGCGATTATGGCGGACTCGAAGTTCTCCTCCCTGTCCCCGCCGGACTCGTCATAGTCGTAATAGACCACTATCCTGTTGTAGAAGCTTTCGCGCGAGCCGCTCTTCAGGCTGAAGGAGCCCTCAAGTATGGTCCTGTCCGTCCATTCCTCTACATCCTGCCAGGGCGCTGGCGGGGCGAAGACCTTGAGCGAGACCTTTTCTCCGTCATGGACGATGAACGAATTAGTCTCTGATTGCAGCTCGTTCAGGTACTGGTTGGCCTCCTTGGGTTCCGTGAGCACCCTGTCGAAGCGCCATCCGGCAAGCCACATGTCCCGCTCCTGCTCGAAGCCGCCGAGGTCTACAAAAGACTGGTCTATGCCGAGCCGGTTTATGAGGATATCGGCCATTATGTCGACCGGGTTCATCCCGGTGTAATCGATCGCTTCGGTCCTGGACTCGCTCTCTACGGGTATCTTGGCGGACGCGTCCTTCAAGTCGTCAGCGATGACTATGGTAAGCTCGTCGCCCTTTCTGGACCAGTCTATAATCTTCCCCGAGAACGTCGCTGCGTAGTCGGGATAGGTGAAACCAGGGGCCAGGAACCCGTCCTTACGGACGGCTCGCCTGTTCTTCAGGAACTTCCCCGAAATAATGGGAGTAAAGTTCTCCCTTCCGGATATGATTGCGGTAAGTTGTCCTCTGGTCGAGTACCCGGCCCTGGGGTCTAGCCTGTTCTGTAGCGAGGATACAGCCTTGAGCGCCGGTACAACACCCGGTAGCTCGTCGCTTCCGGCTGCGAACGCGCTCCCGTCGGCAGCGTGTTCTCCGCCTGCCAGGAACCTTATTATCGGGTGCCCGTTCCTCCCGTGGTACCCGAAGCGGACCGTGCCGCCGTCAAGAACGAGTTCCACGACCACATTGGGCGAATTGACTCCCCTCTCAAGCTCGCGCATGAATCTCTTTGTGAGACTTATCGCCATCCCGGCTCCCCTGCCGGAGATCTCGTTACCCGGCCCTGAATTGCGTTCCTCAAATGACATGTACAAAAGCTCATGCGTCTATCCCGCCCCAGGGCTTCCATGTCCCCGGTGTCCCGGCGGTAACGCAAACCCGCCCTATTTTCCCCCCTGGCGTGGGTGCTCCTGCATAAATAATGTCCGCCGCCTTCCATGTCCCTGCCGTGGGGTCTGAGGCCGCGCCCCGCATCTCAAGCAAGGCCCCGGCCCACTTAATCGAAACCGGGTCCGCAAAGAGCGTGTCCACGGCCCCGGCGCTTCTTTCCTGCCAGGGGTAGCCGTTCACATACGTCCCGTCGTCATAGAGCCGCTCTATGGCCAGGAGGGGGATGTCCGCATACTTGTCATAGGTGTTGGTAGTAGTTCCCCGGTAGACCCTCAAAATGGCGTTCCGCTTCCGGATGCCGAAGGTGATGGTAATTAGGACCCCGTTTCCGTCCTCGATAAGGGCAAGACTTGACTCGCTCCCCGAATCGCTCACCCCCACCATCCTCACAGGGTCATAGAGGAGCTGGCACCTGTAGTAGTAAGTCCCTGTCGCCTCGCCCCATGTGACAGCCACGTTGGTCTGAATCGCCGATACGACGAATATGTTCCCGCTCCCGCAGTCGAAGGCGTGGTCAAGCTCCGGGGTCTCCCGGTATCCTATTACGCCGCGCTTGCTCAAGAGATGCGAGTAATTGTTCCAGGAGGAAAGGGCGGCTCCCGTACTGTCCTTGACCAGCATACCGCCCACATCCGCAAGGGCTATGTTCCCTATCTTCGTGGCCAGCTTCCCGCAATTCTCGACCGTTACGAGGAAATTCGGATGCGTCTGCAAGTCGTACCAGTCGTATGAGTCCGGCATCTCGTCATGCCTGACAATGAAGTTCACGTTCCGCAGGGAAACCGTATGCTGGTTGTCAACCGTCGAGACGAGCTTAATTCTCGGCGCGTTCCCTGCCCAGAGGTACATTCCATCGAGGACGACTGAGCTATTGTCTATCGTGAGTATCACGCCGTCCTCGGCCTCGCTGTGCCAGCCTGAGCAAACTACGCCCACGCTGTTGACTATTTGGTGCTTCCCTGCAATGAGCTTCCCGACCTGGCCACCGTTACAGCCCTTGACGGAAAGCCCTTTCGTGTTCGAGTGCCACTCTCCCGTTCCAGTGAAAATTACCTGCGAGATATCGAGGCCGTCGCCCAGGTTGTCAATCTCTATGGGATAGTCGTCTCCCCTGCTGTACATACAGGCGATTCGCCTCAAGGTCAGGAGGTCGAGGTATTGGGAGGTCGTCTTTATGGTCTGGTGAAGGTTATCCGTCCTTATGTCGAAAATCTCAGCGCCCGAGGCCACGAACATGCCCCGGCAGGTGACGGTCGCATGGTTGTCGTTCTTTATCTTGAAGTTGCCGATGCGGTTGCAGGGAGCAGCCGCATAAGGGGCTGTCCACCCCGAGCCGTCAGTGCTGTTGACGAGTATGGCGAAATCGCCCGTAAGGGATGCGCCAGGCAGGATCGAAATGGTCGTACCCCTTCCATGCCCTATAACGTCTACGCCTACGGGAATGACGATAGAGCTTCCTATGCCGTGATTGTGCCCCAGGAGAACCGTCCCGCCGCCGAGACTCTCGATATGGTCTATGGCGTCCTGTATGGCCTCGCTGTCGTCAGTGCCGTCGTCAGCGGCCCCGAACGCCCTCACGTCCACCCACGGGCCCTTGGTCAGGAAGTCCGGATATACGTTCGTGTCCCTATGCGTCCCGTCCGGGTTGTGCTCTGTTAGCGCCAGCCTGTTGAGCGTATCGGCCTTTGCGGGGTGCCCGGCCCCCACCATCTCCTCGTCATACATTATGCGATGGTCTTCCATTCAGATCCCTATTCCTTTCTTCCCGTGAGGTGAAGGGTTATGTCCCTGCGTTTACCTCCTTGCTTCAGGGGGTTATAGAACCTCGGCTCGGGCCTCATGAGGAAGACCTCCTCCGGATGGCCGGAGGGCTCCCACATGACGAAGAAGTTCTTGATCCCGCTCAAGACTCGCCATTCGGCAATTTTCTCGTACAGGGCCGGGTCCGCATCATCAAACCTTAACGATATCGACCTTTCTATGTAATGCGAATGCGCGCCTGCGAGGTAGCCCCCCTGGCTTATATTTATGCTTGCCTTTGTTTCCTCCTCATGCGGGTCAAACGAGTAAGTTGCGTAATCGAGCTCGGTCCCGGTTCCGAGAGCGCAGATAGTTATGCATGGGGCCGCGGTCGTGTCCTCTATTACGAGTCTCCAGAACCTGTATGCCCCGGGGTTCGGGAATTCCTTCACGAACGTCTTGTCAGAAGAAGGCATAAAGGGGGCCAGGGCATCCTCATAGACCTCGTCGTCATTCGAGTGCTGAAGCGAAACGCGCGCCCCGGTTGTCGAAAGGTTATGCCCGGATACGGCCAGGTAATCGGCCTCTTCCGAGTTCCCTGTCCCTGCGTCATACGTTATGTAATGCGGCCCGGCGGCATCGGCTGCGACCCACATGTTAGTCTCCATCATGTTCGATATGTAAGCCACATCGAAACCGGAAAACGTGGAGCTTGCGCTCAAGGTCGATCCCTCGCTGCCCAGCATGTTTCTCCAGAAGAATTTTATTTTCGCCCAATCCGCCATCCTGACTCCTCGGCCCTACATGGTCCTCATGCTGAGGGCTATGTTCCTGTCGCCGGCTTCCCTCATGGCAGGGATTACGTTGTCCTCGATTATCTTCTGCCAGTTCTGCTCAGAAAGCGGGTTGTATATCTGGATCGTTATGTACTGGGTCGGCCTTTCGTCCTCGATCCTCGTCGGCACCGGGTATGCGCTAGGGGAGCCTCCCGAATACTGCGGATTGGCCCTGCCTCCCGCGCTTATTGAAGAGGTCGCGCCCTTTGGGGTAGTGCCCCTTATCTGCTCAACCCTCGCCAGCCCGGCGGCGATCGCGGCGGCTGCAGCCGCCGCGCCGAGGGCAGGGCCCACCACGGGAATAGGGGCCAGCGCGGCGTACGAGCCCTGCGCCGCCCTGTAGGTCTGTATCAGGGTCTCTGCTATTGCAAAGGACTTCATGGCCTCGAACATGGCCCTGTGCTTGCTCCCGGTAGCTACGAAAAGGTTCTGCAGCGTATTCGTGAGAATGGAGGCCGCGGTCTGGGCGTACATGAGCCTCGTCGCCCATGACGCCATTTCCATATCCTCTATTTGACGGAGGTGCCCGCCCGTAAGCGCGGCCTCCTCTGACAGGAGCATCTCCTTCTCTTGCATCCGGAGCCGGTTCATGTCCTTGAGCCTCTTCATCCGCTCTTCTTCTCCTGCCACGAGGCCTTCGCTCAAGGGCTCTATCCGGGGCAGTCCAGCAATGGTCTCCTTAAGGCCTGAAAACGCCCTCTCGACCGAGAGCAGGTCCTTTTCCGCGGAAGACGAGAACCTTCTGAAGCCTTTTGCGTTAAGCTTTTCAAGCTCCGACGCTATCTCCTCGACAGCGGTCCTGGTGTTTTCCCTCAAGCCGTCAAGCCCAGGGTGGACATCTCTTGACAGTGAAGCTACTTTCATCTCGCTCTCAGTCATTCGCTTTTCCCTCGCGCGCGGACCTTTCGTTTTCGAATATCTCAACTGCCTCGACGAGCCAGCAGGGCTGGCTTGAAAGCCCTCCATCGAAGTAGGACTGCACCGCGCCCTGAAGACGGAAGACAAGGCCGATTATCCTCTGCGTCTCCTCGTCAAAATAACTCAGGGGGCATTCGTAAAGCCTTATACCCCCGAGGCCCAAGACCTTCCGGCAGCGCTTTCTCTTGAGCTCCCCCGTGATGCCCGGGGTGTATTCCTCCACTGCCCGGGCCTCTTCGGAGAGGCCCCTGAAGTTACCGCAGTTCCTGGCCTCCCTGTCCATCTCGGCGCAGCTATCGCATTGAAACGGGCTCCCGGCTGCGGTCTTGAAGGCCCAGCGGAAGCCCGCAATCAGTTTTTTCTCTGTCCCTCCGAGAGCCTTGAATTCGACTCCATTGCCCTTATTATCTCGAGCACCAGGTCCGTATCCGCCGTATCATAGAACTCTCCGGGGTCAGAGACCCTGGTCTCGCCTACATAGTATCCCTGTATGCATTCGACGTTCTCGACGAACTGCTTTCTCTGGACCGAGTGCGTAAGCTCCGCTATCCTTGCCTGGTCTGCGAGCCCCCTTGTCCTGGCCGCGAGAAGGCGCGAGTATTCCTGCACTCTTGAATAAGGGACGAACCTCAGGCTCACTATGCACGGGTCCAGGCTCTCCCTGTTCCCTCCATACTCGGGCATATAATCGATGATGCTCTCGCTGTCGAAACTCACTATGGCCATATCTCTCCTCCCCGGACGGTTTTAGGATGGTTCTTGCGGACGGCTGCCGTCAAACTGTCGGTGCCGTGTTGATGAGCATGAGCCCCATCATGTACCTGGCTTCAGCGCCGTCGAAAAGGCCTTCGTACTTGAGCGTTACCATCGGGTCCTTTTCGCGCGAGTATTCAGGCTCCCCGCCGGTCCTGTGTAGCCTGGGGAGGTCTATAATGAGCCCGTGGGTCCCGCCTGTGCCAGCTGTCGTGCAGGTATCCCAGTGGAAAAAGAGGTTGGTCGTGCCCGCACCTGATACCCATTCCCTGAACTCGGCTATGGAAGAGAAACCGTTCGAGGGGTCCTCCCAGTCTATTACGAGCTCTACCGAGACCTTGAACTCCCCCATGCGTGTCCTGTCAGGGTAGGCTGCTCCAGAGAGCCTTAGCGCGTCCTCCATCCCGTTCTCCACCTTGATGGATACCTTGTCGGGCCTTATGGCCGTAGCTCCGGCAGCGGAAAAACCGGTAAAGTCCGGCGCGGTCCCGGTCCGGCTTATGAGCCCTGTGCTGATCGACAGGTTATTGTAGTCGCACCTCAGGTTTTCAGCGGCGAATACCGGGCTCCCCAGTTCAACCGTGTCCGCGTCCCTTCTCTGTCCGAAGATCTCGGCCGAGAGCTTGAGGGCCTGGCCCGCCTCCTGCTCGAAGGTGAGGGCCTTTACCCTGCCGCCTACAAACGGCCAGTTCCTGACGTTCGCCCCTTCGTTTATATTGAAGTTGAGAGTAAGGGCCTTGTGGCCGAGCAGGCTCTCAGAGAATGGGTCGGCAGCCGGGCACATCATATGGTAATACTGCCCTGTCGAGCCGTTCTGTCCGGAGGCGCTTTTCCCGAAAAAGTGCTTAAGGAGGGTCCCGACCATGCCCTTGGCCGGACTTGCCTCAGTAAAGAACGGCATATCGAGAGACGCGCTCCATCTTTCGGAAAACCTCTCGACCGCGCGAGGGCCGAGGGCGGCCTCCTCGCCTCTCCACTCCTTTCTCTTCCTGTCGTCGAACTCGGACTTGGGCACTACGGGGCTCAATAGCGGCAGGAACCCTACTGTCCCTGACTCCTTTATACCCCTTTCAGCCTCTTCGCCAAGCGCCGCGTATATCAAGTTCCTGGCCATCTCCCCTCCTGATCCTGGTTCAAGTGATTACAGTAGCCATTTCCAAAATGGACCGACAGAGCGCCCCGAAGGAAAACTATCTCACCCTGTACCTTACGGATGCCCTCACGCTCACTTCCGGCCTGCTGCTCCTGCCGTTGACCTCGCCCTTTTCGATCCTGACCCAGCTGACGCTCTTCGAGTCCGATAGCGCATTCGTGTTCAAGGCGTCAACGGTCAGGGCGCCCCTTATCATGTGGATTATCTTCTGTTCCTCTCTTATCAAGACCGAAGGTTCTCCCTGAGGCATTGTCACCCTTATAACGAAGCCCGCCTCGGCATACATTGGCCCCTGCCCCAGGCCCTGCCCGAACGACTCTCCCGTGTAGAAGATCTCTCCAAGTGGCAGAAGACCGGCGGGTATGCCCTCCTGGTGCTCAAATGACTTCCTTGCGAAGTTGATGCCCAGCGCCCTCAGTATTGCCTCGATATTGTCGGTGAGGGCCGCTACGGTCTCGTAACCCGTCATCATCTCCTGCCCGCCTTGAGGGTGCTGTTGAGCTTATGGCTCCCCTCCGTCCCTGATATCAGGCCGTCACCGGTGCGGTCATACTTTAAAGTGACCTCCGAAATGGCCTCGTCCGCCTTCCTCTCATACTCCTTCCAGAAGTTCCACCAGAGCCCCTTGCTCTCAACGGCAAGCCCCTTGCAGGCCTCGGAGACTGAAAGGAGTATGTGCGCCTCCCTCAGGTCATACGGGTCGAGCACGAGATGGGGTCTTTTCCCGAGCCTCGTTAGCCTCTCCTCCAGCTTTTCAAACGCCCTCTGTATCTCCTTGCCGAAAGACCTTGAAAGTATATAACTGTCTCCTGGCGAGACAGGCTCCGGGAAGGCCTCAACGGTTACCGTCCCGCTTGCCGCAGCGAAACCCGTGATCTCCCTCCTCTCGCCCCTGGCAGGGAGATACGCGGACCCTCCGGTGAAATAACCGTCCCCGTACCTCTTTAATCCGGTGTCGGTTATCTCGGCCTCCGATCCGGACTCCGCTACTCCCCTGACGCTCCAATTGGATTCCCTGAGCTGGGGAAGCTCCGCCATGAGGTCCTCGTCCGTGACCACCTTCCCGAGCCTCGACCTCACCACGTCGTAAAGGATGGTGGCGTAATGCGTATTGGCCCCATGCGCGTACTCTATGACTGCCTTGTAGTTGAGGGCCGCAATGGAGTTTTCCTCCTGTCCCAGTTCGTATGACAATAGCCCGTCGGCCGCTATCGTCATGGAGGCTCTCTCGGCCAGCAGGAGGCCGCCGGGAGTGTAAATTGTTATGAAAGCGGCATCCGGCACGAGCTTCCTGTTGCTCTCATATATATATGTCTGGAACCTGTCCGGCGTATTCAGAAGGAATTGCTGCCTCATTTCGTCTCCGCGTTCAGGCAACATCTAAAAATTGCCATTTTCCCCGGACTTTGCTCAGGCGTGAATAAAATGCTCACATTTATGCTCGGCTTTTTATTCCCGCCCTTCCTTAATTGCAGGAAAAATCTTAAACTTTTAGAGGTTGCCTTTAATAATTACTTCCTCGCCTTTTTGTCGTTCACGCTCGCTATTTTTGCCGCCTTCTTTTCCATATCGCGCACCTCTTTTGCCTCGGGCAGCCGCCCCGTGCGCTCGACACTGTCCTTGTAGAGCCTCTCCACAAGCCTTTCGACCGCTCGCCTTTCCCTCATAAAACTTTAAGCCTCCTCTGCCGGAGCCTCTTCCCGGTTGATATCCGGCAGCTCTTTCGGGTCCGGAAGGAACCGTCCCTCAGGAAAGCGTACTCCGGCGGCCTTGAGCCCCTTGTGCTCCCTGAGCGCGTGCTCCATCCTCTGAAGTAGGCCCTGGTCCCATTTGAGCGGGACCCAGCCGTCCCTCCAATACCTGAGCGCGGCCTCTTTCAGTTCTCGTATCCTGACAGTTTGCAATGACATCCTGCCCGCCGGCCCCTGGATATACTGCCCTGTCCACATCCAGAGGTCATTCGCCAGCTCGCCTTGCCAGGCTATGGAAGCATAGCCGTTGTAGGCTATAGGCATATATCCTTTCTCTTTCAATGCGCCGGGATCAAGTGCCATGCTATTCCTTTAAGCGTGCGGAGGGGCGCTTGGCCCCTCCGCCTCTTTTCTACTCGTGCTTGCTTATGATCTTCACGCCGCCGCCGGATGCGGCGTTCACGCAGCCGTGGCCGTAAAGCGCGGTCACGACTATCTCGGTTGCGCGAAGCGATGCATCCCTCTGGAATTCGGTCTTTGCCCCGGTCTTGAGCACGTAGGCCAGACCCGACTGGTTCCCCATGGGCATCATCACCCCGAGCCTGTCCGCGTCCAGGTTTATCGACGCGCAGTTCGTGGACTGCACAATGTCCACGCCGTAAAGGGTGCCAAGCGAGCCCACTTCCGCCGCCGGGACCGAAGGGCCTCCCCAGACCGCGCCGGTCGATGCCGCTATCGCGGTCCTGAGATTACTGACCTGGTACGGGTGGAGCACCGCTACGAACGGGCCCTTGGCGTTCCCCAGCTCGAGCTTGTAGATGGCCGAGAGGAAATGCGACTCGTCCATGTCCGAGCCCGAGGTCCCGACCGAGCTCGTGAAGCTCGCCGCGCTCGACAGGATGTCCGCGTCTATCTTGTTCGCGAGCGCCTTGCCGAGCTCTTCGGCGAAGGGCTCGAGCCCGCCGAGACCGGCCCCGTTGAGGAGCATGTCGGACACGGTGATGAGGATGCCTGCCTCGTCAGCGGTAACGAGCGTAGACGTGGTGTTTACCGCCGTATTGCTCATGTCCGTCGCCTCGGTGAGGTCGGCGGCCATGAGGAGCGGCCATTTCGGGAACTCGACCGCGAGCGTCGACTCCCCGCTTATGTCCGCAACCCTTACGAGCGGCGGCATCACGGCCTCGGCGTATGCCGCGTCTATCACGAGCCTCGATACTATCTCTGCGGCCACCAGCTCTCCTGCGGACCCGGCGGCGGTCGTCACTTCATTTGCCATTCAGACTTTCCTCCTTTGATGCCGCGCCGTCAGACGGCCGCGGTGTTGAACTTCCTTCTCCGGGCCTCCAGGAAAGGGTTCTTCACGTCCCTGAACCTGTAGGTCTGCCCGGCAGAGCCTTGAACGCTCAATCCTTCCCTGAGAAGCCTGTCGAGCTCCTCCCTTGGCATGGTGCGCCAGGAGGCAGGGTCCGAGAGGTTATGCCGCGCTGTCCAGGCGCCGAACCTTGCGCCTTGTGAACCAGCCCCAGTTCCGGCGGATGCCCGCAGGTGGTGCGGCCTCTCGCCGAGCCAGTCAACGACGAACTCGTCAAGCGTCATCGGCTGGCCGGACGTATTTATGCGCACGGCCCCCGAGTCGCCGAGCACCCTCATGCTCCCGTCCTCTTCCATCCTCACCCGGTGTTTTACGAGCTCTGATACCTCCTCGGCG
This sequence comes from Thermodesulfobacteriota bacterium, assembly GCA_030583865.1. Classification (NCBI taxonomy): domain Bacteria; kingdom Pseudomonadati; phylum Thermodesulfobacteriota; species Thermodesulfobacteriota bacterium. The sequence continues at coordinate 963,064 of CP129479.1, read as the reverse complement.
TCGACCACGTTGTGCCTGGATATGGCCCTCAAGAGCGCGGCCGATTTCCTCTCTTCCCTGAGCCTGTCGACCTCGCCCTTTAACTTCTCCACCTCTTCGCTCCCGCCCTTTCCCTTTTGGGCCTTTGCGTAGGCCTTCCTGTACGCCTCGTCTATGAGCTCCTGCACCTTTGCCTGCTGCTCCGGGAGGAACATCACCTTTCGGGCTTCCTCGCTGCCGCTATGGCCGTCGCCTTCAACCGTTTTAAGTTCGTCAACCATGCCTGCCTCCTTTGAACCCCCTTTTTTCAAACCGCGCCCCGGGGTGGCTGGGCGGCCCGGCGCCGCGCAGGCTTTTTATTCCTTAACCGGCGCGCCGCCTTTTTCTATCTCCTCGTATATCCTCGACATCACGTCTTCGCCTGCCTTGGGCAGGACCGAATGCGCTATCCTCTTCTGAAGCTCCCTCATGAAGGTCTCCGAGCCTACAAGCGCTGTCTGCGCCTTCAAGGCGTTCTGAAGCTCCCTGTCCAGGTCCCTTACGGAGAAATCATCCGGGTAGTCTATGTGCCCGTCGAACTTCCTTCCCTCCCACTTGGCCCATAGCTCGAGGACCCTGGTCTCCGCCTGCTCGATGTTGTCGGCTTTTTCGCTCAAGGTGGAATAAAGCTGCTGGTACTCGAGTTCGAGCGCGACCCCCGAACGCACGCTCCCGTAGTCCTCGGCGGACTTCACACCGCCGAGCTTCGCAATCCTGTATATCTCTTCAATGTCGTGCCGCACCCACTCCCGTATTTCTGAAAGCGACGAGTGCGGCGCCTCGAGCCAGTACGGCCTGGAGTTCGGCTCTGCCGGGTCGAACTGGAGGATGTTCCTGGGGCCGAGCTCCCTTTCGCCGGATTCCCCGCGCGAGTACGGGACGGCCAGCATGGGAAAGGCCGTGTTCTCGATTATCTCCCGGGCATCGCTGCAGAGGTAGTATATGTTCCTGTTTATGTCGGCTATGTCCTGGATGTCGGAAACGCCTGCCATCCGCGTACCGGACTGCTTGTTATAGAGGTTCACGAGCGGCACTTCGCCGAGCCCGTGCCAGCCCGCGTCCAGGAGCGCAGCCTCTCCCTCCGCGGCCTGCCAGAGCTCCCAGCCCTCCCTGTTCCATATCCTGTAGGTATCCGGGGCCTCTTTTATTTTCACGCTGTCGAGTACGGGCCTTCCGGAATAGGGGAGCCTTATGAACGACCAGTCCAGGAGGTTCTCCGGCGTAACCAGCGCGATATAGGGCCTTATGCCGAAATCCTCGGCCTCGGCCCTGGTGACCGCGAGTGTCTGCGATTTATCGACAACTATCGATACCCTTCCGTAAACGCTCGCGAACCGCTGCGCCTCTCGCATGAACGACTTGAACGTATTTCCCTCGAGGTCGGCGTCGCAAAGGAACATGTGGAAGAGCCTGTCCCCGGCGAGCGACCCGAAGTCGCGGAGCGCGTCCTTCCTGAAAAGGTGGGAGACGAAGATATCGATTATCGGGCCGCAATAATTGTAGTAGTAGCTCGTCTCCTTTCGCCGGGCGTAGTTAGCCGCGCTCTCGAAAGGGTGCTGCAGGAGGTAGTCGCCCGTCTTGTACATCCTGCCGCCGAAGTAGGAACGGACATAGAAGAGCCATTCGTCTATGTGGCCAGCGTAAAGCGGATGCGTCCTTTCAAGCTCCTCATGGGTCATTCGCGCCCCTCCTTTTATTTACTCGTCAAATGCCGCTTCGCTACTTATAGAACCTTTTTGCCGGGTCCGGCCTGTTGAGCCTCAGCGGGAACTCGTACTCCATAAAGTACCCGAGCGCGTCAGACGCGTGGGTGCGCTCCGGGTCGGACTTATTTATCTCCATGCCTCCAGAACGCCATTCGACCGTCTCGAAGTCCTTCCTTAAGTGAGCGCACCTCGGGTGGATGTACAGCTTCACATCTCCGTTCGAGCTCTCAAGCATCGCGTTCACGGCGTTCACCCGGTCCCGCACTGCCGGATTTGCTCTCTTCACCCTCTGCGTCCTTAGACCCATCCTGTCGAGTATGGCGTAATCGCTCATGCCCGCCGTGGACCTGCTCATCCCAGCGGCGTCCCCGTATATGGCCAGCCCTGCCTTGTGTCCTCCGTATTTCGCAAGGAGCGCCTTTCCCATCTCTGCCGTATTCGTGTTTCTCAAGGCTATCTCGTCCAGCACCCAAACCGACCTGCCGTCGGTCTGCGCGACTTCCCACACGCAGAGGTCCACGTTGAAATCGCAGCAGACAGCAAGCCTCAATGTTTCATTTATCGACAGCCCCTGGTCTTCGTGCTTCGCCGGGTCGTATGCGTAATATGCCCGGCCTGAGGAACCCTCGAAGCTCGCCTCGTACTCCTGCCTGAACGTCTTTGCGTCAAGCACCCTCCTTGCCGCCTCTACCTCCTCCTGCGGCAGGATTTCAGAGGACGGCCATGTGTAGAGGCCCCAGTCCGGGTCGCTTCCGCTCGCGGCATAGTCCGCGACCTCCTTATAGTGGTTAAGCCCTTCGGGCACGCCTATGAACCAGCACCACCCTTTTCTGTCGGAGAGGGCCGGCCTTATGTGCTCAGTCCAGGCGGTCTCCCTCATGTTGGCAAACTCGTCGAGCACCCCGCCGTCCCACGGCACTCCCTCGACCCTTTCCGGCTTATCAACCCCGACGACCCACAGCTCGCTGCCGAAAACGGTCTTTATGCACAGGTCTGTCTCGTAAACCCTCTTTGTCCATTCGCGCGGCGTGAGCTCCTTCAGGTCCTTCCAGAATATCCGTTTCGCCTGCTCCCTCGTCGGGGCCGCCGCGAAATACTTCGGATCGGTCCAGTTCTTTTTTTCGTTCAGGCCTATGACGAGCTTACGTTTCGCGAGCTCGGTCTTCCCGCTCCTTCTCCCCGCCGGGACGACCGCAAACCTCTTATTCTCGTTCCAGAGCCTCATCTGCTCCGGATGGGGCCGTAGCCTCAGCCATCTCGGCGGCAAGCGCACTGCAGTGCTCATCTTCTCTCCCGCTCCCGAGCCCCAGCGCAAGCTCCTCCTCCTTCCGGTAGTCGGAGAGTACCTCCAGCGCGGTCTTCGCTACCCTGAGCTCCTCGAGCCCCAGCTTCAGGTCCGCGTTCTCGAGCCCTTTTACGAGCCTCCTCCTCACCCCGTTCAGGAGCGTCCTGTGGTCTGCCGCGGCGTCAACCCCGGCATCCGTGCCTGCAGCGCTCTTTTCGAGCTCCTTTCTGCTCCAGTTCTCTTTCCTTGCCTTTTTGCGAACGGTCTCGGCGCTGCACCCGTGCCTTTTTGCGAGCTCAGGCGCGCCCATACCGCCCTGGTAGCCCCTTTTTACAGCCTTCCAGTCTATTTTCACCAATCAACCCCGTGCCGCTTTCTTCATATCTCATCAAGGCCCTCGTGCTCCCTGCAGCTCCTTATCGGATAGAGGCTCACGAAGACCCTGTTGCATTCCATGCACGCCTCCGGCTCCCTCAGGAGGACCCTTGATGCTCCCTCCTGTAATACCCGGGCGATTTCTTTTCCGCGCTGGCCCCAGACCCCATACGCCACCTCCCGCTCCCTTGATGCCATATGGTGTAATGCTTCTACCCGGCCTGCGCTAACCTCCGGTAGGTTCACAGGAAAAGCTCAAAAGTTATTCTGTACGGAGACAAAAAAAAGGCCAGGCTGAATGCCTGGCCTTTTTCCAATCGCGCTATATGTCTTCCTATTTGCCTTCTTTCATTTCGATGTCGTTTGCAGTCCAGTCTTGAAAACTATCCCCGTAAGGGTTCCACGGCCTGTTCAGCAGCTCTTCTATACCGCCCCTGTAACCATAAATGCGCATGCTGTCGAGTATATCGCCGAGCGGCTGGTACTGCTTGATGATCTTGAAGTCCACAAGGCTCACCGGCGGCTCTTCTTTGGGCTTTTCCGTGGCCTCAACCGGCTTTCTCCTTCTCTTCCTGTGTCCTTGAAGCCGCGATTTTCTCCTCTGCCCTGTAGAGTATCTCATACGCCCTCCCGAGTGAGATTCTGTGGCTCTCAGCGATGACCTTCATGTGCGTCTTCCAGTAATGGTACTCGGTGAAGACCGCCCTTTCCCTTGCGCTCAGGCATGACAGCGGCCAGAGCAGGTCTCTTATCTCCACCCCCGAATGCCTGAGCCCCTCGTAAAAAACCTCCGGATCGCAGCAGTTCCTCGTCAATTCGCCCCCTCCCCCTTTGCATTTTTAGTGCGTAATACGAACACACACGGCCTGAAAAAAGCTCCTCTCTGGTTCAGGCGCTTGAGGCCCGAAGCGGAGAGAAGCTATACGCGGTCGAATGTCGGGTGCAAAAAATTATACTTTCAGGACCGTACACTGTCAAGCCATTACAGCCCGGACAGCCTGTCAACTGTACTTGTGTGCAGATTCTCAGACGTTGAACCTGAAGTGCATCAGGTCTCCGTCCTTGACGACATATTCCTTTCCCTCTATCCTTAGGACGCCTTTCTCCCTGCACGCCGCTTCCGAGCCGTATTTGATGAAGTCCTCGTAGGCTATCACCTCGGCCTTTATGAAGCCACGCTCAAAATCGCTGTGTATCACGCCAGCGGCCGCCGGCGCCTTTGAGCCTTCCTCGACCGTCCACGCCCTGACCTCCTTCTTGCCTGCCGTGAAGAACGTGATGAGGCCCAGTAGCCTGTACGCTGCCGCGGCAAGCCTGTCAAGGCCTGATTCCGAGAGGCCCAGCCCTGAAAGGAACCCGGCCCTCTCCTCCTCTGAGAGTTCCGCGATCTCGGATTCTATCTTCCCGCATATGATGACGAAACCAGCGCCCTCGGCCTCGGCGACCTCCCTTACCCTCGCGGCTGCCCGGGAGGCGCCGGAAAGGTCGTCCTCGCCGACGTTCGCAACATAGACGACGGGCTTTGCCGTCAGGAGGTTCAGGTCCTTCACGAGCTGGGCGGTCTCCCTGGTAAGCACGCTCCGCGCGGGCTTCCCTGCGTCGAATGCCTTCTTGAGCTCCTGGTATATCGGCAGCGCCTCTGTAACCGCCTTGTCTCCGCTCTTGGCAAGCTTCGAGGCCCTTTCGAGCCTCCTTTCGACGGAATCCATGTCCGCGAGTATCAGCTCCGTATTTATCGTCTCGATATCGCCATTGGGGTCCACCTTGCCGTCCACGTGGACGACCTGCTCGTCCTCGAAGCACCTTACCACGTGGGCGACCATGTCAACGCTCCTGATATTCCCGAGGAACTGGTTTCCTAGCCCCTCCCCCTTGCTCGCGCCTCTCACTATCCCTGCGATGTCCACGAACTCCACCGCGGTCGGGAGCGTCCTCTCCGGCTTGACGAGGTCCGCTATCCTGTATATCCTCTCGTCGCGTAGCGGCACCATCCCTATGTTGGGGTTTATCGTGCAGAACGGATAATTCGACGCCTCCGCGCCCGCGGCGGTCATCGCGTTGAATATGGTGGATTTTCCAACGTTCGGAAGCCCTACTATCCCGCAATTGAAACCCATTGGACCTGCTCTCCTTTGTGTTCTTTAATAGCTTGCTGAAAAACTCAGTTTTTATTCAGGCTGCTCAAAAAGCTCCAGATGCGAGGCCCCATTGGACAAGGGAGCGAGGAATGAGGCGAACTTTTCGTGTACGCCTTCGTAGCCAGCGACGTAGCCTTCGACGCAGATGGACTTTTGCAGCAGCCTGTCAAAATAAAAACAGGGCACGAGTGCCCTGTCGACCCTCAAATACTAGTAACGCTCAGACGATAAGCGGCGCTATGGTGAGCGAGACGATGCTCATAAGCTTGATAAGTATGTTCATGGCAGGGCCGGAGGTGTCCTTGAACGGGTCCCCTACAGTGTCGCCGACCACTGCCGCCTTGTGCGCGGCAGAGCCCTTTCCGCCAAGTCTGCCCTTTTCGATATGTTTTTTCGCATTATCCCATGCCCCGCCGGCGTTTGCCATGAAAATCGCGAGCAATATGCCGGTCACCGTAGCTCCGGCAAGCATGCCGCCGAGCGCCTTGGCACCGAAAAGAAAACCCACCGCGACCGGCGCCGAGGCGGCGAGCAGTCCCGGCAGTATCATCTCCTTCAAGGCGGCCCTGGTGCTTATGTCCACACACCTCTCGACGTCCGGTTTTACCCCGGCCCTGCCTTCGAGGAGCCCTGGTATCTCCCTGAACTGCCTCCTTATCTCCTCCACCATCTTCATGGCGGACTTCCCCACACTCGTCATTGTAAGCGCGCCTATGAGGAAAGGGATCGCCCCCCCCACGAGGAGGCCTATTACCACGAGCGGGTCCGAAAGGGTTATATCGAACGGCATTCCGGTCGCCGCGGAAACAGCCTGCCCGAATGCCGTAAATAGCGCTATCGCCGTAAGGGCGGCCGAGCCGATGGCAAAGCCCTTCCCGACGGCGGCCGTGGTATTCCCGAGCGAATCGAGGGTGTCGGTTATCGCCCTCACGTCGTCCCCGAGCGCGCTCATCTCCGTAATGCCGCCCGCGTTGTCGGCTATGGGGCCGTATGCGTCGACGCTCATCGTTATGCCGGTGGTCGCGAGCATTCCGACAGCGGCTATGCCAATGCCGTATATGCCGGCCCCGTAGTTGGCGGCGAATATCACGGTGCCGATCGCCACGACCGGAAGGACGCAGCTTTCAAGCCCGACAGCGATGCCGGTTATTACGTTCGTGCCCGCTCCAGTGGTGGAAGACCTCGCTATCCTTCCGACCGGCCTTCCTCCTGTATAGAATTCGCTCAGGAGCCCGATCAGGCTCCCGCCGAGCGACCCGGCCGCAACCGCAAGGAAGCAGCCAAATCCGCAGCCCGTTAATATGGTCACGAAATATGCGAGCACAAGGAAAGCGCCTGCGGATATTATCGCAGAGTACCTCAAAGCCGGGGCAGGCCCGAGCCTTCCGAGAGCCCGTATTGAAAAGAGGCCCAGGAAAGAGGATACGAGCCCAGCCATTATAAGGACCAGGGGATAGGACATGAGCGCCTCCCTTTCCCCGAGACTTGCAAGCTCGGCAACCGGTATGGTCGCGGCCAGCGCGACCGAAGCTATGACCGCCCCCACGTAGGATTCGAAGATGTCCGCCCCCAGCCCCGCCACGTCGCCGACGTTGTCGCCGACGTTATCGGCCACGACACCCGGGTTCCTGGGGTCGTCCTCTGGTATGCCGGCCTCGACCTTGCCCACGAGGTCGGCTCCGACGTCGGCAGTCTTGGTGAAGATGCCTCCGCCCACCCTTGCGAAGAACGCTATGGAGGAAGCGCCCATTGCAAACCCGTTGATGACTTTCGCCTCTTCCGGCCTGCCGAACGCGAGGAAGAATATGCCGACCCCCACAAGCCCCAGGCTCGCCACGGAAAACCCCATTACCGAGCCGCCGTAAAAGGCGGCAGCCAGGGCTTGCGAGGCGTCTGGCTTATGGATGTGCGCCGCCTCGGCAGTCCTTACGTTGGCCTTTGTGGCCCCTTTCATGCCGATGAAGCCCGCGAGCATGGAAAGGGCCCCTCCCGAGAGATAGGCTATTGCCGTCGGCACCCCCAGTGAGAGGGCCAGGGCCAAAGCAACGCCGGCGAGGAAGATGACGATTATCGAATACTGGCGCTTGAGGTATGTCATGGAACCGGAATGGATGAGGTCCGATATCTCCCTCATCCTCGCGTTCCCTGCGGGCAAGCGCTTGATGCGGCGGTATACCAAAAGGGCTGCGGCAAGTCCGATGATGCCGAAAATGGGCGCGTAATTTGCCAGAGTGGACATTACTGATACCCTCTTTAAGTTAGAATCGTTGGCGGGGGCTGCGGGTTCTTATGATGGGCGGGCCTTCAGTTATTGTGCCTGTTCATGGCCTGCGCCATTCCGCAGGTTATTATCGATTCTACCGCGTCCCGTGCCCTGCCGAGCATCCCTTCAAGGGCCGGCTGCTCATCAGGGTGAAACGGGCTCAAAACGAAATCGACTACGTCACCGTCGTGAGGTCTTCCTATCCCGAGCCGAATACGAGGTATGTCTTTAGTGCCGAGGGCCTCGATGACTGACGCCAGGCCATTGTGGCCGCCGCTTCCGCCGCCCCCCCGAATCCGGATCTTCCCGAGAGGCAGGTCGCAATCGTCAAAGGCTACGATGATATTCTCCGGCCCTACTGGATGGAGCTGGAGGAATTCCGAAACAGCCTGGCCGCTCCGGTTCATATAGGTCAGCGGCTTGAGGAGCGCCACCTCCTCTCCGGCTATCCGGCCCATACCCCGGAGCCCCTTTCCCTTGATGGATAGCCCTATCCCGTACTCGGCTGAGAGCCTGTCCACGAGCATGAACCCGGCGTTGTGCCTGGTAAGGGCGTACTCGCCGCCAGGGTTTCCCAATCCGATTATCAGCGTCATTCGGTCAGCTTCAATTAAAAGCCCCCTTGGCAGCTGGGCCAAAGGGGCTCTGATTCCCGAGCTTGAAAGGCTGGCCGCCAATACTCATCTCACGGAAAGCCATGAAGAGGAACGGAAGCGGCGGCACAAGCCTGGAGCGTCCCGGGCGTTACTCTTCCTTCTTGGCCCCTTCCTTTTCCTCGAAGCTCTTTGCAAGCTCGGCCTCAACCTCTTCGGCGGTCCTGGGCGCGGCCTCCGCTGTCGGAGCAACGACCGAGACTACAGTCAGCTCAGGCTCGTCCACAGCCTCAAGACCCTCGTTCAGGGCTATGTCCCTGACATGGACCGAGTCGCCGACTCCGAGCCGGGTGATGTCCACGTCTATGCTGTCCGGGATGTTGCCAGGGAGGCACTCTATCCTGATCCTCCTCGTTTCGTGCTGGACTATGCCGCCGAAGGCGAGCCCCGCCGCCTTGCCGGTAAGGTGCACTGGCACCTCGACCACGACCTTGTGGTCCATCTGCACCTCGAGGAGGTCCACATGCTGCACGGTCCCCTTGAGCGGGTGGCGGAGCACCTCCTTGAACATCACGGTGCGGACCTTGTCTCCTGCTATGTCGAGGTTCACAAGCACGTTCCCGCGGGCGCCGGTCCCGAGCGTCTTGTCGAGCTCCTTCTTTTCAAGGGTAACCGCGAGCGCTTTTTCAATGCCCGGGCCGTACAGGATGCCCGGCACCTTGCCGTTCGCGCGTAGCCTCCGCGCCGGTCCGTTTCCCGTCTCGTTCCTCTGCTCTGCTGAAAGGTTTATCTTTTCCATCTGTTTCCTCCGGTATTATTCCTTAAGGGCTGCGGCGCTCAAACAAAAAGAGAGCTCACCGACTCGCCTAAATGTATCCTCTTTATGGCCTCGCCCAGTAGCGGGCCTATTGAAAGCCTCTTAATCTTGGGCGAATCAGCGCCCTGCGACTTGGGAATGGTGTTGGTGACGACGAGCTCCTTGATCGGCGACTCGTTTATTCTCTTTATCGCCGGCCCCGAAAGCACGGCGTGGGTGGCGCAGGCATAGACCTGCTTCGCGCCCTTTTCATGGAGGGCCGCGGCGGCCTGCGTTATGGTGCCTGCCGTGTCTATCATGTCGTCGAGGAGCACGGCTGTCTTGCCCTCGACCTCGCCTATTATGTTCATGACTTCCGAGACGTTGGGGCTCGGGCGCCGCTTGTCTACTATGGCCAGGGTCGCGCCGAGCCTCTTTGCGAACGCCCTCGCCCTCTCGACCCCGCCAGCGTCCGGCGACACCACCACCACGTCGTTCTGGAAGTTCTCCCTGATGTAATTCAGGAGAACAGGCGTCGCGTAGAGGTGGTCGACGGGTATGTTGAAAAAGCCCTGTATCTGCCCGGCGTGGAGGTCTACGCAGACGGCCCTTTTTGCACCGGCCACTGTTATGAGGTCGGCTACGAGCTTCGCGGAGATCGGCGTCCTCGGCGCGACCTTCCTGTCCTGCCTCGCGTATCCGTAATATGGTATTACCGCGGTGACCGAAGACGCCGAGGCCCTCTTGAAGGCGTCGAGCATTATGAGGAGCTCCATCAGGTTGTCGTTCGTGGGGGTGCAGGTCGACTGGAGGACGTATACCTCGACCCCCCGCACGCTCTCCTGTATGTCGACGTAGACCTCGCCGTCGCTGAAGCTCCTTACGTCCGACTTCCCGAGCTCTATCCCCAGGTGGTCGCAGATCTCGACCGCCAGCGGCTTGTTCGAATTACCGGCGAATACCTTTATCCTCTCGATCATCCTTTGTCTCGACCTCTGGCTATTCTTTTATGGCTACCTCTAAAAATTGCTCTTTTTCCTGATCTCTGCGTCAGGGCGTAAATAAAAATGCCCACATATTCACATATATGCTGCGCTTTTATTTCCGCCCTTCCTTGACCTCAGAAAAAATTTCTAATTTTTAGAGGCAGCCGAGGCTGCCTTATAACTGGATGGGGCGGGAGGATTCGAACCTCCGAATGCGGGGATCAAAACCCCGTGCCTTACCGCTTGGCGACGCCCCAGCCGGAGCATGCACCCGAAGCCCATTTCAGCCGGTCACAGGCCTTCCGCGAAAAAAATGCGCGCAGGCAGGGCCACCCTCGGCTCAAGCGTCCTGTAGGCCCGCATGGCATCCTCACGGGAATGGAAAACGCCGAAGACGGTAGGTCCGCTCCCGGACATGAGGGTCCCGGAGGCGCCGGCCTCGGCCAATTTCTCCTTCATGGCGGAAATCTCAGGATACCTTCCGATGGTCACCGTCTCCAGGTCGTTAGTGAGGGCTTTCTTAAGCCCATCCCTGTCGGCGAAGACCTCCGAAGAATACAAAAGAATATTATTTTCGCCCTTTTTTGTCAAGCGCAAACTCGAATAAACCCACGCGGTCGGCACATGGAAGCCGGGGTTTATGAGGACGTAATAAAGGGACGGAAGGCTCGTACTCTCAAGCACCTCGCCCCTTCCCCTGGCCAGGGCAGGGCCCTTTAGGAAGAAAAAAGGCACGTCCGAGCCGAGCTTGGCGCCCATCTCCATAAGTTCCCGGTCAGGAAACCCGGTCCCTAAAAGCCCGTTCAGCGCCATTATGACCGATGCGGCGTCCGAGCTTCCGCCGCCGAGCCCGGCCCCGACCGGTATCCTCTTTTTTATGCTGATCAATACCCGCTTCCGGACCCCGGCCCTTTCAAGGAACAGGCTGGCCGCCCTGTAGGCGAGATTTTCGCGCCCGCCTGGGGCTTCAGGGGAGTCCGAGTCCGCTTCTATGCCGTCGCCTTCGGAGACGGCGACCTCGATTTCGTCATAGAGCGAGACCGGCTGCATGAGCGAAATGATCTCGTGGTACCCGTCCGGCCTTTTCCCCAGCACCCTGAGGAAAAGGTTCACCTTGGCAGGGGAAAAGACCTTCAGGTGCATGAGAACGTTAAGAGAAGAAAAGGAGCAGGTTTATGAAGAAGAGGAGGCCGAGGAGTATCGTCACAGCGTAGTGCTGGAGCTTCCCGGTCTGCAAGCGGCGGAGGTCTCCGGAGACATACACCACGAGCCCGGCCACACCGTTGACCATCCCGTCAATCCACTTGAAATCAAAGCCCCAGCACCAGTTCGCAGCCCTCTTTACCCCTGAAAGTATCGGCTTGTAAAGGTTGCTTACGATGTCGTCGACCGCGGCGAAGAGGCCGTATGTGAGCTTCATGAACATGACGGATCCCTTGCGGTAGAACCAGTCGGTATCGAGGCTCATCGTCTGTTCGCCGCCGAGCTTCTTTATGTAGAGCCAGAAGCCGAGCGCCGTGAAAAGGAGTATCTGCGAGGTCCACACCACGTGCTCCGCCGTGTACGGGTGGTATTCAACGGCGTACGGCAGGAGGCTGTAGAGGAACTGCGGGTATATGCCCACGAAAACGCACATGAACGCGGCAAGGCCCATGCCGATGAGCATGTTAAGCGGCGGGTCCTTTGCCTGCACTCCCGAGTCCTTGCCCAGGAACGTGAAATACGGGAGCTTGAGCCCGGTATGCAGGAACGTGCCGGCGGATGCGAGCGTAAGCAGGAGCCATATTACTGCCATGTGCGACTCGCCCGCTGCCGAGAGTATTATGGATTTACTCACGAAGCCGCTGAAGAGCGGCACCGACGATATCGCGAAGCCGCCAATCATGTAGAGGATGAAGGTCCACGGCATGTGCTTGTATATGCCGCCGAGCTCGGTAAGCTTGGACCTGCCGGTCATGTAAAGCACGGAACCCGCGCCCATGAAGAGTAGGCCCTTGTAAAGTATGTGCGCGAAGGCGTGGGCGGCAGCGCCGTTTATGGCGAGCTCGGTGCCTATGCCGACCGCGGCCACCATGTACCCGACCTGGCTTATGATGTGGTAGGCCAGAAGCCTCCGTATGTCGTTTTCAAGGACGGCGTACACGACGCCGTAGATGGCCATGACCGTCCCCAGGATTATGAGTATCTCGGTCCCTGCAAAGCCCCTCGCAAGGGTGTATATGGCGCTTTTTGTCGTAAAAGACGACATGAAGACCGCGCCCGTAACGGTGGCCATGGGATAGGCATCGGGAAGCCACGAGCCGAATGGCGGGACGGCCGCGTTTGTGATGAAGCCTATGAGGAGAAGCGCCGACGCGAGGCCGCCCGCGGTCACAGGGTCGAAGGCGAAGCTCCCGGAATGCGAATACTGGAGTAGCGCACCCCCGAGCATGCATATGCCGCTGAATATATGGACGAGTATATAGCGGTAGGCCGCCTTGGTGGACTCGGGGGTCCTCCTGAAGAGGATGAGGCACATCGACGCGAAGGCCATGAACTCGGCGAAGACGAATAGCGTAAGGTAGTCGCCGGCAAAGGCCAGGCCCACGGCGCCGCCCGCGTACACGTAGGCCGCTATGTGCTGCCCGCTCTCCTTGACGTGCAGGCTGTAGACCCCGCTTATGAAGGCCATGAGCGTAAAGATGAAGGCGAAAACGTAGCTGAGCTTATCGACCCGCCCGAAAACCAGCTCCTGGCCGAGGAGCGGCACCACGCCGTAGGTACCGTAGGACATGGTGGCGACCGTTATGAACGCGAGAGCGGGCAGAAGGAGGATATAGGCCTGCCTTACCCTTCCCTGGAATACCGGGATAAGGACGGAGCCAAGTATGAGTATGAAGGCCGGGTGTATCCAGTTAAATATTCCCATTTGTTCCCCCGGGGCTATTTTTCATAATAGTCCTCTTTCCTCTGGAGCCATAGCTTCCCGAGGGCCTTGGAGACGATGATTATGAGGACGCAGGAGATGAAGCCGAATACGGCGCTGAAGCCCGGCACCTCGTCCCAGTAGAAGTACACGTGATGCCTCGGTGTCACGAAGTCGAGCGCGACGAATACCACCATGGCCGCGTAAAAGGCCCACTTCAGGAGCCTCATTGTGTCCTTGTTCTCGTATATCTTGTCGAGCCTCATTGCAGCACCCTTTCGGCGAGCGACAGGAGGAAGTCCGGGTAAACGCCTATCGCCACGGTTATGAAGGCGGTCACAAGGAGCGGGACCAGCACGAACTTCGGGGCCTCTTTCACGCCTTCCAGATGGACGTTCCCCTCCGGGCTCTCGAAGTAAGCCTTGAAGACGATCGGCAGGAAGTATGCCGCGTTCAAGACCGTGCTCGCCAGAAGCACGACGAGCGGGACGGTGTCCATGGCCTCCATTGCGCCGATGCCCATGTACCATTTGCTCGTGAACCCGGCCATGGCCGGGACGCCGATCATGCTCAGGGCCCCAATGGTGAACGCCGCCATGGTAAGCGGCATCTTGTACCCTATGCCGCTTAAATTGCTTATCTTCTTTATGTGCGAAGCAACGAAAATCGAGCCCGCGCAAAAGAAGAGCGTTATCTTCGAGAATGCGTGGTTCCCTATGTGCAGTATACCGCCCGATATGCCGTGGGGCGTGAGGAGCGCAACGCCGAGTATGACGTATGAGAGCTGGCTTACCGTCGAATACGCGAGCCTGGCCTTCAGGTCGTCCTTGGTGAGCGCAATAATGGAGGCCGCAAGTATCGTTATCGAGACGAAATAGACCGTAGGCATCCCGAGGTTGAAGGCCGACATGACGTCTATCCCGAAGGTGTCGAGCATCACCCTTACGACCGAGAAGACGCCGACCTTTACGACCGCGACCGCGTGGAGAAGTCCGCTAACGGGCGTCGGCGCGACCATCGCGGACGGGAGCCAGTTATGGAGCGGCATTATGCCGGCCTTTGCGAACCCGAGGAGGAAGCAGATATAGGTGATTGTTACGAGCGTCTGCGACATCCCGGTGGTGAATATGCCGCCGGGCTGGAAATCCAGCGTGCCGGTTATCATGTACGTGAGTATGAGCGCGCCGAGGAGGAAGGTCTTCGAGGCGCCCATGAGGTAGACTATGTACTTCTTGCTCCCCTCCCATGCCTCGTCGTCCTCGTGGTGCGCGACGAGCGGATACGTCATTATGCTCAGTACCTCGTAGAAGAGGTAGAGCGTGAAGAGGTTCGCGGAGAAGGCGACGCCGAGGGCCGAAGAGAGCGCTATGGCGAAGCAGGCGTAATAACGCGTCTGCGCGTGCTCGTTGAGCGATCTCATGTACCCGATGGAGTAGGTGGTCGCGATTATCCAGAGGAACGACGCCGTCGTAGCGAAGAATAGCCCGAGCGCGTCCACCCTGAACTTGAGCTCTATGCCGGGCAGCACCGTAAAGAGCGTATACTCGATTATCTTCCCGGAGAATATGTCCGGGAACATCGATATCACGAGCGCGAACTTCACGAGGGCCGCGAGGTAGGTCCAGCTTTCCCTCAGGTTGGGCCTGTTCCTCGACATGATTATCAGGGCCACGACCACTGCCGAGGCCAGGATCGCTATGAAGGGCCTTATGGATACTATCGTTTCCATCTCATTCCTTTCCCTGGCCTACAGCGGGAACGCCGCGTAGCGGGCGAGGTTTATGAAGTAAGCCGGGTACACGCCCAGGGCGACGACCGCCGCCAGGGCTATTATCAGCACGCACAGGAGGCCCCGCGAGCTTGCAAGCAGGAATTCCTTCTCAGGCTCCCTCATGTACATGAGCATGACTATCCGTATGTAGTAGTACGCCGCGACCGCGCTCATGAGGGCGGCTATCACCGCGAGGCCTATCATGCCCTTGTGGATGAGCGCCATGAAGACGTAGAACTTGGCCACGAACCCCGCGGTCGGCGGTATGCCGGCGAGCGAGAACAGGAACACCAGCATCGCAAAGGCCGTGAGCCTGTTCGACTTGGCGAGCCCGGCGTAGTGCGATATCTGGTCCCCGGACTGGCTGTCCCTCCTCATCATTATGATGATCCCGAATATCCCGAGGTTCATGAAGGCGTATACGAGGAGATAGAACATGACGCTCGCAATCCCCTCCTCGCTTCCGGCCACGAGGCCCAGGAGCGCATACCCCGCGTGCCCGACGCTGGAGAACGCCAGCATCCGCTTTATGCTGGTCTGCATTATGGCCGTTATGTTGCCGACGACCATGCTTCCCACGGCTACGGCGGCTATCGCCATCTGCCAATTATCGTATGCCGGGAAGAGACCCTCGAGGAAAACCCTCATTATGACCGCGAACGCCGCGGCCTTTGGCCCGGCGGCCATGAATGCCGTTATGGGCGTGGGCGCGCCCTCGTAGGCGTCGGGCGCCCACATGTGGAACGGGAAGCCGGCCACCTTGAACCCGAAGCCCGCGACGAGCATTATTACGGCCAGCGTGAAGAGCGGCCCGCTTACGGCCCCGGTCTCAAGCGCGGCGGAAATGGCCGCGAGCTGGGTGGTGCCCGTAAGCCCGTATATGAGCGATATGCCGTAAAGAAGTATGGCCGACGAGAAAGCGCCGAGAATGACGTACTTCATCGCGGCCTCGTTGGACTTCCTGCTCGTCTGCAGGAACCCGACGAGGGCGTAGACCGGGAGCGACGCGAGCTCGAGCCCGAGGTAGATGGTCAGCAGGTCGGAGCCCGAGGCCATTATCATCATGCCCGAGAGCGAGAAGAGCATGAGGACGTAATACTCGCCGAGGTCTATCTCCTCGGTCTTTATGTAGCGCAGCGATACTAATACCGCGAAGACCGCGACTATGTAGAATATGAGCTTGAAGAATGCCGCATAGCCGTCGAGTACGAACATGCCCGAAAAGGCCGAAACGCCCGAGCCTGCGAGGCTCCAGGAGAACCAGGCCGCGGCCGCAACCGACAGGACGGAGAGCGCCGGCACTACCCACCTCTTCGAGCGCGGGACAACCAGGTCCACCATGAGGATAATGCAGGCCATGCCGGCTATGACCATCTCCGGCAGTATGGCCAGGAAATCCCCTGGCGAAAAGAACGTCGCTACTTCAGAGCTCATAATCCAAGACCCTCAAATTTGCTGGCATTGGCCTGGTTTATCAGGTTGCCTACCGATTCGTGCATATAGCTGAGGAAATCCTCGGGATGGAAGCCCACCCAGAAGACGAAGACGACGAGGGCGATGAGGGCTACGGCCTCCCTGAAGTCCACGTCCCAGACCTTGTGCCCCCCGTGCGAGTCGTCATGCGAGCCGCCGTGCCCGTGTCCGCCGTGCCCGTGGCTGTCTGCGCCGAAGGCCATGCTCTTGTACATGTAGAGCATGTACGCGGCGCCGCCCACGATGCCGATGAGGAGCAGTATCAAATAAGGCTTGTAGACCTCGTAGGCGCCGAAGGCGATGAGCAGCTCCCCTATGAAGCCGTTCGTCCCCGGGAAGCCGAGAGAAGCGAGCGTGAATATGAACAGGAACGTGGCGTAGACCGGCACGCGGGAAGCGGCCCAGCCGTAGTCGCCTATGTGCCTCGTGTGCGTCCTCTCGTAGATGAGCCCGATGCAGAGGAAGAGCGCGCTCGTCGTTATGCCGTGGTTGAACATCTGGAGTATCGCGCCCTCGATTCCGTTCTTGTTGAAGAGGAATATGCCCATGGTGATGAAGCCCATGTGGCTTATGCTCGAGTATGCGATGAGCTTCTTGAGGTCCTTCTGCGCAAGCGCCAGGAACGCCCCGTATATTATGGCGACTATCGATATTATTACTATGGGGGTGGCGAAGAACCTCGACGCGTCCGGGAACATGGTGAGGCAGAACCTCAGGAATCCGTAGGTGCCCATCTTGAGGAGCACACCGGCCAGGATGATGCTGCCGGCGGTCGGCGCCTCGACGTGCGCGTCCGGGAGCCATGTATGGAACGGGAACATCGGCACCTTCACGGCAAAGGCCACGAAGAAGGCCATGAAGACCCATACCTGGAAGGTGAAGGTGTACTTGTACTCCATGAGGACGAGCATGTCGAAGGTCTTCCCGGCGGCGAAGTAGAGGGCTATCATGCCCACGAGCATGAGGATGCTCCCGGCGAGCGTGTAAAGGAAAAACTTTATCGCCGAGTAGACGCGGTTAGGCCCGCCCCAGACCCCGATTATGAGGTACATGGGTATGAGCATCGCCTCCCAGAAGAGGTAGAAGAGGAACATGTCGAGGGCCGAGAAGACGCCCAGCATGGCCGCCTGCATAATAAGGAGCGCTATCATGAACTCCTTGACCTTCTTCTCGATGGCCTTCCAGGAGGCGAGCACGCATATTATCCCGAGGAACGCCGTCAGGAACACGAACAGGACGCTTATGCCGTCCACGCCGAGGTAATAGGTTATGTTCCAGGACGGTATCCACTCGTGCCTTTCGACGAACTGCATGCTGTGGGTCGAGACGTCGAAGCCCCTCATGAGTGGTATGGCCAGCGCGAAATCCACGGCAAGGGTAACGAGCGCCACCCACCGTATCGCGCGCGCGTCCTTTATGAAAAGGATCACGAGCGCCCCGAGGACCGGAAGGAATATGATTGAGCTCAAGAGGTGTCCGGACATCAATTACCCTTTCAGAGCGTCG
Organism: Thermodesulfobacteriota bacterium; assembly: GCA_030583865.1. Taxonomy (NCBI): domain Bacteria; kingdom Pseudomonadati; phylum Thermodesulfobacteriota; species Thermodesulfobacteriota bacterium. The sequence goes on along the minus strand of CP129479.1, from coordinate 945,249 downwards.
ATCTCGTCGACGTTGAACGTTTTGTTGCTCCTTACGAGCGCTATGAGGATTCCGAGCGCCACCGCCACCTCGGCCGCGGCCACGGTGATGGTGAATACGGTGAATATCTGCCCGGTCATGTCCCCGAGGAGATACGAGAACGCCATGAAGTTGATATTCACGGAGTTAAGCATGAGCTCGATTGACATGAGCACCACGATGACGTTCCGCCTCGTGAGGACCCCGGCCGCCCCTATCAGGAAGAGGACGGCGGAAAGCGCTATGTACCAGGTAACCGGGACCATTGTCACCGACGCTCCTTTGCTATGACTATGGCCGCGACCAGCGCGGCCAGGAGTATCACCGAAACGACTTCAAACGGGAAGAGGTACTTGGTAAAGAGCATCCTTCCGATCGACTCGACCGTAGGCTCCCACGCCTCGGCAGGGTTTTGCCCCATCGGGGTAACGAACACGAATGCGAGTATCTGCGCCATAAGGACCAGGATGACGCCGACGACGAACTTCTTCTTCACCGGCGGGAACGCCTGAAGGACGGCCTTCCTCATGTCGAGTATGAGGACGACGAAGAGGAAGAGCACCATGACCGCGCCCACGTATATGAATATCTGCACCGCCGCCAGGAAGGGCGACCGGAGGAGCACGAAGAGCGCCGCGACCTGTATGAGGCACACTATGAGCGCGAGCGCGCTGTGCACCGGATTCCTGACGGTTACTACCGCCAGGCCCGAGGCGATTGCGACCGCCGCGAACATCAAGAAAAATAGCTTTTCCATCAGCCTTCCCTGTTGTTTTCCATCGGAGCCGGGCCGGGCCGGGCCGCCGTTATTCGGCTTCCTAAATATTCCTTTTCTTCTGCATCCGGAGGTCCGGCACCACCCTTATGCCCTCCGGCGTCCTCTCGAATTTCGACCTTACGACAAAGCCGCCCTGTATCGTCTCGGGTATGGACTGGGGCTTAAGGAGCTCGTCCTTTTCCCTGGTCGTGCACGAGAGGTCCAGGCAGGCGAGCTCGTAGTCGCGCCCGAGCCTTACCGCCCTCGTGGGGCATGCGTCCTCGCAGTAGCCGCAGAACATGCACCTCGCTAGCTCCACTTTCCAGACCTTGGCCACCCTGTCGGCTATGCCCCTGCCCGTGTCGTCCTCCATCGGGATGACGGTTATGCACTTGGTCGGGCACACCTTTGCGCAGAGCTCGCAGGCCACGCAGAGCTCCCTGCCGTTCTCGTCCTTGTTGAGGGTGTGCTGGCCGCGGAACCTCCTGTCCGGGACCCACTTCTCCTCGTCCGGGTACTTGAGGGTTATGCTCCTCGAAACGTTGTACTTGAGCGTTATCGAGAGCCCCTTCACGAAATCGATGAAGAGGGCTTTCTTTATGAATTCCGCTATCCTGCTCGGCCCTTTGCTCATATGATCATCAACCCGGTCACAAGTATGTTTACGAGCGAGAGCGGTATCAGCACCTTCCAGCCTATGGTCATGAGCTGGTCATACCTGTACCTGGGAAGCGTGAACCTCAGCCACATGAAGAAGTATATGAAGAGGATTACTTTCCCGAGGAACCAGAATATCGACGGCACAAGGTGGAATATCGAGATGTCCAGGGGCGGGTTCCAGCCCCCGAAGAACATGATTACCGTCAAGACCGATATCGTCACCATCGCCACGTACTCGGCGAGCATGAAGAACGAGAACCTCATTCCGCTGTACTCGGTATGGAACCCTGCCGCAAGAGTACCCTCGTCCTCCGGGAGGTCGAAGGGTATGCGGTTTATCTCAGCCAGGGCCGCGATTATGAATATCACGAACCACACCGGCCCGACCGGCAGGTAGAAAATGTTCCAGTCGAGGAAGCTCCCCGACTGGCTCCTCACCATCTCGAGGAGGTTAAGCGAATTCGTGAGCATAACGACGCCTATGGCCGCGAAGCTCATGGATATCTCGTAGCTTATCATCTGGGCGGAAGAACGGAGGCCTCCGAGGAGCGAGTACTTCGAGTTCGAGGCCCAGCCGCCCAGTATCATGCCGTATATTCCGAGCCCGCCTATCGCGAGTATGTAGAGTATCCCCACGTTCATGTCGGAGAGGTAAAGCGTTATTTCCTTCCCTACGAACGGGATGGCGAACTTCTCGCCGAACGGTATGGCGACGAATACCAGGAAGGCAGGTATCATCGAGAGTAGCGGGGCGAGCTTGAAGAGGAACTTGTCCGCCCTGTCCGGGACTATGTCCTCCTTAATGAGGAGCTTTACCATGTCCGCGAACGGCTGGAGCACGCCGTGCGGGCCCACCCTCCAGGGGCCGAGCCGCACCTGTATGTGCCCAGCGACCTTCCTCTCGATCCAGGTGAGGGGCAACGGGAGGCTGAAAAGGATCCCGCTTATCACCGAGACCTTCACAACGATTATAAGAATTTCAAGCAGTGTCGCTAAATCCGGCATTTTTCCGTCCAGGGCCCTTGGGGGCTAACCCCTTTTCCTGCCCCACATGTAATTTATCATCTCGATGTACCTTGAGTTCATGCCGCGCACTATCGAGTGTATGGTGAAGACGATGTTACGGAGGAGCTTGTATATGACCCTCGGGTTCCCGTCGACCAGGGTCTCGAAGTCGTTCTTGTCGATGTAATAAGTCTCGAGGTCCGAGACCGCCACGATGGTGGCCGACCGGGGCCTGCCGTCCAGGAAGCTCATCTCCCCGAAGATGTCCCCGTCCTTCATTATGGTCAGGGTGAATAGCTCGCCGTCCGGGGCCGTCTTGCAGGCCTTGACCTCGCCCTTCCTGATTATATAGAGCGACTGGCCGTCCTCGGACTCCCTGAAGATGGTCTCCCCTGTCTTGAAGCTCTTCTTCTTCACTATCGGGGATATCGCCGCCACCTCGGGGTCCGTAAGGTCCGCGAAAAACTGCACCTCTCTCAGCAACTTCGGGTCGATCATCTACTACCTCCTTCCGAGAGGCTCTTTCCAGGCCGCTGCATCATGCGTCACGACCTCTCTATCAAGACCCTCTGGATACCTTCGCCCCGCCTGGAAAACATGTTGGCAGGGGCGCCCTCGAAATTCTCCGGCATGAAAGCCACGCCTTTTTTCGTGCCCTTCCGGACGCGGAGAAGCATCGTAGCCTCGTGGTTTTTACCCCTCACGCGCACCCGCTCGCCGCCTGAGAGCCCGAGCTTCCTCGCGTCCTCCTCGCCTATCTCGACCACCGGCTCCCTGGCAAGCCCGACAAGGGTCTCGGACCAGAGCGACACAGTCCCCGAGTGGAAAAAATGGTTCCCAGTGACGAGCACGAATGGGTAGCTCTCGGGCCCGGCCGGGGCTACGGCATTGAGGTCAAGCCTGGCCTCGAGCCGGGCCGCTGCGGCCCTTACAAGGGCCTCCTTGTTGTCGTGGCCGTTACCCTTGCTCTTCTTGTTGTTGAAGGCCAGGTCTACGAGTTCGTAAGCCCCGGCTTCCCGCCGTATCTCATCGAAGACCGATGCGTTCTTGATCTTTGAAGGAAAGCCCGGGTCTACCGCGTTCCCGAGCATTGTCATGATGTCGAGGTCGGCCATTGCCTTGCCCGGCGGCCTGGTAAGCCTTTTTACGGCCTGCACCCTGCCTTCCTGGTTTGTGACGGTCCCGTCCTTTTCGCCGAGCGCCGCTCCGGGCAGGACCACGTGCGCGAGCCTTGCAGTCTCGGTGAGGAACATGTCCTGCACTACGAGGAGCTTCAATTTCGTGAGAGCGTCCCGGGCTGTCCCGCGGTCCCCGTTCAGGGCCACGAGGTCGGTCCCGGCGAGATAGAGCATCTTAAGCGACCCGGCCCTTGCGGCGTCAAGCATGCTGTCGGTCCCGGCCCCGGCTGTTTCGCGACGGCTGTATCCAGGTCCAAGCGCGGGATGGACGCCCATCTCCCACGCGCCCCTCTGGTTGCACCTGTCGAGGAGAGGCAGTCTCAGCACCTTTTTCCCGAGCCCTTCGAGGGCCGCCGATATCTTTGCAAGAGAGCCTATGCCGGACGGGTATCTGAGGAAGTCCGTCCCCGCCATTATGCTGACGGATTCCGAGCCCTTGAGCTTCGCGGCTATCTTCTTCGCCTCGTCAGCCGAAATCCCGGCCTGGCCGAGCGCCTTGGGGTCAGGCTCCTGCCCGCTCATGGCAACGGAGACCGCGTCGAGGAGCGCGCCCTCGGCCGCGGGCATGTGCCTTACGACGAGGTTTGCGGAGCTGTCGAGCTTCATCGCCCTCGGCGAGGCTATGATGACGTTCATATTCCGGGTAGCCGAAAAACGCCTGATGAGGTAATCGGTTACGGGGTTTTCCTCGGACACATACGCGCCTATGACGAATACGGTATCGGCCTTCACGCAGTCGAGGACCGAAACCCCGCCCCTGTCCATCGCCATCGCGGAGATGAAGCCCTCGACCGCCTCGTGGTCCCATCTCGCGCTCGAATCTATATTAGGGCTTCCGAGCGCCTCCCTAATGAGTTTCTGGAATGTATAGAGCTCCTCGTTCGTAAGCCTCGGGGAGGCTATGCCGCCGATCGAATCCGGCGATATGGAAGCAGCCGCGTCCCGTATGTACTCGAAGGCCTCTTCCCAGCTTGCGGGCACGAGACCGCCGGATTTCCTTATAAGAGGGGTAGTAAGCCTCGCTGGGTTCGTCATGTAGTCGAACCCGAAGCGGCCCCTCGCGCAGAGTGTTTCATTGTTAATGCCCACTCCGAGCTGGGCCCTGGACCTTACGGCCACCCCGTCCCGCTCCTCGAGCACTATCCTGCAGCCGGTTCCACAGTACGAACATACGGAATCCGCGCCCTTAAGGTCCCAGGGCCGGGCCTTGTACCTGTACGGGAGCCTCATGAAGCACCCGACCGGGCAGACCTCTATGCAGTTCCCGCAGTGGTCGCAGTCGAGGAGGCCCCTCGCGAAGCTCGTGGCCTCCTGGTGGTCGCCCCTGCCGAGCGCGCCCAATACGTTCGCCCCCACGACCTCGCGGCATACCCGGACGCACTTCATGCAGTTTACGCACCTGTTCGAGTTCTTTACGATTACGGGGCTTAGTATGTAGTCCTTCTCATGGAACTTGAACTTGGGCTCCGCGTGCCTGCCCGTGTGGGGCCCGTGCCTGTAGACCATGTCCTGGAGCTCGCACTCGCCGGCCTTGTCGCAGACGGGGCAGTCGAGTGCATGGTTCGCGAGGAAGAACTCCAGCACCCCGGCCCTCGCGTCCTGCACGGCCTGGGTCTCGGTATTAATGGACATGCCGTGCAGCACCGGCGTTACGCACGAGGGCTGGAGCTTTTTCTGCCCCTCGATCTCGACGATGCACATCCTGCAGGAGCCCACGCCCATGAGGTCGGCCTGGTAGCAGAAGGTCGGGATATCGATGCCCGCCTGCCTCGCCGCGTCCAGTATGAGGGTGTTGTCCTCTACCGTGACTTCTATGCCGTTTATCTTTACGGTTACCATTCTGGCTTTTCCGCCCTTATGACGCCGGGCACATCTTGTGGTCTACGTGGTACTGGAACTCCTGCCTGAAGTGCTTGAGCGCGCCCCGGAGGGCCATAACCGCGCCGTCCCCGAGCGGGCAGAAGGTGCGTCCGAATATGTTCGTGCAGAGGCTTTCGAGGAGCTCCACGTCCCCCGGCCTGCCTTCGCCGTGCTCGAGCCTCCGGAGCACCTTGGTAAGCCAGGGCGTGCCGTCGCGGCACGGCGTGCACTTGCCGCAGGACTCGTGGCTGAAGAACCTGTTGATGATGTACGCCATTTTCACCATGCAGGTCGAGTTGTCCATCACTATGACAGCGCCGGAGCCGAGCATCGAGCCCTTTGCCGCGAGCGAGTCGAAATCGAGCGGGGTGTCGATGTCCTGCGGGGTCAGCATGGGCGCGCTCACGCCGCCCGGGATGAAGGCCTTGAGGGGCCTCGTCTCGTGGAGCATCCCTCCGCAGTGCCCGTATATGAGCTCCCTTGCCGTGGTCCCCATCGGGAGCTCGTAGAGGCCTGGCTTCTTGACGTGCCCGCTTACGCAGTATATCTTGGGCCCCGGGCTCTTCTCCGGGCCGAGCTTCTTGAACCACTCAGCCCCCTTCTCGATTATCGCCGGGATGCACGAGAGTGTCTCGACGTTGTTGATGACGGTCGGCTTTCCGTATAGGCCGGCGAGCGCCGGGAAAGGCGGCTTCTTCCTCGGCTGGGCCCTGTAGCCCTCAATGGACTCGAGGAGGGCCGTCTCCTCGCCGCATATGTAGGCGCCGTAGCCCCGGTGCACGTACATCTCGTGCTCGAAGCCGCTCCCCAGGATGTTCTTCCCGAGATACCCCTTTGCGTGCGCCTCTTTTATCGCATCTTCGAGCCTCTTCGCCCCGAAGTCGAACTCGCCCCTTATGTAGATATAGGACCTGGTGGCGCCTATGGCGTAGCTCGTTATGATCATACCCTCGATGAGGAGGTGCGGGTCGTGGTCTATGATGCCCCTGTCCTTGAAGGTGCCCGGCTCTCCCTCGTCCGCGTTGCAGCAGAGGTACTTCTGCAGGGTCGGGTCCTTAGGGATGAAGCTCCACTTGAGGCCCGTCGAGAAGCCCGCGCCACCGCGTCCGCGGAGGCCCGAGTCCTTCACCATCTGGATGATGTTGTCGGGCTTCATCCTGAGGGCGGCCTCGAGGGCCTTGTACCCGCCGGACGCCAGGTAGCCCGCTATCCTGTGCGAGTCGGGCTTGCCGTGGTTTTTAAGCAGCACTCTTTCCATCTTCTCTCTTAATTATCCTTCAAGGCTCTTTTGCAGTGCCTCGGCCCCATCCGCTTCAACTTTGAGATTTAAGATTAAGCTCCAGTCCAGCTTCCGCGTTCACTTCAGCGTCTTCAACAGCTCGTCTATCCGCGTTTCGGTCAGGTTCTCGTAGTAGTCGTCGTTTATCTGCATCATGGGGGCCGTTCCGCAAGAGCCGAGGCACTCTACGGTGGAAAGGGTGAAGCGCTTGTCGGGGGTCGTACCGCCTGTACTTATCCCGAGCGTCCTTTCCATGTGCTTTATCAAGTGCTCAGCGCCCAGGAGCGAGCAGGAGATGTTCCTGCACACCTGGATGTGGTACTTGCCTACGGGCTTTTCTATGTTATACATGGTGTAGAACGCGGCGGCGGCGTTCACCTCGACCGGCCGCATCTCGAGCATCGACGCGATCTCGTCCATGTCCTCTTTCGTCAAATGCCCGCCGTTCCCCTTCTGCGCTATGCGCAGCGCGTCCATGACCGCGGACCTCTTGTTCGGGTACTTCCCGAGGGCCGCTTCCAGTTCCTTTTTAGACTCTTCTGAGAGCATAATCTTCCCTGTTTACTTGTCGCACTCACCGAAGACCGGGTCGAGGCTCGAAAGGACCGCTATGACGTCGGCAAGGTAAAGGCCGTTGACGACGCGGCCAAGCGTCTGCAGGTTCATGAACGACGGGGCCCGGATCTTGAGCCTGTAGGGGCGCTCCGAGCCGTCGCTTACTATGAATACGCCCAGCTCGCCCTTGGGGGCCTCTATCGAGGCGTAGGCCTCGCCCTCCGGCACCTTGAAGCCCTGCGAGACGTACTTGAAATGGTGGATGAGGTTCTCCATGTTCTTGTATACGTCCTGCTTGGGCGGCGGCACTATCTCGGGTATGTCGACGTTTATCGGACCGTCGGGCATCTCCGCGAGGCACTGCTCGACCATGCGGAGCGACTGCCTTATCTCGACCATCCTCACCATGTAGCGGTCGAAGCAGTCACCGTTCTCCCCGAGGGCGACGTCGAAGGCGAGCCTGTCGTATACGAGGTAGGGCTCGTCCTTCCTTATGTCCCAATTTACTCCGCTCGCGCGGAGCGCAGGGCCGGAAAGGCCCATGGATATCGCGAGCTCGGGGGGTATGTGGCCCACGCCCTTGTTCCTCTCGAGCCATATCCTGTTCCCGGTGAGTATGGTCTCGTACTCGTCCACCCTGGCGGGCAGCACCCTCACGAGCTCCTCGCAGGCCTCCCTGCATACATTGTTGAAGTCGTATCTTACGCCGCCGACCCTCATGTACGAGTGCGTCATGCGCGCGCCGCAGAGCTTCTCGAATATGTCCAGGACCATCTCCCTCTCCCTTATGGCGTAGAGGAGGATGGACATGGCCCCGAGGTCGACCGCCCAGGCGCCTATGCCTATGAGGTGCCCGGCTATCCTCGAAAGCTCGGCCGCTATCACCCTTATGTACTTGGCCCTTTCCGGGACCTCTATGTCCAGGAGCTTCTCGACCGCGAGGACGTACGCCAGGTTGTTGCTTGACGAGCACATGTAGTCGAGCCTGTCGGTATAGGGGACGAACTGGTGGTAGAGGAGGTTCTCGGCTATCTTCTCGGTGCCCCTGTGGAGATAGCCGATATCGGGCCTGCAGCTCGTAACCATCTCGCCCTGCAGCCCGATAACGAGATGCAGGACGCCGTGGCTCGAAGGGTGCTGCGGCCCGAGGTGAAGGGTCAGCTCCTTAGTGGCTAAAAGGTCGTTTTCGTTGTTGTCTTTTATCATGACCGCGTAACTGTTTTTTAATATAAAACCGGAGGCATCAGCCGGCTGCGTAACCCTGTAACGAGCCGCCGGTCCGCGCCGCCGCTGTTATTCCTTTTCCTCTCCGTAGGGGTTGTACCTGTCTTTATAGCCCCTCAGCGGATAGTCCTTCCTTAGCGGGAAGCCCTCCCAGTCGTCCGGGAGGTAGATGCGGCTCAAATCCGGGTGGCCTTCGAAGACGATCCCGAACATGTCGTACGCCTCCCTCTCAGGCCAGTCGGCCCCAAGCCATATGCCGGTCACCGAGGGCGCGCTTTCGCCTTCGGCCACCATTGTCTTCACGCGAATCCTCTGCTTTTTGGGGATTGAATACAGGCAATAAATGACGTCGAACCTTGGAGAGCGCGGCATGTGGTCGACTGCCAGTACGTCGACGAGGTAGTTCATCCTGAACGAGGGGTCGTCCTTCAGGTAATTGCAGACGTTCAGGACGGCCTTCCTCTCGACCAGGACGGTGACGTCCCCCTTGAACGCGGTAATGTCGAGGATGTCCCGGCTGAACGAGTCCCTCAGTTTCCTCAATATATCCTGCTGTTTTTCAATACGGCTCATCGCGACCTTAGGCGAACTTGTTTGGACTGATGTTCCTCTTTTCGAGGATGAACGGGCTCTCCTTGTTTATCTTCTCCATGAGGAGGAGGAACCCGTACAAGAGGGCCTCGGGCCTTGGCGGGCAACCCGGTATGTACACGTCAACGGGGATGACCAGGTCCGTGCCCTGCACGACCGAATAGGTATTGTAGGGGCCGCCTGCCGATGCGCACCCGCCCTGGGCTATGACCCATCTCGGCTCGGCCATCTGGTCGTAGAGCCTCTTTACGAGCGGGGCCATCTTCTTGGTCATGGTCCCGGCGACTATCATGACGTCCGACTGGCGCGGCGAGGGCCTGAATACTATGCCGAGCCTGTCGGTATCGTAGCGCGAGCAGGCGGTCGCTATCATCTCTATGGCGCAGCACGCGAGGCCGAATGTCATGGGCCATAGCGAGGACGCGCGCCCCCAGTTCGCCACCGTCTTTGCGACGTAGTTCTCCCTCACCTTGTCCAGCACCGGGTTGTTCCGGAGGACCTCGGCGACGCTCTCCAGTGTGGTAAACAGGAACGACTCCTGAAGCTGGTTCTCGACTGGCGACAGGGAGCCTTTGTTATTCATGGTTTTCTGCATATTATCCATTCAGTCCCCTACACCCAATCCAGGGCGCCTTTTGCCCACGCGTAGACAAGGCCGATGCCCAGGACCACTATGAAGACTATCATCTCGATGAATATGGGTGTTGCCAGGGCCTCGTCGGTCAGGTTGACGGCCCAGGGGAAAAGGAAAAGGGTTTCGACGTCGAATATCACGAAAAGGATGGCTATGAGAAAGAAGTGTATCCTGAAGTGCCCGGTGCTCGCGTCTCCAATGGGCTCGAGGCCGCACTCCCAGGGAGAGAGCTTCTCCCTGTACGGGTTTTTCGGACGCAAAAGGAAACTGAAGAAAAGGGCCCCGACGGCCATGGCCGTTACGACCGCTATCATTATAAGAACTGGCAGATAGGAAAGAAGCATTCAAACCCCATTCTTTCACCGGAAAACGGACGGTTTGCCGGTGTTCCAATTTTTACAATAAACTCGCCAGGGTAGTCCGCAAGATAAAACAACTCGATTTTTTTGTCAAGCGCAAAATGTATACTGTATACAATTAAATGCCTTCGGAAACCCGCGGGAAGCGCCTCTGCGTGGCCGCTCACCCGGCAACCGTCATTAGAGATTGCCTAGAGCTTGAAAAGGTCTTTCCTCCTGTCGCCGAAAAGGTCGTTTACCGGGGTAATCCGCTTCCGCCGTGCTTCAAAGGGGTTTATTTCAACTACGCCCGCCTCCTCTTTCCGGCCTCCCGCCCTTGCGAGCACCTCGCCGGCAGGGGATGTTATCTGGCTCGAGCCTATGAAGCGGAGGCTTTTCCCTTCGACTCGCTCCTCGGCCCCGACCCTGTTGGCGGTTATGGTAAAGACCCTGTTTTCTATGGAACGGGTTATCATGGCCTCGGGGCAGTACGGCAGCACCAGATTCGAAGGATGGCAGATTATGTCCGCTCCCATTAGGGCGAGCGTCCTCGCGGCCTCGGGGAAGATCCAGTCGAAGCAGACCATCATCCCGACCCTGGCCTTTCCGGCCCTGTAAACGGCGAATGGGGTATCGCCTTTCGTGAACATCTTCTTCTCGTCCCAGAATAGGTGCGCCTTCCTGTACGTCCCGATATGCCCCCTGGGCCCGACGAGCACCGCCGAGTTGTAGGCCTTCTTGCCACTCCTCTCGGCAAGGCCGGCGACTACATAGGCCCCTTTGGATTTGGCGGCGTCGGCAAGCCTTCTGACGGCGTACCCTCCCGGCACCTCCTCCGCTAGTTCGAGTAGCTCCTTTCTGGACCTGAACTGGTATCCGGTCGAGAAAAGCTCCGGGAGTACGACAAGCTCGGCGTCGAGGCGCGCAATCCTCTTTACAACCTTCTCGACGTTTGAGGCGATATCGCCGAAAACCGGGGACGTCTGTATGAAAGCTACTCTCATCTTCCCTCCTGAATGAAGAATCAGAGACATCGGGACGGAACTCAAGGGGACGGTATGATAATCAACGGGGATTTGTTTGTCAATCGGAAGAGGAACGGGGCGTATCGGTGGTTTTGAGGCAGGAAGGGGAGAGGCGGTCCGCCTCTCCCCTTCCGTTCAGTTCATGCTCTTAGCGGCAGCAGCCCGATTTCTTTGCTGCGGTCTTCTTTGCCGGTTTCTTTGCAGCGGTCTTCTTCTTCGGGGCGGCTTTTTTTGCGGTAGCCATCAACTTCCTCCTTTTGGGTTTGGTGTTGAGAAGAAAGAACCTGTTTCCCTTTTAACATTACTATATTTCGCTGTCAACACGATTTTCTTTAAGTTTTTTTTCAAAACACCTCGGCGGCTCCTGCAACGGGCTTGCAACATCTCCTCTTGTGTGTTAAGTAACCATTTCAAGGAAACCCCGAGGAGAATGCCCGCATGTCGATAACCGAAAAGGACGTGCTGCACGTGGCCGAGCTTGCGCGGCTCGCGCTAACCGATAAGGAGAAGGAGCTTTACACGGTGCAGCTAAAGCGCATCCTGGGCTACGTGGTGAAGCTCTCGGAGCTCGACACCAAAGGCGTTGAGCCCACCACCCACACCGTTCCACCGAGGACCGCGTTCAGGGAGGACCGCGTGCTCCAGTCGCTTACCAGCGAAGAGGCGCTGAGGAACGCGCCCTCATCCGAAAGGGGCTGCTTCAAGGTCCCTCAAATTATCGAATGACAATCAAACAGGCAACGGAGAGAAGGAATTGGATATAACCTCATTGGATATACGCGCACTTTCGGAGAAGCTCGGCAAAAAGGAGCTTTCCTCTACTGAAGCGACCCGGGCGTATCTCGAAAGGATCGGCAAAGTCGAGGGGCGGGTCTCCGCGTTCGTTACCGTCACGCCTGAAGAGGCGCTCAAGGCCGCTTCCGAAGCCGACTCGCGCATCCAGAAGGGCGAGGACGTCACCCCGCTTACCGGCGTCCCCATAGCCGTAAAGGACATATTCTGCACCAGGGGCATAAGGACGACCTGCTCATCGAGGATACTCGAGAACTTCGTGCCGCCCTATGACGCGACCGTCGTAAGGAAGCTCAAGGACGCGGGCGCGGTCATACTCGGCAAGAACAACATGGACGAGTTCGCTATGGGCTCCTCCACCGAAAACTCCGCCTTCAAGAAAACGCTCAACCCCTGGGCGCTTGACCGCGTGCCCGGCGGAAGCTCGGGCGGCTCAGCGGCGGCGGTCGCGGCCTCCGAGTGCGCGGCCTCAGTCGGCACGGATACCGGCGGCTCGATAAGGCAGCCGGCGTCGTGCTGCGGCGTCGTGGGCCTGAAGCCCACCTACGGCAGGGTGTCGAGGTTCGGCATGATCGCCTTCGCCTCGTCACTCGACCAGGCAGGCCCGATAACGAAAAGCGTCAAGGACGCGGCCATCATGCTCAATGCAATAGCCGGGCACGACCCGCTCGATTCGACTTCGATAGACGCGCCGGCGCCCGATTACACTGCAAGCCTCATGTCCGGCGTAAAGGGGCTCAGGGTGGGCATACCGAAGGAGTATTTCATCGAGGGCATGGACCCTGAGGTCGAGGCCTCTGTAAGGGAGGCGCTCGAAACTCTCAAGGCGCTCGGCGCAGAGCTCGTTGAGATAAGCCTGCCGCATACCGAGTACGCGGTGGCGGTCTACTATCTCGTAGCAACCGCGGAGGCGTCGAGCAACCTCGCACGCTACGACGGCGTAAAGTACGGCCTTCGGGTGGACGAGACCGGCAGCCTTCTCGACATGTACAAAAGGACCAGGGACGAGGGTTTCGGCCCGGAGGTCAAGAGGAGGATAATGCTCGGCACCTATTCCCTCTCGGCCGGGTATTACGACGCATATTACAAAAAGGCCTCGCAGGTGAGGACTCTCATAAAGGACGACTTCGAAAAGGCCTTCTCATACTGCGACGTCATAGCCACCCCCACCGCGCCCACGCCGGCCTTCAGGATTGGCGAGAAGCTCGAAGACCCGCTTACCATGTACCTCTCGGACATATTCACAATATCGTGCAACCTCGCTGGCATCCCCGGCATATCGCTCCCGTGCGGGCTTACGAAAGACGGGCTCCCGGTGGGGCTTCAGATACTCGGAAGATATCTGGACGAGGAGACCGTTCTCCGGGCGGCATGGTCGTACGAAGAAGCGACGGAGTGGCACAAGAGAAGGCCCAACATATAAGGCTGCCATAAAACCGAAAAAGGAACAGAAATGAAATACGAAGCTGTAATAGGGCTTGAAGTCCACGCCCAGCTCTTGACTGATTCCAAGCTCTTCTGCGGCTGCTCGACGAAATTCGGAGCCGAGCCGAATACGCAGGTAGACCCGATATGCCTCGGCCTCCCCGGCGTGCTGCCGGTCATGAACAGGAAGGCCGTCGAGTACGCGGTCAGGATGGCCCTTGCCACAAACTGCAAGGTGAATAGCCGGAGCGTATTCGCCCGCAAGAACTACTTCTACCCCGACCTCCCAAAAGGCTACCAGATATCCCAGTATACCGAGCCTCTTGCCGAGCGCGGCTGGCTCGATATCGACCTCGACGGCGGAAGGAAGCGGATAGGCATAACCCGCATCCACATGGAGGAGGACGCCGGGAAGCTCCTCCACGGCGAGGGGCCCGAAGACGAAGCCTTCAGCTTCGTGGACCTGAACCGCACGGGCGTGCCGCTTATAGAGATAGTGAGCGAGCCCGACATGCGCGCCTCCGACGAGGCCCAGGCCTATCTCAAGGCATTGAGGGACATCCTCGTCTATCTCGAGATATGCAGCGGCAACATGGAGGAAGGGAGCTTCCGCTGCGACGCGAACGTCTCCATCCGGCTCGCGGGCTCATCCAAGCTCGGCACAAAGGCGGAGCTTAAGAACATGAACTCCTTCAAGTTCGTGAAGGAGGCGATAGATTACGAGATTGCGCGCCAGATAGACCTCGTGGAGTCCGGCGGCAAGGTCGCCCAGGAGACGCGCCTCTTCGATTCGGCAAAGGGCATTACGGTCTCGATGCGCTCGAAGGAAGAAGCGCACGACTACAGGTACTTCCCGGAGCCCGACCTCCTTCCGCTTATCGTGGAGGATGAAATGGTCGAGGAGGTGCGCTCTACTCTCCCGGAGCTTCCGCAGGCCAAAAGGGAGCGCTTCGTAACAGAGTACGGCATCCCCGCCTACGACGCCGGGGTCCTTACGTCTTCAAAAGACCTCGCCGCATACTATGAAGAGGTGGTAAAGGAGACGGACGAGCCTAAGGCCTCATCCAACTGGATAATGGGCGAGCTCCTCCGGCTCTTGAAGGAGGACAACCGCGAAGTAAGGGAATGCCCGGTAAGCCCCAGGGGCCTCGCGAAGGTCATGGGCATGGTCAAGGCCGGCGAGATAAGCGGGAAGATAGCCAAAGAGGTCTTTGAGGAGATGTACCGGTCAGGGAATACCCCGGAGGAGATAGTCAAGGCAAAGGGCCTCACGCAGATATCTGGCGAGGCTGAGCTCGCCGCGATAGTAGACGGCATAATCGCGGCAAACCCGGAGAATGTCGAGCGCTACAGGTCAGGAAAGACCGCCCTCTTCGGTTTCTTCGTGGGCGAGGCAATGAAGGCCACCCGCGGCAAGGCAAATCCGCAGGTCATAAACAAGCTCCTGAAGGAGAAGCTCGGGGGCTGAAACGATTTCATATGCTGCTGGAAATTTAAAAGAGGGGCAGTTTTAACTGCCCCTCTTTTTCTTTCTTAGGGAATCTCTGATTGATTCGCAAACGTATGTCATTCTGAGCGTAGCGAAGAATCTCGTAATTGAGAAATCAGCAAGTTACGAGATTCTTCGGTCGCTACGCTCCCTCAGAATGACAAGAAACGAGAATTAATCAGAGCTTCCTTAGTATTATTTTTCAGCAACCGGAACCAGTTTATCGTGAAGTTCTTCCGGTACCTCGCTCTTCATGACGATAACCAAGCCATCTCCTGTTTTGATTAAAGATGATTTTGTGCCGAGATCTGCGTTGATGAAAGCAGGGCTTAGGGTCCACATGGCCCCGGTAAGCGGGTCCACAATGAGCCATCCTATAAGACCGCCGAAAATAAAGTTCCCTCCTATGTACCAGCCATTTGGAGATCCTTGGATAATAAATTGCCTGGTCTGGTATCCGTCCTTCTCTAGAACGATATCGTATCTGGCGGACTTGAAATACCCAGCCCCTCTGGTAAGCGTCGCCGTATAGGGAGTCTTACCTGCGTAAATTGTTGAACCGGTCCTGCTGTCTTCTATTTTCAAATTGGCGTCAGATGGATTTGAATTGATGGTTACGACCTGCGGGGAACCTTTACCTATAATTGAAGCACACCCATAGAAAAGCATGACCACGAAGAACAGCGTTGATAGCTGTAGCGAAAATTTCAGCAGTGACTTCATAAACTTCTCCTTATTGAAAATTTTAAACAACATACATCACAAAATAAATCACAAGCACTCACAATTTAGCATTAGGCTGGATTTATTTCAATAAGTAAAAGAAAAAACAAATAGCCATTATAATTCCTCGCTTTACGACCGCCTCCCGTAAACCAGGTCGCCCCTCAGTTCCGCCACCATGTCCCGCGTATTCGCCGGGTCGCCGCCGGGATGCGAGTAGACTTCAATATACCTCCAGCGGGAGAGCTGGTCGTCGTAGGTGGTGGTGACGAACCTCCCCTTTCCGCTGCCATCGGTCCTGAAATGGCTCCTGTCCACTCCTGCCGGGGCCCTCTCTCCGCGCTCGTTCACGAGCCATACCGAATAGACCGTATCCGGCCTCAACCTGAAGAAGTCGATCCCGATGCTCCTCAGCCCTGGCATGAACTTCATCCTTTCCGCCTCCAACCTGCCGTAGCCTTCTCCGCCGCTTATGTTTTCCAGATCCATGAAAAACTTCGGCTGGTACGCGAAGGTGTAGGCCGCCAGGAAAAACTGAATGACCGCTATCGCGACAAGGCTCTTTCTCATGGCCCGAATCCTTTCCCGCGGCTTACCTGCATTGCTCAGGAAAGACCGCGCTCCGTCAGGTTCCACCCATATCAAATCATACAGCCAGTTCCCCGGCAGGTCAAAACACCTTCTTCCTGATTTGACAACCGGGGTTTCCGCTATAAACTGAAGAACATACAGGAGAAACCTTCATAGTGAGAAAGGAGACTGCGGTGAAAAGGATATTCTACTCTTTCATTCTGGCCGCTGCGGTACTTGGGCTTTCGACGGATTCGAGGGCGGAGAATTACATCCAGGCCTACCTGGGGGCGGCGATCCCGCACAAAGCTGATGTAGAGGGCGGCGGGCAGGCGGGCAGGATGGAGTTCGAGGTTGGCCCGTCGGTCGGGGTCAAAGGCGGATGGTTCCGCGACCCGAGTTCCATCTTCGGGCTCCAGGTCGACCTTAACGCGCATTTCCCCGACACGGACGAGTTGGGCGCAGGGGGAGTAAGGGCGGCGATGGACGCGGACGTGAGGGTCCTTTCCGCCTCGGTGAACGCTATCGCGCGCTATACGCAGCCGGCGCTGCGCCCTTATGCCGGCATCGGCCTCGGCTGGTACTTCGGGAGGATATCGAACGGGACCCTCGCCACACCTGTCTTCGGAGTATCAAACACCTTTTCAGGTGATTCCGACCACACCCTCGGATGGCATCTCCTCGCCGGCGTGGATTTCCCGGTCATAACCAATTTTTCAATATTCGGGGAATACAAGTACGCCAGGGCCGACTTCTCATTCGGAGGCGACCTCAATTTCGACGTCGACTACGAGGCAAGCCAGATATACGGCGGCATCTCCTACAGCTTCTGATTTTTCCGGCAATGAAAAAACCCCGCCGCAAGCAGCGGGGTTTTTTTTTGACCATCCCTCCCCGGATGTTAATCAGGCGGGAGGCGATTATCTCTTCACCCTCCGGCATCCCCCCAATGTCATGGACGGGTAAGGAGTGAATAATAAACCGTAAATGGAGGGCTTGATATTCTAAAGGGTGCCTCTAAAAATCAGGAGTTTTTCTGAGGTCTAAGGAATGGCGGAAATAAAAGCGCAGCATATATGGGAACATGTGAGCATTTCTATTTCAGCCCTGACACAGAGACTCAGGAAAAATAACTATTTTAGAGATAGCCTAAAGCCTTCCACCCCTCCCTTTTCCACCTGAAGTAGTCTCCGATTATCCTCGCGTGGTCGAACACAAGCGGGCCGGGCAGGGTCTCCTCCGTAAATACGCCGGCCGCCTTCGCGTCGTCCCTGGCCTCAAGGACGCCTTTTCCTGCCGCCACGAAGACCACCGAGAGCGTATGCTTCCGGGGGTCCCTGGCCGGGTCCGAGTAGGCATGGAGCTGGCATCTCAGCGTCACCTCGAGCGAGGTCTCCTCCCTGGCCTCTCTTATCGCCGCGTCCTCGAGAGACTCCCCGTAATCAACGAACCCTCCGGGCAGGGCCCATCCTTCCGGGGCGTTCTTCCTTTCTATAAGCACTATGCCGCCGCCGGACTCGATTATGACGTCTACCGTCGGGAGCGGGTTCCTGTACTCCGGCATGAGGCCCTCCTTTTATCAGGTTGCCGAAAAACTCAAAATCACATTAAGGCTGCTCAAAAAGCTCAAGACGCAAGGAGTCTAAAAATGAGGAACGGGCGTACTTTTTCTGTACGCCGGAGTGTCTAACTTTGAAAGCGACCCGGCAGATTGGGCTTTTTCAGCAGCCTGCAGGCTGACTACTATTCAGGCCTTACAGACCTCAGGTACTCTGCGTTCTTTTCGGGCAGGCTCGTGTTGATGAACATGCCGCTCCCCATCTCGAAACCGGCTGCGGTGGAGAGCCTCGGAATGATGCTCAGGTACCAGTGGCAATACTCGTTAACCGCGTCTTTGGGTCGCGAGGACCTTATCACGTAATTATAGTCCGGGTCGGAGAGCCCGTAATGGAACCTGGAGAGGATGTTCTTGAGGTGCGCGGCAAGGTCGCTCGCCTCCTCGCCGGTAAGCGAGCTGAAAGAGGCCGAGTGCCTCTTGGGGAATATCCAGGTGTGGAAGGGCGACAGGGCCGCGTAAGGGATGAACGTAAGAAAATGAGCTGTTTCGTATATTGTCCTTGAGCCGTCCTGCAGCTCCTTCTTGAGGACCGAGCATATAAGGCACTCGCCCGTATCGTCGAAATAATGTAGCGCCGCCTGGACCCTGTCCCTGAACTGGACCGGTACGACCGGGGTTGCTATGAGCTGCGAATGGGGATGGTTGAGGGAGGTGCCTGCCCCCTCTCCGTGGTTCTTGAATATGATGGCGTGCTCTACCCTGGGGTCCCTGTTCGCCTCCACGAAGCGGGCCATGTATACCCTTATGAGCTCCTCTATATTGCCGACGTCCTGCAGGCCCGTATGGAGGTTATGCACTGGCGTTTCAATTATCACCTCGTGGACGCCGACTCCGGTGACCGCGGTCCTGAGGCCGTTCCCGAGCCGTTTTTTCTCTCCCTCGGGATTAAGGGCCGGGAACTTATTCGCGACCACGCGTATCCTCCAGCCGTCGCCTTCAGGGACCCTGAACCGCTCGGCCGGCGTCTTGTGCTCGTTTCCAGGGCAGAAAGGGCAGGTCGGCAGGCGTTCAGGACTTGAGCGGGCCTCCTTGTTGTTGCTGAAGTCCTTGGGGCGCTTTGCGCGCTCGGTGGCGATGATTACCCACTCCCTGGTAACCACGTTGAATCTCAGCTCGGGCATGGATGCATTATATCAGAAAACTGGTTTTTTAGGACAGGTAGCCTGTATTGGATGAAGCGGGACTGCCGGAAACGAGTTAAGGAAAGCGTCATCCAGCCCCGCATCGAATGGTTGGTTTCGGTTTTTTCAAATCCCGGAGCCATTGGCGAGCATGGCCTCTATCTGGCTCACGTGGGACCTCTCCTCGTCCGCGAGTTCGCTGTACATGCGCTTTCCCTCCTCGGTCTCAGAGAAGGCCGCGAGGCTGTCGAAATAACGGACCGAGTGCTTTTCGGTCTCGAGGGCAAGGAGGAGCGCCTTCCTGGGGTCGTCGAGCGAACGCACGAGCTCGTCGACGTTTATGCGCCTTGTGAACATCTCGGCCCTGCCCTCTTTTTCGATATAGTCCTCTATCTCTATCTCCTCTTCCGTTATCTGGTCCCTGAACCCGGCCTCCGGGAAGAACTTCGTCTCTATGATCTTAAGGTGCCTCTTCTCGTCATCGGCGAGCTTTTTCAAAATGGCCTTCGCCTCCCTGTTCGCCGTTTTCTCGGCGAGGAGCTTGTAGAACATGTAGCCGTTCACCTCTATCAGGGCGGCCGTCTTTACAGCTTCTTTTTCCTCGATATGCTCGAACATGGGAGGTACCTCCTTGGGTCGCTCTGTAATGAGTTTATCGTACTTGCCCCTTCCGGGCAAACGAAAACTGTTGAAAGGACGGGCGGTTTAATGATAAGAAATTATGCCGCTTTTCCAAGCCGATTAACCCCGGCTCACTGCGGCCTACCATTCAAGGGGGGTGCCCATATGGGTTTGCTCGACGGCAGAAAAGGTTTGATATTCGGGGTCGCCAACGAGAGGAGCATAGCCTGGGCAATAGCCGAGGCCCTCAAAAGGGAGGGGATGGAGCTCGCTTTCACGTATGCCGGGGAGGCGCTCGAATCGAGGGTCAGGCCGCTCGCCGAAACGCTCGGCTCGAAGCTCATTCTCCCTTGCGACGTAACCGACGACAAGCAGATAGAGTCCGTATTCCAGACCATCCGCAGCGCCTGGGGCGGGCTTGACGCCTTGGTCCATTCGGTCGCCTTCGCCAAAAAGGAGGAGCTCAAGGGCGAATTCCTTGCTACGTCGAGGGACGGCTTCAGGCTCGCGCTCGACGTAAGCGCCTTCTCACTCGTAGCGCTCGCCAGGGCAGCCGCCCCCCTCATGGAAGGCAGGCCCGGGTCCATCGTGAGCCTCAGCTATTACGGAAGCGAAAAGGTCGTCGCGAACTATAACGTAATGGGCGTTGCCAAGGCGGCGCTCGAGGCGAGCTCCCGCTACCTTGCCGCCGACCTCGGGCCGCGCGGCATAAGGGTGAACACCATTTCCGCGGGACCCATAAAGACCCTGGCCGCCGCGGGGATATCCGGCTTCAAGCAGATACTCGACGTCGTAGAGGCCAAGGCCCCTATGAAGAGGAACGTGACCCAGGCGGACGTGGCGGGCACGGCCCTGTACCTCCTTTCGGACCTCTCAAGCGGAGTAACCGGAGAGATAATCCATGTGGACTCGGGCTACAGCATAATGGGGATTTAGCAGCTTGCTGAAAACTCAAGACCATGTACTGGCTGCTTAAAAAGTCCGAGATGCGGGGAGCCGAGAAATTAGGACTGCGGCGTACTTTTTTGTACGCCGCAGTGACGAATTTTGAAGACGACAAAGCAGATTGGGCTTTTAAAGAAACCTGTTAGGGGCTTTGGGCCCGGAGACCGCACCCGACCGGACAAGAAGCCATGCGCATCATAGCCGACCTGCACATACACAGCAAATATTCGAGGGCCACGAGCAGGGAGATGTCCCTCGAATCAGTTGCGTCCTGGGCGAAGCTCAAGGGTATAGGTCTTGTGGGCACCGGCGACTTCACCCACCCGGCCCATTTCGCCTCCATAGAGGATAAGCTCGAACCGGCCGGGACCGGCCTTTTCGCGCTCAAGGGGAAGCCGGGCGAAGACCGTGTCCATTTCATGCTTACCGCGGAAGTATCCAATATCTTCTCGCAGGGCGGACGGACCAGGAAGGTACACAGCCTCATCTTCTCTCCGAGCATTGAGGCGGCCAGGAAGATGAACGCCGCGTTCAAGTCCCTGGGCAACATAAGCTCGGACGGCAGGCCGATTTTCGGCTTTTCGGCAAAAGACCTCGCGAAGATCGTTTTCGACGCCTCGCCAGAGGCGATGCTCGTGCCTGCGCACGCGTGGACGCCCTGGTTCTCCATCTTCGGCTCGAAATCGGGCTTCGACTCCATCGAGGAATGCTTCGGGGAATATTCGAGGCACATACACGCCATGGAGACAGGGCTCTCCTCGGACCCGGAGATGAACTGGAGGGTCTCGGCCCTCGACCGTATAGCCCTGATATCCAACTCGGACGCCCACTCCCCATCCAAGCTCGGCAGGGAGGCGAACGTCTTCGACTGCCCTATGGACTATTTTGAAATAAGGGATATCCTTGTAAAAAAGGACAAGTCGAGGTTCCTCTTCACCGTGGAGTTCTTCCCCGAGGAAGGCAAGTACCACTCGGACGGCCACAGGGCCTGCGGCGTTAGCTTCAAGCCCGCTGAGACAAAGGCCCTTTCAGGCGTCTGCCCCTCCTGCGCCAAGCCCCTTACAGTAGGGGTTCTCTCAAGGGTCGAGGAGCTTGCCGACAGGCCGGAGGGAGCGCGGCCGGAGAACGCCATACCGGCAAGGCGCCTCGTGCCGCTGGAGGAGGTACTGTCCGAGTCCATCGGGGCAGGGGTAGGTAGCCAGAAAGTGCAGCGCGAATACAGGAGGCTTACGGCGCTGGCTCCCGAGTTCAGCTACCTTCTGGACATGGGAGAGAGCGAGATACGGGAGGCCGCCGGAGACAGGGTCGCCTCAGCCATAATGAAAGTAAGGGAGGGCGAAATTTCCATAACCCCCGGCTTCGATGGGGAGTTCGGGCGCATCAGCATCTTCGGCCACAAGGCCACGGAAGAGAAGGACGCGGAGCACCATCCGTCCCTCTTCTGATCCCTTAGCGCGTCGAAAAGGGCCGTTTGCACAAGAGCCCTGCGCTCAAACCAGGTTCCAGGCAGGGAGGTTACCATGGACAGGCTCTACAAAGGCATCCGCAAGTTTCAGCAGACCTTCTACAAGCAGGAACAGGACCTCTTCAGGAAAATTGGGAAGGGGCAGTCCCCTGACATCCTCTTCATCGCGTGCTCGGACGCGCGCGTGGACCCTAACCTCCTGACCCAAAGCAAGCCCGGCGACCTCTTCGTCATCAAGAACGTGGGGAACATGGTGCCGCCGAACGACGGCGCCACAAAGAAAACCTGCACGGCAGCCGCCATAGAGTTCGCCCTCATAAAGCTACAGATAACCGACATCGTCGTATGCGGCCACTCGGACTGCGGGGCCTTGAACGCCCTCTGGTGCGACGAAAAGGAACTGGCCTGCATGGACAACCTGCAGGAATGGATAAAGAGCGCCTCAGGCGTGAAGGATTATGTATTGAAGCACAGCAACGACCCTTCGTACGCCTCGAAGATGGAGATGACGGCCAAGAAGCACGTAATCCAGCAGCTCGAAAACCTCAAGACCTACCCGCTCGTGGCCCGGGCCCTGAAGGACGGCAAGTTAAGGCTCCACGGGTGGTATTATGGGATAGGCGCCGGTATCGTCCACGCCTATAACGAAGAGACCGGGGCCTATGAGAAGGTAGAATGCAAGTGCGAGGAATACGGCGCGCCGTGCTCCGGCGAGGAGGAATGCAAGGATATGCCCTGAGCGCCGCTCACCCTTGCATCGATTTTCAGGCCCCTTTGCCGCCACGCACTCCTCGGCTATACTCATGTGAACAGGGCAAGCTGCACAGGCCGGCGAAAAACATTCAGGCCGCTCCGTACAACCATAATGGCGGCCTGCACGGCCCTCTCATCGGGACGGTTCCTGCCGCTACCCTAAGGAAATGGATTATTTCAAGGCCTCCTACCCCGTGACTTTCACGGTCGAGGAGGCCTTCTACGCCCCTCGTCGAGTTCGTCCTTATCCTCTCTTGATAAGCCTTCCACTTGGGAATTAAAACCTTTTCACCGGAGCGCGGTTGGGATAAAATATGGGCGTATGTACCGTAATATACTCGTCTGCCTTGATAATTCCGACCACGCCAATGCCGGGGCCGACCTGGCGATTGCGCTTGCGCGCTCATCGGATGCCCGCCTTGCCGGATGCCACGTTTACGCGGCCAGGCTCCACAATTCCCGCTTTATCGAGATGGAGGACGGGCTGCCCGAGGCCTACAGGAAAGAGGACGCTCTCAAGAACACGCGCGAGGTCCATGACACGCTCATAACCAGGGGCCTCGAGATAATATCCGACTCGTACATGGCCGTCTTCCAGGCCAGGGCAAAATGCTCGGGTCTTGATGCCGGAGGCGTAAGCAGGGAAGGGAAAAACTTCGAGGAAATAGTCAAGGAGGCCGGCGAAGCCGATTACGACCTCGTCGTAATGGGACTTATGGGCCTCGGGAGGACCGGCACGAGCAGGATCGGGAGCGTTTGCGAGAGGGTCGTCCGGAGGGTCCGGAAAGACGTCCTCGTCTCGCAGGAGCGAGTCGGGGACGGGCGCGGCATAATAGCCGCCATAGACGGAAGCCCTGCCTCTTTCGGCGGCCTCCTTACCGCGCTGGAACTATCGGACGTATTCGGCTTCGAAGTGGAGGCAATTAGCGCCTTTGACCCCGTGTTCCACCAGGCGGCGTTCCGTTCGATCGCAGGCATCCTTACCGAAGAGGCCGGAAGGCTCTTCAGGTTCAGGGAGCAGGAAAGGCTCCATGACGAGATAATAGACAAGGGCCTGGCCCGCATCTACAGGGGCCACCTTGAGGCCGCCGAAAGGTTGGCGGCCTCAAAAGGGAAAAAAATAAAAACGGCCCTCCTTTCCGGGAAGGCCTCGGACGAGATAATCAAATACGCGCGAAAGGCCAGGCCGTTCCTGCTCGTCCTCGGGAGGACCGGCGCGCACGCGGTCGAAGGCCTGGACATAGGCTCGACCGCCGAGAACTGCCTGAGGGAAGTCCCCTGCCACGTGCTCGTCTCGGCGAGAGAGTCCGCACCCGTGCCCGTTGCCCCGAAAGACGCCCCGGCATGGACAAAAGACGCCCTGGAGATCCTCTCGCGCATACCGAAGTTCGCAAGCGGCATCGTGAAGAACATGGTCGAGGACGCCGCGCGGAAAGAGGCTGTGGCGGAGATAACGCCTGAATTCATGCGTAAGGTCAGAAAGAATATCGAAGGATGAGCCTCGTCGCACCCCCCTTCCTCGTCTCATGGAACGTAACGAAAAGGTGCAACCTCTCTTGCGGCCATTGCTATCTCGACGCCTGCGAGCTCTCCGGGGCCGACGCCGTCCCCACGGATGAAGCCCTCTCCTATATCGGCCAGATAGGAAACCTCTCGCCCGGCTGCATGCTCGTCCTGACCGGCGGCGAGCCGCTACTCCGGGAAGACATATTCCTGCTTGCAGGCCGCGCATCGGAACTCGGCCTCTCCCCTGTCATAGGCACGAACGGGACGCTTCTTACTGGCGAAACGATAAAGAAGCTCCTCGGCTCAGGCGTGCAGGGCGCGGGGGTAAGCCTCGATTCGCTTACGCCCGCGCTCCACGACCGCATCCGCGGTGTCGAAGGCGCATGGGCAAGGACATTAAAGGGCATAGAGGCATTGTCCGGGTCTTCACTACCCTTCCAGCTCCAGTTCACGCTCGCAAAGGAAAACGTGAATGAGATCCCGGTTTTTGTCGAGTTCGCAGAAAAGACGGGGGCAAGGGCGGTAAACTTCTTTTTCCTCGTCTGCACCGGGCGCGGCCAGAAGACGACCGACCTCACCCCTGCCGAGTACGAATCCGCGCTCGGCTCCATTGCCGCCAAAGAAAAGGAATACAGGGGAAGGATAATGGTCAGGGCGCGGTGCGCCCCGCACCTGGTCCGGGCGGCAGGCGAATCCGACCCCGAAAGCGCTCTCCTTAAAGGCGGCACAAGCGGCTGCATAGCCGGCAGGGGGTATCTGAGGATTTCACCCGAGGGCTTTGTAACCCCCTGCCCCTACATACCTGTAAGCGAAGGCTCGCCGAGCCTCAGGGAAAAGCCCCTTTTGGAGATATGGGAAAACGACGCGGCATTCAAGACGCTGCGGAGCCCCGTCTACAAGGGCAGGTGCGCGGAATGCGAATATTCGGACTCATGCGGCGGCTGCAGGGCAAGGGCCCTTGCCACAAGGGGCGACCTTATGGCCGAAGACCCCTGGTGCATGCACGAGCCGAAGGGCGTTAAAAAAGAGACAAGCGCCCCGCCCGCATGGAGCCCGGATGCCGAGGAAAGGCTCAAGAACGTGCCTGCCTTCATAAGGCCAACGATAAAAAAGGGGCTCGAACGATACGCCTCGCATAAGGGAATAAAGCTGATCACCCCTGAGCTCATGAAAGAGCTCCGGGAAAAGGCAGGCAGATGACCGGGGCTAACGGAAACCGAAATGGCATGAAAAAAAGCGCCGCGCCCAGGTTCATCGGCGCGGCCCTCGTCTCGCTCGGCCTCGTGAACATCCTCCTAAACGCAAGGGCCGCCTCACCCCTCGACCCCTTCTACATCGCAATGGCCGCCGCAGGCGCGGCCCTCATCGCCTTCGGCTCCCGAAAAGGGCAAAAAGGCTGAAGGGCCGGATAACTTCCTGAGAGAACCTTTTTTGTAAAAAAGGTTCTCTCAGGCTCTCTCCAAAAAACTTTCAGTTCTTCCTGGGAGAACCCCCTAATAAGGGGGTTCTCCCAGGAACTAAAAGTCTTTGAAGGGGGTACTTTCTACAGAAAGGTTCCCCCAGCAGTATCCAGCCCCTTCAATCCTTCATGCCCTTCCTTAGGAAGAGCCAGAGCAACTCGGCTGCGAGGGCGAAGCCGCCCACTGCGAGCGGCCACATGTATGAGGGGCCGGGTGCTTCTTTTTCGAGCTTCGCCCATTCCCATCCGGTCATGACGTGCTTTCCCTTTTCGTCGCCGTTGGAGCCGTCCCACAGGGCGAAGGCAATGGGCGTGAAAGCGCCCTCTTCGAAGGCCGGGCCGTTTTCATAATTTAGCGGGCCTTTAAAGACGACGCGCCACCTGCCGTTTTCGTATACGCCACTGGCCTCGAAGCCCGCTTTTTCGGAAACAGTTTTCCGGGATATGCGCTCGAAGCCCTTTGCCTCCAGCACCCCGAAGGCCTCTTTACCCGACTGGTCCTCTGGGCTCCTCCAATGCCATATCTCGACCGGCTTCCTGCCGTCGCCCATGCCGAAGTACGGCCGTCCGCCCTTGACCTCGCCGGCGGGGAACTGGATAGCCGCGCCGTCCGGAAAGAGCGGGCCGTCGGCGACCTCGACGGCTTTAGGGTCCCACGGCATCGAATTCGTCGGGTCGTTCCATTCGAGCAGGAAGGCGATCTCATTGCCGTTATGTGCGGCCTTTACTGAAATCGAGTCAAGCGAAGGCGTAAAGGCCTTCTCCCCGGCTATTATCTGCGGAAAAAGGAAGTAGTTGGCCTCGGGCGCGGAATCCCACAATTTGTCCGAGTGCGTGAGGGGAAGGCCCCCCTCCACCTTTAAGGCCTTTACCACCGTTTCCGGGACGGGCCTTCGCGAAGGCTCGTCAAGGGAGGCGGCGTAATTGGCAACGTCCCACCTCTCTTCCTCGGTCATCGCCTTTTTTGAAGACGGGTCCGCGAAGCTCGGCATCTGGGTGCCCGGTATGCCGACCGTCACCCGCGTGTAGACGTCCTCGGGGCCGCTCCCTGCCCTGAAGGTCCATCCCTTTGTGAGGTCCCTGGGCCAGGTCCTTGCGCCCCAATCGTCACGGAGCTTCTTCGTGCCGTCGCCCCTCCCGTCAAGGCCGTGGCACTCGGCGCACCTGTCCTTGAAGAGTACGCGGCCCCGCTCGATGCTCTCCGGGCCTGGCCGTATCTTTCCGGCAAGGCTTATAGCCGGCATCTCGGCCTTGCCAAGCCCTGAAAGCGACCTCATGTAGGCGGCCATGTGCCGTATCCCTTCAGGACCCATCACATCCTTCCATCCGGGCATCGAGGTCCCGCTCATGCCGTCCCAGCCGGATATGCCTGCATGAGAACCGTCTCCGGCGATCATCTTTTCAAAGTCCTCGTCCGAGGGGGAGTATTCGTCGAAAGGGGTGGACTTCCACTTGTACAGGCCGAACGTAAGGTCCCTCGGGGGCGGGTTGAGGAATTCGGCTGCCGGGCCGTCGCCCGCGCCATCGATGCCGTGGCACCAGGAGCAGCGCTTCTCGTAGATAGCCCTGCCCTTTTCCGGGCCGCCGTCCGAGGCCGAAGCGGACTGGGCCGCTATAGCGGGCAAAAAAATAGCCGTGTATAGAATCAGTATTGCGCGGACTGGCTTCATACAATATGGCGGTTTTCCCGCGCGTTTTCCTGTCATTCCGAGGGAGCGTAGCGACCGAAGAATCTCAGCGCTCGCCGATTCCATTATCGCCGCGAGATTTTTCGCTCCGCTCAGAATGACACCTCGCGAATCGACCAGTAATACAGTTAAATAGCGTTTCGGGAGCGCCATCTCAGTCCTTCCAGCTCCTGGGCCTGTTCCCGGTGTAATCGTAAAGGAAGAGTATCACCTTCCAGACCTCCTCTTCCGTAAGCTCATCCTCCCACGCGGGCATTGATGATATGTTCGGGCCGCCCTCCCTCGGCAGTCCGGGCCCGCCCTTTACGATCCTCCAGAAAAGGTAGGACTCCTTTAGCTGCGCGATGGTATCGCTCCCCGTGAAGGGCATTGGGAGCGGGTCCATTGCGTGGGCGTAATGCCCCCTGCCGTCGAGCTTGGCGCCGTGGCAGAAAAGGCAGTTCCTGAAGTAGACCTCCCCGCCCTCGCGGACCATCTCCTTAAAGGCGGCGGGGTCTTCCTTCTCGATCGACCGGAGCGGGTTCTCAAGCCCGTCAAGCTCATAGACCTTCCCGTAGGCGCGCACCGCGCCTGGCGGGGCCGGGTGCGCGCTACGGAGCTCAAACGGAGGGGCAGGCTCGGCGGCCAAATAATAAACCGAGAGCGCGGCTACTATGGGGAGAACGGCAAAAAGGACATTCCGGGCAAACGCCTTTGAGGGGTCCTCCAGAAGCGACCTTGCCGGCGCGAAAAGATCTTCCGCGCCCTCGTCCGTGATGGTCATGACGAGCAGGACCGTCACGATGATAAAAAACATGTACATCGTGATTACGCTCGACGGGATGGGCTTCCCGGCAAGGAGGCCTGGCATCTTGAGGAGCGCGTAGAAGAAGAGGTTTATGAGGATGAACTTGAGTAGCCTCATTCCCCTTTCCCCTCTCCCGGAAGCGCTACCGTTATCTCCACCCCCGAGATGCTCTGGAGATAGGCTATCACGGCCAGTATTTCCGTCTCGTTCAGCCCTATCGAGCTTTCCCTCACGCCGGGCATGGGGCTTAAGCGGTCTTCGGTGCCGCTTACGCCGTAGCCCGGAACCACATAGGCCGAAGGGTCGACGAGCGACTCGTAGAGGTAGCTCTCGATGTCCGCGGCCTTGCCGGAGTAGCCCGGCGTGGAAAGCCGGGCCTTCGCGACCAGCGCCGAGTCGTCGAGCGCCGGGGCCCTGCCTCCATCCTTTGTGTGGCAGAGCGAGCACGCCCCTTTTCCGTTGTAGACCTCCTCGCCGAGGGCCAGGATCTCCTCGATCGTGGCAGGCTCGTCGGAGGCTGCGCTTTCGGATGGCGGACCGCCGGGGTTTATGGGCGGTATCACGAATACCGAATAGAAGGTATAGAGGCCGATGATAAAGAGGCTGAAGGCCGCGGCCTTTATGAACCTACTCATCTTTTCCGGCCTCCTTTCCCTGCCCCATGCCGCCGAGCCAGAAAATGAATACGATGATGGCAAGAAAGATTATCGTGCCCGTCGAGACAACCTTTGCCGCGTACGCTATGGAAGGCGTGAACGCCTCTCCCGACGCGTCCTTCATTACCGAATATACGTGCCAGTGCTGCCTTATGGCCGAACGGACGAACCCCATCAACCCCATGAGCCAGGTAAACGAGACGGCTATGAGTATGAGCGCGTACTGGCTCCTCTCGGGCATGCGCCCCCATTTGAAATCCTCTCTTTTGCCGCCACGGCCCATTAGCCATTCGATCACAAGGCAGGCGAGGATTACGAAAAGGGTAGTCGCCACCTGCGGCACCGACGAGGCCACCTTGTATACAGTGTTGGTGAAATAGCCGTAGTAGACCCCGAGGAAGGATATGTTCGCCACCGCGGCGGTGAAGAGGCCTGCCTGGAGCGCGTTTCCGTATTTAACCCATGCGGCGACGGGCCTCCTGTGGGCCCGCCTGTAAAGGATAAAAGAAAGGAACGTGAAAAGGAGCATTATGTTCACGGCCGTGTTCTTGGCCGGCATGAGACCCAGCGGCCCGAGATACGGGTGGTATTGCCCGCCGATGGCGCGCGCCTCCGACGGCGTGAGTATCAGCGTATGAGGGGTGAACCAGACGAGGAAAGAGGCTGCAACGACCAGGGCGATGTACTTTACGTACTTGAGATACGCCTCCCCGTAGGCGCCCCTCCCGAAGCCGCACCACAGGTAATAGTTCGCGGCAAGGAATAGCGCGCCTATTATTACGGCCTGTATGATGAACAGCCACGCAAAGACCCCTCCCATGAGCGTTATGCCCATCTGCTGGCTGAAGGCGTAGATTTCGGCAGTGAGCCAGTACCCGGCGAAGGGAAGCGGCAGGAGCGCGCCTATGGCGATGAGGCTCGCGGTGTAGCCCATCCAGTCGTAGTGCGCCCTCTCCTCCTCGCCTGAGGCGCCGAGGAACCTGTACGCGGCGTACGCGCCGACGATGGAGCCGCCGTAGGCTATGTTCGCTATGAACCTGTGGAGGTTCATGGGGCTCCAGAGGTGGTTATTGACCGCTTCCCAGAGATTGCCGCTGAATACGCCGGCCGCGTCCACGCCCGACGGCGTCATCATGAAGGTCACCCATGCGTTGGCCACGAACATTAGCCCGGTCCCGGAGATGTTCAGCCCGAGGCCCACGGCAAGGTGGAGGAGCTTCAACCGGCCTTCGGCCATGCGCTTCCAGCCGTAGTAGTAGGTATAGAGGGCCGCTGTTTCCAGGAGGAAAAAGAGCGCGTAAAAGATCGCGGTGGGGCCGAAGATCGAGGCGAGGTACTTCATGAGGCCCGGATAGAACACGATGAGCGCGGCAAGGAGCATGCCGCCGGTTATGGCGGTGAGCGAAAACGCGGTCGTGCTGATCCTGAGGAACTCGTAGGCGACCCTGTCGTAGCGGGCGTCCTTCTTTACCATCCCGATGAATTCGAGTATCACGACGAATATCGGGACCGCGAGGACGAATGCCGCGAACCAGACGTGCATCTGAGCGGCGAGCCATACTGCGAGCCTCGGGCTCAAGCCCTTGACCGAGGGGTAGTCGCCAGGACCGAGAATAGGGGCGGGCGCATACGCCGAACCGGACGCCTCGGACGAAAAGAGCGCGGACGAGGCAAGAAAAAGGATCAGCGTGATGAGCGCCGGGCTTGAAAGGGAACTTCTGATCGGGCCCTTGTTCATCGGAAGCGGCATCAGTCCCCTCAGCCTTTGAAGAATAAGCTCAGGCCCTGAGCATTGAAGAGGAGGAGGTCAAGGACAAGAAAGAGCGCGCCGAAACCCAAGACCGACGCTATGAATGCGAGTACTGTTTTCATAATTCGCGGTTTGACAAAAAAATGCCCTTGGATTAATCTATGGGGATGCTTGGACGAGCTTTTGAAAAGGCCGGGGCCGCGGATATCCTGATATTCATCGGCGCGGCAGTGAACCTCATCGTCATAGCCGGGCTCGTCCTTCTTTTTTTCCTTTCCTGAAGCCTTCCCGGATGGGATTATAATCCGGATTTCCTTGTATTTACAAGAGTTTATTGATTGGCCTGGCCGCCATTTTTTGATAAAATACCATTATACAGGCCTCTTTGATGCCCCTCTTTGCGAATGAATGATGCAAAACGTGAAAGGGCCCTTGTGCTCGGGATAGGGAACGTGCTCCTGAGGGACGAGGGCCTGGGGGTAAGGGCGATAGAGTATTTTTCTGAACGCTACGGCTTCGGCCCGGACGTCGACTGCCTTGACGGCGGCACCTCGGGCCTGGGCCTTCTCTCTTATATAAAAGACTACTCTCACATCATCGTGGTCGACGCAGTGGCAGCAAGCGGCCCTCCCGGGAAGGTCATCCGGATACCCGGGGAGGAGGTCGCAAAATGGCCCGCGCTAAAGTCGACCAGCGCCCATCAGATCGGCCTCAGGGACTTAATCGAAATAGCCAGATTCCAGGGCCTGAGCCCCGAGCTCGTAATAATAGGGATAATCCCTAAGGACATTACTCCGGGCCTTGAGCTTACCCCTGAGACGGCTGAATCCGTGCCCAAGGCTGCCGAGGCCGTAAGGGAAGAGCTTTCGAGGTTCGGTTTCAAGGCGGAGAGGAAAAAACCCTCCCCCTTTGAAAAAGGGGGATAAGAGGGGGATTTTCGGATTACCCGTGGACAACACGGTCGATTCTAATAGGGCGGTTCGCAAGTGCACGAGATGTCAATAACGAGGAGCCTCCTCGATGCCGTCAGGGCGGAGATGGACAAGGCGGCGCTCAAGGAGCTAAGGAGCGTCAGTATACGGGTGGGCGAGCTTACGGCCGTTGAGCCGGAGGCCCTCAGGTTCTGCTTCGAGGCGTCCATAAAGGGCACCCCCTTCGAGGGCGCGGCCCTTGAAATCGAAGAAGCTCCGCTCAGGGGCAGGTGCAAGGACTGCGGCAATGTATTCAGGATGGCCCTTTTCGAGAGGAACTGCGCCGGGTGCGGCGGCAGCTCCATAGAAATAGCCGGGGGTAACGAGCTCGACCTGGTATCGATGGAAGGCGTTTGACCACCTGGCTATCGTCAGGGTGTCCGGAGATCAAAGTCAGAAAGCGACCGGGCTTCCCGTAAGGAATCATGAATATGCACGAGATACTGATAGAGAAAAAGATACTTGCGAGAAACGACGAGATAGCGGCCCGGAACAGGAAGGCCCTCTCGGGGAAAGGCGTCTACGCCATTAATATGGTAAGCGCGCCCGGAGCCGGAAAGACCTCGCTCATAGAACGGATGGCTGCGGAGCTGAAGGCTATCGGAATCGGCTTCGCGGTAGTGGAAGGCGACCTCGAAGGCGACTTCGATTCAAGGAGGATAGAGAGGCACGGCATCCCGGCGCTCCAGATAACCACCGGCAGGGCCTGCCACCTCGACGCCCACCAGGTCAGCCACGCGCTCCCCTGGGTATTCGCGCAGACCGGCATAGAGCTGCTGGTTATCGAAAATGTCGGGAACATGGTATGCCCCGCCGAGTACGACCTCGGCGAGGACATGAAGGTCATGGTCATGTCCGCTGCCGAAGGGGACGACAAGCCCCTGAAATACCCTGCAATCTTCGCCGCCTCCGAGGTGCTCATAATAAACAAGACCGACCTCGCGCCCCATACGGATTTCGACATCAAGATGGCCAGGGATAACGCGCTCAAGGTAAACCCGTATCTGAAGGTATTCGAGACCTCATGCAGGACAGGCGCGGGGGTCGCGGAATGGGCGGGATTTCTCGCCGTGGCCGTTAGAGGCAAGAGATAACAGGTTGCAAAAATCTAAAAATCATACGCAGGCTGCTCAAAATGCTCAAGGTGCAAGGAGTCGAAAGATCAGGAATGAGGCGTACTTTTTTGTACGCCGGAGTGTCCAATTTTGAAGACGACACAGCAGATTGGGCATTTTCAGCAGCCTGATAAGATATGGAAAGCGCAAGGATACAGATAACAGGCATAGTGCAGGGCGTTGGTTTCCGCCCCTATGTCTACGGGCTCGCGTCGAGGCACAGCCTGAGGGGATATTGCCTTAACGACTCCGAGGGCGTCGTCATAGAGGTGCAGGGCGCATCCATCGGCCCGTTCATCGACGAGCTAAGGGAGTCCCCTCCCCCGCTTGCCCGGATAGATTCGATAAAGGTAGAACGGCTCGAAAACGGGACCGAGTACGAGGACTTCACCATACGCGAGAGCAGGGTTGTACCAGGCAAATCCGTCCTCGTCTCTCCGGACATGGCAGTCTGCCCTGACTGCTTGAGAGAGATGCTCGACCCATCGGACAGGCGCTTCCTATACCCCTTCATCAACTGCACGAACTGCGGGCCGAGGTACTCTATCGTACTCGACATACCCTATGACAGGCCGAAGACCACGATGGCCGGCTTTGAGATGTGCCCGGCTTGCGCCAGAGAGTATCACGACCCGGCTGACAGGAGGTTCCACGCGCAGCCCAACGCGTGTCCGGCCTGCGGGCCTTCTGCGTGGATGCACGGGAACCGGGCCGAGAATAATTACGCGGCTATTGAGGAAGCCGGGAAGCTCCTCAAAGAGGGCGCAATCGTCGCGGTAAAGGGGCTCGGCGGCTTCCACCTGGCCTGCGACGCCATGAACCCCATTGCGGTTTCGAGGCTCAGGGAAAGGAAGCGGCGCTCGAATAAGCCCTTCGCGCTCATGGTCCCTGATCTGGATGCCGCGAAGCTCATAAGCGAGGTCTCTCCTGAAGAGGAATGCGCGCTCCTTGACCGTACAAGGCCCATAGTGCTCCTGAAGAAAAAGACCGCTTCCGGGATAGACGAAGCGGTCGCGCCCGGGAACGGCCATTTCGGAATCATGCTTCCGTATACGCCGCTCCATCACCTCCTCTTCCGGGCCTCGGGACTCAAGGCCCTCGTGATGACGAGCGGCAATCTCTCTGAGGAGCCCATAGTCATATCCAACGGTGAAGCCCTTAAAAAGCTATCAGGCCTCGCGGACCACTTCCTCCTGCATGACAGGGACATCTACATGAGGGTGGACGATTCTATAGCGAGGGTCGAGCGGAAAAGGAGGATGGTTTTGAGGCGGGCGCGCGGCTTCGCGCCGGAGCCCATTGACATGGGGGGCGGTTCCGTTGAGGTCTTCGCGGCGGGCGCGCTCCTCAAGAACACTTTCTGCATTACAAAAGGCAGGAACGCGATATTGAGCCAGCACATGGGCGACCTCGAAAATATCGAGGCGCTCGAATTCTACCGCGAGACCCTCAGGAACCTGAAGAATACCTTCAGGGCCGAGCCGGCCGTAGTCGCCCACGACCTCCACCCTGATTACCTGAGCACCAGGTCTGCCGTCGAGTACGCGAAAGAGCACGGCATCCCCGATGAAAGGGTCATAGCGGTCCAGCACCACCATGCTCATATTGCGAGCGCAATGGCGGAGCACGGGCTCTCCGGCCCCGTAATAGGCATATCTTTCGACGGCACCGGCCTCGGGATGGACGGCAACATCTGGGGCGGCGAGTTTCTTGTAGCGACACGAAAAGACTTCAAGAGGGCGGCGCACCTCCGCTACATGAGGCTCCCGGGTGGCGATGCGGCGGCAAAAGAGCCCTGGCGGATGGCGCTATCCTGCCTTGTCGATTCGTGCGGCACGATGGATGCGCTCAAGGGCTTCCAGGAGCGCATCGGCGGCAAAGCCGGGATCGTCGCCGAGATGATAAAGAAGGGCGTAAACTCGCCTCTCACGTCGAGCATGGGGCGGCTCTTTGACGCCGCGGCCTCGATTGCAGGGGTAAGGGATGATATAACCTTCGAGGCCGAGGCCGCGATAGAGTTCGAGAGCATCGCCTCCGAAGGGGAAGACGCCTATCAGTTCGAGCTGGAAGGGGAAGGGCCGATTACAATAGACACGCGGCCGTTAATAAGGGCGATGGTGAAAGACGCTAACTCAGGAATACCCGTGGGCAGGATGGCCGGCAGGTTCCACTCGACAATAGCGGAGATGGTCCTGAGGGTTTCCGAAATCCTCAGGAGCGAGACAGGCATAAACGATGTCGTCCTGAGCGGCGGGGTCTTCCAGAACAGGCTCCTTTCGGAGCTTACGGAAGGGAAGCTCCGGGCCGCGGGGTTTGAGGTATACCGGCAGGAGCGCGTCCCGGCAAACGATGGCGGCATATCGCTCGGCCAGGCCGCTGTCGCGATTGAAATTATTAAAGGGAGATAAACGAATATGTGTCTTGGAATACCGGGGAGAATAATAGAGATAAACGGCTTCGTCGCAAGGGTCGATGTGGCAGGCGCGATGAAAGAGGCTGACCTGCGCCTCATGCAGGAGGCGCGGCCCGGAGACTTCGTCATAATCCACGCGGGCTTTGCGATAGAAAAGGTCGACGAGGCCAAGGCCAGGGATACGCTTGACCTCATAAAGGAGATAGCGGGCAAATGAAATACGTTGACGAATTCAGGAAAAGGGAAGAGGCGCAGGGGCTTCTGAGGAAGATCCGCGAGATATCACGCAGGGAAGTGAGCATAATGGAGATATGCGGCACGCACACCCACTCCATATCGAAGTACGGGGTAAGGGAGGCGCTCCCTCCGAACATACGGCTCATATCCGGCCCCGGCTGCCCTGTATGCGTAACATCCGCGGCGGACGTAAACCGCCTTTTGGACTTCAGCAGGTCGCGCCGCGACGTCGTCATAGCCACCTTCGGGGACATGATGAAGGTGCCGGGCTCGTCCTCCTCTCTCCAGGAGGAAAAGGCCCGGGGTGGAGACATAAGAGTAGTGTACTCGCCCCTCGGCGCTCTAGATATCGCAAGGGAGGACACTGGCCGCGAGGTGGTCCTCTTTGCGGTCGGTTTCGAGACTACCGTCCCGACGGTAGCCGCGACCATGCTCGCGGCAAGGGAGGAGGGCCTTAAGAACTTCTCGGTACTTTCGCTCCACAAGCTCACTCCCCCGGCAATGCGGGCGCTTATGGACACGGGCGAGATAGACATAGACGGGTTCATCTGCCCCGGGCACGTTACGGCCATAATAGGCGCGGGCGCTTACGGCTTCCTCGCGACCGAATACGGCTCGCCCTGCGTGGTCGCCGGGTTCGAGCCCATAGACGCCATAATGGGCATATACATGCTCGTAAGACAGCTCGAAGAGGGGCGGAAGGACATCGAGATAGAGTATGACCGCGTGGTCACCTGGGACGGGAACCTGAAGGCCCAGGAGGTAATGCGCAGCGTCTTCGAGCCCGCGGACAGCCTCTGGAGGGGCATCGGCAACATACCCGGCAGCGGCTTGAGGATACGGGACGAGTTCGCGGACATGGACGCGGAGAAGAGGTTCTCGATACCTCCGGGTGAGGATGCGGAGCCCAGGGGCTGCAAGTGCGGCTCGGTACTGAAGGGGCTAATTACGCCCGACGCCTGCCCGCTCTTCGCGAAGGCCTGCACGCCGGAGTTCCCCATAGGCCCATGCATGGTATCATCCGAAGGCACCTGCGCGGCCTTCTTCAAGTACAGGAGGGCCGCATGACGAAGGACATAAAGACCATACTCCTTGCGCACGGCAGCGGCGGAAGCCACTCGAGGAGGCTCGTGGAGGACGTCTTCGCAAAGGCCTTCACCAACCCGCTCCTTGCGCCGCTTAACGACCAGGCGGTATTCGCCTCCCCTTCAGGACGGCTCGCATTCACGACGGATTCCTACGTCGTAAAGCCCATTTTCTTCCCCGGCGGCGACATAGGGAAGCTCGCGGTCTGCGGCACCATAAACGACCTCGCCGTGGGCGGCGCGGAGCCGCTTTATTTAAGCGCCTCGTTTATTATCGAAGAAGGACTACCAATGGACGAGCTCGAAAGGGTCGTCGCCTCGATGGCGAAGACCGCTCTCGATGCAGGGGTCATGATAGTGACGGGAGATACCAAGGTCGTAGAGCGCGGCAAGGGAGACAAGCTCTTCATCAATACAGCGGGGATAGGGAGGATAAGCGGCTCCCTTGACCTTGCGCCTTCCGGTATAAAGCCCGGAGACTCGGTCATCGTCTCCGGGACAATGGGCGACCACGGCATCGCAATACTCACCCACAGGGAAGGCATACGGATGGAAACGCCCGTAGAGAGCGACTGCGCGCCCCTCCACACCCTCGCGAAAGCCGTTCTCGAAGCCGCCCCTTCGGGCGTAAGGGCCATGCGCGACCCCACGAGAGGCGGGCTCGCGACGGTACTTAACGAGTTCGCCGCGTCGTCGGGGCGTTCGATATCTGTGCGGGAGGACGACATCCCGGTAAAGGAGGCTGTGCGAGGGGCCTGCGAGATACTCGGCTTCGACCCGCTCTATCTCGCGAACGAAGGGAAGCTCGTTGCAGTCGTCTCGAAGGAATCGACGGACGCGGCCCTGGACGCCATGCGCTCCCACCGGTACGGCAGGGACGCCGCCGTCATTGGAACTGTCGAGGAAGGGCCGAAAGCCAGGGTCCTTATCGAGACCTCGATAGGGAATAGAAGGATACTCGACATGCTCTCGGGCGAGCAGCTACCGAGGATCTGCTGACCATAATTGAAGGCAACCTATGAACCTCTCCCCGGCCTGAAGGCCGGGGTATCGGGAAACCGTGAGGCGATATTGCCTCAGCTACGCCAGCTTACGCTGGCTTCGCTACGGGCGGCCATTCATCCCCGGCCTTGAAAGGCCGGGGGTTTCTGACCGTTTCTCTAAAAATTGATCTTTTCCCCGGACTCTGTGTCAGGCCGTTAGTAAAAATGCCCACATATTGTCATATATGCTCCGCTTTTTATTCCCGGCCTTTCTTGATTGCGGGAAAAATTTCTAATTTTTAGAGGGTTGCCTGAAATTAAAAATGGGCCGTAGCTTTACGGCCCATTTTTAAATCCCTATCATCACGGACACGGAACCGCTTAACTCATCTTGAGGAGCGCCTTCAAAACGCCCTTTTCAGCCGCGTATCTCATCGCCTCGACTCCCTCGTCAAGCGGGAAGACCTTCGATACGAGGGGCCTGACATCCACACTCTTTTCCTCGAGCGCCTGTATTGCGGGCTGGAACGGGCCGCACCTCGAGCCTATAAGGGCTATCTCGTCGACCACGACGCGGCTCAGGCCTATCTCGCTCTTTCCGGCGACCGTCGTCTTTACGACCACGGTCCCTGCGGGCCTCACGAGTTCAAGGGCCGTTGTTATGCCCTCCGCGCTCCCGGTGCAGTCTATGACCAGGTCAAGCTCCCTGGCAAGCCCCTCTATGCTCGTCCTCGTCGGTATGCCCCTGGGCTTGAGTATGGATAGCTTCTCTTCGTGCCTGCCCACCACAAGGAGCGAACAGCCCGTCCCTGCCAGTACCTGCGCGACCAGTAGCCCCAGCCTGCCGTCGCCCAGGACGCAGACCCTCGTGTCCTCGTCCACCCTCACCTGCTCCAGTATTTCATAAGCCGAGGCGAGCGGCTCTATGAAGACCGCCTCCTCGTCCGAGATGGAATCCGGGAGCGGGTGCAGGTTCTTGAACGGGAGCGTAAGGTACTCGGCGAACGCGCCGTCCTTTCCGAGTATCCCCAGAACCTTCCTCTCCGGGCAGTGGTTCCCCATCCTCCGCCTGCAGTACGCGCATCTCCCGCAAGGGATGTTTATCTCCCCGGTCACGCGCTTCCCGTTGAGCCTTTCGTCGCCGCATTCCTCTATGACGCCGACGAACTCGTGGCCGGGGATGCCGCTAAAGCCCATGTAGCCCCCGGCTATCTCGATGTCGGTCCGGCATATGCCCGCGAGCGCAACCCTTATGAGCGCCTCTCCGGGCCCGGGCCTGGGTGCTGTGCGCGCCCCTTCGAAACGGAGTTTCCCGCCGTCAAAAACGATCGCCTTCATGATGCGTAAATTATATCAAATGTCGCGCATCCAAAGCACCCGGAAAAATGCAGGGCGTGACTTTTATCACATTAAGGTACTTGCAATGAACCTATCATGAATGCATCGATTTTCGGGGGCGCCGCGCCCTGACTAACGTGATTCAGCTTGCAAGGACTGTAGACCCCTCATGCATATCCCACATGAAGTTAACGTAAACTGGCTGCCACAGGCGCGCCGCGCCCTCGGTTTCATCCTACCACACAGGTGGGCGCTAGCCTTCATCATGTCACTTACCCTGGCTATGGCGGCCCTCGGCGCGCTAGAGCCGCTCGTCATGAAATACATCTTCGACAAGCTCGGGACGGGCACGATGTCTCCCCTCCTCTACGGCATCGGGATGCTCATAGGCCTGAGCCTCGCGCGCGAGGGCTTGGGCGGGCTGTCGAACTGGCTCGCCTGGAAGGTGCGCCTCAAGGTCAACCACGGCATACTCGATGCGACCGTGGCGCGCCTGCACGCTCTTCCCGTGGCCTACCACAGGGAGGAGACGGTCGGGGGCATCATGACCAAGCTCGACAGGGGCGTGAACGGCTTCGTTGGCGCGGTCTCGGACATAGCCTTCAACGTCTTCCCGGGGATAGTCTACCTCGTGATCTCTCTCGCGGTCATGTTCAGGCTGGACCACAGGCTCTCGTTCATCGTCCTTTTCTTCGCGCCGCTCCCGGCCATCATAGGCATGTGGGCCGCGAACGAGCAGACGCAGAGGGAGCGTATGCTGATGGAGCGGTGGACGAGGATATTCTCCCGCTTTAACGAGGTCCTCACAGGCATCTTCACCGTAAAGAGCTTCGCGATGGAGGACGCGGAAAAGCGCCGTTTCATGACGGGCGTCGAGAAGGCCAACCGGATGGTGCTCCGCGGCGTCGGCATTGACACGGGCGTCGGCGCGGCCAAGAACATCGTAGGCGTCCTGGCCAGGGTCTCGGCCCTCCTTGCCGGGGGCTATCTCGTCATAAAGGGCGAGATAACCGCCGGCACGCTCGTCGCCTTCCTCGGCTACGCAACCGGCCTGTTCACGCCGGTCCAGGGGCTTACGGGCGCGTACCAGACCATGCGGAAGGCCACTGTCTCGCTCGGCATAATATTCTCCATCCTCGACGCAGACGACCACATGTCCGATGCGCCCCACGCGGCGCCAGTAAAGACGCTGCGCGGGGACGTCCTCTTCGACGGCGTCTCCTTCGGCTACGACGGCAAGAGGCCGATACTGACCGAGATAAGCATGCACCTTAAGCCCGGCGAATGCGTGGCCCTTGTCGGCCCGAGCGGCGCGGGCAAATCCACAATCGCCGCTCTCCTCCAGAGGCTTTACGACCCGTCCTCCGGCGCCGTATTCATCGACGGGACTGATCTGAGAGACCTTAAGCAGCGCTCGCTAAGGGCCAGGATAGGTGTCGTATCGCAGGACGCCCTTCTCTTCAACGACACGGCAATGAACAACATAGCATACGGCAAGCCCGGCGCGTCTGCGGACGAGGTCATGGAAGCCGCGAAATTGGCCAACGCGCACGACTTCATAGCGCGCCTTCCGAAGGGCTACGATACGCTCATCGGGGAGCGGGGGGGGCTCCTCTCGGCCGGCGAGCGGCAGAGGATAAGCATCGCAAGGGCCATCATAAAAGACCCGCCGGTCCTCATACTCGACGAGGCCACATCCGCCCTCGACGCCGAATCCGAGATGGCGGTCCAGCAGGCGCTCGATATCCTCATGCGGGGCCGGACCACCCTGGTGATAGCGCACAGGCTTTCGACGGTAGTCGGCGCTGACAGGATAATGGTCCTGAAGGACGGGAACATCATCGAGACCGGAAGCCACCATGAGCTTTTAAAGACCGGCGGCTATTACGCGAGCCTGGTCGAATGCCAGTCCAGGGGGCTCGCCGCGAGCGCGGCATGAACCCTGCGCTTATCTCTTCTTTTTATCCTTCGAGTAGACTTCCCTGAAATAAACGCTGTAGGCCTGGATGGGGCAGTTGAGGCAGTCCGGGTTAACGGCCTTGCAGGTCCTTCTGCCGTGGAGGATGAAAAGGTGGGTGGTCTTCGTCCATCTTTCAGGAGGGATTATGGCTGCAAGGTCCGCCTCTATCCTGTCAGGGTCGTCAGATGACGTGAGGCCGAGCCTCCCGGCAACCCTCTTCACATGCGTATCCACTGCGAGGGCGTTTTTGCCAAAGGCGTTCCCCAGGACTATATTGGCGGTCTTCCTTCCGACACCCGGCAGGGCCACGAGGGCTTCGAGGGTATCCGGCACCTTGCCGCCGAACTCCACGACGAGCTTCGCGCAGCAGGTCTTTATGTGTTTGGCCTTGTTCCTGTAGAAGTTTATCGAACTTATGTCTTTTTCAAGCCCTTCAAGGCTTGCCTCAGCGTAGTCCGATGCGGTCCGGTATTTTTTAAAGAGCGGGCCCGTGGCCTTGTTTACGAGCTTGTCGGTAGCCTGCGCGGAGAGGATGGTCGCTATGAGGAGTTCGAGCGGGTTTTTGAATTCGAGGGCGGTGCGGGCGTCCGGAAACTCCTTTTCGAGTATGTCCAGGACCTTCCGGGCCTTCTCTTTGGGGTCCACGGCCTATCAGTGCGTCCGGTCGAGCACGAAATCGGCCACTGCCAGAAGGGCCGCCTTCTCAAGGCCGGGCTCGAATATATCGAGCTCCCTCTTGGCCTCTTCCACGTAGGCCTTGGCGCGGTCGATGGTGTACTCGATGCCATTGTACCTGTTTATTATCGAAATGACCTTCTTTAGCCCGGTCTGGTCCAGGTCGTCGCCCTCGACAGCTTCCCTTATGACCGCCCTCTCGTCCTCCGAGGCGAGGAGGGCGGCGCGGATAAGGGGCATCGTTACCTTGCCTTCCTTGAGGTCGTTGCCCACGGTTTTGCCGAGGCTCTCGTCGGTCGATACGTAGTCGAGGCAGTCGTCCATGAGCTGGTAGGCTATGCCGAGGCCCATGCCGTAGCTTGCGAGGGCCGCCTCTTTTTCAGGTCCCGACCCGGCGAGTATCGCGGCTATGCGGGCCGCAGCCGATATGAGGACCGCTGTCTTGTTAGTCACGACGTCGAGGTACTCCTCTTCGGTCGTGTCCGCGTCGCTGTGCTTCAGGAGCTGCAATACCTCCCCTTCGGCCATGCGCGTCGTGGTGTCGGAGAGGACCTGCAGCACCCTCATGTCCCCGTACTTGACCGTAAGGAAAAAGGCCTTGGAGAAGAGGTAGTCCCCGACAAGGATACTGGCCCCGTCCCCCCATACCGTGTTGGCTGACGCGCTCCCCCTCCGGAGGTTCGCGTTGTCGACCACGTCGTCGTGGAGGAGCGTTGCCGTATGTATGAACTCTATTACGCCCGCGAGCGGTATGTGCCTTTCTCCGCTGTAGCCGCAGAGCCTCGATGCGAGGAGCATCACCATGGGCCTGAACCTCTTCCCGCCGCTCTTAAGGATATATTCCCCTACCTTGCTTACGAGGAAGACGTTCGAGTTCAGGCTGGCCTTGAAGCCCCGCTCCATTTCCGCTATGTCGGCCTTTACGAGATCGAAGACCTCCTGGATGTCCATCCGGGCCGGGGCCGTCTCGTTCTTTTCCTTGAGTCCAGTCGTCTGCGCCAAAATATAAAACTCCGATACCTGTCCCTTCAGGCCGCATGGGGCCCCGCCGGGAACAATAAGGGATATTATCGACAGATGTTACCCCAAGTACATGTTTCTGTCAAAGTTTTATTTTCCAAGGGAAAACAATGGATTCGGCGTTAAAGGACGCAGATGGGGCTTATGAGGCACTCGGAGCACTTGCCCGGGTCGGCCTTTCGCGGGCACCTGTCCAGTATGCCGAGCCTGCAAATGGCGAAATCGTATTTGACCGGGTCAGCCGGGTCGAGCGCTTTCAGGGCGTCCGTGACCTCCTCG
This sequence comes from Thermodesulfobacteriota bacterium, assembly GCA_030583865.1. Lineage (NCBI taxonomy): Bacteria > Pseudomonadati > Thermodesulfobacteriota > Thermodesulfobacteriota bacterium. The sequence continues at coordinate 902,681 of CP129479.1, read as the reverse complement.
GCCATCCTCCAGTCCGGGTTGGCCCTGCCGGAGAGGCCTATGTTCCTCGATATCCTTGCGACATGTGTATCGAGCGGCATGACCAGCTTGCAGGGCTCCACGCCCTTCCACTGGCCGAAATCCAGCCCGTCGCCCCTCCTTACCATCCACCGGAGATAGAGGTTCAGGCGCTTGCACGGGCTCCCGTCCGCCGGGTTCGGGAAAAAGAACCTTATGCCCGCTTTTGGAAGGAGCCTCTTCCTTCCGTATATCGCAGACGAATCAAGGGCAAGCGCGCGTTCCGAGAAGGACGAAAGCGCCTCCTTTATGTTTTTCCGGGACGGCTCATGCCCTTTCATGAAAAAGCCGCCTATGGAGCCCGCCTCCTCTATCATCTGCCTTGCGAACCAGAAAAGGCAGGCGATGTCCTCGCCCCTGTTGAACCTGTGGACGAAGCCGTTAAAGAGCGCAAGCCCCTTCCCGGGCTCGAACCTCCTTGCAAACCGGTACGGGGACGGCCCTGCCGCCTCCAGCACCCTTGAGACGCTCTTTTTTATCGTCTCGACCTTGCCGTAGGCCAGCGATGACGCCACAAGACCGACTATCTCCCGGTCCTCCGGCCTATCATACCTGTGCAAGAACTCAAGGGGGTCTGAGGCAAGAAAAGAGCGGTCAAAGGTGCGGCAGAGCCGGTCCAGATGCTTTTTGAGCTTTTTCACGTCCATCTGTTTTTCCGTATCCTGGGCCCTTTTCCGGCCCGGCGTGGCGAGCGGGCTTATTGCCGATATAATTATACAATCATTCGAGCGCCGGCCATACAGGAATTTGACAGGACCCGGCGCATATCCGAAAAGGAGGTCACATTATGGAAAGAGCCGTCCTTACCGTGGCCGCGCTCGCGGCCCTGGCCGTACTCGTCTCACGCGCAGTCCATTCAGGGGAGATAGCGGACAAGTTCTCGGAAGCGTTTAAGGAGAGGGACAGGGCCGCTTTGGCATCACTCGTAGACGCGAACAGGGACTCCATCCCGGCGGAGGTCAGGTCCGTGCTTGATTCGGCTGAAAAGGCCGCCCCGGAAGAGAAAGAAGGGCTCTTCTACCTGGCGGATGAGATGGCGATGGCATACAAGGACGCTACCGGAGATACCGCGCTTCTCCTGGAGGTCAAGAAGAGGTCCTTCGATTCAAGGCTCTCGGAACCGGTGCGCTCTATGCCTGGAAAAGGCGTCCACATCGTAGACATACCCAGGGCAGATGCGGACTCAAGGGATATATTCAGGCCGGACAACATCATAATCAAAAAAGGCGAGACGGTCAGGTGGGTCAATAACGACGGCATAGACCACGTCTTCTCGTCCATGCCGCTCATAGGAAAGGGAGGCATCTCGGCCCCCGGCATAAAGCCGGGAGGAAGCTGGGAGTTCGTCTTCAACGAGCCCGGCGAATACTATTATATCTGCTACATACATAGGGGCATGATAGGGAAGGTCGCAGTGGAGGAGTAGCAAAAGGGGCGCGCCCGGAAGGCGCACCCCGGAGAAAAACCCATAGTGGCTTGATGAAAAACTCTATTTTCAATTCAGGCTGCTCAAAAAGCTCCAGATGCGAGGCGTCGAGGAGCGAGGAATGAGGCGTACTTTTCGTGTACGCCGCAGTGACGAGCGACGAAGACAACGACGCAGATGGACTTTTTCAGCAGCCTCCTATAGCGAATAGGTAAGGAAGACCATCCCCGTATGGGCCTCATAGTCGGCTACAGGGCCTACGAGCGTAAGCACGTTCGTTATGGCCGCCGAGGACGGCTCGTAGTTGTCAACCGCCCAGTCGTCTGATTTATAGTCCTCATACCTGTACCCGGCCCCCACGCTCAGGTTCGGGCGGACCATGTATTTGCCAGTGACGCTCAGGGTCTTAAGCCTCGTCTTGAGCTCCGGGAGATCGGTCGGGATGACCGCCGAAGATATTGCGCTTCCCGCAGTGTGGCGTATGCTCCCGCTGCTCCTCGAAAAGGAATAGTCCAGGTCCAGGTCGGCCCTTTTCTCCAGAAACGCGAGCTTCGCGCCCACGCCCCAGGTCTCGATGTCGTCGTCGTGGAAGGCAGCCCACTTCCTGTTGGCGTCGGCTGTATGGGTAAGCTTCGATGCCCCTCCGCTGTAGGCCCAGCCCTCCTGCCTGGAACTAAGGTCCTCCCAGGTATAAAAGGCGTATATGGACGCGTTCTCCGAAGGCGCTATCGCGCCGTCAAGGGTCACTGAGCCGGTCTTGCTCTGCTGAAGGCCAAGGGCCGAGTCCTTGTAGTCGTCCTTTCCGTAGTTTACAAAAAGAGAGAGGGACGAGTTATGTGTCGGGGTAAGCGTCGCGTTCGCGCCGTAGCGGAGCCTGTCCCTGTTCGCCACGTCGAACTTTCTCATGAGCGGGTGGTTGTCGAACTGCGCCGCTGCCCCGAGGGTTGCGACCACGTCATCCATGTACTCCTGCGTGTGGTACTGGTCATAGAGGAGCGACTCGTCATAATCGGTGCCCCTCCTTTCAGCTTGCAGGTAGTCAAGCCCCACGGACACGTTCGGCACGTATGTCGACGTGACCGCCGCCTTGTAAGAGTTCTCGGCGGTCCTCTCGACCTCCCTCAGGTCCCGGTCGATCATGTCGCGGGCATAGCCTAGCCTCACGGTTGTCGCCGGGAAGACCGCATAGGATGCGTCGAGCTTCACCTGGTTCTGGGTGTAGTCGTAGGGGAGGCTATAGAGAGCGTGAGCCTCGGTCAGCGTGGCCTGCGGCTGGGCCGTGTCGTTTTTTACGTAGCGGAAGAGCGCGCGCGGGAGCTTGTTTTCGGTCTTGTAAAGCCTGTACCCGGCCTTGAGGCCGAGGCCGGAGAGAGGCCTTGACGAGAGGTTGAGCGCAAGGTGCGTAACGTCTATCTCCGCGTCGGCCCTGCCCCTCGGGACCGCCACCGTAACGGTGCTCCCGGGATTATGGGAGTAAGGCAGCAGGTCGTCATCCTGCTTCATTATCCCGTACTCGAAAGTAGCCGAAATGCGCGAATGGTACGGAAGGCTTAAGCCCCCGGATAGGCTCAGCCTGTGGTGGCGGTTGTCCGGCGGAAGCGATATCCTGCACTCGTCGCAGTAGTCGTACAGCACCGCGCCGCCCGCGTTGACGTCGAACGGGTTTGCGAATGCCAGGGATTTCCTGCCGTTAGAGAAATCCGATAGCGCGTACTGGACCTCGGCCTGGTAAGCCTCCTTCGTGTGGGCGGCCCTTGCCTTGAGGACGTCGGTCGTATAGTCCACCGGCTCGGGCAGCCCCACTGAGCGGGTCTGCCCTCCGGAGTACCCCGATGTGCCGCCTATGTACTTTATCCCTTCCTTACGCTCACGCTCGACCGAAAGCTCCATCTCGGTATCGCCTGACACCTTATAAAAACCTGCCTTGCCGGATTTCCTTTCGAGCTTCAGCCTTACGCTTCGCCTGTGGTCCGCGAGGTCGGGCATCTGTGCGAGACTCGTGTTCGTGCCCCGCGTAAACGCGCCGGGAAGGGTAAGGTTCGCCGAGCCCGCGCCTTCCAGCACGGTCACGCTATTGTTCGATATGAGCTTCGGCGTCTCGGCGTACTCTATGAAGAGCCTGTATGACCCGCGCCTCCCTGCCTCGGCATACGCCCGCCGGTTGTCAAGCCCGAGGTCATAGGCCCGGAAATCGAGGTAATACGCGCCGTCGCCGTAGCTCAAATCAGCCCCGGCAAGGAGAAACGCCTCGTCTTTCGATAACCCGGTATATTCGCCGAGCTTGAACGACTCGTCCTTTGCGTCTATAAAGCCCCCGCCCAGTGTCACGCTCCCGCCGAGGCCGTCCTCCGCTGAAGAAAATGCGGGCCACCAGAGCGCCGCAAGCCCCAGTACCAGCAACCCAAGTTTCTTCCTATTCATATATCCTCCTTGCTTATGAGGCATTTTGGAATCGATTTGCCGCGCGGATGGAGGTCATGACGGGATCGGCTATCTCTGGAACCTCGGCCCCGAAGGATGGTTGGAGCCGTGCACCTGCGTATGGCAGTTAAGGCAAGCCTTGCCCACGAGCTGCTGGGCAACGCTCCCTCCCCCGCCGACTATCTTGCTCCCTTCGTAGATGGTGCTCGGATGGAACTGGACCGAGTGGCAGGACTGGCAGATGAACGGCGCCCTCGTCTTAAGGAGCGCTTCGTGGTTGGAGCCGTGCGGGTCGTGGCAGTTCGCGCAGTTCTCCCTTACGGGCGGGTGCTCCCAAAGGAGCGGACCCCTCTTTTCGGCATGGCACTGGTAGCAGGTCTCGTTCACCGAGGCGGTCTTAAGGAGGCTCGGCCCCGGGCCGCCGTGCGGGTTGTGGCATGTAGCGCAGTCCATGAGCCCTTCGCGCAGCGGCATGTGCGAGGACCTCTGGAGCTGGGCCCTCCTTTCCTTGTGGCACTGGAAGCAGGCCTTTTTCGAGTCTTCGTTAACGAAAAGGTTTCTGGGACTCCTCTTCTCCATCACGTAATGGCAGGAGTTGCACGTGAGGTTCGCAACGTCGTGCGAGCTCCCCTTCCAGTGCATCCTTATGCCCTTTTCATGGCAGCTCAGGCATACACCGTTCTTCTTTTCAGGCCTTATCGAGCGGTCCTTGAACGAGAAGATGTGCTCCCTTGAAGGCGCCTCCACGTGCTTGCCAGCGGGGCCGTGGCACGACTCGCAGTCGTTGCCGCCCCGGTGCGGGAATACCTTGCCGTGCCGGGTCCCGGCGTAGCTTTCGACGTATTGCGGATGGCAGTTTGCGCAAACGGCCCTGTCGCCCACGAAGGCCGCGTCCTTCTGCGCGGGATTGAGCCGCCCCCAGTCCGGCCCGGAGGCGGACACGGCGGCCTGGCCCATGAAAAGGAATACCGCAAGGCCGAGAGGCAGGAACAGGAAACCTCTTTTCATCTCTCCCCCTTTTCTTCTGCGTTTGTTTTGGGCAGAGCTGCCCCATGCGACGCAGACTACTCCGTAACGCAAATAGCGAGAGAGCCCTGTCAAGGTGCCTGGATTTGAACTGGACGGGATGTTTCCGCGGAATTGTCGTGATGGGGAACTGAACGGTCCCGGGTCAGGAAGAACAGGTTGAGTATTGAATATCAGATACCGATTGATTTGTCAAACGTGGCCGGAGGAGGCAGGCGATTTCAGGGCCGCCGCTTGCTTTTCCGTATCCTTTCGGCGCAGTCCTGGTCCCGTTCCGAAAGGAGCCTCTCCTGCGCCTCCATCGTGTCCTTGAGCTCGTCCTGGACCGCCTTGCCGGTCGCGAGGGCCTCGTCAAGCGGGCTCTGGTGCCTGAAGCCCCTCCGCTCCATTTCCCTGGCGTCCGCCTCGTGCCTCAGGTAAAGGGCCCTGAGCTTTCCCCGCCACCGGGCGGTCTCAGGGTGGCTGGAGAACCCCTTGAGGCCGTTTATTATTATGCTCCAGAGCGCGTGCGCCTCGTTGTGCTCGCCGAGAAGATGCCTGTCGCAAAGGAGCTCGGGCGGGATGTCCCATATCCTCATGAATACATTATAGCGTCACAAGGAACAGGTGGGACAAAGGAGCAGACGCCTACTGTGGAAGGAGGAAATCCCCGGGGATGAACCAGTCCTCCCTAATGTAGAAGACCATGTAGGTTTCGGCCCTCGGGGGGAAGAGCATGAAAGGTACCGGGCCCCAGAGGCTGGAGTAGAAGCCCGCGCCGGTCCCCGAGGCCGTAGTGGCCAAAAGCTCCGCCGGGAAAACGTACTCATCCAGCAGCATCCTGTCAAGGCCGTCGGGGAAGGCCCTGAGCCCGCTATTAGTAAGCGGGAACGCAAGTAGGCTGCCTCCGGCCACGGTGCTCTTCCTCACGTCTATGGGGAACGCGCCCTTCTTTTCCATGTAGTACTGAAAACCCCAGTGCCCCTGGAACCAGAGCTTCCCCATGCCGGAGTATTTATCCGAGATGGACTTGGCGGCTGCCCTGGCGTTCTCGGCAAAGGCGTAATCCGCCCAGGCGATAAAAAACGAGAGGGCGAGCGCAGGGACAAGGGGAATATACACCCTCATGAGGTTTTTTCCTTCGGCCGCCCTGACGGCGAGGATCGCGGCTGCAGGCACCATCGGCAGTATCGACCTTGCGTTTATCGTCCAGTTGACGAATACCGCAAAGACGAAGGTGCCGGCAATCCATAGGAAAAGAAGGGCCGATGCCGCGTCTCTCCTCTTAACGAGGTCTGATATTGCAAGCAGGAGTATGCCGGCCCCGGCAGCCCAATAAGCCGCGATCTGCGCTATATAGCCCCAGCCGAAGCCCGGCTCGAAAAGGGCTATGCCGCCTATTATGCCCTTTCCATAGACGTATGCGGCCCCAGCCGCGGCAAGCGCTAACCCTATGAGGGCGGCCCTTAGGCCCAGGACTGAGGGGAGTAGGAATAAGGCCATTAATACGGAGCCGCCGGTAAAGACGACCCCGATAAAGGCCTTCTCTGCGGTAATCCCCCTGCTGCCGCCAGTGGCGCCTGTGGCGTAACCGGCAGCATCGAGAAGCAAACCCCTCCCGTACATGAAATTCGTGTAGGACTGATACCCCGCGAGCGCGGCTACCGGTATGAAGAGATACGCGAGCGCCTTGAAACCCTTCTTTCCATGGAATACGGAATAGGCCGCAAGGAGGGGTATGAGGCTCACCCCGAAGTATTTCGTGAGCGCGGCAAGGGCGATAAGCACGCCGCCTATTGCGAGGTCAAGGCCCCTGCCCCTGTCGAGCCCCCTTATCCAGAAGACAATGGCCCAGTTCCAGAAGGCAAGCAGCATGACATCGCACATGAGGCTGGTCGATGATACCAGGAAGGCCGGGGTAGCTACAGCCGCAAGCGCCGCAGCCAGAGGCATCTTTGTAAAACGGAGCGCCAGCACATAGGCGCCGAGCGCGGCAAAGAGCGCCGGGACAAGAAAGGCGACATGGAGCGCCCGCTCGGAAAACCCGGTGAAAAGGGCTATGAAGGCAATGTAATAGCTCGTAAGCGGTGGGTTCTTTATGAAGTCGTGCGCGGCGCTCTCATAGCTCCACCAGTTACCGGTGAAGCCATAGAAATCCCAGGGATTCTCGAGTATATGCCGAGCTGTCCAGACAAAAAGCGTATCGTCTACATGAAAGGCCTTGTCAATGAAAGGCAGTAGCGGCAGGACGGCCGCAAGCGAGACTATTATCAGATGGCTTTTTCGGATGCCTGTTTTCATTTTCCTCCGGGGCCGGCGCTGTTAATTCAAACCCCGCTCTTCTGTTAAATTCTAAAAAGGCCATGTAATCGGCTTAGGACCGACAGCGCCGGCCTGCAAAATCAGGATCAAGCTCAGGGAGTGCCACGCGGCCTCACCGGGAAACCGACCCTTTGCGGCATGTCCTCGGCCAGGAGGTCCCTCGGCAGGACCCAGTCCTCGTTCATCCGGAATACGACATAGGTCTCCCCCCTGGGAGGAAAGAGCATGAACGGCATGGGGCCCCACTGGTGCGCGTAGAACCCGGCGCCCCCGCCAAGGGGCATGGTCTCCACGTACTGGGGCGGGAAGCTGTCGACCATGCCCGTCTTGTCGAGCCTGTCCGGGAAGCGCTTCAGGCCGTAATTGTTATATGGAATGGCGACCATGCTTCCTTTTGTTATTATGCTCCCCCCCGTGTCTATCGGGACCGCGCCCGCGCTCTCCATGTAATACTGAAAACCCCAGTGCCCCTGGAACCAGAGCGCCCCTTCCCCGGAATAGCCTTCCGAGATCAGCCGGGCGGCTGTCCTTGCGCTGTTAGCGAAAATATAATCGGCCTGGGTTACGAAAAAGGAGAAAGCGAACGCAGGGATTATGGGCAAATAGGCCCTGAGAGCGCCTTTTCCCTCGGCCGCCCTCATTAGAATTATGGAAACCGCGGATACCATCGGCAGTATCGATCTGGCGTTTATGGACCAGTTTACGAATACCGCGAAGACAAATGTCCCGGCCACCCATAAGAGAAGAAGCACAGAACCTGCGTCCTTCCTTTTCATGAAATCATATACGGCAAGGCAGAGCACCCCGGCACCTGCAGCCCAGTAGACCGCGAGCTGCGCTATGTAGCCCCAGCCGAAGCCGGGCTTGAAGAGGACGATATCCTCTTCCTCGAACGAGCCCTTGAGGTACGCGTACGCTGCCCCGGCTGCGGCAAGCGCGATGCCAGCCGCGACAGCCCTCAAGCCGAATATCGAGGGGATGAGGAAAAGGGCCGCTATTATGGAGCCGCCGACGAAAACAACGCCTGTAAAGGCCCTTTCGTGCTGCGGCATGGCGCTAAAGACCTTTATGCCGCTCGCATAGTCCGCGGCGTCGACAAGGAGCCCCCTCCCGTACATGTGCTGCGTGTAGGACTGATACCCCGCGAGCGCGGCTACCGGTATGAAGAGATACGCGAGCGCCTTGAAACCCTTCTTTCCATGGAATACGGAATAGGCCGCAAGGAGGGGTATGAGGCTCACCCCGAAGTATTTCGTGAGCGCGGCAAGGGCGATAAGCACGCCGCCTATTGCGAGGTCAAGGCCCCTGCCCCTGTCGAGCCCCCTTATCCAGAAGACAATGGCCCAGTTCCAGAAGGCAAGCAGCATGACATCGCACATGAGGCTGGTCGATGATACCAGGAAGGCCGGGGTAGCTACAGCCGCAAGCGCCGCAGCCAGAGGCATCTTTGTAAAACGGAGCGCCAGCACATAGGCGCCGAGCGCGGCAAAGAGCGCCGGGACAAGAAAGGCGACATGGAGCGCCCGCTCGGAAAACCCGGTGAAAAGGGCTATGAAGGCAATGTAATAGCTCGTAAGCGGTGGGTTCTTTATGAACGTGGGCGCTGTATTTTCATAGCTGAACCAGTTCCCGGTAAAGCCGTAGAAGTCCCAGGGCCGTTCGAGTATCTGCCTGGCGGTCCAGATAAAGAGCGTGTCGTCTATGTGGAAGGCCTTGTCAATGAAAGGGATGAGCGGCAGCACGGCCGCAAGGGATACGATAAGTATGTGGCTTGCCTTGAGCCCTGATTTCATCTGCAAACTGCCCGGGAAAACCCGTCAATTGTCGGATTTTTCATGGATTTTGTCCTGACATGAACTCTAACACAGCAGAAGTATCCGTTTCAATTCAAAACCTTACGGGCCAAGAGAGCAGGTCAAGGCGGCCAGCGCGTACCAGGAGATTACCGGCAGCACGCACGCGCGCCATGCGGGACGGGATATCGCAAGTTGACTTTTGATGATTCCGAATAAAGAATCAAATATGTTCTCTCTAAGGAGGTTAGGCCATGAAATATCTCATAGAATCACCCCATACGAAAGAAGAGTGCGCAAGGGAGATGGACGGGATACTGGCAAAGGGCGAAAAGACCCTCGATAACTTCTACTGGGGCTGCAGCAAGGGCGACCACACGGCCTATGCCATAGTAGACGCGAAGAACGAATCAGAGGTCAAGCAGATGATCCCTGACTTCGTGAGGGAAAAGGCCAAGGTCATCCAGGTAGACAAGTTCTCGCCCGACCAGATAAGGTCCTTCCATTAAACGCCTTTTCCGCGATAGCTTAAGGCAACGGCCCGCTTTCAGGCGGGCCGTTGCCGTCCTTTCCTGACCACCGAACGGCCCTGAATCTCACAAGTCACATAAGGAGATTAGTCGGGACTTTCAATCCTGACAGGCCCAGGGATGATTTTCTACCTCATCCTTTTGGCCTATAAAGTTCTAAATACTTTGGCCGATATATAAATCAACCCGTTCAATCTGGCATGCATCAGGGCGGAATCACAGGGACGAGTGAGGGAGGGATGATGCGGTTAATTCGCAAATTTTTCAAAGACATGAGCATAAAGGCATTTCTGACCGGAACGGTCAGCCTGCTTGCGCTCCTCTTAATGGGGTTTTCATTGTACAACCTGATGCAAACAAGGGGCGAAGGCAGGACGATGGCCAGGATGGAAGCCGCAAACGCCCTCGTGGACGGGATAATCGAGTCCTCAGGCTACCTGGCCAAGGAGCGCGGAGTGACCGCCATGGCCCTCTCGTCCGGCAATGCCGCCGGCCCCGATACAATGCGGACGATAGCCGAGCTGAGGGGAAAAAGCGGGCGGGTTTCGGAAGGCGCGTACGACAGGGCGAGAATGCTCTCTGAGATGGACGGCGGCAACCCTGCGCTTGACGCGGCGCTCGACAGGGCGGAAACGGCACTTGGCCGCCTCGAGTCCGCAAGGAGGAGCGCTGATTTCTCCCTCGGGCTCGCGGGCTCCGGGGACTACACCGCGCGCGAATGGAGCACGGTCATAACCTCTTACATAGACGCGAATTCCGATATACGCGGGGCCGCCTTCACCAGCGGCTCCGGCCTGAGCGCGGACCTCGACGGGCTCAGGTATAATATCGAGCTCAAGAACGCCGTCTGGCTCGTAAGCGAGTACGCGGGCAGGGAACGGGCGCACCTTGCGAGGCTCATATCGACCGGCAAGGCCTTCGATAACGGCGATATCGAGGCCTTGAACACGTACAGGGCCATCGTGGAGATAAACCTGAAGCCGATACTCCGCCTTAAGGAAGACTCGAACACGAGCAGGGAAGTCCTTGAAGCCATATCGAACCTGGAGACGGTCTTCCTCGACAGGTTCGAGGAGACGAGGAGGGCTGTCCTGCAAGCCGGCCCGACCGGCGATTATCCTATTTCCGGTGACGAATGGATACGGAGCTCGAGCGAGGCCATCGACTCCATCCTGGCGGTCTCGGCAGCCGTAGGGAGGATGGTGGGCTCGAAGATAGCGCCCGAGGTCGCCGCCTCGAGGCGGAACGCCGCCACTGCTGCGGTAATCATGGCCGCGGTGGCGTTCATGGGCTCCTGCGCGGTGTTCGTTATAAATACGAAGGTAATAGAGCCCATGCGCTCGCTTAAGGAAATGATGGCCGAGGTCGAGCGCACGGGCGACCTTACGATAAAGGTAAGGTCCTCGTCGGCTGACGAAAGCGGCCAGATGGCCGAGAGCTTCAACAGGATGATAGAAAGCTTCCACGGGGTGGTAAGCCGCATATGCCAGTCTGTGGGCTTCCTTTCATCAGCCGCCGAGGAGCTATCGGCGGCCTCCCTGCAGATAGAGAGGGGAACGGGGCTTCAGTCCTCCAAGGCGGCCCAGGTCTCGACCTCTTCTAACGAGATGAGCGCTACGGTAAACGAAATATCCAGGAACATCGCGTCCGCGGCAAAGGCCTCCAGGGAGGCCAGAGAGGCGGCTGAGGACGGCGGGGCCATCGTTGAGACCACTATAGAGGCGATGGAGAGCATATCCAGGGCCGCCGGGGAATCGAGCGCCATCGTGATGGCGCTGGAGTCCTCGTCAAAGGACATCGGCTCGATCATTACCGTAATAGAGGACATCGCCGACCAGACAAACCTCCTGGCCCTTAACGCCGCAATCGAGTCAGCCAGGGCCGGGGCCCACGGCAGGGGCTTCGCCGTGGTCGCCGACGAGGTGAAAAAGCTCGCGGAGAAGACCATAGGCGCGACAAGGAAGATAGACGCCGTGATAACGGGCATGCAGGAAGGCATAGATAAGGCCACCGCCTCGATGGACAGGGAGATAAGCGCCGTGCGCGACGGGGCAGCCCTAGCGGCCCGGACCGGCGATACGATCAGGAAGATAATAGACAAGTCTTCGGGCGCGACCGCCATGATAGAGTCGATAACTGTCGCCCTGGAACAGCAGTCGGCTGCCGCCGAACAGATAAGCTCGGATATCGAAAACGTTTCGCTGGTAGCGTCCGAGACGTTGCAGAGCGCTGGCCAGATAGCCGCGGCCAGCAACGAAATCGCCGAGCTTGCCGCGGTGCTTCAGACTAATGTGCAGGCCTTCAACACCTCCGCGAAACCCGAGCCCGGCGCCGGGCGGCCGTTTACGCCCGGGGACCGGCCCCTCTGCGCGGCTTAATAGGTGCGTCTGTATCCGTACACAGAGACAGAGGCGCAGGAGGACTTCCATGACTTCAGGACATAACGACCGCCGCCGCGTTACCGACGCGGGCCACGATGCAAATCCGGGAAACGCCGCTCCCCTGGACCTTGACGACGCCGTAGAGTGGCTGGTCAGCGCCGAAGCCGGAGCCGGAGCGCTCTACGCGAAGGCCGCCCGGCTCTTTGCCTCGAACAGGGATTTATCCGCCTTGCTTGAGGAGCTCTCGGTCGATGAGAGCGCGCACCTCGACATGCTCGTAAGCGCGGGCAGGCAGATAAGCGGCCTCGCCCGCCCCCTGCCCGTCGACCTCACGGTCATAGACGGCATCTCGCCCATAATCCGCATGTTCGAGGAGGAGGTCGAGGCAGGTACCATAAGCGAGGCCGGCCTCATGGAGATGGTGGTCGCCCTCGAGTTCTCGGAGCATAACGAGCTCTTCGCCTACGTGGTAAACGCCTTGCGGAACTTTCCCGCGGAGTTCACGGACCTGGTCGAGTCGCTCAGGAAGCACAGGGACCGGATAACCGGGCATCTCCGCTCAAAGCCCGGGCTCAAGGGGCTTCTTGAAAGGGTTGAAAGCTTCCCGGAGCTTGACGGACGAAGCGTCCTTGTGGTGGACGACGAAAAAACCGTCCTCTCGCTCCTGAGGATTATTATCCAGGGTAATGCGCGGGTCGATGCGGCGGAGAACGGGGAGGCCGCGCTCGAAGCCCTCGGGACGGAAGATTACTCCCTTGTGATCTCGGACGTCAGGATGCCGGTCATGGACGGCATGGAGCTCTACCGCAGGGCCTCGGCCATGCGCCCGGGGCTTGAACGGAGGTTCCTCTTCCTTACAGGCTCGCCGGACGACGTGGTCAGGGATTTCTTCACGGCGAACCGAGTCGAATTCATGCTGAAGCCCGTGTCCATATACGGGCTGAGGGAGAAGGTCTCGGAGATGCTGGGGGTAATTGGTACTTAAAAAAAACGACATTGGACAAAAAAAGCCGCCAGATTTCTCTGGCGGCTTTTTTGATTTAAATCCCGCGGCGTCCTACTCTCCCACATAGTTGCCCATGCAGTACCATCGGCCCTGAGGAGCTTAACTGCCGTGTTCGGGATGGGAACGGGTGTGACCTCCTCGGTATGGCCACGGGAAAGCGTAATTCGAGCTTTCCAATCGAACAGGGTAATTTCTTCAAAACGCCGGGAATCAATAACCAAGCATCACAAGTATAATTGGTCAAGCCTCACGGTCGATTAGTACCGGTTAGCTTAACCCCTTACAGGGCTTACACACCCGGCCTATCAAACTCGTAGTCTCCAAGTGACCTTTAGGGGCCTTGCGGCCCGGGAGATCTTATCTTGGGAGGGGCTTCCCACTTAGATGCTTTCAGCGGTTATCCCTTCGGGACACAGCTAACCAGCGTTGCCCTTGGCAGGACAACTGGAATACTGGAGGTCCCGCCATCCCGGTCCTCTCGTACTAAGGACAGCTTCCCTCAAATCTCCTGCGCCCACATCAGATAGGGACCGAACTGTCTCACGACGTTCTGAACCCAGCTCACGTACCGCTATTGATCGGCGAACAGCCGAACCCTTGGGACCTGCTCCAGCCCCAGGATGCGATGAGCCGACATCGAGGTGCCAAACCGGGCCGTCGATGTGAACTCTTGGGCCCGATCAGCCTGTTATCCCCGGCGTACCTTTTATCCGTTGAGCGATGGCCCTTCCACGCGGGACCACCGGATCACTAAGACCTGCTTTCGCATCTGCTTGACTTGTAGGTCTTGCAGTTAAGCTCCCTTATGCCTTTACACTCGACGGCTGGTTTCCAATCAGCCTGAGGGAACCTTCGCGCGCCTCCGTTACGATTTGGGAGGCGACCGCCCCAGTCAAACTACCCGCCTGGCACTGTCCCTGGCCCGGATTACGGGCCGAGGTTAGAACATCAGAATAATCAGGGTGGTATTTCAACGATGGCTCCCCGAAAGCTAGCGCCTCCGGTTCAAAGCCTCCCACCTATCCTACACAGACTATCCCAATGTCCAATACCAGGGTATAGTAAAGGTGCACGGGGTCTTTCCGTCTTGATGCGGGTAGCCAGCATCTTCACTGGCAGTTCAATTTCGCTGAGTCCCTGGTCGAGACAGCGGGGATGATCGTTACTCCATTCGTGCAGGTCGGAACTTACCCGACAAGGAATTTCGCTACCTTAGGACCGTTATAGTTACGGCCGCCGTTTACCGGGGCTTCGGTTCCGAGCTTCTCCACCCGAAGGTGAATAACCCGTCCCCTTAACCTTCCGGCACCGGGCAGGAGTCAGACCCTATACATCCTCTTACGAGTTAGCAGAGTCCTGTGTTTTTGTTAAACAGTCGCAACCCCCATTTCACTGCGACCTCTGCCAGCCTCCCGGAGCAAGTCCGGGCAACCGGCAAAGGCACCCCTTCTCCCGAAGTTACGGGGCTAGATTGCCGAGTTCCTTAACCAGGGTTCTCTCAAGCGCCTTAGTATTCTCTACTCGCCTACCAGAGTCGGTTTGCAGTACGAGCACCCGACAAGCTCACTACGAGGTTTTTCTTGGGAGTATGGGATCAGCCAGTTCGGTCCGCCTTGCGGCTTTCCTCCTCATCACTTCTCGGCGTTAACGGGAGGACGGATTTGCCTATCCTCCCCGCCTACGGGCTTGAACCGGGACATCCGTCACCCGGATGACCTACCCTGCTCCGTCACCCCTTCGCTCAAACGCTTGTCAGGTGGTACAGGAATATTAACCTGTTTCCCATCACCTACGCCTTTCGGCCTCGGCTTAGGCCCCGACTAACCCTGGGCGGATTAACCTTCCCCAGGAAACCTTAGGCTTTCGGCGTGCGGGTTTTACACCCGCATTTACGCTACTTATCTCAGCATAAGCACTTCCAGGTCCTCCAGCAGTCCTCACGATCTGCCTTCACAGGTTACTGGAAAGCTTCCCTACCGCTGGCAGATTGCTCTGCCAACCCGCAGCTTCGGTAGCAAGCTTGAGCCCCGGTACATTTTCGGCGCAGAACCACTAGACCAGTGAGCTATTACGCTTTCTTTAAAGGATGGCTGCTTCTAAGCCAACCTCCTGGGTGTCTAAGTAGTTCCACATCCTTTCCCACTTAGCTTGCTTTAGGGACCTTAGCTGGCGGTCTGGGTTGTTTCCCTCTCGACAACGGAGCTTATCCCCCGCTGACTGACTCCCGCAATAGAAGTCGCCGGTATTCGGAGTTTGGTTAGGTTTGGTACCCCGTGAGGGGCCCTAGCCCATCCAGTGCTCTACCCCCGGCGCTTAATTTGCGAGGCTATACCTAAATATATTTCGGGAAGAACCAGCTATCACGTGTTTTGATTAGCCTTTCACTCCTACCCACAGCTCATCCGAGATTTTTGCAACAATCACCAGTTCGGGCCTCCAGGCCGTGTTACCGACCCTTCACCCTGGCCATGGGTAGATCAACACGCTTCGGGTCTACTATACGCGACTATTCGCCCTATTCAGACTCGCTTTCGCTGCGGCTCCGCCTAACGGCTTAACCTTGCCACGTACAGTAACTCGCTGAGTCATTATGCAAAAGGCACGCTCTCAGGCATTCCCTTGCGGGCATAGCCCTCGAACTGTTTGTAGGCATACGGTTTCAGGTTCTATTTCACTCCCCTCTCGGGGTTCTTTTCGCCTTTCCCTCACGGTACTGGTGCACTATCGGTCGTCAGTGAGTATTTAGCCTTGGAAGATGGTCCTCCCGGATTCCCACAGGATTTCTCGTGTCCCGTGGTACTTGGGATACCCCTAGGGCCCTTCAGGATTTCGTGTACGGGGCTATCACCCGCTATGGCAGGCCTTTCCAGGCCCTTCCACTATCCATCTGGGTCCCACGACGGGGTCCCGCAACCCCGGATGAACTTGCGTCCACCCGGTTTAGGCTATTCCCGTTTCGCTCGCCACTACTCAGGGAATCTCGTTTGATTTCTCTTCCTGGGGGTACTGAGATGTTTCACTTCCCCCCGTTCGCTTCCCAGGCCTATGTATTCAGCCTGGGATGACCGGAGTTTATCCGGCCAGGTTGCCCCATTCGGAGATCCCCGGATCAAAGCCTGTTTGCGGCTCCCCGGGGCTTATCGCAGCTTACCACGTCCTTCATCGCCTTCTGACGCCAAGGCATCCACCGTATGCCCTTAGTAGCTTGACCAAGAGATACTTGTGCGCTTGGTTATTGATTCTTCAGCGTCTTGAAGATTTATTACCCTATTCGATTGTCAAAGAGCGTGAAACTATGTTTTTGAACCCTTAAAAGCCTGTCTCGCTGCCCGTAATTTGGTGGAGGTAAGCGGGATCGAACCGCTGACCTTCTGGTTGCAAACCAGACGCTCTCCCAGCTGAGCTATACCCCCGGAACCGGCACGTCCTCCGAACGAGGCGGCGGTTACGATCACGGTTTTTGGTGGGCCTGGAAAGATTCGAACTTTCGACCCCACGCTTATCAAGCGTGTGCTCTAACCGGCTGAGCTACAGGCCCTTATTGCGTGCGGGCCGCATTCGATTCCCGGGCCTGAGGGCCCTGGCCCATCTTGCGAAAGAACGCTCTGCTCTTTGCAAACTAAATAGCAAGCGACAGTCTAACCCGAACCCCTTCAAAGGTCTTTCGTGTGGATTATAGCCCGCGCCCCGCCGAAGCGAGGGCGCGGACCGGTTCTCCATAGAAAGGAGGTGATCCAGCCGCAGGTTCCCCTACGGCTACCTTGTTACGACTTCACCCCAATCACCAGCCATACCTTAGGCGGCTGCCTCCCTTGCGGGTTAGCTTACCGACTTCTGGTATAACCGACTTTCGTGGTGTGACGGGCGGTGTGTACAAGGCCCGGGAACGTATTCACCGCGGCGTTCTGATCCGCGATTACTAGCGATTCCAAGTTCATGCAGTCGAGTTGCAGACTGCAATCCCAACTGGGGCTGGCTTTATAGGGATTAGCTCCACCTCGCGGCTTTGCAGCCCTCTGTACCAGCCATTGTAGCACGTGTGTAGCCCTGGGCATAAAGGCCATGATGACTTGACGTCATCCCCACCTTCCTCCGGCTTAACGCCGGCAGTTCACTTAGAGTGCCCGGCATGACCCGGTGGCAACTAAGTGTAAGGGTTGCGCTCGTTGCGGGACTTAACCCAACACCTCACGGCACGAGCTGACGACAGCCATGCAGCACCTGTCTCGGAGCTCCCTTGCGGGCACTCCCCTGTTTCCAGGGGATTCTCCGGATGTCAAGCCCAGGTAAGGTTCTTCGCGTTGCGTCGAATTAAACCACATGCTCCACCGCTTGTGCGGGCCCCCGTCAATTCCTTTGAGTTTCAACCTTGCGGCCGTACTCCCCAGGTGGGGCACTTAATGCGTTAGCTTCGGCACGAAGACCATAAAAGGTCCTCACACCTAGTGCCCATCGTTTAGGGCGTGGACTACCAGGGTATCTAATCCTGTTTGCTACCCACGCTTTCGCGCCTCAGCGTCAGTATCGGTCCAGGAAGCCGCCTTCGCCGCCGGTGTTCCTCCTGATATCTACGCATTTCACCGCTACACCAGGAATTCCACTTCCCTCTCCCGTACTCAAGCTTGGTAGTATCACAGGCAATTCCCCGGTTAAGCCGGGGGCTTTCACCCGTGACTGGCCAAGCCGCCTACGCGCCCTTTACACCCAATAATTCCGAGCAACGCTTGCATCCTACGTATTACCGCGGCTGCTGGCACGTAGTTAGCCGATGCTTCCTCAGAGGGTACCGTCAATTCCGGGCGGTATTAGCGCCCGAAGGTTTCTTCCCCTCCGACAGAGGTTTACGATCCGAAGACCTTCTTCCCTCACGCGGCGTCGCTGCGTCAGGCTTTCGCCCATTGCGCAAGATTCCCCACTGCTGCCTCCCGTAGGAGTCTGGCCCGTGTTTCAGTGCCAGTGTGGCTGATCGTCCTCTAAGACCAGCTACCCGTCTTAGCCTTGGTAAGCCGTTACCTTACCAACTAGCTGATGGGACGCGGGCTCATCCCCAAGTAACAGGCCGTTGCCGACCCGCCTTTGACCGCAGGACTTATGTCCCGTGGTCTTATCCGGTATTAGCCCACCTTTCGGCGGGTTATTCCAGTCTCGGGGGTAGATTACCCACGTGTTACTCACCCGTGCGCCACTTTACTCAAGGGTTGCCCCTCTTTCTCGTGCGACTTGCATGTGTTAAGCGCGCCGCTAGCGTTCGCTCTGAGCCAGGATCAAACTCTCCAATTAAGTTCTGATTCTGGAATTTAAAGGGGGTGATTTAGGGTTTTGACTGTGCTTGCTATTTAGTTTTCAAAGAGCAGAAGGCTTAAAAGTCTTACTGATACATTTTTAAAATATCATTTCGCAGTGTTCCATGCAAGGATTATGGTGAATCTCGGAACCCCAGCGAATCTAACCATTTTACATTTTCAGATTTGCCGTGTCAAGCACTTTTTTCGGCAACCCTGTTTTTTTCTTCGGCCCGCCCCCGTCAGCCCTGGCGGGCAGACAGTTGAAAGCCCATTCGTTCACCAGCAGGGTCTATATATATAACCCATGCCCTGGACCATGTCAACACAAAAAAACAAAAAAATAAGATGTTTTTCAAGGCAGGCCTGGCTGCCTGAAACCATGCAGGTTTTATGCGGCCCGGCCTTGCACCAAGCAACTCTACCCAGCCCCTTCCAGCAAGCAGGTCAATCCTATGCGAAGGAGACCTTCTTGAAGAACCTCTTGCCCGCCTGTATTAGCACCTGCTTCCCTTGCGGGAGTTCAATCTTCCAGTCAGTCACCTTCTCGCCGTCCACCCTTACCCCGCCCTGCTCGACAAGCCTTCTGGCCTCGGAGGTGGTCGCGGCAAGGCCCGCGCACTTCATGGCTGTAAGGAGGCCCCTGTTCGGGTAGTCGCGTATCTCAACGGCTTCGATATCTTCTGGTATCTCCTTCCGCGAGAAAAGCGCCTTGAATTCAACGGCAGCCCTCTCCGCCTCGGCTTCTCCCCAGTACCTCGCAGTGAGCTCTTTCGCGAGGGACTCCTTGGCGTCCCTCGGGTGCGCTTTTCCGGCCCGTATCTCCCCTACCCGCTCTGCCGGGGCGCTCGAAAGGAGTTCGTAATATTTCATCATTAGCTCGTCCGAGACGCTCATGACCTTGCCGAATATCTCTCCCGGGGGCTCGGTTATGCCGATATAATTACCGAGGGACTTGCTCATCTTCTGCACGCCGTCCGTGCCTTCGAGTAGCGGGGTGGTTATGACCACCTGCGGCTCCTGCCCCATCTCCCTCTGAAGCTCCCTGCCGACAAGCAGGTTAAAGAGCTGGTCGGTTCCGCCGAGCTCCACGTCTGACTTAAGCACCACCGAGTCGTATCCCTGTATAAGCGGGTATATGAATTCGTGTATGGCTATGGGCCTCCCTTCCGTGTACCTCTTCTGGAAGTCGTCCCGTTCGAGCATCCTTGCGACAGTATACCTCGACGCCAGGTTTATCATGTCCACCGAGCTCAGTCGTCCCATCCATTCGCTGTTGAAGACCACCTCGGTCTTCTTCTCGTCGAGTATCTTGAATGCCTGCTGCGTATACGTGCGGGCGTTTTTCTTTACCTCATCGGCGGTCAAGGGCTTCCTCGTCTCGTTCTTGCCGGTGGGGTCGCCTATCATGCCGGTGAAGTCGCCTATAAGGAGAAGCACCTGGTGTCCGAGATCCTGGAAGTCCTTCAATTTCCGGATAAGGACCGTGTGCCCGAGATGGAGGTCAGGCGCGGTCGGGTCGAACCCGGCCTTTATCCTCAGTGGCTTTCCGGTCTTGGCCGAGCCTTCGAGCTTCTTAATGAGCTCTTCCTCGGAGATTATCCCGGCAACACCCCTTTTAATTATCTCGATCTGCTTCCTGGGTTCCATCCCTATTCAGCCTTCCCTTTCAAGCGGCTCTCTTATGCGCTCTATCGACCTTGCCCTTCCGTCGGATGCGCCTATCGTCACGGCAACGCCCTGCAGCTCGATCCCCCGGGTCGCCACGTCGAACTTTACCGGCATCTGCCGCAGGAACCTTTCGAGTACCGTCTCCTTCTTCATCCCTATGACGGAATCCGTCGGGCCGGTCATGCCCGCGTCGGTTATGAACGCCGTTCCGCCCGGGAGCACCCTCTCATCCGAGGTCTGCACGTGGGTGTGCGTGCCGATGACCGCGCTTGCGAGCCCGTCAAGGTGCCACGCCAGGGCCGTCTTCTCGGAGGTCGTCTCGGCATGCACGTCGATAATGACTATCGGCGTCTCGGCCTTGAGCCTCCTTACGATATCCGCTCCTGCCTTGAACGGGCACTCAAGGCACTCCATGAAGACCCTGCCCATGAGGTTTACGACGCCGACCTTTACGCCCGAGGGCGTCTCGTAGACGCCCCACCCGTTCCCCGGCGCGCCGAGAGGGTAGTTGGCGGGCCTTATAAGCCGCGGCTCAGAGCGGATGTAGTCGTATATCTCCTTCTTGTCCCAGATGTGGTTACCGGTGGTTATGACGCTTATCTCGAGCTTTTTAAGCTCCTCGGCTATCTCCGGCGTTATGCCGAAGCCGCCCGCGGCGTTCTCCCCGTTCGCTATGACGATATCAGGCGAATGCCTCCCAACGAGCTTCGGCAAAAGCTCCCTGACCGCAAGCCTCCCGGGCCGCCCCACGATATCCCCTATGAATAATACCTTTACCTCTTCCATCCCCCGGCCCTTGACGATGACTGCTGAAAGAGGTCCTTTGGGGGGAACTTTCTGTAGAAAGTTCCCCCCAAGCCCCCTTCAAAGACTTTTAGTTCCTGATAGCACCCCCTTTTGGGGGTGCTTATCAGGAAGAACTGAAAGTTTTTGGGGAGAGTTTGAGAGGACCTTTTTACAAAAAGGTCCTCTCAAGGTCTTTTCAGCAGCCTGGTTTACTTCGCGAACTCTACTGCCCTGGATTCCCGTATGACGGTGACCTTTATCTGTCCGGGGTAGGTGAGCTCTTTTTCTATCTTCTTTGCTATGTCTTTTGAGAGTACCACGGCGGAGTCGTCGTTCACCGTCTGGGTCTCGACTATTACCCTGACTTCCCTTCCGGCCTGCAGGGCGTACGCCTTCTCCACTCCGCCGAATCCTTTTGCTATCTTCTCCAGGTCGTCAAGACGCTTTATGTAGCTCTCGAGCATCTCCCTTCTTGCGCCGGGCCTTGCCGCCGAGAGCGTATCCGCGGCCTGCACCAGTATGCCGAAGATGTTTTCCGGAGTGTCGTCATGGTGCTGGCCTATGGCGGCGACAATCTTAGCTGACTCGCCGTATTTCTTGGCAAGCTCCGCCCCGATCGCGGCGTGCGGCCCCTCGACCTCGTGGTCCACGGCCTTTCCGATGTCATGCAGGAGCCCGACCCTCCTTGCGGTCTTTGCCGGGAGCCCGAGCTCGGACGCCATTACCCCGCAGATGAAGGCCACTTCCATGGAATGCGAATATACGTTCTGCGCGTAGCTCGTCCTGAACTTGAGCCTTCCTATGAGCTTCTGTATCTCCTTATGGATGCCGTGGAGGCCCGTGTCGAATATCGCCCTCTCCCCGGCCTCCATTATGGCCTGGTTGACCTCTGATTCGACCTTCGAGACTATCTCCTCTATCCTCGAAGGGTGTATCCGGCCGTCGGTGATGAGGCGCTCTAGCGACTGCTTGGCTATCTCCCTCCTCACCGGGTTGTGGCCGGAGAGTATGACGGCCTCTGGCGTGTCGTCTATTATGACGTCTATGCCTGTCGCGGCCTCGATGGCGCGGATGTTACGGCCCTCCCTGCCTATGATGCGCCCCTTCATCTCGTCGTTCGGCAGGTTCACGACCGAGACGGTCCTTTCGGCCACGTACTCGCCGGAGTACCTCTGGATGGCGAGCGCGATTATGTCCTTGGCCTTCTTGTCGGCCTCGGCCTTGGTCTCTTCCTCTATCCTCTTTATGAGCTTCCCGGCCTCGTGCTTGGCCTCGTTCTCCATCTGTTCGACGAGCATCCTCTTGGCCTCATCGGCGGATATGCCCGCCAGGGCCTCAAGCCTGGCCTTCTGCCCGGCGATGAGGGCCTCCATCTCGGCCTCGTCGTCCTTTATCTTCTTTTCCTGGGCGGTGAGCGCCTTTTCCCGCTTCTGGAACTCGGCGTCCCTCCGGTCTATTGCCTCGAATTTCTTGTCGAGGTTCTCCTCTTTCTGCTGGACCCTTTTCTCAAGGGACTGGAGTTCCTTTCTCCTCTCCCTCGTCTCTTTCTCGAATTCGCTCTTTCCCTCGAACAATATGTCCTTGGCCTCGAGCTCGGCCGACTTCCTTACGTTCTCGGCCTCCTTCTTGGCGTCGGCCACGATAGCCTCGGCGGTCTTCCTGCCGGCGTCGAGGCTCGCGTTATCCATCTTCCTTTTTAAGGCGTAACCGATCCCGACCCCTATGATAATCGCAAAGACAGCTATAACCGCAACGATGACGATGGTCGATATTTCCATACAGGACTTCCCCCTTCTGCCGTGTATTTAATAGGGTACGGGGCCGCCGCTTAAACGCGCCGCGCTCCGCCCTTTTGCGCCCCCTCTGAAGCATTCGCCACTATGACCCGTTTCTCGGTCACTATCGCCGAGACTGGCACGTCGTGGGGCTCGAGGGGGATATTCACTTTTAATACCTGAAAATCGTAAGCCAGTGCTATCTTAGGACAATTGGCCGATGCGAGCGCCGCGTCATAGTAGCCTTTGCCGAACCCGAGCCTTCCGCCCCGCTCGTCGAACGCCACTCCCGGGACGACTATCAGGTCCAGGCCGCTTGCATCGGACGCCTGGTTACCGGCAGGAGGCTCGCTGAGCTCATACGACCCTGTGGAGAGCTCATCAAGGCTCCGCACCCTGAAGAACCTTAACCGGCGTGCATTCTCGAAGCCGCATTCCACGCCCCCCGGCCTGACTATCCTAGGATAGAAGACCTCCTTGCCGTCCCTCATGGCAGCGGCAAAGATATCGTCCGTAAGGACCTCGTTGCCGAAGCTCGAATAGAGGGCGACACGGCGCGATTCCCGGTAGTAACCCGATGACAGGAACCGCTTCCCCACCATCGTGCTCAGCCTCCGGACCTCCTCGAACGGGAGCCTTCTTCTCTTTTCGAGAAGCTCGCTTCTAAGGAGCGCTTTTTCGGCAGACCTCGCCATTGACCTTGTGAAAGGACTGGTTGGAAAACTGGAAGGGCTTTGCTGGAACGGAAAGGATAGACTGATACGCGCCCGGCTGGCGCGGGGCTTCGTACCTTAAGGGCGTTCTATTTCCTCACTGCTTCCTTTGATTTTGTACATTGCGGCCTTTAAGGGCCTCAAAACGATGTATCTGTAACGACTTTTCCTGCTTTAAGTCGGTTTGCCTTTTAATCCCCCCCGCGCGGGCCGTGTCGACTGTAATTTGAACCTGTCAGAGACAGGTGGGCGCCCTGTGGCATGTTTCCGGCTTTCCCGCAGGGGGACGTGCCGTCCGCGAGCCAGTGAAGGCTCCCTCATTTAGAGTGTTGGTTCTAAATATACCGACAGATCACTAACCCGGCAGGGGGGAAGGCTTAACTAAACCAGCCTTCTGTCTATCTTTTGAGCAAGCTCTTCGGATTTCCTTCCCAGCCTTTCGAGCATCTCCTTTGTCTTGATGACCTCGCCCGTTATGTTCAGGGCGGCTAAAAGCGCCAGGTCCAAGGTAGATACGGCTTTTGTGTTCTCCTTTACCTCCTCTATCTTAGTGTTCAGGTAATCCTCGACAGCGCGGATGTATTCTTCGCCTTCTTCGCTTTTGACAAGGAGCTTGTGGCCGAAAATCTTGAGCTCAGCGACCTTCTTCAAATCCGCCTCACGCTCCCTGTATGAGGGTTTCAAGCCTCGCGAGGAGCCCGTCCACCTTCTCCCGGACCTGGTCCCGCTCGCCTTCGAGTCTCTTCAGGTTCTTTTTTAATTCAGCTATTTCAATGTCTTTGGAGCTGATTTCGGCCTTGAGGGCCTCTTTTTCGGCGGAAGCTGCCTCGTGAGCGGCCAGAAGGCGGAGAAGTCCTGCCTCCAGCCTTTCAAATTGTTCGATCACCATTCAAAATACCCTCCGGTCCATTTATATGGTACTTTTTTCAACCTGACAAGTCAAGGATAATAGGTTTTGCTCCCACCCCTCTCGGAGAGGCCGAAAAAACCTGCTGCGCGCCCGCATTTCCTCTCAGCAGGGCGCAAAAAAACCCTCGGATCAGAGGGTTTTCAGGCCGGTTCGCTTATGCGGGCCGAATTTGACGAGTTCCAGGCCTCTAAAAGCGGCCTTGATAATGGCAACCTCTAAAAATTAGAGATTTTTCCCGCAATCGAGGAAGGCTGGGAATAAAAAGCGGAGCATATATGAAAATATGTGAGCATTTTTATTCCCGGCCTGACGAAGAGTCCGGGGAAAAGATCAATTTTTACTTTTTCAGCAGCCTGTCAGTAAGCGTAGAGGTTGCCGTACGGCCTCGCCGACACCGGAGCGAGCTTCTTGAACCCTTTCGCCATCACGTCCTCGAGCTTCAGGCCCAGGTCGGCGCAGTAGTCCGTGAGCGCGTCCTTCAGGACCTTCATATCGTCCTCGTCAGGTTCCATGACCCCGACCTCAGCACCGCACATATCCTCGTCCACCTCGCCCCGTACGAATATGGTCCCGCCGTGCATGCCGGTGCCGAGGTAATCGCCCACGATCGGGCCGTCGCCGTCAAGGCCCAGGAGTATGAGGAGCCCGCCGGCCATGTACTCGCCGAAAAAGTCGCCCGCAGTGCCGCCGACTATTATGGTAGGCCCCTGCCTTTTGTCGCCCTTCATGTGGATGCCGACCCTGTAGCCCACGTTTCCCCTTATGTGGAGCTTCCCGCCCCTCATGCCGTAGCCGAGGACGTCACCGGCGTGCCCTTCGATGATGACCTTGCCGCTGTTCATGGTGTTGCTTATATTGTCCTGCGCGTTGGACTTTATCCTTATGGTCGGGCCGTCCATGAAAGCCGCGAGGTCGTTGCCAGGCACGCCCTCAACGGTTATGGAGACCTTGGCCCTCAAGCCGTCGCCTATGTAGTATTGGCCGTTCACGTTCTCGAGGACTATCTCCTTCTCGCCCTTTTCGACGGCCTCGCGGACCTTTTTATTGAGGTCGCGGTAATATGTCCCTTTTGCGTCTATCTTGACCATCTTCCGATTCCCTTCGGGTTCTAACAGGCTGCTGAAAAAGCCCGCTTCAAGGCGTCGTCTTCAAAATTGGACACTCCGGCGTACAATAAAAGTACGCCTCATTCCTCCTGATTCGACTCCTTGCATCTTGAGCTTTTTAAGCAGCCTGAATGAGATTTTGAGTTTTTCAGCAACTTAAATATCAATACCTGGCAACCTCTAAAAATTAGAAATTTTTCCCGCGATCAAGGAAGGGCGGGAATAAAAAGCGGAGCATATATGTGAATATGTGAGCATTTTTATTCACGCCCTGACGCAGAGTCCGGGGAAAATAGCAATTTTTAGAGGTTGCCAACTATCTGCCCGCCGGCTTGACGCCGAGTATGTCGAGAGTAAAGGAATCAAGCCCCACTCCGCGGAGCCTTTCGCGGTTACCCCTCAGGCTCTCTATGGAGTTTATGCCGAGGGCGCCGAGTATCTCTTTAAGCTCATGCGTCCAGGCGTGTATGAGGTTTATGAGCCTCTCGGCGTAGACCTCGGGGTCGAGCCTGGCCGTAAGCTCGGGCCTCTGGGTGGTTATGCCCCAGGAGCAGTTCCCTGTGTAGCACTTGCCGCAGGTGGTGCAGCCCATTGTGATAAGGGCGGCTGTGCCTATGCCGACCGCGTCAGCGCCGAGGGCTATGGCCTTGGCGACATCAGCGCTCGACCTTATGCCGCCCGCGGCTATGATGGAGGCCTCGTTCCTTATGCCTTCCTGCCTGAGCCTGTCGTCGACCGCCGCGAGCGCGTGCTCAATGGGTATGCCGAGGTGGTCCCTTATGATGGAGGGCGCGGCGCCGGTGCCGCCCCTGAAGCCGTCCAGGTACACTATGTCGGCGCCTGCCCGCACTATTCCCGAGGCAATGGCCGCGACGTTATGCACCGCGGCAATCTTTACGGACACGGGCTTGTAGTTCGTGGCTTCCTTTATGGCATATATGAGCTGCCTTAAATCCTCGATCGAATAGATGTCGTGCTGCGGGGCCGGAGAGAGAGCGTCCGTTCCCACGGGTATCATCCTGGTCTTCGCGACCTCGAGCGGGATCTTTTCCCCGGGGAGGTGGCCGCCTATGCCCGGCTTTGCGCCCTGGCCTATCTTTATCTCCACGGCCACGCCCGCGTTCAGGTAATCGGGGTTAACGCCGAACCTGCCGGATGCGACCTGCACGATGATGTTCTTCCTGTACGGCACGAGGTCCTCGTGCAGCCCCCCCTCGCCAGTGTTCATCACTATGCCGCACTCCCTGGCGGCGGTCGCGAGCACCTTCTGGGCGTTGAGGCTTATTGAGCCGTAGGACATGGGGGAGAAGATTATCGGGACCTCGAGCTTTATCTGGGGCGGGGCCGGCTCCGCCAGCTTGAGCTTGCCGTCCTTCCCCTTCTCTATCTTCACGCTCGACGGCTTCTTGCCGAGGTAGGTCCGCAGCTCCATCGGCTCGCGTAGCGGGTCGATGGAGGGGTTCGTGACCTGGCAGGCGTCGATAAGCAGGTTATCGAAAAGTATCGTGTACGGGAGGTCGCTCCCCATGCCCGTAAGCGGGATGCCGCCGGTCTCGGCCTGCTTCTTGATGTTCCTTATGTTATTGTAGCCCCAATAGGCGTTCTGCTTGAAGCGGGTGGGGTTGTCCTTTATCTCTATCGCCTCCTCGGGGCAGTAGTGATAGCACCTGAGGCACTTGACGCACTTGAAGGTGTCGATGAGGACCTTATCACCGCCCCAGGAGTATACCCCCCAGCCGCAGTTCTGGATGCACCTTTTGCACCTTATGCATTTTACCCTGTCTATAGTCGCCAGATACTCAGGCGGGGCAAGGCTTCTGAACATTACCGTATTCCTCCTGCATTGCTCAATGGGCCGCGCCTTAAAGCGGCCCGCGAATTCATTCCTCGAGGTCCACTATGACCGGGTCTCCGGCCCTGGGAGCCCATACCTTTTCGGGCGCTGGGCATATGGCCCTTATGGCCGACTCCTCGGAGGCCATGTACGTTATGTCGTCTTTTATGGCGGCCACGAGCGGCCTGAGCTTTATCCTGTCGTTTATTCCGACGAGCCCGTTACTGTGCCCGAAGAGTATCGAAAAGGGGCCGTTAAGGAGCGCGCTCCCGTAGGTGAGCCTCAATGCCGTAAGCGCTTCCCTCTCACCCTCGTCCATGCGGTCTATGTTCTTCCAGAAGGGCGAGGCGAGCGCCGAGCAGGCAACGGGTATCGAAAGCCCGTGCCTCCTTATGAGGAGATCCAGGAGATAGGCCGCGACCTCGGTATCGGTAAGGAGCGTAAGCTTGTAGCCGTACATCTCGAGGTATCTCTTGTTTATCCCGTATGACGATATCTCGCCGTTATGCACTATGGACCAGTCGAGGAGCGTAAACGGGTGCGCGCCGCCCCACCAGCCCGGCGTATTCGTCGGGAACCTGGTGTGCGCGGTCCAGATATAGCCCTCGTACTCCTCCATCCTGAAGAACTCGGCGATGTCGCAGGGGTTTCCTACGCCCTTGAATGCGCCCATGTTCTTGCCGGAGCTGAATATGTAGGCTCCCTCGATCTCGGAGTTGACCCTCATGACCGTTGAGACCACGAAGTCCGATTCCAGCACATCACCCACGAGCTTTTCCTTGAGCGGCTGGACGAAGTACCTTACGAGAAGCGGGCTTATGGGTATGGTCTTTACAGGGCTCGTCGGTATCTCCTCGATCTTCTCGATATGGTAGCTGGCCTTGAGGACCTCCTCGACGGTCCGCCTGACCGAAGGCTCGTCGTACATTATGTGGAACGCGTAGAAGTCCTTGAACTCCGGATATATGCCGTAGGCGGCGTATCCGGCGCCGAGGCCGTTACCCCTGTCGGTCATGAGGCAGAGCGATTTTACTATGTGGCTCCCGCTCACCCTCCTCCTCTTCCTGCTTATGAGGCCTGTGAGGCCGCAGCCCGATATGTCCTTCTGGTAGTTATGGTTCACGGCTTTCCACCTTCTTCTGCAGTAATATCAGAGCCCTCGCCAGAGCGCCTCTCCTTGAGGAGCGAGTAGAGCTTCTTAAGCTCCTCCCCGCCGGAGGCCTTGGGCTCCGGAAGGCCCAGTTTCTTCCTTGCCGGGAGCGCCGGCTCGCCGAGCTTGCCGGTCTTCACGAACATGTCCCAGCCCCTCTTGACCTGCGGCGGGTGCATGCCCTTCCTCGTGGCGATGTTACGGAGCGCTGTCATGGCGTTCTCGAAACCGTAATGCTGGTAGCATATCTCGACGCAATAGTGGCACTCGAGGCACTCCCATATGTGGCGGGAGGAGAGCCACTTCTCGTGGTCGCCCGAGAGTATGTCCTTTATGACAGCCCTGGGGTCGTACCCCGGTATGTTCATGCAGGACGGGCATATCGAATAGCACGCGCCGCATTTGGAGCACATCTCGAGGAGCTTGAAATTGAGCGTTCTTTCGAGCATCGGATTCAGACCTCCTTAGCCCAACGCGCTCGGGCCCGTAAGCCCGGCCTCTATGCCGGCGGAAGGCGACGGCCTTCCGGCGAGCGCCTCCCACTTGGCGATGAATGGGGAGCAATCTATCCTGTGGCTCGTCATCCCGAGCTCGGCGGCATCGTAGCCGAGCGCCAGCCCCAGGAGCTCGGTGAAGTATATTATGGGCACGCCGAGCTTCTCCCCTTCCTTGACCATCAGAAATTGGTTGTTGTCGAACTGGAGGAAGCACGACGGGCAGCAGAGCACCAGAGCGTCCGCGCCTATGGCCTTCAGCTCCTTCAACTTCACGCGCGCGAAATCGAGGGCCCTGTCGTGGGCGTCCACCCTGTCGAGGCCCTGGCCGCAGCACATGAGCTTGGTCATGAACTGGAGGCTCTCGGCCCCAAGGCCCCGTATGATGTTGTCGAACTTTACGGGGTTCAGAGGGTCGTCGTTCTTAAGCGCGTGGGATGGCCGTATCATGTGACAGCCGTAATGGAGCGCTATCCTCATGCCGCTGAAGTCCCTCTTTATCTTCTGCTTTATCCTGTGTATCCCCACGGTGTCGTGGAAAAACGGGACGAGGTGCTGGAGCTTCGAGGTCCCCTTGAACTCGCGGCCCGCCTCGCGGAGAAGCCCGTTCACCTCGGCCTTTTCGCGGGGGTCGGAGTTAAGCTCGCCCTTGACCGTCGCGAGATTGGAAACGCAGCCGGTGCAGGGGCTTACGAGGTCAAGCCCGAGCTCGTCCACAAGGGCGACGTTCCTTGCGGCCGTGAGCACGAAGGCCCCCCGGTCGACGTTGTTGACGAGCGACTTCTCCGGACAGCAGGTAAACCCGTCTATGTCCCTGTACGGGAGCCCGAAGCTCTCGAGGACAAGGCGGGTGGACTTTTCAATGAAGGGGAAGCGGGCCTGTATGGTGCAGCCCCAGAAAACAGCGAATTCTCTCATTTCACGGCCTTCCGCCGCCTTAGCCCGGCGGCAACTCGAAAAAGGAACGAGGAACTTACACGAAAGAAAAAAGAACCCCGGCAACCGGGGTCATAACAGCCGTCTGGAAACCATACTATGCCCGGCCCTGCCTTGCGGCAGGGCCGGGTTTCGGTGCTAAATGCCAGGATAAAAAGCTTCGGTTTATCGCCGCTCTTTTGTATTCAGGATTTATTATTGAGCAGGCCCCGGAGCCCGGGAATAACGCCTTAGGCAGGCACGCAGCAATCGACCGGGCAAACCTCGGCGCACTTCGGGGTGTCGAAATGGCCCTTGCACTCTATGCAGAGATTGGGGTCGATTACGTATATATCCCCTTCGGAAATGGCGTTAACAGGGCACTCCGGCAGGCAGACCCCGCAGGCAACGCAATCTTCTGTAATCTTAAGAGACAAAATCTATCACCACCCTTCAGGATTTTTGTTCAAGACAAGCCTCGGGACGAGGCTCCATTGTATACAGTATACTAACCCACCGAAAAAAGAATTACAACATTTTTTTTGGAAGGCTTTCCTCTCTTTATACCATTTCCCTGCCGCTTTTGCATGGAAAACTGAGCTTTAACGACCAATACCGATTGGAAAAAGAGATTTTTTCCAGGCGCCGGGCAAGAGCGACTTCAGGCAGGCAAACTCCGAATTTGAGAATTTTTCCCGCCCTGACGCAGAGTCCGGGAAATTATCGATCTCTATCAGTTGGTTGAAAAAACAGCCTGTAAAATAGAGCTTGCCTCCAATCAGTAATTTACGGCCAGGAGCCTCGGCTCTGTCATCTCCTCTATCGCGTACCTTACCCCTTCCCTGCCGAATCCGCTCATTTTTACGCCTCCATAGGGCATGTTGTCCACCCTGTAGGTAGGAAGGTCATTGGCAATCACCCCCCCGACATCGAGCGTCTCAAAGGCCTCGAAAACCCTGCCCATGTCCCTTGTGAATACCCCTGCCTGGAGCCCGTAGCGCCCCCTGTTCACGTTGCCTATCGCCTCCTCGAAAGAGACATAAGGCTCAATGGATACTACCGGCGCGAACACTTCCTCTGAGCAGACCTTCATGGAGGGGCTCGTACCCGTAAGCACGGTGGGTTCCATCATGTTCCCTTTCCGCCTGCCGCCCGAGATTATCCTCGCTCCGCCGGCAACGGCCTCTATAACCCATTCCTCGGCCCTTTTAGCCGAGGCCTCGTCTATCATGGGGCCGATATCGGTCGTCTCGTCGAGCGGGTCGCCTGCCTTCAATGCCTTGCAGTTCGCCAGGAACCTGTCCCTGAACTCCTCGAATATGCGTTTTTCGACATATATCCTCTGCACCGATATACATACCTGGCCGGCGTTGGAAAAGGCCCCCAGCGCGCACCTCTTCGCGGCGGACTCGATATCCGCGTCCCCGTGCACGATGACACCGGCGTTCCCGCCGAGCTCGAGAGTGACCTTCCTCTCCCCCGCGAGGGCCTTCAGGGTCCAGCCCACCTTCGCGCTCCCGGTAAAGGTGAGCTTCCTTACCCGCTCGTCCTTCCATATCCTCCCGGCCTGCTCGTTCGTGCAGTTTATGACGTTCAGGCCTCCTGCCGGCCAGCCGGCACCAGCCACTATCTCCCCGAGCATGAGGGCCGTAAGCGGGGTCTTTGGCGAGGGCTTAAGGAGCATCGGGTTCCCGGAAGCCATTGCCGGCGCGACCTTGTGGGCCACGAGGTTCAGGGGGAAGTTGAACGGGGATATCCCCAGGACCGGCCCGACCGGGAACCTCCTTACGATGCCGAACCTCCCCTCTGAGCCCGGGCTTATATCGAGCGGTATGACCTCGCCGCCCAGCCTCTTCGCCTCCTCTGAGGCGAGCTGGAAGGTCGTTACCGCCCTCTTGACCTCTGCCCTGGCCTCCTTTATCGGCTTGCCGGATTCGAGGGAGATGGTCCTGGCGAATTCATCGCCCCGCTCCTCTATCCCGCGGGCGACCGCGGCTGTTATCTCCGAGCGCCTGTACGCGGGCATTTTCCTGAGCTTCTGGAAAGAGGCCTCGGATGATGCGAGCGCCACCTCTATCTGTGCGTCGTCCGCGAGGAAGGTCTTTCCCACGAGGCGTCCGTCATAAGGGCTCCTCACCTCCAGCACGTCGCCTGAGGTCTTCCGCTCTCCACCGATAAGCAGGCTCAAATCCCCGACCATCTCGCACCTCCCCCTGGCTTGAAAAACCTTGCCTTCTCTTAAAAGATTGATGCGGCAGGCCCATGCGAGCTTCCGCAAACAGGCTCATTTTAGCCTGTGGATTATTATCCAGAATATCGCAACGACCACTATCGTGGCTATCAGAAAATATTGTTCCATGCCGTCCCCCCGACAATAATGATTGCACCTTTACGGAGCTGATGCTGTACGCTCAAAAAGCATCCCCGCCGGAAAAGTATTGATGTAAAGCCTCCAGGCGCGCGCAAGCCGGCCCTCTCGAGTTCTTAACAAAAAAGAGCCCGCCCGTCAATTCATTCGAGATAAGAAGAAGGCGGCAAAGGGGCGGGCGGGGCAAGAGCGTACGCTGCCTTCGCCCCGGCGCCGCGGGGAATCACCTCGCCTTCGCCTCTCTCATGTGCTTAAGCTGGATGGACGTGAACGCCAGCGTGATCCCGAAGAGTATGAGATAAAGGCCGGTGAGCATGACCAGCACCAGCAACCCGGTTATGGGCCATGCCAGGAGCAGGACGCCGAAAACGAGAGAGAGCGTGCCTGCAACGCCGGTCAGCCAGGAATTCTCCTCCTGCCGGCGGCTTATTGCGCTCACGACCTGGACGAGCCCCTTGCCGATCGCCCATACGGCCATGATGACGAGTAGCGCGAAGAGCGTAAGCCCGGGCCATGCGAGTATCACCAGGCCCGCGCCCACGCCTATGAGGCCGATTACGAGCATGAAGAGAAAGGAGCGCTTTCCGGTGATACCGAGCCATATGGCGGATATGCCGTCGATTATGGCGTATATGCCGAAGAGCGTGACCATTACCAGCAGCGATATGCCCGGCCACGCCAGAATGATGATGCCGAATACGATTGCGAGGAGACCTTCAGACAGGAGCACGCTCCATCTCTCAGGAAGGCCCAACTCCTCTATTTCCTGCGGATTTTTATTGATCATGGGAACCTCCTTTCACACTTGTTAAAGTTTACATCCATTTTGGAGTTCCTTCCCGGCGGACACTTCCCCGGCAGTCCGCGTCCCCCTCCGCCATTGCGCCTCCGGAGGCCGTCGTGTTATAATTTATTCAAAAGTTTACACGGAGGCGCTCAAATAGCACAGCTATTCGGAAACCTTTCGGGCCTGAAAGCGGGCCAGCTCAAGGCCGCGGAGAGGATATATCAACGGAGGGTCCCGCCTTCGAGGGTAATAACCCCAGAGCTCGGCCGGTACATGGCGGGGCTTTCGAGGGAAATCAAGAGGCAGATAGGCGTAATCATAAACCGCAGGGGTGCCGTGGTCGCGGTGATAATCGGAGACGAAAGGGAGATCGTCATCCCCGTCCTCCCGGATTATCCCCTCGGAAGAAGGCTCTTGAGGGGCCTGCGGTGCGTGCATACGCATTTGAAGAACGAGCCCCTTACGCAGGACGACCTCACTGACCTGGCGCTCCTCAGGCTCGACCTCATGACCGCCATAGGCGTAAAAGAGGACGGCCTCCCTGCCGACGCCTATACCGCGCACCTCCTACCCTATTACCCGGACGGCCCGACGTACGATGCAGGTCCCCCGGTGCCGTTCCACTCCCTCGACACGGACGCCGAGAGCTTCATCGTCTCCCTTGAGGAGGAGATGGGGCGCGCGGTCACAAGGGACGTAAGCGACAGGAGGGAGCGGGCCATACTGGTGAGCGTGGCTACCCGTCCGAAAGACGAGCAGATGGAGTCTCTTGAAGAACTCAAGGAGCTCGCCAGGACCGACCAGGTGGACGTCCTGGACATGGTCTGCCAGAGGCCCGAGCGCCTCAACCCCAAGTACCTGATGGGCACGGGGAAGATAAAGGAGCTCATAATAAAGGCCCTCCAGAAGAACGCGACCCTCATCATCTTCGACCAGGAGCTTACGCCCACGCAGACGAGGGAGCTCGGCGAGATAACGGAGCTTAAGGTAATCGACCGGACCCAGCTCATACTCGACATATTCGCGAGACGGGCGCACTCGAGGGACGGCAAGGTGCAGGTCGAGCTCGCGCAGCTCAAGTACCTCCTCCCGAAGCTCACCGGAAAGGGCACTTCGCTATCCAGGCTCATGGGCGGAATCGGCGGAAGGGGCCCGGGCGAGACGAAATTGGAGGTGGACCGGAGGCGGGTGCAGGACAGGATCGCGCACCTTGAAAAGGAGCTCAAGTCGTTGAGCCGCGGCAGGTTCGAGAGGAGAAGGCGGCGGGCCGGGAGCGGCATACCGATAATATCCATTGCAGGCTACACGAACGCGGGCAAATCTACGCTCCTTAACGCCCTTACCAGAAGCTCGACACTGGCCGAGGACAAGCTCTTCGCCACCCTCGATACCGCCTCCAGGAGGCTCCGTTTCCCGAGGGAGCGCGACGCGGTCATTACCGACACTGTCGGCTTCATAAGGGACCTGCCTGCCGACCTCTTCAAGGCCTTCAAGGCCACTCTTGAGGAGATGGAGGACGCGGACCTCATAATGCATGTCGTTGACGCGAGCAGCCCGGCGTTCGAGGCCAGGATGGAGACGGTCGAGAAGATTTTGGACGAGATAGGGCTTAAGGATATACCTCGCCTGCTGGTATTCAACAAAATCGACCTCATGGACCCGGAGGTCGCCAATAACCTTGCCCGGAGGTTCGGCGCGGTCGCCATATCCGCGACAGACCCGCGGACGCTCGGGCCGCTCCTTAAGGAGCTCGAAAAACGGCTCTGGCCCGGAGAGGCCCCCGAGTCGTCAGCCGCAAACTAAAAAAGGCCGCCCGATGGGGCGGCCTTTTTCACATTTCCAGCCGTAGAAGCCTGTTCATTTTCAGAAATGATACGAAATACCCCCGTAGGCCTGGCTTGCCTCGTAATCGAGGTCGACCTCTATCTCGCCTCCGAAGCTGAAATCGACACGGCTGTATTTGTACTCAGCGAAGAGCGAGAGACTGGGAGTAATAAGGAAATCTATGCCGGCCAGCGCCTGCCAGCCCCATTCCTCGTCGTCATCTCCGGCGAAAGTCTCTCCCTGGACTCCGACGTTATTGATCTTTCCGCGGAAATAGCCACCGCCGGCCCCGATATACGGCCTTATTATCTCACCGGGGTAGCGGAAAATCAGGTTCGCCGTAGCCGAGTAGACCTTCATATCCGCGTCCACGCCTACACCGAAGCTGTCGGTTGTTATCTCGTCTAGGTCGGACTCGTGCCAGTTAAGGTCCAGCTCCAACCCTGCGACCCTCGCCATCCAGCCTATCTTTGCGCCTGCGGCAATCCCCGTGTCAAAGGTAAACTCGCCTCTGAAACCCAGTCCTGCGTTGTCGCTCGCGTCAGAATCATGCGGCATCGCCGCGCCGAAATAGGCGGCGACATAAGGCTCCGCGTGGGCCGGGACAGAAAATGCAAAAATACAGCCAACCACCAGCGCAAAGGTCGCTCTTAGCATGCTCGCCTCCGGTTGAAAGTTTTTCGCATCCGTCTCTGGACGCTGCTGGCCGGCAAATACCTCCTGCAAGTTACCGTGCGCTGCGCATTACAAAAAAGTATAATCCCGTTTTCCGGTTTATCAAGCCTCGAGCCTCGAAATCTTCACGCCCACCAGCCGGACCGGCCTCTCCATGTCCACAGAATCGATGAGCCTCAATGCCGTGGCCCGGATGTCGTTTTGCGAGTCCGAGGCGGACTCCAGGGCCTCGGACCTGGTGATGGTCCTGAAGTTATTGAACCGGACCTTTATGCCCACGGAGCGCGCCTTGTGCCTCCCGGCCTTAAGCCTCCTGACCAGGTCCTGCGTGAGCTCGTTGAGGGTTTCCTTTATGATATGCAGGTCCGAGGCGTCCTCATCGAACGTGACCTCGCGGCTCAGTGACGACGGCTCGTGGAAAGGCACGACAGGGCTTTCGTCCAGCCCCCTTGCGTGCTCGTTGAGGGTCTTCCCCCGCTCCGGCCCGAAGTTCCTCTCAAGGTGCCGGACCGGGGTCCTAGCGAGCTCGCCGACGGTTTCGATGCCGAGGTCCTTAAGCCTCTTTTCGGTAGCCGGGCCTACCCCGAAGAGCCTCCTTACCGGCAGGTCCCTCAGGAACTTCCCGACACCCGCCTCCTCGATTACGAAAAAGCCGTCGGGCTTTCCGGCTTCCGAGGCCATCTTCGCCAAAAGCTTATTCGGCGCGATGCCCGCCGATACCGAAAGCCCGAGCTCCCTCCTTATGCGCCCCTTCATCTCCCTCGCAAGGCGTATCGCGGCGGGAAACGGGTCCTCTCCGGGCATGGGCGCAAGCTCGACAAAGGCCTCGTCCAGGCCGAAGGACTCTACAAGCGGGCTATAGTCCCGGAGGATAGCCATGAACCTTTCCGATTCGCGCTCGTATGATGCGAAATCAACGGGCAGGAAGACCGCCGAAGGAGAACGCCTCAGCGCTTGCCTCAAAGGCATCCCCGCCTTTACCCCGTCTTTCCTTGCCTCGTAGGAGGCGGCGGAGACGACCCCCCTCTTCGACGGGTCGCCGTCGGCCCCGACCACCACGGGCCTGCCGCGCAGCTCAGGGTTCTTTTTTATCTCGACCGACGCGAAGAACGCGTCAAGGTCCAGGTGTATGACAGCTCTCCCCATCTCTCCCCCAATATTCCCGGATTACTCAATTCTAATCCCATACCCGGAGGTCCGCTTTCCGGAAGCTCGATATTGCGGTATCAAAAAAAAATTGAATCCCCCCGCAGGAAGCTCCGGAGTATCTTCAAACCTCTCCTCCCTTGATGGGAGGGGATGGAGGGACGGGTGACTTATCCTTCACCCCCTCCCCGGCCTCCCCCATCAAGGGGGAGGAGTTAAAAACAGCGCAGCAAGTGCCGGGAATTTGACCCGTATATGATAAAAGGCAGCCTCTAAAAATTTGTGATTTTTTCCGCTTTTTCCGGAAGGCCGGGAATAAAAAACGGAGCATGTATGAAAATATGTGAGCAAAAAAATTGAAGGCCGTGGGGGTTCCCAGGGCCTTCAGGCGTCCGGCAGTATAGCATGGGGTGGAAGGATTCTCAAACGATTAGATAAGCAGCTTGCTGAAAAACTCCGTTTTTATTCAGGCTGCTCAAAAAGCTCCAGATGCGAGGCCCCCGTTGGAACAGGGGAGCGAGGAATAAGGCGTACTTTTCGTGTACGCCTTCGTAGCCAGCGACGTAGCCTTCGAAGCAGATGACTTTCTGAGCAGCCTGTTAGGTGAAAAGGTCTTCCCGGAAGGGTTCTTCAGGCGTACTTGTTTGCCGAGCGCACTATCTCGTCGGCGAAATACGGCTTCCTTATGAACTCGTCTATCATGCCCTCCCTCACGCCCTGGAGTATCGCGTCCTCTGCGTCTCTGAAGTACCCGGTAAAAAGGACGACCTTGGCGGCGGGCCTTATCTTCTTTATCTCCCTGAAGGTCTCGAGGCCGTTCATCCCGGGCATGATTATATCCATGAAGATGAGCGAGTAGGGGCTGTCCTTCACCGCCTCTATCGCCTCCTTGCCGTTCACGGCGTATGCGGCGTCGAACCCCTCATCCCTCAATATCTCGCTCATCCCGAGGCCCACGGTCTCCTCGTCGTCGACGACAAGTATCTTCCTTTGCTTCGTTTCCGACACTGGGCCTCCGGTCTCGTCCCGGGGATATCTCGAATTAACTTCTTCCCACGCGGACTCTTCCGCCCTGCTCGATATTTTTGAAATCTGCATGGAAGAATATGGGCTCTGGATGAAGGGCTCTTCTGATGTGGTCCAAGGGTTTTTTATCGAGGCGGTTTTCGTTCAAATTATAGACATCCGGCGGGATATGTCAAGGGGGGCCGGCCCTGCCAAGCCGTTAACGGCTGGCCGGGGCTCAGTGCCCGGTTACGGTTTTGACGGTATTTGACAACCTCTGGGCTGGCGATATAATGAAAATGACTTTCAATATCGACACAAGCCGATTTTTCCTTTTTCAAACGGAGGTGGGTTATGAGAAGCCTTGAGTGGAAAAGAAGCCTTTCCGAGGCTATTGATGAGGCAAGGGGGGGCACGAGGCTCCCGTTGATGGTCTTCACCGCCAAGGGTTGCGCGGGCTCAGAGAAGACCATGAACGAGGTGCTGACCAACGAGTCCGTCATAGCCGCGATCGAGCGCGAGTGCGTGCCGGTCCGGATAGACGTGGAAGAGAACAACGAGATGGCCGAGCGCTTCAGGGTAGGCTGGACTCCGGCTTTCGTGGTCTGCGACGAGGAAGGGAACGCCCTCGAGCGCTGGGAAGGGTATATCCCGGCTGAGGACTTCATCCCGCAGCTCATCCTCGCCAAGGGCCTCTCCGCCTTCCACCTCGGCAGGCACGAGGAGGCCGCCAGGGAGTTCAATATGCTGGTCGAGGACTATCCGCGCTCCGAGCTCGTCCCCGAGGCCGAGTACTATCTCGGCGCGGCGACTTTCAAGCTCACGGGCGAGACCAACAAGCTCACGGAGGTCTGCCGCGACCTCATTATGACGCACCCGGAGAGCACCTGGACTAAAAGGTGCTCCCTCTGGGGCCGCGACTCGAATTACCTCCGGCCCTTCGTCGGGTACGACGGAGGCGGGTCCGCGGGGAGCGGCGCCTACTGAGCGGGCGAGGATAACAGGCGCACAGAGGGGGCGCGGGCAAAACCCGCGCCCCCTCATTTATTTGAATTCCCTGTCCGTAAGTAATAAAATATAGATGGAGCCGGAGGGAACGAAACCTTAAAGAGGGGGCTTATGGCAGAAATCAGGATTGAAAAAGGAAATGGCACATTATTGCCGCTGGTTTACAAATATCTACCCCGCCTCGACGATCTCATACTGGTGGCGGTCGCCCTGGGCATAATCGCTGCCGCCGTGTTGCTCCTGGTCGAGGCGGCAAGCGACTTTGTCTACCTGTCGGACCATTCCATCCCACACATCATAAGCGACCTCATGTTCGTGCTTATAATAATGGAGCTCTTCAGGCAGGTGATGCGCCAGATAAACAGGCAGGCTTTTTCGCTAAACCCGTTCATCTACATAGGCGTCATCGCGAGCATCAGGGGCCTGCTCCTTACCCAGATGAGCCTCGGGCTCGGCGAGGCTGACTGGCAGACCGCCGTCATACAGCTCTCGGTCCACGCGCTTATAGTGCTGGTGCTGGTAATCGGGCTCCTGGTCTACTCGAAGGTGCAGGCCAAGCCCGCGGACTGAAAGGGAAGTAGGGCTGCTGCAAAAAAAGGGCGCGGGATGGTCCGCGCCCCTGAATGGATTTCTAAAAATCAGACATGTTTCACGATTCGAGGCAGGGCGGTGTCAATATGAGCTTTCTTCTCCGCCTTTTAAGAACCCCTATTCCCTGTCCTCGTTCAGATACACGACCCTTCCGAGCTCGTCGAGCGTGGTAACGCCCTCAAGCACCTTCTGGAACCCGTCCTTCTGGAGGGTTACCATTCCACCTTCCAGGGCGGCTTCATAGAGTTCCTCCTCGGGCGCGTCGGCTGATATGAGCTTCCTTAGTTTCCGGTCCATTACCAGTATCTCGAAAACGCCGACCCTGCCGTAAAAGCCGCTCCCTCCGCACCTGCCGCAGCCCTTTCCGCGGAAAAGCCTGGTCTTCGGCGGGAAATACGCGGCCTCGTCGGGCGCGGGCGCGTACGGGGCCTTGCAGTGGTCGCATATCCTTCTTACCAGCCTCTGCGCGACTATGCCGTTCAGGGCCGAGGCCACCATGTACCCCGGTATCCCCATGTTCTTGAGCCTCGTAACCGAGGAGACCGCGTCGTTGGTGTGTAGCGTCGAGAAGACGAGGTGACCCGTCATGGAGGCCTGGTGGGCAATGAGCGCGGTCTCCTCGTCCCTCATCTCGCCCACGAGTATCACGTCGGGGTCCTGCCTGAGGACCGATCTCAGCGTGTGGGCGAAGGTCAGCCCGGCCTTTTCGTGCACGGCCACCTGGCTAACGTCCCTGAGCTCGTACTCTATCGGGTCCTCTATGGTGATTATGTTGATCTTGTCGTTCTTTATGTGGGAGACCATCGCGTAGAGCGACGAGGACTTCCCGCTACCCGTGGGGCCAGTCACTATGACCACACCCTGCGGCCTCTTTATTATGCCGAGGAGGCGCTTCGAGTCGGTCTTGGAGAAGCCCAGCCTGTCTATGCCGAGGGCCGCGGCCTTTGGGTCGAGGACCCTCATTACGACCGTCTCGCCGTACTGCGTGGGGAGGGTGGAGACCCTCAGGTCCAGGGATTTCTTCCCGAGCCTCACCTTTATCCTCCCGTCCTGGGAGGTCCTCCTCTCGGCGATGTCCATCTTGGCCATCACCTTTATCCTGGAGACCGCCGGCCCGCTGACCCATTTCGGGAGCTGCATTATCTCCCTCATGATGCCGTCTATCCTGAACCTGAGCCTTACAAAGTTCTCCTGGGGCTCGATATGAATGTCGCTCGCCCGGAGGTCTATTGCCTGGATGATTATGGAGTCCACCATCTTGATGATGGGAGGGGTGGTGCTCTTCTGTATGAAGTTCGAGAGGTCGTCGAACTCCGGCTCGTGCACCACCTCGACGTACTGGTCCTTCCTCAGGTCCTGGACAAGGTTCTCTATGGGCTCGTTCAGGCGGTAATACCTGTTTATGGAGGTCGTAACGTCCGCGATGGTCGCGACATGGGGCTTCACTTCCAGGCTGGTCGAGAAACGCAGGTCGTCTATCGCGTTGAGGTTCAGGGGGTCCGACATGGCTACGTTCAGGACCTTCCCATCCCTGGAGAGCGGGATGAGGAGGTACTTCTTGCTTATGGACTCGGGGACGAGCTTGAGGGCTTCAGGGTCTATCGCCGAATCGATGTCTATGTAGGGCAGGTTGAGCTGGAATGAGAGCGTCTGGGCGATGTCCATTTCGGTCGCATACCCCTTGCTCACGAGTATGCTGCCGAGCCGCTTACCCTTGCGCCTGCTCTCTTTAAGCGCCTCTTCGATCTGGTCCCTGCTCAAGAGCCCGGACTCGACGAGGATTTCGCCTATTTTTTTGACCGCCATCGGTTAGTTCACATTCTTGCGGGCCAGGGCACGGTTTTCAGGATGACTTCACCCGCTTTTAAAATATGACAAGAAGTATCTGAGCGCGCCCGAAAGACACCCTCTTCGGGCGCGGGAAAGGTCTGGTGGAGGGTACCGGGATCGAACCGGTGGCCTGCTGATTGCGAACCAGCCGCTCTCCCATCTGAGCTAACCCCCCGGGAAAGACACAATAGCTATTCTTATCAAAAAAAAGGAATCCCCGCAAGTGTTTATTGGGCCGGTCCGGGCAAAAAGAATGCGGTTATGGTACGAGTGGAGTCTGGGAGTAGAAAGACATGATTCCGAATGGGCGAAAGCCAGGGTCACGGGCCCGAGGTCAGTTGAGATACGCCTTCATCCCGGTTTCAAGGCTTTCAGGGACCATGCCGAACACCTCTACTATGGCGTTCATCGAGGTGGTATTGTCCTCAAGGAGCATCTTGAGCGATTCCCTTGAGACGGGGGGCCTGGGAAGGATCTTTTCCAGAAGGAAGGCGTTAATGTCCATAAGGAGCATGGGCACGTGGACCTTTCTCCTTTTCCTGCCGATCGTTGCGCCTATCCTGTCGATTACCTCGTCGAGCGTGAGAGCTTCCAGCCCCGCCAGGTCGAGAGTTTTCACTTTCGCCTGCTTCTTCGCGAGGGACATTGCGAACGCGCGGGAGACGTCGTTTACGGACACGGGCTGCATCCTGCTCCTGCCGTCCCCTGGCACGAATACAGCCGGCAGGCACGACATGGCCCTGGCGAAGACGGTCGTGAAATGGTCCCCCCTGCCGAATATCACGGAGGGCCTGAATATGGTGTAGTCGAGCCCCGACGAGCGTACCAGCTCCTCTGCTTCCCACTTGGTCCTGTGGTAAACGCTACCGGACGAGGCCCTGGCCCCGAGCGCGCTCATGTGTATGAGCCGGGAAACCCCCATCCCCCTGCAGGCGTCGATAACGTTACGCGTCCCGTCGACGTGGACGGCCCTGTAGGTGGAGCCCCTAGACTCGTTCAGTATGCCGACGAGGTGGACGACTGCCTCCACCTCAGGCGTTATGGCCTTCAATACCGTCGAGATGCTCGTAACGTCGCCCCTGAAGAGCTCGCACCCGGCCTCCCTTAGCCCAGCCGCCCTTTCCGGGCGCCTTGAGAGGCAGCGCACGCTCCTTCCGTCGCGGAGGAGTTCCTTTGCCAGGCTGCTACCGACGAAACCTGTTCCGCCGGTAACGAGGATCATCGTTTCTTTCCGAGGATTTCCTTGATGGTCTGCTTGAGTTCCGTAAGGTCGGACGACTTCGTGATGTAGGCGTCGGACGCCCATGTGCCGAAGTCGTGCTTGTAGTGCGGGTATGCCGTGCAGAGTATCACGGGCAGGTCCTTCCATTTCTCCTTGACGCGGCGGAGCACCTCGACCCCGTCCATGCCCGGCATCTTGATGTCAAGGAGCACCAGGTCTATCGAGTCCTTTTCGAGCTTCTCCAGCGACTCTTCGCCCGAGGCGGCCAGGTCGACTTCCCAGCCCTCGTCCTCGAGCTCCTCCTTGTAAAGGAGCCGGAGCCCCTCTTCGTCGTCGACAACAAGGATCCTTTTCTTCATAAAAACTCCATTCCGTGAAATCCGCGGCGGGTCAGACCGCCCGGCCCGCCTCTACTGGCGGGACGCCGGCGCCCGGCCGAGCCGCGCCCGAATACGGAAGCTTAATGGTGAAAGAGGCCCCGCGGCCCTCGTTACGGACCTCGATCCCCCCTCTGTGCCTCGTTATGATGGAGTTGGCTATCGGCAGACCAAGGCCGGTGCCGTGCTTTTTCGTGGTGAAGAAGGGGTTGAAGATGTTCCCGATGTGCTTCGGGTCGATGCCGCCGCCGGTGTCCGAGACCTCCGCGACCGCGAAATCGCCCGAGCGGGAGGTCACCACCCTGAGCGCGCCTCCCTTTTCCATCGACTGTATCGCATTGGCTATTATGTTGTCAAAAGCTATCTTCATCTGCTCCCTGTCCGCGAGCACCGGAAGCGGCGCATGCCTGGAGCGCCTCTCGACGGTTATGCCGTGGGCCGAAAACTCGTCGGCAAAGACGTTAAGCGCCTCGTCAAGTATGCCGTTCAGGTCATCCGGCTTAAGCTCCACGAGGTTGTCCTTGAGGAACCGGATGATGCCGTTCATTATCTTCTCGATACGGCCTATCTCGTGCGACATCTTGTCGAGATAGACAAGGCCGGGGGAGCCTGGCGGGAGCTGCCTTTTGAGCCTGGCCGCATAGCCGCCGATGCTCAGAAGCGGGTTCCGTATCTCGTGCGCCATCGTGGCCGCCATGTCGCCCAGCGCAAGGAGCTTCTCGGAGCTTGCTAGCCTG
The DNA here is from genome assembly GCA_030583865.1 of Thermodesulfobacteriota bacterium. Classification (NCBI taxonomy): domain Bacteria; kingdom Pseudomonadati; phylum Thermodesulfobacteriota; species Thermodesulfobacteriota bacterium. Next base: position 859,534 of record CP129479.1, on the reverse strand, counting down.
GCCTGTATCTCCATCAGCTCCGAATGGGCCTTTCTATGGTCCTCGATGAGCGCCGCGTTCCTTACCATGAGCGACGCCTGTATCGCCGCGACCTTAAGGAGCTGCTTTTTTACGAGCGAGGGCCTCGTCCTCTCCCTCGACTTCAGATAAATGACGCCAAACGGCGCCTTGCCGCCGAGGGGATATACGAGCGCGGTACTGACGCCCTCGAGGCCGCGGTCCGGTATCCCCTCCCACTCGGCCCCCCGGGGCTCCTTCTGCGCCTCGACCAGGGCCCCTCTTTCGACCGCTAACGCCGGAAGCCCCTCGCCCTTTCCGTAGGAGAGGACCCCCGTCGTGCAAAGCCCGCTCGACGAGGCGGCGAGCTTGAGAGCACCGCCCTCGCCTGCCAGGAAAAAAAGGCACTCGTCGAAATGGAACTTCAGGGCAAAGAGCCTGGCTGCGCTTTCAAGCCTCTCTTCGAGCTTTCCGCCGGAAGCGGCGAGCTCGTTTACTTTCTCTATTATATCATATTCCATTGAAACCACGGCCTACAGCGGTTCGGAAACGGGGCGTCAGACCTTAGCCTCTCTTAGGAACTTGGCCGCCTCCTCCGGCGGGGTCGGGTTGATGTAAAAGCCCGAGCCCCACTCGAAGCCCGCCAGCTTCGTAAGCTTCGGTATAAGCTCGAAATGCCAATGGTAGAACTGGGACGAGCCGTCCTTTACGGGCGCGGCGTGCAGGATGAAGTTGTACGGCGGGAAGTTAAGGACCTTGTCTATTCTCTTCAGGACGTCCGAGAAAATGAGCGCGAGGTTCTCGTACTGGTGCTTCTGCGAGTTCTCGAAGCTCGATTCGTGGACCTTGGGCATTATCCATATTTCGAAGGGTGCCTTCGGCGCGTAGGGGGTTATGGCCAGGAAGTCCCTGTTCTCCGAGACCACGCGCACGCCCTGCATCGTCTCCTGCCTTATTATGTCGCAGAAGACGCACCGCTCCTTGAAGTTGAAGTATTCGAGCGAGCCGTCGAGCTCCTCGGCTACCCTCTTGGGTATGATGGGGAGCGCAATGAGCTGCGAGTGGCTGTGCTCAAGGGTGGCGCCGGCCGCCTCGCCGTGGTTCTTGAATATCAGTATATAGCGGAGGCGCTGGTCCTTCTTCAAGTCTATTATCCTGTCCCTGTAAGCCCACAGCACCTCCTCGAACTGCTGCGGCGCTATGCGGGCGAGGGTGTCCGTGTGCTGCGGCGACTCTATTATTACCTCGTGGGCCCCCACGCCGCTCATCTTGTCGTAGACGCCGTCGCCCTCCCTGTTGAGCTCGCCCTCCACTTTCAAGGCCGGGTACTTGTTCGGGACCACGCGCACGTGCCAGCCGGAGGAATTGGGAGAACCCCCGTTCTTCCTGTACGCGAGCACCTCGGACGGGGTCTTCGGTTCGTTCCCCGGGCAGAACGGGCAGAAGCCTGCCTTAAGCGTAGGCTGGGTGAACTCGAACTCCGACGGGCGCTTTCCGCGCTCGGTCGAGATGATGACCCATCTTCCGACAATCGGGTCTTTTCTTAATTCTGGCATTATTTTTCCCCGCGGAAAAAGAGGCGATTTGAGGAGGTGTGCGGGAGCCTGGAGACGAATGGATCGAGGGAGAGCCGGTTACTGGTTAAGCATTTCTCGCTTTTTCGAATTCCTCTTCTTCCTTCTTGCATTCTATGCAGCAGGTGGTGACCGGTCTTGCCTCGAGCCTCTTCTCCGATATGTCCTCGCCGCAGAGTTCGCAGACGCCGTAACTGCCGTCGTCTATCCTCTTCAGGGCCTCCTTGATTTTGGTTATGAGCTTTCTTTCCCTGTCCTTGACGCGGAGCAGGAAGTTCCTGTCCGTCTCAAGGGAGGCGCGGTCGGTCGGGTCCGGGAAGTTCTCTTCCTTTCCGCTCATCCCTGAAACGGTCTTTCCCGCCTCGCTCAAGAGCTCTTCGAATTTTTCGTTGAGGAGGATCTTGAAGTACTCGAGCCTGTCCCTTTCCATAATCAAAGAGTATAACTGAAAAGGCCTCCTGATGTAAATAATAATCTATGTTCTTTAATTTCGCCGACTTGCGCGGCCTTGTGAAAGAAAAAAAACGCGACGGGCTCACTCGCGGGTGTAATCGCCGCTCTTGCCGCCGGTCTTGCTTACAAGCCTTATGTCGGTGAGCTCCATGCCCTTGTCGGCTGCCTTGCACATGTCGTATATGGTAAGGGCCGCGACAGACACTGCCGTGAGCGCCTCCATCTCAACGCCGGTCTTTGAGGCCACCCTGGCTGTCGCCGAGATGTCGATGCCAGGCGGGTCCATTACCGGCTCGAACTCCACATCCACGCTCGTAATGTTAAGAGGATGGCAGAGCGGTATGAGCTCGCCTGTCCTCTTGGCCGCCATTATGCCAGCCACCCTTGCGACGCCGAGGACGTCCCCTTTTTTCACCTCGTTCGCGAGGACGAGGTCCAGGGTCTCCTTTTTCATAAGCACGCGTCCCCTTGCCGTCGCGACCCTCTCGGTCACGTCCTTGGCCGTCACGTCTACCATGCGGGCCTTTCCGCGCCCGTCTATGTGGGTAAGAGCCATCTGAAGCCCTCCTTTACGCAATAAAGCCTCAGGCTGCTGAAAAAGGCCTTGAATGCGTCGCCTTCAAAATTGGACACTCCGGCGTACAAAAAAGTACGCCTCATTCCTCATTTTTCGAATCCTTGCACCTTGAGCCTTTTGAGCGGCCTGCATGAGATTTGAATTTTCGGCAATCCGCCGGCCGCGACCCCCGTCCAGGCCGCCCGGGACCGCGCCTAACAGGGTGTTGAAAAACACCCTGTTAGGCAATCCACGGATGGATTGCCAAATTGCGAAGACTATCCAAGTCGAGCAATTTGTGAGGCTTGGACGGATTCATTCCGGCCAAGCCGTGGTTGAAAAAGTCCAGGAAGGACTTTTTCAACATCCTGCTAGTAGCCCGCCTCCACGATGCGGCCGTTCTCAACCGTGAGGATGAAGAGCCTTTTTACGGCCTCCCTCCTCGGGTTGAAGGAAATGGCGCCCGTTGCGCCCCTGAACTCCTTAAGCCCCTTCAGCCTGTCCCTCACGTCATCCCTGCCGTAGCCGGGGCCTGATCCCGCGACGGCATGGAGGAGCATGCGGGCCGAGTCGAAGGCGTGGGCCGAGAGTATGCCGGGGCTCTTCCCGAAGGTCGCGTTGTAGTCGCGCGCGAACTCCTCGGTCCCGCCCCTCCTGCTCGTGGCGTAGAACCCGTCCACGAAGACCGCGCCCTCGACGTTCCTGCCGGCAAGCTCCACGAGCCTCGGCGAGTTCCAGCCGTTCGAGCCGAGGAGCCTCACGCCCTTGATGCTGAAGTATTCGAGGTACGGCGCGATGAGAGCGGCCTGCTCGTGGGAATCGGGGATGAAGAGCGCGTCCGCCTGGATAGTCGGCTCGAACTCCCTTATTACGCGCCTACCTTCCTTCCGCTCCTTCGTCTGCACGCCGAAAATCCTTCTCACGGTGTCGGTGAAATCCGCGGTGCCTTGGGGGTAGGAGGCCTTACGGACGACTGTGCCTCCGTTCTCCTTTACGGCCATCTCGAAGTGCCTGGCAAGCTCGGTCCCATAGGAGCTCTGCGGATGGAGCACGGCGAAACGCCTGGCGCCCAGCTCCTTTGACGCGTGCGCGGCGAGCGCCCGCGCCTGGTCCTCGGGGGTGAGGAAGTTCCTGAATACGTAGTCTCCGGCGTCGGTGACCCCCTCCCTCTGCGAAAGGGTGATTACCGGAAGCCTGTTCATCTGGGCCTGCCTTGCGACATCGAGCGCGTTGGTGCTTAGGAGCGGCCCTATGAGGCCCAGGACCCTCGGGTTCGAGGCGAGCTCCTGGACCGCCCCGGATACCGAGGCCGGGTCCGAGACGTCTTTCACTATGACCTCCACCTGCCGGGCCCTCGGGCCGAATATGCCGGACGCGAGGAGGATGCCCGAGAGCGCCTCCTCTCCGAACGACGCGTAATCGCCGCTTAAGGGAAGGAGCACCCCGATCGCCGGGAGGTTCGAGGGGACGGTTATTCCGAACGAGGCCTTTTCTATTTCAGACAGGAACCTTGCGGCCTTGGCGCGCTGCGCGATGGAAGCGTCCCTGTCCTTCCTGACCGCCTCGAACGCCTCCCTTGCCTGGTCGAGCCTGCCTGTCCTGTATTCGATTAACCCGAGCTCTATCGAGGCGTCGTGCCTGAACTTGCTCGCGGGGAAACTGAAAAGGAGCAGCCTGTACGTCTCGGCGGCCTTCGGGAGCTCCTTCCTGTCCCTGTAAATGCGGCCGAGCCTGAGGAGCGCCTCGTCCATGTAGTCGGACCGGGGGTTCGAGTCCACGTAGCCCTCGAGCTTGCGGACCGTCTCGGCGTCCGCGCCCTTCAGGTCGAGTTCCTCGAAAATCACCAGGAGGTCGTCAGTCTTCGTTTTGTCGCTGAACCAGAAGGCGTCGGCCCCGGGGGCCAGGAGAAGGAGCGCCAGAAAGGCTATTATGGCTTTTCTCATTCGAAGATTTCCTTGACCTTTGAGAAGAAGTTTTTTCTCAGCGGGGTCGTGTCCTCGCCGCTTATCTCCGCGAACTCCTGGAGGAGCTCCTTCTGCCTCTTGTTGAGCTTTGTCGGCGTCTCTACCTTTATAATGACCTGCTCGTCGCCGCGCCTTCCGGTGTGCACCGAGGCTATGCCCCTGCCCGGGAGCCTGAACAACTTCCCGGACTGGGTGCCGGCAGGCACCTTGAGCTTGGCCGGGCCCTCTATGGTGGGCACCTCTATCTCGGCGCCGAGCCCGGCCTGGCTGAAGCTTATCGGCACCTCGCAGATTACGTCGTCCTTCTCGCGCCTGAATATCGGGTGCGGCCTGACCGTGATGAAGATGTACAGGTCCCCGGACGGACCGTTCCTGTCGCCGTACTCGCCTTCGCCGGCCAGTCTTAACCTCGAGCCTGTATCGACCCCGCCGGGTATCTTGATAGTAAGCGGCGCAACCGACCTGGTCTTGCCGCTCCCCCTGCACTCGCCGCAGGGGTCCTTTATGACGCTCCCCTGCCCCTGGCACGCCGGGCAGGTCCTGGCTATGCTGAAAAACCCCTGCTGGAACCTGACCTGGCCGGCCCCGCCGCAGGTCGAGCAGGTCACCGGATGGGTGCCGGGCTTTGCGCCGCTCCCGGAGCAGGCGGAGCAGGCGACGGTACGCTCCACCTTCACGGTCTTCTCCGTCCCGAAGGCCGCCTCGTCGAAGCTTATCTCGAGGTCGAAGCGGAGATCCGCCCCGCGCTCCGGCCCGGGCCGCCTCCTTCCGCCTCCGCCGAAGAAGTCGGAGAAGACCTCGCCGAAGATGTCCTGGAAGTCCGCGCCAAAGCCGCCGGGGGCTCCGCCCCCGCCAAAGCCCGCGCCGGAACCGGCATAGCCGAACCTGTCGTAATTGGCCTTTTTCTGCGGGTCCTTGAGCGTTTCGTAGGCCTCGTTTATGAGCTTGAACCTGTCCTCTTTTTCCTTGTCCCCGGCGTGCTTGTCGGGGTGGTACTGGTGCGCGAGCTTCCGGTACGCCTTCTTTATCTCGTCAACGGTCGCGTCCCTGGAAACGCCGAGTATCTTATAGAAATCCTTTTCGTCCATCATCTTTTATGAGCCGGCCGGGCGCCTGGCAACGGCCACCATGGCCGGCCTCAAGAGCCTCCCTTTCAAAAGATAGCCCTTCTGGAACTCCTTCACGACCGTCCCGGGCTCGGCCTCCCCTGTCTCCTCCTCGGATATCGCGTGATGCAGCGCGGGGTCGAACTTCTCCCCTGCCGCCTTTATCTCCTGAAGTCCGAATTTCCTGAGCGCGCCGTAGACCTGGTCCACGGTGAGCTTCACTCCCTGCCTGAGCGACTCCGTACTACCCTCGCCGTTCGCGTGGGCAAGGGCCCTCTCGAAATTGTCCACTATGGGCAGTATCTCCTCCATGAGGCTCTCGTTCGCGAAGCTTATGGCCTCGGCCTTCTCCCTCTCGGCCCTTTTCCTGTAGTTCTCGAGGTCCGCGAGCGCCCTCAGGTACTTGTCGTAGTTCCCCGCGGCCTCCAGTGACTTGGCCTCGAGCTGGTCGCTTAAGCGCCTTATCTCCTCCTCCGGCGTCTCGGCAATCGGCGCGCCTTCATCCGCCGCGCCCTCATCCCTCCGGGCCTCTTTTTCCGTGCCTTCGTCCCTGTCCATCACAATCCCTTTTCTTGTTTTTTAGTCATGCCGGGGCGGCAAAAAATGGCCCCGCTCGGAATCAGAATAAAATTTAGTGCCGTGCGCCCGGAAAATCAACCCGGGAGGCGCGCCCCTGGAACAAAAACGTTAATGGCGACCTCTAAAAATTGGAGATTTTTCACTGAATCAAGGAAGACCGGGAATAAAAAGCGGAGCATATATGAAAATATGTGAGCATTTTTATGCCCGGCCTGACACAGAGTCAGAGGAAAAGATCAATTTTTAGAGGTCGCCCGGGCTAAAGGACCTTCGTAAGCAGTCCGGAGGCGTAGTCCACCAGGGGTATTATCCTGGAGTAGTCCATGCGGACCGGGCCGACCACGCCGAGCGTGCCGAGCGCTTCCCTGCTGCCGTAGGGGGCCGTAACGAAGCCCAGCCCCTCGAACTCCTCGACCGCGCTCTCGGAGCCGAGGTATATGCGGATGCCGCTCTCGTCAAGGCTCTTGTCCAGAAGCTTTACAAGCAGGCTCTTCTCCTCGAAGGCGGAGAATATCTTCTTCATCCTCTCGACGTCGTCCCTGAACTCCGGCTGCTCCAGGACATTGATCTTTCCCTCGACCACTATGTCGTTCTCCCCGGCCCTGCCGCTGTCTTCGAGCGCCTCGGCCCCGAGGCGCAGGGCCTTCAGGAGGAGCTCGTCATAGAGGTTCTTGTCCCTCTGCATCTCGTCGATTATCCGGGCCCGGAGGCCCTTGAGGGTAAGCCCGCCGGCAAAGGAGTTCAGGTAATTGGATATCCTCTCAAGCTCGAGCTTCGCTATCCCTTCCATGCGGACGATCTTGCTCTCGACCTGCCCGTGCCTCGAGACCAGGAGCACTATGACACCGGACGCGTCTATGGGGAGGAGGCTTATGTGCTTTATTACGAAACTCTCCCTCCTGGGAATGAACATGAGCCCGGCGCAGCTGGTTATGGACGAGAGCGCCTTTGCGGTGTCCGAGAGCATCTCTTCGAGGCCGGCGGCCCGCTCGCAGCTCTTCCTTAAGAGGTCCTTGTCCTCCTTCTCCGGCTCACGGAGCTCCCGCATGCCGTCGATATAGTACCTGAAGCTCTTTTCCGTGGGTATCCTTCCGGCTGACGTGTGCGGCTGCTTCAAATACCCGTGGACCTCGAGCTCGGCCATGATGTTCCTTATGGTGGCCGGGCTTATGCCGAGGGAATAGTTCGTGGAGATGGCCTTGGAGCTTACCGGCTCCGCGGTCCTGATGAAGTCCTGTACAATCGCCCTAAGGACATTGCTTGTGCGTTGTGAAAATCCCTGCATGACGGCCCCTCCGGGAACCCTATCAGGATGTTGAAAAAGTCCTTCCTGGGCTTTTTCAACCACGGCTTGGCCGGAATGAATACGTCCAAGCCTCACAAATTGCTCGACTTGGATAGTCTTCGCAATTTGGCAATCCATCCATGGATTGCCTGAGCGGGGTATTTTCAACACCCCGCTAAAGCCTTGCCGGGCAACCATTTTGCCCGCGATGTATCAATTAAGGCAACCTCTGAGAATTAAAATTTTTTCCGCTTTTCCCGGAAGGCCGGGAATAAAAAGCGGAGGCATATATGTGAATATGTGAGCATTTTTATTAACGTAACCTACGCTGAGTCCGGGGAAAATAGCAATTTTCAGAGGTTGCCTTAATCAATTATATACGATTCCCCCGAATAGCCCAACAAAAATAACAGCCGCTAAAATGCTTGTCAAGCGAGAAGGGCGTGATGCGAGGCCCCTTGCACAGGCCCGTCGGCGTGCCGGAACCGAAAGGCCCAAAAGTCTTTCGCGAGCTTCCAATGCCGGGTGTTTCATGCCTGCCGAAAAGAAAGGGGGGGGCAGGCCCCGCGCCCTTTGACTCAGGGGGGTGTGGGCGCGGGGCCTGTGAGGGTGTTCTGAAGAGCTGGAGCCGTCGTCAGCTCAGGCGATGAAGGTTTTGGAGGACGGTCAAAAAAAACTGGACGCTACCTTACCCACCTGGTTATGGGCGGGGGAGCAGGCTTTTCTCCGAGTACCGTTATCTCAAGCTCGCAAGCGTTGCAGGCATTCACCCTGACTGCCATGTTGTTATCGGGAAGTAGCACAACGTCGTAATCGAGGCTCTCGACGGTGTTGTTGAAGTCGCTCCTGCCGGCGACTCCTTCGCCGTTCAGGTCTATCGTAGCGCTGCTGACCCTGGACTTCCTGCCGGCGTCGCCGCCGTTTCTGACGATAACCTTTCCGTTTCCGGGGACCGGGGCCGTGAAAACGAAATTGGCCTCCTTGGTGCCGCTCCTCGCGTCTTTATTCGTCTTCGCCACATAGACGGGACCATAGATCGTGACAAGCTCCGCGCCGGCGATTGCGGGAGCTCCGAACAGGAACAGGGTTGAGAGGGCGAAAAACCGGCTAATTCTCTTCATGGCCCATCTATCCTCCTTTACATTTTATGACACGCCCATGTTATATCACCGCAATCACGCAACCGGCAGTGACATGGGTCACAAAACAAGGAAAAAACTCAAGACAAGATTAAGGGTTTTTGGCCTATAAGTGCTTGAATTTCAAGGGTTATACCAAAGATATAATAAAGCCCTCCGTATTAATACCCGTAGACTACCTGTTTTTGCATGCGATAGAATAATATGGATGGCAGGGGGCATCTCTCCTTGCCTGGAGCGCGTCCGAAAAGGAGACACCTATTGCCGTTTACCCCGCCCAAATACCCAAAGTTCGCAGGATTGAACCGGGAGGCAAGAGATTTCCTGCAACCGGCGCTCAAGGCGCTTGAGCCGGAGGTCTCTGAGCTCACCTTCGCAAACCTTTATCTCTTCAGGAAGGCCCACGGGTACATGCTATCCGCGCTCCCTGACGGCAGCCCGGTCATATCCGGGGAAGACGACGGGGCAGCATTCTTCATCCTGCCCGCGGTCCTTCCCCCGATCGAACTGCTCGCAGACCTTTTCCGGAGGTTCGGCTCGATGAAGTGCGTTACGGAAAATCGCGCGAAGGAGCTCTCGGAGCTGGGCTTCAGTGTTGCCGAGGACAGGGACAATTTCGACTACCTGTACTCGCGGCAAGAGCTTTCAAGCCTTGCAGGCCGTAGGTATCACAGGAAGAAGAACCTTGTGAACTACTTTACGGGGCGATACAGGTACGAGGCCGGGCCTCTTCTTCCCGAACACGGGAAAGACGCCCTCGCCATATTGGAGGAGTGGCGGGCAGGAGAGGACGGCCCCGGCGACTACGAGGCGGCGAGGGAGGGGCTCGAGCTCTCGGAGGAGCTCGGGCTTTGCGGCGGGATATACTTCGTCGAGGGCAGGCCCGCCGCATACACGCTGGGCGAAGAGCTCAACACCCGCACATTCGTCATACACTTCGAAAAGGGGGCGCCCGGCTTCAAGGGGCTCCTCCAGTTCGTGAACAAGAGCTTCGCCTCCATACTCCCGGAGAAATACGAGCTCATAAACAGGGAGCAGGACCTGGGCCTCGCTGGGCTCCGGAAAGCCAAGATGAGCTACAGGCCGACAGGGTTCGTTAGGAAATACAGGGTGTCCAAAGGCAATCGCGAGCTATAAGTGCTTGATTTTACAGCTTTTTAATGTCAAAATACCGTCAAATACAACCCTCTTCAAAAACTCCCGATAATCCGGAGTATTTGGTCTATGGAGTTCAACTTCTATATCGCAATCGCGATATTCACGCTGGTGTATGCCCTCCTCATCTGGGACAAGCTCAACAGGGCGGTTGTCGCGCTCCTGGGGGCAACGGCACTCATAGTCTTCGGAGTCATCAGCCAGGAGGCCGCAATCGAGGGGATCGACTTCAACACCATCGGCCTCCTCATCGGTATGATGATAATAGTCTTCATCTCGCAGAAGACGGGGATGTTCCAGTACATGGCGATAAAAGGGGCCAAGATGTCCAGGGGCGACCCCTGGAGGATACTCGTGTCCCTCTCGGTCGTGACCGCGGTCCTTTCGGCCCTCCTCGACAACGTGACGACTGTGCTCCTAACCGTCCCCATCACGCTACTCATAACCGAGGAGCTGGAAGTAAGCCCTGATCCGTTCCTGGTCTCCCAGATACTCATGTCCAACATAGGCGGCACGGCGACCCTTATCGGCGACCCGCCGAACATCATGATAGGTAGCGCAACCGGGCTCACCTTCATGGACTTCGTCTTCGGAGTGGGGCCTGTCGTGCCTCTCGTGGCCGTCGGCACGCTGATACCCTTGAGGCTCATATACGGCAAGTCCTTCAGGGTCTCGGATGAAAGGAAGAAGCGGATAATGGAGTTCAGGGAAGCGGAGGCCCTGACCGACAGGCCCCTGATGATGAAGTGCCTCGCGGTCCTCGGGATGGTCATAGGCGGCTTCATGCTCCAGCGCCATCTCCACCTCGAGCCGGCCACGACAGCCCTCTTCGGGGCAGCGGTACTGCTCATGATATCGAAGGAGGACCTGCACGGCGTCATGGAGAAGGTCGAGTGGACCTCCATATTCTTCTTCATAGGACTGTTCATAGTCGTGCGCGGTCTTATAGAGGTGGGCTTCATAAGGCTCATGGCGGACATGATGCTTGAGGCGACCGGCGGGCGGTTGATTACGACAGGGTTCGTGATACTCTGGGGGTCCGCTATCGCATCGTCCATAGTGGACAATATCCCGTTCGTCGCGACGATGATACCGCTCATAAATGGCATGGCCCCGTCCTTCGGGGGAGACGCGGCGGTGCTGCCGCTCTGGTGGTCGCTCTCGCTGGGCGCGTGCCTCGGAGGGAACGGCACGATCATCGGCGCCTCGGCCAATGTGGTGGTTGCCGGGATTGCGCACAGGAACGGGCACGGGATAGGGTTTGTAAAGTTCATGCTGCTTGCTTATCCGCTCATGCTTTTTTCGATAGCAATCGCGACGGCCTACATGTATATAAGGTACCTGGGATAGAGCCCGGGAGGAGGGAATCGAGATGACGGCCGCAGGCATAATGACCAAAGAGGTCCTTACGATACCGGGTTCCGGGACCATGCTCGACGCATTCAGGCTCCTGAAGGAAAAAAAAGTAAGGCAGATACCCGTCCTTGACGGGCAAAACAGGGTCATGGGGGTCATAACCCCGCGCGCGCTCATGAAGGCGATACTGCCGAAATACGTAAGCGACGGGCTTGTCGCTGACGTAAAGTTCGCTCCTGAGCTCCCGGATTTCATAAGGAACATCGATTCGCTTGCCTTGAAAAAGGTCGTTGACCTCATGGAGCGGGACTTCGTCGCCGTCCGGCCGGAGACATCGACGATGGAAGTCGCTGCCCTGCTCGTAAACCCCGGAAAGCACGCGGACTCGGTCTTAGTGGTGGACGACGGGAACCGGCTGCTCGGGATAATATCGCCCTGGGACGTTTTCAGGAGGCTGTGGGACTACTCGGAAAAAAAGAAAAAGGGATAGGCGTCTACGCCCACATACCCTTTTGCCTCAGCAAATGCCCGTACTGCGCGTTCAACTCGGTCGCCGCTGGAGACGCACGGGCATACGAAAACAGGTACGTGGAATGCCTTTTAAAGGAGCTCGGGGCGAGGGCCGGCAAAGAGGGCATTCCGGGCCCGCTCCGCACCTTCTATATCGGCGGCGGCACCCCGACCCTCTTCTCCCCTGAGGCAATAGGGAAGCTCTTGTCCTCCGCAATCAAGCTCTTCGGGATTGCCGGCTCGCACGGGATCGAGGCCACGCTCGAGGCCAACCCGGACACACTTTCCCCGTCCAGGCTCGCCGGATACAGGCAGCATGGCGTAAACCGGCTCTCCGTCGGGTTCCAGTCGCTCGATGACGCCAGGCTCGCCGCGCTCGGCAGGACCCATACCGCCGGAAGGGCAACCCAGGCATTCAATTGGGGCAGGGACGCCGGCTTCGACAATATCGGCATAGACCTCATCTTCGGTACTCCCGGCCAGGACCATGCCAGATGGGAAGAGGAGCTTTCAGAGGCCGCTCTCCTGAAACCCGAGCACATCTCGCTTTACGGGATGACCATCGAGGAAGGCACCCCGTTTCACCGCAGGTACGGACCCGGAAAGACCGGACTTCCCGGCGAGGAGGCCGAAGCCGGGATGTTCACCATGGCAATAAAAATTCTCAAGTCAGCCGGGTACAGGCATTACGAGGTCTCGAACTTCGCGCTCCCCGGGCGCGAAAGCGTCCACAACACCCTCTACTGGAAAGGGGCCCCGTATATCGGCATAGGGGCCGGCGCCCATTCATACCTCCCCTGGCCGGGCTGGGGCCGGAGATGGTGGAACGAGACCAGCGCTGAAGAGTATATGAAAAGGGTCGAGGCCGTCATGGACGCCTCAGCCGGAGGAGAGGAACTCGGAAGGGAAGAGGCCATGCTCGAAGCCGTAATGCTGGGGCTCCGGATGGTGGACGATGGCGTAAGCGGCGAAAAATTCCGGGAAAAGTTCGGGCTATATCCGGGCGAGGCCCTTCCCGGCCTTGAAGCGCTTATTAAGGAAGGCCTGGTCCGTAAAAGGGGGGAGGACGTACTGGCCACCGAATCCGGGCTTCTCCTCCTTAACGAGGTCACGGCCAGGATGCAATAAAAAAAGCCCCGCTGCCCACAAGGGCGCGGGGCTTCAAGCGCTTTTTCAGCGCGTAACCCTGCAGGCGAGCATGCCAAGCAGCTTGTTGACCGGGTTCTGCCTTGGAAGGAACGTAAGGACCGGCTTTCTCCTTACGCCCAGCCTCTTAAGCTCGCTAAGGAGGGCGAAGTTGTCGTTATCGAGCTTGAGGCCCTTCCTGAAGGCCCTCACTGCAACGGACTTCTGCCCGTTAAGGAGGAATATCCTCCCGAGGTTAAGGTATATCTCGGGGTTATAGAACTCCTTCTCCGCCGCCATGAGGCAGAGCGATATGGCCTTGTCGAAGTTGCCCTCCGAGTTGGCGAGGCTCACGGCGTAATACGACATTGCGGTCGGGTGCTGCGTGAAGCAGAGGTCCTGGTCGAAAACCTTGACAGCGTCATCGAAGAGCCCCTCTCGCGCAAGCCCTATCCCCTTTTCGATAACCTCAGTGCTCATAATAGTCCTCCTCTGGAATTATCTGAAAACCGATGCCGCTCATGCATGAAGGGGAGACCGAAAACCGAAGGTGAATCTCTGTATTTCTTATAAACCAGGGCCGGATTTATTTAAGTGACCGTAGTCACAAAAGGGAGGCCGTAGCAACAAAAGGGGAAGGGGTGGAACGGTTAAAAGATGGCGCAACCCATTGAAATCACTGCTTTACTGGAGCTTGAGGCCGGTTTCCACGGTATTTCCGTGCGGGCCGTACTTGAGGGAAACCTCTCCCGACCCGCTGACGCAAAATGCCACGTGTACCTCGTCGGGAACGGCCTCATCGAAAACAAGCGTAAAGGGCTTGAGCCCGGGAAGGGCCTCCCCGGCCGTCTCCTTAAGCTCCTGCTTAAGGTACTCTATGCCGTCCTCGACCACCCATCTCCTCGCAAGGAGCCTCTCGGGTATCTCGAAGAGCTCCAGGGTTATCTCCCTTTGCAGTCCGAGCTTCCTTGCGGGCCTGAGCCTGAACGCCTTCTCGAGCGGGAGCTGCTCGCCTTTCTCAAGCACGATGCAGAAGGAGTGCGTTACGTCCTTCTCGTGCGGCGCGTAGCGTAGGGCGTACGCCATCGCAAGGTGCCTGTCCGTCACGTCCCTTGTGCCGTAGAAGGCCGCCCCCATGCCGACCGCCGTCAGCGGGCTGTGGTCGTAGATGAGGTTTCCTGCCCTGAGCTCAGGGAAAATGTCGCCTATCTTGTCCTTGAATGACGGTATCTGCGACGAGCCGCCCGTCAGAAGTATGGCCTCTATGGCCTCCTTCCTCACGCCGACCTTCTCAGCCCTCTTTATGACGTTTATGATGGCGCGGTCGACTGTCGCGTAGAACTCCCTTTTTTCGAGGACCTCCTCGAATTCGTCCCTCGTGACCTTGGCTGCCTCCATGCCGTCCCATACGAACGGCGCCTCGCTCCTCTCGGAGAGCCTAATCTTCACCTCCTCCGCCGCGAGGCGGAGGCTTTCGCGGGAAGCGCCGGTTATGCCGGCCTTTGCCGAGAGGTGCCCGGCGAGCCAGTGGTCGATGTCGTGGCCGCCCAGCATGAGCGCCCTCTCGGGCTTTGCCACTATATGGACCTCGTCCATGTTGAGCCTTACGACCATCGTATTGAGCGTGCTTCCGCCGAAGTCGATGACCATTATGAGCCTGTCCCTGTCGTCGGCCACCTGGTAGCCCACGGCAGCGGCGAGCGGCTCCTCGATCAGCTCCACCCTTGCGCCCCTCATGACCTTCGAGGCTATCTCGCGGACCGCGGAGCTGTAGTCCTGGTAGCCGACCGGCACGGTCATGTAGACGACCTCGGCTGCGTTCCTGGGTAGGATCGAGAACCAGCCGGTATTTACGGCAGCCTTCTTCATGTGCTGGTAGAGTATCCTTATGAACCTCTCCATGTGCTCCCTGCCCCTGGGGTTCCCCTCCAGGAGCATCTGTTTCATGTTTGAGACCGGGTTGCCTCCGGAGGCCTCCGCGCCTATGTTGTTGGTCTCCGTGCTAAGGAGCGTCGGCACGATGTGGATGGAATCGTACTGCCTGCATATGGAGCCCAGGTGCATGAAATCCGGGGCCTCGTCCTTCTTTTTCCGCATGACGACGGTATTGGTCGCCCCGAGGTCTATGGAGATGCACTCCCTCGGCGCAAGGTCCTTCTGCTTGACGACCGCAACGCCGGTTTCAGGGTGCAGCTCCGATACGAAGACCGGCCTCTCGACCTCGGCCCCGTGGTAGGTGGACTTCAGGGACTCGAGGCGGGCCACGACTTTTTTGACGGAATCGCGGAGCGCCTGGGGGCGTATCCAGACGTGCGTATAAGGCCTGAGCGTCTCTATGAAACGGGTGTCGTTAAGGGATTCGCCGAATTTAAGGAGCTCCCTCGACATGGCCTTGGAGTACTTCTCGCGCGAGAACCTGTTCTTCTTGGAGTCCGATATATCGTTGTCCTCGGCCGACAGTATATAATCGACCACGTCGAAGACCTCGACGTCCTCCATCCATTTCCGCACCGTGAAGAAGGAGAGCGCGTCCTCTATTATCTTCTGTATGAGAGGGAAAAAGTCGCGCATCTTCGGGGTGGCCTGGAAGAGCTCTATAAGGCAGTATTCACGTCCGAACGGGTCGGCGACGGCGAGGGTGGCCCTGTACGCGCCCTCAAAGGCCTTCAAGCGGAGCGCCTCGAACTCCCCGTCTTTGGGGAGCTCGTCGCCTATGGACAAACAGGCGTACCTCCTGTAGTACGGCTCGGCTATCGCGTCCGCGGCCCGTATCGCGAGCTCCATCGCCTCTTTGTAAACAGGGAGGAACGGCCCGTCCTTTGGCATCAATCTCGCAACGCCCAGGAGGGCATATCCGGCGAAAAACGAGATGTCGCTCGCCTTGGGGAGCTCGCTCGCCATCCTCTCTATGTCGGGCTCCGCGAACCTGGGCCTGTCCGGAAGTCCCAGGGCGAGCCTCCACGCGAGGAGGCGGAGTCCGGTGAACTCCGGGGCCTTCGGGATCTCGTTGGCGAGCCGGAGGAGCTCCGTTATCCTCCTCTGCTTCTCGTCCAGCGCGTCGGCAGCGATAACGGCAGCTTCGGCGGCCTTGAAATAGAACCTGCTGAAGGCCGGGGTGCAAGGGACCTCTTTTGCGAAATCGAGGAGTGCGAGCCTCTTTTCGGCGGGGTCTTCTATCCGGTCGAGGAGCTCGAACGCGGAAGCGAAGAGATCGAGGGCCTCGGGGGTCTTCGGAAGCTCCCTGCCGGCGCGCACGATGAGGCTCCGGATGGCGGACTTGTCGTCAGTGCCCCTGGCTATGCTCAAATACTGTCTCGGGGCTTCGAGGCTCGTCTTCATAAAACCGTCCGGGTCAGGCTGCCGAACCCGGTCTCCTTCACGGTCCCGTCGCCGGAGATGAACAGCTCGACCCTGCCGGGCAGCATGAGGTCGTTCAAGGAGTACCGGTCGGTAAGGAAATGGAACCTCTGGTTCGTGGAGCCCCGCGGGAGGAGCGTCTTCTCGGGCATGTCAATTCGATAAGGCCCGTCCACAAGGACGTCTATGAGCGGGAGGCATTCCCTCGTGAGAAGGCCGGCCTCAAGCTCTTCGAGCGTAAAGCCTGTGTATACGAGCGTCGAAAGGCCCCTGGCCCTTGCGGCGGCAAGGAGCTCCCTTAGGCCCCGGGGCTGGAGGAACGGCTCGCCGCCGCTTACGGTCAAGCCCTCGACACCCGGCGCCATGCGCCCGTCGATGAGCGAGGCCGCGGGCAAAAGCTCCTTTTCCTCGAAGGAGTGCGTGGCAGGGTTGAAGCAGCCGTCGCATCCCCTAAGGCAGCCCTGGAAAAAGACGACGAGCCGCAGGCCGGGGCCGTTCACCCTGGAGCCGGGCAGAATGGCGTGTATGTTAAGAAGGGTGCTGTCCATCGGAGTCTAAGGTGTTTTTCAACACCCTGCTAACGCGCGTGCGCGGAGAACAATGCGCAAGGATATAGCGGGACAGGGCCGCCCTGCGGCCCTAATCCCCGGATTCGAGCTTTATCCGGACCTCGCCGCCGAAGACTTCGTCCTTCTCGACGAACTTCTCCATCGTGCCGAGGTGCTTAGTGAGCTGCTTGGCCACTTCCCTGCAGTCGTTGTAGACGCTCGAATCTATCTCCACCTTGCCGTCAGGCGTTATGCGTATCCGTATCTGCCTGTCCATAGAGCCCCCTAGCCTTTCAGGACTATCTGTATCTCGCCCGCTGTCTCGGTCTCGCTCGATATCTCGAAATCGAGCGGGAGGTTGTCCTTTATGGACTCGTATGCGTACATCTGCTTAAGCCTGTTGGAAAAAGAGTTCACGACGCGGTTGTCGCCGCCGAGCTGGTAGCCTGTCTTCTCCCTGGAGATATTGATGATGTCGCCGTCCCTGTCCACCTCGATCGTGTCCTTGCGCTCGCTTGCGACGAAACTCGTTATCTCGCCGCGCTTCTTGAGCTCCTCGAGGGCGCATATCAGGTACTTCCTTACAGAGAGCTCGGTCTTTATGACGGTATAGAAGGACATCTGCCTCCTCCTTATTGCACGGGGTTTTCCCTGAAGAACCGGTTGAGCCCTTCGCCGTTAATGAGGACTTCCTTCATGAGCTTCTCGACGAGCGCATGGATGACCTCCTTGTTCTCGGAGATGACCTTGGAGGTCGACTCCTTGGCGGAATCGAGGATCTTCTGTATGTCGTCGAGCACGTCCCCGCCCGAGGTAAGGGCGTAGTCCTGGAGGACCATGAGGGACTTGTTCCTCATTATTTCGCCGAAGCCGTATTCTATGACCATCTTCCGGGCTATGCCGGTCGCCTGGATGAGGTCGTGTGAGGCGCCGACGGTCTTCGAGTCGTTCCCTATGAGCTCGTCCTCCGCGACCATGCCGCCGAGTATGACGCCTATCTCCTTTTCGAGGTCGCTCTTGGTGTAGGTCGTCCTTATGGCCTCGTCGACCGGTATGAAGGCCGAGTAGGGCTTGTAGTTGTCTATGCTGACGAACGCCGGGGTGCGGTTGAAGTACCGCTTCATGAGGACCGCGTGCCCGGCCTCGTGCAGGGCGATGTTCCTCTTCTCGGTCTCCGAAAGCGACTCCGCCCTCTGGAGGAAGAGGGACTTGGACGCGGGCCTGGCCCTCTGGTGGCTCCATGCCCTGAGCTCCTCTATCTCCTCCTTTTTCAGTACCGAGAGCGGGGTTATGTGACGTATGGACTTAAGAAGCCTTTCCTGGGTCACGTCGAGAGCGAGAAGCCCGTCCACGACCTCTTCCATGTTCCTTCCCGCGTGCTCCTCCTGAAGGTGGTTGAAGGTCGAGACGACCGCGTCCTTTACGGCCTGCTCTATCTCCGCGCCGGTAAAGCCCTGGCTGTTCTGGGAAAGCTCCTTCACGTCCATCTTCGAAAGGTTCTGTATCCTCCTCTCGAGGTGGATCCTGTATATCTCCTCCCTCTCCTCCTGGCTCGGGAGGTCGACGAAAAAGACCTCGTCGTATCTCCCCTTCCTCCAGAGCTCGGGCGGGAGGTTCCTGGGCTCGTTGGCGGTGGAGATGACGAAGACAGGGTGCTCTTTCTCCTGCAGCCAGGTGATGAAGGTTCCGAAGACCCTCATCTGCGTGCCCGAGTCGCCCTGATAGCCCCCGATGCCGCCGAAGGCCTTGTCAATCTCGTCTATCCAGAGTATACACGGGCTTACCGCCTCGGCAAGCTGTATGCACCGCCTGATGTTCTTTTCCGACTCGCCCACCGTAGAGCCGAAGAGCCTGCCGACGTCGAGCCGGAGGAGCGGGAGGTTCCATATGCCGGCGAGCGCCTTGCAGCAGAGGCTCTTGCCCGAGCCGGGCACGCCTATGAGAAGGAGGCCCTTGGGGATGTCCAGGCCCAGGGTCGTTATCTTGTCCCTCGAAAGCCTGAATACGTTCTCCCTCTCGATGAACCACTTCTTTATCTCGCTAAGGCCCCCGATGTTCTCTATGTTCTCCCTGTGGGGATAGTAGTCGAGTATCTTCTGCTTTTTTATTATCTGCTGCTTCTCGTCCTGTATGTAGGATATGCAGTCCTCGTTGAGGAAGCCGTTATTGAGGCTGATGGCCTTCCTTATGACCCTCCTTATGTTGTCGAGGGAAAGGCCCTGGAGGGACTTGTAGAGTATCGACCTGGTGGAGGCGTGCCAGCTCGACGGGATGAGGTGGCCGTAAGTCCGGGAGACCAGGTCGGCTATCTCGTCGTAGTCCGGGAGCGAGAGCTCCAGGACCACTATGTCCTCTTCGAGCTCGGGCGGTATCTCGCCGAGCGTGGGCGAAAGGATGAAGACGGTATTGACGGTGTGGCGCTCGTCTATTATGGCCGGGAGGTCTCTGAACCTGCGGAGGAACTCGTGGGAGTTGAAATACGAGGCTATGTCCTTTAAAAGGAAGAGGTTGCTTACGTTCTCGCCCTTCGTTATCTTCTCCTCTATGACCGAGAGTATCTTTTCCCGGCCCATTGGCTCCCGTTTCTTCTTCTCGCCCCCGTAGAGGCCCCTGGAAACCGACCATGACCAGAAATTGAGCTTCATGGAGTCGCATAGCGACTCCACTATCCTCTCGACCCTTCTCTCCTCGAAGGAGACGAGCCAGAGTATGGGATACCTGGCCTCGACGTGTATCCGTATCTCGTTTTCGAAGTCCCTGGCGTTCATATAAGGCGCACCTTTCAGACGGTCCGGTTAAATTAGAGCCTCAAGGACGAGGATGCAGCATTTCCGAAGCGGGCCTGCCTGGGAGCCCGGGCAGCTCAGAACATCATACCATATTACGCCCCTCTTTCAAACCTGAAAACCTCGGTTTGAAAAGGGCTTTTGTCCCGGTCCGGCCTGTCGTCGATTGGGACAATATAACATGAGCCCCGGACCCGCTTCAAACAAAAGAGGTTACGGGACGACCGTAACCTCTTTTTTATGCCGCGCTCAAATGAATGCCGGAAACTCGCGCAGGCCGCCTCCGGCATCATGGACCATCTATTTCGTTTTCTATGCCTGTCCGCCTGTCCTCATGCCGCCGGCCTGCCCCGGCCAGCGATGAGAGAGACTACGAAAAGCACCAGGAATACGACGAAGAGCACCTTTGCGATCCATGCCGCGGTCCCCGCGACCCCTGCAAAGCCCAGGACCGCCGCGATTACGGCTATTATGAGGAAGGTTATCGCCCATGAAAGCATTCGAGCCACCTTCTTTCCCCCGGCGCGCGCTTCCGGCGGCCGGGCGTCTTGGAGGGCAGAGCCCCTGCAACATAGGCAATCTCTAAAATTTGAGATTTTTCCCGAAATCAAGGAAGGCCGGGAATAAAAAGCGGAGCATATATGACAATATGTGAGCATTTTTATTCCCGTAACTACGCAGAGTCCGGGGAAAAGATCAATGTTTAGAGGTTGCCATAAGGATTCCGTCTTATTTGATTATATATTGGGGGCAACCCATGTCAAATCAGCCGCGCGTACGATTCCAAACGCTTATTTGTTGCCTTTTCAGGCGGCCTGATATAATCTATACCTTCGGATTTCCGTGAAAAGGCGATGGAGCTTCTAAAAGAGTTCATAGACATATTCATGCACATAGACAAGCACCTGGGGGCTGTCATACAGGCCTACGGGGCCTGGACCTATCTCATCCTCTTCCTCATAATCTTCTGCGAAACGGGGCTTGTGGTAACGCCGCTACTCCCTGGCGACTCGCTCCTTTTCGCCATCGGCACCTTCGCCGCGATGGGGTATCTGGAAGTGGAGTACGTGATAGCCGGGCTTACCGTAGCGGCGATATTGGGCGACTCGGTAAACTACGCGATCGGGCATTACCTCGGGCCGAAGGTCTTCTCCAGGAAGGACAGCCTGATATTCAGGAAGGAATACCTCGACAAGACGCACAGGTTCTACCAGAAGTACGGCGCAAGGACCATAGTCATAGCCAGGTTCGTCCCAATCGTCCGCACCTTCGCGCCGTTCGTGGCCGGCGTGGGCGCGATGTCCTACGGCAGGTTCCTCTTCTACAACGTTACCGGGGCGATAGCCTGGATACTCATATTCGTGCTCGCTGGCTACTACTTCGGCAGCATACCTCTCGTAAAAGAGAACTTCACCATGGTGATCCTCGCCATAATAGTGCTTTCCATAATGCCCGGCATCATCGAGTTCGTAAGGGCGCGCCGCCAGCCAGCCTGAGGGCTTTCATTCCTTTACACCTCTCTGCAAAAGGCCTTTTGCGCGCTGCCGCGCTATTTTTGGGCATAAGGCTCCGCTCTCTTTCGCCTCCATCCTCCGGGCTCGGCCCTTTATGTCGCTCGGCCTTTGGCCTCGCTCCTGCTGCCCCGCCTCGTCCGCCCCTCCTCCATCCCTATGTTCGCTCCGCCTTATGCCCCGGGTTGTTTTAAATGCAAAAACAAAAGTGTTGTGAGATTTTTTTTTGTCTTTAACAAACCCCGGAGGGTAAGGCGAGCGTAGCCTTAGGGAGGAAGAGCGTGAACGGGTCGGGGAAGTCAGGAGCAAAGCGACTTTGGGGGCCCGTTGAAGATTCCCGGCATTCCGCCGGGAATCTCCGACACAAGAGGAAGTTTTCCGGATTTGCATCCGCTCGCTCGACCCCATAAAACTCGGGTCTCTGCTCGCTTTTGTGTGTTCACGGGATGGGGGAGGCGGCGAGCAAGCGAGTCTTACCCTCAAAAACCGCGCGGAAGCGCGGAAAAGGCCTTTGCAAAATAGCTACTACAAAAAAAACGCGCCGGGGGAAAACCCCGGCGCGTTTTGCAAAACCAGTCCTACGAGTACAGGAGTATCCCGAAAAGGACCGCGACCAGGTTTATGACCTTGATCATCGGGTTTATGCCGGGCCCTGCCGTGTCCTTGTAGGGGTCGCCGACGGTGTCGCCCGTGACCGCGGCCTGGTGAGCGGGCTTGTGCTTGCCGCCGTGGTTGCCCTCCTCTATGAACTTCTTGGCGTTGTCCCAGGCGGCCCCGCCTGAGGTCATCTTTATCGCGACGAAAAGGCCGGTCACGATGCTTCCGACGAGCACGCCCCCGAGTGCCTTCTGCCCTAGGATTACGCCCACGAGCACCGGCGCGATAACGGGTATGAGCGACGGGACTATCATCTTCTGCAGGGCGGCTGAGGTGACTATGTCCACGCACTTGCCGTACTCCGGCCTTGCACTCCCGTCCATTATGCCCTTAATCTCCCTGAACTGCCTCCTTACCTCGTCCACTATAGAGCCTGCGGCCTTTCCCACGGCCTTCATGAGGAGGGCGGCGAAATAGAAGGGCAGCATGCCTCCTATGAAGAGGCCCACGAGGACCATCGGGTCCGAGAGGTCGAAGATGACCTGCGCCCCTCCGGCCGATATGGTCCGGGTGTATTCGGCGAAAAGGACTATTGCCGCGAGCCCCGCCGAGCCTATGGCGTAGCCCTTGGTGACGGCCTTTGTCGTATTGCCGACGGCGTCCAGCGGGTCGGTCACGCCGCGCACCCCGGCCCCCATGTCGGCCATCTCGGCTATGCCGCCGGCGTTGTCGGTTATCGGCCCGAAGGAGTCTATGGCCACGACGATCCCTGCCATTGTCAGCATCGCCTCGGCGGATACCGCGACTCCGAAGAGGCCCGCCAGCTCATAGCTCGCCAGTATGGCCCCGGCGATAACGAGTACGGGCAGGGCCGTTGCCTCCTTGCCTATGGCGAGCCCCGCGATTATGTTGGTCGCGTGCCCGGAGATGGACGCGTTGGCTATGTGCTGGACCGGGCTGTAATGCTTGGCGGTGTAATAGTCGGTTATGACGACGAGCGATATGGTGACCGCCAGCCCTATAAGGGCGCATAGATAGTAGTTGCTCCAGCCCACCCCCCCTACCCCGTCCATGAGATAGTACGCGACCGGGAAGAAGGCCACGGCCGCGAGGACGGCGGTTGCCACGAACCCCTTGTAGAGCGCGGTCATTATATTGTTGGAGGAGCCGAGCCTAACGAACCAGCTCCCGATGATGGTCATTATTATCGCCGCGCCGCCGAGCACGAGCGGGAAGAGCATGGCGTTCTCCGAGCCCGGGAAAAGGATGTGCGCGAGCGCCATGGTCGCGACGGTCGTAACGGCGTATGTCTCGAAGAGGTCCGCGGCCATGCCTGCGCAGTCGCCGACGTTGTCGCCCACGTTGTCGGCTATGACCGCCGGGTTCCTCGGGTCGTCCTCGGGTATGCCGGCCTCGACCTTGCCCACGAGGTCCGCACCGACGTCGGCGGCCTTGGTGTATATGCCGCCCCCTACCCTGGCGAAGAGCGATATGAGGCTTCCGCCGAGCCCCAGCGAAAGGAGCGACGCTATGGCGTGCGTCTCGTCGGTTACCCGTATAGCCACGGCGTAGAAACCGGTGACCGCGAGGAGCCCGAGGCCGATGAGAAGGAGCCCCGTGACGGCCCCGCCCCTGAATGCGACCACCAGCGCGGCGTTAAGCCCCTTGTGTGCCGCCTGAGCGGTCTTGGCGTTGGCCCTTACGGCCACCATCATGCCGACATAGCCCGAAATACCGGAGGCCGCGCCGCCCACCAGGAAGCCGCAGGCGGTCAAGAGCCCGAAATGCCCGGACCATGAGCCCGCCACCCAGAGGAGGACGAAAAGGATGGCCGCAACCACCCCTACTGTTTTGAACTGCCTTTTCATGTAGGCGCTTGCGCCTTCATGGATCGCCGCCTGGATCCTCCTCATCTCAGGCGTGCCGCTATCGAGCCCCCTTACCCAGAACGCGAGCCAGGCCGCGTAGACAATGCCCAGCACCGCTGCTCCCAGCGCAAAGAGGATAGTCATTGTAGAGCTTTCCATCTACCGGTTCTCCTTTGCTGAAGGATGGTGGAACACTGCTCTTGGTACGATTGAGACACTGCCATGCAAAAAAAACGGAACAACTGGAACCGCGATGCCGCATCAATCAGTTGACCGGATTCTCTCCTGTGACAAGTGGCTGTTTTTTCGTTTGTTCTGAATTACGTTAAAGGACCTGCGTTGCTAAGCGACAATATGCAATTGAGCTTAAACGCTTTCTCTGGGCGGCAAGTAGCTGTAACGGAGGGGAGACGGAGATACCGCCCCGGAACTCTGGATGATGTTCCTTTTTAACATTTCCCCTTTCCGTTATCAATCCATTTCTGGGGCGTATTCATGCCTGTGAATTTTTTACGGTAAACAGTATAGCAGGGAACCCCCAGGACCGCCTTCCCCGCATAACTTGCCCCGATGAAATGTGATAGAGTTATCTTTATATGAAAGACGGTTGACCTTGGCAACCGCACTGAACGCCAGAAGGAGGGCCGGATGAAAGGGAGAGCTGGAAAAGGAGCGGCAGGGAGAAAGGGCGCTGATGCGAAGACGTCTGCCCCGGAGCGGTATTTCAGGGCTGCAAATTACATAGCGGCCGCCCAGATATACCTGAAGGACAACCCGCTCATGGAGGAGCCGCTCAAGCTTGAGCACATCAAGGAGCGGCTCCTGGGGCATTGGGGCACGGCGCCCGGAATCAACCTCACCTGCCTGCACCTCAACAGGCTTATACTCAAGACAAGCGCGAGCGTGCTCCTCGTGACCGGCCCGGGGCACGGCGCTGCCGCGAACCTCGCCAACATGTACCTCGAAGGGGCGCTTACGCCCTTCTACCCCGAGCTTACGCTCGATAGGGAAGGCCTCGGGAAGCTCATAAAATGGTTCTCCTGGCCCGACAAATTCCCGAGCCACCTGAACCCGGCCCTTCCGGGGGTCATACACGAGGGCGGGGAGCTCGGGTACGCCCTCTCAACGTCATACGGGACAGTCCTCGACAACCCCGGCCTCATAACAGCGTGCCTCGTGGGCGACGGGGAGGCGGAGACCGGCCCGACGGCCGGGGCATGGCACATGAACAAGTTCATAAACCCGTCTACCGACGGCGCGGTGCTGCCGATACTGCATCTGAACGGCTTCAAGATCTCCTCTCCTACCATATTCGGCACCATGACAGACAAGGAGCTTACGGACCTCTTCACCGGCTACGGGCATTCCGTGGAGATAGTCTCCGCGGGGCCCCGGGTGCACGAGGAATTTGACGCCGCACTCGAACGGGCGTACGCAGCCATACGGAAGCTCCAGGAAGACTCAAAGAAAGGCAGGAGGCCGGAGCGGCCTTCATGGCCTATGATAATACTTAAAACGCCAAAGGGCTGGACAGGCCCGAAGAAACTGGACGGCAAGATGGTAGAAGGCTCATTCAGGTCGCACCAGGTCCCGGGAAAGGACCTCAAGAAAAACCCCGCCCATCTCAAGGCGGTCGAGGAGTGGCTCCGCTCCTACAGGCCCTGGGAGCTCTTTGACAAGGACGGCAGGCCCGCCGATGACATACTTTCACAGTGCCCGGAGGGCGACCTCCGGATGTCCATGAACCCGCATAGCTTCGGCGGCGAAAGGAGGGTCCCCCTCAGGATGCCCCGTCTCGACGAGCACTGGGTCAAGGTGGAGGCAAAGGGCGTGAAGGAGGCGAGCGCCATGGAGGTCCTGGGCCGCTATTTCAAGGAGCTGATGGTCGAGAACCGCAGCGAGCGCAACTTCCGCATCGTCTGCCCTGACGAGCTCGAATCGAACAGGCTCGAGGCCGTTCTGGACGTGACCAGCAGGCAGTACGCCTGGCCGGTCCCCCCCGGCTCGGAGAAGATAGGCCCCGAGGGCATGGTGCTGGAGGTCTTGAGCGAGCACAACTGCCAGGGCTGGCTCCAGGGCTATCTCCTTACAGGCAGGCACGGGGTTTTCCCGTGCTACGAGGCCTTTCTCCAGATAGTCGACGGCATGGCGAACCAATATTCCAAGTTCCTCAAATCATCGCTTGAAGTGCCCTGGAGAAAACCCATATCGTCCCTTAACTTCATACTCACATCCGAGGCGTGGAGGCAGGAGCACAACGGCTATTCCCACCAGGGGCCGGGCTTCATAAATAACCTCCTCACCAAGAAAGGGCACATATACCGCATATTCCTGCCGCCCGACGCCAATACGCTCCTCTGCACCATGTACAACTGCTTGAAATCAACCGACCAGATAAACCTCGTCATAGCGAGCAAGCAGCCAATGGTGCAGTGGCTCACCATGACCGAGGCGGCCGAGAACTGCAGGGCCGGCATTGGCATCTGGGACTGGGCCTCCACAAACGGCGGCGAGGACCCGGAACTCGTGCTTGCCGCAAGCGGGAATAACCTCACCCTCGAGGCCATGGCCGCCGCTCAGATACTCCGCGAGGAGGCCCCGGACTGGCGCATAAGGGTCGTGAACGTCGTCGACATACTCGTCCTCGGGATACCACAGAAATACCCCGGCGGCCTCGACGAGGCGCGGTTCCAGAGGATATTCCCGCTCGGCTGCCCCGTCCTCTTCAACTTCCACGGGTATACGGCGGCCATAAAGCAGCTCGTATGGGAAAGACCCGGAAACGACAGGTTCGACATAAACGGCTACAGGGAGGAGGGCACCACCACGACCCCCTTTGACATGCACGTACGGAACCGGACGAGCCGCTATCACCTGGTACTCCAGGCCGCTGAAAAGATTGCGCTCGTGAGCCCCGGAAGGGCCGGGCTTGCCGAAAAGCTCATCATGAAATATACGAAAAAGCTCCTTGACCACAGCTCATACATAGACCGCTACGGAGTAGACCCGCCCGAGATACTGGAATGGAAATGGCAGGCCCGCGCGGGCGGGAGATAGTTTCGCCCGCGCCCCGTTGTGTCCGTTTGACTAATCCCGATTAGGATATAGACTATACGTAAACAACAGGGGCTCGGCCCTTTATGGCGCGGACTTTTCCTCTTTGCGCAGCCCACATTCCGGCGGATGGACATAGGTGCGAACATTGAAGAAGCTGGATGCCGGTTCACGGTCTGGGCTCCAGAAGCCCCGGTACTGGGCCTCGTAATACAGGCCACGGGAGAGGGGCCCTGGCGCGCCGTCACGATGGAGAGGGACGGGTCCGGTTATTGGAGCACACTTGTCACGGGCGCCGGGGCCGGGACAAGGTATCGCTTCTCCCTCGGCGGCAGGGAACGGGCTGATCCCGCCTCCCATTACCAGCCGCTCGGGGTCGAGGGCCCCTCGGAAGTGGTCGGCCACGCGTCGTTCCGCTGGAAAGACGGCGCATGGGTTTGCCCGGAGCCGGCCGAGATGGTCATCTACGAGGTCCACCCCGGCGCTTTCACCCGCGAAGGGGACCTGGACTCCATTGTCCCGAGGCTCGAATCGATCAAGGAACTCGGAGTGAACGCGCTAGAGCTCATGCCTGTCGCCCAGTTCCCGGGCGAAAGGAACTGGGGATATGACGGCGTATTCCCTTTCGCGGTCCAGAACACCTACGGCGGCCCGGAGGCGCTCAAGCGCCTCGTTAACGAATGCCACATGCTTGGCATTGCAGTGATACTGGACGTTGTCTACAACCACTTCGGCCCCGAGGGGAACTACACAGCCGAATTCGGCCCTTACTTCACGGACAGGTACAGGACGCCCTGGGGAAAGGCCGTCAACTTCGACGGCAGGGGGAGCGACCACGTCCGGGAATTCTTCATAAGGAACGCCATCCACTGGTTCGAAAACTATCACATCGACGCGCTCCGGCTCGACGCGATACACGCCATAATAGACATGAGCGCGAACCCGTTCCTCCGGGCGCTCTCAGACAGGGTCGCCGGATATTCGTCAAAAAAGGGGCGCGCATTCCGCCTTTTCGCAGAGAGCGACCTGAACGACACCAGGGTGGTATCAAAAGGCGAGTACGGCCTGGGCCTTGACGCGCTCTGGTCCGACGACTTTCACCACTCCGTCCACGCGCTCATAACAGGCGAGCGGGGCGGCTATTATGCCGACTTCGGAGAGGCCAGGCACCTTGCGAAGGCGGCAAACGAGGGCTTCACCTACTCGGGACAGTATTCCGAGTACAGGGGCCGTTGCTTCGGCAGACCCTCGGCGGGCATACCGAAGGACCGCTTCATAGTCTCGGTCCAGAACCATGACCAGGTCGGAAACCGGATGCTCGGAGAAAGGCTCTCGAGGCTCGTCTCCTTCGAGGGGCTCAAGCTCGCCGCCGGCCTCCTCCTACTCTCGCCCTGCATACCGCTCCTCTTCATGGGGGAAGAATACGGCGAGGATGCGCCCTTCCTTTACTTCATGGACCACAAGGGCGAGGAGCTCGTCAGCGCCGTGAGGGAGGGGAGGAAAAAGGAGTTCGAGGCCTTCGAATGGGGCGCGGACCCGCCTGACCCGGCAGGCATCGGGACGTTCCTTGCATCCAAAATAGACTGGGAAAAGAGGGACACGGGACGCTACAGGACCCTTCTCGGATTCTACAGGACGCTCATAAGGCTCCGCCGCGAATTCCCCGCCCTGGCGGCCGGAAAGGGGCGCGTAAAAGCGACCGCGCTCGAGGTCGGGAAGGCGATGCTCCTTGTAAGAGAGGCGGACGGAGAGGCCGTATTCGCGGCCTTCAATTTCAGCCCGGACGAGGCAAGGATGAGCCGGACGCTTCCAGAAGGGAAATGGGCCAGGGTCCTTGAGTCATCCGGGAAGGAATGGGACGGGCCGGGCTCGTTCCTGCCTGCGGTTTTTGAATCCGGCGCTCATGACCTGGACTTCGTCCTGCACCCGACGAGCTTCGCCCTTTATCTTAAAAAGGGGCCCTGATTGGAAAAATACATCTGCATACACGGCCACTTCTACCAGCCCCCGAGGGAAAACCCCTGGCTCGAAAGAATTGAGCTCCAGGACTCGGCGCACCCATACCACGACTGGAACCAGAGGATTACCGAGGAATGCTACGAGCCCAATTCGGCAGCCCGCATACTCGGCCCGGACTTCAAGATCATCGAAATTATAAACAACTATTCGAAGATAAGCTTCAATTTCGGCCCCACCCTCCTCTACAGCATGCAGAACGACAGCCCCGATGTATACAGGAACATCATCGAGGCCGACCGGATGAGCGTGGGCAACTACGGGGGACGGGGCTCCGCCATGGCCCAGGTCTACAACCATATGATAATGCCGCTCGCTACGAGAACGGACAAGCGCACTCAGGCCGTCTGGGGCATAAGGGATTTCGTATCCCGGTTCGGGAGGGAACCGGAAGGCATGTGGCTTCCGGAGACAGCCGTTGACGTCGAAACGCTCGAGGTCCTCTCCGAGCTCGGGATGAAGTTCACGATACTCGCCCCGAGGCAGGCCCGGAGGATAAGGAAGAACCAGAAGGGCGCAAGGTGGAAGGAGCTATCGGGCGAGGACGTTGACACTACGGCGCCGTACCTCTGCAACCTGCCGTCGGGGAGGTCGATAGCCGTCTTCTTCTACAACGGGCAGATATCGCGGGACGTGGGGTTCGGGAACCTCCTCGACAACGGCGAGAACTTCGCGCAGAGGCTCGAGGACGCCTTCCCGTCGGACGGAAGGGAAGCGGCCCTCGTGCACATAGCCACCGACGGGGAATCGTACGGCCACCACCACAGGCACGGCGACATGGCGCTCTCCTACTGCCTCTACCACATAGAGACCAAGGGGCTTGCCAGGCTGACAAACTACGGCGAGTACCTTGAGAAGTTCCCGCCGGAAAACCTGGTCGAGATACACGAGAACTCGTCCTGGAGCTGCGTACACGGAGTGGAGCGCTGGAGGGCCGACTGCGGCTGCAATACGGGAGGATACCCCCTCTGGAACCAGTCATGGAGGGGGCCGCTCAGGGAGGCTTTCGACTGGCTGAGGGACACCCTCGCCCCGGTTTACGAAAGGGAGGCCTCGGCCCTTTTTGCCGACCCCTGGGCCGCCAGGGACGAGTACATAGACGTCATAAACGACAGGTCCAGGGAGAACGTGGAGGCCTTCCTGAAAAGGCACGCGGCGAGGCAGCTCGGGAAGGACGAAAAGGTGCGTACCCTCAAGCTCCTCGAGATGCAGAGGAACTCCCAGCTCATGTACACGAGCTGCGGCTGGTTCTTCGACGAGGTCTCCGGCATAGAAGGCGTCCAGGTGATCATGTACGCCTCAATGGCCATGCAGCTCGCGGATGAGGCCGCCGGGGTCTCTCTGGAATCCGGGTTCAAAGCGAGACTGGAGCGCACTCCCAGCAACGTCTTCGGCAACGCCGGGAACGCTTACGACAGGTTCGTGAAGGCCTCCCGTGTCGACCTCTTGAGGGTCGGGGCGCACCACGCGATATCGTCGCTCTTCGAGGAATACTCGAAGAAGACCTCCATATACGCCTTCGAGGCCGAAAACGAGTTCTACGAAAAGATAGAGGCCGGCAAGCACAAGCTCGCAATCGGGAAGACGGTCATAAGGTCGAGGGTCTCGTGGGAGGAGGCGCTGCTCTCCTCCGCGGTGCTCCACCTCGGCGAGATGAGCGTAAACTGCGGGATAAGGTTCTTCAGGAGCGATGAGGAGTTCATGGCCGCCGAGCAGGAGCTCAGGGCCGCCTTCGACCGGGGTGAAATACCGGAGGCCATAAGGCTGATGGACAGGCATTTCGGCGCGGCGAACTATTCCCTCTGGCACCTCTTCAGGGACGAGCAGAGGAAGATCGTGAACGAGATACTCCACATGACGAGCCGCGACATCGAGGGCTTCCACAGGCAGATATTCGAGAGCAATTACGGCACCATGGACTTCCTCAGGAAGCTCGGGGTGCCGCTCCCGAGGCCACTCGGGGTCTCGGCGGAATTCATCCTCAACCACGACCTCGAAGAGGTGCTGAAGGAGAAAGAGCTTAACCTTGAGAAGTTCCGCGGGATAATCAAGAAATCCAGGCACCTTGCCGTCCAGGTAGACCCCGAGGACATAGGCTACTTCGCGAGCGCGTGGGTGACCGGGCGCATGGAGGAGGTGAGCGGGGACTCGATGAGGCTCGATGAGATAGAGAAGCTGAGGGACGCCTTGAAGCTCCTCCGTACAACGCCCGTGAAGCTCAAGCTCTGGAAGGCGCAGAACCTTTACTTCGCGCTCGGGAGGAAGGTGCTGGCCGAAGCCCGCGAGAAGGCCGCCGAAGGGGACGAGGCCGCGGGGAGGTGGGTCGAGGCGTTCGAGGACCTCGGGAACTACTTCCACGTAAGCGTCTCATGACATGCGGGTCCCCTCCTCCACATACAGGCTGCAGTTCAACGCTTCTTTCCGCTTCAAAAACGCCTCAGGCATCATCGATTACCTAGATAGCCTCGGCATATCGGACGTATACGCCTCGCCGGTCTTCAGGGCCCGGAAGGGGAGCCTGCACGGCTACGACATCGTGGATCACGGGAGCCTCAACCCCGAGGTCGGGACCATCGAGGAGCTTGAATCGCTTTTCGGCAGGCTCAGGGGTTTCGGCATGGGATGGGTCCAGGACTTCGTGCCCAACCACATGGCCTACGACGGCGAGAATCGGTTCCTCATGGACGTGCTCGAAAAGGGGCGGGCATCGAAGTACTCGGGCTTCTTCGATATCGAATGGGACCATCCGTACGAGGGTATAAAGGAAAAGGTGCTGGCCCCTTTCCTCGGCCGCATATACGGCGAGGCGCTCGAAGGTGGCGAGATACGGCTCGATTACTCGGACGACGGCCTGAAGGTGAAATACTATGAGACGAGCTTCCCCCTTAAGATCGACTCCTACCAGGCCTTTCTCTCGCACCTCTCCAGGAAGCTCGTAACGAAACTCGGCAAGGAACACCCCGACTACGTCAAGCTTCTCGGGATACGGTACGTCCTGAAGACCCTTGCCGCGGGCGGCGAGGCCGAGATCGAGGACCAGGCCCTTTTCGTAAAGAGGATGCTCTGGGAGCTATATGCCGGGAACCGGGATTTCAGGTCGCAGCTCGACGAGAGCCTCTCGGCCTTCAACGGCTCTCCGGGCGACCCGGAGAGCTACAACCTCCTCGACAAGCTCCTCTCCGAGCAGTCCTTCAAGCTCTCGTTCTGGAAGGTGGCTGCAGAGGAGACGAACTACCGGAGGTTCTTCAACATAAACGGCCTCATTACGCTCCGGACAGATGACGAAGAGGTCTTCGAGAAGACGCACGCCCTCCTTTTGCGGCTCCTCCACAGCGGGGCTACCGGCGTGAGGATAGACCACATAGACGGCCTGAAGAACCCTCTTGAGTACCTACGGAAGCTCAGGGACCGGGCCGGGGACGCCTACATCATAGTCGAGAAGATACTCGGGAGCGGCGAGGCCCTGCCTGAGATATGGCCGGTCGAGGGCACGACAGGCTATGATTTCATGTCGGCCCTTAACGGCGTCTTATGCGATACGACCCACGAATCGAGACTGACGCGCATATACTCGAGCTTCACCGGGATAAAATCCAGGTACAACTACCTCTTCCACGAGAAGAAAAAGCTCATCACAGAGATGGACATGACAAGCGACGTATCGAACCTCGCGCAGCTCCTGAAGCTTACCCTGAGCCGCGACAGGCACGGAAGCGACATCACTCTCCCCGGCCTCAAGAGGGCCATAGTCGAGGTAATGGCCGCGTTCCCGGTCTACAGGACATACATATGCGCGGAGTCGGTCACCGGGACGGATTTGAAATACATCAGGGAGGCCGTCGAGAGCGCCATCGCCGGGAACCCGGCCCTCTACAACGAGCTTTCCTTCATCGGGAAGGTCCTGGCCCTGGATTTCAGGGAATACCAGGGCGAGGAGGAAAAGGGCGAATGGCTCAAGTTCGTTATGCGGTTCCAGCAGTTCACCGGGCCGCTCATGGCCAAGGGCATCGAGGACACGCTCTTTTACGTCTACAACAGGCTCATCTCCCTCAACGAGGTAGGCTCATCTCCGGGACAATTCGGCATGACCCTTGAGGAATTCCATTCGAGGAACAGGAGGGCCGCCGAAGAACGCCCGCATTCGATGAACGCGACCTCCACCCATGACACGAAAAGGGGCGAGGACGCGCGGGCGCGCATAAACGTCCTCTCCGAGCTGCCAGGCGAATGGGAAGCGGCCCTCCGCAGGTGGAGCGCCGTGAACAGGAAAAAGAAGCAAAGGGCCGGGGGGCTCGGCGTGCCTGACAGGAACGACGAATACTTCCTATACCAGACCCTTTTGGGCAGCTTCCCGTTCGAGGAGGGGGGCCTCCCCGAATACCGCGAACGCATAAAGGCTTATATGAAAAAAGCCGTCCGCGAGGCCAAGATACACACCGCGTGGCTGCGGCCCGACACTGAGTACGAAGAGGGCTTCATGCGGTTCATAGACGGCATACTCGGCTCGCCTGACAACGGGTTCCTGAAGGAGTTCCTTCCTCTTCAGAGAAAGGCCGCATGGTACGGGATGATAAACTCGCTATCCCAGCTCGTCATCAAGGCCGCCTCGCCCGGGGTGCCGGACCTCTACCAGGGGACCGAGCTCTGGGACTTGAGCCTCGTGGACCCCGACAACCGCCGCCCGGTCGACTTCGGACTGAGAAAGGCCCTGCTTGACGGGATAAGAAACAGGGCCGCCGAGGACCGGGGTGCGCTTATAAAAGAGATGCTCGCCTCCCCCGAGGACGGCAGGGTCAAGCTATTCGCAACCCACGCGGCCCTTAATGAAAGAAGGTCGCATCACGGGCTTTTCAGGGACGGCTCGTACGAGCCGATCGAGGCTGAAGGGGCGCTAAGGAGGCATCTCGCCGCCTTTGCAAGGGTGCTCGGCGAAGAGGCGGCAATAGTCGTGGCCCCGCGCCTCATGGCCCGGGTCGTGCCCGAGCGGGAATGGCCATTAGGCCCGGACGTGTGGGAGGGCACCTTCCTGAGGCTGCCAGAGGGGCTCAGGGACGCCTCGTGGCAGGACGCGTTTACCGGGCGTGAATTGGCATTGAACGGGGTACAGGAGGCCGGGGCCGCGCTCCAATCCTTCCCGATCGCGCTCCTTATAAAAAAGTAGGCTCTTTTTGAGAAAGCGCCCTCGCGGCCCGGATTGGTCCTGTCCCGGTCATCAGCGCTGTAGCCGCGAGATAGGCAGCCAAGCCGAAAGAGAGCTTAAGTAGCGGCCCGTCCAATAGCGTCATGCAGCCGTACATGCAGGCTCCTGCCAGGAGGCATTTCCCCGTGAACCGGAGCGGAAAAGCAAGTCCCAGCCTCCCTATGACCGCCGAATATGCCGCGAGCCCCGCCCCCTCCGCGAGCACGAGCGACCAGGCCGCGCCCGAAAGCCCCCATCCCGGTATCAGAATGAAGCACAGCGCAACCGAAGCTGCCGCCATTACCGAAGAGGCCGCGAGATTGCTCTGCCCGTGGGCAGCCGCGTTCAGCGCGGCCCTCGCGCATGTATTGAAGAAAGAAAGCGCGGTCGCCCATATGAGGACGCTCAGGGCCAGCGAGGCCGGACCGAACGAGCCGCCTCCGAGGAGCCGGGTAATATCGTCCGAGAGCGCGGCAGTCCCGATTGCCAGCGGCATGGCCGTGAACGCCATTATGCCGGCGCTCTTCCTCAAATAGGCGTTCAATCCCGCCTGGCCCGCCTGGCCGGATTGAGAGGCCATGAGCGGGAAAAACGAATGCATAAGGGCCTCGGGGATTATCCTGAGGGATGTCGTAAGCCTGAACGCGAGCGCGTAATACCCCATCACCTCTATACTTCCGTAGAGGAAGAGGACGACAGAGCCGAGCATGAGATAGAACGTATTGAGCGAGTTGGAGAGCCCTATGGGCAGGGCCTCCCTGAGCAAACCCGCGTATGATACCTTTTCCCCGGTAGAGCCCGGGGCTGCCCTGTATGAAAGGACGCCGAGGAGCACGAATCCGGGGAGGTTCGAGAGGACGTAGACTGCAGTTATGGCTTCTACACCGGCGCCCCTGTAAACGGCCCCCAATACAGCCAAAAGGCCGAGGCCTTCGGAGGCGATCCCAAGCAATGCGCTTACGCGCATCCTGAGAGACGCCCTGAAAGGCGTCTCAAGGAACCACCTGAAGGTCACGTCCCTGAAAGAGAAGACGAGCCCCAGCGAGGCCAGGGCCGTAAGCAAGAGCGCGTCTTTTTCAAAACCGAGCGCCGCTCCGCCCCCTATGGCCGCCGAAATAGCCGCAAGCGTCGAGACGGCGCCGAGCCTGAGCCCCTTACGGTAGACATCCCCCGACTTTTGTGGCTCGGCCCTCATGCGCCGTATCATGACCGTAGTAAGCCCAGCCTCGGTAACGGCGCTGAAAAATACGATATAGAAAAAAGCGAAGGAGAACAAGCCGAAACCTGCGGCTCCCAGGTGGCGGGCCAGCACAATAACGAGCAATATGCTCGAGGCCTTGTTGAAGGCGCTCGGAAGGAGCATCCAGAATGTGTTTTTAAAGACTCTGTCCATCAAGCGGCTTTCAGTTATTGCCCCAGCCCTCCCGCTTGAACTCCCCGGTAAAAAAAGGCAGGCTGCCAAGGCCGTATACGATAAGCGTAAGCCAGCAGGCTACCGGGTGAAAAAGCCAGGCTATGTCGGGCTTTCGGCAGTACCCCCGCGCGGCCTGCGATATCAATGGCAATACAGTAAGGCATGAGAAGACGAACCTTGCGACAGCATGCCTCCCTACCCCTTTCCAGGGGTACTCCCTCATGCCGAGCCTCTCGTAATGGCGGAAGTCCCGTATCCTCCTCATCTGCTTCCTTATGAACGTCCGTGTATCGCCTGAAAAGATATGGACGATCCCTGTCCTGACCTTGGCAAGGCGCGACCCCGGGTTCTTTTTGAGTAGACCGCGCACCATGTCTATATCGAAAAAATACTCGCCTGCGCCTTCGAGGGCGCGCTTACGCACGATGAAGCCGTTCGCGCCCATCGTCGGGTAGCGGGCCGGGTCTAATTCGAGCTTGAACCACCCCCCCTTGTCCTCCGCCCTGTAGGGCATCTCGGTCCACCTTCCGGTGACTGCCGAGTACCTGTCGTAGTTGCCCGCGAAGAGGCAGAAAGGGTCGTTCATCCCGAGGTGCGAGCAGTACCGCGTTATGAAGCCGTCGCCCGCCCTGCACGCGTATTCGAGCGGCTCCGCGCCGACCACGTCGGGGTCGGCGAACGGCTCGGCCATCCTATTAAGCCAGCCCCTGTCCGGTAGGACGTTATCCGAGTCTATGAAGGCGATGAGCTCCCCCCTGGCCTCCTTGATACCAACTGCCTTCCCGGCCTCGCCGGTCTTCAAAGGGTTCCGAACCACCCTGACATCGAAAGGGCTTTTTGACGCGGAGAGCCTCACTATATCGAGGGTAGAGTCAGTAGAGCCGCCGTCGGCTATGACTATCTCCAGCATATCTGCCGGCCAGTCCTGCCCTGAGATGCTTTTCAGGCACTCATCCAGGGTCTTCCCGGAATTAAGGGTCGGTACCACGACCGAAACCGACGGGAACACTGCATTGCTTTCCATGCGGCCCTCCTTCGCGCTATGCCGATGCCGTATCAGAGCGCTGAAAAACCTTTTGGGGGAGACTTTCTGTAGAAAGTCTCCCCCAAAGGCTCTTTCAGCAGCCTGCACCTACGTGGCCGTGTCTTTCCCGAGCCCCTTGGGCCTTGCCCTGAAGTCCGAGAGATGGCCGAGTAGCTTGAAGCCCGCGCTCACCAGGAACTTGAGGTCTTCCATGCTCCTTATGCCCATGACCTTCCTCGCCAGGAACGCCGGGTTGAGCGCCGCCTTGTAGAGCCCCCGCGTAAGCCTCATCGCGTCCTCGTCGGAGAGCGGGGAGCGCCAGACCGAGCCGCTCATGTCATATCTGTCCCAGTCCTCGGTCAGAAGCCAGCCGTTATTCCTCGCCTCCTCGAAAAGCGGCGTGCCGGGATACGGGACAACTATCGTCGCCTGGAGCGAGTCTATGTACCCTTTCCTGAACATCTCCCTTGCGAAGGCTATGGTCTCTTCCGCGTCCTCCTTCGTCTCCCAGGGATAGCCGACCATGGCCGTCACGTGCGGTTCGAGCCCGGCCTCCTTTGCCATCCTGAAGCCCCTCGCTATCTGCTCGGGCCGGAGGCCCTTGTCGAGCCGCGAAAGTGTGGCGCGGTTCATGGATTCGAGCCCGAAGAGCACGAACCTGAAGCCCGCCTTTGCCATCAGCCTGTACTCTGGCATCCCGAGCGCGTTTATCCTCATGTTGCAGCCGAAGGAGACTTTCCGCCCGTAGCCGCGCTCTATCATGCCCTTGCAGAAGGCCTCGAGCCATTCGCAAGCGGGGAAGGTCCCGCTGTCGTCGAAGATCTCCCTCACGCCGTACTTCCCGATGAGGACCCCAACCTCGTCAAGGAGCCTTTCCGGGGATACGCTCCTGAAGTCCCTGCCCGGATACATGGTCGTCCACGAGCAGAAGCTGCACCTCCCCCACCAGCAGTCCCTTCCGGCCATGGTGTAGGTGCCGGGCTTCCTCTTGAAGTTCCCGTTTTTCGAGCTGTAGAGCTCCCATCTCGTGAGGTCCCTGTCTATGAACGGCAGCGTATCGAGGTCGCGCCTTTTTACGGCATTCTTAGTATTGACGAGCCTGCCGTTCTCCCTGAGCCATATGCCGGCCTCAAGACCGGCAAGCGCGGCAGAGGAGGCCGCGAGCGCCTTCGCGAGGCTAAGGAGCTGGAAATCATAGTCCCCGCCGGCTATCACGAAGTCTACGGGAGAGTTACGTAGAGACTCCTCGGGAAGCGCCGTGACGTGGTCGCCCATGAGAACGGTCTTCAAGTCCCATGAGGACCTCGCCGCCTCGGCCTTCAGGAGGCTGATTATGGCCCAGTGTCTCTTTACGACCGGCGTTTTGGTCTCGAAAGCGATGACTTCAGGCCTTTTCTTCCGTATCCTGGCCAGCCATTCGTCGAATGAGAGCCCCTCTGCTATGGCGTCGTCCCAGAATACGCTGAAGCCCTCCTTTTTAAGGAGCGTTGCCGCATAAGCCGGGACCATCGGATAGATGTATGTGGGGTTTTTAAACCACTGGAACTGCCTGTTCTGGGTAAGGAGAGGCACGCGGGAGCCGTCCCCGAGAGGCGGGTAGGAGATTGCGATTTTCATTTTCCCCTCCGCGAGGCGAACCCCTGCATGAACCTGAGCCCGTAGACGAGGTGCGTGAGTATTATGCCCGGCGCCGAGAGCGCGCCAACCCGGAAGTCCCGCTCCTTGAGGCCTATCCTTACGGATTCCGACGAGACGAGGAGGATGTAGATGGAAAGAAGCGATATATAAAGAGCGCCCATCGAGCTTGAGATAAAGGAAGCCGGGCCGCCCGCCGCGAGCCACAGGACAAAGAGGCTCGGCACGAAATACTGAAGTCTCAAAGAGGTGTCAGGCAGGGCCTTGGCGAATAGCCCCCGGTGGAACGCGTACCTGCCGACCTGTCTCAAATGGCCGGAAAATAGAGGCCGCCTGTGGTGGAATACCAGCGCCTCGGGGTCGTAGATTATCCTCTCTCCGAGTTTTTTCGTGAGGTCGTGGCAGAGCTTCGTGTCCTCTCCAGGCCAATAGGCGGTATCGAAGCCGCCGGCGCGCTCGAAGGAGCTCCTTCTTATGATCAGGTTGACGGTCGGGAAATCGTCCACTTCTCTAAGCCCGCCCTCGGGCAGGTACCTGTAGCCGTACCTGCCGCTTGCAAGCCATGATGAAAAGACGCTCCCCGAGGCCTTCTGCCATACCGAATCGTGCCCGGGGGTGACGGCCGGCCCGCCGACGGCAGCAACGTCCGGTCGTCTGAAATGCCGCACCGCTTTCCTCAGCCAGTCCCGGGCCGGGTACGCGTCGTCATCCAGGAACGCGAACACCTCGCCCCTTGCGTATTTAAGGGCCAGATCCCTTTTCTCGGCTGGGCCGGCCGGACCCGTAGGGATTATCCTCGTCCCGGGGAAGGCGTCACCCGAAGCCGAATCCGGGAAAATGACGACCTCGAAATCATCGTAGTCCAGGGCGAGCATGTGGGGGACCGACTCCCGTATGTAATCGTTTATCTCCTTTACCGGTATTATTATGGATACGGTCGGGTTCATCTTCCGGCTATGCCCTCCAGCTTCGCCTGCGTCCCGTTAAAGGATCGCCTCTCTCTTATTGCCGCCGCAAGGCCCGCGGCCGAGAGGGCAAACGCCGCCGTCCCGGCTGCCAGGACGACGGCGGTCAGGGATTGCGGCAGCGCGGCTATCGCAAACGGCAAAAGCGCTGAGACGACAATCAGCCTGAAGAGAAAGCCCGCGTTCCGACGCGATGCGCCGTAGGCCATAAAGAGCCCTGCCATGGACATAAACCCGGCGGCGACCGCATAATACCTGAGCACAGGGGCGGCTTCATAAAAGGCCGGGCCGAATAGCATGCCCAGCAAGTGACCCGGGAATAGCACGAAGACCGGAGCGACAAGAAGGAATACAGCGAACGTGCGGAAAAGGCCCCTGTCCAGGAGCTTAAACGCGTGCACCTTTTTATGGAATGACCCCCCGAAGAAAGACCCCGTTGAGAACGAGGACGCGTAGAGGACGGCCTTGCCCAGGACCGACGCGGCTGCATAGAGCCCTGCCTCCCTTGCCGGGAAATAGAGCTTTACCATTATCATGTCGATGTTCGTTACGAACGCGAAGGCGGCAGCATATGCGAGTTGTTGAAAGCTTAGCCACGGGGCTTGGGCTGCCGGTCTTCCTATGCAGCTGCTGGAGGAAATGAGCCGAAGGACCGGCATGATGGTGAGGAAAAAAACGGCCAGGATGGCGCATGAAAACCCGGCGACAGCGCCCCCTACTCCGAAGCCGGCGGCAGCCAGGAACCCGCCTATAAGGAGCTTAAGGGGGCTTAAAAGGCCGATCCCGGCCCCGAAGTAACGGTATCTCCTCAGGCCCTGCAATACCCCGAGATTGGCGGCAAGGACGAAGGCAAACAAGAGCCCGGCCCCAGCGATGACCGGGACCCATTCGCTCCCGAGCCCGAATGCCCTGGATATGGGCCCTCTCAGGAGCGCAGATACGCTGAGGACTACGCCGCCGCAAACGGCCATCCTGATGAACGAGGCCCTGTAAAGGCGCCCTGCCTCCCCTGTCCGCCCGCCTGCGTTCAAAGACGAAATCTTTTTTGAGAGCGCCGTCACCATCGCGGCAGCCGGGATGCCTGTTATGAGGATTACCGAAAAAAACGCGTTCATCGAGCCGAAGTCCTCTACGGTTAGCGCCCTGCCCATGAAGACCTGAAAGAGAAAATTGAAGGCCCCGCCGGAGAGGGTGGCGAAAAAGAGCACGGTGCCGCTCTTCAAGGCGTCCATCACACGACGCCCTCCATTGCGAAGGTGCCGGATTCGAAGGCGGTCCCGTAATGCCGTATTATATGGAGCCGCAGGAATATCGCGAGCGTGTCTAACCCCATCCTTGCGACGTCCGTTGTCCGTATCCTCCCCCACGCGGCAGATCTTCTGAAGGTCATGATGACAGGGGCCTCGGTGACACTGAAGCCAGCCTCCTGCGCGTGGGCAAGCAGCTCGACGTCGAACGCGTATCTCCCGCAGACCACCCTGGGAAAGGCCTCTTCAAGAGCCCTGCGGGTGAAGACCTTAAGCCCCGTCTGCGTGTCCATGAGGGGCATCCCGAAGAGCGCCTTGAGCGCCAGGGCGTATGCCCGGCTCAGGGCCTTCCTTGACGAAGGATAGCTTATCCTGGAGCCGGGGTGGTGCTTGGAGCCGATGACCACGTCGGCCCCTGTGTCCAGCATGGCCCTGAAAAGGCTTATTACCTGTCCGGGATGGAGGTCCAGGTCGGCGTCGAGGAAAATCACGAGGTCGCCCTCGGAGCGCTTGAAGCCCTCGCGAAGGGCATTGCCCTTTCCGCCGTTCTCGCATAATCTAACGGGGATGATGCTCCCCAGCTCCCGCGCGGCCTTCTGGGCCTGGTCATAGGTCGCGTCCGGGCTCCCGTCGTCGACGAGTATTATCTCGAACCTCCGTCCCGACCTTTTGAAGACCGAATGGGTCTCCCTGAGGTTTTCGTATATGTGATGCCCCTCGTTGTAGGCAGGCATTATTACGGATATCTTTCCCTTGAATACCCGCATGTCCCCCCGCGCGAGAAAATGCATCCTGATAGCCGCGCCTCCAAATGCAGACCGCTGCCGCGATGCGCGGAAATGCACCTAAAAATCGACAAACGCCTTTTGCAGAGTCGCCGCGGACCCCGGAGGGGGCGGCAGGCCAGGA
Organism: Thermodesulfobacteriota bacterium; assembly: GCA_030583865.1. Classification (NCBI taxonomy): domain Bacteria; kingdom Pseudomonadati; phylum Thermodesulfobacteriota; species Thermodesulfobacteriota bacterium. The sequence goes on along the minus strand of CP129479.1, from coordinate 818,625 downwards.
AAGAAGAAAAGCGTCAAAAACGGGTTTTTTCACTGAAGCGATAGTGATAACTCTAATCCAACTTTCCCAGTTGTCAACCCTCGCGGCAGCATCTTTTTGAGGCGTTTTTCAACACCCCGCTATTGCAAAGCGCGCCGGAGGTGGCATGCTCTTAAACCGGGAGGTCATGTCATATGGCTCCGGAAGACAGGCGCGAAGAGGAAGAGAAATGGACCGAGCTCAGGAGGTACCAGAAGATCCTTGAGACCCCCATGATGGTGCTGGGGTTCGTCTGGCTCGTCCTCATCGTCATAGAGTTCACGCGCGGGCCGGGCGGGGCGGTCGTCGCGGCGAGCACCGCCATATGGGTCATATTCATAGCGGATTTTTTCATTCAGTTCGCCCTTGCCCCGGACAAGAAGGCGTACGTACGGGGGAACCTCCTTACGATTGTGTCCCTTACAGTCCCGGCACTCAGGATATTGCGGGCCTTAAAGGCTTTCCACGCGCTCCGGGCGGTGCGCGTCGTGAGGGGCGCAAGGCTCGTCCAGGTCATAGGCTCGGTGAACAGGAGCATGGGCATACTCGCCGAGGTGCTTGAGAGGAGGAAGTTCGGCTACGTCCTCGCGCTCACCGCCATTGTCGTCGTGGCCGGGGCGGCTGGAATGAACGTGCTCGAACAAGAGAGCGAGGGATTCAGTACCTTCGGTTCGTCTCTCTGGTGGTCTGCTATGATCGTAACCACGATGGGCTCTCAATACTGGCCCCAGACACCTGAAGGGAGGGTGCTCTGCTTTCTGCTTGCGGTTTACGCGTTCACCGTATTCGGGTACGTGACAGCCGTACTCGCAAGCCTCTTCATAGGCCTGGACAGGTTCAGGGAAAGGGGCGTCGAGGAGGCGGAGCTCCGGAAATTGCTGGAGGAGGTAAGGGCCGCCCTCGGCAGGGGCAAGGACGGGAAGCAACCCTGATCAGCTTGCTGAAAAACTCAGTTTTTATTCAGGCTGCTCAAAAAGCTCCAGATGCGAGGCCCCGCTGGAGCAGTGGGGCGAGGGATGAGGCGTACTTTTCGCGTACGCCTTCGTAGCCAGCGACGCAGCCTTCGAAGCAGATGGACTTTTCAGCAGCCTGCTAAGGAGTGAGCCTTGAGAGAAGGCGCCCCAGGAGCCCCCGGGCTTGCAAGGCTTCCCGGCCAGGCAGCCCGAGCGCCTCCATCGCCCTTGCGGCAAGGCGGCACCATTTAGCACCCTTAAGGCCCCAGTCGAAGTTCTGGTAAAAGAGCCTCCCCGGATGGGGCGGCCTCGTGAAGTCATAGTCGGGCGCGGGCCTGAACCTCTCTACCCCTATCGGGAAGTGCCTGAGCGCGCCCTTTTGGGTCTCGTAACAGGCGTACATCCCTGCCTTGAATCCCTTCTCTTCCTCCGTAAGCGCGATGCCGAGGCCCTGGGGGGTGCCCGGCAGGAAGCGCGAGGCCGCAAGCTTTTTCCCGTCGGCGTGATACGAGGTGAATTCCATAAGGCGCGGCAACGCCATGCCGGCGGACTCTATAAGAGAAAGAGCGGCGCGCGCTGAAAAGGCCGCCGAGTCATGGTCGGGATGGCCGCCTTCATATGGGTGCGTGAAGACGAGGTCCGGGCTGAGGCGCTTCATTATCCCGGCGACGGCAACGGAGGTAGTGACCAGGTTATATGAAGATTCGAGGTCAGGCGTGCCGAGGTCTATTAGCTCAAGAGGCGCGGCCCTCATGCGGGAGAGAGCTTTTTGAAGCTCATTTCTCCGTGCGTCCGCATACCCCTCCCTCGTCCGGAAGCCCCTTGCCGCGGCCGCCCGCGTGTCCCTTGCCGCGCCGTCGGTTATGTGGACGAAAGCGGCGTTCGTAAGGTACTTCAAGAGCCCGCCCATGCCGATGACTTCGTCGTCAGGGTGCGCGGCTATGACGAGCACCCTTGTGGAGGGGCCGCCGTCGAGGACCGCCCGCAGGCTCGCCTCATCGTAGCCGTCATGCAACGGCCCGCTCCCGGTCATGGCATGGCCCTCCGCTCAGGTTGGATTGCCGAGTCCCCGGCCTTCTTTGTCCGGAGCCCTATCAGGATGCCAAAGCATTCCTGGACTTTTCGACCACGGCTTTGCCGGAATGAATCCGTCCAAGCCTTACAAACTGCCCGGCCTGGATAGTCTTCGCGATTTTGCAACCCATCCGTGGATTGCCTGGCAGGTGTTTTTCAACACCTGCTATTCCAAGCTTAAGCGGAATTCGTCCAGTGTCAAACCCGGCCCGGATTCAGGCAAGGGAGCAGCCGGCCCCCGCGCCCCGGAACGGGTTTCGGCTGTTCCGTTTTCCTCAGGGGCATGACTCGATATGCGGAATGAGGGATATTCGGCAAACTCGAACGCAAGGAGGAGCGCCGCACACAAGAGGGCCGTCCTTTTGCGCCGCGAACGGCCGAACATGGCAGAGAAGCCCATTGCAGCCAGGACCACAAAGGCCAGCATGGCCGCCCCGCCCGCGCTCGCATAGCCCTTTATGAATGGGAACGTTTTAAAAAGGAAATATTGGGGGAGGAATATCCTGCTGTCAGACGATACCATCCTCTCCTCGATATCCATTGTAAACCCTCCGAGCGGCAGGAAAGGCGGGGATGAGATGAGCACCATAAAGAGCGCGGCCGCAAGGAAAAGAAACGCCGTACGCCTCGCCTCCCGTTTTCCGGCCCGTAGCGCATCGTAAAGCGCGCAGCCGGAGAAAAAAAGGACCGTGTAGCCGAGAAAAAGCGTGTGCTCAGCGTACCTGTGCCCCTTGAGCGGGTTGATGCCCGGTTCAGGCGCGAACCTGCCGATAAACGGGTTATGGACCGACGGAAGGATGTAATCGAGAGGCTTGGCAGAAGAGATGAACAGGTCGGATAGCCTCCTCGGGTCAAGCCCTTCGCCCACTGAATCGGGAAGGAAAAGGCCAAATAGAACGGGCCAGGCCATAACGACTACGATTACAAGGAAAAGGGCCCCGGAGATCGCGAAAGCCTTGACGGCATATGGCAGCGCGGCACTGGCCGGGAGATGGAAGAGGATGAAAAGCGGGACGAGCAGAATGAAAAAAAGGCCGAAGCTCGGGTTTTCGACCGCAAGGAAACCTGAAACAAGCCCGAGGATTGCCGGGTTCGCGTAACCGCCCTCTCTCACGGCTTTTAAAATGAACAGGATGGAGAGCGGAAGCCAGTAGATGCCGGATGAATGGGCCATGATGTGGCTCGCGTGAAAAGGCGAAAAGGCCGCGGCCAGCCCGAAGAGGGCGCTCGTGCCCCTGTCCCTTGTGATGTAGAAGAGGAGTGAGAACGTGGCAAGGGCCAGGAACGGGATGTTCAGCAGCTGCATTGCATTGAACGCGGCCACGCCGCCGAGCGCCGTGTAAAGCGCATGGTGAATGATAGCTGACGGACGGGGCAGTGCCGCTCCGGGGCCGCGGATTTCCGGCAGGGCATCCACCGGGAACCCAAAAAATGCGCCCGAAAGGTCTGCCGCGAGCGGCCAGGCGTATATGAGCGCGAGAACGGTTGCCAGGAGGAAGTACGCGAGCGCGAACCGCAGTCCTCCTCCGCCAGAGGACAGGAGGCTATGTCCGCTCACAGCAGCCCCAGGCGCTTTAACGCTTCCCTTAATGCGCACCGGCGATGAGCCTTGCCGCCTCCAGGAGGTTCCGGGCATGCCCGTCGGCCAGGCGATGCGCCTCGCCTATCTTGACGGTCTTGAGGCCTGCCCGTCGCCCGGCGACCATGTCCTTTTCCTCGTCGCCGACAAGGAAGCTCCTCTCAAGGTCTATGGAGAGCCCTCTTGATTCGAAGTCCCTCAAGGCCTTGAAGACCATGCCGGGCCTGGGCTTCCTGCACGCGCACCCCTCGTCCGCCCCGTGGGGGCAGAAATAGAGGGCGTCTATGCACCCCCCGCCCCGGATGATCTCGCCGGCCATCCTGGCGTGTATCTCCGCGAGCTTGTCGAGCGTCCCGGAACCTTTCGAGATGCACCGCTGGTTCGTGAGGACGATGACGAGGAACCCGGTTTCCTTCAGGAGCCGCACCCCTTTCCTCGCGCCCCGTATGAACTTGAACTCGCGCCAGTCCTTGACGAAGTCTTTCTTGAGCTTGCTGTTTATCACGCCGTCCCTGTCCAGAAAAACCGCCCTTGCTCTCTTCATTCCACGCCTCCCGAGTTGCTTTGAGTATCGAATCCTATGCGCCGCCGGTCTCCGGCCCCCTTGAGATCTCGACCTCCCTGAACCGCGCTGTCCCGGCAAGGTCGAGTAGTCCGATGGCGGCCCCTTTCAGTCCGTCGCTTTCAAGCACGAACTCCCCGTCGACAAAGAACTGGTAATGCCCGCCTCTGCCGCCGAAGACCTCCATGTCGTGCCAGGAGCCCTTTCCCTTGCTCTTTTCCCGGAGCTCGGCAATCGAAAGCTCTCTTATGAAGTCCGCGCCCCGGAGCTCGGAAAGCCTTGCCGTCCCGCTCGCGGGGTCTATGTAGAATGCGGCGTATCCGCTTTCCGTTTCCCCCACGACCAGGCCCGCGGGCCCGTCGGCCCAGACCAGGGCGCTGAACACGAACGAGTCCCAGGACGGCGCGCCAAGCGGCTTCCTTTTTACCCCGGAAGGCCTCTCCGCCAGCCAGCCGCCGTCCGGGGCGAGCCTCACCGATTCGGCGGGGGGGGAGCATATGATGCAGCTCGCGACGTCTGCCGCGCCCTCTTTCGAAAAGACGGATACCACTCCGTGCCGCTCGCTTACGTGGTATCCGGCGTCGAGCAGTTCCCTTTTGACCCTCCTCAGGAGCCCGGGAAAAGAACGCCCCTCCGCGAGCCTTTCGTCGAAGACCACTCTCCGGGACTTCTTTATCTCGCTCAAGTACCCGGGGAGCACTGTGCTGTAATCAGCACTCCGCATTGCAGGGAACCTGTGCGGCTGAGGACATTTGTTCAAGGCCGAAATCGCCCCGGCCATGTCCGAGATGACCGGCACGCCTTCCTGGCAGGCCCTTGCCAGAAAAAAGTTCGGAGGATGATAGCTGAACCCGGCCGGCCCGTATGCCCCGAGGCCGAGCCCCGTCTCTAGCGCGGCCTTCATATGAAACGAAAGCCCGGGCCTGCCCTCAGGGCCGCACCAGCCGCCGCGCTTCGGCCCGTCCGCGCATGAGGCCATCCATCGGGCGCGTTCGTCCTCATATTTTAAGAGATAACTTTTTATGTCCTCCCCGACAGGGCGGGCCAGGTCCACTGTAAGCAACGGAGCGGCAGTGATCACGGCCGCCGCGTACAGCCTCGGCCTGCTTCTGTGCATGGCCGCATGCCTGTACGCGGCGTGGAAAATGAGCGCAAGGGCTGGCGCAAGGACCCATGCTATGGGGCTTGACTCCAGGGGCACGGGACTCCCGAGCCTGTATGCGAGCCAGGGCGGGAGCATGAGGGCCGTCCCGAAGAGGAAGAGATGCCTTCTGGTAAAGCTCCGGCCCGAGGAGACCTGCCTGTACGCCGTCATGATGAGCCCGGCGAAAAAAAAGAGGATAAAGGCTTCCCAGATGAAAAAACTGCGCGGGGCCGCGCCCTGCCCCTGGGTGAAAACCTGCTGTATTGAGAGGAAAACGCCTATCGAAGTCCCGGAAAACATATTCACCTCCGGGGGCCTGAGTGCCGCCAGGGCCGCAACAGGGAGGAGAACACCGGCTATGAGCGCGGCGACCGGGTAGAACAGCCTCTGGTCCTTCCTGGATACGCCCCTGTAGACCGTGACCGACAGAAACGAAAGCGCCATGAAAAAACCGAAGACCGGCTCCCATAAGGAGAGCGCCCCAAAGAGAAAGGCATGGACATACCCCCTGGCCGAGGCGCCTGCCCTGAGCGCGGCCCACAAGAGGTACAGCCCGGAAATGATCTGGAACTGGCCGAGAAGGGCCCCGAGCCCCCGAGCCCCGATTGCCGCATCGATGTCATGGAAATTCGTCACAAGGGCAAGGGCTGCTATGAGCGCCGCCCCGCGCGAGTTAGTAAGCCCCTTTACGAGCAGGAACGCGATGACCCCTGAGAGCGCGGTCAATGCGGAGACGAAAGACGCGAGCCCTATCGTGGCGGGCCCGAAGGCCTTGAGCCAGAGCATAAGCGCGCCTGCATAGAGGAACCCGTGCTGTACCGAATAGTGGTGTAGGTACGGCCATCTGCCTTCGGCAACGGCCGAAGCCGATGCCAGAAAAACTCCCCACTCTTTCATGTCGAGCTCGTATGGAGGAAGCTTCACCACGGCAAAGTAAAGCACGAACACGAATATCGCCGTGGCAGGGCTGAGCCTTTCAAGGCCGGGGCGCGCCCCGGATGCCCTGGCCCATTCCAGGACGGTTGCCGAATAGAGGACGAAAAAGAGCGCGAACTCCCATGCCATGCGCCTCATTTCATTCCCGGCGAGCTCGGTGCTTCCGGGAAGAGCCGGCGGCGCGTTGAGGCCGATGGCCTCCCTCACCGTAGCCGTCGCCACGGCCAGGAGCGCAGAGTAGATTATGAGCGAAAGCGCCGTGCCCGGCCCGGGCCGGACGCCTGTTCTGCATGCAAAGCGCAAAAGCGCCACGGTCCCGGCGGCTCCCACGGCAAAAGCGGCGAGCCCGGGACGGAACGACAGCCAGCCCAGCACGAGCGCGGCCGGGATGAGCGCCGCGGAGGCCGCCGCATCCTTACTGAGCATAAATGTCAGCGCCTGAGCGTTCAATGCGGTCACCATGACTGAACCACTACCGCCTGAAAGGCGGCAGGTTCAGAGTTTTGGTCGGCTGAAAGCCCGACTGAATTCCCCCCTTTTCTAAAAGGGGAGAAAGGGGGATTCGCAATGGTGCGCATAGCGCACCCTGCGACATAATCTCCCCTGACCCCTCTTTAGAAAAGAGGGGGGACTAAAAATCTTTATTGAGCGCTGGCTTGAAATTATCAGCCTCCCATGACGTACTGGAAGTTTTCGCCTGGAAGGCCAGGGATTTCAGATCCCATTGTGAGACCTTAGAACGACCGCCTCATGGGATAACTCCCTCGGCAGTCGTCCTCAGGCCGGAGTCGGCCCGCCTCTCCCTCAGGACCATTATCAGGTTGTACGCGGCCACAAGCATATTCACGGCCGCAAGGATTACTACGGTCGCGGCGAGGCTCCCCTGGAAGATATTCAAAAGGAGGGCGTGCGCGGCGCCGCCTGCCAGCAGGGAATAGATGAAAGAGCTTTTCCCTCTCGCGAGGTTGTAGCTTACGAGGACGCTGACAATTGCGAGCGACATCATGGCTATCCCGTAATATTTAAGGAGCGGCGCGGCCCCGGAGAATTTGGCCCCGAAAAGAATCGTCATAGAGAGCTCGGGGAAAACGGCGAGCACGAGCACCCCGGCAAGCGATACCGCGAAGGTCACGAGGAGCCCCCTGTCGAGCACCTTGCGCATGTCCCTCTTACGGGCGTGCGAGTCCGTAAGCATTGGGAAGAGCGCCATGACGAAAGCTGCCGGGAGATAGAGTATGGTCTTTCCGAGCACCGCGGCCGCCGAGTAGAGCCCGGCCTCCTCCGGGCTCGCCCAGTGCTTGACGGTGAGGATGTCGATATTGAGCATGGCGGTGAAGGCCAGCGAGGACAGTATGACAGGGACGCTGTAGGAGGCGATATCGAGCGTCACCCTCTCCCCCCCGGGCCTCTGGCGGATGACGGAGGCAAGCGGCAGCAAGGTCATGGCGATAACGAAAAGCCCGGGGAGGGCCGCGGCGGCGACCGCGCCGTTAAGGCCGAAGCCGAGGAAGACGAAGGCGACTCCCATCGCGAGCTTCGATGCCGCGCCCACCCATATGCCGGCCCCGAAATGCCAGAATTTCTGAAGGCCCTGGAGCATGCCCATGTTGACGGTCATGGTGAAGGAGAGGAAGAGCCCGAAGCCGGTTATGACTATGGGAATTCCGCTCTGGAGCTGGAGATAGGCCGCGAGCGGCCCGGACGCGGCGGCAAGCAGAAAAAAAACGAGGAGGCCCGCGCCGAGCGTAAAGAGAAACGAGTTCCTGTAGAGGCGCGCAACCCGCGCCCCCTCGCCAAGGGCGTTGAATGTGGATGCGTACCTTGCGACCACGACCATGATCGTCCCCGCCGGTATTCCCAGTATGGAGGTGATTGAGAGCGCGGCATTGAGCGCGCCGTAGTCAGTCAGCTCAAGGTTCCGGCTCATGAAGAACTGGAAGAGGTAGTTGCAGAAGTTCCCGGCCATGGAGGTTACAAAGAGGACGCTCCCGTTTTTCAATAAGCTCATCCATAGACCCCCCTGGCCGTTTCTCGGGCGTACGCCGGTATTAATCCGTTCGATGCCGTTAAGGAGTAACTATAATCGGGTTTCATGGGCTGTCAACCCGGCTCAGGGCCGGAAGGCATGCGCTTCAGGCGCGGAATTCAAGCGGCTTTGATGAAGGACCGGGCCGCGGCTGCTATAATCGGATTTATGGACAAAAACGTCGTTTCCTACAGGATAGACGCAGCGGACAGGATAGTGGAGGCGAGCGACTCGTGGGACGTTTTCGCGGTGGAGAACAAGGCGCCCCGGCTCACGAGGAAAGGGGTGGCAGGCAGGTTCCTCTGGGATTTCATCGAGGGGAGCGACACCCGGCACCTTTTCAGGCTCATGCTCTCGAAGGCGAGGGCCTCGCTCTCAACCATGAGGATACCCTTCAGGTGCGACTCTCCCGAAATCAAACGCTTCATGGAGATGGAAATAAGCCCGCACCCGGACGGCTCGATTGATTTCGTATGCACGACGCTCAAAACCGAAGCCCGCACGCCGGTCGCCTTCATCGACCCGGACGTGGACCGCTCGAACGAATGGCGGACCATATGCAGCTGGTGCAAGAGGATAAGGATGCCCGGCGGCGAGTGGGTGGCGCTTGAGGACGGCATAAGGAGGCTCGACCTTTTCGGCTCAAAAAGGCCACCCAGGATGAGCCACGGCATATGCCCCGAAGACCTGGAAAGGGCCTACAGGGAGATGGAGTCCGCGGGAAAAGCGAAAAAGAAGGCGGCGTAGGCCCGCCCCCTGTCAGTGGAGCCTTTCCTGATGCACTTTTATTATGTCCAGGAGCTCGTCGCTTTCAGGATACGCAAGGTCGAAATCCCTCACGAAATCAGCCACCACTTCAAGCTCGTCGGGGTCTATGGTCTCGTCATGGGATATCGCGTTCAGTATGTTCTCAAGCACGCTTTCGACTTCGTCCGGATGGTCGATATCTTCAAGGCGGTCCTTGTACTCCGTAAGCGCGTCGAAGAGCTCCACGTTTTCTTCGTTCATTTACCCCACCCCTGGTCATTTTTTTACGCCTGCCCCGGGCGCTCCCCCCGGGCATCACAGCCAAGACGTCGAATTTATCCTGATTTCCTTTTCATTTCAAAGGCCCTGCGCGTCCGGACGCCTGGCGTCGGCTAACAGCTTGCCCCAAATCTCATTCAGGCTGCTCAAAAAGCTCAAGATGCAAGGTCGAAAAATGAGGAATGAGGTGTACTTTTACGGTACGCTGCAATGACGAATTTTAGAAGACGACGACGCAGATCGGGCTTTTTCAGCAGCCTGCTAATAAGGAATATAGCACAAGGCCGGGCCGCGTGCAGGCCTCTCCCGCATATTTACAGGCGGCCATTAGCGGGTAGAATATATGCATGGAAGGGAGCTCCAAAGGCCTTTACATATACAGGCTCGACCCGCTTGACAGGATAGTCCATGTGAACCGGGCATGGCTTTCCTTTGCCGCCCGGAACGAATCCGAGGCCCTGACCCCGGAGGCTGTCCTTAATAGGCCGCTCTGGGACTTCATAGCAGACGGGGAGACCCGCCAGGTCTACCGGATGATACTGACGAGAGTAAGGTCGTCCGGGAAAGAGGTCCGCATCCCTTTCAGGTGCGATTCACCGGGGCTAAGGAGGTTCATGGAGATGGAGATAGCCCCGCTCGCCGAGGGGGCCGTCGAGTTCAGGTGCAAGCTCTTAAAGGCCGAGAGGAGGCTCCCCGTCGCCCTTCTTGACCCGGCTGTCGACCGCTCAAGCGAATTTCTCCAGATATGCGGCTGGTGCAAGCGGATCAATCTGGACGGGGAATGGGTGGAAACCGAGGAGGCCGTAAAGAGGCTCGACCTTTTCGGGGCGGAGAAGCTCCCCCGCCTTACTCACGGCATTTGCCCCGACTGCCATGCCATTGCGATGAGGGAGATCGAAAGGACAAAAGGCGAAGGGGACGGCCCCGGCTGACGCATTGGCGCGAAGCCTTAAAAAAAATGCTGGATTCAGCCTGAAAGAAGTGTTAATTTCTTCATGTTGAAGTTCTGGAGGGCTTTGCGTAAGCGAAGCTCGTTTTTGTTTCTGCAGGTACAATAATAAGGCAACCTCTAAAAATCAGAGATTTTTCCCGCAATCAAGGAAGGTCGGGAATAAAAAGCGGAGCATATATGTTAATATGTGAGCATTTTTATTCCCGGCCTGACAAAGAGTCCGGGGAAAAGATCAACTTTTAGTGGTTGCCTTAAATCGGGGCGTGGCTCAGCCTGGTAGAGCACCGCGTTCGGGAAGATACCTGAAAGCCCGAATCGAAAAACGACCCGGCTTCAGCAAACCCAATTCCATAAGCATTCCAGCCAATTAACTTGAATCGGGCCGAGGCAACCTTAAGCGGCCTGAATCGAAAACAAGCACAAATCAAGACCGGATTGCGGCAAAATTGCGGCGGTTATCCACAGGGGGCTCGAAAGGCCCCCTGTTTTATATTTAAGGACGTCTATACACGACGGGAGGAAAAGGGGTAATGACGTAGACTCAGAAGTGCCTTAACCGAAAGACTGACTGTAAACGCAAATACTGACTAGAGCAAATAAATTACCCTTCAAATTCAAATAGCTAATAATTTTATTCGTGTTTTCGTTTCCTGTAATATCTTTGGGCCTCATCGGCATATGGAATGGAAGGTAGAGCACACATCTCCTCCCATTTACCAGCTCAGGAAATACTAGGGCCTAACGCTCAGATCGAATGACAGGCCTGTAATATCTCGACTATTCTTCTGTGTGTGGAAAGACTTATACTCATCTTCCAAGTTGACAGGGACAAGCAACTTGAACAGTTTTCTACGCTCGGTCATTCTTACGAACTTGCGCTCATCGTATGTGTTGGGCATGACAAGATAGTGAAATTGTAGGTGCCTGTCGTCGAGATGGGACTTGAACTTCTTTTCCGCAAAAATCTTGTGCACCCCCTTCTTATCAATGGCCCTGCCGATCCTGTCAACCCGACCCTCCCGTTGCACCATTCTTCCCGGGCTCCAGTCAAAATCATAATGTATGACACCGCTTGTAAACGCCTGAAGATCAACGCCCTCCTCGCAGGCCTTGCTCAGGACCAGGGCGCACGGTTCCAGCGGCCACTGGAACCGTTTCAGATCCTGCGCATTCTTGCTCGACCCGTTATAGCAAGATACCAGTTCCTTGCCGGGGAGAGCTTCGTCCCATTGCCTGAGCACTTTTTTTAGCTCTTTTTTAAAGATTCTCTCAATATCTCGCTTCGTATTCTCAATAAGGCTTTTTCTGCGCACCACGGATTTCTGATGTTTTCCATAATATAGAGCCCAGAGGTCATTAAGGTCTTCCTCGGTATATAGTAACCACCTGCTCTTATCTCCTATCCCTTCGCTTCCGAAAAGAGACTTGATATAGGCTTTTCTTTTTTTGGGGATCATGCTGCCCGAGAGCATCTTTTTCCTCAGGAACTCGATGCATGCATACTGCCCGATCATTTCCCTGAAGAGGCGCTCATAGTAGGCCTTTATATCCTCCCCGTAAAAAGAATACAGGAGAGAGTTGTTAAATCTCTTTTGCCATTCATCTATCTTACTTGTCCATGAGGCTCTCAGTTGACGCTCGTTTCTCGTAGAATAGAAAACATCCCTGAACCCTTTGACTCGTGTTCTTAATACGACACTTGCGATCACGCGCTCTAGGTTGGGCGGCGGGACTTTGCCCTTTCGGGTTTTCCCAAAAAAGCCCTCGATGGTCCTCACGCATGCGTCCCTCAATCTCTCGTGCAGCTTCCCATCCCTATGACTCACATTGTCGTTTAGCATGTCACAGAATATAATGAACTTCCTGTTCCATTTTTTGCGGTCCTGCAGAAAGCGCCTGGCGATAATACGCCCCAGCATTTCGCATTTTAGAGGGTAGTTATCGCCGACTATCTTCTTGTGCTTTTCGGTTACAAAGCTCGTAAACCTTGTCAGGTCCTGCTCAACGCGACTCTTTCGCCCATTCCTTGATTCAAAACGGTACGATAGGTACTTCGTCTGGAATTCGTACCATTTTTTCTCAAGCTTTGGGTCTTCGTTGAACAGGTGCACGTAGCATTTCGCGCTACGGTCACTGCACAGGGCACCATTGACATACTCTTCCCTTCGCTCTTCGAGTTTTTTCAGCCTCTTGTTTATGACAAAAAATTGCCTGAGCTCCTTTTCAAGCTCCCTTTTTTTAACCTTCAACTTGCCACTTTTTTCCTGTGCCCCCCTCAAGTAGCTGCCGACATCCACAACATAATCGTTCAAATCCTTAAAAACCCAATCCTCCCTGCCGAGGAAATATCCGGAAAAAAGTGTTTTCATCTGTCCAATATTTTTCTGGAACGGGGTCGCTGTCAGAAAAAGAAACTTTGGATGGTTTCTTCCTAAAACAAGGTCACTCAGGTATCTATTATTTTCAAAAGCCTGCTTAAAAGATGGCTCTTTCATGCGATGGGCTTCGTCGAATATTATGAAGCCCGTAACGGTCTTGAGTATCTGAAGCCGATTATCGTCAAGTCTTTTAAGCTTGCCTCGCGTCGTCACTATGACTGACCAGTTGGGCTTGCAATACTTTTTTCCGAGATTTTCAGTCGTATTGATGTTCTGTGTTATTGCCAGGAGCTTGTCCTTTATTTTGAGCCCATTGCCGAGCCTCTTTATGTATGAGCTGAAGTTTCCGGGCTTCGCGTAAGGCTCTATTTCCGAAATCCATTTTTGCATGACTATATCATTAGGCGCGACTATCAAAAGGGACGTCTTGTGTTTTCTGTTCAACCTGCTATCTTTAAGGTAGGGCTTCGCATTCGACATGTACGAGAAAGCAGTAAAAAGGCTCGTATACGTCTTGCCCATGCCTACGCCGTCACCGAGAACAGCGCCCCGAATTCGTTTAGTCCTTGACTTCGCGAGCAGCGCTTTGACCAAGTAGTTAGCCGTGAGGGTCTGATACTCGAAGTCCTCAGTCTTAAATATGCACTTCCTGCTCACTTGAGCATCCTGTTTTCTATGAATTTTATCTGCACCTCGGTCAAGAGCGCGTCCTTCCGGCTATCGCTATGGCGTGCCTTGTTCAGGTCAACAAAATCTTTGATCTTTTCACGGTAAACATTTTTCAACTCCTCGTCGACCTGCCGGAGCTTCCTGTCGATATGCTTCCATTCATGATAGAATCTGTCGTTCTGAGACTGGAAAACGTTCTCTGGTTCACGATCATCTAGCTCGCCGATATCTGGTCCAGTCTGTCTCGGGTCGTCGATGGCGTTACGCCTACTCCACCTAAGCCCGATGAAGGAAAAAAGGTCGGCATATTCCCGGTCCATGTCGGTCATGGGTTCCCCAAAACAGTCGCCTCGGTCATAGTTTACTGGTATAACAAAGTCTTTATGCCCCTTGCGAGACACGACAAATAACGGTCCGTCCTCGATTAGCTCCTGCCATTGCTTTCCTATGCAATTGAATGTCTCCAATGGTTTGGAGACCGAGATGACAATCTTTTTGTGGCCAGAGTTATATAGCAACTGCACTGAGTGACAACCCTTGATGAAAGGGTTGCAGTAGATATGTGCCTGGTGGCCGCTTTTGGTTTTTTCAATATCGATCTGCCATATCTCGAATTCCGGCGAGTCTTCAGGCTTAGCTCTTAATTTTATTGGCGCACCTATCTGCTCCTTGGGAGATTCGCCGACAAGCGAGCGCTTTATGGCATTCCATTCTTTCAAATTCCTTCGCTCGAGAATCATCAACTCGGAATTGCCGCCGGAGGAGGGCGTTTTCAAAAAGGCATTTACCGAAAAGTTGGCAGAACCCGAAAGTATGTAGGCGTGCTTTGTTGTCAGAAGCGCGACCAGCTTCAGATGAGACCTGTTGCTTACGTTATTTTTGAAAAATTTCACCCCGCGTTGACCTAAAAAGTTCATTGCGACATCGTTTGATGAATAGAATGATATGTCAGGCTTGTTTTTCCCCATGAAAAGACCGCGAAAATAGTCGAAGAGCTTGTAGTCGTTCTCGCAGAACTCATCCTGGTCTTCTGAATCAGTCTGGTCGAAGTGAATGGGGGAGAATATGTGTATGCTTATAAGCTGTTTTCTGGGGATGTCCTTCAGCACATCGAGAAGGCTCTTGGAATAATTGTATAAAAGCTTTCGCTCATCGTGCGCTTTAGTCTTTGTGTCTACATTCCCGAGTACTTTCTGCATGTCTTCTATTGATTCTCTGTCTCGATATGAGCTGGGGTGCAGTTCAGCGGCCAGCTTGTCAAGGTATTCATGGCAAGACCTTAGAATCGTGCCATCAAGCGTCGGCATGTGTTTTGTTAAGTAAAAATCCCTGCTATTGACAAAGAAGTGAAATAGCTCCTGGTTAACGCCGCCCCAGCCGCCTCTTGTGAGATTGGCGCTCCCGACACCTACAAGGAGGTCGGTTCCCGAGATGGCAAGAATGAACTTCGGATGAAAGACCCTCGAGCGGGCTCTAGTCAGACGTATATTGCTGCGCTCTGCCTTGACCTGGAAATTGCTGTTTGTTGAAAATGGTGAATATATTAGTAAAGTCTTGCATACCTCAGGCACCTGCCCAAACACCTCGTCTTCAAGAAACTCTCCATCCAGCTGAAAGGTCGTGACCAGAAGAAGCTTTGGCGAGGCATCTTTCGACAGCTCAAAAAAATGTTTGAGCAGTCCAATCCGCTCCCTCGGGAACGCATCCTTTTCTGTTTTTTTGGGGTGCGCCAGGGCAACCCTTTTCAGGTCTTTCGAAGGCATAATTAATGCAGGTCCTTCATGAGGCTTGCATATGGCAATAGTCTGTACCCAAAGGCTGCAGCCTTTCTGGGCACGAATGGATCTGCCGGGTTGAGTACGATCATGCTGTTTTTCAAATCAACCCAGGCCCTTTCACCCTTGATATCCATATTTCTTTTGATTAATCTGCGCAGAAGCTCTTCAATCGACGACACCGAGCACAGCTCAATAAGCTCATTGGCCCGCGATCCTGCGCGCCTTTTCTTCAAAGTAGCAGCTATCTTTCTGGCCTCCTCGAGGTGCTTTCTGACCCTCTTGATGCCCGTAGCCTGTGTCAGGCTGAGACTTTTAGCTCCTGACTTCACCTTGTCATCTTTCAAGTAGCTCACAATATCATGTAGCGCCGTGATGCTGCAGTAGACTGCACGGAGATAATGGGACATCTCGTTCGCCAAGGCGTATTTTCTGCTACCGCCACTACATCCTCTCAATCCCTCAATAGCCGCATAATCAGCCTTGTCGTCAGCCACGCCGTCGGCATCGCCAGATGAAAGATTATCTAGCTCACGAATCAAGTTGCCGTATAGAGCCCTGTGGGCCCTTCTTGTCCGTGCATTCCCTTCGGTCTCTTTATTGCCATTCACACCAGAAAAGAATATTTTCTTGTAAAGCTTCTTTTCGCTATCTGAAAGTCGTAAAAGGCTCTTTTTAACGTCAAAACCTTTTCTGGCTGTTGTCCCACGGATTTTCGATGGGGGCAAGAGTTTATTGCGGCTTTTCTGAAATTCTTTGGCGAGCCGTACTCCTTCATCGGTCAGTTCGTTCTTCTTGGTCAGCACTCCCATGCCCATCATGGTGTTCCTGTAATCACCAAAGACCGACTGCTGATAATATGGCGGCTCCATACCCCGCTTGATATTCCTGACACCCTTGTACCTGTCCTTTTTGAGATTATATTCTGTCTTAGCGAGGGCATATTCGAGCGTGTGGAAGCTGTCGGACTTCGGGTCGATGCCACCATCGATAGCCCAACAGATGAACCCCATATATCCGAAACGGGTTGTAAGGACTGATATGCCAGGCATGATTTTAGAAAGGTAGTTTCTTTCGTACTCAGCACCGAGCCCTAAAATGTCAATGGACCTTTGTGTCTCACCTCCGCATTTGGCTACAATAAACATTGCCTACTCCGCAATTAAAGATTCAAATTTTGGAAAAAATAATTCAGTAGCATCTGCCAAGTGAGCGTGATTCCGCCTAGGAGAGCAGATAAGCCGGTTAAGGCATTACGTAAGCTTCCCCGTCAAGTAGACAGTTTTAAAGTAGAGTTTCCGGCGTTGTTTTGACGATACTCCTCTGGCGTAAGGTCCCCCAAGGCATCATGGGGACGGCGCTCATTGTAGTCGATCCTCCATGCGTGGGTTCCTTCCCGCACCTCATGAAGATTACGGAACAGGTACAAGCTCAAAAACTCCTCGCGGTACGTCCTATTGAATCTCTCGACATAAGCGTTCTGATTCGGCTGCCCAGGCTGGATGTACTGGATAGCCATCCCCGCCTGTTCGGCCCAGGCAACAAAGTCGCCGCTTAAAAACTCAGGGCCGTTGTCGACCCGCAGTACTTCCGGCAAACCCCTCTCAGACCTGAGGCGCTCGAAAACCCGGGTGAGCCTCCTGCCTGTTATCGATGTATCTATCTCAACCGCAAGGCACTCCCGGTTGAAGTCGTCAATAACATTAAAGGTACGAAAACGGCTGCCGGTATAGAGGTTGTCGCACATGAAATCCGCACTCCAGACCTGGTTCGGCTGCCTTGGTATCGACAATGGCTGTTTAAAGCGCTTAGGCAGCCTTCTCTTGCTCCTGCGCTTCTGGTTGAGCCTCAAGGCGCAGTAAACACGATAGACGCGCTTATGATTCCAGGAGTGGCCTTTGCGCCTCAGGGCCTTGTGGCACTTCCAGAAGCCCCACCTGGGATGTCGTTCAATCAGGGCGTTCAGAGCCTTGATGACCTCTGCATCCCGGTCGGCGTAGACCGGCGCTCTGTAATAGGCCGCCCGCGATATGCCAATACAAAGGCAGCTGCTCTGTACCGACAATTTGTACTCGGCGACTAGATAAGTGACAGCTTCGCGTTTCTCGGGCGGCCTCAGAGCTTTTTTTCAATCAGGTCCTTCAATGCCCGGTTCTCAAGAGCCATGTCGGCGTACATGCGCTTGAGCTTGGAGTTCTCAGCTTCCAGCTCCTTCATGCGCCGGAGGTCCGAGACCTCCATGCCGCCGTACTTCGACTTCCAGTTGTAGTAGGTGGCATCCGAGATGCCGTGCTTGCGGCAGACCTCCTGAACGGGAACCCCGGATTCTGCCTCCTTGAGCACCGCTACAATCTGTGATTCAGAAAAACGCGACTTCTTCATTTCGAACCTCCCGGCTGTATTTTGCCAGAAAGCTCTACTTATCACATGTCTACTTTTAAGGGAAGCTTACGATTATCTCCTACGATTAATAGGCTCGGTGAAGATAGATTCCGTGATGAAAGATATACTATATTTTAGAGAACTATATGTAATGCTTAAACGGCAAAGGCGGGAGCTCATGGGCGATTGGCGTTGAAGTCAAAATTTCCCCAACATGGTCTGCAAATCGTAGTGTTACTGGATATCCATCAGCATAAATACACGCATTGAAATTGACCTTTGTAAGCCCTATTATGTCTCTCATAACTTGCTTCAGTTCTGCATTACCTCTACAAATCTCGATAGATAACGGATTAGGTACTTCGCGCCCTGGATATGTCTGTAAACGGGGTATATATCCTCTGGTCCATAAAAATCCCATCCTATTTGTTTTAAGAAAAGCAGTCCCTCGGAGAACTGCTTCCTGCCCAGGCCCATACATTTTTAAATTCTTGTCATCTCGTATGCGCACTCCTACGAGATTGGTTACCTTAGGGACAGCCTCTTGGAATCCTCTCCACTCTCCTTCACTGAACCGTGTCCGTCCATGAATAAAAAGTTCCTTTGGTTCAAATCCGTGTTCTCTTGTATAAGCATCCACAACCATACTCATGAGTTCGTATGCTTTTTGCTTTGGGAGATGGAATTCCTTAGTGGAATCTGAGTACCATGGGCCAACAGCTCCCTTGAATACTAATCCATCCCCAGAATCCAAAAACATCTGAGCTCCGCAACACGCATTATTTGCATCACGCGATTTCATATCTCTTTTGAAAACAATGCCAACATAACAAACTCCTTCTCGGACATTGGCAAGCTTCCAAGGGCGGCCAGAGGCTTTGAAGAAAGTCGTCGTTGTAAGATTCCATGCTAGTGTAGCTGGATCTTGAACTCTACGTAAGGGCCGCTCATCTACGACAAACTCCTCTGGTGAAAGACTGGTTTCCCGTACAATCTGCAATACTGCTTTAGTAT
This sequence comes from Thermodesulfobacteriota bacterium, assembly GCA_030583865.1. Classification (NCBI taxonomy): domain Bacteria; kingdom Pseudomonadati; phylum Thermodesulfobacteriota; species Thermodesulfobacteriota bacterium. The sequence goes on along the minus strand of CP129479.1, from coordinate 800,137 downwards.
CCAGTAGTCTTGCCTTCAGTTGGTTATGAAAATTGAGTTCGTATTTATAATATTCTGCAGCTTCGTTTTCCTCGGCAAACAATAAGGATGGCTGCTTTTGAATCTGTCGTGCTTTTTTTGCAGTCATATTGATGGCCGATAAAACACGCAAGTCTTTCGACACAACAGATTTTGGCCGCCCCAATTTGTAAATTTCCTCGGGAATTATTATAAACCAAAGGTCGATATGCGCATCTTCTTCCCTGATGTAGCGCCTAATCCGATTCTCGAAAAGTCCAACTGTCTTAAAAATTGCTTCATGCCGATCCGATAAATACAGATGGCCCAGCATTTCCTCTTCCGTAATAGTCAATTCACAGATCGGCGAGTCAGACCATTTACATCCAAAAATCGTTTTAAAACCAGGATAAGCCGTATGATGTGCCGATTCCGTCTTCAGAGCAGGAATATAACTATTTATTTTAGCAACCCACTTACGATATCTGTTGATTCCCTCTTTAGAACCTATTACGCCCACCCTTATTTCTACAGGGCTCCGAGCATCTTTTAATGGACCAAAAAACATCAAACCGTCTTTGGGATCCTCCATGGCTTGACCATGCCCAAATTCCAATCTTGGCTCCTCAATATAATACAAATTCAAATCTTTAGTCATTATGGCTTGTCCCTATTTTCAGCTTCAATTGACTCATCAGTATCAAGCGTCAGGTCGTCATTTTCTTCATCAATGTCCCATCCGAATCCTTCTGACAATTCATCAAGTTGACTATCGGTCTCATCCACCGGGACATAAGTTTTAGATAAACCACTGACTGAAACAGGCGAATTGAACAAAGCGGGTCTGGAATTTATAAAAAAGAATTGTTCTGAACCCACCTTTAATTTAATTGTTTGGTATTCATCAGATAACATCGTTGTATAAGCCAATATGAGATCCCGCCAGCGAGGATTCCACCAATTTCTGCAAAATCCTCGGCGAAGCCGGTGCATTCTTGACTGAACAGAAAATTGTGTTTTTCCATCTTCCGTAAATACGACATGTGGCCTAAGCATAAGCGTAGGTTCCTTGCCTATGGTTGGCCATCCGTCTATAGCAAAATGCCAGAAAGCCTTTCTTTTTTCACTACGGCCAACCAAACTTTTTCTTCGCTCTATGCCATTCAGATCAAAATATTTTATGACGTTATTAGACCTATATCCATTTTCAGCAAACCAGGCTTTTCGGCCGCTAGCCAGCTCATACGCACGCAGCCCTTTCATCTCCATTGTTTTATCCCAAGCAGTCCTGATTAAAAACGACAACATATGTACTGCTTCCGGTCTTTTAAGCTCAGACAGATTATGAGATTCATTATTAAGAATTGATAATACGGGTATTTGATACGCGAGTGCAGCGTATTGATCTTGCGCCAAAAAATCATTCATATCCTCACTACTGGCGAAGGTTGCCACCATGCCTTGATAATGATACAGTGGATATGTAAAAGATTGAAACCTGAGTCGTAGCACATCGTTAGGCAAGCCCACTTTATAAAAATTCAGATTCTCAGGTAATTGCATAAATTCAACATAGTTCGTCATTAATTGCTGCGGCTCTGCAACTACTTTTTGATATCCGGCACGGATGTTTTCGATCCATATAGCAATTTGCTGTGTAGATAAATCCTGTTCTCTTCCAACCTTGTCGCGCTCTAATACCTTCAAAAGCTGTCCGAAACCTTCTGCCCAATCCTTACTGAAATCGATAATATTTTTTCGCGCCAGATTAGGACTGATATCGTGGAAAGGCAGGTCATCTAACCGAATAGGAACTACGAAATGCGGATAGCTCATAGTTCGTTCAATTGAAACAGCGAGATTAACCTCATCAAGTACTCCATCTTTTTGCTGTGCCGAGCGCGTCAAAACAACAATCACTTTAGCCGCATGATTACGTATGGCATCTTCAATGTTCTTCCAAAAAACTTCTGCACCCAAAAGCTTTGTTAGATCGGACCATACTAGATAACCCAATGCACTCAAGCGCGAAACCAGCCATAATGTAAATTCATTATCTTCCGGATTCGCATGACTAATAAATATAAGTTTTCTATTCAAATCCATAATCAACCCCTCCGAGATCAACCCCACAGGCAAAAATTGTTTTTTCAGAGCGCCTTTATGAATATTTTCTGAAAGGCTACAATGCTTTAGCACTTACCTTTTTCGTCTAAGTTGCTCGATTATTTCTCGCATCGGTCGGTGTGAACACGGACGTCCGGGCGCCACCCTTTCTATCAATGTCGGTATATGGGCGCCTGGATCAAGTATTGTCGGATATAAATTTTCCAAGTGTCCTATGTGGAGTTTTTTGTTTCCGAAGTCAATTTGTTCCATCCCATTCCTTGCATTTATTTCAATCTTATAACCCAGCTCTCTGGCAACTCGAATCACTTCGCAGACAAATGCTCTTTTACTTAACATATTAAAAATCATCCTACTTACGACAGCAATTACTGTCGATTTCGTATTGTTCAGTGTAATATGGAGACGGTAGCGTCGGGTAAACTCGATAAATATGTCTAAAAACCTCTTCTGCCTTCGCGTTCACCTCATCCTCGGTATAACTACTCACAGGTAGCCCGGTATCATCGCGCCAAAGAAAATCACGGATGGCAATTCGCACTGCATCACGAGTAGATTCTTTGTCCCGCCAGTGGTCTATTCGCAGCTTCTCAGCCTTCAACCTCGCGAGCAGTTCGACTGCAACAGCCTTGATTCGCTTGATGTCAGAGGAATTCAAGTCCCGCTTCTTCAGGAGATCGAAGATTGCCAGTGATTCCTCATCGAGACCCTCACGAACAGCCCGGCTTTCTTCTTCATCGAGTTCGTTGAAAAAGCGAATTAGCGCCTCGAAAGTCCTTTCAATCGTCACCCGATCCTTCTCTCGGTTATACTCGACCACGATATCTTCGTAATGCCTTTGGAAGTCCGTGCGGAGCGGGTTCTGCTCCAGGAGCCGCTGAAGCCTCCGTTCAATGGCCTGTTTGAGGTTCTGGACGGTCGTGCGTTTGGCCGGGCTGCGCTCAAATTCCTTCCGCAATCGTTCGAAATCGATCTTGCTGATGTCGTAGACCTCGGATTCATCACCAGTTCGTTCCGGCTGCGTCTCGATGGCCTCGTCTACCACCCGGTGCAACTGGCGAATGATGTCGGTGATGTCAGCCTTCTCCCGGTCCTGCTGGAGGCTCTTGTAGACGACGTTAATAGCATCGTACTCCACACGATGCGCATTGATCCCCTTGACATTGATGCACGATTTGAACTTCTTGCAAACCTCCCGGCACATCACCTCAAATCGTTTGCGCGTCTCGTCAGTCTCGTTAGCCGCTTCCTTTGTGGCCACAATGGCCGCGTTACGCTCGAAGCCGGTTTTCGTGATAATGTCATCGAGCGAGGCGCCGCGCTCAGTCAGGAAACTCCGAACGAACGAGATGGCCTCCACCAGATCTGCCAGGAGTTCTTCTTCGGGTTTGGCCGGCTCTGTTTCACCGCCCTCGCCATGACCACTGTCCGGCTGGCCTGCGAATGTAGCCAGAGCCTTACGCAAGTTCTTGAGGATGCCGCAATAGTCGACAACAAGGCCGTTATTCTTCCCCTCGTTTACCCTATTCGCGCGGGCAATTGCCTGCATCAGCGTGTGGGCCTTAAGCGGCTTATCCAAGTAGAGCGTCGATAAACTCGGCACATCGAAGCCGGTCAGCCACATGGCGCAGACAATGGCGATTCTGAAGGGATGCTCATCCTCCTTAAACGCCTCATCCAGGGCCATGCGCTGCATGTTACGGAACTGGGGCTTCTGCCTCATGGACTCCGGCAGATCCATACCCTCTTTGATCAACCGTCGGTGCGGGGTTATGTCCAGGTCCCATCGCCGGAACTTCTCGACTTCGCCTTGCTCCTCGCTGACGACTACCGCCGTCCGTGTCTCCCGCATCCATTCGATCTGACGGCGACGGTATGCTTCCTCCTGCTCATCAGCGGCCGAACCCAGCCCGGCAGTCAATTCAGCGATACGCTCATCCCAATACTTGGTAATCAGGTTGTACATACGAACGCAAGTTATCTTGTCGATGCACACCAGCATCGCCTTGCCAGTTTCCCATGCTGTCGAGTAATGGTTGACAAAATCTCTTGCAACCTGGTTCAACCGCTTATCTGCGGTAATGATGTGGTAATCTCGTTTGAGTTCTCTTTCCAACCGCTGCTCAACATCGATATTATCGGTTTCCAGTTCTTCGAGCTTTTCAGCGATCTTTTCATTTAGATCGCCAATGGCCACGCCAAGCTTGTCTCCCCTGGCATCGTAGTAGATTGGCACGGTGGCCTTGTCCTCGACTGCCCGTTGGAAGTCGTAAGTCGAGATATAGTCGCCGAAAACGCGCCGCGTGATCTCATCTTCCTTGAATAGAGGCGTACCCGTGAATCCGATGTAACTAGCGTTCGGCAGAGCATTCCGCATATTCAGGGCCAGTGTTCCATACTGAGTCCTGTGTGCTTCATCAGTAATGACGATAACATCGTCTCTCTGCGTATAGCTCTGGTCAGGCGTTACGCCCTGATTAAATTTCTGAATAAGCGAGAAGATGTGGGATTTGTGCTGGGCAAGAAGTCGGCTCAGGTGATCGCCGCTACTCGCGCGGCATGGGTCGCGGTCATTGTCCACCACGCCGCAGCCAGCGAAAGTCTTATAGATTTGCGTGTCCAGGTCTTCTCGGTCGGTCAAGATCAGGAAGGTGAAGTTGCCACCGAGCTTGCGGTGGACCTTCCGCGTGAACATCACCATCGAATAGCTCTTGCCAGCGCCCTGTGTATGCCAGAATACGCCCAGTTTACCCTGGCGGCTCTTACGGTCACTCACCGCCTCAATGGCTCGGTTGACGCCCAGGAACTGGTGGTTGCGGGCAAGTATCTTTCTCGGCTCGCCGGAAGAGTCATCGAAGACAATGAAATTCTCCAACAGGTCAAGGAAGTTGCGCTTATCGCAGATGCCCTTAAGCAGTGTCTCCATATCCACCGCGCCCGGCTGGTCTTCGGCCAAGCGCTTCCATTCGTGAAAGTGCTCGAACCGGCTTGTCACCGACCCTAATTTCGCATCCACGCCATTGGCCAGCACGATGAAGGCGTTGTGGTGGAATAAATGCGGGACTGTGTCCTTGTAGTCCTTGAAATTCCGTTCATAAGCAGCCCGGATGTCCTTGCTGATATTCTTAAGTTCCATAAAAAGCAACGGCAGGCCATTAACAAACCCGACGATGTCAGCCCGGCGGCGGTAAAGGTCACCGCGCACCCAAAGCTCGCGAACGCAGAGAAAGTGGTTGTCCTCTGCATTATTAAAATCGAACACTCGAAGCCGTTGGCGCACTCGCTCGCCTTTTTCATTATGAAAGGTAACCTGTACGCCATCCTTGACCAGTTCGTATTTTTCTCGGTTCGTCGACAACAGTGTTTGAGTCGCCATGACTGCCACGACCTGCCGTATGGCATCTTCATAAGCATCATCCGGAAGTCCCGGATTTAGCTCTATGAGTTTAGCCCTCAAATAGCGCGTCAGCACCACCTCGCGGTCCGATATGCGTCCGAGAGTACCTTCTGGACCGAACGTCTCGGTGTTGTACGCGTAAACTGAGTCCCAGCCGAGCTTCTGCTCAAGGTACTCGGCAGCCGTTTGCTGGACGAGTGTATCTTCGCTATATTCGCCGGACATTGAATAGCTACTCCACTTTTATCCGATTTCGATCTCAACCGGCGTTACGATTCCTACTTGCGTAGCGACTGGCGTGTAAATGTCAACATTCTGTTCAGCTGTATGCAGTGACACTATGAGAGAGTACCGAGTCCTCCAATTCCATCGGCCAAGATGTGTACGCTCGCGCCACCAGCCACCCACCGGATACACTCCAATGAGGTTAGAGCCGGCGATAGTTGCAGCGTTTCCGAACCAGATATCCGAATGGATAGACCCATGGTCTCTGGCAGTCGCGCCGATCTTCCATCGTTCACTCGCGCTCGTAGTTTCAGGGGATTCACCTTCTTCCCTGGCAGCCTTGTTTATACGAATAAGTAACTCATCACGGCTCTCACCAGGTGAATTCACCTCAAATCTTAATCCATGAGAAGCATACCTGTATCTATCACGCCAGCCAATTTGGCCGGGACCGGGTTCTATAAAATACGAGAGCGTAACGCGCATCATTATCTGGGCTTCACCAAGTCCAAGTAACACACCTTGCGGCCATGGCAACTCATGAATATGCATATCACGAGTCTTAAAATTATTGCCTTCCTTGTCATATGGTTGTAGTTCTCGCTCAGCGACTAGGGTCAGACTATTCGTAGCACATCGCAGAGCACGCTCAAGATTCGGCACACCGTAACCACAGATGCGAAGGAGTTTGCCGTAACTAATTTTAGATTCATCATCAAGGAAACGCTCACGCATTGCTGGAGTCCATTCGGCAGAATGAACCATTAAAGCCCGAATTGTTTCAGGCCAGGCTTCAGGATAAGCAGCTTGAAGGCGAGCGGCCATGCGAGCTGCGAGAGCAGTTGCTGCACTGGTCATGTTATGGCCCGAGAAAAGACGGCTTATTGGCTGATAATGCGTAGAAACCAAACTAAGGTCATCGAGGTCTGAGCAGTCACCATTTGTGTCAGCGGCGGCATTTCCACCCTCCATCAAAAGGTCAGGTTTTACTGGCCACTTCTGCTCCCATGTTAGCGATGTGCTTGTGAATGGCGAAATGGAGCCAGCTGGAGCCACTGGCATGTAATCCGCGAATGCTGGGTCCTGAATTACGGTCTTTTGTGTCCAAGCTCCTACGGTCAGAGCATTCCACGCTTGGCCAGGATCGTGAACTTCATTTGTCAAAGTGGCATTTGGATAGTTTTGCCATTCATCAGGGTGGATAGTATTTCCAGCGGCCAGAATAATAAGGCGGCGATTATCGTCTTCAGCTCCAGAAGCTAATTTATCGATTTCTCCTGACCACGATGATGGTCGACCACGATCACGGTCATCAGTGGACGAAACCGCCATACAAATGATTCTGCGACGATCTGGAGCCTGTATCTCGGCTCGGCTGATGCCCTGTGCCGTAACAAACCCGTATAGATCATGTGGGTTCTGGCCGAAGCGAGGCAGGATCTTGGCCGATTCCAATCTATGTGTTACACGCACACGTCTGCCCGAGGCTAGGATGTCCTGCAAATCGCCAAATGCTGACACTCCCGCCATAAGCGTTCCATGCCGATCGTGATCATCCACGCCCCAAGCCGATTCTACTGAGTGGCAATCATCATTGTTCAACACAGGTTGGATAAGCGGATGACCATTATTAACACCTGTGTCAAGAAGACACACAACAACACCCGTATCCACCACATCCAGTCGTTCCAATAGATCTTGCACGGCCTGGGCTTGATCCACATTCGGTAGATCTAACCAGAATGCAGCTGTTTCCTTTGCCAATCTAAACTCGGCAATTTCGTCGCTTGCCTCCAGCAAATTTGCTAACTGCTCGCCATTTGCGAATATTTGGATGACAGTCCTCTCTGGAAACTCCAGTGCTCCTTCGGATGCCTCGATATCAAATTCTCTAAGTAATCCACGAAATCGACCCTCGGCATCCATAGCCTGACCAGCTTCGACGCGAATCCATGCTTCACACCAAGCCGCTTCCTCATCCGGCATAGCGGCAGTATCCTGCCAAAAAGACGAGAGTATTGCCAAACGAATATCAGCAATACTGTCTATCAAAGGTCGATTCTTAGGCTTACCTTTACGGGTTTGCTCATTTTGATACTTCTCAACTTTCCTCAAAAAATGCCCTTGTTTATTCGCGGGCACAAATACGGTCGCAAAAGTTGCCGGTTCGTCTTCACCTTCTATTTGCCGGTCTGCTACTGATAACAGCCGAATGCCTTGTTTCCTATCTTCCAAGCTCTTCGTGACAAGATCGATGCCTGGATCGCTACGGAACTCAAGATAAATCCCGGTTCGTGTCGGAAGTGCAACTGCCTTTCGCTGCTCGGCAGTCCTCAGGGCCTGCTCCCAGGCCTGGTTCAGACTTCTTCTTAGAAATCGACTGTGCAGAGACACGTCTCTTTCTGGGATAGACTTGCCTTCATATCGCCTCGGAGGACGCGTATAATTTAAGCGATCGAAGTAATCATCACTCAAAAAAATATGCTTATAGCCGACCTCAGGCATTCCTGCTTACCCCCGTTTTTTGCTATAGATCGCTTTACGATGAGCTAACATGCTCACAAGTAGTTTTTTCGTGACCTTTTTTTGTCTGGTTAACAGCACCTGCTTAATCGCGTCATCGCAGGCCCTTGAAATTTCGGCATGGCTCAGTGATTCAGCCTCATTGGCCAAGGATTCTATATTTAGTGCAGATGACATGTAACTATTAAGACGATTTTGAAGCAACTGAGCACGTTCATTCTTATCCGGCAATTCGTAATACAGCACATCATCAAAGCGCCTGAACAAAGCTGTGTCCAAAACGTCAAAGGTATTGGTAGCAGCGATAATCATGCTTTCGGAAGCATCCTGCTCGATGAATTGGAGAAATGAATTCAAGACTCTTCGCATTTCTCCCACTTCGTGTTCGCGCCCACGCTGTGTGCCAATAGCATCGAACTCGTCAAACAGGTATATTCCCGGCTCTTCCTGAATAACATCAAAAATTTGGCGTAGTTTGGCACTGGTCTCTCCCATGAATTTTGTTACTAGCTTATGCATCAAGATCGTATGCAATGGAAGATGCAGTTCTCCAGCCAATACCGAAGCTGTCATCGTCTTACCCGTTCCCGGGGGGCCAGCTAATAGTATGCGTCGCCGATTGGTCATGCCATGCTGCTTGAGCTTTTGGCGATGACGATACTCATCCAGGATGCGAGCAATTCGATAACGCAAGTCTTCATGGACGATTAGTTCGGAAAGATGCTCGCTTGGTTTGGTCTGAAGTAGCATGTCACTAAGATCACGACTGACGCTCACACCTGGCAATAGTCCGTACCGCTGTTTCGCCCTATCAACATACCTACGAATGTCATGCGCTAACGAAGCATGCCCAGCTTTTGCCTCGTGCGCAGCGATCTGAAGAGCAACGGTCACAAATCGTTCCAGATCATTTTCGAAGTGCGCTCGTATGAGAATTTTAATCTGCTCTGCTGTAGCCATTGTTATGTCCCCTCATTCACGCGTTAAAATATGCAGCGTATTTCATTGTAAGATGATTTTATGAGTGCGATATTCTTCATGCAGCGATCTCCCCATTCATCAGACGCGGCAAAAGCAAGTCGCGGGCCTTTACCAATCCAATCTGTTGTTTTTTAAGAACTCTGATTTGCTGAAGTATCTGGTAAGCAAAATCATTAAACTCCTGCGCGATAGATTTGGGAGGAATTAGGATACTCATCTGCCGGAATCGCCCCTTGCTGATTTCCTGATATGTTGATCCGCCCGCGTGCGAACGGATTTCTTCAACACGATACATCAAGTTATGAAGGAGGCACATTCTCATCCATTCTTCATTTGGAATAATATTAATAAATCCCTGGTTAGTACAAACCTCTTGATCAATCATTGCGAAAAACCCAACAGAGGCTCTGCTGGTCATCAAAATTGTATCTGGCGGCACTAGGCGCGCAGACGAAGCTTTCAAACCAGATTCAGTGATTTTTTTTTCGGTTGAGATTAGAGCTATGCAGTCATTTCTTGTCACATCAGTGGGAATGACCCAAGTTACTTCGCCTCCATCCCAATACTCAGGCTTCTGTGTTGACGGAGTGCCCCCACCGATAGTCTTGCATACTTCATCTATAATTTTCTTCTCCCACCACTCCGGCACACCATCCTTTATTTTGATGTGCTCATGACCTGGAAAGCGAAAGTAGACGAACCATTCTTTATAGAGCAGCCTCGATGCCTGCTCCAGCAACCGAATCCGCCGCTGGTTATTCTCGATTAGTTCGTCATAGGCTGAGAGAATCTCGGCAATCCGTTCCTGTTCATTGATATCAGGGACTGTGACTTTAACCCTGTAAATTCTTTCTGGTGATGTGTGACGAACCTTTGTCCCCGATGCGCTCCCGTTAATCTGTCCGCGGACGATCTCAGTATTGAATAAATAATATAAAAAGCGCTTGCTAACTTTAGATGAATCTAGAGTGTCTATCAATCCGAGTCTTTGATTATGGAGAAAACGGTCAGACTCTGGTATGAGAGCAGAACTACCAAGAAGGCCGGGACCCTGTTCGGTCATTGCAACAATCAAGTCACCTTCAGTTAAAATAAAATTCTTAGGGATATCTCCAACATAAGCCCGATCTTTATTGGGCCTTAATCGAAACCCGCCTTTCTCATTGAAGTTTCCTGGAGTAAGAACAATATATTGCCCTTCATCAGTAAAGTACTGACTTTTAAAGGCAAACCCATGTTTAATATGGATTGCATCTCCTAGCGTAAATTCCCGCCAGCTCATATCCCCATTTCCTCAAAGTTCTTCTTGATGGTAGCAGCCAGTTTGACGGCCTCGGCGTTGAGGTCTTCGAGTTCGATATGAATGTCGCGCAGGGCTTCCTCGAAATCGAAGTCCTCGTCCACTTCCTCAGGCGCGACACCCACATATCGGCCGGGCGTGAGGCTCCAGTCGTTGGCCTCGATCTCGGCTCTATCCACAAGCTTTACCAGACCCTCCACATTACGAAGCTTCGCCTCGGGAAAGCGTTCGGTCAGCCAATGGGCCTGTTTCCAGAAATATCTCACCTGCTTAAGTTGTTCGACAGCCAGTTGACGGGCCTCGTCAGCAGCCTTACGGGCGCGTGTGATCTCTCTATTGGCCCATGTATCGCTGTTGCGAGCGTCGCAATTGTTCTCACAGGTTTCGATAAACCTACAGGCGAGCTTGTAGAGCAGATCGGTCTGTTTGACGAGATCACGGCTGGACTCGGCAAGGGGCGCGAGGCGGTCAACCGCCTTTTTTAGCTCGCCATTAGTGGCCTTCTGTTTCTTCCATGCAGCCTGTTCCCCGGCCACCGCCTTTTTAAATGTCTCTACATCGGCCTTGAAGATAGGTAGCGCATCGTTCAGTTCCTTCAGTGCCTCGGCATGGGCGGCATCTTCGGCGAGGGTTTTCAGAAACGGTTGTATGGCGTCGCGCAACGTATCAAGTGAGGCGGTAAAGGCCGGTAGCGGCTCGATCGTTTCGCCATCGTCGTCCTTGCCTGAAAAACACGCGGTTCCCTCGTTGAGCATCCTATGACAATAGCCCGCCACCAAGTCAAGGTACTTGTTTGTCTGCCCCCGGTAGAGCCAGACGATAGCGAGGATGTTTTGCTCCTGCTCCGAGCTGAAATCATAAATCTTCCGCGTGACCTTTCGGTAAATGTTCCGCGCATCTATCATCAGCACCTTGTCACGGTGCTTTTCGGGCTTTGCCCGGTTGAGGAACCACAGTTCGCAGGGCACAGTGCGGGTATAGAAAAAATTGGACCGGATGGCGATCATGAGGTCGACATCGCCGGTTTCAACGAGCTTCTGGCGCACCTTGGCCTCGTCGCGGCCGGCGCTTGACGCCTGAGACGACATAACGAAGCCCGCACGGCCCGTTTCACCAAGGTAACTATAAAAATAACTTATCCAGATATAATTGCCGTTCGAGACCTTGCCTTTCTTGTTCACTCCGGGCAGGCTAAAGGGCAGGCGGGGGTCGTTCTTGACCTTGTCGGCGTCGATCTCATCGACATTGAAAGGCGGATTTGCCATTACGAAGTCGGCCTTGCCGAGGAGCTCATGCGGGTCTTCGTAATAGGTAATGGCCTTCTGGATGTCGCCTTCCAGTCCGTGGACCGCAAGGTTCATCTTGGCCAGACGTATGGTCGTGGCGTTTTTCTCCAGACCTCGGAAAGTGAGCTTGTCGGTGGGACTTTCGTGCTGCCGCTCGACGAAACGAGCGCTCTGCACGAACATACCACCTGAGCCGCAGGCAGGATCCAAAACTGTACCGCCACCTGGCTCAAGCACATTGGCGATAAGTGAGACCAGCGAGACTGGCGTAAAGAACTCACCCCCATCGTGGGCCTTCTGATCGGCAAACTGGGTAAGGAAGTATTCATAGATTCGGCCAAACACATCACCGGAGACACGTTTAAGTTCGTCAGGATTGAGCGTGCGCAGGAGCTGACCGAGCACGGCATTGTCCAGCTCCTGGTATTCACTCTTGGGCAGGACTCCACGAAGGTTCTCGTAGTCGCTTTCGATGGACTCCATGGCCTCGATGACGGCCTTTGCGCGATCGTCGCTATCCTTAAGACTGACGAGGGTGTCAAACTGGGCCTTAGGCTGAAGGAAGATCGCGCTTTTCTGCGAGAAGTCTGCCTTGGTCAGGGCTCGCGTTTTGCCGCCACGCTGAGGGAGATTTGCTTCAATATCGTCCTTGACAGTGAGAAACCGGCTGTAGGCGTGCCGAAGAAAGATCAGGCCCATCACGGGCAGGAAGTATTCATTGCTCGCGTAGTTGGAGTTCGCCCGAAGCGTATCCGCCGCGTTCCAGAGACGCTTTTCGATAGCTTCTATATGTTCCAGTTGGGTCATGGGTCGCCTTCCTATTCGCGATACTATTTCTGAGGCTCTAAAATGAAAAGATATTAGAGCCTTACGGCTATTCACTACATATTTCAGACCCTTTAGGAAATGGCCCTATATTAGCAAATACCCCCGTTTTTTTCGAGAAGAAAAAGGCTTTTCAAGTTGTTTGCTGATTAGATATAAAGAATGAGTTTGAAAGGCGAGCGCAGGTGCCCTAATGACTGGACAGACGGGCAGCAAAAAATTGGGGCGTTCACGAGCGAACGCCCCGCATTATTAATCATTTAGCAGCTCAAAAGGCCGAGCTATGGAATCTATGCGCATGAAAAGGACACTACTGTTTTTGCAAACCGGTTTAAAACCAAAAGACACCCAGGACTTATAATATTCCCTGGCAGCCAAACAAGCTTCCTGATCATCTTTATCCGTATCAGGTAAACATATTATTATCATTCCATTCCTGCAAGTACATATAGCCTCAACGACTGTACTCAATATGAGTTTTTCCAAACCCTTTTCATCGTATTCGGGGTTTAAACATATATCGTCAACATATAAGATATTTTCAAAACGTGTTATGCCCGCTTTCTTTATGGCATTTACATATTCCCCGTTCTTATCAATAAGCGACATATATATATCATAGATCTTCTGACTGATTCCATCCACCATATAGATAATATCCATATCACGACAATTCATTTCCTCAACTCTAATCAATTTCACATCTGCCTCACCTATCTCAAATTCAATGTCTTCTTCAACATCATAAGCAGAAATCTTGATCCTGTAGTCAGTAACAAAATTAGTCGGCTCAGATTTCGAAGCTCGATTCTTGAAAGATATATCGAGTTCAATCGTGTCTACATCCAATTTCAAATCTGTATCCTTCTTCATAATCCTGCCTCCATCTGTTGTTTTTAAACAAAATTTATTTTGATAATTTCACTCTTGCTAGTATATAATATCAGTCAGCTCAGGGTAACTTTCTGAAACGTTCTGGCGCCGTAGTAATAAGATACTGAGGGGGGACCGCAAGACTGGCAGTCTTGAGGTCAGGGGGTGAAGGCACATTGGTTATTTTATTTAAAAATCAATACATTACTCCAATATCAGCACCCACCTTTTTTGTCGGTTGTATCCAAATCGGTATCTACCTTATCCAACACCTCGACGCCACTCCGTAAGCTTTCAGTCCAATGATGGCTATATCTTTGAGTTGTCCTTAAATCTTTATGGCCTAGGAGCTTGCTTATTTTGTAAAGGTCAATTCCTGCTTGCGTAAGTCTGGTTGCAAATGTATGGCGCAGATCATGGAATCTGAAATCATCAATCTTAATTCGCCGAACAACTTTTGAAAAAGCTCTATAAAGATTTCGCCTCGAAATTTTTGTTCCGGTCTCGCTTGTAAAGACATAATCCCTGCCGATATGATTTCTTATTGACTTTCTTTTAAGGAGATCGAATGCTTTCCGATTCAAAGGAATGGTTCTCTTTTCACCGTTTTTAGATTTCATCACTGTTACCGTTCTCCTGAAAAGATCAACAGTAGTCCACTGAAGAGAAAGGATTTCATCCTGACGCATCCCGGTATTGAGGGCAAAAACAACCACCTCCTGAAGCCAATAGCGCGGCTCCGTCTTGTTTCCCTTAATAGTCGGATAAAGGACACTTTTCTCTATCAATCTCTTCTCCTCATCCAGGCTTAACCATCTATCCCTTTCGTTTCTAATTTTTTCCCTTGAGACCTTCTCAATCGGATTTATATGACACCATTCCCATTCCTTAATGGCTAATTTGAAAGCCTTATTTAAAAAGGTAAGCCGCTGATTAATGGAAGCCGGAGATAATTTTTTTTCTCTACATACATCTTTATACGATGATATTAGGCTCGGAGTCACATCAACCAAGCGAGTATTTCCGCAAAATGCCTTTATCTCTTTAGACATACTTGAATCGTTTTTAACTGTATTAGAAGATTTATGATACGAAGCATAATCTTTAATAAATTTGTCCAATAGCTCGCTTACAGTTTTGTTAACAGCAACCGACATTCCAAACCAATGAGCCTCGACTATTTCCGAGCGTATCTTCCAATAAATTCGTTCAGCTAATTTTTTGTCCCGCGATTTAGTAGACCTCTGTATTAGTTGGCCTTTACTCATAAATTTGAACCACCATATATTCCCGCGCTTAAATAATCCCATGGCGCACCCATTACATATATCAGCATCAATTTTAAGGGTATTTTCCATCCAATACCTATATTCTAATCCTATTAGCATTGAATTGTCAATATTTCTAAAGGCAATGCCTTGTTCAAAAAGCTTGCACAAAAATACATTATTACCCTATAAATTTAGGGGGCCCAAATGACCAAAAAAGAGCTATTCGGGATAAGAGTAAAAAGTTTAAGAGAAAATCGAGGCTGGACTCAGGAATTCATGGCAGAAAGAATGAATATCAGTCCTAATTATTTGAGCAGTATCGAGCGTGGCAAAGAAAACCCTACCTTTGACCTACTTATAAGGCTTGCAGATTCATTAGAAATTGATGCGTGGGAACTGTTTGCTTATGAGCACGAAGAAAATCCTGAGGAATTGAAAAAAGCATTGGAAAAAATACTGAAGAACTTTGACGAAGGCAAAATTCGGCTCGCGGTAAAACTTCTTAAAGCTATGACACGATAAAGTGATTTCAGTTTTACTGCAACTATAGGGGTTATCAAACTTTGATTCTAACTACATTTATAAATTCAGAACAGATGTACCCCCATTCAGCTTTTTAGGCCAAAGAGAAAACCTCACCGCGGATCTTAAATTAAATACCTCCAAAACTCCCCTTTTTCCGACCATTTTTATTTCAGCCCCTCTCGTATAATTACTCCTGCCATGGAGAAATGGCGAGTTCTTGTCAGCGGGGTTGCAAATGATCACAAGGGAATTTGATGTAAGACAGATTGAGCTACAACGGCTCAAAAAAATGTATGACATCAAAGATATCTGCAAAAAGGCCGGAGTTTCCTTTGAGGCTTGGCAGACATTGATGAAATTCAGAGGGCGCAAAACCAAGACCCGGACCATTGTACGAATCCTTAAGGCCCTTGATTTGCCAATCGAAAGTGTTATCATCTTTTTGGATAACTTGCCGAATGAGCCGCGTCCAGGGAAGGAGGTTGACCCATAATGGGCGTGAGGTTCAAAAAGGGCTCATATGAAGCAAGCGTAATGATTAATAGGGTCCGCAGAACCAGGCGGTTCAGCTCTAAGCGTCACGCGGAATCATGGATTGCGGATATGAAGCTCCGCAAGGAACGCCATGGTCTGGGGTTCGCGAGCAAGATAAGTATCTCGGAATTCATGCGCGAGTTCCTGCCGTATTTCAAAGACCACGCTTCGCATAATGGCTATGTCCGGATGCTGCTGTCGATGGACCACTTCCGGCAGCATATATCCAGAATTGAATTCCTGGAAAAGATCACCCCGTCGGTGATCGAAGCCTATAAGCGATCCAGGAAGGCCAGGGTCTCTGAGAATACGGTAAACCGGGAGCTCTCGGATATACGGAGCATGCTCAAGTACGCGGTCTCAAAGAAGTACCTGGTCGAGAACCCTGTAAAAGAGGTCAAGTTCTACAAGGTTAAGACCAAAAGGCTTCCCCGCTGGCTCCGGGATCACGAGATAAGGACGCTTCTGGCCCTGGCCACTGACTCCATGTGGGCGTTTATCGTCGCGGGGATCAATTTGGGGCTGAGGAAGATGGAGCTCGTGATGCTGGAATGGGTCGATATAGATTTCGAGGACAAGATGGTTTACGTCAGGAACAAGCCTGAGTATAACTATCACACGAAGAACTATCAGCCCCGGACGGTTCCGCTGAACGAGGACGCCTATAATGCCCTGCTGATCCAGAGGGACAGGGTGGCCGGCACGAGCGGGTACGTCTTCCCGAACGAGATGGGGAAACCGAGGAAAAATAATTTGCTTCGGAACCTCAAGGTATGCTATAAGAGGGCCGGAATCACGGATGCGGACATACATTCCCTCCGGCATACCTTTTGTACCCAGCTCGCCCGGAAAAACGTGCCTGTCCAGAAGATCATGAAGCTCGCTGGTCATCTTGACATCGAGACGACAATGATTTATGTTAATCTGGTTAAGGAAGACCTGAGGGAGTCGGTAGACAAGCTGGATTTTGGATTGGGCTTTTCGGAATTGCGGCAAAATTGCGGTACAACTTCCGAAAATGTGATTCAGGGGCGTTTTTCGAGGCCGTAAGTACTTGAATTTGTTGAAAATCGGGGCGTGGCTCAGCCTGGTAGAGCACCGCGTTCGGGACGCGGGGGCCGGAGGTTCGAATCCTCTCGCCCCGACCATTTAAAAAGGGACCAGCCGGAAACGGCTGGTCCCTTTTTTGTGGTGGGCAGTGCCCACCCTAAGTTATACCCATCCCGAAAGAAAACTCACCACCGAATCCAGGCTTGCGGCCAGCGCCTCTTTTGGCCGCAGTCCCTTCCGCAGATGATATATGAATACCGGCACTCCGATGATAACGAGGAAGGCCGCTTCCAGCACAAGCAATACTATGGCCTGGGCCGCCCATTCCCGGAGCCAGGGATTGAAGGCCAGGAATAGAGCCAGCGCGTTAAGAAGCAATACGACCCAAAAGACGCCTTTTATCATCCGGGCAACCGCCTTATAAATGTCAAAGCTGAATTCCTGTCGCTCGCGCCTCCTCCTTGACGGGAAAGGCTGGGAAGGGGTGAAGTTATTTCACCCTCCCCTCTTATCCCCTCCCATCAAGGGAGGGGAGGTCTGAATTGCCGCGGCTTGCGGCAGGGTAATTATTTCTACGCCTTCTAACTCCACATTCGCATTCCGATGCAATTCACAAGCACGATGAATAAAAAAGGGCCAGCCCAAATTGGGCGGCCCGGTAACTTTATTCCATTGCTGCGCGCTTCAATACGGGCCCGCCCTGCCTGTCTTCCTGTATATCTCCTCTATCCTCTCCTTAGCCACCGGGTGCCCGGGCACTATCCTGTCCACGGCGCGCCAGTGCTCAAGCGCCTCGTCGTATTTCTCCCAGCGCTCAAGCTCAAGGGCCTTGTCCATCTCCCAGCCGTGGTATATCTTCCAGTCGCCCTCCTCGCGGACGAGGAAAAGGATTACCGGGCTCGCCCCCCTGGGTACGCTACCCTTCAAGTAGCGTTTTTTCAAGGCCCTGTCAAACTCGCCATATTCCATGCCGCTCGTTGCCGCGCCGAAGGCGAAGCCGAGCATGTCTCCCATGACGACGTCGAGCCTCGGCATGACCACCGAGGCCGCCACAACGGACCTCATGCCCTCGGTCTCGGCGCTCACTATCGATACTTTCGCCTGCTTCGCGAGCTTGGCCGCTATTGTGCCGGATTCCACCTCGTGAATCATGTCGTATGACTTCCGCTCCTTTACCGCCCTGTCGCGCCCAGAGGCGCAGTTCCAGGTGGTGTCGAGGTCGTTCTCAAAAAATGCGTTAAGGTAATTTTCCGCAGCCTTCTCCGGCGTAGACCCGCAGGAGCGCGTGCACCCCGAGGCCGCGAGCAGGGCAACTGCGGCGAGGAACGCAAAAAACACATGACGGGAACAGGCGTTCGTGCTCATCTTAAAACCCATGAGACGCCCTCTCTGACCTGTACTGCTTAAGCCCCGGCACCTCAAGCTCCACGAGCTTCCATCCGGAGCCCTTCGCGTAGTCCATTGTGCACCTGTGATTGAATGTCATGTTATTGATCGAGAACGAGCCTTCGGCCTGGTACCTGCTGCCCTCGATATTCCTTACCGAGGCTGGGCTCCACCGGAAGGACTCCACATGGCCGTCCTCTTCGAGCTCGGCCCGCACGAACCCCTCGCACTCCTCTCTTGCCGTGTATCTCATGGCCTGGGGGCTTCCGGGCTCGACCAAGCGCGTGAATGTCATGGATACCTCGGCCTCGTCGACCGGGTCGTAAAGCTCGTAATGCCGCTCGTCCGGCTCGAACTCGGCCGCCGCCAGAACGACGAATCCAAAGGTGCAAGCGAAGTCCGAGGCGAAAAGCACCGTGCCTTCCGCCTCGGCAATGCCTGCGCCATCGAACTCGACATACATGGGCAGGCTCTTTACGAGGTCGCAGCCGTCGACCAGCGGCGGATGGACCGCGGCAATGCGCGCCGCGCCATCCGGAGGGCCGTTTATCTTGAGCCTTATCGGGAACTGCATGCCCCCCGGCTGCTTAATATCGCCTTCGAGCCTGGCAGGGCCGGTAAGGTAAACCGAGAGCCCGCCGCTTCCGTAGCCCGCCTCAGTCTGGCTTCCGACCGCTTTCGGGGGCTTGTCGCACCCCGTTAGAATGATGAGCAGAAAAAAGATGAGCGCGCTGCCGGCGGTCCTGTAGAATCTTTCAGACAAGAGAGGCCTCCTTCGTGTCAGTATTCATCTTCACTAATCGGAATCTTTCCCTGAATCTTTAGCTTGCCGGAGTCCGTGGCGGGGTCAAACCGCGCATTAAATATTACACGGCCCGCCCCGAGGCGTCGGGAGGCACTGTAATTTTACGGCTCGCCTTAAATAACATCTTAAGAATATTCACCGAAGAGACGATATTCTGGAAAGCTTCCGTTTTAACAACCTGTCAGGCCAGTACGGGGGAAAGATGAAAGCCTTGGGCGTCTCAGATTATTTCCGCAGGCATCAGGAACAGGCATTTCTCCTGAAAGTCTTCCTGCTCATAATCGTGATAATCACCCTCAAGGGCTACATCGACGCCTTCATGGGCATTATCATGTTCATTTTTCCCGTGCTTTTCCTCTTTTATATCAGGCTGAAGGCCATCGCCACCAACAAGAGCGCGACCAGCGTCCTGAAGCAGCATATCACCTTCATGCCGGTCTTCTATGCCGAGGGGGAACGGAAGAAAGAAGGGGTCGCGCTTGTAACTTATCTGCTTATCGCCATGAACGTGGCCGTCTTTTACATGTTCCAGTTGAATCCGCTCATAGACAGGGAGTTCGTCTATAATAACCTCCTTTTCCTGCCCCCGGAGCCGAATTTCTGGAACGTGCCCATAAGCGCGATCACGGCCGTTTTCCTCCACGCCAATGACGGCCACCTCTGGGGCAACATGATATTCCTCTGGGTCGTCGGCACCGTGGTAGAGAAGAGGATGGGATGGGAGAGGTTCCTTCTTTCGTACATGATAGCAGGCATAGTGGCGGGGATTGTTGCCGCATCGGTCCCGTTCATCTTCCTCGGAAAGGTCTCGCACGGGCTCGGCGCATCCGGCGCCATTTCCGGGGTCATGGGCCTCTTCGCCGTGCGCTGCTATTTCAAGAGCATGGTATTCCCGCTTCCCATACTCGGCATCTTCTCCCTCATCCTGCCCGTGGCCCTCAAGATACGGCTCAACTCCCTCGTCATAATAGGTATATTCTTTTATCTCGACCTGAGCGGCGGCATAGGGCAGCTGGCAGGCACTGTCATGTCGAATATCGGCCACTGGGCCCATATCGGCGGCATGATCGCCGGGATATGCATAGCCTGGTTTACCGGGCTCGGCGAGCAGGCCGTCGAGGAAAGGCACCTCGACATAGGGGTGAAGGCTACGGATGAGGGCATGACATCCGGCGAAGGCGAGGAGTCCCTAAAGATCGTCCTGCAGAAAAACCCCGCTAACGGCGAGGCGCTCCTGAGCCTGGCCCGCATGAAATCCAGGTTTTCGTCCACGGAAGAAGGCAGAGACTACTATGCAAAAGCCGTCAAGGCGCTTGCGGCCTCCAACCCGCAGGAGGCCGCGACCGTCTTCAAGGAGTTTTATTCGAAATACCTCTCCGGTGTCGAGCCGGTGCTGCAGTTAAGGCTCTCTGGCGTCCTCTACAAGAGGGGGGAACTGGACATCGCGGCAAGGAGCCTCGAGATGCTCTCGAATTCTAAAGACACCCCTCCCGACGTACTGGAGAGGGCCATCTACCAGTGCGCGGCCGTTCTTGAGGAAATGGGGCTAAGCGAGGCTGCCACGAGCTACTACGAGCGCTATGTCGAATCCTTTCCTGATTCCCCCGCGCTGCCGAAGATAAAGGCCAAGCTGAAGAGCGCCTGACCCGGTCGAATTAACCGGCTGGGCGGCCCCAAAAAACTTTAGGGGCGGCGACTCGAAGTCGCCGCCCCTAAAGGGCACTGCGGTCATTGGGCGGGGGGCAAAGCGGCTATGTGCTGCGGTCCTGTCGTCAGGAGGGAATAAGCTCTACTCTATCGCAATCGCGTATTAAGCCCCTATGCAACGTCCCTGTATTCCGTATGGGTCTCTTCCGCCATCCGCTTAAGCTTCCCGATGGCCTTTGCCTCTATCTGCCTTACCCTCTCCCTCGTTAGCCCGAACTCCCTGCCCACTGTCTCGAGCGTCTTTGGCTCCTCCCCGTCAAGGCCGAATCGCTCCCTTATGACCACCTTCTCGTTCTCGTCCAGGCATTCGAGCCACGTCCTCACCTTCGCCGCCCTGTCCGCCATGTCGACGGCCTCCATCGGCGGGGGGAAGGTCTCGTCAACCAGTTTTTCCATGAGCGACTGGTCGGCGTCCTCCGAGACCGGGCCCTCAAGCGAATAGCTTTTCCGGGTTATCCCGTTGAGCTTCTTTACATACCTTCCTGAAAGGCCGGTCCTCTCCGAGAGCTCCCTTATGTCCGGCTCGCGGCCCAGTTCGCTCGTCAAGTCCCTCTCGGCTCTCGAAACCCTGGCAAGGTCGGTCGAGACGTGTATCGGAAGCCTTACCGTGTCCGCCTGGTTTGCTACGGCCCTGTCAATCGACTGCTTTATCCAGTAGGTCGCGTACGTCGAGAACTTGCAGCCCTTTGAGGCGCTGAAACGCTCCGCCGATTTTATGAGGCCTATATTCCCCTCCTCGATAAGGTCTTGGAGAGGAAGGCCCCTGTTCAGGTGCCTCTTGGCGATGTTCACGACGAGCCGGAGATTAGCCTCTATCAGCGTCCTCCTGGCCTCGCCGTCGCCCTTTGCTATCCTCCTTGCGAGCGCCTTTTCCTCGGCTGCCGTAAGGAGACGTATCTTCCTTATCTCCCTGAAGTACGTCGTTACCGAATCCGAGGTCTTTTTCTCTCCGGCCTCGGCGGACGGCGGCCTGCCCCTCCGGGCCGGCCTCGATGTTTCGTCTTTCATGGCCTCCCCCTGTTTTCCAGGCGGGGCCTGCCGTTACGGCGGATTGCCAACTTATCCAGGGAAGAGCGGGTCAATTCATATCAGAAACGAGGACCGGGAGCCAATGCTCCCGGTCCTTCAGACTCAGAAGTTAGCCTCTGCGTATTTCTCCAGCCCCGCCTGGTCGGGCTTCATGCCCTTCTCTCCCTGTTTCCAGTTGGCCGGGCAGACCTCGCCGTATTTTTCGTTGAACTGGATCGCGTCCAGCACCCTCAAGACCTCGTCCACGTTCCTTCCGAGCGGGAGGTCGTTTATGGTTATGTGGCGTATCTTGCCGAGCTTGTCTATTATGAACAAGCCCCTCAGGGCTATGCCCGGCTTCTCCACAAGCACGCCGTAGCTCCTGCTTATGGATTTGTCGAGGTCGGAGACGAGCGGGTATTCTATCTCGCCTATGCCGCCCTTTTTCCTGGGGGTGCTCCTCCAGGCGATGTGCGAGAACTGGCTGTCTACCGAAACCCCCAGCACCTGCGCGTTCCTCGCGTGGAACTCGTCTATCCTGTCGCTCATCGATATTATTTCGGTCGGGCATACGAAAGTGAAGTCGAGCGGGTAGAAAAACAGCACCACGTACTTCCCTTTGTAATCCGAAAGTTTTATTTCCTTTACCGAGCCGTCCTCCATTACCGTTGTCGCCTTGAAGTCCGGGGCCTCGTTCTGAACTACTGCCATTGTCTCCGCCATTTTCATTTTTCTCCTTCTTTGTTAGTTTGTGTTCTTTATGCGGCACCTGTTGCACAGGCCGTAAAAGTCTATATGGTTGCCGGTGGTGGTGAACTCCTTTGTAACCTCATCCGGCAGCTTCAACGAAGCCGAATAGTCCACGAAGACGTCGCCTATCCTCCCGCACCCGGTGCACATGATATGGTGGTGCGGGGCCGGGTTGGGATCGAAATGCTTCCTCTCCGGGTCTATGGTCACCTCCATTATCTCGCCCCTCTCCTTGAGGGCCTGGATGGTGTTGTAGACCGTGGCAAAGGAGACCGTCGGGTACCTCTTCTTTATCTCTGTATAGATGTCCTCCGCAGTGGGGTGGCTGGTGTTCCCCTCGAGGAACTTGAGGATCGCAAGCCTCTGCGGCGTGAGCTTGAAACCCATGCCCCGGTATTTCCTTACTATCCTCTCCATCGCGGCTCCTTCTTGTACTAACAATTACTACTTAAGAATAATTCTATTATAGAACAAAAAAAATATATGTCAAGGCCTTCATTGTGAAATCTATAATTAATTGATTTTATTGATTTAATCTTGCAGGAAAGGCCCGCCTGCCCCTGTCTTATTAACGGTCTCACGCAGGAAATCCATCGTGGGAATGCTCCATATTATGAGGCCAAGCGAGATGGAGGCCAGTATCAGGAAGTCCAGGTACATGGCTTTAAGGAAGAAAAGGCAGAAGCCGAAGATGAGGACCGCTTCTGCGAAAAGCATAGATATCACTGGCGTCAGCACAAGGTGCCTCATGAGCGCGTCAGCGTCGCCGACCAAGGCCCTCAGCGCCTCCTTCGAATAGCGCCTGTTGGATATGGCGGCAGAGGCCCCTATGGCAGCGGCGCTCAATCCGTAAAAGATGCCCCTAAGGAGGTGCTCGCTTGCCTCTGGGCTGAAGCCCCTGAAGTAGATATACAGATACTTGAGGAGCAGCACGACCCCCGCGTACATGAACACGAACAGGGCCGCGAAGACAGCGACCATCACGCTCGAACGCCGGAGGTCTGAAAGGAATCCCCTGTCTATCGTCATATGATGATTTCCGTCATGTTCCGCGCCGGGCCGGACGTGCTATCAATGGAACGATCGCGAATGACTGGCCTCGCGTCTCTTTTTGAGTTAAGATTCCTTGAATAAGCTAAAACAAATAGGGCCCCGAATCAAGGAGGTTTTTATATGCTCTTCCTTACCATGCACATGGTCCACGTGCTTACGGTCATACTGTGGATAGGCGGGCTCGCCTTCGTAACGGGCATAGTCCTCCCCATGGCGATAAAGACGCCCGACCCGCTCCAGAAGGTGCTTACCTTTCAGAGGATAGAGCACAGGTTCGCGCCCCTTGCGAAGGCCTACAACATAATAGTCGGCATAACCGGCTTCGTCATGGTCTGGCAGACGGGCTGGTACGAGCTTTACTTCCAGCCGGGCGGCTGGGCTCTCACCTTCATGACCGCCGTCTGGGTCTTCTGGTTCGTGATGCTCGTAGGGCTCGAGCCCATCGTTATAAAGAAGATGCTGGACAGGATGGCCCGGGAAGGCGCGACAATGGACATAGACGGGATATTCAGGAAGGTAAAGACGCTCCACTGGGTGATGGTCGCGATTTCATTGGCAGCTTCGGCGGCAGGCGTGCTCGTCGCACACGGCTAAAGGCTTATAGTCCTTCCGCGTATCTCAAGGCCCTCGATCTCCAGGAGGGCCTTCTTGATTTCCATTCCGCCGGAGAACCCTCCAAGCATCAGGTCAGCCGCAACGACCCTGTGGCAAGGGATGACGATTGGGACCGGGTTCCTTCCGCACGCGCCTCCCACGGCCCTCGCGGCCCCCGGTTTCCCGATAGACCTCGCGACCTCGCCGTAGGTCTTTACACTCCCCCGGGGAATACGCCTGAGCTCTTCCCATACGGCCCTGTCGAATTCAGCGCCCGAGAGGCTCAAGGGAATACTGAACACGACGTCCTTGCCTTTGAAGTATTCATCGAGCGTCCTGAAAAGGGCCGCAAATGACGAGGGCTTCTCCATTGGCTCGGCCCCTTCCGCGCGCAAGGAAGCGACGAACTCAATTCTACTGCC
This sequence comes from Thermodesulfobacteriota bacterium, assembly GCA_030583865.1. Lineage (NCBI taxonomy): Bacteria > Pseudomonadati > Thermodesulfobacteriota > Thermodesulfobacteriota bacterium. The sequence continues at coordinate 775,498 of CP129479.1, read as the reverse complement.
GCGTATGCAGAGGTGAGCGAGCCCACTGGCGTCAGAGGCGACGAGTATTACGCCGAGCGGCGACTCAAAGGCCGCCCAATCCATCCTCTTTAGCTTATCCATGCGAAAAGGATAAAACAGATGGCATCGCAAAGGCAACCGAATTCGGGCTTTTGACTTAACGCCCCGCTTCTGCTATTTTAAGACCCATGCGCTTTGCACGCGCAATACAAGCAGAAAGGAAGTCCCGCGGGCCCGGCAGGGCCGTAACGGTCCGGGCAGGGCATAAAAGATGAGCTTCAAGGTCGCATTCGCGTTCTGGTTCGTTATGGTGCTGATAGCCATAGGAAACGGTTTTTTCGCCGAGAAGGTCCTCGTACGCCACATAGGGGACTACGGCTCGCATCTCTACAAGACCATCCTCATAATCGCGGTCATCTTCATAGGCTCATACATCTACATGGCCGGGTTCGCCGGGCCCCCGCTCGTATCGACGGCTTTAAAGACCGGATTCTTCTGGCTCTCGTGCAGCGTCGTCTTCGAATTCATCTTCGGGCATTACGTCTTCGGCTTTCCCTGGGAGCGGCTCTTCGCGGACTACAGGATCTGGGAGGGGAGGCTCTGGTCGCTTGTGCTCGCCTCCGAGATAGCCGGGCCGCTCCTTGCCGCATGGCTCGTAAGGAGTTGCATCTTAAAAATTTGCTGAAAATCTCATTCAGGCTGCTCAAAAAGCTCAAGACGACACGGCAGATTGGGCTTTTTCAGCAGTCTGTTCACGGGGAGTGCGCAAGTGGGCAATGTCCTCACAATCAACAGCGGCTCATCGAGCATCAAATTCTCTGTGTACGCGCCCGGGAACTCTCGCCTCCTCTTCGGAAGGCTCGAGAGGATCGGCCTGCCTGAGGGGGCGTTCCTGGCCTTTGACGGCAACGGGGCCGCGCTTCTTGAAGAGAGGATGAGATTCCAGGACCATGTCCCCGCATTAAAGGCCCTCTTCGACTGGCTTAAAAAAAGGCCCGAAGGTGAGGGCATAAGGGCGGTCGGGCACAGGGTCGTGCACGGCGGCAGGATTACCTCGCCCCGGGTGATCGACCCGGAGCTCATGGACACCCTGAGGGCGCTCGTGCCATTTGCGGCAGAGCACCTCCCTCATGAGATAAAGGCCATTGATGCAGTTGGGAAATACCTTCCCGGACTCCCCCAGGCAGCCTGCTTCGATACCTCCTTCCACACATCCATGCCTCCAGCCTCCCGGACCCTCTCCATACCTCGCGAGATAAGGGCTGAAGGCGTCGAGCGGTACGGCTTTCACGGGCTTTCATACGAATACATTATGGAGGAGCTCAAGAGGATCGACCCGGAGGGGGCTTCAGGCCGGGTCGTGATAGCGCACCTTGGTAACGGCGCCTCCATGAGCGCGGTAAAGGGCGGGATGTGCATAGACACTACCATGGGATTTACGCCGCTCGGAGGGCTCGTAATGAGCACGCGCACCGGCGACCTCGACCCGGGCGTCATCGTCTATATGCTGAAAAAGAAAGGCCTCGGGGCTGACGAGCTCAATGAGGTGCTGAACCGCAAATCCGGCCTCCTCGGCATCTCGGGGATCAGCCCGGACATGTCCGACCTCCTTGAAAAGGAGGGCTCCTCAAATGAGGCCGCCCTCGCCGTGGAGGTCTTCTGCAGGCAGGCCAAAAAATTCCTGGGCGCGTTCGCCGCCGTGCTGGGCGGCATAGGCACGCTCGTCTTTACGGCCGGAATGGGCGAGAACTCGCCGGTCATAAGGGAGCGCATACTTGAGGGGCTGGGCTTTCTGGGCATTGAAATCGACCCGGAGGAGAACAGGATTAACGGCCCGGTCATCTCAAGAGGGCCGGTAATGGTGCGGGTCATGAAGACTAACGAGGAGCTTATGATAGCCCGGCACGCCAGAAGGGTAGTGGGCCTGGGCTGAACCGGCTACGACCGGGGGCGTGGAAGCCCGGTCATGCATCGACAAGAGAAAGGGTTCGGACGGAGTTGAAGGGGCTATTGCCGGTTTTCCGAGCTCATGGCAATGGCAGTTCCGTCGGTCAGGAGCTTCGCGCTTATCTCGTCCCTTACGGCGGCAAAGGCCTGCCATTCGTTCTTGGGAATGGATTTATCCGGCACAGGTTTTATGCTAAGCGGGTTAATGAGCCTGCCGTTTACGCGCACCTCGTAATGCAGGTGCGGCCCGGAGCAGAGGCCGGTGCATCCAACATAGCCTATCATGTCTCCCTGGCTCACCTTGACGCCGGTCCTTATGCCTTTCCTTATCTTGGAGAGGTGGGCATAGAGCGTGGAGTAGCCGTTATTGTGCCGTATCTCCACATAGTTTCCATATCCCCTGTTAGTGCCGGCGAATTTGACTATGCCGCTCCCGGCGGCCTCAACTGGCGTGCCTACGGGCGCCGCGTAGTCGATCCCGTGGTGGGGCCTGTACTTCTTCAGTATGGGGTGGTACCGCTTGGTGGTAAAGTGGCTCGATACCCTTCTGTACCTGAGGGGCGTTTTGAGGAGCGACCTCCTCAAGGACCTGCCTTCGCCGTCATAGTAGCCGGTCCCGCCGTTCCCCTCGTAGTATACGGCCGTGTACGTCTTCCCGCCGTTTACCATCTCGGCGCCGATTATTTTCCCGCTCCTTACCGGCACTCCCTCGACGTAAAGGACCTCCTTCAGTATCCTGAAGGAATCGCCCTTCCTTATGTCGGATGTGAAGTCTATGTCCCACGCGAATATGTCCGTGAGGGCCATCACGGCCTGCGGGTCGGCCCCGGCCTTCATCGCGTCCTCGTAGAGCGAGTTCTCGATCGTCCCTGATACGACTACCTCCCGTATCTCGTTCGGGAGCTCGGCCTTGCTTGCGAAGATGCCGCCCTCGGGCGTCTTCTCTATGAGGAGATACTCGTAGTCGCTGAACTTGTACTCGATCCTGCGGACCGCTTCCTCGAGGGTGTAGATGGTCAGGACCGAGTCTTTCCTGAGCTGCCTCATGCTGAAGATCGGACGGGCCTTTTCGGCGATCTCGAGTATTTCGGGGCCAGGTACGTTCAGGCCGGACATTATCTGGTAGAAGGTGTTGTTGCCGGCGAGCTTGAAGTCATGCCTTACAAGCTCAGGGCCTTTGGGGGCGTCCTCGGCCCCGGCTTCCTGCTCGGGGACGGCTTGCCATTTGAGCGATGCCTCCGGGCTTACTATGAATAGGAATGAAAGGAGGAATGAGAGGCCTGCGAGCGAAACTATAAGAGCGGTCCTCAGGTGGAACTTCTTCTCATTCCTGTTTGAGAATTCCGTCAATATTCCGTCCTCTCCCAATGCAGGTATGCTGTTTGGACGCGTTCCGACGTGCGCCGAGACGCGTTTCCGAGCGGGTTCCGGACATAATAATGAAGAGGAAGACCAATGTCAAGGCTTTGTTGAACCTTTTTCAACAAGTTGTGGGTAACGAAAAGCTTTTTCGTGAGTAAAAAAAGGAGGATATGCGGGAGGAGAGGCGGATGGGAATGCGTGATTTCAGAGCAGCTCAATGACCGCTTGAAAACAGGTCGCGTAAAGATGTAACATACGCCCCATGAGGGTGGATCTGGACAAGGCAGCGTTCCGGCCCGGCAAGGCCCGCATACTCGTGGCCGACGACGACCGCTTCTACCTGCAGGTATACTCGGACCTCATCTCAGAGCTCGGGTACGAGTGCATACACGCGCAGAACGGCCTCGAAGCGCTTGAGAAGGCGCGCACCCACATGCCGGACATCCTCATAATAGACGTAGTGATGCCGGGGATGGACGGGTTCGAGGTCACCCGCAGGCTCAAGGAAGACCCCCTCACCACCCACCTGCCGGTCGTCATAATGACGTCCCTTTCCGACAGGGCCTCGAGGATGAAGGGGCTTCTCGGCGGCGCGGACGAGTTCCTCTCGAAGCCCGTTGACGAATCGGAGTTCAAGGCCAGGCTCAGGAACCTTCTGAAGGTAAAGAGGTACGAGGACTACCTTGTCGAGCACGGCAGGAGGCTCGAATACGAGGTGGAGGACAAGTCGGTCCAGCTCGAAAAGGCCTTCGCCAAGATACGGACCGGCTACATAGAGACGGTATACAGGTTGACGCTCGCGGCCGAGCTCCGGGACAAGGAGACCGGCTGGCACATAAGGAGGATAAGCCTCTATTCGCAGCTCCTCGCCAGGTATATGCGCCTGCCGGAGGAGACGGTCGAGGCCATATTCTTCGGAAGCCCGATGCACGACGTGGGAAAGATCGGCATCCCGGACTCCATACTCCTCAAGCCCGGCCCGCTCACCGACGAGGAGTTCAAGGTGATGAAGACGCATTCGGCCATAGGGGCCGACCTCCTCAAGGACTCGGACTCGGAACTGCTGGCGACTGCGAGGGAGATAGCGCTTACGCACCACGAGAGGTGGAACGGCGAAGGATACCCGAGGGGATTGAAGGGCGAGGAGATACCGATTTCAGGGAGGATAGTAAATATAGTCGACATATACGACGCCTTGAGGAGCGTGCGCCCCTACAAGGAGTCCTTTGACCACGAGGTCTCCTGCGACATAATCTTCCGCCACCCCGAGCGCTTCGACCCGCGGGTCCTCTCGGCTTTCAGGGACTGCTCGGAGGAGTTCCGGAGGCTCTACGACGAGAACAGGGACGACCTTCAGAACCGCCCGGTTATGATATAGTCGGCGTCCTCGGGACCCACGTGGTCCACTGCCAGGGTCTTCGAGTCGGGCAGCAGGACGACGCTCGAATACGCGGAAAGCCTGCCTACCTGGGCCGGTATGCCCCTCTTCCACGAATGCCCTCCCCCTGCCATCACCACCATCTTCATCCCGGGGTTCCTGTCCATGAACTCTATGGCGTTGTGGGCCATCGCGTTGTCCCAGACAAGCTGGGCCTCGCAGAAGTTCTTGAAATCCACCCCGTGCTTGCCGTGAGAGTCGAGGGCCTCGCGCATGAAGTTCTCGTAGGTCTCGTCCACCTTGCATTCGATTCCGGGCGGGAGCTTCTCGAGGTCCTCAGGCGTAAGCGACTCGAAGCCCTCCTTTAGCACCTGGTTCACTATCTTCTTCTGGATGTTGAGTGCGACGAGCGGGATGCCCTCTTCCCTTGAGTATAGGAAGATGTCCTTATAGAGGTGCCACGGGATGTTCCAGTTGCTCTTGTAGACGGCCCTGAAATCCTCTTCGGACATCTCGCCCCGCACCCATTTGTCGAGCGCGTCCTGGCTCTCGGTCTTGAACATCTCCATGCCTATGGAGATGTCGGCGCCCTGGCCCCTGAGGGCCTTTATGACCTGGAGCTGCGCCTCATGGTGGAGCCGCATGCTGTGCGCCTCGCCGATGAAGATGAAGTCCGCTTCCGAGGCCTCTTTCACGAGGTCCGCCGGCTTTACGGCCTGCTGGTCGGCGACCCTGATTATCCTCGGCTCGCGGCACCCTGCCGCGAAGACCAGGACCACGGCAAGGAAACAGGCCGCCTTGAGCCACCCCGGGACGGCGCTCACGGTCTTTTCCATCATTCTCTCTCTTCCATCGGGATGTAGGGACGGGAGCGGAGGCCCGTGTACTTCTGCTCGGGCCGGTATATGCGGTTGTAGTTGAGCTGCTCCATCCAGTGGGCGAGCCATCCGACGACCCTGCCCATTGCGAATATGGGTGTAAAGAGCTCCGTGGGTATGCCCATGCTCCGGAAGAGGATGCCGGAGTAGAAGTCTATGTTCGGATATAGGCCTTTCGGCGCAAGCTCCTCCATGACCACAGCCTCTATCTCGCGTGAGGCCTCAATCGTGTTTTTGTCTATCTCGTCGAGCTCCGCGAGCCGGGCTATATAGCCCTTGAGGACCTCGCCCCTCGGGTCGGTCGTCTTGTATATCCTGTGCCCGACCCCCATGACCTTTTCCTTCCGCCTGAGCTTGCCTTCTATGTACGCCCTCGCGTTCCCGCTCGGCCCTATCTCGTCGAGCATCCGGACGACCGCCTCGTTGGCCCCGCCGTGGAGCGGGCCCGAGAGCGTGCCTATGGCGGAGGATACGACCGTATATGGGTCCGCGAGCGTCGAGCCGACGACCCTGGCGCTGAAGGTCGACGCGTTCATCGTGTGGTCCGCGTGGAGTACGAGCATGGAGTCGAGTATCTTTTCGATAACCGGCGAGGGCTCCTTTTCGAGGAGCATGTAATAGAAGCTCGCGGCGAGCGAGAGGTCGTTCCTCGGCTGTATGGGAGCGTCCCCGTGCTTCAGCCTATGGACGGCCGCGACTATCGTGGGGAGCTTGGCTATGAGCCTTACGCACGACCAGTAGCGGGTCTCCGGGTCCAGGGTGTCCCTTGCGGGATAGTACATGCCCATCGCGGACGTGACGGCCTGCAGGTAGTGCATGGGGTGGCCGTTCTCCGGGAGGTACTCCATCATCCTGAGTATCTTGAGCTTCAAGCGGGTGTGGAAGGTGATGTCGGCCCTGAACTTCTCCAGCTCAGCCCTTTTCGGCAGGTGGCCGAAGAGGAGGAAGTAGGCGACTTCGACGAAGTTGCTTTTCTCGGCAAGCGCCTCGACCGGTATGCCCCGGTACTCGAGTATGCCCTTTTCCCCGTCTATGAAGCTTATCGCCGACTCGGCGGCTGGGATGCCTTCGAGCCCGGGGACCACGTCCATTGTAAGTCTCTCGTCCATTCCAGTGACCCGGTTTTGGCGGAGTAGAGCCCGCACATGGGTTCGAGGAGGATTCCCCTGCTTCCCTGCAAGCCAGATTCTATAACACTATCGCCGGGTTGTACATAAAAAAAGCCCCCATCCCGCCGGATGAGGGCTCCTGTAATCCCTTTGGGCTGCTATAGCATGGGATTGGGGTTGACGTTTTCAGCCTTGAGCCCCTTGGGGCCCTTGGTGATCTCGAAATCAACCCTCTGCCCCTCTTTCAGGGTCCTGAACCCGGAACCCTGTATGGACGTATAATGGACAAAAACGTCCTCGCCAGTGTCCTGTTCAATAAACCCGAAACCCTTGGATTCGTTAAACCACTTCACCTTTCCTGAAGGCATAAAGAAAAACCCTCCTTTCTCTTGGGATTCATAAGTAATAGGGGTTTTTCGCACTTCAGGTCCTTTTGCAATTACCTCGCGCTTCCAAACCCTGCTACTAGCTTACTTACTGAGTAAGTCTAATTGAGGGTCTGCGGCTTGTCAAGGAAGGGGGCGGGATTTTTCGCTACTCTTCTTTTCTCCTCGATTGCCTTGCGCACAGGAACTCCCGGAAAGCGCTGAGCGCCATTGCCCTGTGGCTTATTCTGTCCTTTTCCCCGGGCTTAAGCTCCGCAACCGTGAGCCCGGTTCCCGGCACGATGAAGACAGGGTCATAGCCGAAACCGCCTCTGCCTCTCGGCTCCGCGGCTATCTTCCCCTCGAACTCGCCCTCGAAGACCTCTTCCGTATTGCCCGGCTCGACGAAGGCGACCGCGCACCTGAAGCGCGCGGTCCTTTTGTCTTCCGGCACGCCTTCGAGCGCGGCCAGGAGCTTGGCGCAATTGTCGGCGTCGGTCGCGCCCTCGCCGGCATACCTTGCGGAAAAAACGCCTGGCGCACCGGAGAGCGCGTCCACCTCGAGACCCGAATCGTCGGAAAGCGCGGGAAGCCCCGTGGCCTCAGCGACGAAGCGGGCCTTTAAGAGCGCGTTCTCCCTGAAGCTCCGGCCCGTCTCCGGCGGGAGGGCGAGCGAAGGGTATTCGTTAAGGGATACGGCCTCGACCCCGGCGCCTTCGAGCATGGCCGCGATCTCCTTCGCCTTGCCCCTGTTCCTGGTGGCGATGACGAGCTTCATTATTTGTTCCCTATTGGAGAATAAAAAGCGGCGCATATATGACAATATGTGAGCATTTTAATCCCGGCCTGACACAGAGTCCGGGGAAAGGATCAATTTTTAGAGATTGCCTTGTTCTGGAAGGCGGTGAGTTCTTTAATGCCCTTTGAGGCGAGCGAGATGAGCTCAGCCATCTCGCCGGATGAGAAAGGCGAAAGCTCAGCCGTGCCCTGGACCTCGATGAACCTGCCGTCGCCGGTCATTATGACGTTCATGTCGACTTCGGCCTTCGAGTCCTCCTCGTAGTTGAGGTCGAGGACAGGCACGCCGCCCACTATCCCGACGCTTACTGCCGCGACAGAGTCCCTGAGCGGTATGGAGTCGAGGAGGCCCTGCTTGACAAGCTCGCTCAGGGTGTCGTGGACGGCGATGTAGGCGCCCGTTACGGAAGCGGTCCTCGTGCCGCCGTCCGCCTGTATTACGTCGCAGTCTATGTAGACGGTCCGCTCTCCGAGCGCCTGCATGTCCGCGATTGCCCGGAGCGACCTCCCGATAAGCCTCTGTATCTCGTGCGTCCTGCCGCCGACCTTCCCGGAGACGGCCTCCCTCTGGATCCGTTTCTTCGAAGACCTCGGGAGCATCGCGTACTCGGCGGTGAGCCAGCCCCTCCCAGTGCCGGCGAGGAATGGCGGGACCCTCTCCTCGACGGTCGCGGCGCAGATTACCTTCGTATCTCCCATCTCGAAGAGGACCGAGCCCTCCGCGAACTTGAGATACCGGCGCTCTGCCGCTATCTTCCTGAGTTCGTCGGGCCTTCGCCCGTCCGCCCTGTCAATCCCTGCCGCTGACTTCAATATACCCCCTTTTCCTTGCGAGCGCGTCCTTGAAGCTCAATATGCCTTCGGCTATCGATTCGGCCAGCTTTGCCTGGCCGTCGGTCCTTGAAAGCCATTTTTCCTCGGACGGGTTCGAGATGAAGCCGACCTCTATGAGCACGGCGGGCATGGTCGCGCCCACGAGCACCGTGAACGGGGCCTGCTTGACGCCGCGGTTCTCCCTGCCGGTGCCGCCGACCATCGTCGTGTGTACCACTTCGGCAAAGGACGAGCTCTCGTGGTGCGACATCGTGTTCGCGAGGTCGAGGAGTATGCTCTTGAGGTCGTCCTCCGCGCCCGCTGCCGCCTGCCTGGCGCCGCCAAGCTGCCCGGCGCTGTTCTCAAAGGCCGCAAGCCTCCTTGCGTCCTCGTCCGTGGCCTCGAAGCTAAGGAAAAAGGTCTCTATGCCGACGGCGTCCTTGTTCAATGCGGCATTGGCGTGTATGCTTATAAAAAGGTCCGCTCCGTTCCTGTTCGCGAAGGCCGTCCTCTCCTCCAGAGGGATAAAGACGTCGGCGGTCCTGGTTAGGAGCACCCTTATGTCGTCCCTTTTCTTAAGCGCTTCCGCGAGCCCCAGCGCGAGCCTGAGGGTCACGTGCTTCTCCTCGAGGCCGGAAGGCCCCTTTGCGCCGGTGTCCTCTCCGCCGTGCCCCGGGTCGATGACGACCACCATGTGGCCGGACTCCCTCGGCCCCGCGCCGTTTGCTGCCGCGGAAAAAGAGATGGATATGAGCAGAACGCAGAAGCTGAGGAGGTACTTTCCCATTGGCCTATTGTAAATTCAAAGGCGGCCCAAGTCAATGGGGCCGGCCAGTTTTGCCGGGCCGCGTCGGCCTGCATATCGGAAGTCATATTTGACTGACCGCCGGGATTTGATATGATTATGGGACTCTGTCCTATCCACCTTCCCTCGGAGCCATTATGAAACCGGTAATCTTCACCGACCTCGACGGCACGCTCCTTGATTCAGGATACTCATTCGGGCCCGCTACCGCGGCCCTCAAGAGGATTTCGGAAGAGGCGATCCCGCTGGTTCTCGTTACGAGCAAGACCCGGAGCGAGGTTGAACGAATACGGGAAAAGCTCGGCAACCGCCACCCGTTCATAACCGAGAACGGCGGGGGGGTATACATACCGCGCTCGTACTTCCCTTTTCCAGTGAATGGGGAGGAACTGGACGGGCTCGTGCAAATGAGGCTCGGCTCCGACTACGGGGAGCTGCGCCGCGCCCTCGATTCCATAAGGGCCGTTTCCGGGAAGGCCGTAAAGGGCTTCGGAGACATGACTGTTGAGGAGGTCGGGGTCCTCACCGGCCTCGGCCCGGAGGATGCCGCGCTCTCGAAGGAGAGGGAATTTGACGAGCCCTTCCTCATGGAAGGCGCCTCCCCTGAGGAGGCGAGAAAGCTCGTCGAGGCTGCCGGGTATTCGTTCACAATGGGGCGGCTCTTCCACATTACCGGGCCCAGCGACAAGGGCAAGGCCGTCGAGACGCTCATTCCGATGTACAGGGCCCTTTACGGCAGGATATCGACGATCGGGCTGGGAGACGGGCCGAACGACGCGCCGTTCCTTAAAAAGGTCGACTACCCGGTGCTGGTCATGAACGAGGACGGGGGCTATTGCGACGTAGGGGATATGCCTGGGGTCGTGAGGGCTGAGGGCGTAGGCCCGTCCGGCTGGGCCAGGGCAGTGACCGGCATACTCGACTCAATCAGGTCCTCTTCCGAAGGGTATACCTGCTGACCATGAAAACGCGGACCGAGACAGCCGAAGGGGAAATCCAGGCGAGCAATCTCCCAGACCGCGCCGACATAGTCGTGGGGATAGCGAGCTACAACAACTCGCGCACCATCGGCCACGTGGTGCGGGCCGTTGACGCGGGGCTCGCGAAATATTTTCCATCCGAAAGGGCGGTCATAATAAACTCGGACGGCGGCTCGAACGACAAAACGCCAGAGATCGTCATAAGCGCGAGCGTGGACCACAAGGCCGTGTTCCTTTCGCACAGGATACACCCGGTGAACAGGATAACGACCCCTTACCACGGCATACCGGGGAAGGGCAGCGCCTTCAGGACCATATTCAAGATGGCCTCGGCTCTCGGCGCGAAGGCCTGCTGCGTCGTTGACGCCGACCTCCGCTCGATAACGCCGGAGTGGATAGAGCTCCTCCTCTCCCCGGTATACAAGGAGGGCTTCGACTTCGTCGCCCCCCTGTACGCCAGGCACAAGTACGACGGCACCATCACGAACTCGATAATATACCCGCTCACGCGGTCGCTCTATTGCAGGAAGATACGCCAGCCCATCGGCGGGGAGTTCGGCTTCTCCGGCGAGATGGCGCGGTTCTACGTCGGCCAGGACGTCTGGAACACCGACATTGCACGTTTCGGCATAGACATATGGATGACGACCGAGGCCCTTGCGGGGCGCTTCAAGGTATGCCAGGCGTACCTGGGCGCGAAGATACACGACCCGAAGGACCCTGGCGCGGACCTCCGGGACATGTTCGTGCAGGTGGTCGGCTCTCTCATGTCGCTTACGGAGAAGCACAGCGCCCAGTGGCGCAGTGCCGCGGATTCGGTAGATGTCCCGACCTTCGGGTTCAAATACCAGGTCGGCGTGGTGCCCATAAAGGCGAGCGTGGAGGGGATGCTCCGGCATTTCAGGCTCGGGGCCGAGAACCTCGGAGAGATATGGGCCGGGTTCATGGAAAAGGATACGGTGGACGCGCTTGCCGCGATGGCCAGGGCCGAGGCGGCCTCGTTCCGCTTCCCGAAGGAGATGTGGGTCAGGATCGTCTACGACTACATACTGGCCTACCACGAGAGGAAGCTCCAGCCCGAGCAGCTTTTAAAAACGCTCATACCTCTCTACTACGGCAGGACCGCGTCCTTTTTCCTCGAAACCGTCGACATGAACGACGAGGAGGCCGAGGCCGTGGTCGAGGAGGTCTCAGCCGAGTACGAGCGGCAGAAAGAGTACCTGGTCAGTAACTGGCGAGAGGGGGTCAAAACATGAGGACGATAATAGAGCGGATTTCGGAACACCTTGAGACATTCGGGGAGCAGCTACTTCGGTTCATCCCGGACCTCCTCGTCATAATCATCATAGTGCTGTCGGGTTTTATCGCCGCCGCACTGGTGAGCCGCCTTCTACAGAAGGGCTTCCGGGCAATAAGGTTCGACACCTGGAGCGACCAGATAGGGCTTACCACGGCGTTCAGGAAGGCGGGGATAACGAGCCCTCCGTCGCGCTTCATAGGCTCATTCATATACTGGTTCATCGTGGTCCTCTTCTTCGTCGCAGGGTTCGCGACCCTGGGCTTCCGCGTGACCGACGCGCTTGTCTCCGTCTTTTTCCTGTATCTGCCGCGCTTCTTCTCGGCGGTGATCATAGTGCTCCTCGGGTACTTCATCGCGAACTTCCTCGCAAGGGCCGTCCTTATCGCGGGCGTAAACTCTGGCATCGAATACTCGAAGGCCTTGAGCGAGCTCGTCCGCATACTCCTTCTCGTACTGGCTTTCGCCATGGCCCTTGAGCAGCTCGCGATAGCCCCGAGGATAGTCCTTGCCGCTTTCGTCATTTTCTTCGGCTCCATAGGGCTCGCCGTGGCAGTGGCCTTCGGCATGGCCGGCAAGTCGTACGCGAAGAAGGCGCTGGATTTCCTCCTTTCGAGGCGCGAGGGGGACAACCTTGACCAGCTTTAAAGCCGCTGGCAGGGCCCATGAAGGACTCTTTCACATCCTGGCAGGGCTGAACCGCGTTGCATGACGGCCCTCATGGTGCTACAATAGCCATGACTTTTCACAAGGGACTTTCAAAGCGGCTGCACCGTTTTCCTCGATAATCGTCCAGGACCCGGCTTGCGCGTTATGGCCGGGCTCCAATAAAAAGCCGAACTCGCGATTTCTATAACGGCCTTCCATCCGGAGCGGCATGCGAATCCTTTTTGAAGGGAACGGCTTAGGGGAACACGGGCCGCTCAACACAAGGCAATCTCTTAAAAATTAGAGATTTTCCACGCAATCAAGGAAGGCCTGGAATAAAAAGCGGAGCATATATGAAAATATGTGAGCATTTTTATTCCCGGCCTGACACAGAGTCCGGGGAAAAGATCAATTTTCAGAGGTTGCCATAAGGAGGCACAATGGCTGACTTCTACCACGCCGGCACCATCACGACCCTCCACAGGCTGGGGAGACCGAAGACCGAGCGCCTGCTCGCGGAGCTCGAGCTCTACAGCCTCGTGCGCCCGATAGCGCTGGTCCTGCCCGCGCTCTACTCTGACGTCATGAGCGAGGCCATGAAGGGGATAAGGGAAGAGCTCAAGGGGGCCCGCTTCATAAGGGAAATCGTCCTGGTGCTCGGCCCGGCTACCGACGACGAGTACAGGAACGTGAAGGAGTTCATGTCGGTCCTCCCGCACGAGGTGACGATAATCCACACGAGCGGGAAGAGGATGAAGGAGCTCTACTCGACGCTCGAAGAGAAGGGCGTAAGCCCCGGGAAGGACGGCAAGGGCAGGTCCGCATGGACCGCATACGGCTACGTCATAGCAAGCGGCAAGTCGAGCATAATCGCGCTCCACGACTGCGACATACAGAACTACAGCCTCGACCTCCTGGGGAGGCTCTGCTACCCGGTCGTGAGCCCTACCCTCGACTACGTCTTCTGCAAGGGCTACTACGCGCGCATAACCGACAGGATGCACGGCCGGGTCACGAGGCTCTTCCTCACGCCGCTCGTTAGGGCGCTCCAGAAGATGGTCGTCAACCAGCCGTTCATAGATTTTCTCGACGGCTTCAGGTACCCGCTCGCCGGTGAGTTCTCCATGACCGTGGACGTGGCCAGGATAAACAGGATACCCTGGGACTGGGGCCTTGAGGTAGGGATGCTCGCCGAGGTCTACAGGAACTACACGACCAAGCGCGTATGCCAGGTCGACATAGCCGAGAACTACGAGCACAAGCACCAGATACTCTCGGCCGAGGACCCCTCTACAGGGCTCATGAAGATGAGCATAGACATAGCGAAGTCCATATTCAGGACCGTAGCGTCGGAGGGGGTCGTCTTCTCCGACGGGTTCTTCAAGTCGCTCATGGCCGCCTACCTCAAGATGGCCGAGGACAGCATAGTGAAGTACGAGAGCGACGCGGCGATAAACGGCCTCTTCTACGACAGGCACGAGGAGGCGGCGATGGTCGACGCCTTCACGAGGTCGATAATGGAGGCGGCGAAGACGATAAGCGAAAGCCCGCTCGGGGCCCCCATGATACCGAACTGGAACAGGGTAATATCGGCGACCCCCGGGATACTCGAGCGCCTGAAGGCCGTGATAGAGGAGGACAACAAGCTCGCATTCAGTGCGGCCTCTCGTCCCCCGCAAGGAAGCTCTCAAGAACAGTGAGGAATTTTCCGTAGGAGATCGGCTCCTCCGTGAGCCGCTCCATTGACTGCAGGATGCTTTCGGAGAGTTCCATGTACCTCCTCTTTCCGGTTGCGCGGTAAAGACGGAGGAGGAGCGACGACGCTGCCGAATTCCCCGACGGCAAGTCGTTGTCGTAGAGGTCGCGCTCGCGGACGAAGAGGCGCTCCTGGTCGACGCCGGTATCATAGAAAAGCCCGCTCGATTCGTCGTGGAACAGCTCTATCATCCTCCCGGCAAGCCTCTCCCCCTCTGAAAGCCACTCCTCCTCGCCTGTCTCGTCGTAGATGGAGAGGAGCCCCTCCGCAAGGAGTGCGTAGTCCTCGAGCATCCCCTTCACATCCCCGCTCCCGTCGAGGAAGTACCGGAGCATCCGTCCGTCACGGCCGCGTAGCGACGAGAGGACGAACCTCGCGGTGCGCTTCGCCTCGTCCTCGAAATCGCGCCTCCTGAACGCGCCCGACGCGCTGGAAAGCGCGGAGATGGCGAGCCCGTTCCATGCCGTTATTATCTTCCTGTCGAACTGTGGCGGCTTCCTCCGCGCCCTCGCTTCGAGCATCAGCGCCTTCATCTTCCGAATGTCCTCCGGGACCGGCCCGCCGATATCCCTCTCCCGCCTGTTTACCCTTAGCGTGTTCCTCCCCTCGTAGTTCCCCTCGTCCGTGACGGAGAAGAATTCCATGAACCTTTCTGCCTCGTCACCGAGGGCCTCGCGTATGTCTTCGGGCCTCCAGACATAGTAGGCCCCTTCCACGCCCTCCACGTCCGCGTCCACCGAGGAGTAAAAGCCGCCCATCTCGCCCCGCATCTCGCGGACGAGCCAGGATAGCGTTTCAATCGCGGTCTCCCGGTAGAGCCCGAGGCCGGTCTCCTTGTAGGCCGCGGTGTAAAGGGATGAAAGGAGAGCGTTATCGTAGAGCATTTTCTCAAAATGAGGTATGTCCCAGTTTTCGGCCACCGAGTACCTGTGAAAGCCGCCGCCCAGGTGGTCGTATATCCCGCCTCTGGCCATTGAGGACAGGGTCTTCTTCACCATCGAGATGGCCTCCTCCTTCCCGGTCCTCTTATGGTAGCGAAGCAGGAAGTCGAGGAACATCGCATGGGGGAATTTCGTCCCCCTGCCGAAGCCGCCGTTTATCGGGTCGAAATAGAGGCGCGCGGCGTCATAGGCGATGTCCGCTACCTCGCTCCGGAGCTCTATGGGCGCTATCTCGGCCCTGCCTCCGAGTGTCCTTTCGACGTCGGCCGTAACGGTCTCGATCTTGTCGCGGTTCTTCCTGTATGCGAGGCTCACGGCCAGGAGCACCTTCCTGAAGGAAGGCATGCCCCTCATGTCCTCGGGAGGGAAATACGAGCCCCCGTAGAAAGGCACGCCGTCCGGGGTTGCGAAGACCGTAAGCGGCCAGCCGGCGTGCCCTGTCATGGCCTGCACCGCTTTTATATACAGGCTGTCGAGGTCCGGCCTTTCCTCCCTGTCCACTTTTATATTGACGAAGTTCTCGTTCATTATGCGGGCCGTCTCCTCGTCCTCGAAGGACTCGCGCTCCATCACGTGGCACCAGTGGCACGAAGCGTAGCCGATGCTTATGATCAGGGGCTTATCATCCCTCTTCGCCTTTTGAAGGGCCTCGCTACCCCAGGGGTACCAGTCCACCGGGTTCAGCTCGTGCTGCTTAAGGTACGGGCTCCTCTGGTCTTTCAGGTGGTTGGCCTGGCGGTGTGCGTTTGCCATTACGCGCTCCTTTTTAAGGCAAATCTTAATGAGCACCTGGACTGAACCACGGCTTGTTACGGACGACCTTTTTTTCCTGCGCTTGAGCCAGGGTTTTACGACCGGCTTGATAAAAGCTTATCCCAATTAAATTATACCGCAAGCCGCCGGGCTTTGACACGGGGCTGAACGGTTGTATAATCCCTGAAGCTCGGGTTAAGGACCGATAACCGTTCCCGTTTAGCAGTTCGCTGAAAAACTCGTTTATATTCAGGCTGCCCAAAGCTCCAGGTGCGAGGCCCCATTAGGAGCAGGGAGCGAGGAATGAGGCGTATGTTTTGTATGCGCCGGAGTGTCCAGCGACGAAGATAACGAAGCAGACGGACTTTTCCAGCAGCCTGTTAGAAGGAGGAAAACATGGCAAGGGTGCTCGTCCCCATAGCTCCAGGATTCGAGGAGATAGAGGCGGTGACCATCATCGACATACTCCGGAGGGCCGGGGCCGAAGTAGTTGCGGCGGGAACGGTCCCCGGCCCCATAGAGGGCAGGAGCGGAATACGCATCCTCACCGACGCCTTGATGGACGACATCGGAGCGGACTTCGACATGGTAGTCCTTCCGGGCGGCGCACTGGGAGCTGAAAACCTCAAAAAAGACGAGCGCGTAAGACGGTTAATCAGCGGACTCATGGACAAAGGCCGGAAAGTAGCGGCCATATGCGCCGCGCCTGCCGTGCTATCCGCAATCGGCGTAACCGCCGGTAAGAGAATAACGAGCCACCCTTCGGTGCGCGAAGAGCTCCTCTCAAGGAACGAGGCCGTTTCAAATGAGCGGGTCGTAACGGACGGAAACATCATGACCAGCCAGGGGCCGGGCACGGCGATGGAGTTCGCGTTCAGGCTTGTGGAGGCCCTTTTCGGAAAAGAGAAAGGCGAGGAAGTAAACAAGGGGGTGCTGGCAAGACTTTAGCTCCAGGGAGCCTCTATTCGAAAAGCCCCTTCTGCACGGGTTTCTTTTTTATGCTCCTGGAGGCCATCCGCTTCACTGCTACGAGGGAAGCAGGAAGCTCCTCAAGGAAGGGCGACCTCCTGCATTCTTTCGACTCGCCCCATGTCCTTCTCTTCCGGGCGCGAAGGAGAAAGAGCCTGTCCATCGCCCTTGTCATCCCCACGTAAAAGAGCCTCCTCTCCTCTTCGATGTCGCACTCGCCTTTTATCCGCATGGGTATGAGGCCGTCCTCGGCGCCGGCCAGGAAAACGCATCTCCATTCAAGCCCCTTGGCTGAATGAAGCGTCATTATGTTCACCCTGTCCGCGCTTATGTCGATGTTGTCGGAAGGCGTATCGAGCATGAGCTCGTCAAGGAAACGGGCAAGGCCCTTCTTGCCTTCATGGATTGCCACGCAATTCAGGGCGGCCCCGACGACGCCGAGCGCGTCGCTATCAAGGCAGACCTTTTGGGCCTCCCTCATTACGAACTCCCGTAGGACCATGTCTCCAGGGGCTTCGAGGCCGCGCAGGATTTTGACAAACCCCGCCAGGCCAGGCCCGGGCGGCTTTACTATATGGAAGGGGACCGGAGAGCGTGCGAACTCCTCGGCGATAAGCTCCGCCTGCCGGTTCGTCCGGACCAATACCCCGAAATCCGAGAACCTGAGCCCAATATCATCTGAAACGGAAAGGCTCGTGAGCCCGCCCATGAGCTTTTCGATCTCCCCGACTATATGCCTGGCCTCTTCCCTTTCGTCGCCGCACTCGACCTCCTCGACGCTTCCCCCTCCCCTTGCGGGCGCCGCCTCGTTCGGAAGCCTTTCGGTATTTTTCGAGATAAGCGCCTTCGAAGCCTCGGCTATGGCCCTTCCGGAACGGTAATTAGTTCCGAGGCGCACTATTTCAGCGCCTCCGGCCCGCTCGAAATCGAGAAAGCACCTGAGGCTCGAGCCCCTGAATGAATAGATGGCCTGGTCAGGGTCCCCTATCGCAAAAAGGCTTTCCGCGCCTTCGGCGAGGGCCTTCAATAAATCGGCCTGTACGGGGTTGATGTCCTGGTACTCGTCTATCATGATGTGGTCAAAGGGCCTTCCGGCCCTTGAGAGGACGAGCCTGAGCGAGGCGGGCATTATATCGTCGAAGTCTATCGCGTTGAGCGAGGCAAGCCTGTCGGCATACGCGGAGGCAAGCCCCTCACCGGCGCCGTCCGCCGCCATGCCGTTTTTACGGGCGGAAATGCCTTCAAGGGCCTTATCCGGGTCATGAGCGCCAAGCTCCTTCAAGAGGGCCCTTGACTCGTCCCTTGCAAGGAGCCTCAAGGACGGCGTCTCTTCCCTGAGGAGCCTAAGGCCGAGCGAATGGAAGGTGGAGATGTTTTCAGGCCTCGCGCCCGGGAGCGTGGATAAGACCCGCGCCCTCATCTCGCGGGCGGCCCTGTTCGTGAAGGTGACGGCCAGTACCCTTTCGGGCCTTGCCCCGTTTTGGACGAGGTGCGAAAACCTTGCGGCCAGAACTCGGGTCTTTCCGCTCCCAGGCCCGGCGACAACGAGTATCCGCCTCGCCGTAGACCTGGCCGCCTTCTCCTGCGAGCTGTCGAGCTTCATCGGTGCGAGCCCTCCCATGGGTCAGGCAACCTCTAAAAATTTGATATTTTTTGAAATCAAGGAAGCCGGGAATAAAAAGCGGAGCATATATGACAATATTTGAGCATTTTTATTCCCGTAACTACGCAGAATCCGGGGAAAAGATCGATTTTACCTTCCTCAGACCGGGTCTATGTGGACAAAGGACTTCTCTATGGTGCTTATGCTCTCGACCCTGTTCGAGACCTCCTCGCCTATGGCGTGGGACTCCTCGGTCGGCAGGCCCTTGTCCACCCGTATCTGTATCTCGACATGGATAAAGGGGCCGACATAGTGGGCCTTTACGCTCCCGAGCCCCTCCACTCCCGGCACGTCGAGAGCCGCTTCTCTAATCTGCTTAAGGAGCCAGGGGTCGGGAGATCGCCCCATGAGATAATCTATGTTGTCCATCCCTATCCTGTACCCCGTGTACATTATCCATACGCTTATGAGGAGGCCAGCCGCCGGGTCGAGCCAGGCATGCCCGAAAAACGTCCCGGCAAGGCCGATGAGGGCGGCAAACGCGACCGCGACGTCCATGAGCGAATCGAATGCCGTGGCGTTTATGGCGGGGCTCCTGAACATGCGCCCGACCCTCCTGAAATACAGGAACATGCCGCCCTTCGCGGCCATCGTCGCTATAGGGACAAGGAGGACATAGGGCCCGACCTCCGGGCTCGTCCCCTCGATTATGCGCGAGACCGCCTCCCTTATGACCTCGAAGCCCAGTATCCCGGCCAGCACCGCTATTATGAGGCCCGCAATGGGCTCGGCCCTGCTGTGTCCGAACGGGTGGCCTTCGTCAGCCTGCTTGTCGGAAATATAGACGCATATGAAGGTCGAGATGGAGGCGGCGACGTCGTTAAAGGAGTTTATGGCGTCGGAGATGAGGGCGATGCTCCCGGTCAATATGCCGGCAGCGAGCTTCATTGCCAGTAGGCCCGCATTGCCGATGATGTTCAGCATCGTGGCCCTGAAGGCTATGGGGTTCATCTCGAACATCGGGGAAATGGGGGCAAGGTGGAAAGGGCCCTTTAGCGAAGGTTAAGCTTCTCGTGCAGCCGGTTAAGGTTCTGGCGCGCCACCACGTAAAAGCTCTGCGCCCAGGCGAGCGGCACGTTGTAATTGGGCCTGCCGGCTGTATAAAGCTCCGGGACCTGGCCCTCGGGGGTCATTACCGATTCGAGCCTGCGGAGGTAATGCTCGGACTTCTCGATATACTCCACGGGCGGCGAGAATATCTCGCCGAGCCGGAGCGCCTTTATCGCGAGCTGCGAGTAGGCAATGGAAAGCCATGCGAACCCGAGCGGCCACTCGGCCTCGTTCCCGGCGGGGCTGGTCCTGTCGGCATTGTAATAAAGGTCCCCCGGGTACCTTATCACCCCGTGCCTCCTCACGAGCCTTTTTTCCACGTTGGAGATTATCTGAACGGCCTGGCTGTCGTTAATTATATAATAAGGCCACACAAGGCTCAATTGGGCAAGGTCCACGGGCCTCGACGCGGATTCCGAAGGAAGGAGCCTCTCAAGGGCGCTCCTCCCCCGCTCTATGAACTCCTGGGGAACCGGCATGTACTGGTGTATGGGGATGCGGGCCTTGTACTTGTAATGGTAGTAGCCGTCGTCGTGCCACATGGTAAGCCCGGCGAGGACCGCGCCTATGCTCGATGAATGCAGCTCCGGCCCCTCTTCCCAGACCCCGAAGTCCGGGTCCGAATGCCACCTGACGGTGGTAAGGTAGAGGACGATATCCCGGAGGAGTATCTGCGTCTCGGCCTGGTCTGTCGATATTACGTTGTGCCCCTTTTTTATGAGGTCGCCTGTCTTGTAAAGGAAGAGGCCGAAGATATCGAGCTGATGATGTCCCCACTCGCTCGTTATCTCCTCGAGGGTCACCGGGTGCACCCTGGCGTGGATGACCTCGTCCGCGCAGCTCCCGAGATAGGTGCGCTTCCTCGCGCCGTTCGTTATCTTCTGCCTGTACTTCTGGAATATCCTGATTATGAGCCGGTAGCTCTCGATGAGCTTGTCGTACGCGCCCACGTATTCGTTCGCGTACGTCGCGTACATTATGTCCCTGAGCCAGAAGACGTTATACCTGTCGCCGCCCTTGTCCCCGCAGTAATCCGATGCGATGTAGCCGCCGTTAAGCTGCCGGAGTTCCTCAAGGTGCTTGTAGGCGAGCATGAGCTTCTCGTCGTCCTTGAGATCGGTGAAGCTCCGGCCTTTGAGAGCTTCCTTGATGTTTACGGAGAGATGGCGATTGGCGCGGGCCCTGTCCATGGGTATCATGCGCATATGATACTCCAAAGAGGAGGGTACTTCAACAACTTTGCTGCGTGAAATCAAAGGCATTTCGGAGGGTTACAGACAATTCCTGCGGGATGGCCCCTATCAGCTTGCTGAAAAAATCCGTTTTTATTCAGGCTGCTCAAAAAGCTCCAGATGCGAGGCCCCGTTGGAACAGGGGAGCTTAGGAATGAGGCGTACTTTTCGTGTACGCCAGAGTGTCAAGCGACGTAGCCTTCGACGCAGGTGGACTTTTTCAGCAGCCTGCTAGGAGGGCACGAGCACGTTGAGCTTGCGGTACAGGACGGATATCTCAACCTCCCCCTTCCATTGGAAGGGCTCACCGTCGACGTGCGCGTCCTTGATGTCCCGGCCCATGACGACCGCCTTCCTGCCGCGGGCGGTCTCGTACCTGCCGTGCTTCTCTATGCTGCCGTTGAGGAGTCTCCGGGCGAGGCCCAGGGCCGAAAAGATGCCGGTCCTGTGGACGAAACAGAAATCAAGGAGGCCGTCGTCGTTCTCTGCGCCAGGGGCTATCACGGCGCCCCCTCCCAGGTGGCTCGTGTTAGCGGCGGTCAAAAGCAGCGGCCTGCCGTCGATGTCCTTGCCGTCGATGCTCAGGCGGACCGGCCCGGGCCTGAAGCGGAGGAACTCAAACAGCGCCAGTACGAAATACGGCGAAAGCCCCCTCAACCTCCTGCTCAGCCGGCCCTCGTTATAGCGCCTGCTCAGGCGGGCCTCGAAGGCGAAGCCGGCGGTCGAGAAGAAATACCGGCCGCACGCGACTCCGACGTCCATTTTGTTTACCCTGCCGGTCTTAAGGAGCCTTACGGCTTCCTCCACGTCCTCGGGTATCCTGAGCGCACGCGCGAGAGCATTGCCTGAGCCTGTAGGCAGGATGCCCAGGGCGGTATCCTTGCCCACGAGCTCGGACGCAATGTCGTTTATGGTGCCATCACCTCCGCAGGCGAAGACCACCTCATATCCCTTGGCGGCCGCATCGGCTGCGAGGTCCCTCATGCCTGACCTGTCGGCTGCGGACCGTATCTCGAATATGCCCTCGTCCGCATCAAGCACCTTTTTAACAGCCCCGGAGAGGGATTTAAGCCTTCCCGAGCGCCCTGCAGAGGGGTTGAGGATGAAACGGACCTTCAAGCTTCTGCCCTCCCGTAAAAGTAAAGGCAACCTCTAAAAAATGGAGATTATTCCCGCTTTTCCAGGAAGGCCGGGAATAAAAAGCGGAGCATATACGATAACATGTGAGCATTTTTATTCACGTAACTACCCATAGTCCCGGGAAAAGATCGATTTTTAAAAATTGCCTGAAAAGTATAATTTGGAAGCAGGCCTTGATGCAAGGACTAAAGAGGGAGCGGCTGGGCCTGTAAAAAGGTACAGTTGCAAATTTTATACACTGCATGTAAGATATGTAATATTAACACACAAGGGCTTTCATTGGCTCCCCTGCCGTGCCGGTGAAAATGCGGCATGATTGCGGACTCGTACGAGAGCATCAAGAGCTCCCTAAAACGGAGGTCAGCCGTGTTCAGAATCGAGAGCCCTGATTTCAAGGAAGGCGGGCACATCCCGAGGATATACACCTGCGAGGGAGAGAACCTCTCGCCGCCGCTTGCGTGGAAAGGCCCCCCTCCGGGAACAAAAAGCTATGTCCTCGTGCTCGAAGACCCTGACGCTCCAATGGGGACCTTCGTCCACTGGGTCGTCTTCGACCTTCCTCCGGACCTGACCGGTCTTTACAGGGGCGCGGGGAACAACGGGGCAGGGCTCGAAAACGGCATGAAACACGGCATGACGGATTTCGGCCAGATTGGCTATGGGGGGCCGTGCCCGCCCAAGGGGCACGGCATGCACAGGTACAGCTTCGTACTCAAGGCGACCGACCTTGCCTCGCTCGGCCTCGACGAGGGCGCGAAGAGAAGCGAGCTCGAGCGTGCGCTCAAAGGCCATGTGCTCGCGGAGACGCGGATAACGGCGGTATACCAGAGATAGCACGCGAACCGGACAAGCAAACCCACCTCTGAAAAATCCTTTCCGCGCGGTTCAAGGCGACCCCGCTAGCCGCCTCCCCCATCCCCCGTAAAGAAGCAAAGAGAGCAGAAATTAAATGCGTTGAGCGCACCCCTGCGTTGGGGTCGATACAAGGAGTACGAAGACGGGTAGAGGGAGTCTTCTGCCGTAAAGCTCGGCAGTAGCGCAAAATGACTTTTTTTACTTTGGAAGTGAATAGGCGGCAGGCGTTCTAAAGGCAACCTCTGAAAATGGAGATTATTCCCGCTTTTCCCGGAAGGCCGGGAATAAAAAGCGGAGCATATATTGACAATATGTGAGCATTTTTATTCACGTAACCTACGCAGAGTCCGGGGAAAATGGCAATCCTTAGAGGTTGCCTAAAGCTACTTGAGCACCCTTTCGGGCGAGACCAGGTGCCTGGAAAGACCAAGCTCCTTCGGGCTCAGTCCCATCGCGAGCCCCACGAGCTGGGAAAGGTGGAAGACCGGCATGTCGATCCTTTCATCGACCGATTTCTCCGCAAGGCCCTGGTAATTGTCGAGGTTTATGTGGCAGAAAGGGCACGGGGTTACGAAGCAGTCGGCCCCGTTCCTCTTCCCGTCGAGGAGGCGGACGCCCGTCATCTTCGTGGCGGTCTTCTCCGCCACAAGGTCCACCTGGAAGCCGCAGCACTTGGTCTTGCCCCTGTACTCCACGGGCTCAGCGCCGAGCGCCCTTATCGTGGCCTCGAGCGACCAGGGCTTCTCAGGGTCGTCGAACCCGAGGGCGTCGGAAGGACGCAGGCTGTGGCAGCCGTAAAACGGCGCGACCTTGAGCCGGCCCAAAGGCCTCGTGACCTGCTCTTTAAGCCTTTCCAGGCCATAGTCGCCTGCCAGCACCCATAGTAGCTGCTTCACCTCGACCTTGCCGCTGTAATGGAGCCCGGCGGCTGCGAGCACCTGGTTCGTCTCCTCAAGGAGGCGCGGGTCCCTCTTCAAGTCCCTGTTCGCCGCGCTCATGACCATGAGGCAGGTCGAGCATATGGTCATTATGTCCATCTCCATGGCCTCGGCCTCGGCGAATATGCGGGCATTGAGGGCCAGGTAGAGCTTGTAATCGTAGTCGGTAAGGAGCCCGGCGCCGCAGCAGTTGGCCCTGGGCATGTCGTAAAGCCCTATGCCGAGCTTGCCGGCGATGAGCCTTGTCGCGTCGTTCGTCTCCCTGGTCATGTGCTGGGAGACACAACCGGGATAATAGGCGTATTTCAGTTCTTCGGCCAACCCTACTCCTCCTTCTTCGGCTTTAGTCCTGACTTCTTCTCAATCTCGTCGTAGATGGCCCTGACCTCGTCTATCTCCATTATCTGCGGGAAGAGGTACGGGCGTGGCATCTTGCCGTGCCTCTCAAGCTTGAGCCCGAGCGGTATCATGCCGAGGGAGCGGAGGAAGCCCAGCGTCTTGAATGTCATGGCGGCCTCGTCGAGCCTTCCGAACCTCTCTACCGAATCGGCCATCGCCTCGACGTGCCTGGCCCCGGGGTTGTCGAGGACGCCCGCTTTCATCGCGGCCGAGCGGAGGCTCTCTATCTGCTTAAGCGGCTTTACGTCCTTGGGGCAGTACTGCGTGCAATGTATGCAGCGGACGCAGTCCCATATGCCGTGCTCCTCGGAGAGCCTCTCAAGCCTTTTGGCCTGGTGCCCTTCCCGCACGTCGCCCACAAACCTCCACGCCTTTGCGGAGGCGGCTGGAGCGATAAAGCGCTCGTCTATCTCGAGCGAGTTGCACTCGGCGTTGCAGCAGCCGCACATTATGCACCTCTGGCTCTCGTCTATCCGTGCCTGGTCCTCTATGGTGACCGGGCTTGTTTCGCTGCCTCCGGCGGGCATGAGGAACGGAGCGGCCTTCTCCATCTTCTCCCAGAAAGGGGCCATGTCCACCACGAGGTCCTTTACGACCCTGTGGTTCGCGAGGGGCTCTATTCTCATCGCGCCCATCTTCTCGTACTCGGGTATAACCTGCAGGTTGCACGTGAGCCTTGCGAACCCGTTCACCGTCATGGCGCAGGAGCCGCATATGGCCGAGCGGCACGACCTCCTGAAGGCGAGCGTGGGGTCCTCCTCCTCGGAGATCTTAAGGAGCGCCTCAAGGACGGTCATGCCCTCTGCGGCATCGACAACATATTCACGGTAGTACGGCCCCGGGCTCTCCCTGTCCATGGGGTCGTGCCGCCTTATGCTGAATTTTATTTCCATGAAGCGGATTCTCCTATATTGAACCACTACCGGCAGGAAGGCGGTACTTCAAAGCCTTGATTGGCTGAAAGCCAATTTTCCCCCCTTTCTAAAGGGGGACGAAGGGGGATTAATAATGGTGCGCATGGCGCATCGCCATAAGATAATCTCCCCTTTCCCCTCTTTAAAAAAGAGGGGGAAAACTTGTGCATCGTCTTTTTAGAGGTTGACCAGCCTCAAATTTCACCTCCAAAACACTGGAAGTTTTCGGGAAGGCGAGGGTTTTATCCCATTGTGAGACATTAATACTTTCTCTCCTCCGGCTTAAACCTGGTAATCTTCACGTCCTTGTATCCGACGCTGAAATCATTCCCGCGCTTTACTACGAGCGTGTGCTTGAGCCACTCCGCGTCGTTCCTCTTCGGGAAATCCGTCCTGAAATGCGAGCCCCTGGACTCTTCCCTGTTGAGCGCGCTCACCAGGATGGCTTCCGAGGCGTCGAGCATACTCCGGAGCTCCAGCATATGAAGGAGCTCGGCGTTGAAGCGGTCTCCCTTGTCCACGAGGGCCGCTTTCCCGTACCTCTCCTTCAAGTCCCTTATCTTGTCGAGCCCTTTCCCGAGCCTTTCCCTGCTCCTGAATATCCCGCAGTGCTCCTCCATGACCCCGGCCATCTCGTCCCTTAGCGCGTAGACCCGCTCGCCATTTTCCCTCTTGAGTATTTCGGCGACATCGCTTGCCGCATCGCGCAGGGCCGAATCCGGGAAAGGCGCAAGCCCGGCGGATTCCGCATGCTCGGAGGCCTTTTTTCCGGCGCGCCTGCCGAAGACCACGGCTTCGAGGAGCGAGTTCCCTCCGAGCCTGTTAGCGCCGTGTACGCTTACGCAGGCGCACTCACCGGCTGCGAAGAGGCCCGGTATTCCGGTCTGGCCGTCCATGTCGGCCTGGATGCCGCCCATCGAGTAATGCGCGCCCGGCTTTACCGGCACGGGCGCCTCTATCGGGTCCACCCCGGCGAAGTCCATCGCGAGCTCCCTTATCTGCGATAGCTTCGCCTTTATCGTATCCGCGCCAAGATGCCTCAAATCCAGGAGGACGCATCCGTCCATGCCCCTCCCTTCCTCTATCTCGGTCTGCTCGGCGCGGCTTACGACGTCCCGGCTCGCAAGCTCCTTTACCTTGGGCGCGTACTTCTCCATGAACCTCTCGCCGAGCGAGTTCAAGAGAAAGCCGCCCTCGCCCCTTGCGCCCTCGGTCATGAGTATGCCGGTGCGCTTCAAGACCGTCGGATGGAACTGGACGAACTCCATGTCCATGAGCGGGAGCCCTGCGTCAAGCGCGAGCCCTAGTCCGTCTCCCGTGGATGAGAGCGCGTTGGTTGTCGTCCTGTAGACCCTGCCGTAGCCGCCCGTGGCCATTATGACCGACTTCGAGCGGAGCCTGTGGAGCTTGCCGGTATCGAGCTCCATCGCTATCACCCCGGCGGCCTTGCCGCCCTCGACGACGAGCCTTGTTACGTGCCATTCGTCGTAGATGAAGACCCCGTGCTTCAAGACCTGCTCGTACATGACATGAAGAAGGGCGTGCCCGGTCCTGTCCGCCAGGTAGCAGGTCCGCGGATAGCCGGCCCCGCCGAACGGCCTCTGGGCTATATGGCCTTTGATATCGCGGCTGAATATGGCTCCCATGCCCTCGAGCTCGAGTATGTCCCCCGGGCCCTCCTTGCACATGGCCTCTATCGCGTCCTGGTCGCCGAGCCAGTCGCTCCCCTTGACGGTGTCGAAGGCGTGCGCCTCCCAGGAATCGGTCTCCTTGAGGGCCGAGTTCATGCCGCCCTGGGCCGCGACCGAATGGCTCCTCACCGGATATATCTTGGTCACGAGGGCCGTGTCGAGCCCGCTTCTGGCAGCCTCTATGGCGGCCCTCATCCCGGCGAGGCCGGCGCCGATTATCACGCAGTCATGGGTTACCAGGGTCCTTGTCCTCCGTCACGGTTCGTGGGCATGCGGCAGCAAGCTCCTTTTCAGGCGGCTGCCGTTCATACGACACTCTATAAGGAATCCAGAGCGCATGGAAGAGCTATTTTTCAGAAGCTATCGGCATGGCTAGTAAAAAAACGAACGGCTTAGGAAAGCATATCAGCAATGGAGGCCCCGGTCAAATCGGCCCAAAGGGAGAAAAAAGGCGATGCGCTGGGCTCACCCTTTTTGCTAAAAACCTTTTACGCGCTGCCGCGCTTTTCGTCATAAGAGTTCCGCTCTCTTTACGCCTCCTTCCACAAAGACACAAAACAAAGATGTCTTTTTGTGTTTTTAACAAACCCCGGAGGGTAAGGCGAGCGTAGCATAAGAGAGGCGGAGCGTAAACGGGCCGGGGTGGCAGGAGCGAAGCGACTTCAGGGGCCCGTTTACGGGGTGGGGGAGGCGGCTAGCAAGCGAGCCCTTACCCTCGAACCGCGTGGCAGCGCGGAAAAGGATTTTCTGCGTTAGCGCGAAGGAATAAATCAGCATAAAGGGTAAATGGAAAGTAAAAAAAAGGGCGGCCTGCTGCAGGCCGCCCTTTTAAGAATGGACAAGGATTATTTTATTTCAAGCCCTTTGTCAGCTCATACCCCCGCTGCAGGGCCTTCTTGTTGAGGTCCACGAACGCGGCGGGCACCCTTGCAAGGACCGCCTGCTCGACCGACTCGTACTTGACAACGCTAGTAAGGCCGGTCATCGCGCCGAGGGAGACGATATTTGCGACTATGATCTTCCCGAGCTCGTCCCTGGCTATCGTGGTGATCGGAAAGCTGTGCACCGTGAAGCCGCCGCTCGGGAGCGTCTTCACGTTGTCCGAGTCCACGATGAGTATGCCGCCGTCCTTGATGTCGTGGTGGTACTTGGTGCATGCCTCCTGGGTCATGGCGAGCATGCAGTCTATTGCGGTCGCCTTCGGGTAGTCTATGGGCCCCTCGGATATTATGACCTCGGCCTTCGAGGCGCCGCCCCTGGACTCGGGGCCGTATGACTGTGACTGGACCGCGTTCTTGTCGCCGTATATGGCGGCGGCCTCGGCCATTATTATGCCTGCCAGTATCATGCCCTGGCCGCCGGAGCCGCTCAACCTTATCTCGTACCTGTCGCTCATTCTCAAGCCTCCAAAGATTGCGGGACTATTTTTTCGACGTAGCCTTCTGCATTATGAGGTTCTCGTATTGCTCGCAGTACTCGGGCCGCTCGACCTTGTGGAGCACACCGCGGAGCACCTTGCCCTTCCTCTGCTCGGGCGTAAGCTTCTCTGCCTGCTTGACGTTCACGGTGCCGTCCTTCTCGATCTCCTCCATCATGTGGGTCGCGCTCTTGTACTTGTTGGCCCTGCCGAAATAGGTCGGGCAGGCGTCGATGACGTCTATGACCGAGGTGCCCTTGTGGACCAGCGCGTCGTGTATAGTCTTTTCGAGCTCTATCGTATGGTAGGCCGTGCCCCTGGCGACGAAGGTCGCGCCCGACGCCCTGGCCATCTCGCACGCGTCGAACGGAGGCTCGATGTTGCCGTAGCGGCTGGTCGTGGCGATGGCATCGAGGGGCGTCGTCGGCGAATACTGCCCGCCCGTCATGCCGTAGGTCGAGTTGGTCATGACAAGCACCGTCATGTCTATATTGCGCCTGCAGGCGTGTATGAAATGGTTCCCGCCTATCGCGAGGGCGTCCCCGTCGCCGGTTATGACTATCACCTTCATCTCCGGCTTCGCGAGCTTTACGCCGGTAGCGAAGGCCATCGCCCTCCCGTGGAGCGTATGGAGGGTATTGAAGTCCACGTAGCCCGGTGTCCTCGACGAGCAGCCGATCCCCGAGACCATGCAGATGTTGTCCTTTTCGAGCCCGGCCCTGTCTATGGCCCTTAGCATTGCCTTCAGCACTATCCCGTGGCCGCAGCCCGGGCACCAGATGTGCGGGAGCTTATTGGGCCTGAGATATTTATTATAATCGAAGGGGACGCTTACCTTTTCCTTCTTTTCCGCTATAGTTGACATTCTATTGCCTCCAGGCTCGTTGTGGGCCACCGGCCCTGCCCTTTCGGGGTTACAGGAATCTCCTCACGGCGTGCATTATCTGCGCCGGGGTAATGGGCTCTCCATCCACCCTGGTTATGCCCTCCACCTCGCAGTTCCCCTTGGCGCACCTCTCGACCTCGTGCACCATCTGGCCGAGGTTCATCTCCGGGACGATTATGGCGTTCACCCTCTTGGAGAGCGCTGCCACTGCCGCGTCCGGGAAGGGCCATATGGTGAGCGGGCGGAGAAGCCCCACCTTGAGCCCCGATTTCCTGAGCTCGTTTACGGCGAACCGGGCCGAGCGGGCGGTCGAGCCGATGGTGAAGATGGCGACCTCCGCGTCGTCGAGCGCCGTCTCCTCGTTCTTCCAGATGCGCTCCTTGTTCGTCTCTATCTTTTCGATGATGCGCCTGTTGTTCCGGTCTATCACCTTGGAATCGTTCGTGGGGAAGCCGTCCTGCTTGTGGTTCAAGCCCGTCACGTGGAACCTGTACCCCGACCCGAACGGCGCAAGCGGCGCCACGAGATGACGGTCGTCGTAGGGGAAGTATTCCTCGGGCTTGCACGTGACCTTTTCCCTGTCCACTACCTCGAGCTCGCCCGGCTCGGGTATGGTGATGGGCTCCCTCATGTGCCCGACTATCTCGTCATAGAGGACCATCA
The DNA here is from genome assembly GCA_030583865.1 of Thermodesulfobacteriota bacterium. NCBI lineage: Bacteria > Pseudomonadati > Thermodesulfobacteriota > Thermodesulfobacteriota bacterium. The sequence goes on along the minus strand of CP129479.1, from coordinate 745,851 downwards.
CGGGCGTCCTGTACTGCTCGGCCAGGTTGAAGGCCCGGACCGTCTCGGTGAGTATCTCGGGGACCGACGACGGGGTCACCGCTATCACGGGGTGGTCGCCGTGGGTGCCCCACTTTGCGGCCATTATGTCGGACTGGGACGGGCCGGTGGGATAGCCCGTGGCCGGGCCGCCCCTCATGACGTCCACGATGACGAGCGGCACCTCGGCGATGCAGGCATAACCGATGCACTCCTGCTTGAGCGAAAGGCCCGGGCCCGAGGTCGCGGTCATGGATTTCAAGCCCGCAAGCGAGCCGCCTATGGCCGCGGCGATCCCGCCTATCTCGTCTTCCATCTGTATGAACTTGCCCCCGACCCTCGGGAGCCTCACGGACATGCCCTCCGCGACCTCGGTCGAGGGGGTTATGGGATAGCCGGCGTAGAACTTGCAGCCGGCGTATATGGCGCCCTCGACGCACGCCTCGTTGCCCTGGAGGAGCCTCTTCTTTTTCTGAGCCATTTTATTCAAACCCCCTGAAAGGCCGCCGCCGGCATCGCCGGGGCGGGCGCGGTTCGTTAATCGAAGACCTGTATGGCGAAATCCGGACACCTCAAGTCGCAGAGCTGGCACCTTGTGCAGGCCTCCAGGTTTTTCACGGCCACTACAGGCCCCTTGAGCTCCAGCACGTCCGTCGGACAGAAGTCCACGCAGATGCTGCACCCCTTGCAGAACTTCTCGTTTATCTCGATCCTTGGCAGTTTCTTGGCCGCCTGAGTCATGGCACCTCCGCTTCTCTTTCGACCCTGCTTTTGCAAGGGGATTAATCCGGAACCCCTGAAAGGAAGCCCCTTTTATCACAAGCCCCCATCCAAGTCAACCATAATACAGTTGATATTATCACACTTTCTGCAGCACTTCCAACATCGACCTGCCTATCTCCGCGGTGCTCCGGGTTATCCTTATCCCGGCGCGCTCCATCGCCTCGAACTTCTCCTCCGCGGTGCCCTTGCCGCCGGAGATTATGGCCCCGGCGTGCCCCATCCTCTTCCCCTTGGGCGCGGTCGCCCCGGCTATATAGCCGACGACGGGCTTCTTGACGTTCTTCCGTATGAACTCGGCTGCCTCCTCCTCGGCGGTCCCGCCTATCTCGCCTATCATGACGATGGCGTTCGTGCCGGGGTCCTTCTCGAATAGCTCGAGGACGTCGATGAAGTTCGTGCCGTTCACAGGGTCGCCGCCGATGCCCACGCAGGTAGACTGCCCCAGGCCGAGCCTCGTCAGCTGGTCAACGGCCTCGTATGTGAGCGTGCCGCTCCTTGAGACCACCCCCACGCTCCCGGCCTTGTGTATGTGGCCGGGCATGATGCCTATCTTGCACTCGCCCGGGGTTATGACGCCGGGGCAGTTGGGGCCCACGAGCCTCGAGGCCTTCCCCTGCATGAACCTTCTCACCTTCACCATGTCGAGGACCGGTATGCCCTCGGTTATGCAGACGACGAGGCCTATTCCCGCGTCCACCGCCTCCATTATCGCATCGGCCGCGAAGCCAGCGGGCACGTAGATGACCGAGGCGTTCGCCCCGGTCTTCCTCACGGCCTCGTGAACGGTGTCGAATACGGGGATGCCGTCCACGTCCGTGCCGCCCTTGCCGGGGGTCACCCCTCCAACCATTTTGGTGCCGTAGGCGACCATCTGCCGGGTATGGAAGGTGCCCTGCTCGCCGGTTATGCCCTGGCAGATCACCTTTGTGTCCTTGTTAACGAGTATGCTCATGGAAACGCTCCTTGTGTTCTGTCTCTTTAAGAAGCCTTGGCTGCCGCCACGGCCTTTTCCGCTGCCTCGTCCATGTTCTCTGCCGTTATGATATTGAGGCCCGACCCTGCAAGGAGTTTCCTCCCCTGCTCGACGTTCGTGCCCTGGAGCCTCACGACGAGCGGCACCTTGAGGCCCACTTCCTTTGCGGCGGCCATGATGCCCTCGGCGATAATGTCGCACCTCATGATGCCGCCGAAAATGTTCACTAGCACGCCCTTGACGTTCGGGTCCGAGGTTATGAGCTTGAAGGCCGCGGTGACCTGGTCCTTGTTGGCCCCGCCGCCCACGTCCAGGAAGTTCGCGGGGCTGCCGCCCGAGAGCTTTATCATGTCCATAGTGGCCATGGCAAGGCCGGCGCCGTTCACCATGCAGCCGATGTTGCCGTCGAGCGTGACATAATTGAGGTTGAACCTCGACGCGGCGACCTCCTTGGGGTCTTCCTCGTCCAGGTCCCTCATGCCCTCTATGTCCTTGTGCCTGAATAGCGCGTTGTCGTCAAAGGACATCTTGGCGTCGAGCGCCATTATGTCGCCGTCTTTCGTTATTACGAGCGGGTTTATTTCCGCCATAGAGCAGTCCGAGGCGACGAAGGCGTTATAGAGCCCTGTCATGAACTTCACGGCCTTCCCGGCAAGGGCCTTGTCTATGCCCAGGCCGAAAGCCAATTTCCTCCCCTGGAAGGGGATAAGCCCGACTGCCGGATCCACAAGCTCCTTCAATATCTTCTCAGGCGTCTTCTCTGCGACCTCTTCTATCTCCACCCCGCCCTCTGTGGAGGCCATGATGACGACCTTCTGTGTGGACCTGTCCACGACGAGGCCCAGGTAGAGCTCCCTCGCTATCTGGCAGCCTTCCTCGACGTATACCTTTTTCACTTCCTTGCCCGCCGGGCCGGTCTGGTGGGTCACGAGGACCTTCCCGAGGAGCTCTTCGGCTATCTTGGCCGCTTCCTCCTTGGACTTTGCGAGCTTGACGCCGCCGGCCTTCCCCCTGCCACCGGCGTGTATCTGGGCCTTCACGACGCATACGCCCTTTTCGGCGATGAACTCGCGGGCGGCCTCCTCGGCCTCGGCCGGCGTGAAGGCTATCTTCCCCTTCGGCACGGCCACGCCATATCTGGCGAGTATCTGCTTTGCCTGGTACTCGTGAATGTTCATCTAAGCCGACCTCCAGAGATTTCTCGTTCGTTTTCTGTTTGGCTCATCACGCCGTCCGCCCTTTCATTTTAGAGGCGGCAGCGTCTATACCCGGGGTGTTTATACCAAAAAAAACTCAAGCGGGCAAGGCTTGCCCGCTTGATACGGGCCGGTTTTGACCGGCCTCAGCCATACCTTACAAATTACCTATCCTATCTGCCTGGCCCTCACATGGTCGGGCGCGTAGTTCGGGAGTATGAGCGGGCTCTGTATCCCGTTGTCTATGCCCGCCTTGTCGATTTCCTTATTGAACTTCTCGACGTGCCCGAGCGAGAGCTTGCCCGCGGCCTTTGAGGACTTGATATGCTCTATTGCCTGTAGTCCGGCCCTCCTGCCGAAGACCAGCACGTCGAGGAGCGAGTTCCCCATGAGGCGGTTCCTGCCGTGCACGCCGCCGGCGACCTCCCCGGCGCTGAAAAGGCCCTTTACGCTCGTCTCCGCCCACTCGTTTATCCTTATCCCGCCGTTCTGGTAATGGAGAGTGGGGTAGATGAGCATCGGCACCTTGCTTATGTCAATGTCGTACCTCTTGAACTGTATGAACTTGGCCGGGAGCTCCTTCCTTACCGTCCCCTCGCCGTGGAGCATGTCTATCATGGGTGAATCCAGCCACACGCCGTGCCTGCCGGTCGGCGTGATTATGCCCTTCCCGATCTCCATGCACTCCCTTATGACGCAGGCGCTCTCCACGTCCCTCGGCTCGAGCGGGAAGCAGAACTGCTCGCCGTCGGTATTGAGGAGCTGCGCTCCCAGGCCCCTGACCTTCTCGGTTATGAGTAGCCCGACGTTCTGCTCCGGGAATATGGCCCCGGTCGGGTGGTACTGGGTGGAATCGAGGTCCTGGAGGGCGACCCCGGCCCTGTATGCCATGACCACCCCGTCGGCCGTCGCGCCGTAGTGGTTTGTCGTTGGGAAGCCCTGTATGTGGAGCCTGCCGAAGCCGCCGGTCGATATGACCACGGCCTTGGCCCTTGCCACGTAATATTCCTTTGTCTCGAGGTTATAGAGGACCGCCCCGGCCGCGTTGCCCTTGTCGTCGAGGATAAGCTCGACCGCGGGGGTGAACTCGAGTATCTTTATCTTCCCGGTCCTGTTCCGGGCCTCGTCCCTCAAGACCCTCATTATCTCGGCCCCGGTCATGTCGCCCGCAGAGTGCATCCTCTTCCTGCAGGTGCCGCCGCCGTGCCTTACCTTCATCCTGCCGTCCGGGTGCTTGTCGAACATCATGCCCAGGCTCTCCAGCCAGTGTATGATGAGCGGCGCGTCGTTCGTGAGGGCCGCGACCAGCTCGGGCTGGTTCGAGAAGTGTCCGCCTCCTATGACGTCGAGGTAATGGAAGTACGGGGAGTCGCCCTCCTGGTCGGCCCCCTGTATGCCGCCCTCGGCCATGACGGTGTTGGAGTCGCCGTGGCGGAGCTTCGTCGACACAAGGACGCTCAGGCCCGCCTCCTCGGCGGCGAGAGCGGCGGCCGTGCCTGCGCCGCCAGCGCCTATGACAAGGAGGTCTGTGTCGAAGTCCACCCTTTTAAGGTCTACTGCCTTGGTATCCAGCCTGCTCTTGGATTCGAGCAGCGTCGAGACCTCTTCCGGGTAAACGGTGCCCTTGTTGGGCCCCACCTCGACAGGCCGCCTTCCGTCGTTTTTATAGTCCGGGTGGTATTTCCTCAGCCACTCCTGCCTCTGCTCCATGGTGAGGGCCGGGAAGTGGTCTCCCTTCCTTGCCTTCTCGACCCTGGCGGGCCTGGTGGCCTCCACCTTCTTTATGAGTTCGTTGAGAGCTGTTGTATATCCGCTCATCTTTCCTCCATAAGGGCCGTCTGAAGCGACCCGTTTGCCTTTCCGGGAAATATCGTTATGCGCGCTCCCGCCCGGGGGCTGCGCAGATCAAAGCTTGCTCGTGTCCTTGGGCATCCACTTGCCGGACTCGGCGAGGTCCGGCTCCCTCTCGCGCTCGACGTAGAGCTTCTTTACGTCTTCCTGCTTCATGCCGGTCAGCTCCTTGAGCGAGCCTTCGTATTTCCCGGCCTTTACCTCCTCGACCCTCTTCGAGAGGTGCCCGGCGCCGGGGAGCATGTACCTGCCGAAGACCCTCCTTACGAACATGGCCGCGTTGAACTGCGATATCTGGGCAGGACAGCGCGAGGCGCATAGGCCGCACATGACGCAGTCGAAGCTCTTGTGCGCCGCGCCCTTCAAGTCGCCCCTCTTCATGAGCGCGATGTAGTCCATGACGTCGATGTCCATGGGGCAGGTCCTGGTGCAGGTGCCGCAGCCCACGCACTTGAAGACCTCGGGGTAGAGGGCACGGAGTTCCTCGTGCGGGTTGCCGCTCACCTTGTCTATTTCATAGCCCGGCCTGTTCGCAGGGAAGAACGGGAGCTGCATTATGACCATGTTCGGCTCGGCCACGGTCTGGCAGGCGAGCCCGGAGCGGAGCCTGTAGTCGCCGAGGAACCTGTAGAAGGTGCCGCAGGCGCCGCATATGCCGCCCCTGCACCCGCATCCCCTTACATACGAGTACCCGGCGTACTCTACCGCCTTCATTATGGTAAGGGTCTCAGGGACCTGGTATTCCCTTCCCATTATGTATATGGGTATCATCTTCGCGTCCTTCGGCGGTATGGTACGGTCGCCGGTAGCTAGGGTCGCGGTCTTTTTGGTATCGTCTGCCATGGCTTATTCTCCGGGCTCCTGCATTAAATTAACTGGATTAAAAATCGTTGTACATCCTCTTTATTTCGGCGGCGGTATAGACCGGGCCTTCCTTGCAGACATAGACGTCGCCCACGTTGCACCTGCCGCATTTGCCGACGCCGCACTTCATCTTGTTCTCTAAGGTAGTGTATACGCTCCCCTCGTCAAAGCCGAGCTTTAGAAGCGAATTCAGCACGAACTTTATCATTATCGGGGGGCCGCAGGTGACGGCCACCGCGTTCTTCGCGGAAGGCGCGGCCTCCTCGAGGACCGTCGGCACGAACCCGACCTTGCCCTTCCATTCCGGGGTCTCTCCGCCGGGGTCCACGGTCTGGACGAGGGTTATGTCGCCTCTCTCGTCCCAGCCCTTAAGCTCATCCTTGTAGACGAGGTCGGCTACCGTCCTGGCCCCGTATACGATTGTTATATTGCCGAAGTCCTGCCTCCGGTCAAGCACGTTCCATATGACCGAGCGCACCGGCGGAAGCCCTATGCCTCCGGCTATGAATACTATGTCCTTCCCTTTCCAGTCGTCGACCGGGAACCAGTTGCCGTAGGGGCCCCTGAAACCCATGGTGTCGCCGACCGATAGCTGGGCAAGGCCGCCGGTAACGCGCCCGGTCCGCCTGAAGGTGCATTGGATATAGCCCTTCCTCGTGGGCGAAGACGCTATGCAGAAGGTCGATTCCCCGAGGCCGAAGGCCGAGTAGAGGCCGAACTGCCCTGTCTTGAACTCGAACGAGTCGCGGAGAGCGGGGTCCTCGAATACGAGCTTGAAGCTCCTGACGTCCGGGGCCTCGTCCCTTATTTCCTCTATTTTCGCAAGATATGGAAGATAAATATTATTCATAAGGCAGTGATTCTCGTCCGTTTCCTGTTTTTTAAATCCTGTCCCTGCCTGCTGATGCGTGAATTAATCCCGCAGTCCTGGCAACGCAGGCAGGTGTTTTATGAGCAAACTCTCCTACTTCGAGAACTCCTCCATCACCTCGGTTATATCCAGCCTCACCGGGCACACCCTTATGCACCTGCCGCAGCCCACGCAACCCTTTGACGAGAACTTCTCGGGGTAGAAGTTGAACTTGCACATGAAGCGGTTCCTCCACCTCTGGGGCTGGTGCTCCCTGGGGTTGTGGCCGCTCGCGTGGAGCGTGAAGGAGTCGTACTGGCAGGAGTCCCAGTTCTTCCTCCGCTCGCCCTCGAAGGCCGTGCCCTCGTCGGTTATGTCGAAGCACCTGCACGTGGGGCATACGAACGTGCAGGCACCGCAGCCGATGCACTTCATCGTGAGCTTTGCCCAGACGGGGTCGTCGTAATGGGCCGTGTCCTTGAGCCTCTCGGAGATCCTCTTCAAGTCTATCGCGGGCAGCTTCTCCGGCATGAAGAGCGGCTTTTCCTTTGCCGCGCCGGAGGTGAAAACCGCGGCGTGGGTATCGAGGAACTTCTTGCCCTTCTCGGTCAATCCGGTCACGGCGTATCCGTTGTCCTCGGTCTCCCTGAGATACACGTCAGAGCCCTCGGTAGACTCCGGAGAGAGATCGACCGTGGTGCAGAAGCAGGCCTCGTCGCCGCTGGTGCAGCCGACGGTTATGACGACCGTCCTGTCTTCCCTCTTGGTGTAGAACTCGTCCACGAAGTCCCATGTAAAGAGCGCCCTCAGGCCCTTCAGGCTCGCGGCTTCGCACGGCCTCGCGCCGAATACGACCGTTTCAGGCGCGTTGACCTCGACGCCCTTAAGCCCCACCGAGTCCTTGCTCATGGAAAACTCGGCTATGACTTCGGTCTGCGGGAAGAGGAACTCCTTGAAGGAGTTCCTTGCGAGGATATAGTCGGTAGCGACCTCCTCGGCGGACTTAACGCTCCTGAATACGACCTGGCGCGCAAGCAGGGTGGGAGCTACGAACCTTCCGCCCTTAGCCCTTACAGAGTCGACTAGCTTTCCGAGGTCTTCCTTTTTAAGAGTCTTGTCAGCCATAGATACCGTTTTCATCCGCCCGACAAGCGGGCAGGGTCATTTAATGAAGTTTTCCTTGTCGTCCGGGCTGAAGACTATCATCGGCGGATGCACTTTTTCGTCATAGCCGGATTTGAAGTCGAACGCGTCCTTCACGACCATTATCATCTTCTGGTTCACCAGGTTCAAGGGGATGTTCACCGGGCACGCCCTCTCGCACTCCCCGCAGAAGGTGCACCTGCCCGTAAGGTGCATGGCCCTTATGAGGTTCCATGAGAGGTTCCCCCTCGGGTGGGCCGAAGTCTCTATCCACTGTGGCATGTTCTTCTCGGTTATGCACCTTTCGCAATAGCAGAGCGAGCATACCTGCCTGCACGCGTAGCATTTTATGCACCTGGAGAACTCTTTCACCCAGAAGGCCCACCTTTCGGATGGGGACTTGGAGTCGAGGTCCCGTATCTTGTCGAAGACCATTCCGGCAGGCTCTTCGGGAGGCGTGAAATCGACCTTCCCGCCCACGACGAAGTCCGAAAGGTGCGGGTTCCTTACGTCGCAGTTATGGCACTTGGTCGGCATTATGTTGGGCTTAAGCTCGCCCTGCCAGAGCTCCTGCTTGTATACGACGCCCTGGCACGCCATGCCGATCACATAAACGTCCTCGCGCTTTATCTGCGCCTCCGAGATAAGGACGGCGATGTTCCTTATGTCGCAGCCCTTGGCGACTATCGCGGGCTTTCCGAGGGCCTGGATGTCCTTGAACTTCCGCGTAAGATAGACCGAAAGATTGTTTACGCAAAGCGGGTTCCAGACGAGCTGGCCGGTATCCGCCGCGTCGGTTATGAATACCGGGGTGGTCCTCGTCTTCGCCCTGTTCCAGCCGTAGCCGATTACGACCTTTACCTCGCCCGAGGCAAGGAGCTCTTTAGCCTTCTGCCTTAATATGTTTTCCATCTGGAGCGCCTTTTCTACGCTTTCATCGAGGGGCTTCGTTCCAGCCCCGCCGTTTTTTATCAGACCCGGCCCCCGCTAATCGAGGGTCACCTTGAACTTGAAGCATTTTACCTGCTTGAGCCCCTCTGCCCCCGCCTTTTTCACGTGCAACTGGACCGAGGCCTTGAGGTTCTCGAAGGCCTCCTCCGAGCTTTCACCCTCGGTTTCCACGTCGAGCTCGGGGCAGTTGGCCCTGTAAGTGCCGTCCTCGCGCTCGATGAGCACAGCGCTTACAGATATCTCTTTTCCCATTCCCCTTTTACCCTCTATCAGGACAGGTTGTTTTTCAACACCCTGCTATTCAAGTTCGTTTTCCTTGAGCCCACTGTACTCCATGAAGGGGCCGAGGGCCTTCACCTCGTCGGTGACCTTGTTTATGAGGTCCACCCACTTGATGGCCTCTGAGGCCGAGACCCACGAGAAATGGAGCCTCCTCATGTCTATTCCCGCGAACTCCATGAGGCTCTTGAACCCTATCCAGCGCCTCCGGGCGTGGTAATTGCCTGTCGTGTAATGGCAGTCGCCGGGATGGCAGCCCGAGACCAGCACGCCGTCGGCCCCGTTCTCGAATGCCTTGAGGATGAAGAGCGGGTCTATCCTCCCTGTGCAGGGGAGCTTTATGATCCTCACGTTCGGCCTGTACTCCATCCTGCTCGTGCCCGCGAGGTCGGCGCCTGCGTAGGTGCACCAGTTGCAGACAAAGGCCATTATCTTCGGCTCGAAAGAGCCTGAAGCAGCCGGTGTTTCGTCTTTATCTAGATGTGCGCTCATCTGAAACCTTCTTAACCTCTTTTAAGCTGACCTAATCCCCCCAGCCCCCTTTAGAAAAGGGGAGTGAAAGGCTAAAATGTGTTTATCGCCGCAAACACCTGCTCGTCAGTATACCCCTTCAAGTCGATGGATTTCGACCTGCAGGCCGCAACGCAAACTCCGCAGCCCTGGCAGACGCCGTCGTTCACCTTCGCGACCCACTTCACGATGTTGCCCTTCCTGTCCTTTATGGCGTCCCTCTCGATGGCCGTGTAGGGGCAGGCGGTCAGGCAGTCCCAGCAGGCGTTGCAGGTGACCTTGTTCACTACCGATGTTATGGGCTCCCTTGCCATCTCGTCGGCTGAGAAGAGCGCCAGAACCTTGCTCGCCGCGGCGCTCCCCTGCGCTACCGAGTCGGGTATGTCCATGGGCCCCATGCAGGAGCCCGCGAGGTATATCCCTGCGGTAACCGTCTCCACAGGCTTCAACTTCGGGTGGTACTCGTTATAGAACTTGTGCTTGTCATAGCCTATGCCGAGCCTCTGGGCGAGCCCGTCCGCGCCCTCCCTCGAAACGACGGCGGTAGCGAGGACCACCATGTCGGCCTCTATCTCCACCTGCGAGCCGCTCAAGGTGTCCGCGCCCTGGACGATTATTTTCCCGTTTTTCTCGTACACCCGCGAGACGCGGCCCCTGAGGTACATGGCGCCGTCGTGCTCTATCGCGCCCCTTACGAACTCCTCATACCGCTTTCCGCCGGAGCGTATGTCCATGTAGAAGACATAGGCCTGGCCGCCGTGCACCTTGTGGGAATAGAGCTTGGTGTGCTTGGCAGTGTACATGCAGCATATCTTAGAGCAGTAGGAAACGCCCTTTTTCTCGTCCCTGGAACCCACGCACTGTATGAATACGACGCTCTCCGGTACCTTGCCGTCCGAGGGCCTCCGTATCTCGCCGCCGGTCGGGCCGGACGACGACGCGAGCCTCTCGAACTGCAGGCCGCTTATGACGTCCTTGATCCTCCCGTAGCCGTACTCGCCGAAGCGCTCGTTGGGCATGAGCTGGTAGCCCGTGGCCACGACTATGGCCCCGACCTCAACGGTTTCGAGCTTGTCTTCCATCTTGAAGTCTATGCACTTGGGGCCGCAGACTATGGCGCAGGCGCCGCACTTGTCCTTCTGTATCTTGGGGCAGTTCGGCGCGTCTATGACCGGGATGTTCGGGACCGACTGCGGGAAAGGCGTGTAGATGACCTTTCTCTTGTTAAGGCCCAGCTCAAAGGCGCTCTCCACCTTGAACGGGCACTTCTCTATGCACTCGCCGCACCCGGTGCAGCGCTCCTCGTCAACGTACTTGGACTTCCTCCTGACGGTCACCGTGAAGTTGCCGATGTAGCCGTCTACCTTCTCGACCTCGGAGTAGGTGTAGAGGGTTATGTTCTCGTTAAGCTCGGCCTCGACCATCTTGGGCGTCAGGATGCACTGCGAGCAGTCCATCGTGGGGAAGGTCTCGGAGAGCCTCGCCATGTTGCCGCCTATCGAGGGCTCCTTCTCGACGAGTATGACTTCCCTGCCGCCCTCGGCTATGTCGAGCGCCGCCTGTATCCCCGCGATGCCGCCGCCTATGACGAGAGCCTTCTTCTTTACGGGTATCTTTATTTTCTTGAGAGGCTGGTTCTTCTTGAGCCTCTGTATGGTCATCCTGGTAAGGTCGATGGACTTGACCGTCCCCGTGGCCTTGGTCTTGTCGTGGTGGACCCACGAGCACTGCTCGCGGATGTTGGTTATCTCGCACTGGTAGGGATTGAGGCCCGCTGCCTCTGAGGCCTTCCTGAAGGTCTTCTCGTGCATGTGCGGAGAGCAGGCCGAGACGATTATGCCGTCGAGGTCGTTCTCCTTTATGGCCTGCTTCAGGGTCTCCTGGCCGGGAGACGAGCACATGAACTTGTAGTCGCAGGTGTAGACCACACCCGGGATCTTGGCCATCTCCTCGGCGACCTTTTTGGTGTCGACGGTAGCGGCTATGTTATTCCCGCACTGGCAGACGAAGACTCCGATTCTCGGCATAACGATGAACCTCGATAACGATAACTAAAGACACATCAGGTTGAAAGCCACTCTACAACTTCTGCTTTGTTCATCATGAGATCGCTTCGGGGAAAACCCCCTCGCAATGACGGACCTAAGCTATCCCCTTCTTCTTGAGAAGCGGCATTACGTCGGTTGCGTTCTTCTCGAACCCGAGTGTTTCGATGTCCTGGCCGAGGGCAAGACCCAGGGCCTGGGTGAAGTATATTACGGGCACCCCGTTGCTTGAGCCGGCGCCGCGGCTCTTTTCAAGGTTGTACTGGCAGAGCGGGCAGCTCGTCACCACAAGCTCAGCGCCCATGCCCGCAGCCGAGTCGATTACCGCACCGGAAAGGCGCGTAACCACCTCTTCGTCGTTCATGGCGAGGTGAGCGCCGCAGCACTCTATCCTGTTAGGGAACTCCACCGGCTCGGCCCCGAGGGCCTTCAAGAGGTCCTCGAATATGGTCGGCCTTTCTGCGTTGTCTATGCCGACGTCCTCGAAAGGACGAAGGAGCATGCAGCCGTAATATGCCCCGGCCTTTATGCCCTTAAGTGGCCTCTTCACCGCCCCCTTTACCTTGTCAAAGCCCACGCGGTCGCGGAGCACTTCGAGGTAATGGAGTACGCTGAGGCTCCCGTCGTACTCCTCTTCTATGAAGCCGTTTACGACGCCCCTCTTCTCCTTGCTCTCCCTTATGACGGAGTTCGTCCGCTTGAGGACGTTATAGCAGACAGAACAGAGGGTCGTGAGCGTGTCGCCAACCTTGCGCGCCCCGGAGAGGACCTTTGCCGGGGCAGTGAGGCCCATCAGGTTGTCAGGGGCGAGCGGGAATGTGGCGCCGCAGCAGTTCCACTGCTTGAGCTCGGCCATCTCGAAACCCACGGCAAGGGCGGAGTCCCGCGCCGAGGAGTCGAACTGCTTGGCGACCGTGTTTAGCGTACATCCTGGGTAATAGGGTATTTTCATAAGGACCTGGTTCATACTTGCAAACTATCCGTCTGCTTCGTCAGTGCTTCGGGCTTGAATCCTCACATACATGAAGTATGCTGCGGTTCAATCCCTTGTCCTTCCTCGCATCCGGATGTTTCAAGTATGAATTTATTTACTGCCTCACTAAACTCTTCCGAGCCGCCTGACAACGCAGACGGACAGTTTACAAGCGCGGACTTTCAGCTAACGAACTTCCTGAACCCGCAGACAATAGCCTGCTGCGGCGCCTTCTTGAGTAGCGGCATGGGCAACTCCTTTACATCCACCCTGTCCGCGCTCTCCCTCAGGGCCTCCTGCCTCAGGGCCTCCAATACCGCTGCGACGCTGCACCCTTTCGGGCACCTCGAATAGCACTGGAGGCAGCCGACGCAGAGCCACATCGAGTTTGCGGCCTTCACCTCCTCCAGCCTCCCGAGCTGGAGCATCCTCATTATCCTTGTCGGGGGTATCTCCATCTTATATGATACCGGACACCCTCCGGAGCAGTTCCCGCACTGGTAGCACTTCTTAAGGTCCTCGCCGCTCAGGCGCTCGACCTTGCCTACGCTTACGCTCTGCACGTCCTGGTTGGAAAGGTTTATCTTCAAGAAACCCTCCTGTACTTTTGAACGCCCTGCATGAAGAGGTCCCCTCCCTCCGCGTCGTTCACCACTATCGCGGGGAAATCGACCACCTCGAGCCTTCTTATGGCCTCCGGCCCGAGGTCTTCATAAGCGACTATCTCGGCCTTCTTTATGGAGCGCCTTATGAGGGCGGCGGCGCCGCCGACCGCGGCCATGTAGACGGCCTTGTGCTTCCTTATCGAGTCGAGCACCTCTTTGCTACGTGCGCCCTTCCCCACCATGCCCTTAAGCCCCAGTTCTATTAGCCTCGGGGTGTAGGCGTCCATCCTGCCGCTCGTCGTGGGCCCTGCTGAGCCTATGACCTGCCCCGGCCTCTCGGGCGTGGGGCCGACATAATAGATTATCTGGCCCTTGATATCGAAAGGAAGCTCCTTCCCGGCGTCCAGGAGCTCTATAAGCCTCTTGTGCGCCGCATCCCGGGCAGTGTAGAGCACCCCGGATATGAGTACCTTGTCGCCTGCCCTGAGCTTCCCGACTATCTCGTCGGTCAGAGGGGCCGATATCCTTACGGGCTCTGACATCAGATCACCGCTTCCTTGTGCCTTCCGGCGTGGCACTGGATGTTCACGGCCACCGGGAGGCTAGCTATGTGGCAGGGGTGCGCCTCTATGTGCACAGCGAGGGCCGTTGTCCTGCCGCCGAACCCCATCGGGCCTATGCCGAGGTCGTTTATCATCTTAAGGAGGTCAGCCTCGAGCTGAACGAGGTCAGGGTCAGGGTTCTTGGTCCCGACCGGCCTCAAAAGTGCCTTCTTGGCGAGCATCGCGCACTTCTCGAAGCTCCCGCCTATGCCTACGCCGAGGACTATCGGAGGGCAGGGGTTTCCGCCCGCTTCCCTCACGGTCTCGACCACGAACGCCTTTATTCCTTCGACCCCTTCCGCGGGCTTGAGCATCTTGAGCCTGCTCATATTTTCGCTTCCCGCGCCCTTGGGGGCGATCTTTATTTTTAGCTTGTCCCCTTCGACTATCGAGGTGTGGACGATGGCCGGGGTGTTGTCCCCGGTATTTATTCTCTTAAGCGGATGGCAGACCGACTTCCTCAAGTAACCGTCTTTGTAGCCCAGCCGCACACCATCGTTTATGGCGTCGTAAAGCGGCCCGTCAAGCGCGACATCCCTTCCCAACTCGACGAAAAAGACCGATATGCCCGTATCCTGGCACATGGGGAGGCCTTCGGCGCCGGCTATCTCGAAGTTCTCGATTATCTGGCCGAGCACCTCCTTGCCGAGCGGCGACTCCTCTTTTTCGCGGGCGGCCCGGAGCGCCGTTGACATATCGGGCTCGAGGTCGCAGGCCGCGCTTATGCAGAGGTCCCTGACCTTGTCCGTGATGTCCTTTGTTGAAACTTGCCTCAATTCCGAAACCCTTCCCTACCAGCCTGAATGAAATTTCGAGTTTTCCAGCACCTTCTACTTCCCTATCTGCAGGTCCTTTATAAGCCCCTGGACAGCGGAAACCGAATCATTGAAGGCCTTCTTCTCGTTGCTGTCGAGCTCTATCTCTATTATCCGCTCCGCGCCGCCCGAGCCCACGACCACCGGCACGCCGATAAATATGCCGTCTACCCCGTACTGCCCGGTAAGGTACGCGGCGCAGGGCATGACGCGCTTTTTGTCCTTTATTATGGCCTCGCACATCTCCGCGACGGCGGCTGACGGGGCGTAGTAGGCGCTCCCGGTCTTAAGGAGCCCGACTATCTCGCCGCCCGCCTTCTTGGTCCTCTCCATTATGGAGGAGAGCCTGTCCGCCGGGATGAGCTGGGTGACGGGTATGCCGGAGACGGTCGCGTACCTTTTCAAGGGCACCATCTCGTCGGCGTGGCCTCCGATCACCATCGCGTGTACGTCCTGCATGGATACGCCGAGCTCCATCGCGATAAAAGACCTCATGCGAGAGCCGTCGAGCGCTCCGGAGAGGCCCATTATCCTCTCGGGCGGGAAGCCGGAGAGCTTCCATGCCGCGTATACCATTACATCGAGGGGGTTCGTTACTATGAGGAGATGCGCGTTCGGGGAATGCCTGACCGCGTTTTCTATGACGCTTTTGAGAATGCCGACGTTGGTGTTGATGAGGTCGGACCTGCTCATGCCGGGCTTCCTGGGGATGCCGGCGGTTATGATGATGACGTCCGAGCCAGCGGTGTCCTTGTAGTCGTTCGTGCCCGTTACGTTCGAGTCGAAGCACTCGATGGGCGCGGCCTCCATGAGGTCGAGGGACTTGCCCTGCGGCGTGCCCTCGACTATGTCAAGGAGGACGACGTCACCGAGCTCCTTCGTGGCGACCCAAAGGGCCGCCGTGGCGCCGACGTGTCCCGCGCCTATTACCGTAATCTTTTTCCGGGCCATCCGACCTCCTTATTCGAAAACTCCCCGCGAAAGGCCTTGTGACTCTGGGGGACCTTCGGCACAAAAGGAAGCTTTATTGATTCGATTGCATTCCCGGATATCGCGGGGATGCGGAATTTCAGCCGGACAAGGCCCCGGCCCTCTGACACAAAAACAGGGACCGCGGCCAAAAACGCTTGTATTCAGGTCGAAAAAGCCGGTTTTTGAAGCTAAAATGATTTTTCTGGCGGGTCGGGCCTTGGAAGGCCAGGGAGCCGAAAGCATTAATGCCGAAAAGGGGAATAATATTACTAAGGCTGAATCCGGCTTTCTTTTCCAGGGAGCCCCGCCATGCCCTCCGGCCAGACGGCCGGTTAGTTTTCATTGTATACAGTATACAAATACGCCTGCCCTGTCAAGAGGAATTCTGGAACTGGCCTGAGCGCGAAATAAGAGGGCAGGGACAAAAACGGCCCTCCATCTTTGGCAAAAGCAGTGAATGATACCCTGCCTTGAAGAAAAACCCTGAAAAAACAGGCGGTTTCAATTGATGGTACGGCTTGGGCCCCCGCGCTGTCCGGTGCGCCTGGAATAAATACCTGCGCGCCGGATAGCGCCGCGGAAAAATTGCAGTATACTTATTCTAAAAAGTCGCTGAAGAACTCGAATTCAGGCTGCTCAAAAAGCTCAATATGCAAGGAGTCGGAAAATGAGGAATGAGGCGTACTTTTATTGTACGCCGAATGACGAATTTTGAAGACGACATAGCAGATTGGGCTTTTCAGCAGCCTGTTAAAAATCCTGTTGCCTGCCTCGCACACAGCCCGTATGCCCCGAAAAGGCGGGCGCCAGAGAACCCAAAAGGAGGATTCATGATGAAAAGACTATTCGGTTTAGGCCTCGCCGCAGCAGTAGCGATAACCGTGGGCTCCGTTTCGTTTGCCGCTGACGGGGGCTCGGTATTCAAGTCGAAGTGCTCCACCTGCCACGGCGCAGAGGGACAGGGCACAGCGATGGCCCCCGGCTTCAAGGGGAACGCGTTCGTAAAGAACAGCGGGGACGATGAGATAGCAAAGGTCATAAAGGAAGGGCGTAACGGCGCGGACAAGAAGTATAAGGAGTTCGCGATAGGCATGCCGAAGCAGACCCTCAATGACGATGAGCTCAAGGCCGTAATAAGCCAGATAAAGGGCATGGCGGGCTAACGATCTTTCTCACAAGGATTGTGGAAGGCCGGGGCAGGCGACCCGGCCTTTTTTTGTTTTGAGGGCTTGAGAAGACCAGTCGTCCAGGGCAAGAGGACGGTCAAAGCCCTTGCAAATCAAGACTTATCCGTGGTAAAAATTAAATTTTGCCGGGAAAATCAGGCCGAAAGGCCTTCATAAACGGCTTATTCGGGGCGTAGCGCAGCCTGGTAGCGCATCTGCTTTGGGAGCAGAGGGCCGGAGGTTCGAATCCTCTCGCCCCGACCAGTTTTCTCAATCATCTTTCAAAAACCGCACTACCCATCATCCATTGCGCCTGTAGCTCAGTCGGATAGAGCAACTGCCTTCTAAGCAGTGGGCCGGGGGTTCGAATCCCTCCAGGCGCGCCAAAAACTTCATTCCAAAGGAACAAAGGGATTCGAAAACGCCCGAGTGCCGAGCGGAGCGAGGAAGAGGCCGCATGGACGCGGCCGTAAACGAGGGCGTACGGCTGGAGTGAAGAGCCAGGAGGCGATGAACGGAAGCCGAATCCTCTTGCCCCGACCAGTTTAGAAACTGACAGAATCGCCGAAAAGTCCGAGAGATGTCATTCTGAGGAGCCGGAGACGACGACAATTTTTGCAGGACAGCAAAAATTGAATGCCGAGCCTCTTGGCGAGGCAGCCCGAAGGGTCGAGCCCCAGGACGGGGCGAGATAAGAATCTCGGCGCATATATGCATCACAGAGATTCTTCGCTTCGCTCAGAATGACCAGATAATCTGAACCGACCTTTTCTTCCCTCCAGGCTCTCCAATCAAAATATCTGACTTACGCTCGAATTCATGTCCATTCCTCTCTTTTCTCGTCTCCATATCTTCCATTTTTTCATCAAAAACTTCTGCCGGGTCTAACAGCCCACCGCCACTCATTCAAAAGCGCCGCCCGGCATCCATCAGAATGTTTCGAATCCCCCCGGTTGACAAACCGCGTTTTTGGATTATGGTCTTTTTACAAAACGAGGACGTCCGTTGACGGGCCACGCCCCCGGATTATTCCAGGCCTGGCCGGGTGAAAAGCCGAATGGAAAAGACCACCCTTTCCGAGGGGTTCCGCGTCTCACTGAACGCATTGAAGCCGCTTAGTCAGTACATGCACCGGACCTTCGAGAGGGCCGTCGCGCAGAACCTGGCCAACATCCTGTGCCTCATTGAGCGCGCCCCGGAAGCCGTACTCCTGGACTGCGGCTGCGACGACGGGACCATCACAAAAAAAATCGCGGCAAAGGCAGGGACGTCAAAGGTACACGGAATAGAAATAAATCCGGCCGCTATATCCGCCGCTGCGGACAGAGGCATAAAGGCCGCGCCAGCTGACCTGAACGGCCGCCTGCCGTTCAATGACGGCAGCTTCGATGTAGTCTGCGCAAATCAGATAATAGAGCACCTTCATAATACGGAGATGTTCCTTGATGAGATACACCGGGTCCTCAAAAAGGGCGGGTATGCCGTCATATCCACGGAAAACCTCGCAAGCTGGCACAACATACTGGCCTTGCTGCTCGGATGGCAGCCTTTCTCATTGACGAACGTAAGCGCGCAGCACCTCGGCATCGGAAACCCGCTCGCGCTACACAGGGGGAAGCGCATCTCGCATGAGGCATGGCAGCACCTGAGGGTCTTTAGTTTTCGCGGGCTCAAGGAGCTCTTCGAGCTGAAGGGCTTCAGGGTGGAACGGCTTCTGGGCGCGGGCTACTTCCCGTTGCCGGGGCTTTTCGCAGCAGTCGACCCCAGGCATGCCGCTTTCCTTACGGCCAGGATAAGGAAGGCCTGATTGGTGCCGGCCAGGTACGAAGACAGCGCGGGCCAGCGCCTTACGGGCAGGCACAGGAAAAGCTTCCGTTTTATCGAGGGCATCGAGGGCATCAAGGTCCTCGACGTAGGCTGCTCGTACGGCTGGTTCGAGAAATGGGCCCTCGACAACGGTTGCAGCCAGGTAATTGCCATAGAGCCCGATGCCATGACATTGAGGGAAGCAAGGGCGGAGGCGCCGGGGGCGGCATACTTGCGGGCGTCCTCATTGAAGCTGCCTCTTCGGAGCGCGTCCGTTGAAAAGGCGGTCCTATGGGAGGTGCTGGAGCACCTGCCGAAGGGCAGCGAAATAGACGCGCTCAGGGAAATAAACAGGGTGCTTAAGAATGGCGGCTGCCTTTACCTCTCAACGCCGCACAAGACCTTCTGGGCCTGCGCGCTGGACCCCGCGTGGTGGCTGGTCTCGCACAGGCACTATTCCCTTGGCGAGCTTAAGCAGTACGTCCGCAAGGCAGGGTTCGAGGTGGCAGGGGTGGATTTCGGCGGCGGCGCCTGGGAGCTTTTTTCGATGATACTCCTTTATGTCTTCAAGTGGTGCTTCAGGAGAGACACCCCGTTCAAGGACTTTCTGGAGTCCAGGAGAGACCGGGAGTTCGCGTCCCCCGGCGGCTGGACCAACGTCTTTTTGAAGATGAGAAAAATCGAATGTGCGGAATAGCCGGTTTTTATAATCCCCGGGAAGAGGAGCCGGGGAAGGTGCTCGAAAGGATGCTCGGCCGCGTCCGCCATCGGGGGCCGGACGAAAATGGCGCGCTTCTGGATAACAGAGTCGCCATCGGCATAAGAAGGCTCTCGATAATCGATTTAAGCACCGGGCAGCAGCCTGTCTCGAACGAGGACGGGAGCATCACGGTAGTCTGTAACGGCGAAATATACAACTACAGGGAGCTGACCAACTGGCTTTCCCGTAAAGGCCATGCCTTCTCGACCCGCTCGGACGTGGAGAGCATAGTCCACGCCTACGAGGAGGAAGGGACGCAGTGCCTTAAGAGGCTCCGGGGCATGTTCTCATTCTGCCTTTACGACAAAAGGCGGCGGCTCCTCTTCTGCGCGCGGGACCGGCTTGGGAAAAAGCCGTTCCATTATTACGAATCAGGAAACCGCTTCGCCTTCGGATCGGAGATAAAATCCCTTCTGGAACTTCCGTTCCTTACGAGAGAGATAGACGCTGGAGCGCTCGCGAAATACCTCGTGTACGGCTTCGTGCCGGCCCCGCAGAGCATATTCAGGGGCATAAAAAAACTCCTGCCCGGGCACTACCTCCTTCACGACCTGGCCTCGGGGTCGTGCAGGACCGCACAATATTGGGACTTCGACTACTCGCATAAGGACGGGCCGGGGCGGGGCGAGGCCGCGCTGGAAGACGCCCTCGTGGACGCAGTGAGGTCGAGGCTCGTAACGGACGCGCCCCTCGGGGCATTCCTGAGCGGCGGCATAGACAGCAGCCTCATAGTCGGCATGATGGCCCGGCTCATGCCCGCAAGCAGGATAAAGACCTTCAGCATCGGGTTCGACGAGAAGGCCTATGACGAATCCGGGTACGCGGGGGCCGTGGCGGAGCGGTACGGCACCGACCACCACCTGAAGGTGTTCCGGGGCGACGAGTGCATGGCTGTCATCGACGAAACACTCGGCCGCCTCGACGAGCCGCTCTCGGACCCGTCCCTCATCCCCACATATCTCCTATCGAGGTTCGCAAGCGGCCATATAAAGGTCGCGCTGAGCGGAGACGGCGGCGACGAGGTCTTCGGAGGCTATCCCAAATACTGCATACACAGGTACGCGCGCCTTTACGACTCGATCCCGGGTTTTCTTAGAAAAAATTTCGCCCACGGGCTGACCGCCCTCGTGCCGCTAAAATACGAAAACCCCGTCCTCAACGGCAAGGTAAGGAAGTTCCTGGAGTGCTCTGGCCTGAGCCCCGAGCACAAGAACCAGCTCTGGACGAGCAGCTTCATGGCCCATGAACTCGAAAGCATATCGAGCCTGGCCGGGCCGCAGGACCTGGACTGCATGGAAGAGGTGGATTTCTGGGGAGGCCTCTTCCGGGGCGGCGACCTGATAGACAAGATGATGTATCTCGATTCGAAATTGATGCTCGCGGACATGTACCTCGTCAAGGTGGACAGGGCCAGCATGATGAACTCCCTCGAGGTCCGCTCCCCGTTTCTCGACCAGGAGGTCGTGGCGCTCGCGTGCAGGATGCCTTCAGTGGACAAGGTGCGCGGGCTTACCACAAAACGGGCGCTCAGGCGGCTTGCGCTCAAGTATTTGCCCGAAGAGCTCGTCTACAGGAAAAAGAAGGGGTTCGGCCTCCCCATCGCCAGGTGGCTCAGGGAAGGGCGGATCAAGCAGGTCGGGGAAATGCTGGCCTGCTCGACCGCGCCCTTCATAAATAGAAAGGCCGCCCTGGGGCTTCTACGCGAGCACTGTAATGGCGGAGCTGACAACTCGGGGAAGATATGGAACCTCTACGTGCTGCTCCGCTGGTATGAGGGATATGGAAGGTAAGCTCGTCTCCGTAATAATACCGACCCACAACAGGAAGAGGCAGGTCCTTGCCTGCCTCGAGTCCCTCATGGACGCGGACTACCCTTCCTTCGAGGTCATCGTCGTGGATAACGCCTCCGAGGACGGCACTGCCGAGGCGATCGAGACTTCCTTTCCTTCGGTCAAGGTCGTGAGGCTCGGACGGAATACCGGGGCGGTCACCGGCAGGAACGAGGGCATAAGACACGCGAAAGGCGGCTACCTCTGTTTCGTGGACAGCGACAACCTCCTCCGGAGGGACTTCCTCCTGGAGCTCGTAAGGACGGCTGAGCGCGACCCCAGGGCCGGTTTCGTGGGGCCCAAGATGTACTTCCGCTCCGACCCCCGGAGGATATGGTACGCGGGGGTCGAAATAGACCACCGCACCAGCAGGACGAGCTACAGGGGGCTTAACGAGATAGACACCGGCAAATACGACAGGGAGGAGGAGGTGCACCACATCCCCAACGTCTGGCTCGTGAAGCGCGAGGTCATAGGCGCGATAGGCGGCATGGACCCCGAGTATGTCATGACCTACGGCGAGGCGGAATGGGCGGCGCGGGCAAGGCTCGCAGGTTTCAAGGTGCTCTTCTGCCCGAGCGCGGTCGTATACCACGATATCCCGCTGCCGGGTGAGCAAAAGGGGCTCAGGGCTAAAATAGGATTCGACAGCCCATACAGGATATTTTACGCGGCAAGGAACCGAGCGCTCTACATGAGGCGCTTTGCTAAAAAAGGCGACTACCTCGCCTTCATTCTCCTCTACAACAACCTTTTCCTTATCTGGTACTGCGGCCTTCTTGCAGCCTCGGGGCGGTTCGACCTTATGAAGGCTTACATAAAAGGCTACCTGAGCGGGATTTCACGCGGGAGCGCTCTCCGGAAGACCCCGGCCTGAGGCCGGTGCCTTCCGGCAAGGACAACATGGGGGAAAGGATACTCGTCTGCATACCGAGCTACAGGAACCCCGAGAGGCTAAAGGAATGCCTCGGGCTTATCCGTTCCATCGACCGGCGCAATCGGACGGTCGAAACAGTCGTGGTCGACAGCGGCACCGACCCGGCTGAGCTTCATAAGGCAATCGGCCGTTTCGAAGGCGTTGCGCTTGTCACGATGGAGAACAGGGGGTACGTGGGCTGCGTGAATGCCGGGCTCCGCCGGGCCATTGAAAACGGCTTCGACTACATGCTCGTGGTGACGGACGACGCCCGCGTGGAAAGCGGCATACTCGACGGGCTCATACCGCCTCTCGCGGCTGACGAGCGGGCCGCCGTATGCGGGTGCAAGGTACTGCATCTCTCAAAAGACCGTAATGGCGGGGTCAGGACGGTAGTCATGCCGGGCGGCTTCCTCGGGCACTGGGCGTTCCCCAAGGGCAGGAACATACCCGAAGACTCAACCGGGCTCGCCAAATGCGACTGGGTGAACGGGGCCGTTTTCGCACTGAAGGTGCGGGTCTTCCGTGAACTGGGCCCCCTCGACGAATCGTTCTTCATGTACTTCGACGAGCTCGACCTGGGGCTCAAGCTCAAGAGGGCCGGCTACCATGCCCTTTACAACCCCGGGGTAAGCGTGGTCCACGAGTCGGGGAGCGGCTTCTACGGCATAACGTCGGGCAAGGGCGGCGCGTACGCGAGGTATTACCTCACGAGGAACGTGGCGCTCCTGTATTACAAGAAGTCCATCGCAAGCTTTCTTTATTTCCTGCCGTACTATCTTTTTATTTCAGCCCTCCGCTCGGCCGTATTGACCTTGAAAGGCAGGCCGGACTGCGGCCTGGCGGTGCTCCGGGGCGTGAAGGACTTCTTCGCATGGAACCTGGGGCGGGGGCCATATTAATCGAGGAAAGGAAGCAGGCTGAAGGCTGCCTTTGACAGGCCCTTTTCGCGGCTGGTTTGTTTATGGGCGTTCTGATTTCAGATAAGAAAACCTTGCCCGTAGAGAGCTGTCCTCTTTGCGGGGAGAAGGAGACTTCCCGCGGCTTCATCAACTTCGACAGGCTCCATAACCTGCCCGGCTCCTTCCCCGTTCGCGAGTGTTCCGGCTGTTCATCCCTGTACCTCAAGGAAGCCCCCCTCGACCCCGGCGCGTATTATCCGGAGGGAACATATTATTCCACCTACGAGAGCAACACGAGCGAGCTCAGGGCCAAAAGAAAGCTCATAGAGCTTTTCTACTCGGGCAGAAAAAGCCGCGGCTTCGCCTATCTCCTCCTCTATCCGCTCAGGGGCAGGGTGCAGGGCATCCCGGATTTCGTGCCTGGCGGCAAGGTGCTTGATATCGGCTGCGGGTTCGGCCTTCTCCTCGACCTCCTGAAAGAGGCCGGATGGGAGACGCACGGCGCAGACGTAAGCGAAATGGCCATAGAGCTGGTAAAAAGAAAGGGGCACCACGGGATTTCCGGCGAGCTCAGGGCCGGGCACTTCGGTTCCGGGTACTTCGACGCCGTCATCATGAGCCATTCGATAGAGCACCTGAGAGAGCCACGGGAGTATCTCGCGCTCGCGCACGAAATGCTAAAGCCCGGCGGCCAGCTCGTAGTCCTTGCCCCCAATGCCCGGTCGCTCGGGCTAAAGCTCTTCGGGAGGGCATGGGCCCCAATCGAGACGCCGAGGCACTTTTTCGTCCCCTCGCCAAAGGCCCTTATAAGAATGCTCCGGGCTGCCGGGTTCAGGGCCGAGTCCCTGAAATACACGGGCTCAAACTGGTCCCAGAGCCTCGATTACCTCTTTAACGGCAGGTATACGCCGGGCTCTTTTTTTTACAGGCCTTTCGTAGGCATCTCACTCGAGGCGCTCGCGCAGGCGCTGAACCTTTTCCGCCTCGGAGATTCCTTCCAGATAAAGGCGAGGAAGGGGCCATCCGATGCCCGATAGTCGGGAATTGAAAAAGAGGCTCATCGCCGCCGCATTCATCCTCGCTCTTCCCCTGCCGTCGCTATTCTGGCTTCCGAAAGGGAGCGTGCTCGCGCACGGCCCTGTATATCCCTGGCCCGACGCCGCAGGGCTCCTTGATATTTCGACGGGGCACCTTTTCGCGTGGGTCGAGAGCAGCGGCTTCGGCGGGCCCAATACCGAGCCCGCCGGCTTTCTTTATTACCTGTATGCCGGGGCGCTCTCATGGCTTTTGGGGGATACGCACCTTGCGCAGTCGTTTTTCCTCTATTTGGGCTACGCGGGCTGCATGGCCGGGGTCTACTTCCTTTCCCGCACACTCGGCCTCGGAAGAGCGCCGTCTCTTGTTGCCGCCGGGTTCTACACGCTTAACCCTATAATCTTTTCAGGAATGCCTACAGAGCCCCTCAACCCGCGCCTCCTTCCTTACCACGCCGGGGCGCCCGTGGTGCTCGCCATCGCGGTGCGCGTCATAAACGGCATGGCTCTCAGGAAAAATATCGCGCTCTTCGCCCTTGCCGCCCTCTTCCTCGGCTCCCCGGGCTACTCAAGCCTCCAGTATTTCGTCTTGCAGCTCTTTCTCATAGCGGTATATTCGGCATGCCGCCTCATGCGCGGAGAAGGCCGCGAATGGGCAGGCACGGCAGCGCGGACGGCTCTCGTCCTGCTGGTCTTTTTGGCAGTCAACATGTACTGGCTGGGGCTTTTCCTCTTCGACCTGGGCGACGCGTACGCGAGCAGGCTTGAGCCGGGGTTTTCGGATGCCGACCTCCTGAGGGGCTTCGGCCTCGACTTCATAAACGGTCTCATGATGCTCCCGATCCCGGAGCTTGCCAATTCCTTCCCGTGGGTCTCGGACTATTACAGGACCGCTTCACTCGCGGCCCTCTTTTTTTTCATCTCCATGGCCGGGCTCGCCTTCCTTTCAAGGGAAGGGAGGGAAAAGGCCATTTTCCCCGGCATGGCCGCCGCGCTCTCCCTTTTCCTGGCCAAAGGCACCAAGGCCCCCTTCGACTCGCTCGGGGAAGCCATATTCCTTTCGCACCCGTACATGACAAGGCTTTTCAGGAACCCCGCTTATTTCGAGCTGGCAGCCGTACTTGCCTTTTCGCTCCTAATCGGGATAGGGGCCGGACTTGTAATCAAAAAGGCTCGCGCGCGCTCATTCAAGGCCGCGGTCGGAGTAGCGGCAATGCTGGCGGCCTCGGGAATCGTTTACGGAAAACCGTTCTTCAGCGGCAGGGTCGTTGAGAACGGGGAAAAGGCCGTGTCGTCACAGTTCAACAAGGTGCCCGGATATTACCTTGAGCTGAGCAGCGCGTTGAGGAATGACGAAGAGGCCTCAAGGGTACTGGCCGTGCCCGCCTTTACCCGCCAGGACTGGTTTGTCGCGTACGGATGGGAAAGGAGCTTCCTCGGCGGGCAGTTCCTGAACCTCTGGTCCGGGAAGCCTCTAATCCGGCCAATCTATCCAGGGAGCGCCGGGGTAAACCCCCTTTTCGATTCAGCCATGAGCCCGGAGCTTGCATTCATCCCGCCCGAGGCCTGGCTGTGGCTCATGAGGGTCGGGGGCGTTAAATACGTTACCCTCCACGGCGACACGGACGCGAAGCTCCTCCGCTCCTATGATAAAAGGCCCGAAGACATGGAGGGCGCGTACCGGTTCGTCAGGAACTCGCCGCATATCGAAAAAACCGGCGATTTCGGGCCCATAGAGCTATACGGGCTCAAGGGCGCGCTAAGGCTTCCCCGGATATATGCTTCCGAGGGGTTCGACATTGTGAAGGAGATGCATTTCGAGGAGTCCCTTCCCCTCCTTTCATTTATAAGCTCCCATGAAAGGCCCTTGATCGCGTTCTCGGTTCAGCAGCCCCAGCCAGTGCTCGAAAAGATAGAGGCTTCGGGCCTGGCCAGAGGCGTGCTCGCACCCTCGGATGCCATGTACATGAAATCCTACTCCTCTCATCCTCCTTTTGAAAGCAGGTCGGCAGTCAGCTCCTACGTAATCTCTCGTTCAAACTGGGGCACAGTAACCCGCGTCTTTTACGATACTGACCCGGGCGAATACAAGAGAATATCCTTTCCGGGCGGCGCAGGAAAGGCCCGGCTCTCAGTTTCCGTGATGCCGAAATACCGCGCGTTCGCCTTCAATGAGGATTTTACGGCAACGGCGGCGCAAGGCTTCCAGCCCGGGAAACTGCTCTCTCTCTACGCGCCTGAAGAAGATGAAGCAGGCACGCGGTTTCCGGACGGCCGTTTCAGGACCTTAAGGAGCGGCGGCCAGATACACGTCATAAACCATTCAGCGGAAGTGGCCGTTACGGACCTCGGCATCACAGTCATGCCGCTTTCCGACACTGAAGAGATACGGGCTTACATAAACGGGAGGAAGGCCGCTGCAGGCAGCGCCAACGCCCCATCAGGCGCGCCGGCCCCGGTAGATTTGGAATTTAAAAAAGTGCTCCTATTCCCGGGCAGTAACGATCTGCGGATATACCTGAAGGAACCGGGGCCCCTGGATGAAAATAAAGCCAGTCCCCTTTTCGGCCTCGGCAGGCTCCTTCGCGCATCGGTCCTCGGAAAGGACCTCGGACTTTCGGAAGACGGCGGCATTGAAAAACCCCCATCGGTTTCGCCCGAGGGCATAGGGTTCCCCCCCGGCGCCAAGTGCGTAAACGGCTATCTTGCGAGTTTTGCAAAGGACGTGGGCAGGATAGACCTTGAGAGGTATCCGGTCTTCTCGATGGACTATGCCATTGAAGCGGAAGGAATAGAGGTCTCGTTCATGCTGGATACTGACGGAGACGGGAAAGCGGACGCTTCCATTGGCAAAGCGCTCGCGGCCAGGGCTTCAGCCGGGAGGCCCAAAAAACCCGAAAGGTCCCGGACGGATGTCCTGTCGCTCCTTCGGGCACATATGCCGGAGCAAAGGACGGCGTACCTGACCGCAGTCGGTTTCATGGCCCATTGCGCTGATGACAAACGGCCCGCCAATGCGATGACAGGGGGGCCAGGCTTCAGTCTCCGCTCAATAGCTTTTTTCTCCAGGCACTCTGAAAAAGGAAACGGGGCGCTCGACCGGGAGTTGCCGGCTGTCAAAGCGAACGGCACGAGGGTCAGTCTTACGCCGCGCGGAGATGGGCGCTTCCATGAGGGGACCTTCCTGCAGGGAAAAGGCACGCAGCACATAGAGGTCTTTGAAAAGGGCTCGGCGGGAGTATACTCAATATCTATCGAGCCGGAATCTACAAACGCTTCAGTCTCCGTCAACGTCCAGGATGAACCCGGCGCGGAGGGCAAAGGCCCGCAACTCGGATTCGAGCGGATAAACCCGGCGAGGCACATGGTCCATGTCAAAGGGGCCGACAAGGGCTTCGCGCTCGCGTTCCTCGAGGCTTATCACCCGGGGTGGAGGGCCTATATGGCAGCGCCGGGCAATGGCGACAGCGGCTCTATGCTGATAGAACGGCTCAGAAGCCGCGGAGCACTGGAGCTCGATACGCACTTCGTCGCGAACGGGTACGCGAACGGCTGGCTCGTGCCGGACGAGGCAATCGGGGACGGCGAGTTTACGGTAATAATCGAGTTCAGGCCGCAGATGGCGATGGAGGCCGGGCTTCTCATAAGCGCGGCCGGTCTGATATCGGCGCTGGCGATTGCGCTTGCAGGCGGAAGGGTAAAGCGATGAAAGCCCGTATGCCTGTTAGAAGGCTTGCAGCCGACCTGGGCATCCTGGCCCTCTCCCTCTTCCTGTCCTATAATACCTACAAGGAAATAATGAGGGCATTGAGCCCGCTCTCGATGGAATTGAGAGACGCGCTCAAGTCCTCCTTTCCCGAGGCCCTGCTGGTCTGCGCCGCCTGCCTTTTCCTTTCAAGGCCGTTTTTCTCTAAAAGGCTTATGCCATTCCTTATCTACGGCGCGGCCATTAACGCCTTCTTTTATCCGAAAGGCAGCCATTATCTCTTCGTCCACAATATCGCGCTGGCCTGGTTTGCCCTGCTTTCATGGGCTTTCTCCGCGTTTGCGAGGCTTGCCCCGGGCATGGATGCGGGAGAGAATTTTCCGGCATGGGCGCGCGAGGCAAGGAGGCTGGCCTCCGATCTGCCGGGCGTCTTTTTCTTTCTCTTTTTCATATCCATCGTCTCCTGCGGCGCGCTGGCAATCCTTCAGCATGACCCGGCTGCGAAGACCCTGGCTGACGTCTCATATTTTCTCCTGCTTTCAGGGCTCGCGACCGAGCTTTTCAGCCCGGGCAAAGGGCGATGAGTGCGCCTGTGAGCCGCCCGGAGGCGGTCCGCATAACCGCTCTTTTCCTTTTCGCGCTATGCATGGCCCTGCTGTATACATGGCCGGTGATAACGGATATGTCCGGCTCATTCTACGGTTTTCCCTGGGACTCGCTCGGCTCCATCCACAGCTTCTGGTGGTTCAGATTCGCGTATGAGAACGGCATCCCTTTCCGGGAGCACGCGTTCAGCTCGTATCCCGCCGGGGTCGACCTGTCGGACGCGCCCTTTTTCTACACATATTACCTCACGGGCCTCGGGCTTACGCTCCTTACGGACGAGGTGGCCGCGTACAATATCATCAAGATATCGAGCTTCCCTCTCCTCGCCGTCACATCCTATCTGCTCATGAATTACCTGGTACGCGACTGGCGGGCAGGGATGTTCTCGGCCCTTGCCTTCGCCTTTTCCCCATTGCATGCCGTCCGCCTCATGTCGCACCAGCCTAACCTCTTCTGGGCGCCGCTGCTCATATATCTCCTCCTCCGGACGCTCAGGGAGGGCGGCTTGAGGCTCCACGCGGCCTTCGGGTTCGCGCTCGGGCTGGCCCTCGTTGACAGCACTTACTTCGCCTACTTCTTCGCGCTCCTTTCGCCCGTGCTTATCGCAATGAACCTGAAATGGGGCCTGCCCGGAAGGGCCTCGTTGGCCCCGGCAGCCGTGAACCTTGCCGCCTTTTCCGTGGCCTTTGCCGCCGCCGTCATTCCGATGGCCTTTCCGGTTTTAACGAGCCTCGGCAAGGCGGAGGCCGAGATACGGACTCTTGATCTGGCGCGCCCGCTTTCAGACCTCTTCGTCTTCTCGGCAAAGCCGCTCGACTACCTCCTCCCTTCGAGGCACAACTACTTCCTGGGCCAATTCGTCCCTGACCTCGGCCTGGGCGCTCTAAAAGGGCACAGGTACATCGAGCACACGCTATATCTGGGCTGGACACTCATGGCCCTCGGCCTTTACGCCGTATGCAGGGTCTCGTGCAAAAAGGTCGGGCGCATTCCCGGACATGGCGACAGGAAAAATGTATACGCCTTTCTCGTGCTGGCCGCTGCGGCCGCGCTCCTCTCGGGCCCGCCGTTCATACCATTCGGCGGATTTACCGTAGACGCGGCCACGAGAGAGGTCTCGGCGGAGCACAAGTTGTATCTCCCGCAATACTACCTCTTTCACCTTTTTCCATATTTCAGGAGCTATGCCCGGCTCGGCGCGTTCGTCGGGCTCGGGGTCTCCGTGCTAGCGGCCTTCGGCATAAAGGAACTCCTGGCCCGTACCAATTCCGCGAAAAAAAGGGCTGCCCTCCTCGGTTTTCTTGGCATGGTCCTGGCCGTCGAGTCCGCGGAATTCCCTGGGTTCAGGGTCACCAGGGTTGATGTGCCTGACTCTTATGGCTTTCTGGCCGGGCAAGGAGGCGACTTCGCCGTCGTAGAGTACCCGATAGGCCCGCCCCATGACCCGTATACCTCATACGAGTACATTTTCCATCAAAGAGCGCACGGAAAAAGGCTCGTAAACGGGAGCACGGGAGACGGTAAGAGGTTGAGAGGCGTGGCCGATATCTCAGACCCGCGTACGGTTGACGCGCTGGCCGGTATGGGGGTGAAATATATCCTGCTTCACCGGCACAAGTACGAGAGGGGAAACGAGTATGCGGCAATGGATTGGGTAACAAGGCCCCCGAGGGATAAGCTCTATCCGGAGGGCTACAACGACGGCAGGCCGCCCGACCTCTCGAAGGTGCTGGAACGGCTGATTAAGGTAGATGAATTCGGCCCGACAATCGTGTATGAAATCAGGGAGGGCCGGTCCGAATCCGGGACGGACGGGATGAGTCCATTCGGACGCCGTTCAGGTATCAGTTCACATTCCTTGAATTAAAGAAGCCCGAGTATTTCTTGTCGGTCTCGAGGATATGGTCCATGAGCCAGTTCTTGAGAAAGGTCATGGTCTCGATACCGACTCCGAGCCCGCCCTCCTGGTGCTTTTGGGCGAATTGGGCGACCTTTTCTGTGAACCAGACATGCTCCTTCCTGTGCTGCTGCAAACCGGCATAGCCTAGCGAGGTCATGAGCTTCTCCTCTTCCGAGAAGTGGTACTTGGTATAGGCGAGCAGCTCTTTCAGTATGCCGCCTATCACCTCGGCTGACCTGCGTTTCGCCATGGCGTCGTGCAAGGCGCCAAGGAGGTCCACCAGCCTCTTATGATGCGAATCAAAAGCCCCAACCTTGACACTGAACTCCTCTTTCCATTCAAAAAGCGCCATTACCCCTCCGGGAATTGATCTCAGCGGACCCGATATTTAGCGGTTTCAAGACCTTATCGGATGCCGTTGCCCGGTACTTTAACCGGTTGCTGGCGGCGCGGATGGGATAGGCCTTTACACGAAAAGAAGCCGTATGTATAATGGCCCGGCGGCGGGCGCCAGGCCACTCTGGGGCCTGGGTCCGGGCCGGAGCCTGGAACGGCACCGTTCAATATTTACATTCAAAAGGAGCGCGCAGCATGAAAAACCAGAAAGGTTCCGTCGAAGTCCTGATCCTGTTTGCGGTCGGCATCGCGGCAATGGCGGCGTATTCGTTCTATATCAATTAAGCGTGCGACTGCGAATCAGGCCAGGGCAGCCTGTTTTTCCGGGCTGCCGCCGTCTGAGGTCTTCAGGCCCTCAATGCCTCCGGGCGCGCCCTCGACCCACTCCACACCCCTTGCGACCGCCTTTATGGCCGTCTGCAGCACCAGCCCGCCCGACCCCTTTTTGATTATTCCGCAGACAGGCGGGTTGGGAAGGTTCTGGGCGGGCTTTTCTCCCTCTCCGTATACGAGGAGTATCCTTGCCGGAAAGCCCGAGCCGAGAATGCCAGGCAGGGTTACCGGGTCTGCCACGATGATATCCGGCCTGGAGCTGAGGGCTGCCCCAGCCGGTTCTTCGCCACCCGGAGCCAAAGTCGTTTCAATCCCCCCGGCGCAGTCCAGGAGGTCCATTAATTCAACGGAATACGGCCTGTCTCCAAGCGACACCATGACGCGTATCATTCTGCCGCTCCTTTCCCGGCGCTCTTTACCAGCCGGATTCAGGCTGCCGTGTCGTCCTGGAATGCTTACCTGTCTACCGGAAAACGGCTCTCGGGGTTGAAAACTCCAGAGGGACTTTTTCACCATCCTGATACTTGACAAATCCAAGCCTCACAAATTGCTCGACTTGGATAGTCTTCGCAATTTGGCAATACATCATGGATTGCGTGGCAGGTTTTTTTCAACCCCCATGCCAATCCATTCTCTGCATTATCCCGTGGGCTGCCGGCCTGCCCTAAAGCAGGTCAGACGGATGTCCCGCGTGGTCGGTAGCTATTGCCCTCAGCTTCATGAGCGCCTTTTCTTCTATCTGCCTCACGCGCTCCCTGGTGACCCCGAACCTCCGGCCTATGACCTCGAGCGTCTTGGGGGCGTAGTCGCCTATGCCGAACCTGAGGCTGATTATCTTTTGCTCGTTCTCGTCCAGCAGGCTCAGCCAGCTCGCCACCCTTTCGGCCCTCCTCGACTCCTCTATATACTCGACCGGGGCCGGCGCCGCCTCGTCCTCCAGGTTGTCGAGGATGCTGCTGTCCGATTCGTCCTGGCACTGGGACTCGAGCGATACCGTCCGCTTCTTTATCACCTCGAGCCTTTTAACGTACCGCCCGGAAAGGCCGGTTTTTTCCGACAGCTCGGAGGCGCTCGGGTCCCTGTTCGAGAGGACCCTGAACTCCCTCGCCGCCCTCTCCATCTTCGAGATGTCGGTCACGATGTGTATGGGTAGCCGTATCATGCTGCCCTTGTTGGCGAGCGCCCTCTCTATGGTCTGCTTTATCCAGTAGGTGGCGTAGGTCGAGAACCTGCAGCCTATCGAGGCCTTGAAGCGCTCGGCAGCCTTTATGAGGCCTATGTTCCCCTCGTCTATGAGGTCCTGTAGCTGAAGCCCCCTGTTGACGTATTTCTTGGCTATGTTGACGACGAGCCGGAGGTTTGCCTCTATCATCTTCCTCCTGGCCTCCGCGTCTCCCCTGGCGATCCTCCTCGCAAGCCCTCGCTCCTCCTCTGCCGAGAGGAGCTTGAACCTCTTTATCTCCCTGAAGTAGATGCTTATGGAGTCTGTCGGCGCGTATGCCGCCCCGTTCCCCTCGACTTCAGCCGCGGCCGCTCCCGCCCTGGACGGCTCCTCCGTAAAAGGCATGGGCCATGACTGGCCCGTTTCGCTGTAAAAGGGCTTGGCCGCCCCGTTCCCCGACTTCCTCGTCCTTACTTCCTGTCTCATCATCTCAATCCTCCTTCATAGCTGTACTGCCCCTCCAAAATCAGTTCCACTATCGCAGAATCAGGCAGCGGCATCGTAAAGAGCAGCCCGGATGAAAACCCGCCCTTACCGCCATTCCCGGACCAGACCACCTGCGCCTGCTTGACGAGGTTCAGGCAGAAGCCCGCAAGGGCCAGCCCGATGGTCGAGCCGGGTTCGAGCATCTTCCCCGGGTACCTTATCCGCATACCGCGCCTGGATATGTCCTCAGAAAAGGCCTCCGTATCGAGGCCGCGCGCCGAAACCGATACGGCGCGTCCTGGCATCGTCTGCCTCGCCTCCGCCCTGCCGCTTACGCGCGCGCTGGTTATGACGCGCTCTACCGAGGCAAGAAGGTCCTTCACCCTGAAAGGCTTCACTATGAAATGGGCGTTGGCCGCGCTTGCCGTTTCCAGCCCCTTCCTGTCGCCCCCGGTCATGAAGAGGAACCTCTGCCTTAAGCCTTTGTCCAGGCCGACCGCCCTGCGGTAAAATTCCATGCCGTTCAGGCCGGGCATGTCCATGTCCGTGAGCACGAGGTCCAATCCCTCTCGAACGAGCCCGAGAGCCGCTTCCCCGCTCGGGGCCCGTCTCACCTCGAAACCGGCGGACTCGAGGATCTCCGAGCATACCTCCAGCATCGTCTCTTCATCGTCGACTACGAGCGCCTTCAAGAGAGCCTCCGCGTAAATCCAGTTTGGTGGGTTGCCGGAACAGGTGCGTTCCGCACTGGAATAAATAGCAACAAGCGTGCCAGAGAAAAAGAATAAGGAATTGAAAGGTATTCAGTCGGGTATTATTTTGGGGCACAAAAATGGCAGGGAATTTACCAGTGGAGCCGATAAATTATTTATCGGTGTGGTAAATTTATTACCGGCGAGCTATTAACATTAGGCAACCTCTAAAAATTAGAGATTTTTCCCGCAGTCAAGGAAGGCCGGGAATAAAAAGCGGAGCATATATGATAATATGTGAGCATTTTTATTCCGGGACTGACACAGAATCCGGGGAAAAGATCAATTTTTAGAGGTTGCCATTACTCCTTGCTAAGACCGTACTTTTTAGCCTTTTCCCGGAGCGTGAACCTCGAAATCCCGAGCGACCTTGACGCATGGGTGATATTCCAACCGGTCCTCTGGAGGACGGTCATGATGTGGGCCTTTTCGAGCTCTTCGAGCGTCATCTCGCTTGAGTAGCCTTTGACAGGCGGCTGGGTCTCCGCATTGTACGGGGCCGGGGCGCTGATATTCAGGTGCTCCGGGCCTATGTCGTCCGGCCCTGCGAGTATCAGGGCCCTTTCAACCACGTTCTTAAGCTCCCTTACGTTTCCGGGCCAGTCATACCCGAGGAGCAGGTCTATAGCGCCGTCTTTAAGGCCTTTTTGCCTTGGACCGGCGCCGTTCTCTTTAAGGAAGTGCCTTACTATAGGCAGGATGTCCTCTTTTCGCTCCCTGAGGGGAGGCAGGCTCACGACCATCACGTTCAGCCTGTAGAATAGGTCCTCCCTGAACCGCTTCTCCCTTACCATGTTCCAGAGGTTCAGGTTCGTGGCGGCTATGACGCGGACGTCCACCCTCTGGTCCTGGACGCCGCCGAGCTTCCTGAAGGTCCTGTTCTCAAGCACCTGCAGGAGCTTGGGCTGAAGCCGGAGGTCCATATCCCCTATTTCGTCAAGGAAGATGGTGCCGCCGTCGGCCAGCTCGAAGAGCCCTTTTTTAGCCTGGCGCGCGTCAGTGAAGGCCCCCTTCTCGTAGCCGAACATCTCGGCCTCCATGAGGGTATCCGGTATGGCGCTGCAGTTGAGCTTTATGAAGGGCCCTTCCCGGCGGCTGCTCGAGTAATGTACGGCGTTCGCCACGAGCTCCTTCCCGGTGCCAGTCTCGCCGGTAATGAGTACCGAAGTGCTGGAGGTCTTGGCTATTATGGCAATGAGGGACTTGACCTCCGAGAGGGCCGCGCTCTCGCCTATCATCTCGGGGCAGAGGCCCCGCTCTTGAGCGCCCCCCTTCTTTCCGCTCTTTACGGCCCTCTCCGAAAGGCTCCTCTCGACCGCGTAAATTATGGAACGGGCCATGTTCCCGGGCTCGACCTGGCCCTTTACCAGGTAGTCCTGGGCGCCTTCCCTCACGGCCCTGGCCGCGAGGTTCTCATCCGAAAGGCCTGTAAGGAGCACTACCGGGATGGCCGGATAAGCGGCCTGGAGCGCAAGGAAGGTAGAGAGCCCCGAGGAGTCCGGCAGGTTCAAGTCCATGAGCGCCACGTCCGGCAGCCGTTCGGAGAGCCTTTTCATGGCCTCAGAGAGGCTTACGGCCCGGGTGAGGACAAACCTTTCCCCCGAGCCCGAGTCCGCGAGCATCTCTTTAAAGAGGCGCGCGTCAGGGTCGCTGTCCTCTATTAGCAGTATCTCTATCTTCTGCATCTCTCTCACCCCGGCGGAAGCTTGGCGGTCGAGAACCAGAAGTCCTCGACGGCCTTGGCTATCATGATGAACCGGTCCACGTCCGCCGGCTTGGTTATGTATGCGTTCGTATGCAGCCCGTAGGCGGCCATGACGTCCTTTTCGTCGGCAGAGGACGTGAGAACCACGACGGGTATGCGCCTCGTCTCCGGGTCGGCCTTTATCTCGGAGAGGACCTCCATGCCGTTCATCCTCGGCAGGTTCAGGTCCAGGAGGATGAGGTCCGGCCTCGGCGCGTCACGGTGCCTTCCATTTCTCCTCAGGAACTCGATGGCCTCCTCCCCGTCAGCGGCCAGGTGCATTCTATTGGCCACCTTGGCTTCCCTGAAGGCCTCCATCGCAAGCCGGACGTCGTAGGGGTTGTCCTCCACCATGAGTATTTCCATCGGACGTCCGCGGAGGCCGTCATTCATTGGACGCATCCCTTATAGGTATGGTGAAGTGGAAGGTCGAGCCCTCCCCCGGCGCGGACTCCACCCATATCCTTCCACCGTGGTTCTCGACCACCTTCTTGCATATGGAGAGCCCGATGCCGCTCCCCTGGAACTCGGTCTTTCCGTGGAGCCGCTGGAAGAGCTCGAATATCCTCTCCGAGTATTTCGGGTCTATGCCGATGCCGTTGTCACTCACGGAGAAATGCCATTCCCGTCCTTTCTGCGAGGCCTTTATCGTTATTACTGGCGTTTTCCCGCTCCTGTATTTCACGGCGTTCGATATGAGGTTCATGAAGAGCTGCTCTATCTGCGACGAGTCGGCCATGATGGTCGGAAGCCCCTCGTATCTCAAAACCGCCCCGCTCTCGTCTAGTAGGGCCTTCAGGTTCGCGGACGCGCTACCGAGCGCCTCCTTGCAGTCGACGGGCTTCAGTGCCTTCAACCTCCCGACCCTGGAATAGGAGAGGAGGTCGTTTATGAGCCTCTGCATCCTCCCGACCCCGTCAACGGCATAGGAGATGAACTCGTCCGCCTCGGCGTCGAGCCTTCCCTTGTACCTCCTGGAGAGGAGCTGTATATAGCCGGATATGACCCGCAGCGGCTCCTGGAGGTCGTGAGAGGCCGAGTATGTGAACGCCTCGAGCTCCTTATTCACCCGTTCGAGCTCGCGGGCCCTCTCCTCGAGGTCCTCGTTCATGCTGGCCATAGCCTTCTCGGCCTTTTTCCTTATCTCCACCTCGAAAGCGAGCCTCTGGTTCACTTCCTTGAGCTCCGCGGTCCTCTCATCCACAAGCTCCTTCAGGTGCTCGCGGTAGAGGTTAAGCTGCTCCTCGGTCCTCTTCCTGTCGGTTATGTCCTGCACCGTTCCGACCAGCCGCGAGACTTTTCCCTTCCCGTCAAGGACCGCCTCGCCCTGCTCATGGACGACCCTCAGGCTTCCGTCAGGGAGGACTATCCTGTGCTCGAGCGAATAGGCTGCGCCGTTTTTAACCGACTCGTCTATGCTCCTCTTCACGGCCTCCCTGTCCCCCGGATGGGCGAGGCCAAGCAAGGAATCATAGGAGGGCCTGAGCCCGCCAGGTTCGGCCCCGAAGACCCTGTACATCTCGTCGGACCAGGACACCTCGCCTTTCATCATATCCCAGTCCCAGCTCCCCATGTGCGCTATCATCTGCGCGGTCGCGAGGTTCGCCCTGCTCTTCCTCAAGTCCTCCTCGGCCAGCCTCTTCCCGGTTATGTCCCTGTCTACGCCCCTGAAGCCGGAGAACTCCCCGTTCGGAGAGAAGACCGGCGCTCCGCTAGTCTCGACTACGACGCGGGCCCCGTCCTTTCTCACGCTTACGTTCTCGAAAAGGGCCAGCGGGCTCCTTTGCGACGCCGCCATTTCGAACTCGGCCCTGACCCTTTCGGCCTCCTCGGGCTCCATGAAGTCCCAGGGGGCCCTGCCAAGCACCTCTTCCACCCCGTATCCGAGCATGTCCCTGACCTTCGGGCTTACGTAAGTATAGCGGAAGTCCTCGTCCAGCTCCCATACCAGGTCGCTCGATGTCTCGACGAGGCCCCTGAACTTCTCATCGCTTCTCCTCAGTTCCTCCTCTGCCGCAGACCTCTCCTCTATTTCGGCCCTGAGCATCTCGTTGGCCACTTCCAGGCTCTTGCCCTTTATCCTCGCCGACTGGGCAAAATATATGAGGGAGGCGAGAAAAACCGAGACCAGTGAGCCCATGCCGAGGACGACCGACGGTATGACGGAGATTCCCGATGATATGACGCCGTCTCCGGGCCGCACCTTTACCGTCCAGGCGGCGTTCAGAATATTAAGTTCAAGGCTCTTGGTCCACTCGCTCTCAATGTAGCCGGATTCGGCGAAAAGGACCGTGGCGCCGCTTAAGACCGCCACGGAGTAGCCGAGGAGTTCGCCTCTTTTCCCGGATAACAGCGCCCCGAAGAGATCCCGTGAATCGAATAAGCCGGAGAGCGCTCCGGCTGAGATGCCGTCTACGCGCACGGGCACCGAGACCACGAACCCCTTTCTCCCATCCTCAAACTCGACAGGCCCGGAGATGGCCGGGCCGCCCTCCCCGCTCACCCCTTCCGCATGGGCGCTAAAGTCTTCGATCGCCTTGATCCCCGCCTCGCCGGCCCTGAAAACCGGCCCGCCGCCGGAGCGGGTAAAGACCACCGCCGCGAGGCCCTGCTTGCGCTCCGCGGCCAGGAGATCTTCCCACTCCTGCCACTTTATCTCTGCACCGGCCCCGGCCTCCCATCTCCGGGCAAGCTCTGCAAGGGCCTGCACCTTGAGGACCATTTCGTCCCTTATGGTTTCCTTTACTGAAGTGGCTTTCAATGCGGTATGGTGGGCGAGGCCGGCCCTCTCGGAAATTGAGAGCTCGCGCCAGACCAGGAAAGTCGCGGAGAGCGCGATCAGGAGCGCAAGGATGGGGACCCATCTCTTAAGGAGCATATCAAACCGGAATATTTTGGCCGGAATATTTGGCCGGAGCATTGTGGGTTCGTCCAGCATAGAAAGGGTACTATGTACCTTTCCGTTTTGTCAAGCGCAAGAAACCTGGCGCCGGCCCTGCACCTGGTCGATTTAATCTTGATATTCGGCTACTTACATAAGGACTGCCGGACATCCTTTTTCGCTAAAGGCCTGGCGCGGGGCATCCGATATGGTATTAAGGCCTTACAAGGCCGTCTCTTTTTTTCACGCCCGGATTCTCAAGGAGGCAAACACATGATGGTAAGATGGAAAGAGCAGCTCTCTACAGGGGTCTGGTGGCAGGAGAAGCAGCACAGGGAGCTTTTCGCCAGGTTTGCCAAGCTCGTGGCCGCGATGGAGCACGGGCGCGGGCGGGAAGAGATAGAGGAGCTTTACGAGTTCATGGAGAACTATCTCGGAAGGCATTTCCAGGCTGAGGAGGCCGCGATGGAGCGGATAGGCTACTCCGGGAAAAGGGCCCACGCGGCAGAGCACAGGAAACTGCTCGAGGAGATTACGGCCTTGAGGGGCGAATTCGAGACCGGGGCCAGGCTCTCACTCGTACTCAAGGTGCAGAGGCGCATAATCGACTGGTTCATGAACCACATAGGGAACATGGACAAATCGCTCGGCTCATATCTCAGGGCAGAGGAACTCAAGCACCAGCAGGTGGTCGTGAACTGCTGAGAAACGGAAGAGCAGCAAGGCGAACGGAGAAATCCACAATCCATTTTTCGAGACATTTAAAGGCGTCCCTTTTCAGGGGCGCCTTTTTTATGGCAACCTCAAAAATTGGGGATTCCCGCTTTTCCCGGAAGGCCGGGAATAAAAAGCGGAGCATATATGACAATATGTGAGCATTTTTATTCCCGTAACTACGCAGAGTCCGGGGAAAAGATCAATTTTTAGAGATTGCCTTATTTTACCTCTAAGAATTCCGCATGGGCAGGATAGTAGAGCCCCTTTCTAATCTCTCTTTTCTCCCCGCCTTTTCTGAGCGCCCGCTCGTATTTTTCGAGCTGCGGCCTGTACCTTTCGCGCTCGCTACGGAAGAACTCATCGAGCGAGCCGCCCTCGTGCGCCCCGGTTTTGTAGTCTATCACCCAGCGCGCTCCGTCCTCATCCACGAAAGTCCGGTCTATGACCATGTGCGTTATCCCGCCTTCAAGAACCGCCGTTACCGGGAGCTCTGTGCCCGCCCCGTCCCTTTTCGAGAGTATCCAGCGCCCCCTGGGGTCGGATATAGCCTTGAGGAGCGTCCTTACGCCCTCCCTGGCGGCTTCCCCGGCCTCCCTGGCCCCGAGGCCGAGCGAGCGGAGCATGGCCTTAAGGCGCTGCTCCTCTCCACCTATCCGTCCTTTATCCCATTTTTCCAGCCCTTCACTTGCTATGCGGCAAAGATACCTGTGTACGACAGTTCCCATGTGGCGTATTGCCTCGCCTGCCCAGTAGAACTCGGGCTCGGTCTGCTCGACCACCCTTTCCGCGCTGTCGACGAGCACCGGCGGGGCGGGCTCCGGCAGCTCCCATGAGAGCGGTAGCCTATTCCCCGCCCGCCTGATAACGGCTACGGGAGAAGGGCCATCCTCCTTCCTTTCAATAAACCTGCCTTCGCCCATCGCATGGGAGATCTTCGACAGGAAAGACCTCTGGGTAGCAGCAATCTCCCCGTCCTCGCCTTCTTTTATGTGGCCTATGAGATGGAGCGATTTGCGGGCCCTTGTGGCGGCAACGTAAAAGAGGCGCATCTCTTCCAGTTCGCGCTTCTCCTTCATTATGCCGGATAAATATTCGTAAATGACCGACCCTTCCTTCCCGGTACCCGGACCGGGCGCAAAGAGGAGGTCTTTATCCTTTTCGAGCCAGATGAGAAGTCCCTTGTCCTCGTTCCGAGGACCCTTTCCAAGCCCTGGGATTATTACATTGTCGAATTCAAGGCCCTTGGCCTTGTGCACGGTCATTATCTCCAATGCGGCGTCCTGGCTTCCGCCGCCGGAATAGAGGTCTTCAATCCTCCTCTCAAGCTCGGCCATGGAAACGCGGCTCGGCCCCTCGACGGACTTCAAGAGCTTAAAAAATTCCCTCGCGTCATTAATGGCGCACTCGTCTCCGGCGGCTCCAGGCCCTCCGAGGCTGATCCAGAGGCCGCGGAGCACCTCGGAAGGGGGCCTCCTGCCCCAAAGCGAAAGCGCCTTCCCGGTCTTTTCAACGAACCCGGAAAGCCTTCTCCTTCCGTCCTCGGAAAGGGCATCAAGCCTTTTCTCGTCAGAGGCAAGCTCACGGACAGGCGATGAGGCATCTCCGACGCAAAGAGAGTGGAGGTCTGAAAGGGTAAGGCCGCACCAGGGTGCGCGGAGACACGCAAGCCAAGCCACCCTGTCAAGGGGGTGTTCGAGCGCCTTGAGAAGCGCCGTCAGGTCCAGTATCACGGGCCTCTCCGAAAGCGGGTCTATGTCCCTGGCCCTGAACCGAATCCCGTTATCCTTCAGCGCCTCGACAATGCCGTCCACATGGGCCCTCGACCTGCAGAGTATCGCGGCTGATTCATTCTCCGGGAGCCTCTTAAGGATGGCAACAACTCGTCCGGCCTCAAGTCCGTCGTCCCTTTCACGCAAAAGCGTAAGCTCCACAGCGCTCTCCGGGACGGCCCCCCTTGCCGCTTCGGACGGCGCGTAGGCAACTCTGCCGGTAAAGACGTCCTCATCCGCGGGAAAGGCCGGGCCCAGGGTCCGGTTCACCCATTCCACTATGCGCTCTGAAGACCTGAAGTTCCGGGAGAGGGTAAGCGGGATGAGCCTTACCTGGCCTATACCCTCTTTCCTTGCCCTGAGGAATAGGCCCACCTGGGCCTCCCTGAAAAGATAGATGGACTGCATGGGGTCGCCGACCACGAACAGGGTCCTGCCGTCGCCTTCTGTCCATCCCCTCGTGAGGGCCTCAACGAGCGAGAGCTGGGTCTGCGAGGTGTCCTGGTATTCGTCCACGAGTATGTGCTGCAACTTCATATCCAGCGCGAGCATGAGGTCCGTCGGCTCGCCTTCAGTGCCGAGGGACTCAAGGGCCGAGAGCGCGACGGCCTGGAAGTCGGCCTTCCCCGCCTCTGCAAAGACCCTTTTGAGCTCCCTTTCCGCGATTGGGAGAAGCCGCATGAGCGCGAATAGCGTCTCCCTCTCCTCTTCCGGGAATTCAGGGATGGGGAGCGCCCGCACCCTTCCGAGCGCCTTCATGAGCCTCTCATTGCCTGAGAGGGACTCAAGGAGCTCCTGGAATTCCTTTTTCATCGCAGCGGACAAGGGGTCGCCGTTGGGGAAGCCGAGCTTCACGTTCACGCCTTTCGGCTTTCTCCATTCGTCCTTCCCTGTAAGCAGCAGCTCCTGTATGCCCTTCCAGAGCGGAAGGCCTTCCGCTACCGGACCCGGGAGCCTTTCGAGACCGGACAGGCCCGGGATAGCGCTCTTTTCATTTGCGATGTTCTTTGCCGCGTGCCTCGCCGTGCGCAGCAGCGCGCCTTCGAGCCCCGCCGGGAACCCTGCCTCTATCTTCCGAAGCTCCTCCTCCACGAGCCTCTTAAGCGAGCCTTCGAGGAGGGCCCTCATCCCATCGTCGGTAATATCCCGTTCGAGATGCCGGAGCCACTGGTCGCGCTTCCCGAGCATCATCACGAGCCTTGCCGATAGCGCCCTTACGGAGTTGTCGAGGTGGTCGAGCGCGCTCCTTACAGAATCGCCGTCAGGCCCTTCGTCCTCGACAAGGGCTATCGTCCGCTCGGTAGCCTTGGAATACAGCTCTTCCGGCTCGTCTGTTATGGAATAGTCCCCGAGCCCGGAAAGGAGCGGCATCTGCCTCGCCAAAACGGATGAAAACGAGTCGATCGTCTGCACCTTGAGCCTTCCAGGGTTCAAAAGGATGTCCCAGCCCAGTTCCCTGTCCCGCCGAAGCGCTTCCGCCGCGAGCCCGATGGTCTTCATCTCATGGGGCTTTTCGCCCACAAAGCCTTCCGAGGCCTTCCTTAAGGCGCCGATTATCCGGGAGTGCATCTCACCGGCGGCCTTTCTCGTAAAAGTGAGTGCGAGTATGCGCTCGGGCGTATCCACCCCGGAGAGGAGCGCGAGGAACCTCTGCATGAGGAGCTCTGTCTTGCCGGACCCTGCGGGCGCCTGCACCGCGAAAGAGGCTGAAGTGTCGAGCGCCCTTTCCCTTGCGAGCATGTCGCTATCGGTCGTCGTTAAGCTCATCCTCCCCTTCCTCGCTCGTAACGGGCAGGAGCTCCGCGACCCTGCAGAACGCCGGAAGCTCGCAGTAGCGGCACGCGCTCTCGTTCCCCGCAACGCCGCCGTTCGGGTCGATTTGGGCTTGCCCGGACATGAAATCCCTTACGAGCCCCTCGAGGGCGGCCTTCCAGAAAGCCATCAGCCCGTCCCAGTCTTTCCCATCCGCCTTTTTCCTGAAGTTGCCGTCGGATTCAAAGGGCTTTATGCCCGGAAGCCCTTCATATTTGGAGATGCCTACGAACCTCAGCTCGCCGGGCACGAGCCTGGCAAAGGAGACCCCGGAGAAGTTCCCTTCCGCGCTGTAGATAAGGAGCTGCGGCTCCTTCGGCCTCTCCGTAAGCCAGTCGTAGCGGGAGACTTTCCCGCTTTTATAATCGATTACCAATTCGCTTCCGTCCTCGAGCTCGTCTATCCTGTCCACCCTGCCCCGGAGGGCCAGGCCCCCGATATCCGTTATCCTCTCGGCCTCGATCTCCTTTACCCTGAACCTGGTCCCCCTCTTAAGCTCCACTTCGACCCAGCCCCTCAAGAGTGATGCGAGCCTTTTCCTCTCAAGCTCGAAGAAGCGTTTTTTGAACGGGGGCTTTATTCTCGCCTCCTTCATGGCTTCGTCCGCAATATTCTCGACATACCCGTCGATCGCGCCGTTATCATGAAGCTCCTTCAGCCGCTCCGAGCCCTCCACCTTTTCCCAGAAGAGCTTGAGAGCCGCGTGTATCACCCTTCCCCTTGCCTCCGGCTTGAGGCCCGGCTCCGCCTCGGGCATGGCCCTTGCGCCGAGCCTGTGGATGGCAAAGGCCCTGAAAGGGCAGAGGGATTGGTTTTTCAATACCTGCGTTCCGCCCCGGATGAGCGCCTTCTCCTCATCGGAGACCGGGGGGGGCTCGCAGGCTGGCGCGTCCTCGAGCCTTCCCGACAGGCCTGCCGCAACATGGTCTTCGAGCCTCGACGAGCCCTCTATCCTCGAGTCCATTGCCGGGAAGGGCCTGAAAAAGGGGCTCACCCTCCGTTCCTTTTCATCGGAAAACAGGGGATAGCTCACTGTAATATTAGGGGCCGAGCGGATAAGCCTTTCAAAAGCGGCCTTGGCAAACGACAACTCCCGTTCGCTCGACGAGCGCGGGAGCCCGTATTCCCGCTGCACCCAGACCGGTATGAAGGGGTTTGGAGAAGGCTCCCCGGGCATGGCGTGCTCATGGCAACCCATTATCCATGTCCTGTCAAAGGACAGGCCCGAGGATTCGAGAAGGCCAAGCACCTGTATATTGCACTCCGGGGTCTCGGGCTGGTGCATCGTCTCAGCGGCAAGGAGTGCAAGCCTCCGGGCGGCCTCGGCCCTGGTCACCTTGCCGAGTATGTCGTCGAGGCTTGAAAGCCGCTCCAGCAGCGAGTTCCAGGCCTTGTGTGCCTGGAACTCGGTACTCGATAGCTTGATGCCCGATAGCCATCCCGTTTTCCTTAAAAGGTCGGTAAACGACCTGGCCCAGCCCGACGGGTGGTCCTTCTGCCGCGAACCCCTTAACCAATTGACCCAGGCATCCGCCTTTTTTTCGAGACCGGCGGCCCCGTAGCGCCTTGCCATCTGCTTAAGCTCCTCGACGGAAAGGGCGCACCTGTTATCTTCTTTCAGGGCATAGTCTATCCTCGCACACTCGATCGAACCCCCGTCCGTGAAATAAGAAGACCT
This sequence comes from Thermodesulfobacteriota bacterium, assembly GCA_030583865.1. Lineage (NCBI taxonomy): Bacteria > Pseudomonadati > Thermodesulfobacteriota > Thermodesulfobacteriota bacterium. The sequence continues at coordinate 702,066 of CP129479.1, read as the reverse complement.
GAGCACCCGGCTGATGAAATCGAGCTCGACCTCCTTTTCTCCAATGGAAAGGAGGTCGAGCGCGGACCTTACAAGGGGCTCGCGGTCAAGGGGCATTCCGAGCGAGATATTGAAGACCTCCCTTTCACCGGCCCAGGGGAGGACCGACGCGGGGGAAAGCTCCGAGGAAAACTCCCTCAAGACCGCGTCCCTGTATCTTTCAAGCCCCGGCACGATGAAACCCAGCCTCATGCCGGGTTTCAAGACCTCGCGCGCCCACCTGGCCGCCTGCTCGGCCTCCTCGTCCTCGCTCTCGTAGGCCCTTACACTGACCTCCCCTGGCGCGGTCGCGTCCTCGCCCGGCCAGAAAGAGACCCTGGCGCCTGCGGATCTGAGGGCAAGCACGAGCCCGGAAAAAGCAGGGCTCATTTCATCATCGAATCCGGCGATCACGACCTCGGACGGGAGCGCGTAGCCGCCTTTTTTGATAAGCCCTGCGGCCCTTGCGGGTATGCCGGATGCGTCAAGGAAGCCGAGCCTTTTTAGCTCGTTCTCATATGCGGCGGCCCACCCCTTGAGGGCCCTGGCCTCCTCCGTAAGGTATATCTCTTCCGGGAGCCGTATCCCGTACTCGTTTATGAGCCCGTATGCCTCATAGGACTTCCTTATGACCGCCGGCCCGAGAGCCCCGTTTCCGGGGCCGCCGGCTGAAACGGTCCTTTCCCAGAGCGCAAGCGATGCGGTGCTGCCCAATACCGGCCCTGAGCCGCGCTCTTCCCAGAAAGAGGCCGCCCAGGAGGAAAGCGGAAGCACCTCGGGGCTCGCCCAGAAAAGGAGCCCCCTACGGGCCATCTCGCGGTCGAAAGCGGCCCTTAAGTGCCTCGAAAGCCTCAGGTTCGCCGTCAGGACGACCGCCCCCTTTTCCATGGAGGCTATGAGCCTTTTTACGCGCTCGTCTACCATAACGGACAATATACTATTAAAAACCGCCAAATCAAAACCGAATCAGCCCGCGCCATATCCAGCATTTGTGTTGACACTACAGGCTCCTTGTGTTAAAAAATCTAGATACCTTCCTTAGTTTCAGCGCTATCCATGGTGGACGTGGCTCAACGGTTAGAGCACTGGACTGTGACTCCGGGGGTTGGGGGTTCGAATCCCCTCGTCCACCCCAGTTTTTTCCTGAAATCCCCTGTATTTTTCACTTGTTTTCCAGCCTATCCGGCACAGAGAGTCCCCTCTTTTTTCTGGAAAAAATGCCTTTTTTCATGGTAAAATTAGAGTTTGAATTTCCGCCCCTGGTTATACTCCCGGGCTTTAGACCGAATGTCGGAAGAAAGGAAGATAGTCATTGAAAAAAGACCGGACCGACGAAATCGAAACCCCATCCCCGAACGCGTCATACGACGAAAAATCCATTAAGGTGCTCGGGGGGCTCGAGGCCGTAAGGAAGCGGCCCGCCATGTACATAGGCTCTACAGGCGCAATGGGCCTCCACCACCTCGTCTACGAGATAGTGGACAACTCCGTCGACGAGGCGCTCGCTGGCCACTGCAAGAACATCGACGTGGTGATACACGAGGACTCTTCCGTAACGGTCGTCGACGACGGAAGGGGCATACCCGTAAAGATGCACCCCGAGAAGAAGAAGCCCACGGTAGAGGTGGTCCTTACCGAGCTCCACGCGGGCGGCAAGTTCGAGAACAAGGCATACAAGGTCTCCGGTGGCCTCCACGGGGTGGGCGTGACGGTCGTCAACTTCCTCTCCGAGTGGCTCGAAGTGGAGATAAAGAGGGACGGCCAGGTCTTCACCCAGAGGTACGAGCGCGGAAAGCCTACAAAGCCCCTTGCCGTCGAGGGGAAGACAAAGAAGACCGGCACGCAGATAACCTTCAAGCCGGACGCCCAGATATTCGAGACTACCGAGTTCAGCTTCGACACCCTCTCCCAGAGGCTGCGGGAGCTTTCGTTCCTGAACGCCGGCATACGGATTACAATCAAGGACGAGAGGTCGGAGAAGTTCCACGAGTTCCAGTACAAGGGCGGCATCGTCAGTTTCGTCGAGCACCTCGCCAAGTCCAAGAACCCCATACACAACAAGGTCATCTACATGTCGGGCGAGAAGGAGTCGGTCCAGATGGAGATGGCCCTCCAGTGGACCGATTCCTACAACGAGACCATCTATTCCTACGCCAACAACATAAACACCACCGAGGGCGGCACGCACCTCGCGGGCTTCAAGTCCGCGCTCACCCGGACCATAAACAGCTACGCCACCGACCGTGGCCTCACCAAGGACATCAAGGAATCGCTCCAGGGCGAGGACGTGAGGGAAGGGCTTACGGCCGTCATAAGCGTAAAGCTCCCGAACCCGCAGTTCGAGGGGCAGACAAAGACCAAGCTCGGGAACTCGGAAGTCGAAGGCTATGTAAAGATGATAGTCAACGAGGTCCTGGCCACGTTCCTGGAGGAAAACCCCACGGTCGGTAAAAAGATAATAACCAAGGCGGTCGAGGGCGCCAGGGCAAGGGAGGCGGCCAGGAGGGCGAAGGAGATAATAAGGCGTAAGGGTGCTCTCGATTCAACGAGCCTTCCCGGAAAGCTCGCAGACTGCCAGGAGACGAACCCCGCCCTCTCGGAGCTCTTCATAGTCGAGGGCGACTCCGCGGGCGGCTCCGCAAAGCAGGGGCGCGACAGGCGCTTCCAGGCGATACTGCCCCTTAAGGGCAAGATATTGAACGTCGAGAAGGCACGCTTCGACAAGGTCCTTTCGAACGAAGAGATACGGACGATGGTAATGGCCCTCGGCTGCGGCATCGGGAACGACGACTTCAAGCCCGACAAGCTCCGCTACCACCGCATAATCATCATGACCGACGCGGACGTGGACGGGAGCCACATAAGGACGCTCCTCCTTACCTTCTTCTACCGCCAGATGCGCTCCCTTGCCGAGAACGGCCACCTCTACATAGCCGAGCCGCCCCTTTTCAAGGTGAAGCGCGGCAAGGAGGAAAGGTATCTGAAGGACGACTCCGCGCTCGAGGAGTTCATATTCGAGCAGGCCCAGGACGGAATATCCATCGTCCCCAGGGGCAGGAAGGCCCCGGTCCAGGGAAAGGGCCTCCTTTCGATGCTTAAGAGCATCTCCAGGTGGAGGAGGGGGCTAGCGCGGATAGAGAGAAGGGGCAGAGACTCCGAGATCATAGAGGCGCTCGCCCTTAACGACTCCGTTGGACCGGATTCGCTGAAGAGCGAGGCCCAGGCCAGGAAGATAATAGAGGGCGTGACCGCGCACCTTAAATCCCTTTCGCTTGAGAACCTCCCCTCGTTTAAGCACGAGAAGGACCCTGAGCACGATTCATACACCATAAGGTGCCTATCCAGGCGTAACGGCGTCTCCACCGAGACGGTCATAGACAGGAACCTCTTCCACTCAGCCGAGATGCATGAGCTCAAGACCCTTGCAAAGGCGCTCAAGGAGGCTGGCGAGCCGCCCTTCACGGTAACGAACGGCGAGGGAGATACCGAGATCCTCACCTTCAGGGGCCTTGTCGAGCACGTGATAGAGCTCGGCAAAAAGGGCCTTTCCATACAGAGGTACAAGGGACTCGGAGAGATGAACCCCGAGCAGCTCTGGGAGACCACGATGGACCCGGAAAAGAGGGCGCTCCTGCAGGTAAAGGTCGAGGACGCGGTCGAGGCGGACGCGATATTCACAAAGCTCATGGGCGATATCGTCGAGCCCAGGAGGGAATTCATCGAGAAACACGCCTTAGAGGTCTCGAACCTGGACATTTAACTGGCGACTGAAAAACTCTTGAGAGAACCTTTTTGTGAAAAGGTTCTTAGAGCCGGTGGATGCAGCGAGGACTCTGAAAGCTAATAGCCTCATGCATCACATTCGCATCCACCGGACCTAACACTCTCTCCAAAAACTTTCAGTTCTTCCTGAACTGCCCCCCTAAAAAATGGGGGCCAGTTCAGGAACCAAAAGTCTTTGAAGGGGGCTTTGGGGAAACCTTTCTACAGAAAGTTTCCCCCAAAAAGGTTTTCAGCGACCCACTAAAAGGACCCACCGTGAACAGCAAAAAGGCGCAGAGGATAGGGCTCTACATAGACGTGGCCAACATCACGCGTAACGGCGGCTACGGCATGCGGTTCGACGTCTTGAGGGACTTCGCGTGCAGGGACAACGGCGAGCCCATAAGGCTTAACGCCTACGTGGCCTATGACGAGGAGAGGGCAAGGACCGACTCCGATTACAGGGAGCGTACCTTCAACTTCCACTCGACATTGAGGGACTACGGCTATAAGGTCATAGAGAAGACGGTCGCATGGTACACCGACGAGTCCGGGAACCGCTTCGGCAAGGCAAACGCCGACCTCGACATGGCCGTTGACGCGCTCCTCCAGTCCGAGAACCTCGACAAGGTCATGATGGCGACCGGCGACGGCGATTTCATACAGGTCGTGCGGGCGTTGCAGAACAGGGGCTGCCGGGTGGAGGCCGTGGCCTTCCAGAACGTCTCCTCCAACCTCAGGAGGGAAGTGGACCTCTTCATGTCCGGCTATCTCATCCCCAATCTGCTTCCGATACAGGAAGCGGATACGAAAAAGAACTGGGGCGAGGTGGGATCCCGCGTGAGGGGCATCTGCTACACCTACAACCGCTCCAAGAACTTCGGTTTCATGAGATACCTGTCAAAGATAGGCCCAGGCCTCTGGATAACGGACACAAGGAGGGCCGATTCGCCCTACGGCACGGCTTTCGCCCACGAGTCTGGTTTCGCGCCGGGGACAGAGATAAACCTCCTGCCGAGCAGGGACATGATCTTCGAATTCGAGCTCGTACAGGGCGAAAAAGGGATGCAGGCTTCAAATATCGTGAAGATACACCCTTCGGCTGCTCTGCGACCTGAGGCGGTTGTTGAATCAAAATAATAAAAAGCCCTTCTGACGAAGGGCTTTTTATTCCCTGCAAGCGGTTTACTTTCCTTCCGCGCCCTCCGGCTGAGCTGCAGGCGCCTTCTTTTTCCCGAAAAGCCATGCCACTATTATTCCAATCCCGTAGAGGACCATAAGCGGCCCTGCCATGAGCATCTGGTTGAATATGTCCGGGGTCGGGGTTATGACCGCGGAGGCGACCAGTATCAAGACGAGCGCGTACCTCCACCAGAGCGCGAGCTGACGGGCAGACACTATCCCGAGCCTTGAGAGGACGAGCATGGCGAGCGGGAGCTGGAATACGAGCCCGAAGGCCACGAGGAGCCGCGTGGCGATGGAGAAGTACTGCCCCATCGACAGGAAGGGCTTCAGGCCCTCGGTAGAGTAGCTCAAGAGGTACTTGAAGCCGAACGGGAAGACGACCCCGAAGGCGAAGGCCGCGCCCCCGGCAAAGAGGACGACCGAAAAGAAGACCGTGAAGAGGAACCAGCGCCTTTCGTTATTGTACAGCCCCGGCGCGACAAAAACCCAGGCCTGATAGAGGACCACCGGGCTCGCGGCTATGATCCCGCCGAGGAGCGCCACTTTCAGGTAGATGAAGAAGGGCTCGACGACTCCCGTAAAGACCATGAAGTCCTGCCCCTCGGGAAGGGCGCTGACAAGCGGCGAGGCCAGGAGCCAGTATAGCCTCTCCGAGAAGTAATAGCAGGCGATGAAGCCTGCCGCGACCGCGGCAACCGAATAGATGAGCCTCCGCCGGAGCTCCCGGAGGTGCTCGGTAAGCGGCATCCTCCCGTCTTCCGGCGTCATGCCTCTTCCTTGTCCTTCCCCGGGACGGGCTCAGGTGCCTGCGCCTTTTCCGGCCCTCTTGCGCCGGTCTGGGCGGCGGCCTCCCTGAAGCTCTTCTTGACCTCTTCCCCGGCCTTCATGAACTCGGTATACGCCTTGCCGAGCGCCTTTGCCATTGCCGGAAGCTTTTCCGGGCCGAGGGCTATCAAGGCCACGATGAGGACCAGTATGAGTTCGCCTATCCCTATCCCGAACATCCCTTTACCTCGGCGGCGGCACCACGAGCACCGGGCAAGGAGATTTCCTCATCACCCGCTCGGTGGTGCTCCCGAATATGACCCTGTCCACGCGCGCCTTGCCGAAGGTGCCCATGACCACTACGTCCGGGTCGACGGTCTTCACCTGCTTTAGTATCTCCTTGTATGGCTCGCCTTCGAGGAGGTCGGTCTCGACATCAGGAAAGCCCTTGAACCTCGTCTCCACGAACTTCCTGAGCATGTCTTTCGCGCTCGCCCTCATCTCCTCGTCGAGCTTGTCGAACGAGAGGTGCGGCAGGTAGAAGCCCCTTGCCTCGCGGCTCGTCTCCATCACATGGACCACCCGGAGCCTGGCTTTATACTTCTCGGCGAGCGAGAGGGCGTACCCTGCGGCGTGTATCGAGGCACCGGAGAAGTCGGTGGGAAAAAGTATCTTCTGTATCCTGGGCTTTTTCGTCCTGGGCGGCATGGGGCTCCTTTCCTTAGGAACGTTTGGTCAGCCGAAATTCCGTTCTTTTTCAGTATCTTATATCAAGAACGCCGTGTTTTCAACAGCATTCGGTCCGTGGTTCAGATGGCAAGGGCCTTTATCCGCCCAAGGACCCGCTCTCTTATCGCCGCAGGCTTCGGAAGCTCCTCAGTAGCCTCCCCTTCCCTCAAAAGCGGCTTAAGGAGCATCTCGAACTCGCCCCCGCACGCGCATTTTGCCTGCCCGCCCAGGGGGGATATCACCCTACTTCCGCAGGCAACGCACCTTCCGACCTCCTTGGCCCCTGACCACTTGCCCCGTTTGGCGAGAGGCTCCCCCTCTATCTCCATTATGTCCATCGCGAAGTCCACGACCGGGGCGTTGCTTATGGCGGTCCCGACCCCGAAGGCATCGACGAGCGGTCTGAGTTTCGAGACCTCGTCCTCGTCCAGGCCGCCCGAGGCGAATATGCGGACGTCCTTGTAGCCGCGGAGGTCAAGCTCCCACCTCACCTCCTCGCATATCCTCAAGAAGTCGCCGCGCCTCGACGCGGGCGTATCGAGGCGGACGGCGTGGAGGCGCCCTTCCATGCCCTCGGCGCACCTTATGGACTCGAACTTCTCGTCGTTGAAGGTATCCACGAGAGCCACCCTCTTTACCTTCGGGTCCACCACCTCGTCAAAGGCCTTAACCGCCTCGACCGTGTCCCCGAGGACGAGTATGAGCGAGTGCGGCATCGTGCCCATCGGGTCGATATCAAGCAACTCGGCGCTGACGACCACTGCCACGCCGTCGCATCCGCCGATATAAGCGGCCCTTTCGATCATGGGGGCTATCGCGGGGTGCATCCTCCGTGCGCCGAAGCTTACGATAGTCCTCTCGCCCGCCGCTATCCTTAAGCGGGCGGATTTCGTGGCCACTCCCGTAGCCTGGCAGATAAGCCCCAGCAGCGCTGTCTCGAAGACGCAGAACTCCTGGTACCTCCCCTCTATCTCCATGACAGGCTCCCAGGGGAGGAATACCTCTCCCTCACGCATGCACCTCAGGTTCACCTTTTTCCCCTTCATCAGGTGCGCCACTTCCTCAACCCCGGCGAGCACGCCCCACCCGTAAGGGCCCGGGAGCTTTTTCGCGAAGAACTCGGCCCTCACGCGCTTGTCCACGCCCTTTGCCTTCAGTATCTCGAGCGTCCTCGCGAAGTAGATGTCGGTTACCCTGCCGCTCCTTATGGCCTCCGGGTCGGAGATATGGAACATGCGGCCTCCTTTGCTAACGGTACCGGACCAGCCGGAACGCCTTGTACATGAGCGCCACGGCGACCCCGGCAACGAAGCCCCCTATGTGGGCGAACCAGGCTATGCCCGCCCCGGCGGAAAGGCCCGAGCTCAATACCTGGAAGAGGAACCAGAAGCCCAGGAAGAGGACGGCCGGGAGCCGCGCCATGCTTATAAAGAGCGGAAGGATGACCAGGGTCTGCACCTGCGCCCTCGGGAACAGCATGAAGTAAGCGCCCAGCACCCCCGCGATAGCGCCGCTCGCGCCGACCATGGGCACGATTGACCCCGGCTCGATGAGTATATGGACCATGCTCGCGGCAACGCCGGCCGCGAGATAGAAAAAGAGGAACCTGAAGTGCCCGAACCTGTCCTCGACGTTGTCTCCGAAAATCCAGAGGAAGAGCATGTTACCGCCGAGGTGGAGCAGCCCGCCGTGGACGAACATGGCGGTCAGGAGTGTAAGCTCCACAGGGAGGACGTCAACCGGCCTCACCTCTGCCATGCTCGTCAACTCGGCGGGTATTGCGGCAGTCGCGTATATGAAGCGTTCGAGCCCGTTTACGTCAAGGGTGAGCTGATAGAGGAAGACCGCCGCGTTCAGGACGAGGAGCGCCACTGTCACGTACGGGTATGTCCTCGATGGTATGTCGTCCCTGATAGGTATCATGACGGGGGCCGCCCTGAGCCCGGCTGGGCCTGGTATTCATTTCCCCTGGCAAAGCCCATCAGGGCAATTTCCGATTGATAGATTATCTCGAAGGCCGTGTTCTTGTCCTTGAACACAAACCCTCTCTTAGCATTCACGGACATCCTTGTCAAGGTCGGGGTGAGCCTCTCTAGGGTTATATATATGGTATGCGCCCTTGTTACGGCCGTCATCTCCGTCTTGTTGTGCTCCCTTTCGCGCCTGACCACCTTGAGGGCCATCCATCTCGAGGCTTCGAGGGTCGCGCGCTCGACCTCCTCAATGGGGCTCGTTATGGTCCTGTAGGCGATGTTCGTCAGCGTGTACGAGATGCCGCCGCCGGCGCCGGCCAGGACCGCCGGGAGCGCCGCCGGGAGAAGCGGCGCGACCGGCACTGCCGCGCACCCGTTCATGAGCACGGCAAAAGCCGCCGCTATCATGCATATGCCCGGAACCTTGCCGCTCCTCATCGCGCCCCCTTCCAGTTCAGGCCGGGTTATGGCCCTGATCCATAATTATACCAGCGATGGCAGCATCAAGGGCCAGGCCCGGCCCCTCGCCCCCCCTGATTGACAGGATTTCGTAATCTGATAACCTTTAGGTAGGCCGGTAGGGCCAAAAAGGAGGGCAGGATGGATACGGTACAGGCCATCAAGGAAAGGCGCTCCATCAACTTCTTCGACCCGGCAAAGGAACTTTCAGAGAGCGCCATCAGGGAGCTCCTCGGCCTCGCGAACCTAGCTCCGTCTTCCTTCGACCTCCAGCCGTGGAAGGTGGTCGTGGTTACGGACCCGGAAAGGAAAAAGACCCTCCGGGCCTGCGCCATGAACCAGCAGAAGGTGGAGGAGGCCCCGGCCGTCCTCATAGTCATAGCCGACCCGGCCGGTGTCGAGGAGAACATGGACAGGGTGCTTGAAAGCTGGCAGGCGCTCGGGTACATGAGGCCCGAGATGCGGGGCTCGTACGCGGACATGATAAAGAGCCTTTACGGCGCCAGGGACAGCTTGACCAGGAAGCTCTTCGCGGCGAAGAACGCCTCGCTCTTTGCCATGACCCTCATGATAGCCGCAAAGGGCATGGGCCTTGAAAGCCACCCGATGGACGGCATAGACGAGGCCTGCATAAAGAAAGAGTTCAACATACCCGAGGACAAGATAATCCCGATGCTGATAGCCGTCGGCACGCTGAAGCCCGGAGGGAGCCTCCTGCCGAGGGCGTTCAGGCGCGAGCTCGACGAGTTCGCGTCATTCCAAACATACCGAAAGTGAGGGAAGACATGGAAAGAGACGCCAGGATAAAGCTTTCAGGGAATCCGGTCACGCTCATCGGGCCTGAGCTCAAGGCCGGGGACAAGGCCCCGGATTTCATGCTCGTGAATAACGAGATGAACGAGGTCACCCTCAAGGACTTCCAGGGCAAGACAAAGCTCATAAGCGTGGCCATATCCGTGGATACGAGCGTCTGCGATTCACAGCTCAGGACATTCAACGAAAAGGCGGCCTCGCTCGGCAAGGACATAGCCGTCCTGAACGTCACGATGGACCTGCCGTTCACGCTCAAGAAGTTCTGCGGGACCGCGGGCATAAAGAACGCGATGGCGCTCTCGGACTACAGGTACGCCTCCTTCGGGACGAACTACGGCGTCCTCATGAAGGGACTCCGGCTGCTTGCCCGTTCTGTCTTCATCGTCGATTCGCGGGACAATATCGCCTATGTGGAGATATTGCCCGAGTCAACCGGCAGCGTGGACTTCGACGGGGCGCTGAAGGCCCTCTCCGGGCTCCCAGCCGGCGGCAGGGCGGCCTAAGCTCCGTTCCGCGGCCATGATCATAATCAGGCGCCAGGAAGACATTTACCAGGCCAGGGGGGCCATCCAGGACGGCACATTCACCGGACGCTGGCACTTCCCTTTCGGCGGATACCGCGACCCTGAAAACCCGGGCTTCGGCTCCCTCTGGGTCTTTAACGACGACACCCTTTCGCCCGGCGCGACCTGGCCCCTCCACCCGCACCGCGAGATAGAGGTCGTAACCTACTGCGCCAGGGGCGAGTTCCGCCACGCCGACGAGCGCGGAAAAGGCGGGGTGCTGAAAAAGGGCTGGGTCCAGCATACGACCGTCGGGAGCGGCATGCTCCACTCAGAGATAAACAACAGCCCCGACGAGCCCATGCGCTTCATCCAGATGTGGTTCCACCCCTCCAGAAAGGGCCTCAAGCCCTCGGTCGAGCAGAAGCCTGTGGAAAGGCGCGAACGGACCAACAGGCTCGCAAGGCTCGTCTCGCCCGATGGCGACGGCGCACTCGGCATAAACTCAGATGCCAGGGTCCTCGCCTCCTATCTCGAAAAAGGAAATGGCCTTTCCTACGCCCTCTGGCCCAAAAGGGGCGGATACCTTTATGTGGTCGAAGGCGGTCCGGTCGTCGTCAACGGCAATGAGGTGGAAGCGCTCGGCGCGGCCAGGGCAGAAGACGAAAACGAGCTGGTCATAAAAGCCCTCGAAGACTCCGAACTCCTCCTCGTGGACGCCCTATTACCCTGAAAGGCCGCCGAGAGCCTTGGGGGGACCTTTTTATAAAAAGGTTTTAGAGCCGTTGTATGCACAAAGGGCTCAGGAGGCTAATTGCCTCATGAATCACATTCGCATCCATCGGACCTAACACTCTCTCCAAAAATTTTTAGTTCTCCTGAGAGTCCCCCCTCCATTTTGAGGGGGGACTCTCAGGAGAAGAACTGAAAGTCTTTGAAGGGGGTTTGGGGGGAACTTTCTGCAGAAAGTTCCCCCCAAGAATTTCCGGCAGCCTGTCAGGGCTTATAGTACATGAGCTGGCGTGCGTAGGGTTCGATCATCTGGGAGAAGCGGCGGGCCTCCTTGAGCTTAAGGGGCTGAAAGGCGCTTGCTGCTTCGGCGTTTTCAGTGAGCTGGTCGGTATTGTCGCAGCCGACCACGGCCGTTGAGATGGGCTGGGTGAGCGCGTAGCTGAGTAAAAGCCTTTTCGGGGCCTGGAAGAGGCCTTTCATGTAGACCTTCATGCCGGCTATGGCGGTGTCCTTTGCGCTGGCGACCGGCACAATCTCGTCGACAAAGCACTTGTAGAAGGGCTCTGCCGGATTTACCGGGACCAATACGGCGTCGAAGTCGAAGGCTTCGAGGCAGGCCTTTATTACCGCCGGGTCCTGATGGCCTGTTACGCCTATGTGTTTCACAAGCCCCTTGTCCCTGGCCTCGATGAATGCTTCGAGCGCGCCTCCGGGGGCGAATATACGGCTTACGTCGTCAGGGGTCCTGACGTCGTGGATATACCACAGGTCGAGATAGTCGGTCTTCATGTTCCGGAGCGTCTCGCCGAGGTGCTCAAGCGCGCCTTTTTTGTCACGGGCGTGCGACTTGCTCGCGAGGAATACCTTGTCCCGGCGTTCCCTGAGCGAGAGGCCGAAGTAGGACTCGCTCCCTGAATAAGCCCTGGCGGATTCCATGTAGTTTATCCCCAGGTCCAGGGCCGCGTTTATGAGCGCGTCCGCCTCCTTCTCCTTGCCGAAGGTCCTCAGGACCCCTTCGCCTCCGAGGCCGAGTATGGTCACCTCGGCCCCAGTCCTACCGAACTTCCTTTTAGGTATCGGCCTTTCCATCTTTTAAGTATAGCACCGGTCCTTTCCCGTACTCCCCCTTTTGCCGGGGCCATGATGTTATATAATAAAGGTGGGCCGAGGTAAACCGGATTTTTCTCCCTTGACCCGTTTTGTTTGATAAAATCCCGCTCGGAGGTCCGGTGGAAAAGGAGGCGAGGGACAAGGCTCCGCACCCTGTAGCCGCCATGCTCTCAAGGAGGGGGTTCGACGTGCTCGTCTCGGACCCGACCCAATACCTCTTTTTCCCGCCGGACCTTGAGAGGCCTTTCGAGGACGAGCTCTACGGGATGCTCAAGAAATACTCATTCAGGCTTTTCGTAAGGGACGTCATAAGGAACAGGCGGTCTTTCATGGCAGGCGACCTCTTGAAGTATTCGAGCCTCGAATGGGTCGAAAGGTATCTCAAGTTCCTCCTTGAAAGGAAGGTAATCGAAGAGACCGGGGGCGGCGCGTACAGGTTGAAGGCCGAGGCGGTCTTCAGCTTCGGGGACACCCTCGAATGGTTCGTGGCGAACGTCTTTGAAAGGGAGTTCTCCTCCCCCGCGCTCTGGGGCGTGCGGCTCAAGGGCGGGGAGGCCGGGGGAGACTACGACGTGGTGGCGTCGGTCGAGGGGAGGCTCGTCTACGTGGAGGTAAAGTCCTCTCCGCCGAAGAACATAGAGGAGCCCGAGGTAGCGGCGTTCATAAGGAGGGTCCTTGAGCTTCGCCCCTCGCTGGCGATATTCCTGGAGGATACGCGCCTCAGGATGAAGGACAAGATAATGCCCTTTTTCGAAGGCCTCCTCAAAGGCAGGGCCGTCGAGAGGGTAGAGGGAGAGACCTTCACGGTCGAAGGGAGGCTATTCGTCACGAACAGCCACCCCGGGCTCGTGAATAACCTTGCGCTATGCGTCCGTGAGCACCTGCGGCCCCGCGCGTTCTGGGCTGATTAGCTCGCATTAAGGGGAACACATTCCATGACTGACGTATCCATAACCAGATGCGCCTCCTACGAAAGGGCCGCTGTCATGAAGGCGGTCGAGGACGCGGTAGGCCTGCTTGGCGGCATTGAAAGCTTCGTAAGGCGCGGGGAGCGCATACTGGTAAAGCCCAATCTACTGGCGGCAAAGCCCCGGGATGCAGCTGTCACGACCCACCCCGAGGTCGTGAGGGCAGTGCTCGCGCTCGTAAAAGAGGCCGGGGCGACGCCTGTAATCGGCGACAGCCCCGGTTTCGGGAGCGCCAGGGCTGTCGCCAAGAAGTGCGGCGTGCTCGACATCGCGGAAGAGATGGGGGTGGAGATAATAGAGCTTTCGACCCTCGTCATCGCCGAGAACCCCGGCGGCCATACTTTCAGGAGGCTCGAGGTCGCGAAGGAGGCTATCGAGTGCGACGGAATAGTAAACCTCCCGAAGCTTAAGACCCACGTACAGATGTACCTTACGATGGCGGTAAAGAACCTCTTCGGGTGCGTGCCCGGGAAGCTCAAGCCCCAGTGGCACCTCTCTGCCGGAGTCGAGAGCCGGTACTTCGCGGACATGCTCCTCGACCTCTCCCTTTACCTCGCCCCCAGGCTCACAGTGATGGACGGCGTCGTGGCAATGCAGGGAAACGGCCCGGGTAGCGGAGAGCCAAGGGAGCTCGGCCTCATATTCGCGGGCCGGGACTGCGTAAAGATGGATTCGACCGCGGCCTCGGTACTCGGCGCATCATGGAGGGACGTTCCCATACTCAGGGCCGCTTCGAAACGGGGGCTTGAATGCAGGCCGGAGAGGGTCGCGGTTTCGGGCGAGGACCCGGCAAGGCTGAGGATACGGGACTTCGTCTTCCCCCCGCAGTCGAACGTCAACTTCGCCGCCGGTTTCCCCGGGTTTCTCGACAGGTCGCTGAGAAAGGCCCTGACATCAAGGCCCCATGTTGACGATAAAAATTGCACGCTCTGCGGCGTATGCGTGGGCGTATGCCCGGCAGGAGTAATGGAGAAGACGTCCCGGATCGAGATAGAGTACGACAGGTGCATCAGGTGCTACTGCTGCCAGGAGCTATGCCCCGAGGGGGCCATCTCGCCGAGGGACGGCTGGCTCAAAAGGCTTATACCGGGGTTCTGAAATCTTCAGGTAACGGCATTTTTGTGTCATGGCGTGATCGGGGTCGGTTTCCGCAAAAAGCGTCTCCAATCGAATTGACCGTCCGGCAAGGACTCCGGATTGGCTCTTGCAGGCCGGGAATTTCTAATATATACTCAAAGATTGTGAAGCCGTAACTACCCGAATAAACGGCAAAAGTACCGCGCGGGCCCCTTTGCCGCGCATAAAGGCGTCTGCGATGGAAAAATGTTCGCCTGAACGGACCCATTCAAAAATGCCGCCGTCAACACGAGGCCTTAAGGCCTTTGTCGCGGCGCTGCTGGGCGCTTCCCTCCTTTTCGGCCACGCCATTGCCGGAGGGGGCATCGAAGTCCCCATAAACCCAACTCCGCAGGGGCCGCCCGAGGGCTGGCAGGTGAAGGAGTGGAAGGGCAAGGCCGACTTCAAGGTCGTCCAGGAGGATTTCGGGCCTGCGATACACCTGAAGAGCGAAAGTACCTCTTCGGCGCTCTACAAGGACGTTGAGTTCGAGCTCAAGGAGTACCCCTATCTGAGCTGGAGATGGAAGGTAGCGAGCCTTCCCCGGGGCGCTGACGTCCGGGAGAAATCGAAGGACGACCAGGCAGCGCAGGTCTATGTGATCTTCCCCAGGTGGCCCGCCGCGGTCAACAGCAAGGTGGTGGGCTATATCTGGGACACCTCGGCCCCAGCGGGCAGCTCGGTCAGAAGCACGAAAACAGGCAATACGAGGTATATAATATTGAAGAGCGGCCCTGACGGGCTCGGAGCCTGGCATAGCGAAACGCGTAACGTCTACGAGGACTACAAGAAGCTTTTCAACGAAGAGCCCCCGCGGATCGGGAAGGTTTCGGTCATGATAGATTCCGATGACACAAGGAGCTCGGCGGAATCCTTTATCGGGGATATCCGCTTTTCTAACGCCCCGCCTTACGGAAAAAAACCTTAAGGCAACCTCTAAAAATTAGAGATTTTTCCCGAAATCAAGGAAGGCCGGGAATAAAAAAGCGGAGCATATATGATAATATGTGAGCATTTTTATTCCCGGCCTGACACAGAGTCCGGGGAAAAGATCAATTTTTAGTGTTTGCCTTAAACCTGAAACCCTTTAGGGCACCTTCATCCGAAAGGCGCTTTCTTGGAAGACCAGACCCGAAAAAAAAGGCGGATACTCCCCTGGCTGGTAATCGGCTCCTCGGTACTGGCGCTCTCTATACTCGTTTATCTACTTTTCATGCCGCTCGACCTCACGAGGTATGCGCACAGGATAGAATCGATTATCGAGTCGCGCGTTGACGGCGAGGTGCGGCTCGGGAGGGTCGTCCTCAAGGTGCTTCCCAGCCCCGACCTCGAAGTCTCAAGGGCAGAGGTCCTCCACGGGGGCGAGACGCTTTTTACCGCGGACCGCGCGCATGCCAGGCTCTCTCTCCTGCCGCTCCTCCGGGGGCATGCGGTTTTCCAGAAGCTTGAGCTCGCAAACCCCGACCTTGTGCTCAGGAGGTACGGCGACGGGACCCTGAACATATCGAGGTTCCTCGGGGTCGAAAGGCCGCCCGAGGAGGACCGCGAGCGGGAGGTGTTCGTAAAGACGCTCGACTTGAGGAACGGGCGGGCGGTCTTTATTGACGAGCTCCCTGAAAGGGCCGCGCGGTTCGAGGTCTCTGGGATCAACGCGATGGCGGAAAGGACCGGGGACGTATATACCTTCGGCGCGGACGGGACGCTCCTGCCTACAACGCCGCTCGCCCTCTCGGGGAAGATAGACGAGGAAGGTTCCGTAAACGGGCGAGGGTCTGTCGAGGGGCTTCGGCTCTCCGCCTTCAACCCCTACATACGTGAGAAGGTCCCGGGCGCGTCCGTCGAAGGCAGGGTGGACCTCGACCTCTCCTATGTCATTAACAAAGAGGACATGCTGAGGGCCGACCTCTCGTACAGTGGGCTTGAAGCCTCGCTCCCTTCCCTTTTCAGGGAACCTATAGTATCGCCGTCGGGCTCGGGGACCATGAGGGTGTCACGCGGCGAGGAGGCCGAGGAGACCGGCCTCGCCTTTGAGGAGATAGATATAGAGATGGCCGGGTTCAGGGTGAAGGGCCGGTTCGAGGTAAGCGGCCCGGGAGGCGAGAGGACCTTTTCCCTCGAGGCCTTTACGAGCCCGGTCCCGCTCGAAAAACTCCTTGAATTCCTGCCTATAAGGGCCATGCCGGCGAGGGCAGCTGAAAGGATAGAGACGATCGTGCCTCTCGGCGGCACCGTAACGCTTGACGAGCTGAGGATGGCGGGCCGCCTGGATGAGCTTAAAATGCAGCCCATCCTTGATGGACAGGTAAGCGCGTCCGCTTCCGCGTCCATCGACAACGCGGCGTTCAGGTACAAGGGGCTCGAAAAGCCCTTCCAGGACATATCCGGGAAGGTCTCCTTCAAGGACTCGGCCCTGACCGTATCCGGTTTCTCCGGGAGGTACGGAAAAGAAATAGTAAGGCGCCTCGGCGGCACGGCAAAGGACCTTTCAGGGGATGCGCCGTTCGACGCCTCGTTCGAGGCGTCGATGGACATGGAAGAGACCGCAGGCCTCATACAGAGCTTCGCCAAAGGGGAGGCCAGAAAAAGGCTCGAAAAGGCTGACGTTACAGGGAGCATGCTTTTGAACGCCAGTATTTCAGGGGCGCTGCGGAAAAGGGTTCCGCTTGAATATTCAGGGGACGCCGTAATAAGGGAAGGCGCGCTCTCATACGAGGGCATACCCGCAGGAATAAGCTCCCTTGACGCAAAGGCCTCGTTCGATGAAGGCACTCTCCGCGTACATGAATCAAGGGCGATCGTCGAGGGCTCGACCGTCGCCCTTTCCGGCGTTGTCGAAGGCTACAGGAGGCCCGGCCCGCGCTTTAACCTGACTGCGAGCGGAGGCCTGAATGCCGAAACGCTCAAGGCGTTTATAAAAAGGGACGACATCGTGGTCGCCGGGGCAATGCCGTTCTCCCTGGCGGCTGAGGGCAGGCCGGAAGACTGGAGCGCAAGGGCCGAGGTCGACGCTACAGGCTCCCGGGTATCCTTCGGGAGGCTGGTCGAGAAGGCCGAAGGCTTCCCGCTCCGCGCAAACGCCGCGGGGGGGCGGAGGGACGGGGAGACCGTTATCGAAGAGGCCGGCGTGAACATGGGGGGGTCGGCTGTAAGCGGGAGCGGCTCGTTCAGGGGCGCGGGCGATTACGCCCTCTCCATCAAATCCGATGGGCTTCTCATAGCCGACCTTGACGAGGTCTCCCCGCTACTCAGGAGGGACTTCCCGTCATCGGGCCTCGTTTCTTTTTCCGTGAGGACTCAAAAGTCGCCTGGAGAAAGGCCGGTTTATGAAGGAGCGGTCGGCATAAGGGATGGGCGGTTCGAGACCGAGCTGCTTAAAAACCCGGTAGAGAACGTGGAGGCGACAGCCGAGCTCGATGGCAACAGCGCCTCTCTCCTGATAGGGAATATCGCAACCGGCTCAACGCGCATGAGCGGGAGGATAGACCTCGTCAATATCGCTGAAAGGATCGTGGGCTTCTCAATAGACTTCCCCAGTTTCCATATAACGGACGTCCTCCCGAGGAAGAGAGAGGAGAAGGAAGACGGAGGGGAGGGGTTCCGGGAAAGGCTCCGAAGGGAAGCGGTAAAGCTTAATGGCGCGGGCTCGATAAGCGCTGCGGAAGGGACCCTCTGGGGCCACCGGTTCGAGTCCTTTTCTACGAACGTCGAGCTAGGGAGGAATATCGCCATTTTCAACCCGGCGTCCATCAACATGCACGAGGGGACAATTTCAGGGAGCGCGATATACTTCATCGACAAGGACGAGCCCCTCGTCTTCACGACTGACCTCAACCTTGCCAATGTACAGACGCGGAGCATGCTTGAGGCCTTTGGCGTTCAAAGGCGGGTCCTCTCCGGCGCCCTCGGCGGAAGCCTGCTCCTCTCGGGCACGAGGGGGGCCGAGCCCTTCCGGCAGGGACTTAACGGCTATGCGGCCCTGGCCACGGGAGGCGGCAGGCTCTGGCGTTTCGGCTTCATATCCGACATCTTCGCCATAGTGAACATACTCACGATAGACGAGTTGCTGCGCGGCTCGGGCCTGCCGCACAGGGGCATAGATGGTAGCTTCATGATGACTGACGGCGTTATCTCGACGGACGACCTCTTCCTCGACAGCAACGTCATGCGCATGTCCGCCGTAGGCGAGATAAGCACCCCGGCGCTGGCCATAGACGCTACGATCGCGCTGCACCCGTTCGTCACCCTGGACAGGCTAATATCCAACATACCGCTTGCGGGCTGGGTGATAACAGGGGACGATGACAGCACCGTGAGCCTCTATTTCGAGATGGAAGGCGACTTGAGGAAGCCGTCGGTCACGCCCATGCCCGTGAAATCCATAAGAAGGAACATCTTCGGCATCATCGAGAGGCTCTTGAGGGCCCCGTTCAAACTATTCGAATAAGGAGGAGGGTAGTCCCCATGCAGGGTTTCTGGAACAGGCTTAAGGCCAATTGGTACAGGAAGGGGCTCGACCACACCGATTTCCCCGAGAAGGCCCTCTCCGTGATACTCACGAGGGCCGCTGACGCGAAGACCTTCCTCGACATAGGCGCTGGGTGCGGCACTCTTGCCATGCCGCTTGCGAAGGCCGGGAAAAGAGTGACTGCGCTCGACTCTTCGGCTGCCATGATCGAGATACTCAGGGAAGACATGGCAAGGGACAGGATACGGGGCATAAAGCCTGTTCAGGCGGAATGGGGGAAGGTGGAGATAAAGCAGCACGACGCGGTCATCTGCGCGAACGTCCCCACGCTCCTTTCCGACCCCGAGGAGAACCTGAAGGAGATGGACCGCCTTGCGAGGAAGGCGGTATTCATCATCGAGAACGCCGACCCAATGGCCGACAAGTTCTACTACAGGGAGCTCTATCCGCTCCTCTTCAACAAGCCTTTCGGCGAGAGGGCCGACTACTTCAAGACCTACTCCGCTCTCCATTCGCTCGGCGTCTTTGCGAACGTCGAGATAATCGAATACGATTTCGACCAGCCTTTCGAGAACCTGGACGAGGCCGTGGAATTCTGGAAGGAGTACATCGGCATCGTGACCGAGGAGCACGACAGGAAACTAAGGGACTATCTCGGAGGCAAGCTCGTCAAGAAAAAGGGCGTGCTGCTTGCGAAGTTCCACAAAAGGTCGGCTGTCATGTGGTGGAGAAAGGGAAAGGGCTGAAAAGGGCTATTAATACGCGTCTATCAGCTTGCTGAAAAACTCCGTTTTTATTCAGGCTGCTCAAAAAGCTCCAGATGCGAGGCCCCATTAGGAACAGGGGAGCGAGGAATGAGGCGTACTTTTCGTGTACGCCTTCGTAGCCAGCGACGTAGCCTTCGACGCAGATGGACTTTTTCAGCAGCCTGCTAGAAGCTGTGGCTGCTCTTCATGAGGAGGGAAACGCCGAGATAGGTGAATAGGACCACGAAGAAGCCCAGGACCGTAGCGATGGAGAGCCCCACGCCGCGCCACTCCCTCACGTACCACGCGTGCATGGCCCCCGCGTAATAGAACCAGACTATGAACGACCATATGACCTTCGGCTCCCAGAGCCAGTAGGTGCCCCAGGCGAGATACGCCCACACCGCCCCGGCGAACATTGAGGCGGAAAAGAAAAAGAAGCCCCACAGTATGCTCTTTGCGGCTATCTCCTGGAACTTCTTTATGTCCTCCGCCTGGACCCCCTTCCATTTCTTCCAGAGGTATATGACCGCCCCTGAAAAGGCGAGCGTAAATAGCGCGTAGGCCGCGAACGAGGATATGACGTGCGTCTCGAACCAGATGGTGCGGAGGACGAGCGTAAGCGGCCCGCCCGGCTTCTCGTTCATGAGGGCGAAGAAGAGGGCGAGTACGGCCACGGGCAGGGTTATGACCTCGGTCTCCCGCTCGTCGTACCTGAATATCACGATCGCGCTCACGAGTACGGTCGTCCAGCTGAAAAAGACGAGAGTTTCGTACATGGAGGCCATCGGGGCATGGCCCGTCGTAACTATGCGCTCGATGAGCCCCCCGGAATGGACGAGGAGGCCAAGGACCAGGAGCCATTTGGACGCGCTCCCGAGCTTTTTCGAGCCGGAGGCGTGGTGGACTATGACGGTGATTACGCTCAGGATGTAGAACGTAATTGCGGCTATAAGGAACGGCTTCATCGTGCTGCCAACATTCTCCTAAGTGTCCGGGCCGGCCCCGGCAGGATGTGCCCGGCGCTTTTGCGAGAGCCCGGGCGGGCTCCGTTCACATCATTCATGCAACCTCTAAAAATCAGAAATTTTCCTCGCAATCGAGGAAGGCCGGGAATAAAAAGCGGAGCATATATGACAATATGTGAGCATTTTAATTCCCGGCCTGACAAAGAGTCCGGGGAAAAGGTCAATTTTTAGAGGTTGCATATCAAAGGGATTTTACAGGTTGAGGCCCGGAAAGTAAAGCCCTACCTGCCGCGCTCCTCCGGCCATATGTAGGTATGGATCTGGAGCTGCAGCCTGACCCGCAACCCGTCCCTGATTATCCAGTCGGCGAGGTCCCTGGGTTCGAGATCGGGCTTCACGGGCGCGAAGAGCACTTTTTCGGTCCTGCCCCGGAGCACCTCTTCCATGAACTCCTTGGCCCAGTCGTAGTCGCCCCTGTCGGCGACCACGAGCTTTATCTCGTCCTCCGGGGTTATGTGGGAGAGGTTATCAAGTAGAAAGGAGCCGGCATGCCCGCTTGAAGGGCACTTCACATCGACTATCTTTATGACCCTCTCGTCGAGGCCGGAGACCGGCACGGAGCCGTTGGTCTCGATGAGCACGGTTCGGCCCTTGTCCGCGAGCATCCGGGCAAGTTCCTTCGTCTCCTCCTGCATGAGCGGCTCGCCCCCGGTTATCTCGACGAGCCCGCAGTCGCCGTAGCGCGCAACTTCCCTCATGACCTCGCCTATCGAAAGCTCGCTCGCCTCGTCAGGGACCCTGGCGTAAGGGGTGTCGCACCACCTGCACCCGAGGTTGCAGCCCGCAAGCCTTATGAAAACACAGGGTAGACCGGCATAGCTCGACTCCCCCTGGATACTCTTGAATATCTCATAGACCAGCATCTTTTTCTTTCCCGCCTTTCCCGTCCGTCCCCTTTGCGGCCTCTCCCATTCCGCCGCCGGGCAGCTCCTTTTTGGCCGGGGGCCTTCCGAACTCCTTGAAGCTCCTCGCGAGCGTCTCCAGCCTCGCCTCGACAAGCCGGTTCACGCTCCCCTCAGGAAAGCCGCCCTTCTCGTCCCTTTCTCCGACCGGCATGCCGGTCAATATCTCGAGGCCTTCGTCAACGTGCTCTATCGGGTATATCGCGAACTTCCCGTCCCTTACGGCCTCAACGACCTCCCTCTTGAGCATGAGGTTCTTGACGTTCCTTCTCGGTATTATTACCCCCTGTCCGCCCGTGAGCCCCTTGGCCTTGCATATCTCGAAAAACCCTTCTATCTTCTCGTTCACGCCGCCGATGGGCTGCACCTCGCCCCTCTGGTTCATGGAGCCGGTTACAGCTATGCCCTGGTCCAGCGGTACGCCCGAGAGGCCCGAATAGAGGGCGTATATCTCCGTGCACGTCGCGCTGTCGCCCTCTATTTCTTCATATAGCTGCTCGAAGGTTATGGACGCCGAGAGGGTGAGGGGGAACCTCTGGGCGAACCTCTCGCCCAAAAAGCTCGTGAATATCATGAGGGCCTTGTTGTGGATGCGGCCGCTCATCTTCACTTCCCGCTCTATGTTTACGACCCCGGCATCTCCCATGAAGACCCTGGCCGTCACCCTCGAAGGCTTGCCGAAGGCGTAGTCGCCCGGGTCGAGGATGGCGAGGCCGTTCACCTGGCCGACCACCTTCCCGGCGGTCGCGACCATTAGCGTATCTTCCCTTATGTAGTCCCGGAGCTTATCCGATATTTTCGAGTTCCTGTAGACCCGCTCTGAATCGGCCTTCTCCACGTGCGAGGCCGAAACGGTCCCGGCCCCCTCGACCCCGGCCCAATAGCTCGCCTCCACGATTATGTTCGTCACCTCGTTGAACCTGGCCGAGAGCTTCTCCCTGTCGCCGGCAAGCCGCGCGCCGGACTCCACGACCTTCGCCACACCTGTCCTGTCAAAGGGGATGAGCCCCTCCTCCCTGCACCTGGTGGCTATGAAGTGCGCGTACTTCTCGATATTCGCATCGGTCCTCGGCATGACGGTATCGAAGTCTGCCTTGACCTTGAAGAGCTTCCTGTATTCGGTATCGAGGTTGTAGAGGAGGTAGTAGATGAACGGCTCGCCTATGATGACGAGCTTTATGTTCACCGGGATGGGCGCCGGCTTTAAAGTCGTGGCCGAAACGATCCTGTACTGCTCCCACGGGTCCTCTATGCGCGCCTCCCTGTTCTTTATCATCCTCTTCAGGGAATCGTAGACGAATATGTTCCGGAGTATGTCGAGGGCGTTGACGATGAGGTATCCGCCGTTTGCCTTGTGCACGCTCCCGGGCTTTACCATCGTGAAGTCGGTGGTCGCGGCCCCGAGCTGCACCTTGTACTCGATCCTCCCGAAAAGGTTGGTGTACGTGGGGTTGGACTCGTACACGACAGGCGCGCCCTCGGACTCCCTGTTGCCGACGAAGAGGTTCACCTTGTAGCGCTCGAAGGAGGGCTCGGGTTTCTGGAGCCTCAGGCCCCCGATTGCGAGCGGGACCTCCTCCTTGGGCCTGAAGTCGTCGATGTTGTTCAGGATATTCTCCTTGACCTTGTAGAGGTAGTCCACAACCCCCTTGAACTCCTTGAACTTGTCGAGGAGCTCGTTTATCGCGGGGTTCACAACGTACTGGACGACCTCCCTGTCGAGGGCGTTTATCCGTTCCTTGGTCTCCTTCTCAATCGTCCGGGCCTCCCTTATGGCGTCCGAGAGCTTGTCCTGCATGACTGCAAGGTCCTGCTCGATTATCGCCCTCCGCTCCGGCGGCAGGGACTCGAACTCCTCCTGGCTCATGGGCTTGCCGTTCTTGGCCGGCACTACCGCGAGGCCGCTGACGGTCTTCTTGAGGACGAGCCCCCTTTCCATGGCCCTCTGCTCGAGCCTGAAAAAAAGCGCCCTTGTCCGTTCCTGCTGCCCCTCGATTATCTCGTCCCTGTGCTTCTCGTAGTCCTTGGACTCGAAGACCTTCGGTATGTCGCGCAGGAGCGTCTCCACGAGATCGTCCATCTCGGCGGCGAAGTCGGCACCCCTGCCGGGCGGCAGGCTTATGGCCGTCGGCGTGTCCACGTCCTCGAAGTTGAAGACATAGCACCAATCGTCCGGCACTGGCTCGCCCTTGGCCTTGGCCTCGATAATCTCCTTTATCGAGGTGGATTTCCCCACCCCCGTGTCGCCCAGGACGAAG
Organism: Thermodesulfobacteriota bacterium; assembly: GCA_030583865.1. Lineage (NCBI taxonomy): Bacteria > Pseudomonadati > Thermodesulfobacteriota > Thermodesulfobacteriota bacterium. Next base: position 678,534 of record CP129479.1, on the reverse strand, counting down.
ATATTATAGTTGTGGTTTGTGATGCCGAGGCCGAACTGGATGGAGCGGAGCGCCCTGTCCTGGCCTATTATCTCCTGGAGGGACGCGATCTCGTTCGTAGTGGCGAAGGAGAACCTCTCGGGGCTGCACCTCCAGGCGAGCTCTTCGACCGGCAACCGCTTCTCTCTGGACATGGCACCTCCCTGGGCTGGATTTGTGGGCCTGCATTCAATTATATCATAATGCGGCAACCTCTAAAAAATTAGAGATTTTTCACGCAATCAAGGAAGGCCGGGAATAAAAAGCGGAGCATATATATGCCAATATGTGAGCATTTTTATTTCAGGCCTGACGCAGAGTCCGGGAAAAAGATCAATTTTTAGAGTTGCCGCACATCAATGCAGGTGCCCGCGCCCCCTGTGGGCTATCTTCCGGAATATGTCGTTTGGCTCGCACCCGGAGCACTCGGCCTGCAGGGTGGTGTAGAAGATATGGTGGTCGTGCGCGAGCTTCTCGTTGATCTCATTGAATATCTCCCCCATCCTCCACCTCTGGGTCGGCACTATGTCCACGTGCGCGCTCAGGGCGTAGACGTTGTGGCATATGGACCAGATGTGCAGGCTGTGCACTCCTGATACGCCCTCGGGCGAGAGTATATCGTCCCTGACCCTCCCGAAATCTATGTCCCTCGGAACCCCCTCAAGGAGTATGTGAGAGGACTCCCTTATTATCTTTACCGCCCCGTTTATGATAAGCGCGCAGATGGCCATGCTTATGAGCGGGTCGATGGGATACCATCCCGTGAAATGTATCACGACGGCCGAGATTATGACTCCCACCGAGGCAGCCGCGTCGCCCACGACGTGTATGAAGGCGCTCCTGACGTTCAGGTCCTCCTTTGCGTGGCCGTGGAGCCACTTCGCGACCATCAGGTTCACGACCAGGCCTATGGAGCCCACGATGAGCACCCCGGCGCTCTCGACGGGCTCGGGGTTGGAGAAGCGGAGGAGGCCCTTGTAGAAGATGAAGCCGGTTATGAGGACGAGGACGAAGCTGTTGATGAACGACACGAAGACCTCGACCCTGTGAAAGCCGTAGGTCCTTTTCTCGGTCGGCGGAAGCTCGGCTATGTATATTGCGAAAAGCGAGAGCGAAAGCGCGAAGACGTCCATGAAGACGTGCGCCGCGTCGGTCATGAGGGCGAGCGAGTTCGTAAGGAAACCGCCTACCAGCTCGGCGATGAAGATGATGCTCGTAAGCGTTATGGATACGAGGAGGCGCTTTTTTAGGCCGGAGTCGGCTTCAACCCCCTCATGCCCGTGAGTGTCATGTTTATGTATGTCCATCAGGACCCTTTTTATTAAGGCAATCTCTAAAAATTAGAGATTTTTCCCGCAATCAAGGAAGGGCGGGAATTAAAAAGCGGAGCATATATGTGAATATGTGAGCATTTTTATTCACGTCCTGACGCAGAGTCCGGGGAAAAGATCAATTTTTAGAGGTTGCCTATCGGATTACCCAAATATTCTCCTTCTTCAATGATACCTTGATACGCTGGCCCGCCGCAAGTCCAAGTTTTCTAAGCACAAAATTGGGAAGCTCCGCCTTTAGCGGGGTGCTGCCCTCCCCTGCCTCCAGGTAGAGTATGTGGGTCGAACCCCTGCCGACAGTGCCCGTTATCATGCATTCGAGTATGTTGTCCTGGACCTTCCCGAGCACCCTGTCCGGCCTGATGATTAGTATCTCCTCGGGACGTATGCAGAAAGAGACGTCCGTCCCGGGGCCCAGTGCCGGGCCGGGCGGCAATGGGGCCTTTACCATGCCTATGTCCGGGTTGTCTATGATGACGTGCGGCCCCTCCAGGGCGGCAACTCTTCCTGAAAAGATATTGCGCACACCCATGAACCTGGCCACGTTCCTCGTAAGCGGCCTGTAAAAGACGTCCTCCTGGGTGCCGGCCTGCTCGATAGCGCCGTTATTTATGACCGCTATCCTTTTGCCCAGCATGAAGGCCTCTTCGAGGTCGTGGGTTACGAGGACCGTCGTAATGGGGTAGATGCGGTGGATATTGAGGAGGTCGGCCCTGAGCTTTTCCCTTACCTGGTAGTCAAGGGCCGAGAAGGGCTCGTCAAGGAGGAGCACCCTGGGCCCGGCCGCAAGGGTCCTCGCGAGGGCCGTCCTCTGCTTCTGCCCGCCCGAGAGCTCGTGCGGGTATCTCTTTTCAAGCCCCGAGAGCCTCATTACGGTAATAAGCTCCCCTACCTTCTTCCGGGCCCCGTCCTTGTTCCCGCCCACTATGCCGTAGGCTATATTCTCCGATACGGTCATGTGCGGGAAAAGCGCGTAGTCCTGGAAGAGGTGCCCTACCTTCCTCTCCCTCATGGGCAGGTTCACGCCGGTATTCGAATCGAAAAGCGTCTCGCCCCCGGCGGCCACCCTGCCCTCGTCAGGCCTGACTATGCCGGAGATCATCTTCAGGACCAGGCTCTTGCCTGCGCCGGAAGGGCCGAAGAGCACCAGAAGCTCCTCGTCTAGCGACAGGTCCACGTCGAGGCTGAAGCCGGAAAGCCTTTTACGGAGGGATATCTCCAGCATCTCAGAACCTCACCCGGCTGAACCTGTTGGCTATGAAGAGCACAGTGAACGAGAAAAGCGTTATTATGCCGACGAGCAGGTTGGCGGTCGCGTAGTCCCCGGCCTGGACCGCGTCGTAAATGGCTATGGGGAGGGTCTGGGTGAGGCCCGGGATGTTCCCTGCTATCATGAGCGTTGCGCCGAACTCGCCGGTTGCGCGCGCAAAGGCCATGACCGCGCCCGCGAATAGCCCCCGCCACGCAAGCGGCAGGGTTATGGTCGTTATTACCTGCAGCTCGGTCTTTCCGAGGAGCCTTGCCGCGTCCTCGAGCTCTGAGCCCACGCCTTCGAGCGCGGCCCTCGCGGGCTTTACAAAAAGCGGGAGCGACGAGATGAACGCGGCTATGACCGCCCCCTTCCAGGTGAAAACGAGCTCGATGCCGAGCGTGTCGGAGAGGAAGGCCCCGAGCCGGCCCGACCTGCCGAATGCCGTGAGCAGATAATATCCGAGTACCGTCGGCGGGATGACGAGCGGCTGCATTATGACCACGTCGACGAGACTTTTCCCCCAAAAATCCCGCTTTGCCATGACCCATGCGAGGACAAGGCCTACGGCGACGGTTATTACAGTCGCCGTGAGCGATACCTTTACGGTAATGTAAAGCGGAAAGAGATCCATCTATTCAGAGCCTTCCGGAAGCATGAAGCCGTATTTTTTCATTATCAAGGCGCCCTTCGGCCCCTTGACGAACCTTATGAAGTCCCTTGCAGCTTTGGCCTCTTTCGACGTACTTACCACTGCGGCAGCCTGGTCGATGGGGCTATGCATCCCCTCGGGTATGATGGTGTAGTCTATCTCCGGCACGTCCGCGACCGAAAGGGCCACTATACCGACCGGGGCGTTTCCTGACTGGACGAACTGGAGCGTCTGCCTTATGTTCTCTCCGTAGACGAGCCTGGTTTTCACTTTGTCCCAAACACCAGCGGATTTCATCGCCTCCATAGCGGCCTTTCCATAGGGCGCGTGGTCGGGGTTTGCTATGGCTATCCTGTACGTACCATTGACAAGGCCTTCAAGCCCCTCTACCCTTATCCCCGGCCCCTTCCGGACGGCCAGCACGATCCGGCCACTGGCATATGGCTCTATTGTCTCCGGAATCACCTTGCCCTTCTCTGCAAGCGAGTCTATATAGCTCTTGTTGGCGGCGAAAAACGCGTCGAAGGGCGCGCCGTGCTCTATCTGCTTGGCGAGCATCCCGGTCGAGCCCATCGAGAGCACCACCTTCCAACCCGTCTCCTTCTCGAACAGAGCGGCCATCTCCCTGAAGGCGAAGGCAAGGTCAGCGGCGCCAGCTACCGTTAGCTGCCTTTCTCCGGCTACAGTGGGGAACGGACATATTACTTGCGCTAGAAAAAGGAATGAAAGGAATACCGCCCTGAGCATCTGGTTGCGCCCCTCCGTAAGCAAAAAAAAAACCAACCGCCACGGAAAGGGGTTGGCACGTCAATCTCCTTTCCAGTGGGGAGGCCAAACCGTTTCCAGCAGGGCCCTATCGGCCAACCCCCGTGGCGCGGCCCTGAAAAGGACCGGCTTTAGGCAGGATGGCTCGGAGATCGTTTTATATTCAACTTTTAGAGCCGGGGCCCGGCGATGAATAAGCCCCTCAACGAAAAAATATTACCACGGGAAAAACATGCGAGTCAAGGCGCGCTTGAGCTCGCCCCCTCGAAAGGTATCGTAAAGCCGAAGGTAACGCCCCTCTCTTTCCCGGCCTCTACCCAGACCCTTCCGCCGTGGGCCTCTACAAAACTCTTTACGATGCTGAGTCCCAGCCCGGCGCCGCCGGTCTTTACACCTTCGGCGGTCTGGTAGAAGGCGTCGAATATTCTTTCAGCCTCCTCCTGGGGAATGCCCTTCCCGTCGTTCCAGACCGTGAACTTGAGGCCGTCAGGACCTGCTTCCGCCGAGAGGTCCACGATTTCCGAGGCGTGCTTGAAGGCATTGCTCAAGAGGTTGTAAATGACCCTCCTCAGCTTGTCCTCGTCCGCGTAGACCTCGAAATCGAGGGATCCGTCCGACATGGGCGCGCCGCCGGCGAAAAGCTTTTTCCCCGAGCCCTCGAAGGGAAGGGCCGCGTCCCTGACGATGTCCGGGAGCTTTACGGCCCCCTTCCTCAACGCCAGCTTGCCGTTCTCGGCCCTGCTGAACTCGAGTATGTCGGAGGTCATGGATTCTATTTTCTGGGCCGAGGAGAGTATCACGTTCAGCTTCTTCCTGGACTTTTCAGAAAGCTCCTGGCCCATGAGCAGGAGCTCGGAGTTTATGGAAATCGAGGTAAGCGGCCCCCTGATGTCATGGACGATATGGTCTATGTACATCTTCCGGAGCTTCTCGAGCTTCTTCTCCCTGGCCATGTTGAAGGCGATGCCAAGGAAGTTCCTTATCTCGCCCTGCTCGTCCTTTATCGCGTTTATCGAAAGGAGCACCGGCACCTCCGTGCCGTCCCGGGCGATATTTATTATCTCCCCCCTCCAGAAGCCTTTCGAGGGGTCGAGAATGTCATTCCACATCGTCTCGTAGAGGCCCACAGTCGAGTGATGGGATTTTAGGATGCGCGGGTTTTTGCCCAGGACCTCGTGCCTCTGGTAGCCGTAGGTATCGAGGAAAGCGGGGTTTACGTCTATTATGGAGCCGTCCCGGTCGGTTATGGCGACCCCGTCATTGGAGAACTTGAATATGCGCCTGAACTCCTCGGTAAGGAAGGCAGGAAGACCGCTCTTCCTGACCGACAGCGTAAGGAGGACGGAATAGAGCGCGCCCGTGCGGTCCCTCAAGTGGTGTATTGACATGTACGGCTCGGAGACCGTCCCGTCCTTCCGGAGTATGCCCGTCTTTCTGGAAGCGTGGTGCGGCTCATCCTCGGGGCCGTTGAGAAGAACCTCTACAGGGGACTCCGCTCCGGGCGGGACCAGGATGGAGAACTCCCTTCCCATTACCTCCTCCGATGAATAGCCGAGCATCTCCTCGAGGCTGTGGCTGAACCTTATTATGCGCCCCTGCCTGTCGAGGCTGAGGCTGCCTTCCTTCAACATCTTCGTTTACCCTTGTATGGAAGGACCTTTCGAAATAAAAGGCCGATGGATCAAATCCCCGGGTGGAAGCGCACCCCGACACGCCTGTTCCCGCCTTTTTCCATTACCCAGACCACATCCGCGTCGAGGACCCGCTGCGGGCCGCTGTCCGGGCTGAACCCGAGGGTCAGCAGGTCTCCAGGGCCAAGCTCCTCGGCGGTGTTGAACATGAGCCCCCCTGAGCTTATGTTCTCGATTACCGAGCTGAAAGAGACTGCATGGCCTGCTATTCTGAAGTCCAGCGGAAGCCCGGAGGCGAACCTCGGAGACGACCTCTTGTTCACCGAGAAGCCCGCCCCCAAAGTTGCCAATGTGCTTATTGCCAGCGGGCTCGGCCTTGACCTGCCCTTCTCCCACCTGTTAACCGTCGAGAAGCTTACTCCCAGCTCCCGCGCCAGCCTCTCCTGCGACCACCCGAATAAATACCTCAACCGCTTGATATCATCAGGACCCATATCCAGCACATCCCCCCTTAGGCCCAAGCATATGCTATAGCGAGCTACATAGCTTAGTACCATATAATAAAAAAATCAAGGGAGTTTTACGAAAAAAGAGCGGATTGTGCCTGCGGGTTAAAAAAAACATAACACAGGCAACCTACGAACATCTCCCCGGCCTTGAAAGGCCGGGGTTTCTGACCGTTTCTATGAACCTCTCCCCGGCCTGAAGGCCGGGGTATCGGGAAACCGTGAGGCGATATTGCCTCCGCTACGCCAGCTTACGCTGGCTTCGCTACGGGCGGCCATTCATCCCCGGCCTTGAAAGGCCGGGGTTTCTGACCGTTTCTCTAAAAATTAGAGTTTTTTCCCGCAATCAAGGAAGGCCGGGAATAAAAAGCGGAGCATATATGACAATATGTGAGCATTTTTATTCCCGGCCTGACACAGAGTCCGGGGAAAAGATCAATTTTTAGAGGTTGCCTACAACAGCTACTTGAGGATATGGTCGAGGAAGGATATCCCGTTCCGGGGGGCTCTTACTCCGAGCGCGGAGGCGATCGTCGCACCCAGGTCTGAAAAGGTCTGGCGCGTGCCGAGGTCCTCTCCGGGCCGGACGGCATCGCCGTATACGAGTAGCGGGACATGCTCCCTCGAATGGTCGGTCGAGGGGGTCGTGGGGTCGCAGCCGTGGTCGCCGGTAATGAAAAGGATATCATCCGGGCCGAGCCTTTCCATTATCTCAGGGAGGCGCGCATCCATGCGGCTCAATGCCTCCGCGAACCCGCGGGGGTCGTTCCTGTGGCCGTAGTAGGTATCGAAGTCCACGAGGTTGGTGAAGACGAGCCCGCGCGACTTCCGCTCCATTACCTCGATGGTCCTGTCAATGCCGTCGTCGTTGCTCGAAGTGTGGACCTCGCTGGTAATGCCTTTGTGGACGAATATGTCGCCGATCTTTCCGATGCCCGCCACCTCGAGCCCGGCTTCTACTATGTTGTCGAGTAGGGTCTTGTACGGCGGCGGGACCGAAAAGTCCTTCCTTGCCGGGAGCCTCCTGAAGGCACCGGGCTCACCGGTGAACGGGCGCGCTATGACGCGCCCGATATTGTAGGCGTCGGCAATGAGCCTCGTCTTTTCGCATACCCTGTATAATCCTTCCACGGGCAGCACGCTTTCGTGCGCTGCAATCTGGAAGACGCTGTCAGCCGAGGTGTAGACTATGAGCTTCCTTGTCTTCAGGTGCTCCTCGCCGAAGCGCTCGATGATGTCGGTGCCCGAGGCGGTCTTGCCCCAGAGCCAGCCCCAGCCTGTCTCGTTCGTGAACGATTCCATTATCCCGGGTGGGAAGCCCTGGGGAAATACCGGGAAGGGCTTGTCCAGCACGACCCCGGCCATCTCCCAATGGCCGGTCGCGGTGTCCTTCCCCGGCGAGGCCTCCCTCATCCGGCCAAAAGAGCCGGAAGGCCTCTCAACGCGCGGTATCTCGCGCACGCCATCGATGTGCCCGAGGCCCAGGGATGCGAGAACAGGCACCTTGAGCCCGTTGACCGCGCGGGAGGTATTGTCGAGCGTATGGGAGCCTTCGTCGCCGTACGCCTCCGCGTCAGGGAGCTCGCCTATTCCAAGGCCGTCGAACACGATAAGGATTACCCGGTCGAAATGCGGCATCAGCCCCCGGCCCCTCCCTGGAGCCTGTAGCCCCGCGGGGTAACCATCCTCCCCAGCGCGAGGAAGGTGGATGAGTTCCCTATTATGAGGATAGTAAGCATGTCTATCCTGTCGTAAAGGGCGCTGACGTTGTCGAGGGTGGTCAATACGGCGTCCTCGTCGGCGCGCGAAGCGTTACGTACTATGCCGACCGGGGTCGAGCCCTTCCTGTGGCGGCCTATGATGGAAAGGGCCTTGCCGAGGCCCTCGACCCTTTTGGAGCTTTTCGGGTTGTAGAGCACGAGGACGAAGTCGGCCCTGGCAGCCGCATCGAGCCTTTCTTCTATGACCTTCCAGTCCGTTAAAAGGTCGGAAAGCGAGATGGACGCGAAGTCGTGCATGAGCGGGGCGCCGAGAAGGGCCGAAGCCGCTGCAAATGCCGGGACGCCCGGCACGACCTCCACCTCCAAATCCCCGTTTCCAGAGGCGGCAAGAAGCTCGAAGACGAGCCCCGCCATGCCGTAGATGCCAGCGTCGCCCGAGGAGACGACGGCCACCTTCTTACCTTCCCTGGCAAACTCGATCGCCTGGGCGCAGCGCTCGACCTCATGGGTCATGCCCGTTGAGAAGACCTTCTTCCCCTCTGCGAGGTGTTTTACGAGGCCGACGTATCTCGTATAGCCCACGACGCAGTCGGCGGCCCTGATCATCTCGAGGGCCCTTCCGGTAAGGTGCCCGGGCCCTCCCGGCCCAATGCCTATGATGTAAACGGCGCCCTTGCCAGAGCCACCGTCACCCTGCCGCGTTTTATCTTCCTTAAGCATAGCTCCTTTGCCCCTGATGAGATGAGGGCGGCCGGCTCGGCCACCCCCCATGTGCCTGCGGTCTCTTTAACGAAAGCGGAGCGCGGCGAACGGGTTTCGACCCTCTTAAGCCGCGCGCTCCCGAAATACTCGACGCTTACCCGCATCTCTTTGGCGAGCGCCGTTATCCCCTTTTCGCCCCTCTTTAGCTCTACTGTAGCGAAGCCCTTTATCGAAAGCGGCGATACAGCGGCTTTCCTTAGCGCGGCCCGGAGCGCCTTTTTTATCTCCTCTTTCGGGACGCCCTTTCCGCAGCCTATGCCGGCGACTACATCCCTGGGCCTTAATATCAGAGTCCGTTTCGCTTCCGGACCGGAGTTTTTCCGGACCCCGCTCGTTACGTGTATTATTGCCTCGCCCTCCTTCAGCCGCCGGGGCGCGCCATTCGCGAATTTGAAACAGCCATTCCCGAACCGTTCCCTAATGGCCTTGAGACGGGCCTTGTCGGTATCGGCCACGTGGACAGTCATGCCGCCCAGTATGGCGGAGTTTACGGCCTTGATGCCGCCCGGGTTTTCGATCGAGAGCGAGAAGGCCTCCGCGATATCCTCTGCCGAGGGGAGGCCCCATAGCTCGGTCGCCGTCGTTATGACGGGGGCCGCATTGAGGGCAGCGGCTAACTCCGCTGCGAGCCTGTTGGCGCCCCCGAGGTGGCCGGAAAGGAGGCTTATCGCGAAGCGCGCCCTCTCGTCGACGACCACGACCGCGGGGTCGAGGTGCTTGGCCTTGACGAGCGGCGCTATGGCCCTTATTGCTATTCCAACTGCAGAGACGAAGACGAGCGCCCCTGAGCGCTTGAAGGCAAAAGCGGCCTTTTTCCTCAGGCCACCGTCCTTGAGCTCTTCCGGGGAGAAGACCTTGACGCCCTTCAAGGCGGCTTCAATCCTCTTTGAGACCTTAAGCCCCCTACGGGTCACCGCGAATACCGCTATCCCGGCCCTTGCGTCAGCTCGCCCGATCAACTGCCCGTATCACCTCTTCAAGTCTTCCGGTCATGAGCCTGAAAAGCCTCTCGCCTTTTTCCTTGGTAGCCTTTGCCGGGTTTCCCCAGACCGCCCCTTTCCAGTACTTGAGCTTGTCTCTTACGACAAGCGGCTTCGGGAACGCCGGGTACTCCTCCTTGGCCCTGCCGTTTACGAGCCCCGGCGCGAGGTGGAGCATGAGGGACGTCTCCATCTCGCCGGCGTGGGAGTCGTTCCTTGTCTCCGCGATCTCGCCCGCTTCCTTTCCGAGGACATCGTATATCGAGAAGGCGGCAAGCCTCAAGCCGGGAAGCTCTTTCACGAGCCCCTCGGAAGCCTCCTTCATGGCAGACACATGGATCCCGCCGCCGTGCCCGGAGACGAGGATTATCTTCCTGACCCCCTGCTCATAGGCGGCACGGACCATGTCCGTTACGAACGCCCTCAGGGTCGGCGCGCTTATCCCGATGGTTCCCGGGTGCTCTGCGGTCGAGGTGCAGACGCCGTACTGGAGAGGCGGCGCCATTATTACGTCCTTTCTTTCGGAAGCGACCTTCCGCACCGTCTCGCGTATTATTAGAGTATCGGTATTCAACGGGAGGTGCGTGCCGTGGGCCTCGACTGTGCCGAACGGCACGATAAGGGCCGCTTTCGGCACAAGCCTTTTGAATTCCTTCATCGTCAACTCGCCGAGGAGCATGGCGTCACCTCCTTCGAATGCAGCTTCCGCTAATAGCTGAACCTTATTACCTTCGGGCCTCTGGGCTCGGGGAGGCTTTCCTGAACGGCTTTGCAGCCAGGTACCCTATGGAGCCCAGGGCCGCGCCGACCCCGTTCGCGAGCGCGTCATAGACGTCGCCCGTACGGGTCGATGTCAGGGCGGACTGGAGGAATTCCATGAACGCCCCGAAGATGGAAGCCGCCAAAAAGGCCGCCAGGACCGCGGGTGCCTTCCAGCCCGGCATTGAAGCCGAGAACGCCCTCATGAGGAGCCATGCCAGTCCTCCATAGGCGAGCGCGTGGTAGGCCTTGTCCATGCCGATGATGTGGTCCTCGGCCTCGGCTGACGGCAAAAGCGACAGCACCGTTATGAGGAAGGCATACGGCAGTACCGGCCCCCAGCCCCGGAACGCGCTCATTTCCTGAACCCGTGGCTGAAGCCCGGGTCGTATAGCCTCGATTGCTCTACCGGGTCGTCGCCAATGGCCTTCCCGACTATTATCATTGCCTGCCTTTTGATGCCGGCCTCCCCGACCTTCTCCTTTATGTCCGCGAGAGTGCCTTTTACCACAAGCTCGTCCTCCCACGAGGCCCTGTATACGACCGCAACAGGCGTGTCCGGCGGGTAGCCGCATTGAAGCTCCCTTACGACCTCGTCCATCATGGAAACGCTCAGGAATATGCAGATGGTCGCGCCGTGCGCGGCAAGCGAACCGAGGCGCTCCTTCTCCGGGACAGGGGTCCTGCCTTCGAGCCTCGTGAAAATGACCGTCTGAGTCACGCCCGGGAGCGTAAGCTCCCTTTTGAGGGCCGCTGCCGAGGCAAAGGCCGACGAGACGCCCGGCACTATGCCGTAGGGGACGCCTGCCTTTTCCAGGGCCTCGGCCTGCTCCCTCAACGCTCCGTACAGGGAAGGGTCGCCGGTATGGAGCCTGACTACCCGCTTTCCCTTTCTGGATGCGTCTATCATGAGAGAGACTATCGCTCCGAGGTCCATGGAGGCGCTGTTATGCACCTCAGGGCCCTTTTCGCACCACTCCAGCACCTTCTCCCTCACGAGCGACCCGGCGTAAATGACGACCTCGGCGTCCTTGAGGAGCCTCATCCCCTTTACCGTTATAAGCTCCGGGTCGCCTGGGCCTGAGCCCACGAACCATACCCTGGAAGGCTCTCTATTTTTATCCTCAGCCATTCCTTCTCACTATTATCATGGAAAAATAACCGGGCTTGCTTCCCTTGACGGCCCTCAAGTCTGTAACAAGCTCTTCATCCGGCCAGCCCGCCCTTGAGACGAAAAAAGACCTCTCCAGAAGCCCGGCTTCTGTCAAGAGGTCGATCACCCCGTCAAGGGCCCTGTTCACCTTCATCAAAACTATCGTCTCGGCAGAGCCGAGCGCATCTCGCACCTTGTCGAGCTCGTAGGCCGCAGGTATAATTATAACCCTCTCGGCGGTTTCCGCAAGGGCGACAGGGAGCGCGGCTGCGGAGGCCGAGAAGGAGGCAACGCCGGGCACGACCCTTATCTCCGAGCCCGGCGAGAGCTCTTTTACGAAGGGCATGAGATAGCTGAATGTAGAATATATGAGCGGGTCGCCAAGGGTCACGAAGGCCGCGTCAATGCCTTGATTGAGTTTCGCGGAGATGAGCCGGGCCGCGCTCCTCCTCGATTCCCCAAGCGACTCGGAGTCCCTTGTCATGGGGAAAGGAAGCAGCAGGACCTCCTTCCCGGCAAGGTCAACGGCCTTCCTGACTATCGAGAGGGCGAGGCTTTCCTCACCTCCCTCTGATTTCGGCACTGCGAGCACCCCCGCAGCCCCTATGACCCTCACGGCCTTAAGGGTAAGTAGCTCCGGGTCGCCCGGCCCGACTCCTACTCCGTAGAATACGCCCGGCTTCGTCAAGGTTTTTTCCCGTATATTATGAATACCGGGTTGCAGGCGGCGAGCATATTCAACTCGCCTGCGGGCCTTGCCTTTGTAATCGACATCTGGATAAGCTCCTTTTCCCATCCCTTTTTCCCGAAAAATTCGAATGCTGCTGAGGCGGTCTCGAGCGTCACCGCGTTCACGACGGCCCTGCCCCCGGGCCTAAGCCTGCCTGCGGCGCAGGACAGTATCGCCTTTATTCCTTTGCCGCCGCCGCCCACGAATACCGCATCAGGGTCTGGAAGGCCCTTTAGTGCACCCGGCGCCTCGCCCTCTATTACGTCGAGGTTACTGCAGCCGAAGCGGCCCTTGTTCTCGCGTATGTCCGAGATACGTTTTCTGTCGCGCTCTATGGCGAAGACCTTTCCGCCTGTAAGGAGCGCGGCCTCTATGGCTATCGACCCGGAGCAGGCGCCTATGTCCCAGACCACGCTGCCTTCGGATAGCCCGAGCTTGGATATCGAGACGACCCTGAACTCCTCTTTCGTTATCATCCCGCCTGAATGCGAAAAGAGGCTGTCAGGGATGCCGAAACCGGTTCTACGGGCAGCGGGCCTTGAATCCTTAATGAGTATCAGGACGTTGAGCGGGGCAAAGGACCTTCTTCCGGATATCGATTCGAGCGTGCCCTCGGTCATCCTTTCATTTGCTCCGAGGGACTCGCAGACAAAGGCCCTGAAGCCTTCAAGGCCGCGCTCTTTTAGCTCCCTGCAGATCCGGGCCGGGGTGTTGGCCCCGTCGGTAAAGAGGGCGAGCTTCGCGTTTGAGGCCGCTTCTTTCGAGAGTAGCGCGTAATCCGCTTCCCTCCCGTGGACGCTAAGGAGCTTTACGCCGTTCATGTCCTCTTTTATGCGCGAGAAGGCCTCCTGTATAGCGCTCACGTTCGGGAGCACCCGGACTCGCTTTTTCCCGAACCTCCTTATGATGAACGAGCCTATGCCGAAGATGAGCGGGTCGCCGGTCGCAAGGACCGCGACGGGCCGCCTGTCCTTCCTTCCGAGATACTTTTCCATCTCGCGCGCGGCCTCTTCGAGCCCTCCAAGCCTGACCTTCGCGGCGGCAAGGCCCTGGAATTCATCAAGGTGCCTTTTCCCTCCGACAAGGAGGCCCGCCCTCCCTATTATGCCGAGCGCCTCGGGAAGGAGGCTATCCCTTCCCTGTATTCCTATACCTATTACGTATATCATCTTATGGAAGATATCTCCCCGTCATACCCTACAAGGATTGCGGTCACGGATTTCCCCTTGCCGAGTATCCTTTCCGCATTCCTTTTTACCAGAATAGAGACCTCGTCCAGCGCCTTCTCAAGGCCGTTTTCCTTCAAGATGAAAAACGCGTGCCTCGCGGTATTTGCCTCTCTTATCCGTTTGGCCAGCGTTTTCCCCGCGCCGAGCCTTTCGCAAAGCCCGGCCAGGAAATCGAGCTCTATGGGCGCGTCGCCGCAGTGCGTCTCGAAATGCCCTGCCGCGAGCTTTGTGAACTTTCCGAACTGGCCGGCGACGACCACCCTTTTTATCTCCGGCCTCGTGGCCGCGTCCCTGAGGGCGTAGCCCATGTGGTCGCCTGTGAGTACGCAGGCCGCCTCCGGGGCTTTGAGCCTTTTCTCCACGGCCTTTTCGCTCGACCGCCCGGTCGAGAAGACCACCTCATGAAGGCCGCTTGCCGCGGCCACGCTCACGCCGCACGAGATGGAATGGGTGTACGCGGCAAGGGACATGGGCTCGACGATGCCGGTAGTGCCTAAAATGGATATGCCGCCGACGATGCCGAGCCGGGGGTTCATGGTCTTCGCGGCAAGCTCGGCACCCCGGGGCACCGACACGGTCACGAGGAAAATCGGCTTTCTCCCATAAAGGGCGGCAGCCTCAATGACCGCCCGCCTTATCATGGCAAGCGGCACAGGGTTTATGGCGGGTTTTCCCGGCCTGACCTTCAGCCCGGGTTTCGTAACGACCCCTACTCCGGGACCGCCCCTGATCCTGACGGATGCGCGCTTCGCGTTCTCGCCGAGCGTCTCGACTTCGGCCACGAACTCGGCCTTGTCCGTCACATCCGGGTCGTCGCCCGCGTCCTTTACTATGACGGCCCTGGCGGAACCCTTCCCGCCCGCAACCGACTTTACCGGCACCCGCAATGTCCCGCCTCTTGGCAGCGGCACATCCACGTGTCCCGGCCTCAGGCCTCCCAGAAGCAAGAGCGCCGCTGCCTTTGCCCCGGCAGCGGCGCAAGTCCCGGTCGTATAACCTTTCCTGAGCTTACGCTCCGGCATTCCCTGTTGCCCTCTCGTTTTTCTTAAGGAGAAGGCCGAGTATGGCGCCGAGCGCGAGCGCAAGGAAGAACCCCTGCACCGTCTCCGGCTTCACGAGATGATACCTCTCGGGCTCCATCATGGAGAGGAAGTCACCGGCAAGGCGCAACACGACCCACAGCGCCGCCGAGATGAATACGGCCCTGAATACCGTCTTCCTGAACGGCAGGAACCTCCCGACCACGGCCAGGAGGCCGCCCGTTACGACCCCGAAGACGGCCCCGCCGAACGAGAAGGTGATGAAGTTCTGCGCGAAGCTCCCTTCAAAGGGGAAGACGCCGCTTAAGAAATTCGCAAGGTAGCAGAGCCACCCCCAGAGGACCCCGGCTATGGCGCCGGCCTTGATGCTGCTTTTTAGCGAAGTCATGGCCCCTCCGGTCAGTGGCACGGCATTCCGAGCACATGCCTGAAGTCGTGGAGGGTGTCGTGCACCCCGGGCGCGATCGACTCCATCCCGAAGGCGATCACCACCATCGCGAACGCCAGGGCCACGAGTATGATGCCAGGCATGAGCGCGTCCATG
Organism: Thermodesulfobacteriota bacterium; assembly: GCA_030583865.1. Taxonomy (NCBI): domain Bacteria; kingdom Pseudomonadati; phylum Thermodesulfobacteriota; species Thermodesulfobacteriota bacterium. The sequence goes on along the minus strand of CP129479.1, from coordinate 663,464 downwards.
CCCCTTTCAAGTGTCCTTTCCATATCTGCTGCCTCCTTTTTGGTTTTAAGGGTGCCTCTAAAAATCAGGAATTTTCTCTGAGGTCAAGGAAGGGCGGAAATAAAAAGCGCAGCATATATAGGGAATATATGAGCATTTTTATTTCAGCCCTGACACAGAGATCAGGAAAAATAACTATTTTCAGAGATAGCCTTAACCGCGTTTGTTATCAATGCGGATTTAGCTAATCGTGCTCGTCATGCGTGGAGAACGGCCCGTGGCTGTGCCTGTGTACTATATCGCCGTGCCTGTGTTCGTGCTCGTGTATGATGTTAGCGGCAAGGAGCAGGTCCTTGTCCTTGAGTACCCCGCCTGCCGGCCCATCCGCCGCTATCGCATGCGATTCGTCCAGCACCAGAACCCTTTCCGAGAGGTCGCCCGCGAGGCTCAGGTCATGGGTTGCGATTATAACCGTTTTACCCAAGTCCCTCAAGGAGAGAAGGAGCTCGTAGAGCCAGACCTGGCTTCTCGGGTCGAGCCCGTTCGTGGGCTCATCCAGGAGGAGCACCCCCGGGTTTATCGCCAGGACCGACGCTATTGCCACCTTCTTCTTCTCTCCGCCGCTCAAGGAATACGGCGGCCTGTCCCTGAGCGATTCGATGCCGAGCATACTGAGGAGGTCCCCAGCCCTTTTCGCCGCCTCCCCGGCCCCCAGCCCGAGCTGGAGAGGGCCGAACGCGAGCTCGTCGAAGACCGTCGGGCAGAAGAGCTGCACGTCCGGCTCGGGGAAGACGAAGCCCACGCCTGACCTGAACCGGGCGAGGAACTCGCCTTTCAAGGCCTCTTCCGTTATCGGCCTGCCCTCGAAGAAGAGGCCTCCGGAGGACGGGAAGATGAGGCCGTCCAGGAGCTTGAGGAGGGTCGACTTCCCACTCCCGTTCGCCCCGAGTATGGCCAGGCATTCGCCCCTGGCGACGCTGAAGCTAACGCCTGAGAGGGCCGGGGCCGGGCCGTATGAGAAGCTTACCCCTTCAGCCCTCAGGACCTCTTCCGCTACGCGGCTCACGCGCCGAAGGAGAGGAAAAGGACGAAGCTCGCGAACCCGAGCCAGAGGTAGTCCCTTCCCCGGAGCGCCCGGGACGCAGCGACCTTAAGCTTCCCGTCAAAGCCCCTCGATACCATTGCCATGCCAACCTCTTCGGCAACGCCGTATGCCTTTTTAAGGAGGAGCGCAGCCCTTCCGGCGAACCAGGCCCGGGATTCAACCCCGCGGGCTCCGGTTATCGTCCTCGCTTTCCTCGCGAGGGCCGAGTCCTCGGCTATCTTTATAAGCACGAACGCGTACCTGAAGGTCAAAAAGAGCGCGCTGGCGAAAAACGCCGGGACGAACCTCCCGATCCCGCGGAAAAAATCAGCCTCCCTGGTCGTAAGCGAAAGGAGCATCGCAATCGAGACCATCGCAGCGACCCTCAAGAGGAAAAAACCCGCGCTACTGAGCCCCTCGCGAGTGACCGACGCCCCGAAAACGTCCAGGACTTCCTTCCCGGGCGTAACCGCGCCGAAGATAACGGGTACGGCTATGACGAACGTAAATACGAACGCCGGAAGCGTCCTCTTAACGAGGGTGCCCGGCCCTATCCGCGACACGGATGAAAGGGCAACGGCCAGGACGAGCACCCCTCCTAAAAAGATTGCGCTATGGGCAAGCGAGGCGGCTATTATGATGAAGAAAAAACCAGCAAGCTTTGCCCTGGGCTCGATTGCCTGGAGCGCCCCTTTTCTCGAAGAATAGTCTCCGGCAACATATACCCTTTTCATTGCCGAGGCGAAGTTGAAGAGGCTCCTTTCAATGAAGCCCGCGCTCCCGGCCTTCAGGAAGGCGGGCGCCTCTTCCCGGCCTTTAAGCCACTCCGGCAGGGTCACCTCCGCCATATCCTGCCCCAAGCGTATACGGCCGCGACCAGGAGCGCGCTCCCGAGGAGGGCCGACAGCATATATACGACCGGCTCAGGCAAGCCGCTCATCCGCGGAAGGCTGTAATCCGGGACAAGCCCCTTCCATGCCTCTCCGTACCTCTCCATCCCCGAGGGCACATAGCCTATGAGCTCTGCAAGCTCTTCCTTTCCCCATTCGCCCCAGGGCGTGCCGGACGCGATAAGCCCTGCGGGCGTAAGCACCGCAAGAACGGCCATCGCGATCCACAAGGGCTTAAGCGACCCTTTCCCCTCGTGGAGCAGGCCCCTATTCATCCCGTGCACATAGGATACCACAAGGGCGGTCCCGACAGCCTCGATGGGCCCAAAAAAGAAGAGGTGCGGCAGCATCATCGCCGGCACCGATATGGAGAGCGGGTACGGCGCGTAGAGCGGCCTGCCGTCGGCCCCGGCTGCCAGAAGAGGCTGCATGCCCAGCTCCACTGCCACGGCAAGGGCGGCCAGGTTTACGGCGACGTATGCCGCAACCGCCGCTGCGAAAAACCTTCTCCCGGGGCCAGGCTCGCCGAAGGCGAGCGCCCTGTAAATACCGTATCCCGAAAGGCTCATGACAACGGCCATATTGAAGCAGTTGGCCGCAAGCGCCATGAGACCGCCGTCTCCGAAGAGGAACGCCTGGAGCGCGAGCGCGAGGCTCATGGCGATTATCCCTGCCCAGGGCCCGAGGGCTATGGCCACGACCGCGCCGCCCGCCATGTGACCGGAAGAGCCGCCAGGGAGCGGGATGTTGAACATCATGATGACGAAGACGAATGCCGCGCCGAGCGCAAGTAAAGGCATCTCCCTGGGCTTCAGGGTCTTTTCCGCCCTCTTCGAGGCGAAGTACCAGACCGGGGCCATTGCCGCGTAAAAAACGCCGCAGGTCGCCGGGCTCAGGTATCCGTCAGGTATGTGCATTATCGCTCGCCATTGAGATCAAAAAAGGCAAAAGCCTGATTCAGGGCAACCTCTAATTAGAAATTTATCCCGCTTTTCCCGGAAGGGCGGGAATAAAAAGCGGAGCATATATGCGAATATGTTTAGCATTTTTATTCACGTAACCTGCGCAGAATATAGCAATTTTTAGAGGTTGCCTCAATTCTACACCGGACTACCTGGCCCTGCTTTGGGCGAGCTCGGAGGCGAGTATCGCAATGGCGTTCACTATGGCCACGGCAACGGTGCTCCCGCCCTTACGCCCTCTCGTGAGTATGTGCGCCAGGCCGCTTTTTGCGAGTTCTTCCTTGGATTCGATTGCGCCAACGAAACCGACGGGCACGCCTATGACGAGGGCGGGCCTCGGCCCGCCCTCCTTCACAATCCTTAAAAGCTCAAGGAGCGCGGTCGGCGCGTTCCCAATCGCCACTATCGAGCCTTCCATCCACTTCGAGGCCTTTCTCATGGAGGCAGCCGTCTTTGTAAGCCCCTCTCTTTCAGCCGTCATGGCCACGTCCCTGTCAGACGAGAAACAGCGGACGGCCGAGCCGAAGGGAGCAAGCCTTGCCTTCGATATCCCGGCCTCTATCATCCTTACGTCCGTTATTATATCCCGTCCGGCCCTCAGCGCCTCGACCCCTGCCTCCACAGCGCCGGGGCTGAAACATAGCAGGTCCTTGTACTCGAAATCGGCGGTAGAGTGTATGACCCTCCTTATTATCGGGAGCTCGAGGGTCGAAAAAGCGCTATCGTCCATTTCGGAGGATAATATCCTGAAGCTCTCTTTTTCTATCGGGTGCTGGCAGGGGACGCCGGCCGCCTTGGGGGCCCCCGTCTCTATCCGCTCTATGGTTATGTCAACGAGCTTCTCATGGAAGCCGAGGCTGTCCTTGACTGAAATCCTGAGCCCCTTGTGCTTCTCCTTTGCACGCTCTATCTCCTCGGGCAGGTCCTTTGTCACATGGAGGCCCATGTAGAGGAAATACGGCATGACCGTTATGTCCGCAAACCCCTTATCGACCATTATATCCACGGCCTCCTGAAAGTCCGGGCTCTCCATCTGGAGGAACGCGGGCTGGACTATGCCGTACCCGCCCGCCTCCTTCACGGCCCGCGCAACCATTCTAAGAGTCTCGTTGGCCTCGCCGGCCTTGCTCCCGTGGCCGAGAAGCAATACGGCCTTTGAACCTCTCGCATCAGACATCACAATATGCTCCGCTTCAGATGTACGCCCCTGAAACCAGGCGCTCTCGACAAAACCGCCATGACCGCGTGAAAATAAAAAAACCCCCTCTTCTTACGAAGGGAGGGTCTGCGGAGACTCGAAAAACCAGCGCAACCGCCCTCACCTTCTTTACCATCGAAGATCCGTGAGGCACATCCTGGCAGGTCTCCTGACTTGCGGATTAACAACCTACTCCCCGCGCCTTCCCGGCCATTAAGGCCAGTGGCTCATGCGGGTTTCGTATCCGCTCACAGTGGCGGGTCCGTTCCCGATTTTCCGCACCCAGGCGGATCACGGGATTCCCTTGACAGGCCGGTTAGACCTTTTTGGGGGAAACTTTCTGTAGAAAGGTTTCCCCCAGACCCCCTTCAAAGACTTTTAGTTCCTTAGAGTGCCCCCTAAAGGGGGCACTCTAAGGAAGAACTGAAAGTTTTTGGAGAGAGTTTGAGAGAACCTTTTTACAAAAAGGTTCTCTCAAAAGTCCAAGCCGGCCTGCCAAGCCCTTGCGGGCTTACCAGGATATGTCTTTAGGAAGCCTTTTAAGGCTGCCTTTATAAGTTCCAGGCTGATGATTGCATTTCTAGGCGCCGCTTGTCAAGCGCGAGGCTTCAAGGCGCGGATACTGGCTTGTTTACGGGCTTGGCGAGCGGCTTTTCAAGCTCGAGAAGCACCTTCCCCTTCCTGAATATGCGCACAATGCCCGTTGAGCCGGAGATGGTTATGGCCGCTGCGCCGGTCACGTCGGTTATGCCCGCGGCTGCCATGTGCCTGCAGCCGAGCCCCGGCATGAGCCCCTCTTCCTTGAGGGCCGCGTCCAGGTGGATCCCGGCGGCCATGACGACCCCGTCCTCCCTTATGACGAACGCGCCGTCAAGGAGGGAGTATTCCTTGATGGTCTCGTGGACCGCCTCGTCGAGTATGTTCCGGGCCTCCTCGGGATAGCCCTTGAATGGGTTCATTATGAGCGGGCGTGAGAGCTCCATGACCTTGTCGTTGTCGCCTATGACGAAGGTCGTGCCGACGGTCCTCCCCTCGCGGCCCTCGCTGGAAAGCTCGAGCGCGATGTTCAGGACCGCTTCGAGCACCTCGGGCTTGACCTTCTTCAGGAGGTCCATCGAGATGCCCATGGCGCTGAAGACCTCGGCCTCGCGCTCGAGGTCTATTATCATGAGTGTATCGAGCACGCCGTGGACAGGGAGGCCCGCCACGCATACGACCTTGTCAGAGCTTTTTATGAGCCCCTCGGTCACGCCCATGATGAGGGAGAGCTTTACCTGTCCAACCCTGGTGAGCCTCACTACCGGGAGCTTGAGGACCGCCTTGACCTCTTTTCTGAAGCATTCAAGGGCCGAGGCGGTCTCGGCGTCCTGCGTGATGAGGATGAACTTCTTCCTGGCCCTGGACCTCCGCCAGAAGGTCTTGTCCTCCGCCGCGTCGACGAAAAGTAGGAGCGCCTCGGCCTTCGCGTCCTTCAGGGCCGCGGAAGCGCTCTCGAGCATCTTCCTGTTAAGCTCCTGCTCCTGCATGCCCTTTTTCCCCGTCTTCAGTGTTTGTCGTCCGGGCCTCTATCTGCGTGAATACCCCGCGGAGCATGTTGACCTCCTTTTCCATGAGGCCGGTCCTCCCGAAGAGGCGCCTGAAGCTCCGCATCATTGCTTCGAGGAGATATTCCCCGCCCTTGTCGCCGTAGCCTATGCCACGGAGCGTCCTCTCCATGTGCCCGTACATCTGCTCGAGCTCGCCTCTCGGCGCAACCTTTATGGTAGGCGCCTTGGGAGAGGCTCCGGTGTAAAGGTGGTGGCAGACCGTAAAGACCGCGTGCGAGAGGTTTATGGAAGGGTAATCGTCGGACGTGGGTATCTCCACGAGCATGTCGCAAAGGGGTATCTCCTCGTTAAGGAGCCCCTTGTCTTCCCTGCCGAAGAGTATGGCTACCCTGTTTGAGGCCGCAAGCCGGAGGATCTCCGGGACAGCCTCGGAAAGGGTCAGTACCGGGTACCTGTGCCTGCCTATCCTCCGGGTCGTCCCGACGAGTACGCGCGGCTCCGGGATGAAGCTTTCAAGGTCCGGGAAGACCCGGGCCGTCTCAAGCACGCCGTCGGCCTTGCAGGCCATCGAATAGGACTCGTTATTCCTGTATTCGCACGGGTTTATGAGCACCAGGTCGGAAAAACCGGTGTTCCTCATGGCCCGGGCCGTGCTTCCGACGTTGCCCGAGCTCTGCGGCTCTACCAGCACTATCGATATGTTCCGGCTGACGGCCGGGGGCTCCGCCTTTGGCCTGGACCTGTTCTTCCTTCTCATTATGCGGACTCTCCTTCAATCGAAACGACGATTAAGAGTATAACAAAAAGAAGGTATCTTTGGAATGGCTGACGGGGACTGGAAGTGGCATGTAAACGTGAGGAAAGGGTTGTCGGAAGAGTTCTTGGCAGGTTGCGGAAAAACGCGAAATCCGACCAGGCTGCTCAAAAAGCTCCAGATGCGAGGCCCCATTAGGAACAGGGGAGCGAGGTATGAGGCGTATGTTTGTATACGCCTTAGTGACGAGCGACGTAGCCTTCGAAGCAGATGGACTTTTTCAGCAGCCTGTCAGACTATGAGGTCTATCTGCTGGACAGTGCCGGGTGTCAGGTCTTCTGCGAGGAAGAGGCCGGTACGCCTTACCTGTCCGAGGGCGTTATCGCCCTGGTCCCTGACATCGAAGTCCCCTTCGGCCCAGCCCAGGTAAATGGCCCCGATGCCGAGATCGGCAAGGCCTGAAAAGGTGTCGTTACCGGACGCGTCCCTGGTCCAGACGCGGAGGTCCTTGAATACAGGGTCGGCCTCGTCTATCCAGTTGTTACCGTCGGAGTCGTATTGTAAAAGCTCCCTGAAGCCGTGGCCCGTAGCGGGGCCGAAGAGCTCCCGGCCGTCGTTTATTATCCCGTCGCCGTTCTTGTCAAGAGCCAGGAACCCCGAGCCGTGTCCGGCAAAGGGGATAAGCTCCTGGTTGCCGTCTGCGTCGAGGTCGAATGAGAAGCGCATGGAAGTAAGGTCCGCGGCCTTGCCACCGTAGTTTATTACAAGCGGGTCGACCGCGTTACCCGCCCTTATGGTAGTGTCGGTCATGGTTATCGAGGCCCTGGCCATGACAAGCTCGAGCGAGAAGCCAATCTCGGCCCCGTCAGCGGTCTTTATGGTGCCAGAGGCGCTGATGGCCACGGCCTCGAAGCTCGCTGAGACCGTGCTTGATTCGTAGGACATGCCCCATTCGCCGCCCCTGCCGGCCTCGCGGGTTTGCTGGTCTTCCGCCTCGGTCTTTTCAGGCGCTTTCGTGACCAGTTCCTTTATATTTATCTTCGCGCCCGTTAGCGCCTCTATGAGGAGCTTCCTTATGAAGGTCTGGTGGTCCACGCCCCCTTCGATATCCAGCTTTCTCTCCATGCCTTTGTACAGGGACCTGGATTTAGTCTTTATGGACTCGAACCTGGCCCTGGCCTCGTCGGAAATATTGAGGACGTCGCGCGCCGGAAGCGGACGGGCCGCTCCCCTTCCGCCTTCAGGTGGCCTGGGGCCAAGCCAGACTTTTAGCTCGTTCCTTGTCTCACTGTGCTCAGACTTGGAACGTGCGGCGCCCATCTGTATGTCGGAACCCGCGATTATCATACGGTACCATATCGGAAAGAATAGGAGGGGGCTTTAGCGATTCGACGGGAGAAAAGCAAGGAAGAGAATACGAAAATCTCCTTTTACCTGAAATCCGGCTTGTATATGCCCCGTTCGATGGACTCGACGAGTATACGGTTGGCCGTTTCCTGGTCGGGGTACTTGAGGGACGGGGCGCCGGTCACCCACCACTTCATGCCTTCGGTCAGCAGGTTATAGAGGTTCCGGGCCTTGTAGGTCTCGGTGGCGTTTGCATGTATGTTGAATACCAGCGCCCCTGCGAGGACCGCCGGAAAGAATACCCGTCTCCAGGGCGTCTTCTCCTTAAAGTGCTCGAAAAAAGCCATGTACAGGAGGATGGGGAAGAGGGCCGAGACTATCTTGTACCTCGACGAGAGCGCCCCCTCTATTCCAAGGCCGGAGCGGGCGAGCGAGGTCGCGGCAACCGTAAGGAAAACATAGACGAGGCCGCAGTAGAGCGCCGGGTTCTTCCGGTAGTAGCCTTTGAAGGTAAGCAGGACGAAAAGTACGGCGAATACGAGGCCCGCAATGAAAGGGAAAGGGAAAGATGCGCCTGCGAGCGTAAAGAAATACTCGACTGTATTGACCGGCTCCTCAAAAACCGCCTTGACCATGCTCGGGTGCTCGGGCGGTTTCTCGTAAAAACCGAAATACAGGGCCAGCACAACCGCTGAGAGAGCGCCCCAGGCAGCGAGCCCCCTGAGGTCTTTCTTCAGCAGAAGGAGCAGCGCGCACGAGACGAGGGCGAATATGCCGCTCCCCTGCGTAACCGACGCGAGCGCGGCCAGGAGGAAGGCAGCCATGTAAAAAGGCCGACCCCCCTTCTCCAACACGAGAAGCGAGGAGAAAGTGAAGAGGAGCACGTAGAAGTTCGAGACCGATGCCATTGCCCAGAATATCGTATGCCCGAACTGGAACTGGAAGAGGAAAAAGACCACCGGGATGAAGTACAGGGGCTTTCTCACGTCCGCATCGAACATGCGGTAGAATACCAGGACCATCCCCAGCAGAGCGGCGTTGCCGAAGAATATCATGGCCCGGAAGTCAACCGTGCCGGTGAGCTCGTACATGACGAGGGTTGCGAGATTGCCGAGCGCTATCCTGTGCTCGTTATGCTGGGCGAAAAGCATGCCGAGCCTCTGGAACGCGCCTTCGGCGTCCTGGTACCTTATCAGGAAATCAAGTATCGCGGAGTAATCGTCCCAGTAGGGGACGTTTGCGGCGTATTTGTAGATTATCGAAAAGAAATAGACCGGAGTCGCCGCAAGAGCAATGAATACGAATGCTTTTAAAAAAGACCTTGTTCCCTGCATACGGTTTGGCATTGACGCACCTTGAAATTCTTACAGCGATTTCGCTTTCGACAGCCCCCTGGAACGCACACACGCATTTTAAAGCTACTTGAAATCAGGCTTGTACAGGCCCCGTTCGACTGCCTGCTGCAGGACCGATTTGGCATATGCCTGGTCAGGATGGCTGACGAGAGCGGGATACCCATTTACCCACTTGCCCATTTCCCTCTTGTGCAAGTAATTCAGGTCCGAAATGCTCTGGGCATTGCTGTTATATGCGTTAATATTGAAAAAAAGAGCCCCTGCCATGATTGCGGGAAAGGAGAACCTGCTCCAGAGCCTGCTGCCGATGGAACATTCCAGTAACGCCATGTAAATGAAAATCGGGAACAGCGCCGAGACTATCCGATATCTCGATGAAAGCGCCTGCTCGACGCCAAAACCCGAACGGGTCATGGCAGCGGCAATCCCGGTCAGGAAAATAAATATAAGCGCGCAGTACACGGCCTTATTCTTTCGGTGATATCCCATCCACGTTAACAGCAAAAAAAGCGCGATTAAAATGAGGCCCGCGATGAAAGGAAATGGGAAGGATGCGCCGATGAACGTAATAAAATACTCAAGGGACCTGACCGGCGCTTCGAAAACGGCTTTCGTTACGCTTGGGTGATTACCCGGCTTCTCGTAAAAACCGAAATACAGGGACAGGACAACAGCCGAAAGCGCAAGCCAGACCGCGAGCCCCCTGAAATCCCTTTTGAAGGCAAGGAGGAGGGCGCAGGCCGCGAAAGTGAAAATGCCGCTCCCCTGCGTAACCGACGAAAGCGCGGCCAGCAAAAAGGCCCCTGCGAAAAAATGCCGTCCTTCCCTGTTTAAAAGAAGGAGCGAGGAAAAAGAAAAAAAGAGCACATAAAAATTGGAAATAGAGGCCATGGCCCAGAAGACCGTCTCCGTGTACTGCATCTGAAAAATGAACAGGATAACAGGAATGAAATAAAGGGGCTTTCTTTCCATCCTGGGCAACATCAAATAGAGCGCCAGGGCAAGACCCGACAGGCCAAGGGTCCCGAAATAGATCATCGCGCTGAAATCAATGACACCCGTAAGCTTGTAAATGGCGAGCGACGCAACATATACGAGCGCAATCCTGTGCTCGAAATTCTGCGCGAAAATCAAAGAGATTTTTGAGACCGGGCCGTCAGCATCCTGATAACTGAGCAAGAAAGTGAGGATGGAATCGTAATCGTCATGGTGTGGCACATTAACCGCAAACCTCAAGACCGTGAAATAGAAGAAAGCCGGAGGCGCGGTGAGCGCCGCCAATACGAGTGCCTTCCAGGCGATATCCCGGACGCCTATTGCCATCGGCACCGGTTACGCCTTCCCCGGCCTCTTCCCGAAGGCCGCGTTCCTGAAGGCGAAGAAGTACCAGTGCAGGTATCTCGGGAGCCACTTCATGAGCATAAACCTGGACTCGCCCTCCACCCTGTCCTTCCAGGTGGAGGGGACTTCCGCTACGCCGTAGCCCTTGAAATGGGCCTTGAGGACGATCTCCATCCCGAGCTCGAAGCCGCCGGTGCTTTCTATCTCAATGTTATCAAGGAGCACCTTCGAATACATCTTGAAGCTGTTGGTGGCGTCGTGGGTGGGGATACGGGCGATGAGGTGAAGGGTAAGCCCCGCTGTCCTTGAAAGGGCCTTCTTGAGAAAAGGGCCGCCTATCTGCCTTCCGCCTTTCATGTAGCGCGAGCCGCAGACGACGCCGTAGCCGGCCTTCAGCTTCGCGTACATCCCGTCGACCACCGCGAGGTCGTCGGAGAGGTCGGCCATTACGACCAGGACCGCCTCCCTCCCGGCGCTCTCGAAGCCGGTCTTTATGGCGTTCAAGACGCCCCTGCCGTACTTGTTCCTTACGAGAGCAAGCCCGGCGACCTCGCCCCTGGCCGCCATCTCCCTTACGACCGGGAGGGTATCGTCCTCATCGAAATCGTAGACTATGAGGACATTGTGCGGGGTACTGACCTTGGCCTTTATCTCGGCCAGGGCCGCCCTGATGTTGCCGCCCTCGTTATACACGGGTATGACGATGGATATGCCGGCCTGCCTCTTACGGCTCATCAAAATGACACCCTGCCTTCTAACAGATTGCTGAAAAACCCAAAATCACATCCAGGCTGCTCAAAAAGCCCAGGATGCAGGGCTCTGGATACCATGTAGGCAACCTTGAAAATTAGAGATTTTCCCCGCAATCAAGGAAGGCCGGGAATAAAAAGCGGAGCATATATGGATAATATGTGAGCATTTCTATTCCCGTAACTACGCAGAGTCCGGGGAAAAGATCAATTTTTAGGGTTGCCTATATCCCGCCCACGGCTATCTGCTTCTCTATCCACGGTATTATCTCGTCGAGGGCCTCCGAGAGCGAGGTCTTCGCCTCGAAGCCCAAGACCCTTTTCGCCTTCTCCACCGAGGGCACCCTTTTCCTTATGTCGTACCTGAAAGGCGGGTCCGAGGTGTACCTGAACGGGACGTCCCCCTTTATCTTCTTCCAGATAAGCTCGGCAAGCTCGATGACGCTCGTAGATACCGGGGTCGAGAGGTTGAAATCGTCGTTTACCGCCTTCTCGCTCTCTATGCAGAGCCTTATGCCCTCGGCCAAATCGCCTCCGTAGGTATAATGGCGGACCTGTGCGCCGTCTCCGAGTATGTGGAGCGGGTCCTGCCCCTTCAATATCTTCTGCGCGAGGTCGGGGACTACGTGGCTCATTGCCATGCTCACGTTCCCGGACATTATCTCCCTGTCCGAAAGGGCCCTCTTCTCGCCTGTGCCCACGCAGTTGAACGGCCTGATTATGGTATACGGGAGGCCGTACTGCTCGTTCGCTCCCCTTGCGAAGTATTCGCAGGCGAGCTTCTGGAAGCCGTAGGTCGAAAGAGGCGGCGGGCACCTCAACTGCTCTCCCTCGGGCGTGGGGAAGGTATCCGAATTCTCGAAGACCATCGACGAAGAAAGGACGTTTATCTTCCTGAGCTTGCGGTGCTTGTGCGCCCATATGGCGGCGTCGAACGTGGAGGCCGCTATCCTCTCGTTCTCGGCCAGGAGGTCGTAGGCGAACTCGTGGAAATAGGAAATGCCGCCTATCATGGCGGCGCCAGCCAGCACCTGATCGCAGTCGGATATGAGCTCCTTCATGAGGGCCGTGTCCTTCGCGTCGCCCTCCCGGAAGGCGTACTTCGGGTGGCTGTCGTAGCTCTTCTCGACCTTGCCGTACTTCGAGTAGTTGTCTATGCCCACTACCTCGTGGCCTTTATTAAGGAGCTCCTCCACCACATAGCCCGCTATGAAACCGGCAGCGCCGGTAACGAGTATCCTCATCAGAAAAGCCCTCCCTTTCCGAAAAAGTTCCAGATGTCCACGAGCATCCTGCCTGACATGTCGAGCCCCTTGTACTCGCGGTGGGGCGTGCCGAGTATCACTATGTCTGACCTCCTTACGAGCTCGTCAACGGATACGAACCCGTCCTCCCTTATGTACACGTCCGAGCAGACGACCTCCCTCGCCTCGACCTCGAGAATCTTCTTGAGCTTGTACGAGAGGGACTCGCGCTTGTCGTCGTTATTGGCCTTGAACGCCATGCCGAGCACACCGACGGTCTTGTCCTTGAGGCCGTGCCTCTCCTTTATCCTCTGCACGATGAAATTCGGGAGGCCCTCGTTTATGAGCATCGCCGCGTGGCCCATGAAGAAGTTGTTGTTGTTGAACGCTGCGAGCTGCATGGTGTCCTTGAAGAGGCACGGCCCAGCGGCGAACCCGGCTGACGGGAAGCTCTTGGCGCGCGGGTACTTGTGCGTGATCGCGTCGTATATCCTGTAGAAATCGAGGCCGTACTGGGTCGCCACCTGGTAGAACTGGTTGGAGATGGCAAACTGCATGTACCTCCATACGTTCGTGAATAGTTTCGCAAGCTCCGCTTCGGGCGGGGAGAGGCGTATTATCTCCAGGGCTATGTCGCCGAAGAGCCCGCCTGCCTCGGCCCGGGCCTCTTCGTCGAATGACGAGACTATCTGCGGGAGGGTCTTGAGCTCCTCCAGGGCGTTCCCCTGCGCTATCCTCTCCGGGCAGTAGGAGACCCTGACATTCTTCCCGGCCTCCCGGAGGAGCTTCTCAACCAATTCCGTCGTGCCCGGGTAAACGGTGCTCCGGAGGATTACATGCTGGCCGTCCCTTACGTGGGAGGCTATCTCGTCGAAGAACTTCTTGAATATGGTGAACTTTGGGTTCAGGTGCTCGTCTACCGGGGTGCCTATGACGATAATGACGAAATGGCTGTCCGATATCGAGCCTTTGTCGTTGGATACGAATAAAGTCTTGCCTAGTACGGGTTTAAGCGCCTCTTCGCCGCCCGCCTCCTTGAAGGGGAGCTTGCCGCTTAAGACCAGCTCGCTCGCCCTTTTGTCTATGTCATAGAGGACCACCTTCCGGCCGGCCCTGGCAAAGGCTATGCCGAGCGGCAGGCCCACGTGCCCGAGCCCGCCGACTATGCAGATATCGTGTCCGCTCCCTTTGTTTCCCATTAGGACTCCTCGAACGCCGTAATCAAAAGCAGAGGGCGGGCGGTTTCACGCGCCGTCCGGTCCCGACATATAATAAACCTTGCAGCGTTCATATTCCACAACCTTTTTGTGGCCTGCCAAGCCGAGCCCGGAGAGCGCCTCCTCCTGAAAAGAATGGTCGTTCCTGGCCTTTCCGCAGAAAAGGACGGCACCTGCCCTGTATCCGGCAAGGTTACGGGAAATATCCCTCAGGCCCATGCCGGGGTTCCGCCTTTTCATCCACTCTGCCATCATGAGGCCGCGCCTCTCGAGATAGAACGGGGCCTCTGACGACCAATCGGCGCCGAACGCGATTATAACGTCGTCGGCATGGGTGTAGGCATCGAAATCCCCCTTCATGTCCGAATAGCTGTAGCCCGTCCCCTGGACCGGCCAGTACCTGGCGGCGTAGTGGTATGCGGAAGAGGCGTATACAAGCGAGAAGAGGAGGACGCCGGAGGTCCATTTAAGGCGGCTGCCCGACTCCATGAGGCCCATGCAAACAACTCCGATGGCGGCCAGGAGGAAAACGCCGTTTGCGTAGGAGTAATAATCGTGCACGAAATAAAGGTTCGTGAATACGAAGAACGGCAGGGCGAAAAGGGCCGTTAGGACAAGCGCAGCCTTGAGCCTTTCTTTCCCGCAGAAAAGGCCCGCGATAATCGCCGGGACGATCAGCAGGCACGAACCGATAATATTGGTCAGGTCCCTCAGGCAGAACGTCTCGTAAGTCCCGACCGATAGCCTCTGTTTCAAGGTCCCGAAGTTCCAGGCCTTGAGCGCTGAAGAGGTCAGGTGCGCCCCGAACGGGTTGAGCGCCTTATTGTAATCGGCGTATGAGGTCCAGAGGTATACTGCCATGACCGGGACTACGGCGCCAAATAAGATGAGACGCCAGCTCCTGAGAAAAGCTTGGCCATCCCTTGAGTCGCCCAGGATGCGGGTTCCGAGCACAATGAGCGCCGCGGCCCAGAAAGCCCCGAAGGTGGTCACCTTGACCATCCCGGCAAGCGCCCCTGTGAACGCCGCAAAAACCAGGAGCGCCCATTTGCCCGCATCCGTAGCCCGCCCTTCCGAGTAGAGCATGACGGACCATATATAAAAAAGCGCGAGGGCCAGGGCAGTGGACTCTATCATGAGCGTGCGCGACCAGAAGAGGTACTGCGGGCTCACGCAATAGAGGGAGAGGACTGCCAGGGCCTGGTTTTTACCGAGCTTGAGAATCCTCAGTATCCCGTAGAGCGGGACGAGGGACGAAAGGAAAAAAAGTATGCTTACCAATCTACCGGACTGGACGAGCGGGAAAAGGCCGGTCTTGGCGGCAAGCGCGACCGCCCATTGGTAAAGCGGAAACTCAAAGGGTATGGGCCAGGGCGGCCCCAGGACCGGTGTCTCATAGGCGAGCCACGGCCCGCCATCAAGGATGTAGCTTGCGGATATGGCGGTCTGGGCCTGCCGGAAGCCGTGCATCTCGCTTACCGGCCCGTAGAAGCCCTTTGCGCCCGCGAACGCTACGAGGAGGAGGCTCAATGCGAAGATCGCCTTTACGGCCAGTCCCCTCGGATTCGTCTGTCGGGTCAGGCAAAACACGTCTCATCAACCCCGGAAGGCGCCAATTGTATTCAGGATTTCGAAATGCTAACACCATCTCATCAGGGTTGTCAAACATGTAATCGTCGGACGTATCTAAACTCTACTTTGGCAGGCTAAACCAGCCCACGTTCCGGCGAGCCGGACCGTTGTTGCCATCCCGCCCCCTTTTGTGTTAAAAAATATGATGAAATCATCTGGAAGGGAGCCGCTGAAATGTCCGAAGTAATAATCGACATAACCTGCCCGGTATGCGAGAACGTCTTCAAGAAGAAGGCGCGCGAATTGAAGGACGGCGCGGTCATAAAATGCCCCAAGTGCGGAGAGCAGACCACGATACGGGGCACCATGTTCACGGATATGGTAAAGAACCTCGAAAAAGGCGGGAACGCCTGAGCCTTCAGGCCGTGTACCGCCTTAACCCTCAAGCGCAATGCAGCCCGTAGAGGCCCCGCGCTCGCCGTCCTTTCCATGGCCACGGAATACATTCCCGGCTTCTTGACAAACACCGTTCTTGCCATAGAATCCAATAAGGGTAACCGACGCCGGGCCTTAACCGGCAGCCAGCCCAGGAGCACTGCGCCCGGATCGGCTCTTTACCGGACGCAATCCTTAAACCCCCACAGAAAAGATGACCGGCCCTGCCTGGTCCCCAAAGGCGGAAGGGGCCCACGGAAAAACGGGCCCGGTGCCTGGAAAAAGAGGAGGCCGGGATGGTACGATTTCTTATGCTGGCCGTCATCGCTGGTCCTGTCCTGAAGGCGCGCCCTGTCGATGGGTAAGACAGGGGTGTTCTTCATAGGCGTCTCGGGCTACATAGCTACCGCCGTCATCGCCGGCGCCCTGGCCCTTAAAAAGGGGCTTTCCGACAGGACCGGCATGGTCACGGAGCTTCCGCCCTTCAATGGTCTCGCGCTCGCCGAGCCCGAGGAGATGGCATTCGGCGGATGGGACATAAGGACCGGCTCGCCCCTCGAGAGCGCCGTCTCCCTTTTCAAGTCGGCCGGGCTCCCCTCCGAGCTACTCTCCGCCATCGAAGGCGGGCTCATCGAGGTCTCGCCTAACATCCGCCACGGCATAACCACGAACTGCGGGAGGACGATAGAGCTCCTTTCGGCTGATGCCGCAACAGAGCGGGCCATGACCCTTGAAGCGCAGGCGTTGAAGCTCAGGAAGGACATAGCCGGGTTCAGGGAAAGGAATTCTCTCGACTGCGTGGTCGTCGTGAACCTCGCCTCGACCGAGCCGCCCCTTGAGGCGAGGCCCTCGCACCAGACTCCCGACTGCTTCGAGGAATGCGTCATGGAGGACCGTTCGGAAGAGGTCCGGGCCTCGGCCATATACGCCTACGCCGCCATCCTCGAGGGCTGCCCGTACATAAACTTCACCCCCTCGAACGCCCTCCTGCCGGCTCTCGTGGAACTCGCCGGCAAAAACGGCGTGCCGGTCATGGGAAACGACGGCAAGACCGGGGAAACGCTCGTCAAGTCCGCACTCGCGCCGATGTTCCTCTACAGGAATTTAGAGGTGCTGAGCTGGGAAGGGGTCAACCTCCTGGGGAACATGGACGGGAGGGTCCTGAGCGACCCTGAGAACAGGGAATCGAAGATACTCAGCAAGGACGGCATCCTCCAGAAGGTACTTGGGTACGCCCCCCATTCAAGGGTCCGCATCGACTTCGTCCCCTCGCTCGACGACATGAAGACCGCGTGGAATTTCATCCACTTCAGGGGTTTCCTCGGCTCGCGGATGACCATGCAGTTCATATGGCAGGGATACGATTCCCTGCTCGCGGCCCCTCTCATACTCGACCTCGTAAGGCTTTCAGAGCTCTCGAAAAGAAGGGGCGAGGGCGGCCCCATGACCCATCTCGCCTCTTTTTTCAAGGCGCCGGTCGGCGTGGACGAGCACCGTTATTTCAAGCAGGCCGAGATGCTCTTCAGGTACGCTGAAAAAGCAAAAGAGAGCGGGGTGCATACATGAGGTTCTCGTTCAGCACTAACGCGTTCACAAGCTACTCCGTATTCGAGGCAGTGGAAAAGATAGCCGCGGCAGGGTACGAGGGGGTCGAGATACTCGCAGACATACCCCACCTCTACATGCACAGCCTGAAGGAACCTGAGCTCAAGAGGCTCAAGACGGTGCTCGCGCGGACCGGCATCCAGGTCTCCAACATAAACGCGAACACGGTCCGTGGATATTACGAATCGGGGGCCAACGAGCCGCTCTTCGAGCCGTGCCTAGCGGACCCAGACCCCGGCGTAAGGGCATGGCGGGTTGACTACACCAAAAAATGCATAGACCTCGCGAAGGCGCTCGGCTCATCGAACGTTAGCGTGACCTCCGGGCCGATACAGCCCGAGACGACCCCGGAAGAGGGGATAGAGTTCCTGAAGGGGTCGCTTAAGAGCATCATGCGGTACGCAGAGGAGAAGAGGGTCTTCATAGGCCTTGAGTACGAGCCGGGGCTGCTTATCGAATCCGGCTCCGAGCTATCGTGCCTCATAAGCGAGATAGGCTCGCGCTTCCTGGGCGCCAATTTGGACCTGGGGCACAGCCACGCCCTCGGAGAGGAGCCGGAGTCCACGATAAACCTCCTTGACGGCAGGATATTCCACGTCCATCTCGAGGACCTGTTGGGCAGAAAACGCCTGCGTTTCATGCCGGACGCGGCCGAACTGGACTTCAAGGGAATTCTTTCGCTATTCGAAAGGCGCTCGTACCGCGGCTTCATAACCGTGGACCTCTACGACCCCCGGAAGCCCGAGGAGGCCGCGAGGAGGACGATAGAGCTACTGAGGGCCTTGAAGCTCTGTACCGGCGGCGTGCTGAGGAAAACGTCGCATTGATAGGCAGGGATGCGCGCTATTCAAGGCCAAGGATGTGCTTGAGCCTCAGTGCGTCCGCTGCCGCGTACCCGGCCTCGTCGTTGTCGAAATAGCAGTAAACGGCCCTGGCCTTCCCCTTCCATTTCCTTATGAACCGGGCCCAGTCACGGAGCGTCTCGTCCGAATACTGCCCCCTGTATTTGCCCGCCGGGCCGTGGAGCCTGATGTAGATGAAGTCCGCAGTGACCTCCCTGGGCGAGAGCAGGAAGTCGAAATCGAATATGCAAAAGGCCGAGTTATGCTCCTTAAGAAGCCTGTATACCTCGGGATGGAACCAGCTCGGGTCCCTGCACTCGAATGCGAACCTGAAACCCCGGGGAAGGGCCTCGAGGAAAATTGCGAGCCGTTCGGTATTAAGGTTCCACCTGGGCGGCAGCTGAAATAGGATGGGCCCGAGCTTTTCTTCAAGCGCAACGGCCCTCTCCATAAAGTTCCTGACCGGCACTGCCGGGTCCTTGAGCCTTTTCACATGGGTTATGAAGCGGCTCGACTTGAGGGCGAAGATGAACTTTTCAGGGCTTTTTTCCTTCCAGTGGGCGAATGTGGCCTTCTCGGGGAGCCTGTAAAAGGAGTTATTGACCTCGACGGTATTGAAGCGGGTGGAGTAGAATTCGAATAGCTTCGATTTCGCGATATGCTCCGGATAGAATGGCCCGATCCAGTGGCCGTACTGCCATCCGGAGGTCGCTATGTAGACGCCCTTCTCTTCCATGGAAGGCCTCCCGGCCTTGATGGACGGACAGAAATCAGAACCGGCTTTGGGCTTTTAAAGGCTTGCTAAAAGACTCAAAACCCACGTTCAGGCTGCTCAAAAATCTCAAGATGCAAGGAATCGAAAATTTAGGAATGAGGCGTACTTTTCGCCGCAGTGACGAACTTTGAAGACTACACAGCAGATTGGGCTTTTTCAGCAGCCAGTAAAAAAGCGGCGGATGTTCCGGGGGTCTTCCCCCTTCCGATCCGCCGTTTTTCGGTTCAGACCATTACGGCCTTAAGGCCAGGTCGTGGTCAGTTCTGGGGCTGTCCGGCCGGAGGTGCCGTCTGCTGGTCAGCCGGAGGAGCGGCCTGATCGGCAGGAGGCTGCTGGTCGGTCGGAGGAGCGGGCTGCTCAGCTGCCGGGGGTGCCGGCTGTTCCTGGGCCGGTTCCTGCCTCTGGCAGGCGGTCACGAGCGTCGAGAGACCGAAGAGCGCTACTACGAGAGCGAATCCGAGCTTTTTCATTTTCTTCTCCCTTTAAAAGTTTTTTGCTTCTGGTTTTTGACTACCCCTGGCAAAATCCTGATGCAACGGTTTTTCAAACCCCCCTGAAAGGATTCACCCGCCTCCTTCCCAAGGGGCCTACTTCACCACGCGAAACCCGTAGGCGCATATATTCTCCCTTATATAAAAAATCCTTTGCCGGACTGCGCCGAAAAAGGATTTGAATTACCAGGCAATATGCCGTAACCATATGAATAATGGACGCGAGGATAACCTGAATCATGTCCGGAGTAAATAGAAAAAAAACGGTTTTTTCGTCCAGAAATGATTTTTTTTGCGCTCCAGCTCATTCGACCCGGACCCTCACCTCTTCGGAAAACAGTATCCTGCCTGAGGGCCGCTGGAAAAATCCCGCCGTATCGGCGTTTTCCGTTCCGTACAGGAAGGCTGCGGCCATTGTGTAGACGCCGGGGGCAAGAGGAGCCCTTAGCCTGTAGGTGACGGTACCACCGGGCAGGAGGTCCCTTCCCAGGTCGAATTCCTGCCCCTCTATGGCCGCGTAATTGAGGTTCGCGGGGAGGCCTTCTGACCTTTTCTCAAACCAGCTCCGCTGGGACTTGCCGTCCTGCCCCCTGACCTCCGGTTCGCCAAGCACCTGCCATCCCGAGGATGAGACAGGCCTGGACTGGAACCTCATGGCCCGGTCCACGAGCATGATGCCGATTGCCGGGCCGTTTCCGCCCCTCGCCTTGACCTCGACGATCGTCTCTGCCCCGGCCTTTACGCTTTCCGGGGCCGTAATAACAACGGACGACCGGGAATCTATAAGCCTGGCTACCCGTATGACTTCCTCTTTTTCTTCATCCGTAAGCTCTATATAAGGGGAAGGCGGGAGCTTGGCGCGCACCTGGCCGTAGTGCTTGGCCTCAGGCACCTCGGACTTCGCGAAATCCGGCGGCGCTTCCGGCATGTACTCGGCCTTCACGGCGGAATGGCACGACGCGCAAAACGGGCCGGTATCCGTAAGGTACATGGGTGTCCCGTTGGGGTATGCGAACGCAGCCGACGGCGCGGCAATGGCGAAAAACATTAAATAAGCCGCCTTTCTCATAATACCGCTCTCCTTCCTTTATTGGGCTGGCAAAAAGCATTATGTTGAATCTACACCGAGATTCAGGCCTGTCAAGCTTGACGAAAGCCGAGAAATACAGAATATTTAGTTCAGGCCTTCTGCCCGTCCCTCCTGGGGGCAGTCTGGCATACAGGGCCGGGCGGGTAATCATTCCCGTTACGCGCGAAAAGCCGCAGTTTGGGAACAAAAATCAAGACCAAACCAGCCCTTTCCCGCGCCGGCGCCAGGCGGCCCGGACGGGATAACAGCCTGGAAAGAGCTCAACCCGCCTCAGAAGCGCCAGGACATTTCTCCAGGAAAAGGAAAATGGAAGAGAAGACCTCAAGCCAGGGCAAGCCGGAGCAGAAAACGGAAGCCAGGACCTATTCGCCAATAAAGATAATATTGATCCTTGTCCTGTCGGTCTTTTTCGTCGAGATCCTCATAATGCTGCTCCTCTATTTTTACAGTGACTTTCTGGAGCCCCTCCATGCCATTTTCATAGACGCCCCGCTCCTTGTGCTCATCATCTCCCCCATCCTTTATTTTTTAATATTCAGGCCTCTCATTGCGCTGGCGGAAAAGCGCGAGGAGGCCGAGAGGGCGGCTTCGAGGGAACGGGACCGGTTCCAGAAGTACCTCGAAGTGGCCGGGGTGATGGTGGTCGTCCTTGACCGGGACGGGAAGGTGAGCCTCATAAACAGGAACGCCTACCAGACGCTCGGGTACGCGGAGGAAGAGGTCCTCGGCAGGGACTGGGTCGGGAACTTCGTGCCGGCGAGGGTCAGGAAAGAGGTCCGGTTCGAGTTCGACAGGCTTCTCTCAGGCGGCAGGGAGGCCGAGGGCTACTTCGAAAACCCGGTATTAACGAGAAACGGCGAGGAAAGGGACGTCCTCTGGCACAATGCCGTGCTCGCGGAGAACGGGACCGTAACAGGCATACTGAGCTCCGGCGAGGACATAACCGAGAGGAAAAAGACCGAGATGGCCTTGAAGGAGAGCGAGACAAGGTACCGGCTAGTCCACAATACCGCCTTCGACGGCATTATCATTGCCGACGCAAAAGACAGGATAATCGACTGCAACGAGAGCGCCGCCCGGATATTCGGATATCCCAGGGAAGAGCTCGTCGGGCAGGGCGTCTCGGTAATCGTTCCCGACAAGTACAAAAAGGCCCACAAGGTCGGGCTTGAAACGTTTTTGAAGACCGGGGAGAGCAAGGTACAGGGCAGGATTCTCGAATACGAGGGCGTAAGAAAGAACGGAGAGCTGTTCCCACTGGAGCTCGCCCTTAATAACTTCACCCTCGGCGGCGTGCTCCATTTCACGGCCATGGTCCGCGACATAACCGAAAGGAAGCGCGCCGAGCGTGAAAGGGAGCTCATACAGGCCCGCCTGAGCCAGTCGCAGAAAATGGAGGCCATAGGGAGGTTCGCGGGAGGCATATCACACGACTTCAACAACATCCTCACGGCTATAAGGGGAAATGCCGAGCTGGCCCTAGAGGAAATGGAGAAGTCCGATCCTTCGTACCCGCGCGTGGACGGGATAATCAACTCCGTGATGCTCGCCTCCAAGCTTACGAGGCAGCTCCTCCTCTTCAGCCGCGGCCAGCCCTTCGAGCTCGTGCCGCTCAACGTGAACAAGCTCGTCGAGGAGCTCCTGGTCATGATCACCCACATAATCGGGGAGGACATCACCATCTCGACCGACCTGGCCCCGGACCTCTGGACCATAGAGGCCGACGAGAGCAATATCGAGCAGGTCATCATGAACCTCGCCCTGAACGCTAAGGACGCCATGCCCCAGGGCGGCACGCTCTCGATAAAAACGGGAAACATCGTAATCGACGAGCGCCGGGCCAAATCCGTACCGGACGCCCGCCCCGGAGAGGCGGTCTGCCTTACCGTGGCCGACACGGGAATCGGCATAGAAAAGGAGTTCCTCCCGAGGATATTCGAGCCTTTCTTTACAACCAAGGAGGCGGGCAAGGGGACGGGGTTCGGGCTCTCCATAGTCTACAGCATAATAAAACAGCACCGGGGGTGGATATCGGTCAAGAGCGAACCGGGCAGGGGCACCATATTCAAGATCTATTTCCCGGCTGTCCTCAGGCGGCGCGAAGGGGAGGAGGCGCGCGAGGCGAAGCCCTTGAAAGGCGGAGGGGAAAAGGTGCTGCTCGTCGAGGACGACCTGCCGGTAAGGGAGTTCACGAAGGCCGCGCTTGCGAATAACGGTTTCAGGGTCGTCGAGGCCGGGAACGCGAAAGAGGCGATGGAGGCTTTCCAGAGGGAACCGGACCTCAAGGTCCTTTTTTCGGACCTGGTCCTCAAGGACAAGAGCGGTTTCAACCTCGCAGAGGAGGTCCTTACGAAAAAGCCGGGCATGGCGGTGGTAATAACCAGCGGCTACGCCGAGGAGACATCGAGGCCTCTCCTCAAGGAAAAAGGCTATAGTTTTTTGCCCAAGCCCTATTCTGTAGGAAGCCTTCTGAAGGCCGTTTTAGAGGCGCTCGAACGCTCTAAGAGGTCGGGTTGAACACGCGCCGGCTCTTAAGAGCACCAAGTTAAGGAAGATCTGATAATTCCTTTTTTTGTCATTCTGAGGGAGCGTAAGCGACCGACGATTTTTGCAGGACAGCAAAAATTGAATGCCGAGCCTCTTGGCGAGGCAGCCCGAGGGTCGAGCCCCCAGGACGGGCGAGATAAGAATCATAACTTGCCGAATTTCCCAATACGAGATTCTTCGCTTCGCTCAGAATGACAGCGTTTGCGAATTAATCAGACCTTCCTTAAGAAATCTCAAAAAAAAATTAGAGATTTTCCCCGTAATCAAGGAAGGCCGGGAATAAAAAGCGGAGCATATATGAAAATATGTGAGCTTTTTTATTCCCGGACTGACGCAGAGTCCGGGGAAAAGATCAATTTTTACAGGCGACCTCAGGGGCTTGCGGCGATGCAGTTGAAGGGAAGCCCCATCGACCAGCCGTTCTCCCTGGCGCTGAAGTTTCTGTCCCTGCCGATTATCAGGTGGTCAAGAACAAGTATGTCGACCGCGGCCGCGGCCCTGTCCAGGACCCGTGTAAGCTGCCTGTCCTGGCTCGACGGCGTAGGGTCGCCGCTCGGGTGGTTATGGACGAAGATGACCGACCGGGCGTTGTGCCTGAAGGCCATCTCAATGGCCTTCCTGGGATACACGACGGTCTGGTTTATGGTGCCCTCGTGCAGAACGTCTATGGAGATTATCTCTTTCCTGAACCCCATGTATACCGCGAGGAACTTCTCGACCCTTTCGCCGGAGAGAGTAAGGCAAAGGTAGTCGAGGAGGTCGGCCATGCCGGCCTCGGCTTCCTGCCCGATCGTCCGCTCCTTTAGGTAGGCGCCAGCCATCTCCTTGAAGAGCTTTACGAGCACTATGCCGTCGTTGCCCAGCGAGCCCTCGGCCTCAAGCTCTTCCGGGGAGGCGTCGAGCACGCCCCTTAAGCCCCTGAACCTGCTGAGGAGCCTGTCGGTGACGGCCCGCGCGTCTTTCCTGGGCGCGGCGTACGATACCATGAGCTCCAGAAGGCGCTCCCTGCCGAACTCCGCGAGCCCGTAAGGACCGACGAGCGCTTTGAAAGCGGTCTCACGGCACCTCCTGTAATCAGCGTCCATACAAACTCCTTTCAGGATGCCTGCACGCCTCAAATGCCGGGTTTTGCCCTGCCCTCTCTGAACCGGAACGGCGGCATTATACTATATTTACCCGCCAGGTCCCCCTGCACTTTGGTACAGGGGTCCACGAAATTAAACTTTTTATTTTACAACTACGCCGCATAAAAGTGAACTGCAATACCTGACAGTTACATGGCCCCGCCACTTCCTGCTAAAAAGGGGGCATGGAACTGATATTCGAGGAAGACGAGTTCATAATAAAGACCATTTCAGCTCCGGAGGAGTTCGAGGCGGCGCTTAAGCTCCGCCACGAGGTCTTCGCGGAGGAGCTCAAATGGGTGCCTGAGGCCACGGACGGCCTGGAGAGGGACCCCTATGACGCGTTCTCATACTCGATCGGAGTTTTCAGGGAAGACATGACCCTGGCCGGGAGCCTCCGGATGATACTTCCGCCCAATCCGTTCATGATAGACAGGGAGTTCGCCGCCCTTCTGCCAAACGGCAAAACGATAGAGCGCTCGCCTGATGTCGCCGAGATAACGAGACTATGCGTGAGGAAGGAGTTCCGCTCGAACAAGGGCGGCCATAACATGACCCTCCTTCTCTACAAGGGCCTGTATCACTGGAACATCATGAACGGCGTAAGGTATTCGGCTATGGTCGTAGACAACAGGTGCTATAGGATCCTGAGGCTCGGGTGCCTGCCGGTGGAAGCCGTAGGGGATTTCAAAACCATGCCCGACGGCGTGAAGGCCGCCGTGTGCATGCTGGACTGGCGCAGGTTCGAAAAGGAGGCCTCGGCCAGGAGGCCTGACTATTATGAATGGATGTCCGTAATCTCTATGCCAGCAAACCGCTATCGAGCGCAATCGCTATCGCATGCGCCTTGTTTACCGCATTGAGCTTTCTTTCTATGTTCTGGATATGGAACTTGACCGTGCGTTCGCTTATGCTGAGTATCACTGATATTTCCCAGTTCGTCTTCCCCTCCCTGACCCATTTCAGCACCTCCCTTTCCCTGTGCGAAAGAGGCGCATCGGCTTTGAACCGGCTCCCGCATATCCGTACAAGCGCCTGATGAAGGTGCGGCGTCAGGATGTCGAGTATCATCAGGTGGTGGCTGGTGAACCTGTCGCGGTCTCCCGCGAATGAGAATATGCTCCCCTTTGGTCCGTCCGAGCTTATGCCGCTTGAGAGGCCGTACTTGAGCCTGAACTCCGAGGCCTTGTTCATTACGTCCTCGCCTGGTTTGCCAGGAAAATTGCGCATCGCCTCTGACCAGGTATAGGCCTGCTGGTGGCTGATATTGAAAAGGAAAACAGGGTCGCGCTTGCAGAGCTGCTCGGATGTGTAAATCCCAGCCCATTCGTCCGGCCAGTTATGGTTCACCACCTTGAGCAGGCTGCCCGTGGCAGTCTCGCCCAACGCGCATACGCTCATGTCGGCGTACACGAGTTCCTTTATCTTCCCCGTAAGCGACACTATGTCGGACTCGGACTTGCATTTAAGGGTCTCCTGGATGATCCCGAGTATCTCCGACAATTCCCTTTTTGAAAAGTTCTTGTAGCACATCTGCCGCATCCCCCCTTTCAGGTGTCAGATACCAGGAAGCAGTTGAGGAACCGTGGTCCCGGCTCCAGCCCCGGTCTCGGGGCTCAGGACCGACCTTGCTATCGCACCGTTAAGGTGCGCGCTCAGGATGTCGATTATCTTCTTGTGTCGTCCCTTGAACCTGTCTTGCCTGTCCGAGAAGGTGACTATCGCGACCTTGTCCGCCTCCGGCACGTAGATCGCGCTCGATATGCCGTGTTTCAGGCCGTAGTCGCTTGCGTCCTTCAGAAGCTCCCTTGCCCCGGGGTCGCCGTACTTTCTGAAGACGTCCTTCCAGATCTGGGTAGTCGCGTAGCTCGAATGGAACCTTACGACCGGGTCGTGCCTCTGAAGGCCCTCGGCCATGTATCTGCTTATCCATTCGTCCGGATAATTGCCGTTCACAAAACCC
This sequence comes from Thermodesulfobacteriota bacterium, assembly GCA_030583865.1. Taxonomy (NCBI): domain Bacteria; kingdom Pseudomonadati; phylum Thermodesulfobacteriota; species Thermodesulfobacteriota bacterium. The sequence continues at coordinate 637,353 of CP129479.1, read as the reverse complement.
GTGATGTGGGGCAAACCCGCTTCAAGCAGGCCGCATACGGCGAACTCGGCTTCGAAGAGCTGCCGGGCCGACATGATGAGGTCTCTTACGTCGTCCGGGCTGCCGCACTTCAGCGACTGCTCGATCAGTTCGAGTATCTTTACCAGCTCGCTTTTGGAGAGGTAGTCATATTGATGCATTAGCGCACCTGCCCGGTCCCTTTGAACGCTTTCCCGGCCTCTCTTGGGACCGAATGGCATTTGAAGCAGTTCCTGGTCGGGAAGGCCACCTTGTCATGGCATACTCCGCAGAACCTGCCTTTCCATATCCCCGTCATCGTAATGCGGCTCGCGCCGGCCTTCTTCGCGAATATGCGGGGGTGGCAGGTGGAGCACTTGAGCCATTCGTTGTGGGCCGAATGCGGGAATAGCACGTCCGGCATGAATTCCTTTTTGGACCTCAAGAGGACGTCGCCGTCGAACCTCTCCCTGTCGGCGGGAGCGAGCCTCGCGGGAGAGCCGTCTATCGACGACTTCGGCGAGATTATGCCGGAGGAGATGGCCTCGGCCCAGTCTACGAAGCCGTATCGGTCGTTTGGAAGGTGCGTAAGGGAGATTACGTCGGGAGTGGGGTCCGGGAGGCCGTACCTGTCTTTCTTTATATCGCCCGGCTTTCTCTTCTGTTCGAGGAACGGCCTGTCCGCCGGGGCCGGGTCCATTGAAAAGAATTCCCCGATTGCGAAGCCCGGCATGCAAGCCAGTGCAAGGAAGAGCGCGTGGTCAGCGAGGATTTCAGCATATCAGGGCAGCGGATTCGGAACAAGAAGCATTAACGCGAGGTGGCGCCTTCTGGGAAGGCCCCCCGCCTGAACTCGCTCACATAATGGATTGCAGGAATATATCACAAGTGGAACTTTTCCGCAAACCAAAAAGGCTGGCATGCAATCAGGATCGCCGAGGCATGAGATGCCAGGGGAAAGCCCCTATGAGTCAGGCTTGGACGGATTCATTCCGGCCAAGGCGCGGCTGAAAAGTCCAGGAAGGACTTCTTCAACCTCCTGTTATAGGGGCGGCGGCGAACTCGTGCGCGCACCAGGGGCACGCTACCCAGCCCTCCTCCCGTTCCTTCCCGCACCATTGGCAGGCGGCGTCCTTTACGCCCGCCTCGCACTCGCCGCATTTCTCCGTCCCGGCAGGGACTGTCTTGAGGCAAGCCGGGCACACCGGTTCCTTGGCCATGTAAATGACTCTCGCGAGCTCTTCAAGCGTGGTTATGCCGGAAGAGACCTTATCTAGCCCGTCCATGTGCATGGGGGTCATGCCGCCTTCCAGGGCGGCGGCCATTATCTCGCGCTCGGGGGCATCGGCGGCTATGAGGTTCTTTATCGCGCCGTTTACCGTCACTATTTCGAATATCCCGGTCCTCCCCGAGTAGCCGGTATTTGCGCAGAGGTTGCAGCCCGCGCCCCTGTAGAGCCTCTTCCCGGACCACTTGAGCCCCGCCTTCCGTATCTCCTGCCCGGTCGGCGTGTACTCCTCCCTGCACCCTTTGCATATCACCCTCACGAGCCTCTGGCCCACTATGCCGTTCAGGGCCGACGCTATCATGTACGAAGGCACGCCCAGGTTACGGAGCCTCGTTATCGAGGAGACCGCGTCGTTCGTGTGCAGAGTCGAGAAGACCAGGTGTCCCGTAAGGGAGGCCTGGTGGGCGATCGTCGCAGTCTCCGCGTCCCTCATCTCGCCGACGAGTATGACGTCCGGGTCCTGCCGGAGTACCGACCTAAGGGTGTATGAGAAGGTAAGGCCGGTCTTGTCGTTAACGGCCACCTGGTTTACGTCCTTGAGCTCGTACTCTATGGGGTCCTCTATCGTGATTATGTTTATCTCTTCCTTCTTTATGCGGGCGAGCATGGCGTAAAGCGTGGAGGTCTTGCCAGAGCCGGTGGGGCCCGTCACGAGCACTACACCCTGGGGGCGCTCTATCATGTCGAAAACCCGGTCGAGATCTCCCTTGCCTATCCCTATGCCCTCTATGTCTATCATGGCGGCCTTGGGGTCCAGGAGCCGCATGACTATCGTCTCGCCGTGCTGGGTCGGCAGCGACGAGACCCTTACGTCCATGCTCTTTTCCCCGATCCGCACCTTGAACCTGCCGTCCTGGGCCGTCCTCCTCTCGGCTATGTCCATCCGAGCCATTATCTTTATCCTGGAAACCACGGGCCCCTGCACCCATTTTGGAAGCTGCTTTGTTTCGCGCATGAGCCCGTCTACCCGTATCCTGAGCTTCACGCCCTTTTCCTGCGGCTCGATATGGATGTCGCTTGCCCTGTTGTCGAAGCCGTGTATCAGTATTGAATCGACCATCTTGATGATGGGCGGCGCGGCGGACTTCTTCACCTGCTCGGAGAGGTCCCTGTTCGATTCTGACTCGTGGAATACCTCGACGTACCTGTCCTTCTTGAAATCGCCCAGTATCTCGTCCATCATGGGCTCGTTCAGGTGGTAGTACCTCGATATCGCGGAATTGACGTCCGAGAGCGTGGCGATGAAGGGCTGTATCTCCATGCCGGTAGAGAACCTCAGGTCGTCTATGGCGTTCAGGTTCAGCGGGTCTGCCATGGCGATCCTCAGGATCTTCTTGTCGTGGTAGAGCGGCACAAGGAGGTACTTCCGGGCTAGCTTCTCGCTAACGAGCTTGAGGCTCTCCGGGTCCACTGTCGTGGAAGCCATGTCCATAAAGGGGATCCCTACCTGGTAGGACAGGGTCTGGGCTATGTCTATCTCCGTTGCGTACCCCAGCTTCACTAGCAGGGCGCCGGTCCTGGTGCCCTTGTTTTCCTTGCCCGCGGCAAGAGCCTCCTCGAGCTGCTCCTCGGTTATGAGCCCTGATTCGACCAGGAGCTCTCCTATCTTCTTTACCGCCATCTCCGCTCCATCCTGCTTACGGCCAGACCCGGATTATCAGATTTTAACAAGGGTGTAATCCCTCGACCCGAGGCCCCTTTCCTCGGCGTATGACAGCTGTGCTTCCCAGTCTACGGAGGGGTGGACCCCCCTGAACTTGTCGCCCCCCGGCTCGTGCCCGCTCCGCAGGGCGCTCCCCCTGAAGCCTTCCATTCCGTTTACGATGTCCGCCGCGGCCTGGTCTATTGCCACCGGGTCGGTCGAGGCCAGCACCCCGGCGTCCGGCACTATGGGGGCGTCGTTATGGCCGTAGCAGTCGCATGCCGGGCTAACCTGGGTCACGAAGGAGATGTATACGCACCTGCCAGCTTTTCCCTTGACGGCCCCCTCGAAGTGCTCGACCATCTTCTCCTGGAGCCTCGCCGATGTCTCGTCCCAGCTTACCTTTATCGTCCCCTCCGGGCATACGGCGATGCAGTGGCCGCACCCTATGCAGGCCTCCTCGTCTATTACAGCGGCGGTCCCGACCGTTATGGCCCCCGAGGGGCACGCGGTGGCGCAGTCGCCGCAGGCAACGCAGCCTCCGGGGTCTACGATCGGGGAACAGTTCGAGTGCTGCGCGAGCTTCCCCTCGCGGCTTGCGCACCCCATGCCGACGTTCTTCAACGCGCCCCCGAAGCCCGAAAGCTCGTGGCACTTGAAATGGGTCACTGCCACGAGCCCGTCGGCAGCGACTATTTCGCTCGCTATGCTTACTTCCCTGAGGTGCTTCCCCTCTACCCTTATCGGCGTCCCGGAGGCGCCCCTTAAGCCGTCGGCTATGACGAGGGGAGCGGAGACCACGGCGAAATCGAAGCCGTTCTCGACGGCGGTCCTCAGGTGGTCGACGGTATTGCCCCTTGTGCCCACATATAGCGTATTTGTGTCGGTAAGAAAGGGGTTTGCGCCTGCTTCCCTTACGCGCTCGACTATCCTTCTCACGAAAACGGGCCTTACATAGGAGGCGTTCCCTTTCTCCCCGAAATGGAGCTTAAGGGCGACAAGGTGCCCTTTCCTGAACCGCTCCCTTATGCCTGCATTCTCAAGAAGGGAATCGAGCTTATCGAGCAGATTTCTTTTGGGGGTGGTCCTGAGGTCAGCGAAGTAGACTTTCGAGCTCATCTCAAAAAAACCTCGGGCCAACAGGTTGCGGTTAAAATCAAAATTCGCTCAGGCTGCTCAAAAAGCTCCAGATGCGAGGCCCCCATTGGAACAGGGGAGCGAGGAATGCGGCGTACTTTTCGTGTACGCCGCGAAGACAATGACGCAGATGGACTTTTTGAGCAGCCTAAATCTCTATTATCATGGGGAGTATGACGGGTTTCCGCTCCAGGGTCTTATTGAAGTACCTCCGAAGCGCCCTCCGCACCTCTTCCTTTATCTCAAGCTGCTCGGTCTTGACCTCGGCATTCAAGGTGTTCAGCGCCTCTATTACCACTTTTCTGGCGTCCTCGATGAGCGCGGGCCTGCCCTCTTCGAGGACAAGCCCGCGGGTCACTATCTCGGGGCCGTATACCATGTCGCCGGTCGTGGCGTTTATGGCAACGAGGGCGAGCACCATGCCGTCCTGGGCCAGGTGGTTCCTGTCCTTCAATACCATCTCGCCCACGTCTCCCACGCCCTTGCCGTCGACAAAGACCCGCCCGGACTCGACCTTCCCGGCCTTGACAAACCCGCCCTCGGGGGCGAATTCGACCACGTCCCCGTCCTCGGCTATTATTACGTTCTCTTCCGGTATGCCGATCCTCGCGGCGAGCCTCGAATGGAGGACCAGGTGCCTGTACTCGCCGTGCACCGGGATAAAGTACTTCGGGCGCACCATGTTGAGCATTATCTTAAGCTCCTCCTGGCTTGCGTGCCCGGAGACGTGCACCTCGGAGACCTTCTCGTATATGACGTCAGCGCCGCGCCTGTAAAGGTGGTTCATCATGGTGGATATGGCCTTCTCGTGGCCGGGGATGAACTTGGATGAAAGGATGACGGTATCGCCCTTCCTTACCTTTATCTGCTTGTGGTTGTCCATTGCCATGCGGGTAAGGGCGCTCATGGGCTCGCCCTGGCTCCCGGTAGTAAGGAGCACGACCTGGTCGTGCGGTATCGAGTCTATTTCCTTCAGGTCGGCCATGAGGCCTTCCGGGTACTTGAGATACCCGAGGGCGTGCGCTATCCGCACGTTAGCCACCATGCTCTTCCCGTTGAGTACCACTCTCCGCCCGTGCCTTGCGGCGGCGTCCATGACCTGCTGGATTCGGTGTATGTTGGAGGAGAAGGCGGCGACGATTATCCTCCCCTCGCACCTCCTGAATATCTCCTCGAGGTTTTTCCCTATCTCCCGCTCGGAGAGGGAATAGCCCTCCTTTTCGACGTTAGTGGAGTCCGACATGAGAAGCAGCACCCCGGATTCCCCGTACTCGGAGAACCGGGCGTAGTCCATGACCTCGCCGTCCACCGGGGTCTGGTCCATCTTGAAGTCCCCGGTATGTATCACGGTGCCCACGGGGGTCCTTATGGCAAGGCCGCAGCCGTCCACTATCGAGTGGCTGACGCGTATGAACTCTATGTCGAAGGGCCCTATGGATACCCTGTCCCTCGGTCGGACCGTCTCGAATAAGGTCGATTTGGCGAGGCCGAACTCCGCGAGCTTCTCTTCTATGAGCCCTATGGTGAGGGCGGTGCCGTATATAGGCGCGTCGACCTGGGGCAGGATGAAAGGCAGGGCGCCGGTGTGGTCCTCATGTCCGTGGGTTATGAAATAGGCCTTTACCTTCTCGCGGTTCCTTTTAAGGTAGCTCACGTCCGGGATGACTATGTCTATCCCGAGCATGTAGTCCTCCGGAAACATGAGGCCGCAGTCCACGACTATGATGGAGTCGCCGTACTCGATGGCCATCATGTTCAGGCCTATCTCGCCCAGCCCGCCTAAAGGGATTATCCTAAGGGGCTCTCCCATGAATACTCTTCAGGGCCTCCCTGACCCGGCCTGCAAAAGTCCTTCTATGTCCTTCTTCATCCTGTTCCGGAGCTCCTTCTCGCCAAGGGGCCCGGTTTCCACGGGACTCCCTATGCGAATCCTGACACGCGAGGGCCTTATGAGGAGCCCCCCCCGCCTCATTATATCCGAAGTGCCGTCTATTGCGACAGGCACTACCGGTACGCCGCTTTTTTTGGCGAGGACAAAGGCCCCGCGCTTAAACGGGAGTAGCCGGGCAGAGCCGGACCTCGTGCCCTCGGGGAAGATGAGCACCGAAGTCCCGTTCCGAATCTTCTCCGAAGCCTCATCCATGTTCTTCATGGCCTCAGAGGGGTTGTCCCTGTCGATGCCTACATACCCGGCGAGGCTCATGCTCCAGCCTATGACGGGTATCCTGAAAAGGCTCTTCTTGGCCACCCAGCGGAACTGCACGGGCAGGAAGGCCTGGAGCGCGGGGATATCGAAGGCGCCCTGGTGGTTGGAGACGAAGATAACAGGCCTGCCCGAAGGGACGTTCTCCCTTCCTTTCACGTCCACCCTTACGCCTGATAGAGCGAGCACCACCCTCGACCAGAAGGCCCCAATTGAATGGACCGCCCTGCCCTGCCTTTCGAACGGAAGTGAAAAGAGGACGAGGATGAAAAGGGCTATGGTTATGGGCAGGCCCATGAGCCATACGGCAAGGGTCCTCAGAACGGTCATAGGCGAATGCGCGCCCCAGCCGGGGCGTAGTCTCTCCTCAGGGCTTAATCGTCATAATATATCATGCAAAACGCCCCAATAGCACAAAAAAATCCCTGGCCGGAGCGCCCTTGCAAACCAAAACCGCGCAGTGGTATACTGGCTGACTGAACGGACGAGTCCCGAGTAAATTCCCTAAAGCTGGCAAGCATTTGAACGCAAAGCAGTCCAGCCGGAAAGGGCCGCTCTTTCTTGTAACAGCTTGCTGAAAAACTCCGTTTTTATTCAGGCTGCTCAAAAAGCTCCAGATGCGAGGCGGCGAGGAGCGAGGAATGCGGCGTACTTTTCGTGTACGCCGCAGTGACGAGCGACGAAGACAACGATGCAGATGGACTTTTTCAGCAGCCTGATAAAGAGCCTGGGAAAAGGAATGCCGGAAAGATATTACCATGTAAAGCATATTTTTCTTGCGGCGCTCATATCCGCGATAGCCGCATTCGCGCTCTATCTGCCTTCCCTGGGCTTCGATTTCGTGGACTGGGACGACCCCGCTTACGTATCCGATAACCCGGATATCCAGGGGCTTGATCTCAAGTGGGCCTTCACGGCGGTCGTCATGGGGACCTGGATACCGCTCACGTTCCTGTCATTCGCCCTCGATTACGCCATCTGGGGGCTGGACCCGCTGGGATACCACCTCACGAACACGATACTCCACGCCGCCAACGTCTTTCTTGTGGCCTTCCTGGCCGCCAGGACCGCCGGCACAAGGGGCGGCCTTGGGGCAGGGGGGGCATTCATCATGGCCCTCTCGGCCGGGCTCCTTTTCGGGCTACATCCCCTCAGGGCCGAATCAGTGGCCTGGGTCAGCGAAAGAAAAGACGTCCTGAACGCCTTCTTCTTTCTCCTCGGCCTCCATGCATATCTCGGGTATGCCAAGGACAAAAAGGCATCCTCCTATGTGTTGACGCTGGTCCTTTTCGTCTTTTCGCTTCTCAGCAAGCCCATGACGGTCACCATGCCGCTCGTGCTCATGATACTCGACTACTATCCTCTTGAAAGGCTCAAGAGGGAAGGGTGGAAGAGGCCGCTTATTGAAAAACTTCCCTTCCTCCTGCTTAGCCTTATGGCTGGGCTAATGACCATCTGGTCGCAGGGAAAGGCCGTGATGCCGCCGGAGGCGCTCCCGTTCGCCGACCGCATCCATATCGCGGCCAGGGGCTATCTATTCTATATATATAAGACGGTCGTCCCGGCGGGCCTTGCGCCCCTTTACCCCCGCGACTTCGCCTCGGGCCTCAACCTTTCGGCGGTCATCTACCTCGCGGCTCTTCTGTTCATTACCGCTCTCGCCCTTTACCTTCGCAAATGGAGCAAGGCATTTATTTCCGCATGGGCCTATTACGCGATCACGCTGCTCCCTGTCATAGGCCTTATGCAGGTAGGAAGGCAGGCGGCTGCCGACAGGTATACATACATCCCGGCCATCGGACTGGCGGTTCTCGTTTCTGCCGGGGCCGGATGGATTGTAAAGAGGAACAGCAAGAAGCTCCCGGTCGTTTTTGCGCTGGTTTTGGCGGCCTCGGGACTGCTCTCCTTTTTCACGTTCAGACAGGAGATGATCTGGAAGGACCCGGTCTCCCTCTGGAGCCGGCAAATAGAGATTTTTCCGTCCCACAGCCAGGGGTATGTGAACCGGAGCACCGCTTATGTCGCGCTTGGCATGAACGAATCCGCGATAGAGGACCTCCGGAAGATATCTCCTGAAAGCGGCCACGGGTATTTCAACCGCGGAAACGCCTACCTCACTCTCGGCAGGTTCGACCTGGCCATCCCGGACCTCGATAAGGCCATAGAGTTGGAGCCGAATACATTGCCGGCATACACAAGCCGCGGGAGCGCCCTCGTAAATGCCGGCAGGTTCAAGGAGGGGATTTCGGATTTTACGGTAGTCATCGGTTCAGACCCGGGGAACAAGGCCATATACAGGGCGCGCGGCACCGCGTACGCCATTTCCGGCCAATACGGGGAGGCGCTAGAAGACTTCCTGAAAACCGCGGAGCTCGACCCCGGAGACGCTTCGGCGCACATAGACCTCGGCAAGGTATACATGCACCTCGGCGATTTCGAGAAATCATACGCCAGCATGAAAATGGCGCTCGAGCTCGGCGCCCCTTCTGCCGCCGGATACCTTTCGGACCTCGAGGCCAGGGGCGCCGGACAAAGGTAGTATCGTCTTGCAAACCGGCGGGGCGCGGTGGTAAACTTCTGAAAACCTTCAACAATCTTCGTATGGACCGGGTCCGGAATGCCGGAAGAAAGCAAACCAGGAAAAATAATACTTATCGCGGCCCTTTTATCGGCCATAGCCGCGTTCGCGCTCTATCTCCCTTCCCTCGGCTTCGATTTCGTAAACTGGGACGACCAGCTCTATGTCTATGAAAACCCCCGGTTGCAGGGGCCCGGCCTCAAGTGGGCCTTTACATCAGTAATCCTCGGGACGTGGGTCCCTGTAACGTTCCTGTCCCTCTCTCTCGATCACGCCATATGGGGACTGAACCCCCTGGGCTATCACCTGACGAACTCGGCTCTCCACGCGGCCAACGTCTTCCTTGTGGCCCTCATCGCCGCGAAGCTCGCGGGGACAAGGGGCTTTAATGCAAAGACGCTCTTCATAGTCGCCATCTCAGCAGGGCTCCTCTTCGGGCTCCATCCCCTCAGGGTGGAGTCGGTTGCATGGATAAGCGAAAGGAAGGACGTCCTTAACGCCTTCTTTTTCCTCCTGGGCGTCCTTTCCTATCTCGGCTACGCCAGAAACAAAAAGGCTTCCTCATATGTTTTGACGCTCGTCTTCTTTGTCTTGTCGCTCTTGAGCAAACCCATGACCGTCACCATGCCGTTCATGCTCCTCATACTCGACCTGTATCCGCTCGGGAGGCAAAGGAAGGAGGGTTTCAGGAGGCTCTTGACCGAGAAGCTCCCTTTCTTCCTGATGAGCTTGGCGGCCGTGCTCGCGACCATGTTGTCCCAGGCCATGGCCATGGTCCCGGCGGAAGAGCTCGCCTTCGGGAGCCGCCTCCATATCGCGGCCAGAGGCTACCTCTTTTATATCTACAAGACCCTCGTGCCGATCAACCTCGCGCCCGTATATCCCAGGGATTTCCCCGCTGGCCTCAACGGCCTCTTCGCCCTCTATGTGCTCGCGCTTTCGGCCCTGACCGCGCTCGCGATCTATCTTCGGAGGCGGAGCGGGGCCTTCATCGCGGCCTGGGCCTATTTCGCGATAACGCTGATCCCTGTAATAGGGCTCGTGCAGGTTGGGATGCAGGCCGCGGCTGACAGGTACACATATATCCCGGGCATGGGAATCGCCGTGCTCGTCGCGGCAGGGGCCGGATGGCTGGCGGAAAGGAAAAAGGGCGCGTTCGCGCCGGTTCTGGCTGTAATTATCGCGGCCTCGGCATTGCTCTCAATTCTTGCGCTCAAGCAGATATCCGTATGGAAGGACTCTTTCTCACTCTGGAACCAGCAGATAAGGCTCTTCCCGGACCATCCATACGGGTATGTAAACAGGGGAAACGCCTATCTCGTCCAGGGGAGGCTCGACCGCGCCATGGAGGACCTTAGCAGGATCACCCCGGACACGGCGAGCGGGTTCATGAACCGCGCCAACGCGTATATAAGCCTCGGTAAATTCGACCTTGCCATCGAAAACCTGGACCGGGCCATAGAGCTCGGCCCGGTATCGACCGACGCCTATATGAAGCGCGCGGGCGCCCTTGTAAGCGCAGGCAGGTTCGAGGAGGGGACCGCGGACCTCACGTTCGTCCTGGCCAAAGACCCTCGGAACAAGGCCGCTTACAGGGCCCGCGGCGTTGCACATGCCATATCCGGCCAGTACGGTAAGGCGGTCGAGGACTTCAAGAACGCCGTCCTGCTCGACCCTGCGGACCCTTCGGCGCACATAGACCTCGGAAAGGCCTACATGCACCTGGGCGACAGCGAAAACTCGTACCGCAGCATGAAAAGGGCCCATGACCTCGGGGACCCGGCAGCTTCAAGGTATCTGAAGGACCTCGAAGAGCAGGGCCCGGGTAAATGAGCTGGCCCCGATGATCAGGACCGGAAATGAATGAAAACAGAAGACAACCGAAGATAGTCCTTGTTGCCGCACTCATATCGGCCCTGGCCTCTTTCGTCATCTACCTCCCCTCGCTCTCGTTCGATTTCGTCAACTGGGACGACCTCATGTACGTCCATAACAACACGGCCATACGAGGCCTGAACCTCAAGGCCATCTTCACCTCATTCGCTAACGGCGCCTGGATCCCGGTAACGCTCCTCTCCTTCTCGCTCGATTACGCGTTCTGGGGCCTCGACCCTTTCGGCTACCACCTTTCAAATTCGATACTCCACGGCTCGAACGCCTTCCTCGTGGCATTGCTGGCAGCGAGGCTCGCTGGCGCAAGGGGCGGCCTGGAGCCGAGGGTGCTCTTCATAATCGCCATTTCAGCGGGCCTCCTCTTCGGGCTCCATCCCCTCAAGGTCGAGTCGGTTGCCTGGGTAAGTGAAAGAAAGGACGTCCTTAACGCCTTTTTTTTCCTCCTGGGCCTGCATGCCTATCTGAGCTATGTAAAGGGCCGTAAGGCTTCGTCCTACGCGCTGACGCTCATATTTTTCGTACTGTCGCTTATGAGCAAGCCCATGACGGTCACCATGCCTCTTGTGCTCCTCATACTCGACTACTACCCCCTTGAGAGGTCCGGGACTGACGGCTGGAAGAGGCTCTTGCTGGAGAAGGCCCCCTTTTTCGCGTTTAGCATGGCAACGGGGCTTCTGAACGTCTGGTCTCATACGGTGGACAGCGTCATAGTATCCACGGAAGCGCTCCCGCTTGAGGGCCGCCTGCACATCACAGCAAGGGGCTACCTTTTTTATATCTATAAAACGCTTATTCCGGTCAACCTCGCCCCGCTCTATCCCCGCGATTTCACCGCGGGCTTCGACACAATCTTCGCGGTCTACGCCCTTGCGCTTTCGGCAATTACCGCGCTCGCCTTCTACCTTTGCAGGTGGAGCAGGGTTTATATTTCCGTATGGGCCTACTTCCTTATAACTCTCCTTCCGATAATCGGAATATTGCAGATTGGGATGCACGCCGCCGCCGACAGGTTCATGTACATCCCTGGCATAGGCTTCGCGGTGCTCGCCGCCGCAGGGGCAGGCTGGGCGGTCCGGAGGCGCGCGAAGGCCTTCGTCCCCGTGCTGCTGACCGTCTTCGTGGCCTCGGCCCTCTTCTCCGCCATGACGTTCAGGCAACAGGCGGTCTGGAAAGACTCGCTCGCGTTATGGGGACGCCAGATAGCGTTATACCCGGACAACGCGCAGGGGTTCAAGGGGCGCGGCACGGCCCATGCCATCGCTGGCCGGTACGGGGACGCTCTCGATGACTTCCGTAAGGCAGCTGAGCTCGACCCTTCCGACGCCTCGACGCATGTAGACCTCGGCAAGGCCTACATGCACCTGGGCGACATGAGGAACTCATATCTCAGCATGAAAAAGGCTCACGAGCTCGGGGACCCTGCTGCCTACAGGTATATCAAGGACCTTGAGGCATGGGGGACGGGCCCTGGGGAATAATGGCTTGCAAACAAGCCATTCTGATGGTTATAATAGCCGCACAATCGAAGGAACCTCTAAAAAATAGAGATTTTCCCCGCAATCAAGGAAGGCCGGGGAAGATCGATTTAAATATTACCAAAAGGAGAACGTCCACATGGCAGGCATAAACAAGGTCATCCTGGTCGGCAACCTGGGCGCAGACCCGGAGATGCGCTATACTCCCGGCGGGATGGCTGTGGCAAACTTCAGGCTGGCCACGAGCGAGACCAGGGCCAACAGGGACGGGCAGAAGGAGACTAAGACCGAATGGCACAGGGTGGTGGCCTTCGGCAAGCTCGCCGAGATATGCGGCGAGTACCTCTCAAAGGGCAAGCAGGTCTACATAGAGGGCAAGATCCAGACAAGGAGCTGGGAGGACAAGGACGGCAACAAGAAGTACACGACCGAGATCCTCGCCAACACCATGCAGATGCTCGGGTCCAGGGGCGAGTCCGGCGCATCCGCTGGAGCATCCGATGTCTCGGCCGACGACATCCCGTCAAGCGACATGGACGACGTGCCGTTCTGATCTATCTTCGGTCCGTGCCGGGTTGCCGGCACGGATACCCGCCTTTGACGATTCTCTCAGGATAAAGGATAATTCGTAAAGGACAGCTCCGAGGGGTGGCTCCGCGCATACCGGGAACGGGGGGGGACGCTTCTGAAAGAAAATCCTGAAAAACGGCCGCGCCTTTCAGGCGCCTTCTCGACCCTGAGGGGGCGGCTGGTAATCCTCGTGCTCCTGGCCTCGCTCCCCCTGCTGTCGCTTATCGTATACACGAGCCTCGAGCAGCGCCGCATCGGTTCCGAGGAAGCGAGACAGTCGGTCCTCGCTGTCGTGCGGCAAGCCTCCAAAGAGCAGCGCAAGCTCATAAACGACACGAAACTCCTCCTATCGGTGCTTTCCCAGTCCGTTGGCCCGGTAAGCAGGGAAGACCTGGCCCTGGTGCTCAGGAACACGATGGAGTACCAGAAGGTCTACGCGAATATCGGCCTCATCGGCACTGACGGGATGCTCATTGCGAGCGCGCTTCCGTCCGATCCCCCCCTGTACCTAGGCGACCGTCCTTATTTCCGGAAAGCAGTGCGGGACCTCGATTTCTCCATAGGCGACTACCAGGTCGGCAGGATTACATCCGTGCCGGGCCTTAACTTCTCATACCCGGTCCTTGGAAGGGACGGCTCCCTTTCCGGGGTCCTTTTCGCCGCGCTCCCGATAACATGGATACGGGATGCCCTTATGGCGGACGGCCCTGCTCCCGGAAGCGTAATAACGGCAGTGGACGGAAAAGGCACGGTCCTCGCCAGGTTCCCGGAAGGCAGCGGGTGGGCCGGGCAGAGCATCGAGGGGACCGAGTTTTCGGAGCTCCTTAAAAGCCGCTTGAGCGAAGACCACGCTGTCATAAGAGGGCTCGACGGGATTAAACGAATATACGCCTTCAATGAAATACGGCTCGGCAAGGACAGCCGGATATTCGTAATAGCCGGCATACCTGTCGCAACAGCATACGCGGAGGCGGACAGGGCCCTTCTGCGGAACATATTGACCTCCGGGGCGGTGATAATCGCCGTCCTCCTCATGGCGGTCTTCTGGGGCGACAGGCTCGTCCTGAACCGCATAAGGGGCCTGGTGGAAGCGACGAGGAAGATCGGCGAAGGGGCGCTCGATGCCAGGGCGGCAGTCGGCGGCAACGACGAGATAGGCTCGCTTGCCAGGAGCTTCAATTCAATGGCCGAGGCGCTGGAGAGGCGCGAAAGCGAAGCCCGGCTCCATCTTGAAAGGATTGCCCGCCTTAACAGGATATACTCGGTCCTCAGCGCCATCAACGGCACCATCATCCGGGCCCGGGAAAGGGATTTCCTCCTTAACGAGGCCTGCCGCATAGCCGTCGAGCACGGCGGCTTTGCCCTCGCATGGGTGGCGCTCAAGGACGAGAACGGGCGGCTCTACCCTGCCGCGCACGCCGGGCGCGACAAGGAGTACCTCGACGCGCTCGCGCCGTTCCTCGAACCATCACCCGGGAAGCCGATGCCCTTCTCGCTAATGGCGGTCGCCGGCGACCGCCATGTAATCGGGACCGATTTCGAAAAAGAGACCGCCCTCGCCCCGTGGAAAGACCTTGCCAGGAAGTTCGGCTACAGGTCGGCGGCGGCATTCCCGCTCCGGACTGAAGGGGAGGCGAAAGGGGCGCTATGCCTCTATTCAGCCGAGCCCGGCTTCTTTAATGACAGGGAGGAGATGGCCCTCCTCCTTGAGCTCGCGGCCGACACCTCGCTGGGTCTTCAGAACATTGAAAAGGAAGAACGGCTGGACTTCCTGTCGAGATACGATACGCTCACGGGCCTTTCCAACAGGTGGGTATTCGAGGACAGGCTGGGGCACGCGGTGCAGAGGGCCAGGTACTACGGCAGGAGCGTAGGCGTTGTAACTCTGGATGTCGCCGGGTTCAGGAAGGTGAACGACACCCTCGGCCACAGGGCCGGGGACGAGCTGCTTAAGCATATAGCCGGATACCTCTCGCGCTCGACCAGGGACGGCGACACCGTCGCCAGGCTCGGGAACGACAACTTCGGACTTGTGCTGGCCGACGCGGCGGACAGGGACGATGTCGTGGCGGTCCTTGAAAGGATAGTCGGCGGGCTGCCGCATACCGTGCCGGCCGGCGGAGAAGAGGTCGTCATCAATGCCGCTGTCGGCGTCTCCTTATACCCCGACGACGGCGGCACCGCGGCCGAGCTCATGAGGAACTCCGCCCTGGCGGTCCATTCCCGGACCGCACCGGAGCAAGGCAAGGCCGCGTCCTATTATTCCCCGGAGATAAACAGGAAGGCGCAGGAAAGGCGGACCATAGAGAACGAGCTCAGATACGCGCTCTCGCGAGGCGAGCTCGAGCTCGTATACCAGCCCATAATGGCAATTGCCGGCAGAAAACCCGCGGCTGCAGAGGCCCTCATAAGGTGGAATAGCAGCCGGCTAGGGCCGGTGCCGCCTGACAAGTTCATCCCTATCGCCGAGGACACGGGCCTCATAATCCCGATAGGAGACTGGGTCGTTCAGACCGCGCTCGGCCAGGCAAGAGAATGGAAGGAGCTCGGGATAGAGCTGGAGGTTGGCGTAAACGTCTCCGTCAGCCAGCTCAAGGACCTGGGCTTCCCGGAGCGCCTTGAAGGGATGACGAAAAATATCGGCGCAACCGATGGGGTGCGCTTTGCCGTGGAGGTTACCGAGAGCGAGCTCATGGACGATATCTCGCGCTTCAGCAGCATACTCGACAGGCTCAGGTCCATCGGGGTGCGCGTCTATATAGACGACTTCGGGACCGGGTACTCGTCTTTAAGCTACCTTAACAGGCTCCCGGTTGACATGCTCAAAATAGACCGGTCGTTCATACAGGACCTCGCATCGGATGCCGGGAGCATGACAATGGCAAGGGGCATAATCGCGATGGCCTCGAGCCTCGACCTGGAGGTCATAGCCGAGGGCGTGGAAACCGAGGCGCAGCTCAAGCTTCTCGAAGAGTACGGGTGCGACTTCGTCCAGGGATACTACTTCGGCAAACCGGGCCGTCCTTCCGAAATAGAGCCCCTCCTCAGAACGGGTTTGACCGGGAATATGTGAAATTGTATATTGGTGCGGACTATGGAAAGCGCGGAGGCCTCATGAGAGGAAAACCTGAGATCGTGTCCCCTGCCGGGAACCTGGCCTCGCTCAAGGCCGCTATCGACAGCGGGGCCGACGCCGTATACCTGGGCTTCAGCGACTCGACGAACGCCAGGAACTTCGAGGGGCTCAACTTCACACCCGCGGAAATGGCGGACGGCATCGGTTATGTCAGGTCCAAGGGCCGGAAGTTCTATATAGCCATAAACACCTTCCCGCAGGGCGATACCTTCGTCAAATGGTACAAGGCCGTGGACCACGCGGTGGAGCTCGGCGCGGACGCCGTGATAATAGCCAACCTCGGCATACTCAAATACGCCAGGGAACGCCACCCGGATTCGGTCCTCCACCTCTCGACGCAGGCCAGCTCATCCAATTACGAGTCTATAAACTTCTACAGGAAGCACTTCGGCATAAAAAGGGTAGTATTGCCTCGGGTGCTCACTATCGAAGAGATGAAGCGCCTGAAGGAGAGGACGGAAGCAGAGATAGAGGTCTTCGCCCTCGGCGGCCTCTGCATAAACATCGAAGGCAGGTGCTATCTATCCTCCTGGGTCACGGGCGCGTCCACCAACACGGAAGGGGCGTGCTCCCCTTCAAGGTTCGTCCGCTTCAACCCCTCCGCGGACGGCGGCATGACCATCGCGCTTAACGGGGTCACCCTCAACAGGCTCGGCAAGGACGAGTCTTCGCCGTATCCCACCTGCTGCAAGGGAAGGTATGTGACGCCCGGCGGAAGCTACGAGTACGCCTTCGAGGAACCGGAATCGCTGAACGTCCTGAAGGTCCTGCCCGGCCTTATGGACGCTGGTGTTTCGGCCCTCAAGATCGAGGGCAGGCAGCGGACCAAGAGCTACGTCGCCGCCATGACCAGAGTGCTCCGCGAAGCGGTGGACGCGTGCTACGCCGACAGCAGGGGGTATGAAGTCAGGCCCGAGTGGGCAAGAAAGACCGTCTCCACCTTCGAGGGCACGAGGGAGACCCTGGGCTCGTACCTCACGAAGTAAACCCCTTCCTGCCTGCCCCGCGCCCGAGCCGGGCCAATGCGGGCCCGAGCCTCAGCATGCTGAAGAGGAGCTCGTGCGTTCGTATCTTCTCCACCTCCCTCACCTCCTTCAACCTGAAAGGCAGAAAAAACGCGACCGCCAGGCGGAGTATCGCGGATATTAGGATGAGGTTCATGGTCCTGAACTCCAGAAAGCCCGTGGGCAGGACCCAGGCAAGCCAGCCGCCGAGAAGGGAGCCGAGGGCGAGCGCCGCGCCCCCGAAGAAGTTGTAATACGCGATGCACCTCTCCCTCTTGCCGGGCGACGCGGCGTCGTATATGAAGTTCGAGGCCGAGAGGTTGAAGCCCGCCCACGCAAAGCCGGAGAAGACCTGCACGAAAAAGAGGTAAACGGGGTTCTGGTTCACGAGCCAGAAGAGCGGTATCAGGGCCACGAGCACTGAGGTCGAGCGGAGCACCTTCAGGTTCCCCACCCTGTCCGCGTGCACGCCCCAGCGCCTTATGGAGAATATGGTCGCCATTGTCGCGGCAAGGGTGACCACGGTGAAGGTCATGTAGCCGAACCCCAGGTTCTTGAGCATCAGGACCGCGAAGAACGGTGAGGCGATATTGACCGCGAACTTCATGGCCGATACGAAGACCACGAACTTGAGGAAATTGCTCTTGTGGAGCCTCGAGACGAAGTCCAGGAGCGAGAAGTAGTCCTCTTCCTTCCTTACAAGGCGCGGCTCGTGCATTTTTCTCAAGTATCTCCACGAGGCGAGCCTGAAGGCGAATGCAAGCCCGAATATTGCCGCAAAGCCCCAGAACGCGTCCGACCTCTCGGCCCTGTGCAGGACGAAACCGGCTGCGAAGGTGGCTATTACAGTGACTATGGCGAGAATCTTCTGGAGCCATCCGAAGAACTCACCCCTCCTGTCTTCCTCCACAAGATCGGACATGAGGCTCCCCCACGCCGGCACCGCGATGGCGCCGAACGCCGTAAAGAGCGCAACAGCCGCTATGAAGGCCGCGACATTCCAGTCGCCCAGGAAATAGCTCCCCACCATCAGCGGGAGCATCAATGCCTGAAGGAGGATGAAAAGCCCCACCGCGAGTTTCCGGGAACGGAGCTTCTCCGTTATGTCCGGGCCCTTCAGTTGTATGATGGAAGCGAAGAGGTGCGGAAGGGCGCTCAATATCCCGACGTGCTTGATCGTCCCGCCGAGGAGCAGCAGAAACGGGGTCAGGTAGTCGAGCGTAAAGCCGTTCATCATGCTCGCGAACACCCCGTTCCTTACTGAGTATCGCAAGCTCTTTTCTTTTTTAAACGAATCAGGGTCCATGAAAAAGTCGCGGCGGGGTAAGAGGAGCGAGATCGAACAGAAGCCGGGTTCCGCCAAACTCCCCCATTCTGCCATAAAATCAGTACCTTAGCCAGATTTTTGTTGGCTCCCTTAAAGCAGCTTTTTTTTAAAATTGACATTACTGCCGCACGTACCTACAATATATAAAGGAAAAATCTGGCCCGGAGGTATAGGTTCATGCCGATCTATGAATATATCTGCAAGGACTGCGGCAAGGAGTTCGAGGCGCTGCAGAAGTTTTCGGAAAAGCCCCTCAAGAAATGCGTCCACTGCTCGGGCAAGGTCGAAAGGAAAATATCTTCTTCAGCCTTCCACCTGAAGGGCTCGGGCTGGTACAAGACCGATTACGCCTCAAAGAGCGCTTCAAAGGAATCCAAAAAGGAATCGGACGCGCCGAAGCCGGACTGCTCGTCGTGCCCGTCCTGCTGAGCAGCTTTTTCATAGAATGCCGAAAACCCCTTGAGAGAACCTTTTTGTAAAAAGTTTCTCTCAAACACTCTCCAAAAACTTTCAGTTCTTCCTGAGGAAGCCCCCAAGGGGGGCTTCCTCAGGAACTAGAAGTCTTTGAAGGGGTATGGGGGAAACCTTTCTACAGAAGTTTCCCCAAAAAGGTTTTTCAGCATCCTCTTGATAGGCATGGCCCGGGGTCTTCCCGGGCCGAATTTTTTCCGGTCCTTTCAACCTGAAAGCCCCCGGAGGCCGCATGGACTTTAAAGAGGTCGCGACAAAGGCGGCCCTGAAGGCGGGCGCCGCCGTCAGGGAGGGTTTCGGCAGGCCCTTGTCCGTAGAGTCCAAGGGCGTCGAGGGCGTGGTAACGGAGAGCGACTTCCTTTCCGAACGCATCATAAAGGAGGAGATCCGCTCGGCTTTCCCGGGGCATGGCATCCTCTCAGAGGAGAGCCCTGAAGAGAAGGGCAGCCTTACGTACCGCTGGATAATAGACCCGCTCGACGGGACGACGAACTATTCGCATTCGTTCCCCCATTTCTCCGTTTCGATAGCGCTTGAGGAGAAAGGGCAAGTGGTCCTCGGTGTGGTATTCGATCCCCTCAGGGACGAGCTCTTTCTGGCCGAGGCCGGCAAAGGGGCCCGGCTTAACGGTAAGGCCATTCATGTCTCCCGGACCGGGGAGCTCGGCAAAAGCCTCCTTGCAAGCGATTTTCCGAAGGACCTGGCCGCAAAAGAGGGCGGGATATTCAGGGACTTCGCCGCCCTTTCGAGAAAGGCGCAGGCCTTAAGACGCGCGGGCTCAGCCGCGCTCGAGCTCTGCTACGTGGCCGCCGGGAGGCTCGAAGGATACCGGAACCCCAGGTTCCATGCGTGGGACGCGGCGGCAGGCTCCCTCGTCCTGACCGAGGCAGGGGGCATGATAACCGACTTGGAGGGCGGCCCCTTTTCCCTCGATTCCGGGGAGTGCCTTGCCACGAACGGGCTCATCCATGAACGGGTGCTCGAGGCATTAGCCTGAGAGACATTTCATAAGGTCTTTTTCGGATATACTCTGTAAATATGGATCCACAAAAAGGCGGATGATGAGAAACAAGGTAAGGGAAACCGCGATAGAGACCATAAGGCGCGCGGGAGGCCTGCTCAAGGAAAACCTGGGAAGGGCCCGGAGCATTGAGTTCAAAGGTGCGATAGACCTCGTTACAGAGGCCGACCGCGCGTCCGAGGACCTCATAATGGGCGAGATACGGAAGGCCTTCCCCGGGCACGGCATCCTTACGGAGGAGAGCCCGGAGGTAGTGAAGGACTCGCCTTTCAAATGGATAATAGACCCGCTCGACGGAACGACAAACTACTCCCACGGTTTCCCTTTCTTCTGCGTCTCCATAGCCTTCGAGGAGGAAGGGGCTATCGTTTTCGGGGCCGTATACGACCCCATGCTCGATGAGCTCTACACGGCCGAGAAGGGCCGGGGCGCGTCCCTTAACGGCGAGAAGATAAAAGTATCTTCCACTGGCTCTCTCGACAGGAGCCTGCTTGCGACCGGCTTCCCCTATGATCTCCGCGTGGCGGACGACAATAACCTCGACCACTTCTCGGCCTTTTCGCTCAGGGCGCAGGCCATAAGGAGGGCGGGCTCGGCGGCGCTGGACCTCTGCTACACGGCCTCGGGCAGGTTCGACGGGTACTGGGAGATGAAACTGAGGCCCTGGGATGTGGCGGCAGGCGCGCTAATAGTCGAGGAGGCCGGGGGGCGGGTGACCGGCTTCGGCGGCGGCCCTTTTTCCATCTACGGCAAGGAATGCCTCGCCTCGAACGGCCTGATACACGAGCGAATGATAAAGGTATTAAAGGGTGCCTCTAAGAATTAAGAATTTTTTCTGAGGTCAAGGAAGGGCGGAAATAAAAGCGCAGCATATATGGTAATATGTGAGCATTTTTATTTCCGCCCTGACACAGAGATCAGGAAAAATAATCGTTTTTAGAGGTAGCCTAAAGGGGCTCGATTGGGATGCTTAACATCATACTCCGGCTCATAATATTAACGGCAGGGATATTCCTCGCCTCGTACCTGGTCCCGGGCGTGAACGTCGAGGGCTACGGCCCCGCGATAAAGGCCGCGGTCCTCCTGGCCGTCATGAACCTCATAATAAAGCCGGTCCTCCTGGTACTCACTCTGCCCATAAACATACTCACGCTCGGGCTCTTTACGCTCGTCCTTAACGGCCTCATTTTCTGGGCGGTGGGCTGGCTTATAAGCGGCTTTGCGGTTGCCGGCTTCCTGCCTGCCCTGGTAGGGGCGCTCGTCATAAGCCTCTTGAGCATAGTCCTCAACAGGTTCGTCTGACCTTGACAGATTCATGATAGCTGGTTTAATTAAGCTACCGGGTTGCTGAAAAAGCCCACATCTGCTGCGTCGCCTTGAGCTTTTTGAGCAGTCTGAACGTGTTTTTAGTTTTTCGGCAACCAGTTAAAACAGTGGTCTTACGACGCACTGTCATTTTCAGGCGTCCGCACAAATAACACCTGGCAACCTCCAAAAATTAGATATTTTGCCCGCAATCAAGGAAGGCCGGGAATAAAAAGCGGAGCATATATGACAATATGTGAGCATTTTTATTCACGGCCTGACAGAGAGTCCGGGGAAAAGATCAATTTTTAGAGGGTGCCACTTAAGAAAGGGAGGGACTCATGCCACAGCACCAGCCAAAAAAGTTCGACCTCAAGCCCGAGGGCCTCTCCGAGGCGCAGATATCGAACCACAGGGACATACTCTACGTCGGCTACATAAACAAATTGAACGAGATAGAGGATAAGCAGAAGAAGGCCGACCTCGGAACGGCAAACCAGGTCTTTTCCGACTGGAGGGCCTTGAAGATAGAAGAGACCTTCGCCTATAACGCCGTCGTCCTCCACGAGCTCTACTTCGAGAACCTCATGGGCAAGGGCGGCAAGCCGTCGGGGAAGCTCTCGGACCTTATCGCGAGGGAATGGGGCTCGTTCGAGAAGTGGACGGAGGAGTTCAAGGCCTGCGGCATGTCATGCAGGGGCTGGGTGGTAACTGCCCTCTCGCTCTACGACGGCAAGCTCCACAACTACTGCCTTGACGCGCACAACGAGAAGGTCCCGATGAACGTGGTGCCCGTGCTCGTAATGGACGTCTACGAGCACGCCTACTTCATGGACTACGGCGCGAAGAGGGCGCCCTATATCGACGCGTTCATGAAGAACATCAACTGGAATGTCTGCCAGAAGAGGCTCGACAGGGTCGACCTCGACCAGGTGCAGAAAGAGGCGGCGAGCTGAGGCCTGCCTTCGGAAGATACGATTTTAGGAGGCCCCGCCTGAAAAGGCGGGGCTCTTTTTTGGGAGAAGGCCGGGTAATTCTACAAGGCTGGGGGTAATGAAAATGGCCATACATTGACCATATGTGCAAAACTGCCTTTTTCCGCACTGCCGTGCGGTTTTTGAGGGTAAGACTCGCTTGCTAACCCCCTCCCCCACCCCGTGAACACACAAAAGCGAAGAGAGACCCCGATTTTTTTTGGGGGTCGAGCGAGCGGATGTAAATCCGGAAATCTTCCTCTTGTGTTGGAGATTCCCGGCGGAATGCCGGGAATCTCCAACGGGCCCCTTAAGTCGCTTTGCTCCTCCCGCCCCGGCCCGTTCACGCTCTTCCTCCCTTATGCTGCGCTCGCCTTACCCTCCGGTGTTTGTTTCAAGACAAAAAGAATCTCACTCGTTTTTGTTTTTGTATTTCAAACCACCCCGGGGCATAAGGCGGAGCGAACATGGGGATGGGGGAGGGGCGGGCGAGGCGGGGCAGCAGGAGCGAGGCCGAAGGTCGAGCGACTTAAGGGCCGAGCCCGGAGGAAGGAGGCGGAAAGGGAGCGGAGCCTTATGCCCAAAAAGAGCGCGGCAGCGCGTTAAAAGGTCTTTTTGCGACGGGGCTTGTATACGAGGTTCTTATCTCGCCCCGTCCTGGGGCTCGACCCTTCGGGCTGCCTCGCTAAGAGGCTCGGCATTCAATTTTTGCTGTCCTGCAAAAATTATCGGTCGCTTACGCTCCCTCAGAATGACAAAAAATCCTGCCGGGCTGAAGCATACCGCGCCAGTCCTCATGAGCTCTCTATGAATATCCTTCCCGGGTCTTCGAGGTAGGCTACTATCCTGTTCACGAACCGGGCCGCGTCCGCGCCGTCTATGACCCTGTGGTCGAAGGTGAATGATATCGGGAGCACCTTCCTTATCGCGACCGACCCGTTCACCACCCAGGGCCTTTCGCTTATCTTCCCTGTGCCGAGTATTGCAACGTCAGGGTGGTTGATTATGGGGGTCGCGTAGGTGCCGCCGAAGCTCCCGTAATTGCTTATGGTGAAGGTCGAGCCCTTGAGCTCATCAAGGGTTATCTTCCTCTCCCTGGCCTTGAGCGAAAGCTCCTGCAGCTCCGCGGCAAGATCGAGTATGGTCTTCTTTTCCACGTTCTTCACTACCGAGACCATGAGCCCCTCGGGCGTGTCCACGGCAAAGCCGATGTTGTAGTATTTCTTAATGATTATCTCGCCCGACTGCTCGTCGACCGAGGCGTTTACGCGGGGATAGGCCGCAAGGGCGTGCTGCGCGGCCTTCATGAAAAATGGGAGGAAGGTGAGGTGCACCCCTCTTTCCTTCGCGACCTTTGACTCTCGCTTCCGGAGGGCCCAAAGCTCGGTCACGTCCGCGTCGTCCATGCCCGTTACGAACGCGGCGGTCCTCTGGCTCGCGAGGAGGTTTTTTGCTATGGCCTTCCTTACGCCCCTTATGGGTATCCGCTCGACAGGCCCGTACTTGTCCTGTCCTGGCGGTGAGGGCGGCCTTTCCTCGGCCCGTTTTTCCCCTGGAGGCCCGGGCCTCTCTTCAAGCCTCGGCTCGTAAGCCCTCTCGACGGCCTCTTCCTTTTCCGGCGGCCTGGGAGGGGCCGCCTTGCCTTCGGATGCGGCCTTTACGTCCGCCTCGGTTACCATGCCGCCCGGCCCTGTGCCTTTTACAGCCGGAAGGTCCACTCCAAGCTTTTTGGCGAGCGCCCTCGCCTTGGGGGATGCGGTGACCTCCTCCTTTTCAGGCAATGCGCCCACGACCGAAACCGAGGGAGGCCTCGCCCTCTGCTCCTCTGCTTTCTTCTTTTCAGGTTTCTTCTCAGGGGCCCTTTCCTCGGCAGCCGCTTCCGTCTCTATCCTCATAAGGGTCTCGCCGACCCTGACCGTCTCTCGCTCGCCCTTATTGATGCCCGTGACCTTCCCTCCCCTCGGCGAAGGGACCTCGACAATGGCCTTGTCGGTCTCCACCTCGACGACGACCTGGTGTTCCTCGACGCGGTCGCCCTCCTTTACGCGCCATTTCACCACCTCGCCCTCGGTTATGCCCTCGCCGAGGTCCGGCAGCCGGAATTCGAATTCCATCAAGGTCCTCCTGAAAAAAAGCGATAGATAAGATTCGCCGCTACCCGCGTATATCAAAATGGGGTGCTTCTTTACTTAAGAGATCGGGGAAAAGAGCGGTTTTTAATCCAGGGCAACCTCTAAAAATTCGAGATTTTTCCCCGCAATCGAGGAAGACCGGGAATAAAAGCGCAGCATATATGACAATATGTGAGCATTTTTATTAACGGCCTGACACAGAGTCCGGGGAAAAAATCAATTTTCAGAGGCTGCCTCAGTACTGCATCACCTTCTCGAAAGCAGCCCTTATCCTCTCGGGAGAGGGCATGTAATGGTCTTCGAGCCTTGCCATGGGTATAACGGCCTCCGGCGCCGCCACCCTTATTACAGGGGCCTTGAGGTACTCGAAAGCCTCCTCCGCTACGAGTGCCGCTATCTCCGCACCGAAGCCCCCTATCCTCGTCGCCTCATAGACTATGACGAGCCTGCCGGTCTTCTTTACGGAATTTACTACGGCCTCCTCGTCATAGGGGCGGAGCGTCTGCAGGTCTATTATCTCGCAGTCGAAATCCTCCGAGGCCTCCGCTGCCCTGTGGAGCATGGTGCCCCAGGAAACGACCGTAATGTCATTCCCCTCCTGATAAACCGAGGCCTTGCCGAGGGGTATCGTATACTCCTCTTCCGGAACCTCCGCCTTAATGGACCTGTAAAGCCTCGATGCCTCCAGAAAAAGCACCGGGTCGGGGTCCCTTATGGCCGAGGCAAGGAGGCCCTTGGCGCTATACGGGTTTGAAGGCACGACCACCTTCAAGCCCGGCATGTGGCAGAACAGCGCCTCGGTAGATTCCGAATGAAGCTCCGGCGGCTTTATGCCTATACCGTAAGGGGTGCGGACGACCATCGGGCAGGTGAAACGGTTTCTCGAACGGGAGCGTATGCGCGCGGCGTGCGAGAAGAGCTGCTCAAGACCTGCGTAGGTGAATCCCATGAACTGTATCTCTGCAACCGGCTTCATGCCGTATGCGGCAAGCCCCACTGCCGCGCCTATGATGCCGAGCTCCGAAAGTGGGGTATCCATGACCCTCTCGGGGCCGAATTTATCCAGGAGGCCCTGCGTGACCCTGAAAACGCCTCCGTCCTTTCCCACGTCCTCGCCGATGACGATGACGTCTTTGTCCCGCTCCATCTCCTGGGCGAGGGCCTGGTTTATGGCCTGCACAAGGTTCAGCCTCGCCACTTGAACTCCTTCAGCTCCCGGGCCTGCCGCGGGGTAAGGGAGCCGTACGTGTATTTTATGATGTCCGCCGGGTCTGGCGCCTCGAATGCCTCTGCCTTTCGTATCTCGGAATCGATCCTCTCCTCGGCTTTTTTCGTTACACTGTCTTCATATTCCTTCGTCCACCAGCCCTTGCCTTCCATGTATGTCCTGAGCCTTTTAAGGGGCTCCCTCTCCTTCCAGTACTCGACCTCTTCGTCGCTCCTGTAGCGCGACGAGTCGTCGGCGGTGGTGTGGTCGTCGAGGCGGTAGGTGAAGCACTCTATGAGGGTCGGTCCTTCGCCGGCCCTGGCCCTCTCTATCGCGTCCCTCGTGACCTTGAATACGGCCAATATGTCATTGCCGTCCACCTGGACGCCCTCGAAGCCGTAGCCGAAGGCCCTCTCGGCTATCGTCTTCGCCGTCGTCTGCCTGGACCTCGGCACGGATATGGCCCACTGGTTGTTCTGGCATATGAATATGGCAGGGACCTTGAAGACGCCGGCGAAATTTAGCCCCTCGTGGAAGTCCCCTTTTGACGAGCCGCCGTCGCCGAAGTAGACCGCAGCCGCCTTCCTGTGGCCCTTGAGCTTCATGGCCCAGGCCGCGCCAGTTGCGTGCGGCACCTGCGTGCCGACCGGCACGCTCATGGGGAAGAGGTTAAAGCCCGTAGGGGCGTGCATGCCGCGCTCGTCCCCCGCCCAGTAGCGGTAGAGCATCCAGACGGGGTAGCCCCTTGCGATGTAGACCCCGGACTCCCTGAATGAAGGGAACAACCAGTCCTCTTCTCCGAAGGCGAGCGCCGAGCCTATCTGGGAGGCCTCCTGCCCCCAGATGGAGGCATAGGTGCCGAGGCGTCCCTCCCTCTGAAGGCTCAGGGCCCTGTGGTTGAAGGTGCGGGCGAGTATTATGGTCTCGAAGAAACGCCGGAAGTCATCCTCGGCAAACAGGCTTACGAGGGAGCCGTCGGCCTCGCCCTTCTCGTTGATTATCTGGATGTTTTTCGTCTCGGAGCTTGAAACGGTCTTTGTAGGCATAGAGGTAGTCTATCAGCCAAAAACCTGACCGTCAAGGCGGCCCGGCGCGCGAGTAAATCCAGTGTATCCCGTGTAAGTCAGGCGGCAAAACCGGCTTTGCAAAAAAAACATACCTGGCGCAATTGCCCGGCTGGAAGAGGACCCTTTCAAAACACTGGAATTCACGGAAATCCGCATGGTATTATATCCGCCTGTGGAACCCATTCAGTTCGACATAAGCGCCGTCAAGTTCAACGAGAGCGGGCTCGTGCCCGCCATAGCGCAGGACTCTCGGACCTCCGAGGTCCTTATGATGGCATGGATGGACAGGGTCGCCGTCGAGAAGACACTTGCGACCGGAAGGGCGCACTATTTCAGCCGCTCCCGGGGGAAGCTCTGGCTGAAGGGCGAGACCTCCGGTAACTTCCAGGAGGTCCGCTCCGTAAGGTACGACTGCGACGGGGACACCCTTCTCTTGCTCGTCGAGCCCAGGGGGCCTGCCTGCCACACTGGCGAGAGGACATGCTTCTACAGGGCTTTGGACGGCAAGGAGGTAAAGCCCTCGGGGCCTGCCGTGCTTACGGAGCTCATGAAGGTGCTCGCCGAAAGGAAGAAAGCCGACCCGGCGAAATCATATGTCGCCTCGCTCTACGCCAAGGGGCTTACGAAGATACTCGACAAGATAGAGGAGGAATCCGCCGAGCTCCTGGAAGCCGCAAGCTCCAAGGAGAACGGCCAGGTGGTCTATGAATTTTCCGACCTCCTCTTCCACTGCATGGTCCTACTTTCAGAGAAGGGCATCGGCATGGACGAGATATACGGGGAACTCGCGAGGCGTTTCGGCATATCAGGCATAACTGAGAAGGAGGCGCGGGGCGGGAAATGAGCGGTTGCATATTCTGCCGTATCGGGAGGAAAGAGGCCAAGTCCGAGGTCGTCCTCGAAAGCGAAAGGCTCATTGCGATAAGGGACATAAACCCGCAGGCCCCAACGCACATCCTCATAATCCCGAAGGCGCACTACGAAACGCTCATGGACTGCGACGACAGGGAGCTCCTTGCTGAGATGCTTGAGACCGCAAAGGCGCTGGCTAAAAAGCTCGGGCTGGACAAGAGGGGCTTCCGTACCGTAATAAACACCAACGAGGAGGGCGGCCAGACCGTCTTCCACCTGCACATGCATTTCATGGCCGGGAGAACGCTCCTCGGCAGGATGGGATAAGAAAAGGGAGGCGTAAAAAAGTATGGCTGAAATACTACCAGGCCCGGTGTGCCACAGCTGCGGCATGCTCATAATGAACAAGGATGAGTTCGGCTGCGAGGCCAACCTCACCGTGATGAACACCTTCTATTGCAGGTACTGCTACTGGAAAGGGCAGTTTACCGAGCCGGACATCACAAAGGAAGAGATGCTCGAGAAGCTCTCGTCCGCCATGATGATCGGAAAGAATATCTCCCAGGAAGAGGCCCGCGAGTTGGCCTGGGGGAGGATGAAGCTCCTGAAGAGGTGGCAGGGGAAGTAGCTTCGGCTATCGCCGGTAATAGCGCGTTTCCTGGACGGAGAATCGGAGCCTGGACGCTTGTTAAGGCCCCTGCACGCTGATAAAACCCATACGCGCCACATTTAAAGCAAAGAGAGCTGCAAGCCTGGCGGAAGTGCCCCGCGGAAAGAAGATCTAGGAGGCCATCACGCTCTCGGAGCTCGTCTTCGAACTGAAGCGCGGCGTTAAGGCGCAGAGAATTCAAGGAGATCGTAAAGAAAAGACATAAGCGCCGCAAAATATCAAATGCCAGATTTTTCGCTACGCTCAGAATGACAACGGTGCGATAATCAAATCTGGCTTATTTACATTCAACCCAGCAGGTACCCCTTCCCCCCAAGCTCCTTTCTTATCCTCTCCGAATGTCCGTGACCTTCGGTCTCAAGAACTATCTCGAGCCGGATGGTGTTGATGGGCGCGGAAACGGCCTCCCTCTCGTGTATCACATGGAGGATGTTGGCCTTGAGCGCAGCTATGTCGGCGGTAAGCCGGGCCAATGCCCCCGGCTCATCGGGTATGAGGGCCGACAGCCTCAATATCCTCCCCTCGCGTATCAGCCCGAGCCTTATTATCCTGTCAAGGGTGGTCACGTCGATGTTGCCGCCGCTAAGGACGAAGACGGCCTTCTTTACGGATTTCGGGAGCTTCCCTTCGATGGCCGCTGCGACGCCCACCGCGCCCGCGCCTTCGACCACGAGCTTTTTCCTTTCAAGGAGCTGAACTATCGCCCATGCGATCGAGTCCTCGCCTGCGTCATGGACCTCGTCCACAAGCTCTCTTATTATCTTGAAGGTCTTCTCACCGGGGCGCTTTACGGCTATTCCGTCGGCGATGGTGGGCCTCTCCTCTACCTCCGATGGCCCGCCCCTTTTAAGTGACTCGATGCACGAGCTCGATGCCGCTGCCTCAACGCCTATTACCTTCATGCCCGGGCTTTTCTCCTTCACCACAGAGGCAATCCCCGAGATGAGGCCGCCTCCGCCCACCGGGACGACGATAGCGTCGGCTTCCGGGGCCGCCTCAATTATCTCAAGGCCGATCGTCCCCTGCCCGGCGATTATCGAATAGTCGTCAAAAGGATGGATTAGCGTCAGGCCCCTTTTGGCTGAAAGGTCCCTGGCGTAAGCGAAAGACTCCATGAAGTTGCTGCCGTGTATTATGACCTCGCCGCCGTAGCCTTTTGTCGCCACGAACTTCACGATGGGTGTCGTCTCGGGCATTACTATGTGCGACCTCACGCCCAGTAGCGCCGCGGCCCACGCGACCCCCTGGGCGTGGTTGCCCGAGGAGGCGGCTATAACGCCAGCTGCTCTTTCCCGGTCTGAAAGAGAAGAGATTTTAAAGTAGGCCCCGCGCGCCTTGAATGAGCCGGTCTTCTGGAGGTTTTCGAGCTTAAGGAGGCATTCGAAGCCCAAGAGCCTCGAAAGGCTGGAAGAGTATATGAGCGGGGTGGGGCTTATGACACCCTTGAGCCTTTCGGCTGCTTCCCTTACGAGGTCAGAAAGGACGGCCTTGGACATGAGCACCATGTTCTGGATTTGCCGTCAGCAAGGATTTATCCCCCTTTCCTAAGACCCTTTCTAAAGGGGATGGCGGGGGATTTGTAATGGTGCGCATAGCGCGCCCTACAATATAATTTTCTTTTTTGTACGCCGGAGTTGCCAATGTTGAAGACGACACAGCAGATTGGCCTTTTTCAGCAGCCTGCTATCTCCCCCGCTGCCTCAGGGCCTCGAACATCGCTATGGCCCCGGCCTGCGCGGCATTAAGGGAATTTACCTGGCCGGCCATCGGTATGGAGGCGCAGAGGTCGCAACTTTCCCTGACGAGCCTCCTTATGCCCTTTCCCTCGCTCCCGATTACGAGGGCCAGATCTCTATCGAGGTCAGTGCCCCAGAGCGCGTCCCTGCACCCGGCCTCAACGGCGACCGCCCAGACCCCTTCCTCCTTGAGCCTCTCCAGCACCCTCGTGATATTCACTTCCCGGGCTATCAGCGTGTGTTCGGTCGCGCCTGCCGAGGCCTTGACGACAGCCGGCGTCACCTCGGCCGCCCTGTCTTTCGGTATGACGACCCCGTGCACCCCGGCGGCATTGGCGGTCCTTACGAGAGAGCCGAGGTTCTGCGGGTCCTGCACTGAATCGAGCACGAGAAAGAAGGCCTGCCCGCCCTTCGCCTTCCATGCGGCAATGAGGTCCTCGATATCCGAATACCTGAACTCCTCATGCAGGAGCGCAACTACCCCCTGGTGCCTCTCGGTCCCGGCAATCTTCGCAATCTCGTGCGGGGCGGCCTTTGCGACCTCGACCTTTTTCTGGCCCGCGAGCTTCATGATGTCGGAAGCCGCCCTGCCGGTCCTCCCCTCGGAGATCAAGACCTTGTCGATGACGGCCCCCGAGCGAAGCGCCTCAAGCACCGGGTTTATTCCGTATACAGTCCTCAAAGCCCTTCTTTGTCTCCGCCCCTGAATACTTCGAGCTTCCGGTCGATTGTGGAGGCCTTCTCCGGCTCTCCGCTTGCCCTGTAAAGCTCGCGGAGGTGCCTGTATATCTCGGAGAGAGCGTCTGCGCGCCCCTCTGGCACCGTGCCAGCGGCCTGCAGGAACTTCTCCTCAGCCGACACGTACTCCCCGGCCCTCATCTCAAGGACGCCGAGCGTGTCAAGGTAGATGAATTTTTCCTTTGGAGGAGAGCTTTTAAGGGCCTCCTCAGCCGAGGCCCTTGCCGCCTGGAGGTCGCCTTTTTCCATGAGCGCCCATGCAAGGTTATTGTAGTACTCGGGCCTCGGCCCGAGCTCGATTGCCCTGGCATAGCTCTTTTCCGCCTTGCCGTACTCGCCCGTCCTCAGGTAAACATTCCCCAGGGCAAAGTAGGCCTTGGCCTCCTTGGTATCGATGGCCTGCGCGCTCTCGTATTCGCGGAGCGCCAACTCATATTTGCCCTGGGATTCGTAGATGGAGCCGAGCCTCATGTGCTCGTCGAATGAAAGCGGGGTCGAGTCCTTGACCTCAAACACCCCGCACGACGCAAGCGAAAGGAACGCGAAAAGCGCGAGAGCGTGTACCCTTTTCAATTTTCCCTCCCCTCTGGGCGGACAAGTAGCGTCGAATACCCTGTCCTGGACCATGCCTTTTGAAGCTCCTTCATGCCGTAGACCTTTTCCCTTTCAGTCCCGGAGTGGGCCAGGACCACGCCGTCCTTTTCGCGTATCCCCACGGCCACGATGTAATGCCCGACCGGGTAGATGTCATAGCCCAGGTTGAGGAATAATATCAGGGGCTCGCCTTTCCCGACCCTTTCCGAAAGGTCTTTGAATCCCCCCTTGTAATAGCTCGTCTCAAACCCCCTGTCCCTTGCGTAGACGAGGAGGTCCATCGGGAGAGTGCCCCTGAGCTTCTCATTATATACGGCCCCGGCCACCCCGTCCATCGACTCTTCGGCGCCGTAAAAGGCCATCACTCCGGCAAGCGCTGCCGGGCCGCACAGGTATTCGTCTTGCGGAAAAAAGGGCACGCCTTCTATATAGGCGCCTGCAGCCGGGTCGGCCCTGAGGGATTCGAGCACGGCATCCCTTGCCGGGGCGCACCCGGAGATGAAGAGCAGGAGAACGGAAAGAAAAAGGGCCTTGCTGAGCGACATGCGGCAACCTCTAAAAATTTAGAGATTTTTCCTGCTTTTTCCGGAGGCCTGGAATAAAAAGCGGAGCATATATGATTAACATGTGAGCATTTTTGTTCCAGGCCTGACAAAGAGTCCGGGGAAAGGCCAATCTTTAGAGGCTGCCATCGAGGACCGGCAAGCTTTCCTTGAAGAGGCCCCGGCCAGCCGGGGCCAGAAAAAAAGGGCCCGGGCCTGAGCCCGGGCCCCGCCATGTTGCGCTATCTTATGACTATCTTCCTGTCCGCGAGCTTAAGGACCACCAGCACGAGTATGACGATTATAAGGAGCGCTATTATCGCGCTCAGGGCGTCGCCGCCGGGATAGAGGCTTTCGAGCTGGGAGGCGAACGAGTGCAGCTCGGAGTCCGAAAGCTTACTCAGCCTCTCGTTTATCTCGGCCTCCGAAAGGCCCGCCTGCTGGAGCTTGTCCGCCACGAGCTTGCTCTCAAGCACCCTCTGAACCCTGGCAATGTCAGCTTCGCGGGCCTCTTCTGCGGCCACGGCAGCGACCACGGCGTCAGAGCCGATCACAAGAGCCATGCTCTTTGTGGGGATGCTTCCGAGGACGAGCATTGTGAAGGCAAGGACAAGAGCGACCTGCCTGAAATAGAAGCTTTTTACGACTTTCATAACTGCACTCCCCCTTTTCTGTTGTTAAAAGTGCGCTGCCGAAAGAGATACACAAAACTGCCTGCGATGATAGCGGGCTTAAGACCGCAAAAAACTCGATAGCGGGAGAGGGCTTTTCCTCGGTTTTCAATGCAAGAGGGCTTGCCTCGTTTGACTGAGCTCCGCAAGGAGCATTCGATAATTTATAGTCTAAAAAAGGCCACGTGTCAACACCCTTGCAAACATTGGTATCCTGTGATATTTTCGGTTCATGAAACTCTCCAGGGACCAGGTCGAGAAGATAGTCAGGAACGTCCTCGAAAGGCTTAAAGACGGGGGACTCGTGGTCTTCAAGGCCGACGAGAGAAAGGCCTTCGAGAAGATGACCGAGGTCTTTTTGGCGGACCTCCGGGCCGAGGACGAGCTCGACAGGGAGGTAGAGGGGCTTCTCCAGAGCCATGCCGGAGCGATCGACAAGGACAGGCTCGATTACAGGAAGATGTTCAACATGATAAAGGGCAAGCTGGCCAGGGAAAGGGGCATAGTCCTTTGAGGCAACCTTTAAAATGGCCTTTTCCCCGGGCTCTGTGTCAGCCGGGAATAAAAATGCTCACATATTCACATATATGCTCCGTTTTTTATTCCCGCCCTTCAGGGAAAAGCGGTAAAAAACTCTAATTTATAGAGGTTGCCTTGAGGCTCTCGGACGACAGGATATCGCACATAGCCCACCTCCTTTTCGACGGCGTATGGAAGGACGACCTCGTGGACTTTACCGACGAGGACAAGGCCCTTGCCGAGATAAAGAAGGCCATGACCGGGTATTTGAAGGTCGAGGACGAGGCCGACACCGCGGCCCGGGCAAAGATACGCTCGCTCTCAAGAGATGTCCCCGAGGGAAGCCGCGAGTGGGACATACTCTACAAGAAGTATTTCGAGGAGGAGGCGTCCAAAAAGGGCTTCCGCTGAGCAGGCCCCGCCCTCAACCTCTCCGCCGGTTACCCCTCTTGAGCATCCCCAAGAAACTTATATCAACCTCTAAAAATTTGGGATTTACACCTGACAGGTTGCTAAAAAACTCAAAATCACAGGCTGCTCAAAAAGCTCCAGAAGCGAGGCCCCCGTTGGAATAGGGGAGCGAGGAATGAGGCGTACTTTTCGTGTACGCCGGAGTGTCCAGCGACGTAGCCTTTGACGCTGATGGACTTTTCAGCAGCCTCTAAAATCAACAGATGTACCTTAATCTCATACTCCCCCCCATAATCGGGGCCGCCATAGGCTGGCTCACGAACTACGTCGCGATAAAGCTGCTTTTCAGGCCGCATATCCCGCTGGAGGTGCTCGGCTTCCGCATACAGGGCATAATACCGAAGAGGCGGAAGGAGATAGCAAGGTCCATAGCCCGGACCATAGAAAAAGAACTCCTCTCCTCAGAGGACCTTGGGAAGGCCCTCTCGGGGCTCAACTGGGAAAGGGAGGTCGAAAGGACAGTGGAGGAGGCCGTGGAGCACAGGTTCTCCTCAAGGTTCTTGAAGCTCCCTGTCGTGGGCCTCGTCTCGGAGAACCTCAAGAGCCAGATCAAGCTCCTCCTTACGAGGGAGATAGTAACTCACCTCGACAGGAAAAAGGGTACGCTTGCGGCAAAGGTCAGGGACAGGATAGACGTAAAGGAGCTGCTGGTAACGCGCATAGACCAGCTCGACCTCATGAGGTTCGAGAGGCTCCTTACGGACTTCATAACCAGGGAGCTTAAGCATCTCGAATACCTCGGGGGCATAATGGGCTTCATTATCGGCGTCTTCCAGTCCCTTTTCACCTACCTCTTCGGGCTTTCATGAAAACGGTCCTCACCATAGCGGGGTCAGACCCCTCGGGCGGCGCGGGCCTCCAGAGGGACCTCCTTACCTTCCACGAGCTCGGGGTGTGCGGCCTTTCGGTGGCCGCGGCGCTTACGGCCCAGAATTCTACCGACTTCAAGGCTGCTCTCCCTGTACCGCCGCGCTTTGTGGCAAGGCAGGCCGATGCCCTTCTGGAAGAGTTCGAGGTCAACGCGGTAAAGATCGGCATGGCTGGCAGCCCCGAAAACCTCCGGGCGATAAGGAACCTGATAAAAAGGCGGTCACTCCCGAACGTGGTGCTCGACCCGGTGCTCCGGTCAACGAGCGGGAAGTCGTTACTTACGAAGGACGGCCTTTCTGAAATCAGGTCCATCCTTGCATCAATCCATGTCGTCATGCCGAACCTTGACGAGGCAGCGGCCCTGACTGGAGTAAGGCGGATAAACGGTGTAAAAGAGATGGAACTCGCGGCAAGGCGGCTATTCGAAATGGGCGCGAGGCACGCGCTCGTGAAGGGCGGCCACCTTGAGGGAGAGCCGGTGGACGTGTTATTCGACGGGCTGTCGTTCAGATACTACAGGGGAAGGCGGCTTAAGGGCGGGATAGGCCGTTTCCACGGCACCGGGTGCATACTCTCGGCAGGCATAGCCGCCGGGCTTGCCAAAGGCAAGGGCGTTGGAGAGGCGGTGGCTGACGCAAGGGCATACCTTGTGAGGGTCCTGAGGGAGCGGCCGCGCGCTTGAGGCCTGGCTAAACCTGGATCCTTTCTTTTTCAGAAAAGGCTGCTGAAAAAGTCCATCTGCTTCGTTGTCTTCGTCGCTCGTCACTGCGGCGTACACGAAAAGTACGCCGCATTCCTCGCTCCTCGACGCCTCGCATATGGAGCTTTTCGAGCAGCCTGAAATGAACCTCCCCGCAGCAAGCTGCGGGGTATCTTCAAACATCCCCTCCCTTGATGGGAGGGGATAAGAGGGGAGGGTGACTTATCCTTCACCCCCTCCCAACCTCCCCCATCAAGGGGGAGGAGTTAAAAGACAGCGCAGCAAGCTGCGGGGTATTAAACCCGAGAGAGAATAAAAACGGAGTTTTTCAGCAAGCTGATGAACCTCTCCCCGGCCTGAAGGCCGGGGTATCGGGAAACCGTGAGGCGATATTGCCTCCGCTACGCCAGCTTACGCTGGCTTCGCTACGGGCGGCCATTCATCCCCGGCCTTGAAAGGCCGGGGGTTTCTGACCGTTTCTCTAAATGGAATAAAGAAGCTGCCTGGAAGAAAGATAATCTCCCCTGCCCCTCTTCAAAAAAGAGGGGCACCAATTTTCAAATCAAGTCGTTGTAGGCAACCTCTAACAATTAGAGATTTTTCCCGCTTTTCCGGAAGGCCTGGAATAAAAAGCGGAGCATATATGACAATATGTGAGCATTTTTATTACCGTAACTACGCAGAATCCGGGTAAAGCTCAATTTTTTCAAGCTTGCCCTTGAATCAATTCTTAGCCCTCAGCCACCCCAGCTCCCTCGCGCTCAGCAACCCCTCGTCCCCAGCGATTATGTAATCGTGCACGAGTATGTCTATGGACGAGGCCGCGGCGTCTATCTCCGCGGCAAGCCCCCGCTCCCCTGCCGCGGCAACTGCCTTCCCCTTTTTCGAGTTCACAAGTATCATCGACCTGGCGTTGTGGCTGAAGGCCTTCCTGATGACCGTCTTGGGGGAAACCGGCTCAGAAGCCTCTCCCATCGACTCCACTCCGAGGACCTCGTTCTTGGAGTTCAGATAGAGCGCGAAAAGGCCCTCTTTTCCAGCGCCTTCCGGAGAATCTCGCAGCACCCTCACGGCGTCCTTCGGGGAAGATACGACCCCCCTAAAGGAGGTGCTCCTCTCCGAAAGATATGCCCTGGCCGCCTCCCTTACGAGCGCCAGCAGGAGGGCGCTCGCCTCGCCGAGACCGCTCGCTTCCTTGAGCCTCTCCGGAGAGGCCTCCAGTACCCCTTTAAGCCCCTTGAACTCCTTAAGCAGCTTTTTGGCAAGGGGCTTTACGTCCCTCCTCGGGATGGCGTAGGCAAGGAGGAGCTCTACGGCCTCGTAGTCGTGCAGGCCCTGGAGCGAGGACTTGAGGAACCTCTCCTTGAGCCTTTTCCTGTGGCCTGACGCGGGGTGGTTTTCGGCCATCCTGTCATTCCGTCTTCAAGGCCTTCAGAAACGGCTTTATGAGGTCCATGGGCAGCGGGAAGAGTATGGTCGAGTTCTTCTCCGCGGCTATCTCGGTAAGCGTCTGGAGATACCGGAGCTGTAGCGATACCGGGTTCTTTGCGAGGAGCTCGGCTGCGTCGAATATCCGGGTGGCTGCAACAGCCTCGCCTTCCGCGTGGATTATCTTGGCCCTCTTCTCCCTCTCGGCCTCGGCCTGCTTTGCCATGGCGCGCTTCATCTCCTCGGGTAGGTCTATGGCCTTGACCTCGACTATGCTCACCTTTATGCCCCAGGGGTCGGTCTGGCGGTCGAGTATCGCCTGTATGCTCTTGTTTATATTCTCCCTTTCGGTAAGGAGCTCGTCGAGCTCGGCCTGTCCGCAGACGCTCCTCAAGGTCGTCTGGGCAAGCTGGCTCGTGGCGTAGAGGAAGTTCTCTATCGCGATTACGGCCTTGTCCGAGTTCACCACCCTGAAATAGATGACCGCGTTCACCCTCACCGAGACGTTGTCCTTGGTTATGACCTCCTGCGGAGGCACGTCCATCGCGACAGTACGTAGGCTCACCTTCATCATCTTCTGGATGCCGGGGATGAGAAGTGTCAGCCCCGGCCCCTTTACGGCCTGGAACCGCCCGAGGAAGAATATTACGCCCCTTTCGTACTCGGGTAGTATCTTTACAGCGCTCCATAAAAAGAGCACCGCCAGCGCAATCAGTACCAGCGTACCCGCGCCTATGCCGAAGTCCATGTCCATTTACCTCCCCTTTCTTTCCGCCCTTGATATCCGAATGGTTTTAACAGCTTGCTGAAAACTCGTTTTTATTCAGGCAAAAAGTCCAAGATGCAAGGAGTCGAAAAATGAGGAATGAGGCGTACTTTCCTGTACGCCGGAGTTGCCAATTTTGAAGACGACGCATTCAAGGGCTTTTTGAGCAGCCTGTCAGGCTTTCGTCACCTTGAGCAAAAGCCCCCTCACCTCGACCACCCTGACCTTTTCCCCGACTATTAGAGGCACATCGCTTACGGCGTTCCAGTACTCGCCCTCGACGTAGACGCTCCCTTCCTTTTCATCGCCCCCGAAGTCCCCTGAGGCGACCCCCACCGAGCCGACGAGGGTGTCGGTCCCGCTTACGGGCCTTCTCCTGTGCACCCTTACCGCGTAGAGCATGGCGCCTATTACGACGGCGGTCATGAGTATCACTGCCGGGAGTATCACCCAGATGGAGATGCGGAAATACGGCGCAGGCGAATCGAATAGCATGAGCGACCCCAAAAGTAGAGAAACGACACCGGCTATCGCAAGAAGCCCGTAGCTCACGATCATAAGCTCCAATATGAAGAATATCACGCCGAGCCCTATGAGGATGAACCCGGCGTAGTTTACCGGGAGCGTCTGGAAGGCGTAGAAGGCGAGTATGAGCGAAACGGCCCCTATGACCCCCGGATAGACCGCGCCCGGGTTAGAGAGCTCGAAGTAGATGCCTATGAGCCCGAGTATCATGAGTATATAGGCGACATTGGGGTTGCTTATGGCCCCGAGTATCCTGTAGCGTAGGTCCATCTCGACCTCGACCACTCGGCTGCCGCTTGTTGAAAGCGCCCTCTCGCCCGCTATGGTCTCGACCTTCATCCCGTCGAGTTTCTGTATGAGCTCGTCCCTGCCGGCGGCCAGTATGTTTATCACCCCGAGGTTAAGGGCCTCCTCGGCGGTGATGTTCTTCGACTCCCTTACCGCCAGCTCCGCCCACTCGGCGTTCCTTCCCCTCTTGGCGGCTATGCCCTTTATGTACGCGACCGCGTCGTTCTCGACCTTCTCGGCCATGGTCTCGTCCATTTCCCCGCCCATTGAGACCGGGTGCGCCGAGCCGATGTTCGTGCCCGGCGCCATTGCGGCTATGTCCGCGGCATAGGTCATGAAGACCCCGGCGGAGCCGGCCCGCGAGCCTGCCGGGGCCACATAGACCACAACGGGCACTTCAGAGGCGAGCATGGCCTTTACGATGTCCCTCATGGAAAGGTCGAGTCCGCCTGGCGTGTCGAGCTGAATAACGACGGCCTCGGCGTTTCTCTCCGCGGCATCCTCGAAATTGTCCAGGAGAAAACCTGCCATGACCGGGTTCACGACACCCTCGGCCTTTACGTATAGGATTTCTTTTGCTGACGAATGGGAAGGGAACGCCTGTATGAGGATGGCGGCAGCAAGGAGGAGGAGGGGCCTTAAGAGATTTGCCATGCCCCGATTTTAGCAGGAAAAAGGGCGGGTTTCAATCGGAACCGGCTGAAACGGGCCCGTGAGGTCCGGCTTACCATCCAAGCCTCACTAATTGCCCGGTTTGTGTATTGCTTCGCGATTTGGCAATCCATCAGTGGATCGCCTAGCAGGGTGTTTTCCAACACCCTGCTAGGGCCTTACCGCCCTTATGAACCCCTTCAGGTGTCCGTGCGCCTCTTTTTTTCGCTGACCGGACTTGAGCATCTCCTCGGGCGAATAGGTGGCCATGAAAACAAGGCCGTTCTTTTCGAAAGGTTTGCCGGGCGCCTCATCTTTTTGAGAGAAGACCCTGACCGCATGTCTTCCCATGAGAAGCACTGCCCCTGGTTTTATTGCCGAAAGCCTGCGCTCCAGGGCCGCCGCTGCTGCTGAGGCGGCCTCTTCCGCGCTTATCCTGCCTCTCTCAAGGCATTTACCGGACGCGATGATGCGGAACGAACCAGGCTGAGGGGCATCGAGCTCGCCCGAGAGCCATTCGAGCATTCGGAGGAACTGCTCCATTTCTTCCGGGCGGAAGGCTTCCAAAGGCCTTTCGGACGCCTGGCCTTTGACGGATACAGGCGCCCCCCAGATTACCGCAGCGCATTTCTCGCGGCTGTCGGCGATTTCCCAGCACCCGAAAATGGCCCCTTCCCAGGAGGCGTGCAAGGGGCAGGGGCTTATTGCCGCAAACTCGCCTGGCCCGCACTCCCCGCATTCCATGGCAACCGGGCCTTCCGGGCAGCGCAGGGCAGTGGCACCGGCAAAGGGGACTATCGACAGCCCGGCCTCTCCGAGGAGCTTAAGCCGGGTCCGGAGCGAATCCGCGACCTCCCTCAATTCGAGGGCAATTGAAGCGTCGTCTCTATCCTGTGGCATCATTAATATCTACTGGGTGCCTCTAAAAATTAGAAATTTTTTCTGAGGTCGAGGCAGAGGCGGAAATAAAAGCGGAGCATATATGTGAATATGTGAGCATTTTATTTCCGCCTCAACGAAGAGATCAGAAAAAAGAACAATTTTTAGAGGTAGCCTACTATCTTTTTTTCCGCTTTACAACGGTTAATCCTTTCTATAGCATATAACTATATGATTTTAATAGCCATAATGACAATTATCGCAGTCCTCCTCCTTCCGGGTGAGGCACTCGCGTGGGGGCCGGCAACGCACCTGGAGGTCGGGAAGACAATACTTGAAAATACAAAGCTCCTCGTCCCGCCCATAAGGGCGCTCCTCCTTGCCTACCCATATGACTTCCTCTATGGGAACATCAGCGCTGATATCGTGATAGGGAAAAACCTCGTCGAAGAGCTCAAGCACTGCCACAACTGGAAGGTCGGCTTCAGGCTCCTCAGGAGGGCCGAGACCGATTCCCAGAAGGCCTTTGCCTACGGGTATTTGAGCCACCTCTCGGCTGATACCATAGCCCACAACCATTTCATCCCCGAGATGATGATAAAGAGCTTCTCGGCAAGGAGCCTCCGCCACATATACTGGGAGATGAGGTTCGACGCGCTCGCTGAAAAGGGCATATGGCAGCTTCCCAGGAAGTTCATAAAGGAAGTCCACCGGGACAACGACCGACTGATGGGCGAGACCATCGAGGACACGCCCCTTTCCTTCCGCACCAACAAGACCATATTCTCGAGCATGCTGATGCTCCACAGGTTCGAGCAGTGGCACAAGATGCTGGGCCTACTCTCGTCCTCATCCAAATGGGCCTTGAGCAAGGAAGAGAAGGAACGGTACTTCGCCATATCGGTCGACAGCGTCATAGACCTCCTCACCTTCTCACACAAGGCGCACTGCATAAGGAAGGACCCCACCGGCAGGCATTCCCTCAATGCCGCGAAGTTCATAAGGAAGAGGTTGAAGACCATCCAGAGGAGCGGCAGGGATTGGGAAACAGCCATGGAGAGCGCGCTCAAGTGGGTGAGGATATGAGCCAGGGAAGCTCTGATAATTCTATTTCTTGTCATTCTGAGCAGGACGAGGCGAGACAAGAATCTATTAGCCTTGTGCAAAAACCTTTTAGCGCGCTGCCGCGCTCTTTTCGGGCATAAGGCTCCGCTCTCTTTCCGCCTCCATCCTCCGGGCTCGGCCCTTATGTCGCTCGGCCCATTGAGGGCCGAGCTCCTGCTGCCCCGCCTCGCCCGCCCCTCCCCCAACCTTAGGTTCGCTCCGCCTTATGCCCCTGGGTTGTTTGGAAAGACAAAAACCGAGCGGCGCTTCGCGCACCTTTATTTTGTATTCAACAAACCCCGGAGGGTAAGGCGAGCAAGCACATAAGATAGGTGAACGTGGACGGGCCGGAATGGGGAGACGGATAGCAACGAGGACTTACCCACATACCGCACGGCAGTGCGGAAAAGGCCCTTTTGCATATACTTAAAAACTCGGCAGGGCAAATATCTTTTTACCTAAGAGTCTCCGGCAGGAGAATTTCCGGGGCATGGACTAACAGGCTTTCCATCTGAATTCAGTGGATCATCTTTTAAGGCCCGCCGCCAGGTCCAGAATCCTCTCCGCGACCTCGTCCTTCATTAAAGGCGGCAGGACCGCCTTCTTCCCGTCGCGGTCGATGAGGGTCACCTGGTTCAAGTCGCTGTCGAGCCCTGCTGGGGTGTTGCCGACCACGAGGTCGAGGTTCTTCTCCTTGAGCTTCTTCCTGGCGTTCTCCTCAAGCGCGTCGGTCTCGAGCGCGAACCCCACGAGGAGCTGGCCTTCCTTCTTGTGCTTCCCCATGTATTTCAGCACGTCGGGCGTCCGCTCCATCTCAAGGGAAAGGGTCTTTGCCTCCTTCTTTACCTTCGTGGGATAGCTCTTCGTGGGCCTGTAATCGGCGACCGCGGCGGCCATTACGACTATCGTCGACTGGGCAAAATGCCTTTCGCAGGCATCCAGCATTTCCTCTGCGGTGGTCACGGGCACATGCGTGATGCCTGCGGGCTTCGGAATGTAAGTAGGGCCTGAAACGAGCACCACCTCCGCTCCCCGCCTCCGGGCGGCCCTTGCGACGGCATAGCCCATCTTGCCGGACGATGCGTTCGAAACGTAGCGCACCGGGTCTATTGCCTCGCG
Source organism: Thermodesulfobacteriota bacterium (assembly GCA_030583865.1). NCBI lineage: Bacteria > Pseudomonadati > Thermodesulfobacteriota > Thermodesulfobacteriota bacterium. The sequence continues at coordinate 595,803 of CP129479.1, read as the reverse complement.
CGTGGGGCCGGCCGTAACGAGCACCTTCTCGCCCTTAAGGTCCTTTGGGCTCAGGGCCTCCATCGCTGCGTCGAGTATGTCCTCCACCTTTGCGAGGCGTCCCTTGCCCTCATAGCCGCAGGCGAGCGCCCCCTCTTCGGGCCCGATGAAGCGATATCCCGCCCTCTCAAGCTTCCTTACGTTTTCCATTACGACAGGGTTCTCCCACATCCGCGTATTCATGGAAGGGGCGAGGAGTATCGGGGCCGAGGCGGCCATCGCTATGTTCGTAAGAAGGTCGTCGGCTATTCCGGCAGCGGCCTTGCCGATGAAGTTCGCGGTGGCCGGGGCGACTATGATGAGGTCGGCCTTTTGCGCAAGCTCGATGTGGCTTATCCTGGCCTCTCCAATAGAATCGAAAAGCTCCATCGAGACCGGGTTGCAGCAGAGGGTCGACAGGCTCAAGGGGCTTATGAACTCGGCCGCCGACCTCGTCATCACTGGACGGACGACAGCCTCTTCCTTCACGAGAAGGCGCGCAAGCTCGAGGGCCTTGTAGGCCGATATGGCCCCTGTAACGCCAAGGGTGATCTTTTTAGCCTTAAGTAAACTCACGTTGCGCCTTCACGAGGACGCAAGAAATGGCTTCATACTGCGTTGTACTCCTCGGAAAATCATCGACGTACCTGAAAGTACGCCTGCGATTTTCCTCGTCATTCGCCATTTCTCGCGGCGTTTTTTACCCTCCCACTTGAAGGGGGAGGGTAGGGTGGGGGTGAAGGGATTTCACCCTCCCCTCTTATCCCCTCCCATCAAGGGAGGGGAGGATTAGATACCCGCGCTTGCGGCGGGGCAGTTCATTTGCAGTGGACCCAACCGCCTGAGTGAATATCCCCCTTTTCTAAAGGGGAAAGTAGGGGATTTATTAATGGTGCGCATAGCGCACGCTACGGATAATCTCCCCTGGCCCCTCTTTAGGAAAGAGGGGCCAGCAAATTGCCTTTCTTACTTTACCCTTTTGACTCCAGCGATAAAAGGGTTTATCTCCCTCTCTTCGCCTATGGTCGACTCCGGGCCGTGGCCGGGAAGCACCCTCACATTATCACCGAGCGGAAGTATCCTCTCGAATATGGAGTCCATGAGCTCATCCATTGAGCCGCCTTCGAAGTCCGTCCTTCCGATCGAGCCCGCGAAGAGCGTGTCCCCTGTAAAGAGGACGCCCTCCTTCTCCATGTAAAGGCATACTCCGCCTTTCGAGTGCCCCGGCGTGTGTATCACCTTGATGCTCAGGGGGCCGAACGAAAGAAGGACCCCGTCCTCCAAATAGATATCCGGTTTCGGCTGCTTCGGGGTCTTCAGGCCGAACATGACCGCCTGCTCGTGGGCGTATTCCAGAAGGGGCTCGTCATCCGCGTGTATGGCTATCTCGGCCTTCACCGCGGATTTCAGGAGCCCGTTCCCGCCCACGTGGTCGAAGTGGCCGTGGGTGTTTATTATATACCTGACCTTCACGCCCTCCTTCTTAAGGGCCGCCTCTATCTCTTCCACGTCCCCGCCCGGGTCTATAACGGCCCCCTCGCCGCTATCCCTGTCCCACACGATATAGCAGTTTACCTCGAGCGGCCCGACGGGCAATGTCAGGATCTCTGCCATCCTTTTATCTTCTCCGCGTATTTGTTTACGAGCGACCGGGCCGCCTCTTCGGTCGAGGCCTCGGCCACAAGGTTGAAGTAGGGCATGTCCTGGCTCGGGTATGCCACCAGCCAGTCCTCGCCGAATTTTATCTTTATCCCGTCGAGGAGCACGGTATCCAGGTCCCGCGAGTCCTCGGCAAGCCTCCTCATCACCATGCCCTTGCTCTCGAATGAGCATGATACCCTGTCCTTTATTATAATGGAAGGCGGTATCTCCCTCATGAGCCTGTGTAGCCTCGTGCCGTGCTTGGAGAGCATCTCAAGCAATTTCGCTATCGCGTACATGCCGTCGAAGTTCGGCTGGAAGTCCGGGAATATGAAGCCGCCGGACTGCTCTCCCACGAATAGCGCCCCTTCGCTTGCCGCGGCCTCCATCTGCCCCCTCGGGGTGGTCTTTGTCCTCCGCACCTCGAAGCCGTAGGTCTCGGCCATCCTGTCTATGGCGCGGGAGGCGGTCACCGGCACCGCTATGTGCCCCTTTCGCCCGGCGTCCTTGTTGAACTTGAGGACCAGGAGCGTGACTATATTGAGCGCCGTGTCGCCGTCCAGGGCCTCGCCGGTCTCGTCGAAGAGAAATACCTTCTCCCCGCCCGCGTCGAGGTAGAAGCCCATGTCAGCGTCAAGCGAGCGCACTATCGACGACAGCTGGTCCATCGCCCTCTGGAACTCCTCCGGGCTCTTGGTGGTCTTGCTGCCGTCGAGGTTCGCGTTAAGGGCTATGACCTCGCAGTTGAGCTTTCCGAGTATGTAGGGGAATATCCGCGATGACGAGCCGTAGGAGTAGTCCACGACGAACCTGAACCCGGCCTTCGAGATGGTCTCCGAGTCTATCATGGAAAGGAAGCCGTTCTGGTACGACTCGAAGCCGTGAACGGGGAAGCTCATCTCGCCCGTCTCCTCCATTGGGGCGCGGAGGAAGTCCTCCTTGAAAAAGAGCTTCTCTATCGTCTTCTCGTATCCGGGGTGGAGGTCGAGGCCCTTGCCGTCGAAGAACTTCAAGTCGACGAGCTGGGGGTCGAAGGGCGACCTCCTGGTGTGCACCCCTCCGGCCTCGGTCCCGCTCCTCGCCAGGAACCTCACGACCGGCATGGGCGTTACGCCGTAGTCGTGTACGTTTACGCCCGTCGAGAGTATGCCCGTCATTATGGCCCTGTTTATCATCCTCGAGGTCTTGTGCGCGTCCCTGCTGGTCGACACTGCCGCGCCCTTCTTGAGGGAGGCGCCGTAGGCGGCCCCTAGCTTGGCCGCGAACTCCGGCGAGAGCTCAATGTTCGCAAGCCCCGTGACGCCGTAGGTCGAGAATATGTTCCTGCTCCACTTCTCGCCCCAGATGAGGCTCGAGGCGAGTGTCGCGTCGTCCTCGACCACCTTGTATGGCCATACCTTGACGTTTGCCTTTATTGTAGCGTTCCTTCCTATCCGGCAGTGGTCGCTCACGATCACGCCCTCGGCCAGGTGCGCCTGGTCGAGTATCTCGCTTCCGCGCGCGACCACGTTCTCGTGAAGCGACGCCCCGTGGGCCACTTTTGCCGAGTCCCAGACTACGGAATCGAGGATTACCGCGCCCTCCTCGACTATGGAGCCGGGCCCGATTATCGAATTCGATATCCTGGCCTCGGCCCCTATCCGGCAGTTCTCGCCTATGATTATCGAGCCTTCGAGCTTGGCGGTAAAATCTATGCGCGAGCCCTTGCCGACCCAGAGCCTCCTGCCGTCTATCCTCTCGCCCGGCACCTCGACGTGGACGGCCCCCTGGAGGATGTCCATGTTCGCGGCCCTGTACTCCTCGAGGCTCCCGACGTCCTTCCAGTAGCCCTCGGCTATGTAGCCGTAAAGGGGCTCCTTCTTGTCGAGCATGAGAGGGAAAAGGTCCTTGCTGAAGTCGAACTCCCTGTCGGCGGGTATGTAGTCCAGGACCTTCTGCTCCAGGATGTATATGCCTGTATTTATGGTGTCGCTGAAGACCTCTCCCCAGCTCGGCTTTTCGAGGAACCTGACGATCCTGCCCTCCTCGTCGGTTATGACTATGCCGAAGGGGAGCGGGTTCTCTACCCTCGTGAGGACTATCGTTGCCGCGGCCTTCCTCTCCCTGTGGAAGCTTACCGCCTTCTGGAGGTCTATGTCGGTAAGCACGTCGCCGCTTATGATGAGCGTCGTCCCGTCCCCGCCCATCTTCCTCATGGCGCTCCCGACGGCTCCGGCTGTGCCGAGGTCGACGGTAAGCGTTATATAGTCGAGCTTCACCCCGAAGGCGCTCCCGTCCCCGAGGTGGCCGGATATCATCTCGGGCTGGAAATAGAGGAGCGCGGTAAGGTCCTTTATCCCGTGGGATTTGAGGAGCTCGATTATGTGCTCCATCATGGGCCTGTTCGCCATCGGCACCATGGGCTTCGGGAGGTTGTTCGTGAGGGGGCGGAGCCTGGTGCCGAACCCGCCAGCCATTATGATGCTTTTCAAGCTCTCTCCTTGGGTTGAAATGGTATTGAAGAAGGCCCGGGCCTCGAAGCAAGACCCCGGGGCGACAGATTCAGAACTAAAAACTCACGCACGGAACAGGGCTGAACGTCATGGAAGGCTTGAAAGCCTTTGGATTTTACCATATCTGACCGGGGCGTCAAGGAAACCTGAAAGAAACCCCTGTCCAGGCCTCATGCCAGGGAAAAACCCGGCTTCACTTGAGATTGGAAATCAAAGTATAATCGGATAAAGGGGGACTTGATGCGTATGGGACGCGGTTCCGGGGCGCATAACTCCGTCCCGGACGTGATAAATTTCCTTTGACTTTCTTTTCCCCCATGTGATAATGATTTCCGGTTGCATGGGCCGTCCCCCTGAAAAATCAGCAGGTAAATCAAAGGCAAGGGGGACTTATGCCTGAAGACAACGGCCGGGGTTTTTACAAGGGCCTCGCCATGCTCGCCTCGATGGGCATAGCGATGGTGGTCTCGACGGTCATAGGACTGGCCATAGGCATATACCTTGACAAGTTCTTAGGCACCAAGCCCTGGCTCACGATAATATTCCTGCTTTTCGGCATAGCCGCGGGTTTTAAAAACATGTACGAGACGGCCAGGAAGTATGGACTATAGCCGGGAGACAGCGGACACAGAGGCATTCTCAGCAACGGTTTCCCTTAAGCTCCTGGGCGCGAACCTGGCGGCTTTCATCGCGGCCTCCGGCCTGGCGCTGGCCTTTGCAGGCACGCACGCCTTCTTTGGAATAGCAGCCGGGTTCTTCATCGGGACAGCGAGCACGCTCTGGCTCCTTAGGATAGCCCGGAAGGGGGTCCGCATGGACCCGGAAAAGGCCGGCAGGTTCATCCCCGCCGCGTACCGCCTTAGGTTCGCGGTGGTCGCGGCGCTTCTCGCGCTCATCATGTATAAAGGCGTCTTGAGCCCGTGGCCCCTCATCGGGGGCTTTTTAGGATCAGCTTTGATAACGGTATGCACGACGATATACCTTGCCAGGGAGGAAGCTTCACATGCATGACACGATAGTGCCGACCTTCGGGCTCCACGCCCATACAGCCTTCACGATATACATAACCATAGGGCTCGCGATATTCTCGCTGCTTCTCGCGAGAAGGCTCGCGCTGGTGCCCGGCAGGGTCCAGTCCATAGTGGAGCTCACCGTGACCTCCTTCGAGGGCATGGTCGACGAGACAATGGGGCACAAGGGCCGGAAGTACTTCCCCTTCATAATGACCTTCGCGATATTCATCTTCATATCGAACCTCCTCGGCATGATACCCGGGCTTCTCCCGCCGACCGCGAACCTCAACACCACGGCGGCCCTGGCGCTGATCGTATTCGTCGCAACGCATATAATCGGGGTCAAGGAGCACGGGCTTAAATACTTCAAGCACTTCACGGGCCCGGTCTGGTGGCTCATGCCGCTCATGATACCCATAGAGATAATAGGCCACCTCGCGAGGCCGGTCTCCCTCTCGCTCCGTCTTTTCGGGAACATCATGGGCCACGAGCAGGTGGTGGCCGTCCTCCTGATACTCATGCCGCTCGCCTACCCGCTGCTCGCTTTCTCGACGGTGCTGGGCGTGCTCGTCATTTTCATACAGGCGTTCATCTTCGCGCTCCTCTCGATGATGTACATAGGGGGCGCGCTCGAAGAGGCGCACTGATATTTAGAATGGAGCAGCCTCTAAAAAATTAGAGGTTTTTCCCGCAATCGAGGAAGGCCGGGAATAAAAAGCGGAGCATGTATGACCATATGTGAGCATTTTTATTCACGGCATGACGCAGAGTGCCGGGAAAAGATCAATTTTTAGAGGTTGCCTGGATTTTTTCAAAGGGAGACGACGCCTTACCCTGGCGCCGTACGGGGCCGGGAGTCAGCCGGGGAAGATGGCAATCCCCGGCCTGTCCGACAGGAGGCCATGTGGTCAGGCGGAATACGGACTCCCTAATCTCAAGGAGGTAGTCAAAGATGAGGAAGTACGCGGTAACGGCAGTATTGGCTTTGATAGCCGTCGTCGTCGGCTCCAACCTGGCTTTTGCGCAGGAAGCGGCCGCTGAGGGCGGAAGGAGCGCGCTCGTGCAGGCCGCCATATTCATCGGCGCCGGACTCGGCATGGGCCTCGGCGCGATCGGGCCCGGCATCGGCATGGGTCACGCCGTAAGGGGCGCCCTCGAGGGCATGGCCAGGAACCCCGGCCATTCGAGCAAGATCATGACGACCATGCTCGTCGGTCTCGCCATGATGGAATCGCTTGCCATCTACGCGCTCGTCGTAGCCCTTATCCTCCTTTTCGTCGTCTAAAAAGAAAAGGAACACGGGAAGAGAAAGGGGCGGCAAATATGCCGCCCCTTTTTTTTCGCCATGCCAGCTGGCTTCTCCCTCCGCCTTTCCTTAACATATTAAAATCACTATTAAAAACGCGACGGCCTTGACAAAATTCAACCTGCTCTTTATAATATTAGCACTCGGCAAATAAGAGTGCTAACCAAATGGAGGCGGTCATCTGATGTGTCTTCCTGTCGTAACAGATTCGGTCCAGAGCTATCTCGCTGAAGTGAGCCGTTATCCAATGCTCTCAGCCGAGGACGAGTTCCGGGTAGCCGAGCGCTACTATAAGACCAGGGCCATCGAGGACGCGCACAAGCTCGTCACCTCGAACCTGAGGTATGTCGTCAAGATCGCCCTCGAGTTCAGGAACTACGGGTGCAGGCTCGCCGACCTCATACAGGAAGGCAATATCGGCCTCATGACGGCCGTCAAGAAGTTCAACCCCTACAAGGGCTTCAGGCTCATCACCTACGCGACCTGGTGGATACGGTCGTTCATACAGGACTATATACTCAAGTCAAGGGGGCTCGTAAGGAAAAGCACCAAGGCCCTCAAGAAGAAACTCTTCTACAGGACCCCCGCTCTCGCGGACGGGACCGCAGGGGGAGACCTCTCCTATGCACCCCATGACGACATTGAGCTCAAGAGCGACCTCTCGCTGGACGCCCCTGTAAGGGACGACAGCGCAACGCACCTCGATCTTCTGAGGGACGAGGGGCCGGGCCCTCTCGAGGCCGTTGCCCGGAGCCAGGAGAGCCTCATTGTCAGGGAAGAGGTCTCCAGCGCCCTCGCGCTCCTTAACGAAAAGGAGCGGTTGGTCGTGGAGAAAAGGCTCATGTCCGACGAGCCCGAGAGCCTGCAGGTCATAGGCGACGCCCTCGGGATAACGAGGGAAAGGGTCCGCCAGATAGAGAGCCAGGCTATGAAGAAGCTCGAAAAGTCCCTTGTCAGGATAAAGCAGGCGCTCCCGCAGGGCGCTTGATAGCCCAAGCTTTCTCCCTCTCAAAAAGCCCCTCCCCTCCCCTCGCCGAACGCATGGATAAGGTCTTTTCCCCCTCTATTAATGCCATGCTGATAAAAGGCCTTTTAACGCGCTGCCGCGCTTTTCGGGCATAAGGCTCCGCTCCCTTTCCGCCTACATCCCCCGGGCCCTTATGTCGCTCGGCCTTTGGCCTCGCTCCTAACAGCCCCGCCTCGCCCGCCCCTCCCCCATCCCTATGTTCGCTCCGCCTTATGCCCCGGGGTTGTTTTAAATGCAAATGGGGGAGGTGGCTGGCAAACGAGCCTTGCCCTCTAACCGCGCGGCAGCGCGTGAAATGGATCTTTTCCCCATTCCCGCCCGCCACTGACGATTTCCTTTGCAAGCTCGATTCAAAAATGTTATTAAGTACCCGTTAAAACTTGCTTTTTTCTTACCGGAGAACGCTTTTGGGAAAAAGGCCGACCTCCGCCTTTATCGACAGGGAGGCGCTCAGGTTCAATTACCGCCAGTTGAGGAGCAGGATCCCTGCCGGAGCGGCCATGATGGCCGTTGTCAAAGCCGATGCCTACGGCCACGGGGATATCGAGGTGGCCCGCGTCCTCGAAGCAATGGGTTCAGAGTTTTTTGGCGTAGCCATCCCCGAGGAGGGGGCGAGGCTCAGGGAGGCCGGAATAAAAAGGCCTGTCGCCGTCCTGGGCGGCATCTTCCCGGACCAGGCCGGTGATGTATTCGACTATGACCTGACCCCGGTAGTCTTCGACATGAAGACCGCGCGCTCGCTCGATTCAGAGGCCCGGAAAAGGGGAGCAATTAAAAAAATACATGTTAAAATCGATACCGGCATGGGCAGGCTGGGCCTCCTGCCCAGTGAAGCGGGCCGGTTCTTTGCCGGGCTGAAGGAATTGCATAACCTGACCGTCGAAGCCGTGCTCTCGCATTTCGCCGAGTCCGAAAGCGCGGACAAGGTGTTTTCCGAGTCGCAGCTCTCGGATTTCAAGAGGTCCCTGGAGGAGATACGGGGGATGGGCTTCGACCCCTTGTTTACCGAGATAGCCAACAGCGCGGCGATAGTGGACCTAGAAAGCTCCCACCATAGCCTTGTAAGGCCCGGTATAATGCTCTACGGCTCCTACCCGGCCGAGCGCCTGAGGGAGAGGCTGGAACTGAAGCCGGTCCTTCAGCTCAAGACGCGCATACTGCACTTGAAGGGCGTGCCCCCGGGCTTCAGCGTGAGCTACGGGAGAAGGTTCGCCACAAAAAGGCAGAGTATGATAGCGACCCTCCCCATAGGCTATGCCGACGGCCTGCCGAGGAGGCTCGAAGGCAAGGGCGAGGCGCTCGTGGGCGGCAAAAGGGTGCCTCTCGTCGGCGCGATATGCATGGACCTCGCGATGGCCGACGTGACGGACGTTCCGGACGCTAAGGCCGGGGACGAGGTCGTCATAATCGGCTCGCAGGGCGCGGAGACGATAACCGCTGAAGAGGTCGCCGGAAAGGCCGGCACCATAAGCTACGAGATATTCTGCGGCATCTCCCGGCGGGTGCCGAGGGTCTATCTCTCCTGAGAGGGCTATGATAAGGGCATACCTCGAAAGCATAGGGCGTAGCGCGCAGCGCTTCGTCGAGGCCGCTGGGCTCATGGCGATCATGCTCATGCGCGCCCTTGTCCTCGTCTTCACGCCCCCCGTGAAGTTCCGGAACATCTTCAAGCAGATGGAGTTCGTGGGCGTGCAGAGCCTTTTCGTGGTCGTCCTTACGGGCTCGTTCACCGGCATGGTGCTCGCGCTCCAGGGGTATAACGCCTTGAAGAGGTTCGGCGCGGAAAGCCTCGTGGGGCCGACGGTCGCCCTCAGCATGGCGCGGGAGCTCGGCCCTGTCCTCACCGGCCTCATGGTCACCGGACGCGCCGGGAGCGCGATGGCCACCGAGCTCGGCACCATGCGGGTCACCGAGCAGATAGACGCCCTCGTCACCATGGCGGTGAACCCCGTCAAATACCTCGTCGTCCCCCGGATAATCGCGGGCGTCCTGATGTTCCCGCTCCTTACGATAGTCACCGACTTCGTGGGCGTGGTCGGCGGCTACGTCATAGGCGTACAGCTCCTCGGCATAAACCCCGGGGTCTACGTGGGCCGCACCATAGACTTCGTACAGGTGAGCGACATCATGACCGGGCTTTACAAATCTACCGTGTTCGGCCTCATAACCACGATGGTGGCCTGCTTCAACGGCTTCTACACGACGGGCGGGGCCGAGGGCGTGGGCAGGGCCGCGACCCTTTCGGTCGTAACTGCGAGCGTGATGATACTCGTATCCGACTACATAATGTCGTCTTTCATGATCTGAGGCCCAATGTCTCCGGCCGCCCTGATAAAGATATTCGGGCTTAAAAAGTCCTTCGGCCCGAAGAAGGTCCTCGACGGCGTGGACCTCGACGTGGAGAAGGGCAAGATAACCGTCATCATCGGGCGGAGCGGAGAGGGCAAGAGCGTCCTCTTGAAGCACATCATAGGCCTCCTCCGGCCTGACGAGGGGCAGATATTCCTCGAGGGCCAGGAGATAACCGCCATGCGGGAGCGCGAGTTCAACGAGGTGAGGAAGCGCTTCGGGATGCTCTTCCAGGGGGCCGCGCTATTCGACTCCATGTCCGTGGGCGGAAATGTGGGATTTCCGCTCAAGGAACACACGGACTTGAGCGATGAGGACATAATGAAGGTCGTGGGGGAGAAGCTCCGGAGGGTGGGCCTCGTGGGGGTCGAGAAGATGACGACAGCCGAGCTCTCCGGGGGAATGAAAAAGCGGGTGGGGCTCGCGAGGGCCATAGTGATGGACCCGGAGATAGTCCTCTTTGACGAGCCGACGACCGGCCTCGACCCCATAATGAGCGATTCCATCGCCGACCTTGTACTCGACACCCAGCGGGAGCTCAAGACGACATACGTCCTCATAACCCACGACATCCCGTTCACCTACAAGATCGCCGACAAGATCGCCATGCTCCACGAGGGGAAGATAATCGAGCAGGGCTCGGTCGAGGAGATGAAGAAGAACCCAAACCCCGTCGTCAGGCAGTTTCTCGAGGGCAGGGCCGAGGGGCCGATAAAGGTGTACTGAGCCGGGGCGGCTCGCCCTGCGTAAAAGGACAAAAGTCATACCGGCTTGAGCGTTTTTCGGTTTAAATCAGTCGGCTGGACCGGACCCGGAGATTAGAAGGAAAATGGAGCTTCCAAAACTCAGTTCTGAAGCCAAGGTAGGGCTCTTCGTCCTCCTCGGGGTGATACTCCTCGCCTACATGTCGTTGAGGCTCGGGGGCATACAGCTGGGCCGCGCCGAAGGCTACACCCTTTTCGTCGAGTTCGATTCCGCCGCCGGGCTCGACCCCAATGCGGCGGTGCGCGTGGCGGGCGTCGAGGTGGGGAGGGTCAAAAAGATTTCCCTCGTGGACCACAAGGCCCTTCTCGAGCTGCAGATACGGCCGGACATCAATATCGGCAAGGACTTTACCGCCGTCCTCACCACCAAGGGCCTCCTCGGCGAAAAGTACCTGGAGCTCCTGCCCGGCCAGCCAGGCGCGCCCCCATTGAAGGAGGGCGAATACATAACCCGGACCAGGGCCTACGCGGACATTGACAGGCTCATAACCATCCTGAGCGACGTCTCACTCGACATCAAGAAGATAACTGAGTCGCTGAGCAACGTCCTCGGAGGCGAAGCGGGCGAGCAGACCTTGAGCAACATCGTGAAGAACATCGAGGACCTCACATTCCGCCTGAACAGGATAGTCGCCAAGAACGACGACCAGTTCGAGAACATCATGCGGAACCTCGATTCCTTCACGGCCTTCCTGAACAGCGAAGGCCCACAGGTCACGACCGAGCTAAGGACCGCCATAAAGAGCCTGAGCGAGTCGCTCCTTGCGACCTCCGAGAACCTTGACGGCATGATATCCGAGAACCGCGGGAACCTGAAGGAAGGGGTCGAAAACCTCAAGGCCGCGTCCCTGAGCCTCCAGCAGGCCATGGACACGCTCAACAAGGTCGCAGGGGAGCTCGGCCCGGACATAAGCACCACCATGAGCTCGGTAAAGAGCATAACGCAGAAGATAGACCAGGGCCAGGGCACGCTCGGGCAGCTCGTGAACGACAAAACTCTCCACGAGAACATAAACAAGACCGTCTCCGGCATAAACAGCTACATAGAGCGGGCCGAAAGCTTCCAGACCTTCATCGGGTTCAGGGGCGAATACCTCTTCGACGCGCGCGACACCAAGAGCTACTTCACGCTCCGCATACAGCCCAAGGCCGACAAGTACTACCTCCTCGAAGTGGTCGACGACCCGAGGGGCAAGATCACCGAGGAGACGCGGGTGGTCGTAACCGACGGCGTCCCGTCCACAATAACCGAGACAAAGACCACGGACCAGATAAAGATATCGGCCCAGATAGCCAAGAGGTTCGACAACTTCGTCGTAAGGGGCGGCATAATCGAGTCTACCGGGGGCGCTGGCCTGGACTACTACATGTTCCGGGACAGGCTGAAGATCACCCTCGAGGCGTTCGACTTCAGCCGCGACGGCGGGGCGCACCTGAAGGCCGGAAGCACGCTCTACTTGAACAAGTTCTTCTTCCTCACCGCCGGATACGACGACTTTACGAACAACGTCGGCCTCAGGTCCGCGTACGTGGGCCTAGGCTTCCAGTTCAGGGACGAGGACCTGAAGTTCCTCCTCTCAAGCGCGCCGCCCGTGTCGTTCTAGGCAGGCTGCTCAAAAGTCCATCTGCTTCGAAGGCTACGTCGCTGGACACTCCGGCGTATACAAAAATACGCCACATTCATCGCCCCCCTATTCCAATGGGGGCCTCGCATCTGGAGCTTTTTGAGCAGCCTGAGCGAATTCGTGTTTCCGCAGCCTACCAAGTCGCCCGCACACTTTGTGAAAACCTTGATTCAAGGCAACCTCTAAAAATTAGAGATTTTTCCCGCAGTCAAGGAAGGCCGGGAATAAAAAGCGGAGCATATATGATAATATGTGAGCATTTTTATTCCCGGCCTGACACAGAATCCGGGGAAAAGATCAATTTTTAGAGGTTGCCTTACGCCTTGAAAAAGGATAAAAGATTAAGGCTGGCCCTCGGGCCAGCCTTAATCTTTTATGGAGACGACAGGCCCTCCCGCCAATTGAGCAAAAAAGCAGATAAAACGGGTTTAGGCATAGCCATAGACCTCGGGACTACCACGATCGCGGGCGCGCTCGTTGACCTCGGGTCGAATTCCATCGAGGCTTCCTCGTCGCTCCCCAACCCGCAGGCCGCATGGGGGCGGGACGTGATATCGAGGCTGGATGCGGCCCTGGCAGGCCCGGGTCCTCTCAGGGATATATCGGCGGCGGCCAGGAATGCATGTAACGGCCTGATCGAAAAGCTTGCGGGGGAGAGAAAGCACCTCGTGCAGGAGGTCTCCATAGCCGGTAATACCGTAATGGAGCACCTCTTTCTCGGCATCTCGCCGGAGCCGCTCTCGAAAGTCCCGTACAGGCCGGTCTTCATGGATTCGAAGCGCCTCCCGGCCTCAGAGGCTGGGCTCGATTGCGACGCAAAGGTTTACATTTTTCCCCTCATCGGGGGCTTTGTCGGCGGCGACGCGGTTGCGGTCGCGCTTGCCTTGGGGCTTAAAAAGGCTGAAAGGCCCGCGCTCGTCATAGACGTGGGCACGAATAGCGAGATACTCCTTGGCGTAAACGGGACCGTCCTCGCCACTTCCGCTGCCGCTGGCCCGGCATTCGAGGGCGGAGAAGTCGAGCAGGGCATGATTGCCGGCCCTGGTGCGATCGAGGGCCTCCGGATAGATGGTGACGCGCTACGCCTCGATGTCATAGGAAATGCTGCCGCCCGAGGCATATGCGGCTCGGGGCTGGTTGAGTCAATACACCAGCTCATAAATGCGGGGGCTATAGACAGGTCCGGGAGGATTCTGGACAGTGACGAGGTAAAGACAAACCTCGCATCCAGGATAAAACCCGGAAAGGACGGGAACTCCTTTGTCCTCTACAGGGACGCCAAAGGAGAGGTCCGGATAAACCAGGCGGACGTGAGGGCGCTCCAGACCGCAAAATCCGCGACCAGGGCAGGTATGGCCGTACTGCTTGAAAAAGCCGGAGTAAAGCCCGAAGAGGTCGAGCGGGTGTACGTCGCGGGCGCGTTCGGCGCCCACCTGAGCCCGGCGGCCCTCCGGGGCATAGGCCTGCTGGACAGCAAGTGGCAGGACGTGAGATTCGTCGGAGACGCCGCGCTCGAGGGGGCGGCCCTGGCCCTCTCTGACGAAAAGAAAAAAGAGGCCGAGGATCTGGCTGAAACTGCCAGATACGTGCCGCTTTCCGGAAGCCCCCGGTTCGAGCGGGAGTTCATAAGTAACATGGGGTTCTGAAGGATCCCGCGACCATAGCTGTTAAGGCAACCTCTAAAAATTAGAGATTTTTCCCGAAATCAAGGAAGGCCGGGAATAAAAAGCGGAGCATATATGACAATATGTGAGCATTTTTATTCCCGGCCTGACAAAGAGTCCGGGGAAAAGATCAATTTTTAGAGGTTGCCTTAAAATGCCTGGAACCCGGGCCAGAGGCCCGGCTCTTAATACATAAGGAGGTCCGCGGTACACAGATGAAGAGGATAAGGCGAGCGATAATAAGCGTAACCGACAAGACCGGCGTGGTCGAGTTCGCAAAGGAGCTCTCGGCAGCCGGGGTGGAGATCATCTCGACCGGCGGAACGGCCGAGCTTATAAAAAATGCCGGGGTGACCGTGATCCCCATTTCGTCCTACACGGGTTTCCCGGAAATGCTCGACGGCAGGCTCAAGACCCTGCACCCGAAGATACACGGCGGCATACTCGGCATGCGGGCGAACCCCGCGCACCAGAAGGAGATGGAGACGAACGGTATACTCCCCATCGACATGGTTGTCGTGAACCTCTACGCTTTCGAGGACACCATCGCCAAGGGCGCGACCCTCGAGGACGCCATAGAGAACATAGACATAGGCGGGCCCACCATGATACGGGCCGCTGCAAAGAACTACGATGACGTAGCCGTGGTCGTCGACCCCTCGGACTACGCGGGCATAGTCTCCGAGATGAAGGAGAAGAAGAACTGCCTTTCGAAGATGACGCGGTTCGCGCTCGCGAAAAAGGTATTTCAGCTCACGGCCCGCTACGACGCGGCCATCTCGAATTACCTCGGCACCGTGCCCGACATCCCCGAGGCCGAGCCCAGGAAGGAGTTCCCGGACACCTACACCGTCCAGTTCGAGAAGGTGCAGGACCTCCGCTACGGCGAAAACCCCCACCAGAAAGCGGCCTTCTACAGGAGGCGCGTAAAGGGACAGGCCGGGCTCGCCGGGGCGAAGCAGCTCCAGGGAAAGGAGCTTTCCTACAATAACATCCTCGACCTCCACGCGGCCCTCAACCTCGCGGCCGAGTTCCACGAGCCGGCGGCGGTGATTGTAAAGCACAATAACCCCTGCGGCACCGCAGTATCGAAAGCCGGGCTCCTTGGCGCGTACAGGCTCGCCTACGAGTGCGACAAGACCTCGGCCTTCGGCGGAATCGTGGGCCTCAACAGAAAAGTGACCAGGGAAGTCGCAGAGGAGCTGGGGAAGATATTCCTCGAAGCAGTGATAGCCCCGGAGTTCGCGCCCGAGGCTCTCGAAGCACTCTCGTCGAAAAAGAACCTCCGCCTGCTTGAGATGGGCGACATCAAGCCGGAAGTCCTCTCCTTCGGCCCTGCTGACCTCGACATAAAGAGGGTTTCCGGCGGGGTGCTCCTCCAGGGGCTCGATATCGAGAGCGCCTCCGACCTCAAGACCGTAACGGAGCGCGGGCCGAATGAAAAGGAGCTCGAGGACCTCCTCTTCGCCTGGAACGTCTGCAAGCACGTGAAAAGCAACGCCATCATCTTCGCAAGGGACACGCGGACGATCGGCATCGGCGCGGGCCAGATGTCCAGGATAGACTCGACCCGCATAGCCTCGCAGAAAGCCGCGGACGCCGAGCTCTCCGTAAAGGGGTCGGTCATGGCCTCTGACGCCTTCTTCCCGTTCAGGGATAACGTTGACCTCGCGGCGGAACACGGCGTGACCGCCATAATCCAGCCCGGCGGCTCGATACGCGACGAAGAGGTAATAAAGGCGGCGAACGAGCACGGCATCGCAATGGTCTTTACAGGAGTAAGGCATTTCAGGCATTGATGGAAATTTCACCGGAGAAGGGCAGCAAATGAAGGTACTCGTGGTAGGCGGCGGCGGCAGGGAGCACGCCCTCGCATGGAAGCTCAAGGAGAGCCCGAAGGTCGAGAAGGTATTCATCGCGCCGGGAAACCCCGGCACGGCGCTCCACGGCGAGAACGTCCCCATATCCGCGGACGACATACCCGGCTTGAGGGACTTCGCGCTAAAAGAGGGGGTCGCGCTTACGGTAGTGGGCCCGGAGCTTCCGCTTACGCTCGGCATAGTGGACGAGTTCGAGAAGGCGGGCCTCAAGGTCTTCGGGCCCTCGAAGGCCGCCGCGGAAATAGAGGGGAGCAAGGCTTTCAGCAAGGAGATCATGACCCGCTACGGCATCCCCACGGCCTTCTACCAGTCGTTTGAGAAACCAGGCCCGGCAAAGGCCTTTATCCAGGAGCACGAGCCGCCTTTTGTCGTAAAAGCCGACGGCCTCGCGGCCGGCAAGGGCGTCATAATATGCCAGACCAGGGACGAGGCCATCGATGCCGTAGACCTCATAATGACCCGGAAGGCTTTCGGGGGCGCGGGGAAAAAGATAATTATCGAAGAGTTCCTGAAGGGCGAGGAGGCGTCTTTCCTGGCCATAACCGACGGAAAGACCGTCGTGCCCCTTGCCCCTGCCCAGGACCACAAGGCGGTTTATGACAACGACACGGGCCCCAATACCGGAGGCATGGGCGCGTACTCCCCTGCCCCTGTAGTTGCGCCGGAGATGGAAAAGTACATTACCGACACGGTGATGCTGCCGACAGTGCGCGCGATGGAGGCCGAAGGGAGGCCCTACAGGGGCGTCCTCTATGCCGGTCTCATGCTCACCGAGGCAGGCCCGAAGGTGCTGGAGTTCAACTGCAGGTTCGGGGACCCGGAGACCCAGCCCATACTCATGCGGATGGAGACCGACCTCATCGACGTGCTAATGGCCGCGGTCGACGGGAGGCTCGATGAAGTCCTCATCCGGTGGAAGGACGAGGCCGCGGTCTGCGTTGTCATGGCCGCCGCGGGCTATCCCGGCGACTACATAAAAGGGACCGAGATCAAGGGGCTCAAGGAAGCCGCGCTCATCAAGGACACGATGGTCTTCCACGCAGGCACGGCCCTGAGGGACGGAATGGTCGTCACATCGGGCGGCAGAGTTTTGGGTGTCACGGCCCTCGGTGGCACCATAAGAGATGCCATCGCCAGGGCCTATGAGGCGGTTTCGATGATAAGCTGGGAGGGCGCGCACTACAGGAAGGACATCGGGCAGAAAGCGCTACGAACCGGCACCGACGCGCCCTGATTGATTACGACTTAATAACCCACAAGGGAGATTTCGCATGTCAAACACACCTCTCGTAGGCATACTCATGGGGAGCGATTCGGACCTTCCCGTCATGGAAGAGGCCGCAAAGGTACTTAAAAGTTTCAACGTCCCTTACGAGATGACCGTCTCCTCGGCGCACAGGACGCCCAAGAGGACGCTCGATTACGCGAGGAGCGCGGAAGGCCGCGGCATAAAGGTCGTCATAGCCGGGGCCGGGAGCGCCGCCCATCTCGCGGGCTTCCTCGCCGCCGAGACAACGCTTCCGGTAATAGGCGTGCCCATAGACTCAAGCCCGCTGAAGGGGCTCGATTCGCTCCTCTCGACCGTCCAGATGCCGGGCGGCGTGCCGGTTGCCTCCATGGCCATAGGAAAGGCCGGTGCAAAGAACGCAGGGATCTTCGCCGTCCAGATACTCTCAATTGGCGACGCTTCCCTGAGAGAAGCCCTAAAGAGGCACAGGGAAGAGATGGCCCGACAGGTCGAGGAAAAGGCGGAGAAGCTCAAGGCATGAGTATATGCCCGGAACCTCTATAATACAGGCTCACGCCGATTACTCTGGCGCTATAGAGGTCTTCAGGGCCGGAGGGGTCATAGCGTATCCCACAGAGACCTTCTACGGCCTCTGCGTCGACCCTTTCAATGAAACTGCGGTAGAAGCCCTTTATAATCTTAAAGGCAGGCCGCTATCGAGCCCCATCCCCCTAATAATCGGGGATGCCGGCATGCTCGGTGGCGTCGCTTCCGTTATCACCCCGCTCGCCCATAAGCTCATCCAAAAGTTCTGGCCCGGCCCGCTGACCCTTGTGCTCAAGGCCGCGCCAACCCTTCCACCGGGGCTCACAGCCGGGACCGGCACCATCGGGGTCCGGCTCTCGGGGAGCGCACACGCGAGGAGGCTTTCAGTAATGCTATCCTCTCCAATAACCTCAACGAGCGCAAACCCTTCGTGCAAGCCGCCCGCCACAAGGCCCGGAGAGGTGCTCTCTTTTTTCGACGGCTCCATCCGGATGCTCATAGACGGGGGGGCGTTAAAGGGCGGGAAAGGCTCGACGATAGTTGACGCCACAGGGGAAGCGCCCGTCATAATCAGGGAGGGCGAGATACCTTCCTCCTTGATAATCGATTAGACGGAATCAGACTCCGCAACCCTTCGTATTTACTATCATTTATAATAACATTCAAAAAAATCGTCTTGCGACAACATTTTTCCTAAAGTCTCAAGACGGCTTGCCGATAATACATAAAGGAGGTTTATATGCTCCGTCCTGTCGGCATATCATCATCCGGTATCTTCGCCTCTTTCAAGCTCCTCGATACTACGGCCCACAATGTCGCCAACTCCAATACCGACGGCTTCAAGCGCCATTCGGTATCATTCAAGGAGGCCCCTCTGGGAGGGGTTCAGGCTTCGGTCTCAATTGACCCGAGCCCCGGCGCGCGCTACCTCGACATGGGCATTGCCGAGGCCTCGAACGTGGAGCTTGCTTACGAGATGGTCTCTCTCATGACCGCAAAGCACATGCTCTCGATAAACGCGGCGGCCCTCAAAACCGGCTTTGAGATGGAGAAGTCCATCATCGACATAATCGCCTGAACGGTTTCACCCCGTTCGATCGTCTAATCCTTCCTGAGGCGCGCCGCGAAAAAGCCGTCCATCCCGTGCCTGTGCGGAAAGGTCCTAAGGAAACCATCCGGGCCCACGAGTTCGCTGCATTGGGGCGGAAGATAGCCGGAAGCGTCCTCTATCGAAAACTCCCTGTGCTTTTCAAGGAATCCGGAGACAGTCCCCTCCGTCTCCTCTGGCTCGAAGGTGCAGACCGAATAGACTAGCCTGCCGCCTTTCCTGAGATACCCGGCGAGGTTGTCGAGAAGCCGCGCCTGTATCCCGGCAAGCTCCCTTATATCCTCCTCCTTCCGCCTGTACTTGGAATCGGGCGCCCTTCTGAGCACCCCGAGGCCCGAGCAGGGCGCGTCGCAGAGTATTGCGTCAATTGTGCCCTCTTCGATGAAACCAAGCGGCGCTGAGGCGTCCGCCTCGAAGGTCTTTATTATCTTATCAACGCCGAGCCTCGAAGCCGTCTCAATTACGGCCCGGAGCCTCGCAGCGTTCCTGTCCAGCGCGTATATCGCGCCCCTGTTCTCCATGAGCTGGGCCAAGTGCGCGGTCTTTCCCCCCGGGGCGCTGCAAGCGTCCAGAACGGCCTGTCCTGGCCCTGGGGCAAGTAGCAGAGGCACGAGCTGAGAGGCCTCGTCCTGGATATAGTACCTCGCATCCTTTGCCCCGAGCGCGCCGCCTCCGCGAATATCGAGCCCGTAAGGCGAATAGCGCGTCTCTGCCGCCTCGAAGCCCTCGCTTTTCAGCTCAACGGCAAGCCGTTCCCTGGTCGAGAGAATGGTATTCACCCTTATTGTCCTCGGTGGAGGCTCCTGCCCTGCCCTGCAGATTTCCTCGGCCTCATCAAGGCCGTATCTTCCCGCCCACCTGCGCACCATCCACTCGGGATGGGACCAGGAAACCGAGATGCGCCGGACCGGGCCGTCCTCCCCGGGCACGGCTATCCTCTCTTTTTCGGCAAGTATCTTCCTCAGGACAGCGTTCACGAACCCGGCCCTTTTCCTATCGGGCTTTACCAGCTCTACGGACTCGTTGATGGCGGCCGAGGCTGGCACCCTGGTGAGGAAAAGTAGCTGATATGCGCCTAACCGCAAGGCGTTCAGCACCATCCTTTCGAGCTTCGTAACCCTTATGGACGAGAAAAGGTCTATGGTGTAGTCGAGCCTCAACTTCCACCTGAGCACGCCGTAAGTGAGCTCGGTCGCGAGCCCCGCGTCAAGGGAGCTTAGATTCCTGAGCTCCCTATCGAGGAGTATGTCCGCGTACGCCCCTCCCTCTACCCTCTCAAGCACTCTGAGGGCCGCTTCCCTCGCGCCGGTTTTCTTATGTTTTTCAGCCAACTCACCCTCCTCGTTTCAAAGAGTTTACCACGCGTGACCGGCAATTCAATCGATTTAAAAAAGCGGCGCCGCGGTCCGGCTTTTACGCAACAATATATGAAATTAATTAAAGTATCCGCGCAGACCTCCCGATAAACGAAATATCGCGTCTTACTATTCCTCAATAAAACGCAATATTTTTTTGTATTTGGACCTGAGGAGGGCCGTATGAGATTTTTAGACCGTTTGAGCATCAGGAACTTCATGTTGGCGGCAATAGGCTTTCTGGTTCTGGCTCTCGCAACCCTTTCCGCATGGAATACTCTCTGGAGCTACCAGAAATACAAGGAGACTACCCGCATGGGGGAGGCCAACGAGCTTTCCGACCATCTCCTTGACGCCGCCGGTTTCGCCGCGCTGGAAAGGGGGACGACATTCATGGCCCTCTCATCCGACAAGCCGGCTGAGAACGCGATAGTACTCAGGATAGAAGGGGTGCGGAAGCAGCTTGACGGATCGCTCAAGGCCGCCCTGGACCTGTCCAGGACGCTTATGGACGTGGACCCGGGAAACCACCTTCTGATAGCCCGGACAAAGGAACTTGAAAGGCTCGGCTCGGAACTCCCGAATACAAGGGCCAGAGTGGACTCAAACATAGCCAGGCCGGCCAAGGACTACCAGGCCCAGGAATGGTTCAAGTTCGCCACCTCCCTCATAGACGCCGCATCGGAAGCCAGGCTCGCCGCCTTCGCCTCAAGCGCCAGCACCGACACCAACCAGGAGGCCCTCAGGATGAACCTGGAAGTGAAGCAGGCGGTCTGGCTCATGGGCGAGTACGCGGGCAGGGAGCGGGCCGCTATGGCAGGGGTAGTGTCCAGGCGGGTCCCGGTTGACGACGCGACCCGCGAAAAGCTCAACACCTTCCGCGCCATTACAGATATCAACCTCAAGCCGGTCCTCCGCCTGAAGGAAACCCAGGGCATCGACCCGAAGGTGACCGAGGCGGTCTCGAAGATGGAGTCAACCTTCCTGGGAAGCTTCGCGAGCGTGCGGAGCTCCGTGATGGCCGCAAGCTCGACCGGCGACTACGGCATAACGGGCCGGGAGTGGATAGAAGAGAGCACCAAGGGCATCGATACCATACTCGAAGTCTCGGCGGCCGTGGGCGAGATGGTCAATTCCCGGATAGCCGCGGACCTGAGGACGTCAAAGGCCGTAATGGTCGTCTCCGCGGCGACCCTCCTTGTCGTACTCGTCCTGGGGATAGGCTCTGCCCTTGTGATCAAGGGCAAGGTGGTCATGCCGCTCCATTACCTCTCGGAGGCGATGTCAAAGGTCGAGCGCACGAACGACCTGACCCTCAAGCTCGACCTCTCATCGGAAGACGAGAGCGGCAAGGCTGCCGACGCCTTTAACCGCATGCTGGAAAGGTTCCGCTTCATAGTGAACGAGCTGCATACGTCCATAGAGCAACTCGCGTCGTCCTCGGAGGAGCTCTCGGCCACCGCCGTCCAGATAGCCGGGGGCTCGCAGTCGCAGAGCTTCAAGGCGAACCAGGTCTCGACCGCCGCCCAGGAGATGAGCGCCACCATCATCGAGGTCGTAAAGAACGTCTCCGGGGCCGCGGAAGCCGCCAGGGAGGCGAGCGAGGTCGCCGTAAGCGGCGGGGGGATAGTCTCCGAGACAATCGATTCCATGAACGGCATTGCCAAATCGGCGCGGGAATCGAGCGAGACGATATCCAAGCTCGGCAGCCGCTCCGAGGAGATAGGGAACATCATAAGCGTCATAAACGACATAGCCGACCAGACGAACCTCCTTGCCCTGAACGCGGCCATAGAGGCCGCGAGGGCCGGCGAGCAGGGGCGCGGCTTCGCCGTAGTCGCCGACGAGGTCAGAAAACTGGCGGAAAAGACCATGAAGGCAACGAAGGAGATAGGCGTGATGATAACCGCCATGCAGGAGGAGACCGGCAAGGCGATATCCTCGATGGAGCACGAGGTCAAGGCCGTTGAGAAGGGGGTCAAGCTCGCCACGGCAGCCGGCCAGTCGCTCCAGGAGATAGTCGAGAAGGTCGGCGCGGTTACCTCCAGGATGCACCAGGTCGCGGCAGCGGCCGAGCAGCAGTCGACAACGACCGACCAGATAAGCGGCGACGTAGCCACGATGGCCAACGTGATAACCGACACTTCCGCAAGCGCCCAGCAGATAGCAAGGGCGAGCGAGGAGATTGCGGAGCTGGCGACCGGCCTCAAATCAAAGGTCGAGGTCTTCAATATCAGCAAGAAACACCGCGAGAATGCGACCGCCGCGTTTGCCAACCACGAATCGGAAGAGTACGCGGCTTAGCTGACCGGCGGAATAGACACGAGTCAAAAAGCCCTCCCCGAAAGGGGCAGGGCTTTTTTTTGAGCCCCGGCGTTTCTTGAAAAACCGCCCCTTATTTGTTACGATTTAAATTGATGGAAGAGCACGGTACGATAATCCGGAAGGACGGTGACAGGGTGGCCATACGGGCGACGAGGACTGGCGCGTGCGAGAGCTGCTCCTCGAAAAAGTCCTGCGCGACTGCGGGCGCTGCCGACGCCGAGGTCATCGTCGATGCCATAGACCCGGTCGGCGTAAAGGTGGGCGACAAGGTCGTATTCTCGGTGAGCGCCGGGTCGGTCCTGAAGGCCGGGGCGCTCTTGTATCTCTTTCCCATACTGAGTTTCATGGCCGGGGTGGCTCTCGGGCAATCGGTATTCCCGAGGTTCCTGCCCGGCTACCATCCTGACCTCGTCTCCGGCATGGCCGGGGTGGTCTTTTTAGCCGCCGCCTTCGGCCTGCTCAAAGGCTTCAGCATTCTTTCCGAGCGCGGCGGGTCTTTAAGGCCCCGGGTCCTGAGGGTCGAATAATCAGCCGCCTGTTATATGTTCTTTTCCCCGATTCTTTAACTACCACCTTTACATGATCCCTATGTATTCGGAGGCTTAAGGCCAGTGTCGATAGATATAGTCACCCAGAACAGGAAGGCTTACCACGATTATTTCATAGAGGAGACCTTCGAGGCGGGCATTATCCTCACCGGCACGGAGGTAAAGTCGCTCAGGGCGGGAAAGGCCAACCTGAAGGACGGCTACGCCAAGATAATGGGCGAAGAGGCGTTCCTGCTGAACGCCCACATAAGCCCCTACTCGAAGGCTGACGGCTTCCGGCAGCACGAGCCGGACAGGACCCGGAAGCTCCTCCTGCACAAGAAGGAGATAAGGAGGCTTCTCGGCAAGACCCGCGAGAAGGGCTACACCCTCATTCCTACCAAGATATACTTCAAGGACGGCAAGGCCAAGGTGGAGCTGGGGCTCGCGAAGGGAAAGACCTTCTACGACAAACGTGAGAGCATAAAGAAGCGGGACGTGAAGAGGGAGATGGAGAAGGCCCTCAGCAAGCGCGGGAAGAACTGAAAACCTCTTTTAAGCCTCCAGCCTGTATGGTATAATTAATAGGAATGCAGGAAAGGCATCTTGTTCTTTGAAAAATGGGGGCGACTGGCTTCGACGGGACGGTCTGAATCCGGGTGAAGCATGCCGAGCTCTATCTCCTCGTAAATCAGATAGACAAAAACAGTCGGCAACGACTACGATTACGCCCTGGCCGCTTAAGCCGGCCAGCGTCTTTCAGGCTTTCTCCTGCGGGGCCTGAGGGACGACACTTAGCAGGATGGCTTCCGGGGCTCTGTCCGAAGGACCTGGGAGCGAGACTCAACCGGGCTGGCTTTCCGGATCGTACGCCTTCAGGGGGCCGGAGAGCGAGATTTTACCCTGACAGGATAAGCATGTAGAAGAACCGGGTAAGCGTTGCCGGACGCGGGTTCGATTCCCGCCGCCTCCACCAATTTAAATAAAGAAGGGGTAGCCCATTACAGGCTGCCCCTTCTTTATTTCGGGCTTTCACCTGGTTACTGCCGGGTGCGCGTCCCCGGAGTCCCTTACCGCCTTTGAGGTTGAATCGACTCCGTTGCAGACCAGCGGGACCCTTCCCTCCTTTATCGATATTGCGGCTGTATCAAGCGGCGCGGAGATCTTAAGCGCCATTTTGCCGCGCACGGCCTTCACGGGATTGTCCCCGGACGAAACCGCCTTCGGGCACCCGGCATGGGTCGCGATCTGATGGCTTGCCGCCATAGGGCTTATCCCAGAGACATGGCGGGATTGGTGCGCAAGGCGGGCAATTGACCCTGCGTGGGCGCATGTTGAAATGAGGCGCCCATGGTGGACGAGCCTCCCCGCCGCCGTATTTGACGCAATAGCTTCATGCCGCTCCCAGCCCAAAAAGGCGGGCTTCAGATACCCGGACGACCACCCGTGGAAAGCCGGTGAGATGCTCATGTCGCCTTTTCCCTCGTCTTCTCGGCGGTCCTGTAGGAATAGGTAAGGACGGGGGTAGTGCCGTCGTCGTCGAAGTAGGTGAAGGTCCTTGTGCCGTCGCCGTTGTCGGCCTCGGTCATCCTGTTTGTAGCGTGCTTGCGGAGGGTCGTTACGGCCTCGCGGACGACGCTTATGCCCAAGTTATCCGGGGGCTCATATTCCATAGAGGCAAGCCTAGTCGAAGGGTTCACGTCCAGCACGACTTCCCTATCGTCCTTGATGGAAAACTTCCCGCAGCCGACTACCGGGTCGATGTAGGCCGGGGCCTCTCCGGCCTGCCTCCGTACCGCGAAGGTGTATTCCCCGTCCTCCCACTCCTCTCTGCTCTCCGAAAGCGCATACTCCCCTTTTCTTGTGCCGTCCTCGGGCATGGGAGAGAAGGGCATCTCCGGCGCGGCCTTGAAAACGCCGTCGCCTGGGTCGAGGAGCCAGAAATCCGAAAGGCGCAACAATCTCAGATGCAGGGAGAGCCCCGTATCTCCGTAATGCTCGATGAGCTTAACGTTCGCCATTATCCGGCCACCGCTTTTTTCAACAGCATCCTCAGAGCTTCGTCTCTTTCCTGGGGCGTCCAGACCGGCGCCTGAAGCCTGGCCTTGTCCTCGTCCCTGACGATAATTACCGGCCTTTCAGCCATCAGTATACCTCCACCATTTCTTCAACCCACCCTTCCCTTTCATACAGCTGTCCCGATCCCACGTAGTACTTGCCCCTGCCTTCCGAATCGGCTTTCCCGGCAACGCGCCTCAAGTCCATGCAGATGTCCTTGTTCTCCGGCGCGACCTCGTCTATGTCTAATTCGGACAGGAGGATGTTGGTCGTGTGGGCGAACCAGAACCAATCCCTTTCCGGCACGGCGTAATAAATCTCTCCGTCATCCGCATTGAAAAGAAGCCTCATCACCACCCCCTAATCTATGTACGCCGGGTCGGATGCGCCTGACGGGTTCTTGTCCGTAGTATTGCCGGAGAAGATGAACTGCGAGGTCACCCCGAAGGCCGCGCCCGTGTCGGCGAATATCCCCGTAGTGCTGTTTCTCACGCGGGCCTTCCCCTGTATGGCCGGGCTGCCGACGAAACTCCCTATGCCGCCGAAGCGCATGTTGAAAGCCCTGTTGCAGTTCTCGAAAATGCCGCTTAAGACCCTTACGGTCGCGTTCTGCTGGCAGAATACGGCCCAGCTGCTGCCTGCCGTCCCGTTCCCCCTGACCCTGGTCCCTTCGATATCGACGGTGCTCCCGACAAGGACTGATACGCCCCTGCCTCCTGATATATCCGTAAATACGTAACAGTCCTTGAGCATCAAGGTGGCGGTGTATGCGTAGATATTGAGTATCCTGGTGGTCAACACGTCCGAGCAGGCCTGCATGACGACGTTTGAGCCCACGTCGCAGGCTATGAAGTATGACGGCGGAGTGAGGACAGTTTCACGGAATCCTATCCTGTGGAAAACGACATTGGCCTGATAGGGCTTGACCCATATCGGGTAGGCCTGCCCGCTCCCGCCCATGCCCCATTTCGTGCCTTCCTTGTATATGGAAAACTTCTCGCCATTCACCGGTGCCGCAGCTGTCGAGCCCCTTATCCCTATCTGGAAGGTATTGCAGATGCTGAGGGTGTCCGAAGTGTTCGTGTCTATCAGATATTCCTGCCCGCGGAGCGCTGTCGTGGGCGTATCATCCGTGAAGCGCACCCACATGTTCTTGAATCGGTCAATCGCCCATCCTGCCCCGGTTTTCACGAGAGTGCCCTGGTTGTCGGCGTTCCCGCTCGTTCCGCCGGTTGCAACCGTCTCGGAAAGTTCTATCGCCTGCTCGCCCCTTACGGTCAGCGTATACGGGCCGGTAAAATACTTTCCTCCGAGGGCCACGTCTTCGGCAAATGTAGCGTTGCTCAAATTTACGAGGACGTCTCCGCTCAGGAAGCCTGGAATGGAATCGACCGCATACTGGATGGATGCGAATGCGCCGCTGCCCGCCCCGAAGCCGTGGTCCGCGTCGTCGGTCCCGTTCTCGAGGTCGACGAAGATGCTCATTCCGGAGAAGGACCCGACAGGCACCCATGCCCCCGATGAGTTCCGGGTGTATGCTATGTCCCTGTCGGTACGGTAATGCGTTTTTCCCGCATAGGCGACCTCAGGCCATGACTGGCCGGCCGACATCCGGGGCACCCAGATGAAGCCGTTCCATTCGAGCGATTGTCCAGGGGACGACCCGGAGGTCATTCCTCTTGACGGGGTTGAGAGCGCCATCCGTTCACTTCCTTTCCCGGGCCCACTTCTCGAGCCCCCTGGTGCCGGCGGCAACGCCCAGTATCACCAGCATCGATTCCCATATGCCGGAGGGTATGTCGATTGGCTGCAGGCCCAGGCTTCTGAAGTAAGGCAGAAATATGTAGTTATTGACGATGACACCAGCGAACGTGAACCCGATAAGCGGGCGCCAGGACCACCTCATCCAGTGCTCGCTCCTGCCCTCTTCCCTGATAGTGGCGTTGACCGATTCGAGGGCCCTTGCTTCGGTCTCGGCCTCCTTCAGTGCAAGCTCCAGGGCCCTTATGCGGAACTCCTCCCTCTCCTTCTCGCTTAACGAGGAAGGCAGGTACTTGTCCGCAAGCTTGTCTATGACCCTTCCGAGGGTGCCCTGGACTATGCTGGCGACGACCGGCTCAGGCATCGGGTATGCGTCCTTCTTTGCAGCTTGGATATAAGCCTGGTGCATAAATTCCGCCTTGCCCCGAAAGACCGTCCGTATTTCATGGCCTTGCCCGGATTTTTATTAAGGGGGATGGACGGAAATGCAGGAAGGCTTGAATACAAACTATTGAAATCGGCTATAATAAGCTATGCAACCTCTAAATCAGAAATTATCCCCGCCTTTCCCGGAAGGGGGGAAATAAAAAGCGGAGCATAAATGTAAATATGTGAGCATTTAATTAGCGTGACCTACACAGAGTCCGGGGAAAAGATCAATTTTCAGATGTTGCCTTATGCCCAAATCGCGAAAGGAACCATTGCCCGAGGATGAGCCAGAGGATACGAAGGATCGCCTTCTGTCTTTTCGCGTCCCTGCTTGCCTTGATATCAACCCATGATAGCGCGGGAGCCGAGGTCTCCGCGGGTTATGCCGCCGACTTCATAAAGGCGTCCTGGACAAACGCCGTGGTGCTCAGGTACGACCACAGGGAAACGCGGCTCGGCGCGCAGGCCATGTACTGGGACGGCCCGTTCGGCTCGAACACCTCATTGGCTGTGGACTATGACGTCCTGCCGGGCGGGAAATGGGACTTGAACCTCGGGGGCGCCTACATATCGAAAATAAGCGAGGTAAACGGGACGCATTTCAATTTTTCGCTCGGGGCCGGAGTAAACCTTGGAGAGCGGTTCCGCGTACAATTTACGCACTTTTCCAACGCGCATGATGACCACAACATGGGATGGAACTTCCTTGCGTTCCTCGTAAGGTTCTAGATTAATTCCGCTAAAAGCGCCAGCCCCCGAACAGGGCCTTGTTGCGGTCGTATTTCTTCCTGAGGTTCCTTTTTATATGCAGGAACTTCTTGCCGAGCCTCCTCAAGCCCATTGGCCCGTGCCCGTGCTCGATGTCCATGTATGTCTCAGGTGCCGGGACCTTCTCTTCAGGAGCGCCCCTGTACTGCCCGGGAGACTCTACCTTCGGAACGGTCCCGGTTTCGTCGAATTGCCCCTTTACCGTATTTTTTCTAAACCTGGGCATAATGCCCTCCCGCCTTTCCTTATCTCTTCCTCCCTTTGAAGGCAGCTCCCTGCCTCTTAAGCTGCTCGACAACCTGCTGGGAAAAGCCCGGCACATTCCTTACGTCGTCCCAGGTCCTGAACTCCCCGTACTCTTCCCTGTAGTCAAGGAGCAGCTGGGCCCTCTCCCTGCTTATACCGCCGATATTCGCAAGGTCTTCCATGCTGGCAGTGTTAAGGTTCAAAGCCATCCGCCCCTCCAGTTGCTCGGGTTCCTTGTAATCCATATGCCTTTCATTCTTTAATTCCAACGCCTATAATAACTATAGGCAGGTCCCTGAGGATGTTCAACATCGCCCGGAAGAGGCTTACAATTTCGGAGACTGAACCCTATTAAAAACCCGTTGTTTTTAAAGGAGTTTTATTGTAAGATTTATTGATGGAATCTACTTGCCACAGGAGCTTCCAGGATTTCACAAGTCCCACCTTCGGCCGTCTTGGCATAGATGAAATGTTCGAGAAGGTCATAGAGTACGTCAGCGATAGCCCGGACCAGACCTACAACGTAATAATCGGAACCGATTCCTTCCTCAACAGCGAGACCCTGTTCGTAAGCGCCGTGGTCGTCCACCGGGTCGGGCACGGCGGCAGGTACTTCTACAAGAAGTCGCAGCGACGAAAGATGGAGAGCCTCAAGCAGCGCATCTTCTACGAGGCCACGATGAGCATAGAGCTTGCGTCAGTGCTACGGAAGATGCTGAACGAAAAGGGGCTCAAGGACCTGCCGCTCGAGATACACCTCGACATCGGCGAGAACGGCGAGACCAGGGAGATAATAAGGGAAGTGGTCGGCATGGTGACAGGCTCAGGTTACGCCGCAAGGACCAAGCCCGACTCTTTCGGGGCAAGCAAGGTAGCAGACAGGCACTCGAAATGACCACCTGGACTAAAATACAGAATAACCGGAGAACCGAGTTTCAAGCACGAGCGGTTATTTCATCCCTGGGCTGAAAGGCCGGGGTGGTTTACGACCGGCTTCAAAAACATCTCTTCAGACCCGACGGCAATACCCGAAAAAACTGAAATCCGACAGGGAAAACTCATGCGATCCAGGCCCTCACAGCGTCCCTTTTCGTTTTTCCTTTTCGCGTCGCTCCTCTTCTCAATACTCGCGTCAGCCGTCTCCATCCATGCCGGAGCCATGAGATACGCCTTTCAGGAGACGTTCTCAAACCCTGACCCGGCGACCGGGCTGCCCAGGGACTGGGTCCCTTTCGACTTCCCGCAGAAGAAAGGCACAACGTACAGGATAGTCGAGAATAGCGGGAACCAGGCCCTTATGGCGGAGAGCGAGCACGGGGCTTCCGCCCTCTATATGAAATTCAGCGCCGACCCCGGGGAGTTCCCCCTCCTCTCATGGAGATGGAAGGTCGAGAACGTGCTTTCCGGGGACGAAAGGACGAGGGACGGCGACGATTACGCGGCAAGACTCTGCGTGATATTCGAGTACGAGCCCGATAAGGCCAGCTCTTATGATAAACTCAAGCAGGCGCTCGCAAAGACGGTCCTGGGCCTTGAGGCGACCGGTAATACCATAGCCTATGTCTGGGCTGGCGGGCTCGGTAAGGGCGAGGCCATCAGAAGCCCCTTCAGCGAGAGCATGATGATGGTGGCCGTCGAGAGCGGCCCCGAGCTTTCAGGCAGCTGGGTGCATGAGCAAAGGAACGTACTCGAGGACTACAGGAGCCTCTTCGGGGAGGAGCCCCCGGCCATTGCAGGGATAGCGCTGATGACGGACACCGACAACACGAAGAGCAGGGCAGTGGCGTACTATGGAGACATAACGCTCGGGAAACCGGACGGAGGCGCGGATGTCAAGCGTTAAGGAGGAGATATCAAAGGCCCAGGGCCTCATAAGCCACGGTGTATATGTAATAAGCACCGTGCATGAGGGCAGGGCCAACGCGCTCACGGCAGCCTGGGTCGCGAGGGCCTCGTTCGTCCCGCCCCTCGTGACCGTCTCGGTCGGCAAGGCCCGGTTCTCGCATGACCTCATAAGGGATGCGGGAATATTCGCGGTCAACATACTCGGCCCGGAGGACGTAAGCATCGGGAAGCACTTCGGCCTCAAGACCGGGAGGAAGACAGACAAATTTGCCGGGATAGAGTACGAAATAAAGGCAACCGGCGCTCCGGTCCTCGTCGAATGCGCCGCATGGCTCGACTGCAGGGTCGCCTCGTCCCATGATGCCGGAGACCATACCCTCTTCATCGGCGAGGTATTGGAAGCCGGCGTGAGGAGGCAAGGGGCGAAGCCGCTCATCTACGAGAGGGAGAATTTTTTCAAATAAGCCCGCATATCCCGCACGACCGGCAACCCTCCCCGCCCTGGCCTGAAATCTTTGCTACAATTAGGGAATAGCATATGCGAGGCGCATCGCCGCGCCATCCGGGTATCTGCTACAACAAAGGAGGTCCGGGATGATGAAAAAGCTCAAGGCCTTGCTTATCTTCCCTCTTTTAATCGTATTCGCGCCTTCGGAGGGCGGCGCCTATTATTTCGGCGGGCTCGAAGACTATGTGGCGGGCGTGCCATCGCAGGTCCAGAAGCCATCTTTCCTTGAGCAGTTCGGGGGGGAGATATTCTACGAGACGATGTACGCCGGTAACCTCGGGGAAATGGACCCTGAAAACCGGACGATGGTGCTCCAATCCGAGGTCCCGGGCTTTCTTGGGCCCGAGGGCGTTTCCGTGCCCTTAAGCATCGGCAACCGGGCGGCAGTGGACTTCTGCAGCCAGGGGGAATGCAGGAGGGTAGGCGAAGAGGGCTGGGAAAGCCTTGCGTCCCTTCCCGCCGAAGACCTCCAGGGCTCGCGGATAATCGCGCTCGGCTCGCCCGAGGACCCGGCAAGGATAATAACGGTCATACAGGAATAGGCCCGGGGGCGAAAGACGAGCCGGGATGGATGGGGCGGCGTACAAGGGGCTTTTATGGCTGCCCCGCCTATTTCCTCCCCACCATCCTCCTGAACTCGTCCTCGTCTATTATCCTGAGACCCAGCTCCCTGGCCTTGTCGTACTTTGAGCCGGGCTCTTTGCCGGCCACGACGAAATCGACCTTCTTCGATATAGACCCGGCTGCCTCGGCGCCGAGCGACAATACGAGGTCCTTTGCCTCGTCCCTCGTGAACGATTCGAGCGTCCCGGTAAAGAGGAAGACCTTGCCCGCAAGCGGGCCCCCTCCCTTCTCCTCCTCTTTGGGGAATGCCACCCCGGCCTTCCCGAGCTTTTCGACTACCTGGCGGTTGTGCGGCTCCCCGAAAAAATCGACCACCGCCTTGGCGGTGCCAGGGCCTATCTCCGGCACGTTGACAAGCTCTTCCTCGCTGGCCTTCATGAGGTTTTCAATCGACCCATAATGCTTTGCCAGCACAATCGCGAGCCGCTCGCCCACGCCCTTTATGCCGAGGGCGTAGATGAGCCTCTCAAGCGTGGGCTTTTTGCTCTTTTCAATTGCCGTCATGAGGTTGGATATGGACTTTTCCTTCCATTTGGCAAGGTTACGGAGGTTATCCGGCGTAAGCTCGACGTAGATGTCGGCCACATCCCTGAGGAGTCCCGCCTCAACGAACTGTTCTACGTGCTTATCCCCCATGCCTTCGATGTCCATGGCCCTTTTCGAGGCGAAGTGCCTGATGCTCTCCTTCAGCTGCGCCGGGCAGAGTAGCCCCCCTGTGCAGTAGTGTATGGCCCCGACCCTCTCCACCTTCGAACCGCACTCCGGACAATCCTCCGGCATACGGAACTCTTTTGCGCCGGAAGGCCTCTTTTCCTTAATTACCGAAAGGACCTCGGGTATCACGTCCCCTGCCCTCTGCACGATGACGGTGTCCCCTGGCCTCACGTCCTTCCTCTCTACTTCGTCGAGGTTATGGAGGGTGGCGCGCTCGATTGTAACCCCGCCGACCTGGACAGGCTCAAGGAGCGCGACAGGCGTAAGCGCCCCGGTCCTCCCCACGCCCACTGCTATGTCCTTTACGCGGGTCGATTCCTGCTTTGGAGCGAACTTGTACGCGACCGCCCAGCGCGGGCTCCTCGTGAGCATGCCGAGTTTTTCCTGAAGAGCGATGCTATTCACCTTAAGGACCACGCCGTCGAGCTCGTAGTTTAGCCCCTCCCTCTTCTCCTCTATCTCATTATGGTATCCGAGGGCCTCCTCTATCCCGGAAAGACGCCTTACGAACGGGTTCACCTTGAGCCCGAGGCTTTTTATGAGCTCAAGCGACTCGAGATGGGTCTTTATCTCCACGCCCTCGGCAAGGCCGAGCCCGTAGCAGAATATGTCGAGGGGCCTTGAAGCCGTAATCCTCGGGTCAAGCTGCCGCACCGACCCGGCGGCCGCGTTCCTCGGGTTCGCAAAAAGCGGCTCGCCTTTTGATTCGCGCTCCCGGTTTATCTTTCTGAACGCCTCAAGAGGCAGGAAGACCTCGCCGCGCACCTCGAGATACTGAGGGGCCTTGCCCTTTAGCTTAAGCGGCACCGAGCGTATGGTCCTCAGGTTCTGGGTAACGTCCTCGCCAACGACGCCGTCGCCCCTGGTGGAGCCCCTGGCAAATAAGCCGTTCTCGTATACCAGCTCCACCGCGAGCCCGTCCATCTTGGGCTCGCCCACGTATTCAATCTTCTCGTCAGGAGGGAGATTAGCCTGCCGCTTGATCCTCAGGTCGAACTCGACCGCGTCCTCGTCGGAAAACGCGTTCCCCAGCGATAGCATGGGCATGGAGTGCTTGAGAGTCCCGAAGGCCGCAAGGGGCTTCTCCCCCACCCTCTGGGTCGGGGAGTCCGGAGTTATGAGGCGAGGGAATGCCGCTTCAAGGTCCTGGAGGGCCTTCATGAGCCGGTCGTACTCGGCATCTGTTATTATGGGGCTATCCAGGATATAATAGCGGTAATTATGGTAATTTATCTCTTTTCTCAGCCGGTCTATCTCGGCCCTGGCGGCTTTTTCGTCCATGGACGATATACTTAGCACACACCCGGCCCTTGGTCAATCTGGGTTTGGCGGGTGTCCGGGGGCTGGCCGGACCGGGCCCGTATCGGACCTCCTCCCGGCGGCCCGGAAATTAACCCTTGACAAAGTCCTCCGAATACTTTAAATTTTAGAATTCAAATTGATACTCGGGGACTAAGATGAAGACATTCATTCCGAAAGTAGACGCAAACGCGAAGAAGTGGTACCTTGTAGACGCCAAGGGGGAGAACCTCGGCAGGCTCGCGACCCGCATAGCCACGGTGCTCCGGGGCAAGCACAGGCCCACTTACACCCCTTACCTCGACACCGGGGACTTCGTCGTCGTAGTAAACGCCGAGAAGATAACCGTTACCGGCCAGAAGATGACCGGCAAGGTCTATTACCACCACAGCATGTACCCCGGCGGGTTGAAGTCCGTCCCGCTCGAGAAGCTCTCGTCCGGGAAGCCGGAAGAGGTCATAAAGAAAGCGGTATGGGGCATGCTCCCCAAGGGGCCGCTCGGCAGGGACATGTTCAAGAAGCTCAAGGTATACACCGGGGACAAGCACCCCCATCAGGCACAGGGCCCCGTCGCCCTGGCCAAATAAGAATTCAATTTATTTCTGGAGAAGGTAAATGGCAGACATATTCAGCGCAGTCGGCAGACGCAAGACCTCGGTCGCAAGGGTAAGGCTCCTTGCCGGGGCCGGCGATATAACCGTAAACAGGAAGAGCGTGAACGACTTCTTCAGCCGCGACACCCTGAGGAGCATCGTAAGGCAGCCCCTTAACCTTACAGAGACCTCCGGGAAGTTCAGCGTCATCGCCAACGTGAACGGCGGCGGCGAGAGCGGCCAGGCGGGCGCCGTAAGGCACGGCATAGCAAGGGCCCTCTGCCTTGCCGACGAGTCCTTCAGGGGTGTTTTGAAGAAGGCGGGCCTCATCACCAGGGACCCGAGGATGAAGGAACGGAAGAAGTACGGACAGAAGGGCGCAAGGAAACGGTTCCAGTTCTCCAAGAGGTAATTACCTGTATTCGTCCTTTAGGGGAAGGCCGGTCCGGCCTTCCCCTTTTTTATTTTGGAGTCGCATTTATTTCGGAGGGTTCTGATGAAGGTCGCCATCTTCGGTGCGAGCGGATATACCGGGCTTGAGCTTCTGAGGATACTTGCCCGGCACGACGGGGCAGAGGTGGTTGAGGCCACGTCCAGGCAATATAAAGGCAAGGCAGTGCCCGAGGTCTTCCCGGCCCTCAGGGGTTTTTACGACAAACTTGTCTTCAGCGACCCCGGTAACGTGAAGGCAGTGAAGGCCGACCTTGCCTTCAGCGCCATGCCTCACGGCGCATCCCAGGAGGTCGTGCCGGAGCTAATGAAGGGCTCGAGGGTCATCGACTTGAGCGCGGATTTCCGCCTCCGCGACCCCGGCGTGTACAATGCGTGGTACGGGGAGCACAAGTCCGTCAATCTTCTTTCGCAGGCGGTCTACGGGCTTCCCGAGCTTAAGAGGGAAGAGATAAAAGGGGCGCGCCTCGTGGCAAACCCCGGGTGCTACCCGACGAGCGCGGTGCTGGCACTTGCGCCCCTTGCGAAAAAGGGCCTCCTCGCCGAAGGCACGGTCATAGTTGATTCCAAAAGCGGGGTGTCCGGGGCCGGAAGGAACGCTGCCGTCGAGACCTCTTTCGTAGAGGTCGCCTCGGGCTTCAAGGCCTACAAGGTCGGCTGCCACAGGCACACGCCTGAAATTGAGCAGGAACTTTCAACCGCGGCAGGAGGCCCGCTCGGGGTGCGCTTTACGCCTCACCTCATACCGGCATCGAGAGGCATACTCACTACCGCCTACGCGGGGCTCAAGGAAGAACTGACCTCATCCGCCCTCTTTTCGCTCTACGGGGATTTCTACTCTGGCGAGAGGTTCGTAAGGCTACTGCCGGAAGGCTCCTTCCCGGACATAAGCCAGGTGCGCGGGTCCAACTTCTGCGACATCGGCCTCTATGCCGACCGGAAAAGGGTCATCGTAGTTTCCGCCATCGACAACCTCGTCAAGGGCGCTTCAGGGCAGGCCGTGCAGAACATGAACCTGATGTTCGGCTTCCCCGAGGAAAAGGCCCTCCTTACGCCGCCGCTTTCCATTTAAAGGCCGGGGGCTTTTGACCCCGGCCTTGTTTATCTCCTCCGGCTCCAAGGCAACCTATGAACCGCTCCCCGGCCTGAAGGCCGGGGTATCGGGAACCCGTGAGGCGATATTGCCTCCGCTACGCCAGCTTACGCTGGCTTCGCTACGGGCGGCCATTCATCCCCGGCCTTGAAAGGCCGGGGGTTTCTGACCGTTTCTCTAAAATTGGAGATTTTTCCAGTCAAGGAAGGCCGTGAATAAGCATATATGATAATACGTGAGCATTTTTGTCCCGGCCTGACACAGGAGTCTGGGGAAAAGATCATTTTTTTAGTGGTTGCCTTAACAGGGTTGCTGAAAAACTCAAAATCACATGAAGGCTGCTCAAAAAGCTCTCTAGATGCAAGGAGTCGAAAAGTGAGGAATGAGGCGCACTTTTTCGGTACGCCGCAATGACGAACTTTGAAGACGACGCAGCAGATTGGTTTTTTTCAGCAGCCTGTCAGAAGAGCGTCTCCAAACCCCTCCGTATCATCATGACGGCGATCGCCGCAAGGAGAAGGGATATCACCTTCGAGACCCCAAGCGCGCCGTTCTCCCCTATGTAGCCCACTATCCTTTCGGCAAAGAAGAATACGAGCCAGACGATGACGAGGTTCACGAGCAGCGCCGAGAGCGTTACGGTAAAGCCGTAGAGGTCGCTCAGCATCAGAAGTGTTGTAAGCGCCGCTGGCCCTGCTATGAGGGGGGTGCCTATGGGCACTATCCCGACGCCGATGGTTACCGGCACGCCCGGCACCATCCTTGCGGTATGGACTATGTCGACGATGGCTATTGAAAGGAGGATGAGGCCGCCGGCTATCTGGAAATCGGATATCGTTATGCCGAGGGCAAGGAAGACCGCCCTCCCCACCAGAAGGAAGGCTATGGTAATGGCCGCGGCGGTCACGACCGAATAGAAGAGGACGTTCCTCTTCTGCCCCTCGTCCATGGCCCTCGTCATCGAGAGATAGATGGGTATCAAACCCACGGGCTCCATCGCGACAAAGAGCGGGATGAGGACAAGGAAAAAATCATGCATGAACGACGCGGCAGGTTCCATCGGAATGAAAATCTCCGTTTCTTTTGGATTCCTTCAAAGGATACCAGAGTGCCTGGGATGATTTCACCAACTTTCATGGCTTTTTAAACGAGACCCCTTCCACCCTGACCGAGCCCTCGCCCCCGAGGGCCCCTTCCACATGGAAGCGGGCAGGCAGGAACTACTCAATGACATGTATGTTGGTAAGGAGGTGGCTGGTTATCTCGGAAGCTGTAAAGAAAGACGTGCCGCCTGCCAGCGCAGCGAAGAGGATCAACTGGTCCGGAAGGTGCCTGTCGAGCGCGCCTCTCCTCTTCACATAGTGAAGGAAACTTTCAGCCGCGTCGCTTCCGACGGTCTCGGCCCTCTTGCCCCTGCCCCCGAGCGAGGTGAAGCCTGCGTTTACGTTTTCGAATTCAGCGAGGACGAAGACGTAAGTGCCCCTTCCCCCTGACGACACATCCAATGCTCTGGCTTCGATAAGGCCTGAGAAGTCTTGAAGGGCGGAAAGGGCCTCCTTGAGCTGTCTTTCCGCGATCGTTAACGGCAGGTTGGAGACGGCTGAAAATATCTTAAGCCCCTTGAGCCTGCCGCGCTCTCTTATGGATATGCGGGAGAGGGGCTTCTCGACCGGGCTGATATCCGCCTCGATCAAGCCGCCCCCGGCAGGGTAATATCCGCGCAGGCGCATCCCCAACGAGACCTCAAGCCCCATTGGCCGGACCGCCCCGAGGAATACCTCTTCGATGTATTCGGGAACCGGGCTCCAGGGCACGTGCGTGCCGCCCCCTATGCTGACTGACGACGGGCCGCCCGCGAAGAGGAGCGCCGGCAGTACAGCCTGAAAGACGAGCCCGGTCGACCCTGCCGTGCCGACGTCAAAAGAATACCTGCCGGGCTTAAGCCTGCCCGGCAGGTATTCGAGAGTCATTGACCCCGGCTCGGCCCCCTTGAGGACCCCGCCTGTTACATTTGCCGCGGCCCTGGCGCTCAGGAGGTGCTGCGGCTTGAGCCCGGGCGACTCCCTGCCCGCCCGGATGTCATAAACCTTCACGGCAAGGCCTGTAAGGGAAGCGAGGGCGAGGGCGGAGCGGACCATCTGCCCCCCGCCCTCGCCGTAGCTCCCGTCTATCTCTATTATTTCTTGACCTCCCTGCCGAGTCGCCTCTCGACGCTCCTTAGCCGTTCGACAAGGCGGTCGTCGGGCTTTGCGGGCCTTATGTCGAGGCTTATTGTGCTCGTGGCCCTGGGCGCGGTCTTAAGCACTTCCTCGTGGCATTTCTTTATGAGCCCCATTACCTCGTCCCATCCGCCCTCGACGACCGTTCCCATCGCGTTCGCCTTGTAGGGAAGGCCGCTCTCGTCTACGATCTTCAAGACGCTCGCGATCGAGTCGCCCATGCTCTCGCCCTTGCCTATCGGCATTATGCTGAACTCAGCAAGCATCTCGCCCCTCCTTCCGCCCCGCAGGGCACAGGCTATTGGTTTAGTCGGGGGCAGAGCGCCACCCCCTCCAGCAATCCATGCGAAGCCGTTTATTCAATTATAGCAGGTGGATTGAGAACGCGGCTTTTTGGAAGGATTTGCGGTTTTTATTCTCTTGAATGGCGTGCATGGTAAAAGGCCTTTTCCGCGCTGCCGTGCAGTTTTTTGAGGGGAAAACTCGCTTGCTATCCTCTCTTATTCAAACATGTCGCAAAAGACCTTTATCGCGCTGCCGCGCTCTTTTTGGGCATAAGGCTCCGCGCACTATCCGCCTCCTTCCTCCGGGCCCGGCCCTTATGTCGCTCGGCCTTTGGCCTCGCTCCTGCTGCCCCGCCTCGCCCGCCCCTCCCCCATCCCTATGTTCGCTCCGCCTTATGCCCCCCGGGTTGTTTTAAGAGATGAACAAGAAACGCAATCGCGCTACTCGTAGCAGAGTTTTTTGTCTTAAACAAACCCCTGAGGGTAAGGGAGCGCAGCATAAGGGTGGAAGAGCGTGAATGAGCCGGGGCTGGATGAGCGAAGCGAATAAAGGGCTCATTTCACGGGGTGGGGGAGGATGATAGCAAGTGAGCCTTACCCTCGAAAACCGCGCGGCAGCGCGGAAAAGGATTCCATAAAGAGCTCTAAGTCAAATCGGATTTAAAGCTCTACCCCGTCAATCACAACGCCGCACTTCGGGCATTTCGACTCGGCTATGAAATTATTTTTGACCCTGAAGCCGAGCCGCTCGATGAGGAGCGCGCCGCAATTATAGCAATAGGTCGACTCGCCCTTGTGGCCGGGTATGTTCCCGGTATAGACGTACCTGAGCCCCTCTTCGAGACCTATGTCCCGGGCCCTTTCGAGCTTCTCCACGGGCGTCGGCGGGACGTCCGCCATCTTGTAAGCCGGATGGAACGCGCTTATGTGCCAGGGCGTCCTCTTGTCCGTCCGGTGGATCCATCTGGCGATTTCGCGCAACTCTTCCTCGCTGTCGTTTATGCCGGGGATTACGAGGGTCGTAACCTCGACCCAGATCCCCAGCTCGCGCATCCGCTCGATAGATTCCAGCACAGGGGCGAGCCTTGCGCCGCACACCTTCCTGTAAGTCGAATCGCTGAAGGACTTGAGGTCCACGTTCGCCGCGTCCAGCAGGCCTTCGAGCTCGTCAAGGCATTCGCGGGTCATGTAACCGTTCGTCACGAAGATGTTCTTGAGGCCCTTTCCCTTGGCCAGCGCGCCTGCGTCCTCCGCGAACTCGAAAAATATCGTCGGCTCGGTATAAGTGTAGGAAACGCTCGAACAGCCCGTCTCGTAAGCCTCCGACGCTATCTCCTCGGGCGAGGTCTCCTCGCCCGAGGAGACCTTCCTCTCCCTGGGCGCCTGTGATATCTCGGAATTCTGGCAGTGAAGGCACCTGAAATTGCAGCCGACTGTCGCTATCGAATAGGAGAGCGATCCGGGCTGGAAATGGTACAGCGGCTTTTTCTCCACCGGGTCGATGTTCCCTGCAACGACCTTTCCCCATGTCCGCGTGTAAAGGACGCCCCCGATATTCTCCCGCACCCCGCAAACCCCGTGCCTGCCGTCCTCTATCCGGCACCGGAAAGCGCAAAGGCCGCAGAGTACGCGGCCTCCCTCGACCTTCCTGTAAAGCCTTGCTTCCATCGTCATCTTCGAAAGCCCTTCTCCGGAAAGCTAAGAATCGTCCCTCCTCCACACGACTCTTGCGATCCTGTTGTCAGTGCTCCACTTGTAAGCTATCTCGCCGTTAAACGCCTTCTGGATGATAAGGCCTATCCTCTGGGCGAGCTTGTCAGTCGTTGTCTCGACCTCTATACGGCCGTCCCGCCGCCTTATATCCATGACCTTTTCGAGCGGGTTTATATATATCTGCCTGTCTTCCTTGTTTTCTATGAGGCGCACTATCTCGTCCCCGTGCTCCTCGACGAAGCTGCCCTCGATCGTCAGATAGCCGCCGGGGTACTTGTCCCGGTACTTCTGGCAGCCGGGGCAAAAGACCAGGTCGGTATTAGGCTTATTTTGAAGCTTCTCCGGAAGACCCTCCCTCCCATACCACCTCTTCTCGTGGTATACGGCCCCGCACCTTTTGCAGAGGGCCATGTCCTTCGGGGCCTCCTTATTGAGATACGGGTCCCCTCCAGGGTCTATGGCCTTCCTCCTTATCATGTGCGCTGCCTTCTGCATCAGGCCCTTGCCAGCCTTTTTTGGCATGATATAGGCTCCTGTTTGATTATAGCAATATTTTGGCGATCTCGTCTCTATCGAAAGGCCGAAGGGTTCTTGATTTCCCGTTTTCGATGATCCTTACGCCCCTGCCCCTGCCCTCCACGCGCCCTATTATTGCGGAGGCTATGCCTTCGAAAGCCAGGGCCTTCTTTATGCTAATGGAATCCTCCTGAGGGGCGGCGAGGAGGAGCGCTCCGGAAGAGATGGACCCGAGCGGGTCTATGCGGAAGTATTCCGAAAGCGCCCTGGATTCCGGCAGTATCGGTATAAGGTCCCGCTCCACGGCGATCCGGACGCCTGAGGCTATGGAGAGCTCATGGAGGCCCGCCACGAGCCCTCCCTCGGTAGGGTCGTGCATCGCGTTCACCCTGCCTGCCGAAAGGGCCGCCCTCGCGTCCTTTACGACGCTGAGCCCGGGCCTTCGTATGTAGTCCCTGCACCTCTTTATGAAGGAAGGAGAGAAGGCCTTCCTGAGGTCCTCCCCGAGGGTCCTTGCGATTATGCTCGCGGCCTCGATGGCTACCCCCTTCGTGAGTATTACATCGTCCTCGGGCCTTGCCCCTCCGGCGGTTATGACGCGCTCCCGGGGCACCGTGCCCAGGGCATGGCCGACGAGCATGGGCCTGTCTATTCCTCCGGTAATCTCGGTATGGCCCCCGGATAGCGAAAGGCCCGCGTCCTTGCAGGCCTTCTTAAGCTGGGAGAATACGCTCTCAGCCATCCTGGCCGTAGCCTTCCCCTCGGGAAGGAGCACCGTAGCCAGGAACCACCTCGGTGTGCCGCCCATCACGGCGATATCGTTCGCGTTTACATGAACGGCGTAATACCCGATGTCCTCGGCAACGAAAGTTATGGGGTCGGACTTTGCCGCAAGGAACTCTCCCGGGAAATCTATTATCGCGGCGTCGATGCCTATTGCCGGGCCTACGACGACGCTCGGGTCGGTAACGGAATACTTCTTAAGGAGCCTATCCAGGAGCGCGGTCGGCAGCTTGCCCGCAGGCAGGTGTCCGCCCTTCCTTCCCGGGACGCCGCCTTTCCGGGCCGGCCTTCGCGCCATCGTCCCAGGCGTGCGGGGAAGACGGGGACGCCTCACCCTCATATCTTCCTGAATCTTTCCTTGACCTTTTCGAGGACTATGGGCATGGAGGAGAACTCGAGCTCCTCCTGCGGAAGCCTGTGCGGCCTGAATGGGCCGTGCCTCCGGAGGTAGTCGGCCGTCTCGTTCGCGACCTTCCTGGCCCGGTCGAAACCAGGGTCGTCGAACATATCGAGGGGCCCTATGAGGCGGCCTCCCGAGAGCTGGAATCCGGCCGCGATGACCCTGGGCGGGCCGTCGAACCGCGTCGCGTGGGCCTCGTAAAAAGGCACCGGCATGAGCGGGCCTATGTGGGAATAACGCATCCAGCCCGCCACGAGATATGGGAAAGCGAACGCCTCGACCGCCTCACCGACCGCGGGCAGGCCCGCCTGGCACCTTACGACCATAGCCGGCTCGCACCCCGCGCATACGGTCCCGGCGAGGACGTCATACTTCTCGGAGGATATGACGGCCGCTATCTCGCCGTCGGTGTTCCTTGTTACGGATGCAATGATGTATCTCGAGGTGGAGCCTATGAGCGCAAGGAGGAGGTGCAGGTCTTCGGGGGTCTTGAGGTCTATCGCATGCCTTTCCCTCAAGTCAAGAACCCTGAAGGTGAACCCGTTCAGCATGGCCGGGTCTGATACGAGTCCGGAGGTATTGAACGGGTCGCCGAAGACCCTGAAAAGGGGCAGGTTCCACGAGCCCGACACTATCTTGTTCGCTATGAAGACGAGGACTGGCTCGCTTGTGCGCTCGGCAAACTCCATCTCGGCGACGCCGGGGCCCATGTACCGCACGTTCCCCGCGAAGTCCTCGAGCATGCCCCTGCGGGGCGCGTATAGCTTGAGTTCCTCGGCAGTCTCCCTGCATGCCGTGAAGGTATCCCAGACAAGCCCGTGCACAGCCCTGTCATTGAGCCCGCCAGCGTGGGAAATAATGAGGCTCAGGTCGTCGCCGCACCGGAGGATGTGGAAGTCCTTTATCCTGCCTTTTCCACGGGCCGCCTGGAGCCTTTCCCTTGCGGTGTCGAGCACGTCGGGGTGGCTGCTCGCGTGCCCGACGAACCCTCCGACGTCCGCGGTGAAAACGCTCAATGTGACCAGCTCGTCAGCCATCAGCCCCGCTCCTCATTTAGGCGCACCTCAAGGCAGGCCGGCTCTCAAAACCGGACCAGGTTCCGCTCTGGCGAAGATGTGGGGCGATGCATAAGCGTGAGGAACGGGGCCCTGCCCAGGTCCGCGCTCTTGAGTGCCTGTATATCAGGGCCTTTTGCTTACGATTCCCTCGTAAGTCGCTCTTTGCCCTTCTGAAAGGCGTCTTTGCCGGCTTCGAAGGCTGACTGGAGGTCCTCTTTCTTCTCCCCTATGAACTGCTTTACCTTGCCCGACGACTCGGCCATCTTATAGCGCGCGTCCTGGTACCTGTCCACGGTCCAGTCGCCTGCGTCCTCAACGCTGTCCTTTATCCTCCTCCTGGTCTCGTAACCGGAGGACGGGGCGAAAAGCAGGGCAAGCCCCGCGCCTATAACCCCGCCTATGAGGAAAGCCATGGCCACGCCCTTAGAGTTGTTCATCTTTTTCCCCTCCTTTTTTTTCTGCGTCCCTGCGGAAAAACCTCCTCAGGCCTTCCTCGGCCCCGAAAAGGAAACTGAGGAAACTTATGAGCGGAAGCTTGACGTTGTCGACCAGGAGCTCGCCAAGGCCGGTGACCTTGATGCCTAACTCCTTTAACCTTGCCAGAAGCTCCTCTATGTCAGCGGCCTGGTCCTTGGCCTTTTCACCTATGAAGTTCATTATCTCGACGGACTTCCTCGCCTCGAGCGTAAGGTCCTCTACCGCCTTGAAGGTCCTTTTAAGCTGCAGAACGGCGGGGATCAATGCTATTGCGATGATGAAAAAACCTAAACCGATTAAAAAGATAGCGAGGTCGAAAATATCGGCACTTATCGTCATCTCCCCTCCTGTTCTCAGTATATCTATGATTAAACTTATGTCAAGTCTTCCAGGGACGCGCGCCTGGCTCGTAACTATTCAAAATTATTATAATTTTTGATAGGAAGCCGTCCGCTCGCGGACGGCCCTTAACCGGATGTGGAAGGGTGCGGCTGGTCCCCTCAGTTTAAGACGGGATTAACCGCTTGACAGAATTCGTTTCCGTACTGTATCATATTTGAGAGCGGCAGTCATCCGTTTCTCTCCAAGGCACCGTTTCAAAGCGCTCGGGCGCATAAGGGTAATAATAATGAGAAAGATCGTAGCTCTTTTCATGGCAGTCGCCTTTTTCGCCTCCGCGACCTCTGCTTTCGCAGAAGACACCATGCAGAGGACCCTCAGGGACTCCATCTACGGCGGCCTCATAGGCGGCCTCCTGGGCACTGCCGTGATGTTCCTTACCGACGACCCCGGCGACCACATCGAGTATATACCGACAGGCGCGGCCATAGGCGTCCTTGTCGGCGCCGCCTACGGCATCGGCCGGAGCGTGCATGACTCGTCCTTCGCCGAGGTGGAAAAGGACGGCACAATAAAAATCGGGGTCCCTGTGGTCAAGGCGCAGAAGCTCTACGATGAGAAGCTTGACATGGTCGAGAAGATAGAAAGTATCGACCTTGTGCGTATAAGATTTTAGGAGCTTGCTGAAAAACTCCGTTTTTATTCAGGCTGCTCAACAGCTCCAGATGCGA
This sequence comes from Thermodesulfobacteriota bacterium, assembly GCA_030583865.1. Taxonomy (NCBI): domain Bacteria; kingdom Pseudomonadati; phylum Thermodesulfobacteriota; species Thermodesulfobacteriota bacterium. Next base: position 552,027 of record CP129479.1, on the reverse strand, counting down.
GGCCCCAGTTGGAATAGGGGAGCGAGGAATGAGGCGTACTTTTCGTGTACGCCGCCTTCGTAGCCAGCGGCGTAGCCTTCGACGCATATGGACTTTCAGCAGCCTGTCAGGGAATTCAAAAAGGCCCTGCATGCCTTAGGCATGCAAGGCCTTTTTGTTTCAGGCGGAGGTTTCAGGTCATTTCGTTATCTTTTTGTACCCGGAATACCCGAGGAACAGGAAAACCAGAAAGATGACGAGCGCCATGACGAAAAGAACCTGTGCTATCCAGGCTGCCGCGCCGGCTATGCCGGTGAAACCCAAAAGCCCCGCTATTATGGCTATTATCAGGAAAGTCAAAGCCCAGCCGAGCATTTCCCTCACCTCCTGATTTAATTATATCAAGACCCTGTGTTCCGCGCCTGCCCTGCCGTCCCGGAAGTATGGGCCGGTCAATGCGGCCCTGGTTTGGCCGTCAGCAGATGATTAACGTCATGGAAAGGCGCTCGGGAATAAGATATATTATACACACACTTATTAAAGGAGGCATTTTGGAATGATCCTTCAGGCAGCTCTTCTCCTCCATATTCTGGCCGCGATATTCTGGGTAGGCGGCATGCTCTTCCTCGTGATCGTCATTGCACCGTATCTGAAGAGCGTGCCTGACCCCAAGGCCAAGTCGCAGATATACCAGGTCGTGGGCAAGAAGTACAGGTTCTGGGGCTGGGTGGCCATAGTCACGCTCCTCGTGACCGGCCCCGTGATGCTTTACTACCTCTGGGCAATCCCGCCTTCCGGAATTATCGACCCGGCCCTCCACTCAACGGGCTTCGGCCAGGCGCTTGCCGCAAAGCTCGCGCTGGTCGCGCTCATAGTAATATCGAGCCTCGTCCACGACTTCTGGCTCGGCCCCAGGGCGCGGAGCTCGCCGGGTTATTCGAGGCTCGCAAAGATATTCGGGAGGACCAACCTCATAATAGCCCTGCTTATAGTCCTGTTCGCCACCTATCTCAGGACCGGAGGCTTCTGATGCACAAATTCAGCCCGGAGCACCTCGAAAGGCTCATGAGCGCGGAAAGGGAAAAGGACCTGTCTCCCGAGCGGCTCTTGCGCGAATCAGGCCTGCGGACAGGCCAGGCCTTTGCCGATATAGGCTCGGGCCCGGGCTTCTTCACGATACCCGCCGCGAGGATCATCGGCCCGACCGGCATGGCCTTTGCGGTAGACACACAGGCGGACATGCTCATATACCTCAGGGACAGGAAGAACCCTCCTGACAACGTAATCCTCATGAAATCCGAGGAGTACGAGATCCCGCTGGCCGACTTTACCGCTGATTTCGCGCTGATGGCGTTCGTGCTCCACGAGACCGTGGACAAGAGCCGCCTCCTTCGCGAGACAAGAAGGATAATGAAGCCCGGAGGCACGCTGCTTCTCCTTGACTGGGAGAAAAAGGCCGAGGACAAGGGCCCGCCTCTCGAAGAGCGCGTATCGGCAGGGGATGCCAGGTCTTTTGTCGAAGAGTCGGGCTTCGACGTGGTCCAATCCTCAAAGCTCAACCCCTCTCATTACCGTATCCTTGCGAGACGGCCTGTTTGATATAATGAAGTAAAGACCGCCGGAGGACCGTATTGGAGATAATCGTCGAAGGCGCCAGGCTCTCTCTCGTGAAGGGGGACATCACCCTGCAGGATACAGACGCGATCGTGAACGCGGCGAACTCACGGCTCGCGGGCGGCGGCGGCGTTGACGGCGCTATTCACAGGGCTGGCGGCCCCGCCATAATGGAAGAGTGCAGGAAGATAGGCGGCTGCCCGACCGGGAGCGCCGTCATCACCACGGGCGGAAAACTCCGAGCAAAATTCGTGATACACGCCGTCGGCCCGATATACAAGGACGGCCTCCATAACGAGCCCATGCTCCTTGAGAGCGCCTACCGGGAAAGCCTGAAGCTCGCCGTTCAAAATGGCCTCAAGTCCGTAGCGTTCCCCTCCATAAGCACCGGCGCATACGGATACCCCGTGGAAGCTGCCTCAAAGACCGCCCTTTCAACTGTGCTGGATTTCACAATGGATAACAAGAACAGGCCGGACCTCGTCCGTTTCGTCCTCTTTTCCGATTCCGACTACGACGTATACAGCCGGACCCTCCTCTCGCTTACGGAATAGCCCCCAAATACATGGCCTGCGTTGAAATACCCTCCGGAAGCGGCTATAGTCAATTAGCGGGATGTTCTTCAACACCCTGCTGAACTGAATTTCCGCTCCGGGAGGCTTGTCTTGCGCTGCATTCCCTTCCGGGCAATCGAAGGGTTTCAAACGGCGCGCAGGAGGTAACCGTCCATGGTAAGGGACCTGACAAGGGAAGAGCTCAAGGAGATGATGGACAGCGGCGAGAGCTTCGTCCTCGTAAATGTGCTCGACCCGGAGGACTTCGAATACGAGCACATATGCGGCTCCATAAACATCCCAGCCCCGACGATAGGCAGGGACGCGCTCAATATCCTGAACAAGGACGACACCGTGGTCCTCTACTGTTCCGGCCCGCGGTGCGTCGCGAGCGCCATAGCCGCCGACAAGCTCGACTCCCTCGGCTTCAGCGACATCTGGAGGTACGAGGGCGGGATAAAGGAGTGGAAGGAAGCAGGGTACTGCATCGAGGGGCAGGCATACAAAGGGAAGGCGGCATAGCCCCTTCCCGGGCCGTTCCGGCTGGTCTCGAAGAAAACGCGGCCTGCCGGGACGGCCTTTTAAGGGTGCTGAAAGAGTGTCTTAGCTGTCATTCTGAGCGTGTGAGCCGAAGCCCTGAGTGAAGCGACGAGAAGAATCTAGGCAGGCCCGTTCACGTTCCTCTCCCTTATTTCTACGCACGCCTTACCCTCCGGGATTTGTTGAATGCAAAACAAAGGTGCGTGGAGCGCACCCCGCTCTGTTTTGTCTTGCCTTTCAAAACAACCCCGGGGGCATATAAGGCGGGGCAGCAGGAGCGAGGGGCCAAAAGGGGCCGAGCCCGGAGGATGGATGCGTAAAGTGCGCGGAGCCTTAATGCCCGAAAGCGCGGCAGCGCGCTAAAAGGTTTTTTTGCACAAGGTTAATCGATTCTTTCTCGCCCCGTCCCGGAGCTTGACCTATCGGGCTGCCTCGCCAGGAGGCTCGCATTCAATTTTTGCCGTCCTGCAAGAATTGTCGCCGTTCGGCTCCTCAGAATGACACTTTCGGGCTTTTTCCGCAACTAACCCGTGGTTCAAGCCTTAGCGCACGTTTATTCGCCGACCTTCGCAAGAAGCCCCTTCCTCCTCACAACACTGAAGTTCCAGTAGAAGAAAAGGACTGAAAGCGCGATGTAGACGATGTTCAGCGCGGCTGCGGCCGCCACCTCCCTGGCCGGGAACTGGCCCGTGTTGAGGACGAACCGCATGCCCTCGAAGACGTGCGCCGCGGGTATGTAGTTGGCCACGGCGCGGAGGAACCACGGCAGGACCTCGACCGGATAAAAAACGGCCGATACCGGCTGGAAGAGGAGCGCGACACCCCAGGCGAGCACCTCGGCCTCTTGCCCGAACCTGAGTATAAGGGAGGTCGTCAGTATGCCCACGGCCCATCCCATCACGATCAGGTTAAGGACGAGCGGCACGAGCGTAAGCCCCAGAGCGAATATATTGAAGGCATAGAGGAGCCATGCTAGCGTTACCATTACCGTCGCGGTAAGGACGAGCTTTATGGTGCTGAGGAAAAGGAGCGACAGTATGTATTCCGTCGCGCTCAGCGGGCTTACGAATATGTTGAGGAGGTTCCTCGACCATACGTCCTCGAGAAACGACACGGATATGCCCTGCTGGCTCCTGAAGAGGAGGTCCCATAGTATCAGCGCGCCTATGAAGAAGGTGACGAACCCCGGCACCGACCCCTCCTGCCGCGATAGATATACTGTCACGAAACCCCACACGAGGAGGTCCAGTACCGGCCAGTAGAGTATCTCCATGAGCCTCGGGAGGCTCCTCTTGTAGAGATAAAGATGGCGCATGGTGTAGGCCAGTATCCTCTGTCGCCTGCGGCTCACTTCCCCGGCCTCGCTATCTTTATGAACACCTCCTCAAGGGTCCTGCCCCCGAACTCCCGGAGTATGCTCTCCGGGTCTCCGACGGCGATTATCCTCCCCTTGTCCATGAATATGACCCTGTCGCACATCTCTTCCATCTCCTTCATGTTGTGGGATGTATAGAGTATCGAGAGCCCCTCCTCTTTCTTGATCTTCTTGAGGAGGCTCCTCGTCTTGTCGGCCATGTCGGGGTCGAGGCTCGCGGTGGGCTCGTCAAGGAATAGCACCCTGGGCCTGTTGAGGAGCGCCTTGCAGAGGCACACCCTCGTTATCTGGCCGGAAGAGAGCCTGCGGGTCGGCATGTCCTTTATTTCGATTATCTCGAAGACGGTTAATAGCTCCCGTATCCTCTCCTTCCTGTCGCTCACGCCGTAGAGTCGGGAGAAGACCGTCAGGTTTTCCTCGACCGTGAGAGAATACGGCAGGGATATGTAGGAGGACGAGAAGTTGACCTGCCGGAGTATCTCCTCTCTCCGGGTGTTTATGTCGAGGCCGAATATCCGTATCTCGCCGGAGGTGGGTGTAGTGAGGCCGAGGAGCATCTGAAGGGTGGTGGTCTTCCCGGCGCCGTTCGGGCCGATAAGTCCGAGTATCTCGCCCTCGCGCATCTCGAAGGAGATGCCGTCCACGGCCTTCTTCCGCCTGTTGAATACCTTTGTTAGCCCTTTTACCTCGACTATAGCGCTCATCCGATAAACCCTCGGCCCGGACCGGCTATTTCAGAGCTGCGGTCAGGCGCGTTGTATAACCTATTCTACCGCATTCTACCGCAAAACAATGCGCCGGCTCAAAGGAAGCCTCGTCTTGCGGCGCCACTGCCCGTCTGATAGACTCTAATAAAGCCGGGCGGTAACGCAATGAAACCGGGGGCAATGAAATGAACGGCAGGGGAATAAAGCTCCTCAAGGTGCTCGGTATCCAGGTTTCGATAGACTATACCTGGTTCATAATATTCGCCATCTTCGCCTGGTCCCTCGCCTACGGCTACTTCCCTTTCACGCTGCCCGGCCTGGGCCCCGGCACTTACGTTGTAATGGGCATTGTCTCGGCCCTGCTGCTTTTCGTATGCGTCCTTATACACGAGATTTCGCATTCCTACACTGCCAACAGGCTTGGCCTGGACATAAGGGAGATTACCCTTTTCATATTCGGCGGGGTCGCGCAGCTCACAAAGGAGCCGGAGGACGCCAGGACCGAGCTGAAGATCGCCATAGCAGGCCCGGCTGCAAGCCTTGTGCTCGCGGCGCTCTTCTGGATAAGCGCCCGGGTCGTGAGCGGCGAAGCCTACCCGGTCCTCAATTCCATACTGGCCTATCTCGCCCTCATCAACCTCGTGCTCCTGGTCTTCAACATGATACCCGGCTTCCCGCTCGACGGCGGCAGGGTCTTCAGGGCCCTCTGGTGGCTCAAGACCGGAGACGTCAACAGGGCCACGAGGGTGGCGAGCGACATCGGCAAGGGGTTCGCCCTCTTCCTCATAGTCGCGGGCTTCATGCAGATATTCGTGGGTAACTTCATCGGAGGGCTCTGGTTCGTGCTCATCGGCGTCTTCGTAAGGCAGGCCGCGGAAAGCGGCTACCAACAGGTAGTCATCAAGAGGGCGCTCGAGGGGCTTAAGGTCAGGGACCTCATGTCCTCGCCCGTGATTACCGTGAGCGAGGAAAAGACCGTCTCGGACGCGGTGGAGAACTATTTCTTCAAGCACCACCACGCGAGCTACCCGGTGACCTCCAACGGCCATATATCGGGGCTCCTGACACTCAACAACGTCCGGTCGGTCGAAAAGGAAAGATGGAGCGGGACAAGGGTCGGCGAGGTAATGGAGCGGCTCGGCCCCGAGGACTCGCTCAGCCCCGACGACAACGCCCTGGACGCCCTCACCAGGATGATGGGCAATAACCACATCGGGCGCTTCCCGGTCCTGAAGAAAGGCGAGCTCGTGGGAATCATATCGAGGCGGGACATAATGAAGATGCTCGAGTTCAAGACCGGCCTCGAAAAGTGACGCTACTTGAGGAGCACCACTCCCCCGACTACGAGGGCTATGCCCGCGAGCTTCTGCAAGGTGAACGCCTCGCCCAGGAAAAGTACCGAGACGAAGAGGGCCACGAGGGGATACGTGGCGGCAACCGGCACCACGACCGACGCCTCGCCGGCCTTCAAGGCGGAGTAGAATGCGAACTGGCCGAGAAGGCCCGCAAGCACTCCGCCCGCTGCCAGGAAAAGGGCGCTCCTCAAGTCGACATTCGCGACCTCGCCCATCCTCCCCATGAAAAAGACGCCTGCGACGGCTATGGCCGCTATGGGTATCGTCCTTATGAATACGCCCAGGAACGGGTCTATGGGCCCCTTGAGGCCCACCTTCTCGAATGCCGGCGCAAGGCCCCACACAAGGGCCGCCAGAATGGCGAAGATAAAAGACTTGTCCATTAAAACCCCTCCTCAAAACCTGTCTATAAGCCCATATTCTACCGCATCGCAACGCCGCTTATAAAGGCGGAAAATAAGAAACCCTGCCGCAGGGGGCGGCAGGGTCAGGCAGATTTGAACCGGTTCCTAAAGCCTTTACTGGCTGACCTTAAGGGCCCTCTCGTTCAAGGGCTGCACCGGCCTGTTGTTCTTGTTCATTATATCCCGTATCCCTTTTATCTGGGCGGCGGACATCTGTACGGGGCTCTTTAGCACTATCCACTTGACGCTCTCGCTGCACGGAGGTGTGGTAAGCGAACCGGCGTAGGTGAAATAGGCGCTCTCCGAAGGGATGAACTCGCCTGCGTTTATGTCCACCTCGACCGACCTCTCCTCTCCTGCCTTTGCCGGGAGGTTCGACCAAATCGCGCCGTATGCGGCGTTCTCCTCGCCTTCCTCTATAAGGACGCCCACGACCGCGAGCTGGCCCTTGTCGTTCTTGTGCACGAGGTGCATCTCGTTCCCGTAGGATTTCCCGTCTACCGTGTGCTCGCTCGGCGTGTGGAAATGGAACTGCACCAGTTTGTATTCGGAGCCGTCCACCGTTATCGAGCTGCCCCCGTCGTAATTCACCTGCACGGTGTGCCCGTTATTCACGATATTGAGCCTTGAGGGGCCGTACTTGAACTCTATTCCAGAAAGCGCCTCGGGCGCTGCGTTCGAGAGGTCTATCGGCGACTGAGCCTTCCCATCGGAGCAGGCCTTGAACTCCTTTGAGACATGCCCCCAGTGCTCGGGACCATGCTCCCCCTCGTAAGCCCAGTGCGGGCCGTGCTTGTCCGCCGCCATGAGGCAGGCAGGCGTGAAGCCCAACCCGAGCGCGACGACCGCGGAAATCAAAAACTTCCCTGCAGAGACCATCATAGACGCTCCTTTCATGTGTTTTGAACGGGATTATACGGCCAGGATCTCGTTTGGCGAAATAACCGGCGCGAGCAGCGCCGCCTACCTGTCCGGCTTCCTGAAAAGGAGGTCGTGGAGAGTATACAGCTCGGTCACTTCGTATTCCTTCCTGCCGGTAGGCAGGTCCACCACCACCTCGTCCCCTGTTTTCTTGTTCAGAAGGGCCCTCCCGATTGGGGAGCTCACGGATATCTTCCCGTTCCTGGGGTCCACCTCCTCGGGGGTGACGAGCTCGAAGATGGATTCCTCTCCGCTGGAGAGGTCCTCGAGATGTATCCTCGAGCCGAAACCCGCGGAGCCCTTGGGTATGTCGTCGAGCTTAAGCGAGCTCAGCGTGTTTATCCTGGCGGAGAGGTGCGCGGCGCGGGCCTGCAGGAAAGACTGCCTGTGCTTGGCGGCCTCGTACTCGGCGTTCTCGCGGAGGTCGCCGTGCGCTGCCGCCTTCTGGAGCTCCTTGGGCACGTCGACCCTGAGCTCTTTCTCGACCTTCTGAAGCTCCTCCTGGAGCTGTTTTATTATGGGAAGCTCGTGCATTGTCCTCTCCGTAATCTTGAAAAGAAAAACGTTATTCAGCCAGCCTCAAGCCCGTGACGCTCTCGATATGGTATGTCCGGGGGAACATGTCGATCAGGACGGCCCTGGATACCCTGTATCCGAGCCCCGCCAGAAAGGATAGATCCCTTGCGAGGGTCGGCGGGCTGCATGAGATATAAACGATGCTCCCGGGCCTTGCCCCTGAAAGGGACCGCGCGATATTCGGTTCTCCGCCTCTCGGTGGGTCCAATACTAACACAGAGTTCCCTTCACCTTCAAGGATATTCAGGTTGCGTTTAAGCCAGAAGACAGAGTCCTCGGCATGGAACCGCGCGTTTTCTATCGAGTTTCTGGCGGCGTTGCCAATCCCTTGCCTTGCGGCCTCCCGGTCCGCCTCGACCCCTATGGCCTCTTTTGCCTTCCGCGCAAGCGGCAATGTCAGGTTCCCCGCCCCTGAGAAGAGGTCTATGACCGTCTCCTTCCCGGAAAGCGCCGCAAACTCTATGGCCTTGGCTGCAAGGTTCCTGTTCTGGAGCCTGTTGACCTGAGAGAAGATCCCGGCAGGGGCGGAAAAATCGACCCCGTTAGCCGAATAGGAAACCGTGATATCGCCCTCGATCGCGACCCTCTTCCCCTTCCTGCTCCTGTCCGCCGAAGCCCTGACCTCGAACCCCTTAAGATGCCTTGCCCCGGCAAGGGCCCCTGCCCATGAAAGGGGCCTGGCCTCATGCGCGTTGAAAATGGCTACGGTTTTCGAGTCACGCTCGCTCAAAACAAGCTCGAAAGAGGATATGCCCGGCCTGTCGATCGACTTGAGTACGTCCTTTATGTCGAGATAGCTTTCGTTAATGAGCGGGTCAAGGAGCGGACACTCATTCATTTCCACGACCCTGTGCGAGGCTGTCGCAAAGAAGCCCGCTCTCCTGCCGTCGAAATGGAATTTCGCCCGCGACCGGTAGTTGAACTCCCTCGGCGAGGCTATCGGCTCCTCGAACCGCACGGCATGCGGACCGGCAGGGAGGCCGTCCCCGTAGAGGCTTTTCACCTCAAGCTTCCCCACCCTCCTGAGCGTCTCTTCGAGTATCCTCTGCTTCCATTCGAGCTCCGCGGCGTAACTCATGTGCTGGAGGCTGCAGCCCCCGCACTCGCCGTAAACGGGGCACAAAGGCTTGACGCGGAGCGGCGAAGGCCTTTCGATCCGCAGTATCTCGCCTTCCGAATAGCCCTTCTTCTCGGATACGAGCTCCACCTCGACGACGTCGCCAGGCGCCGAACAGGGCACGAAGACGACCTTGCCGCCTATGCGGCCCACGCCCTTGCCCCCGTAAGCCAGGGAGGTTATCTCGACTACTTCGGCCATTTGCACCTTAAAGAAAGTTTGCTTGAATATCCCCCTTTTCTAAAGGGGGATTAGGGGGATTATAAATGTATTCATAATCTCCCATGCCCCCTCTTTAGGAAAGAGGGGGACCGAAAACTTTCCCAATGGGTCTCGTTATCAGCCGCTACGATTGACGAACGACATGTCAGCCCCAAAATAATAGCGGGCCCGCAGACCGGGCCCGCTATTGAACATATCATATTACTAGAAAGGTCTGATTATTTCGTTGTTCGTCATTGATCAGGCCTTCCCCAAGGTCATGCGTGCTGCCCTATAAGTTTCTTTATCTTCTCTATGGCCCCTAGCGCGTCCCCGCCGTACTCGTCGGCGCCTATCTTGTCGGAAAACTCCTTTGTCACGACCGCGCCGCCGACTATGGTAAGGGCCTTTATGCCCTTTGCCTTGAGCCGCTTTATGACATTGTCCATTTCAAGCACCGTCGTGGTCATGAGGGCCGAGAGGCCGACTATGTCCACCTTGTTCTTCTCGGCTTCCTCGACGATACGGTCTGCGCTCACGTTTTTCCCGAGGTCTATGACCTCGAAGCCGTGGTTTTCAAGCAGTGTCGCCACGATATTTTTTCCGATGTCGTGGATGTCTCCCTCGACGGTAGCAAGGAGAACCTTACCGAGCGAAGGTCCTTTCCGTCCCTGCATCTCCTGCTTTAGCCTCGCGAATGCCTTCTTCATGGTGTCGGCAGAGAGCATTACCTGCGGCAAATAATACCTGTTCGAGGCAAAAAGCTTCCCCACCTCTTCGAGGCCCGGCACGAGCGCCTCGTTGGATATTTTTATCGGCTCCCAGCCCTCCTTGAGGGCCTCCTCGACGAGCGCGGTTATGTTCTCCTCGTCCCCTTCGATTATGGCGCGCTTGAGCCTGCCGCCGATTGACTGGTCCGCCGAATTGGGAGCGGCAATTACAGGAGCGCCCTCCGCCTTTACCGCCTGGGCCTCCGTAAGCGCCTGGTGCCTCCTTATATACCTCTCTGCCCGGACGTCCTTGTTCATGAGTACGAGAGAGGCGTGGAAGGCGTCCATCATGGCCTTGTTGTTCGGGTTTATGATGGCCGCGTCCAGGCCCGCCTCAAGCGCCATCGTAAGGAAGTTCGCGTTTATGACCTCCCTTGCCGGGAGGCCGAAGGATATGTTGCTTACGCCCAATACGGTCGAGAGGCCGAGCCGCTCCTTTACGAGCCTTATGGACCTCAATGTCTCTTTCGCGCTCTCGGGCATGGCGCTCACCGTCATGGCCAGGCAGTCTATTACGAGGTCCTCTTTTCTCATGCCCGCCCTTATTACAGCGTCAAGCATCTTCTCGGCCACCCTCAGCCTGCCTTCGGCGGTATCCGGTATGCCGTCGTCGTCAAGTGCAAGGCCCAGGAGCGCAGCCCCGTACTCCCTGGCAAGGGGGAGTATGGATGTTAGTTTCTTCTCCTCGCCGCTTATGGAATTTATGAGCGGCTTGCCGTCAACTGCCTTAAGGCCTGCAAGGACGGCATTAGGGTCGGAAGAGTCGATGACTATCGGAAGCATCGAATTCTCGTTCACCGCGAAGACGGCCCTCGCCATTGCCGAAGGCTCGTCAATGCCCGGCACTCCGACGTTCACGTCGAGCGCGTCGGCTCCCGCAGCCTCCTGCCCTCTGGCCTCGTTCCTTATGCCGGCTGTCTTCCCCTCTTTTATCTCCGCTGCAAGGAGCTTCCTGCCCGTGGGGTTTATCCTCTCGCCTATGATAATGGGTGAGAACCCGCCCCCGAACGATACGAAAGAGGTCCGGGACGAAAGCGCGGTGAAACCGGCTTTCCTCGCGGGCGCGGGTTTCGAGTTCCTGAAGGCGTCGCCCATCTTCCTTATGTGCTCGGGGGTGGTGCCGCAGCAGCCGCCGAGCACCCTCACCCCGGCCTCGGCGAGCCTGGGAACAAAACCTGCCATCTCCTCGGGAGAGGCAGGGAAGACTGTCTCGGTGCCCTTGAGGACCGGGATGCCGGCGTTGGCCTGGGCTATAAGGGGAATGGAGACGACCTTCGACATTGCGAGTATCGCCTTGTATATGCCTTCTATGCCCAAAGAGCAGTTCGCGCCCACGCAGTCCGCGCCGAGGGATGCGGCGGCGATGGCGAAGGACTCCGGGGGAGTGCCGAGGACCGTCCTCATGGTCTCGTCAAAGGTCATGGTGGCGACGACCGGAAGCCCCGAGGACTTCGCGCCCTTTATAGCGGCCTTCATCTCGCGGAGATCCATCATGGTCTCGATTATTACGAGGTCCGCTCCGCCCTCCTTGAGGGCCATCGCCTGCTCCCTGAAAATCTCCTCTGCCTCGTCATAGGGCAGGTCGCCGACCGGCTCGACGAACTTTCCGGTCGGGCCGAGCCCTCCGGCCACGAACCTTTCCGGGCCGACGGCCTCCCTCGCGCATCTTGCAGCCGCGACGTTTATCTCCCTGAGCTTCGGGGCAAGGCCGTACTCGTCGAGCTTAACCCTGTTCGCGCCGAATGTGTTCGTGGTCGCTATGTCCGAGCCGGCTTCGATATATAACGAATGCACCTTCTTGACGAGTCCCGGCTCCTTAAGGCAAAGCTCGTCCGGGCAGCCGCCGGGCTTAAGCCCCAGCCTCTGGAGCATTGTCCCGGTTGCGCCGTCGAAAACGAGCGGCCTTTTCGCCATTTCTGAAAGAAAATCGCGCATCATACTCTCCCGAATGTAATCAGACTATGGGCAGCCTCTAAAAATTAGAAATTTTTCCCGCAATCAAGGAAGGCCGGGAATAAAAAGCGGAGCATATATGATAATATGTGAGCACTTTTATTCCCGTAACTACGCAGAGTCCGGGGAAAAGATCAATTTTTAGAGGCTGCCCATGCAATTGTAATAGTTTATGCCGATATCCGCAAGGCTTTATGCAGAGGAAGTTCAGTCCTGAAAACTTCTAAAGCTCCGGGACAGTACTGCCGAAAAGCAAACTGTAGGTATCCTGGTCTTCTGAAGCGGGTGGAGAGCATGCGCCTCTTACAGCATTACCTCAATAGCCTGCACGTCTTCTGCAGGATGCGTTCCCTCGGGATGAGCAAGGCCAGGGCCCTCATGCTATCCCGGTTATGGGAGAGGCTCATACACCCCTATATATACAGCAGGCGCGGCTGAATCGTCAGCCGACCCGTATCTCCGCCGCCTCGAGCTCCTTTATCCTGTCCCGGAGTTCCGCCGCCTTCTCGAAATCCATCTTCTTAGCCGCCCTCTCCATCTCTTTCTTAAGCGACTTTATGAGTCGCGGCAGCTCGTGAGGCGGCACGTATTCCCCGGCCTTTTCCGCCGCTACCGGCACGGTATCGTAGTCGCTTTCGTATATGGAGCTCAGGACGTCCTTTATCCTGCTCTTTATGGTCTCGGGAGTGATGTTGTTAGCCCTGTTGAACTCGGATTGCTTCTCGCGCCTCCGGGCGGTCTCGTTTATCGCGGCCTGCATGGATTTAGTGACGGTATCCGCGTATAAAATGACCTTCCCGTTCACGTTACGCGCGGCCCTGCCCGAAGTCTGTATAAGCGACCTCTCGGAGCGGAGAAACCCTTCCTTGTCCGCGTCGAATACGGCGACGAGCGAGACCTCGGGTATGTCGAGCCCCTCCCTTAAAAGGTTTATACCGATGAGCACGTCGAACTTCCCCATTCTCAAATCACGGATTATCTCCACCCTCTCGAGCGTCTCGATGTCCGAATGCAGGTACTTGACCTTTATCCCAAGCTCCGAATAATACTGCGTCAGGTCCTCGGCCATCCTCTTGGTGAGGGTGGTAACGAGCACCCTCTCGCCGGCCTTTACCCTCTTTTTTACTTCCGATAGGAGGTCGTCAACCTGGGCAGCCGCGCTCCTGACCTCTATTTCCGGGTCCATGAGGCCGGTCGGCCTTATTATCTGCTCTACGACGCTCCCCCGGGCCATGCGGTACTCGTACTCTCCCGGGGTGGCCGATACATAGACGGCCTGGGTTATCTTCCTTCCGAACTCCTCGAACTTGAGGGGCCTGTTGTCCAGGGCCGAAGGTAGCCTGAAGCCGTACTCGACGAGCGTTTCCTTTCTCGAGCGGTCGCCGTGGTACATGCCGTTAAGCTGCGGCACCGTTATATGGCTCTCGTCGAGGAAGAGGATATAGTCCTCGGGGAAGTAGTCTATGAGCGTATATGGCGGCTCGCCGGGGAGCCGCCCCGAGATGTGCCTCGAATAGTTCTCTATGCCCGGGCAGTAGCCCATCTCCTGCAGCATCTCTATGTCGAATAGCGTCCTCTGCTCTATTCTCTGCGCCTCCAGGAGCTTCCCTGCGGCCTTAAGCTCCTTAAGCCTTTCGCGTAGCTCCACCCTTATGCCCTCGATGGCCCTCGTCAGGTTGTCTCGGGTCGTGACGAAGTGGCTCGCGGGATGTATGAGCGCCTTTTCGGCCTTCCGGAGGGGCTTGCCCCGGAGCGGGTCTATTTCTGTTATGGATTCGATGGTATCGCCGAAGAACTCGAACCGGAGGGCCGTCTCCGCCTCGTAAGCCGGGAAGACGTCCACCACGTCCCCCCTCACCCTGAATGTCCCCCTGTGGAAGTCCACGTCGTTCCTCGAATACTGCATGTCCACGAGCTTTTTAAGGAACGCCGCCCTGTCGGTCTCCATGCCTCTTTCAGCGTAGACGTGCATGGAGCCGTAGTCGTCAGGCGAGCCTATCCCATAGATGCAGGAGACCGATGCGACTATGATGACGTCCCTCCTCGTAAGGAGCGAGTGGGTCGCCGAGTGCCTTAATTTGTCTATCTCATCGTTTATGGAGGCGTCCTTCTCGATGAAGGTGTCGGTCGTCGGCACATAGGCCTCTGGCTGGTAATAATCGTAGTACGAGACGAAATACTCTACCGCGTTATCCGGAAAGAGGTCCCTGAACTCCGCATAGAGCTGGGCCGCGAGGGTCTTATTCGGGGCGATGACGAGCGCCGGCCTGCCGAGCTCCTCTATTACCTTGGCTGAGGTGAAGGTCTTGCCCGAGCCTGTGACACCAAGGAGCACCTGGTATTGCTCGCCGCCCCTCAGTCCATCTACAAGGGCCTCTATGGCCCGAGGCTGGTCGCCTTTGGGCGTGAACTCCGATTTTATCCTGAAGATAGATTCCTTTTTTCTCATCTAACGCCTTATAATTACTCGAATTTCCTTAAAAAGTTTACCCTCTAAGATACCACGAAAACCTCATGGAGTAAACAGGCTGGCCCGGGCAGCGTCTTGGGGCTTCCCGGGGTTTGGTTCGCCTCTGCAGGGCAAAATATATTTTTATTTCCCGCCTCCTTGTGCTATTTTTAATATTTCTGGCAAAAACGCGGAAATGACAGGAGCAACATCAGATGGACTACAAGGAGACCCTTAACCTCCCCAGGACCGACTTCCAGATGCGGGCCGAGCTACCCAAAAAGGAGCCGGAAACGCTCAAGGCCTGGGAGGACTCGGGCCTTTACAAAAAGATAATGGAAGCGGGGAAGGAAAGGCCCAAATACACGCTGCATGACGGCCCGCCCTACGCGAACGGCAGGATACACATAGGCCACGCCCTTAATAAGATCCTCAAGGACTTCGTGGTAAAGAGCAGGTTCATGTCGGGCTTCTCGACAGACTATGTGCCGGGCTGGGACTGCCACGGCCTCCCCATAGAGCTTCAGGTCGAAAAGGAGCTGGGCAAGGAAAAACACGGCGTATCCAAGCTGGAATTGCGGAAGAGGTGCAGGGCCTACGCGGAAAAATTCGTGGAGGTCCAGCGCGAGGACTTCAAGCGCCTCGGCGTCTTCGGCGAATGGGATAGGCCCTATCTCACCATGGACTACGGCTACCAGGCCTCGATTCTCCGGGAGCTCAAGAGGTTCGCCGAGAACGGGATCGTTTACAAGGGCAAGAAGCCGGTCCACTGGTGCCCTTCCTGCATGACCGCCCTTGCCGAGGCGGAGGTCGAGTACGCTGACAAGACCTCGCCTTCGGTGTATGTCCGGTTCGAAATGGACAAGGCCGGGCTTGAGAGAAAGCTGGGCATGGCCATACCTGACGAGAAGGCGTATGTCATAATCTGGACGACCACGCCCTGGACCCTTCCGGCGAACCTCGCCATCGCCCTCCACCCGGAGCTCGACTACGCGTTGGTATCCGCCGGGGGCGCATCGTACATAGTGGCAGAAGGCCTCCTTGAGGAGGTCTCGAAGAAGCTCGGCTGGACCTCCCCTGATGTATTGAAGAAGTTCCGCGCCTCTCAAATCGAGGGCATGCAGGCCCGCCATCCGTTCATAGACAGGGACTCCGTCATCCTTCCCGGCGAGCATGTCACTCTCGAAGCGGGCACGGGCGCGGTGCACATAGCCCCGGGACACGGCCAGGACGACTACGAGCTCGGCCTTAAGTACGGCCTCGACATATACAACCCCGTTGACGACGCGGGAAAGTTCATGCAGGTCGTGCCCGAGTTCGCGGGGCAGCACGTCTTCAAGGCCAACGACGCCATAGTGGAGCTTCTCCGGAATAACGGCTCCCTCCTTTTGAAAGAAGATATAAGGCACTCGTACCCGCACTGCTGGAGATGCAAATCCCCCATTATATTCAGGGCAACGGAGCAGTGGTTCGCTTCGATGGAAGCGTGGGAGGCGGGGGAGGCAGGCGGCCTGAGGAAAAAATCCCTGGAGGCCATCGCCGGGAAGGTCAGGTGGATACCCGCCTGGGGCAAGGACCGCATCTATAATATGGTGCAGAACAGGCCGGACTGGTGCCTCTCAAGGCAACGCGCCTGGGGCGTGCCCATACCGGCCCTCAAGTGCGTAAGCTGCGGCAAATCCGTACTCGACGCCGGCCTTGTCGAGAGGCTCGCCTCTGTCGTCGAGAAGGAAGGCGCTGACGCCTGGTTCGGAAGGGACTTGAAAGAATTCGCGCCCGAGGGCATCTCCTGCCCTGATTGCGGCAAAAAAGATTTCCGGAAGGAAGAGGACATCCTGGACGTCTGGTTCGATTCGGGCGTCAGCTTCGCGGCGGTGCTCGAAAAGAGGGATAACCTCAAGTTCCCGGCGGACCTCTACCTCGAAGGGAGCGACCAGCACAGGGGCTGGTTCCATTCCTCGCTCCTTGCCTCAGAGGCCACGCGCTCGGTCCCGCCCTATTCGGCGGTACTTACCCACGGTTTCGTGGTAGACGGCTCAGGAAGGAAGATGAGCAAGTCCACGGGGAACGTTGTCGCGCCGCAGGAGGTCATCTCCAAATATGGCGCGGAGGTACTGCGCCTCTGGGTCGCCGGAGAGGACTACCGCGAGGACGTAAGGATATCGGAGGAGATACTCAAGAGGCTTTCCGAGGCCTACAGGAGGATACGGAACACCTTCAGGTTCATACTCGGCAACCTCTACGACTTCGAGCCTGAAAAAGACCAGGTCCGCTACGAGGAGCTGGAGGAGCTGGACAGGCTGACGCTTCACAAGCTCACCCGGCTCACCGAGCGGATACGGGCCGCTTATGACGATTTCGAGTTCCATGTCGTATACCACACCGTGCACAACTTCTGCACCGTCGACCTCTCGGCCTTTTATCTCGATGTCGTGAAAGACCGGCTTTACACGGCCAGGGCCGACTCAAGGGGAAGGAGGGCCGCACAGACCACGATATACCATGTGCTCGACCATCTGATCCGCCTTACTGCGCCTGTCCTGGTATTCACGACCGACGAGGCGTGGGCCTTCATGCCCGGGGAAAAGGCCGAGAGCGTGCACCTTTCTTCCCTGCCCGAGCCTCAAAAAGAGTGGCTCGACCCGTCGCTCGAGGAGAAATGGGACAGGCTCATGCAGTACAAGGGCGAGCTATCCAGGGCGCTGGAGGCCGCGCGGCAGCAGGCAAAGATAATAGGCCACCCGCTCGACGCTCAGGCCGTCGTATACCCGCCGGAGAAGGACCTCGACCTCCTCCGGAGCGAGGAGAAGGCGCTCGAAGAGGTCCTCATCATCTCGAGGCTCATCGTCTCCGACCAGCCTTTGGTCGGAGACGCCATCGGAGGGGACGGAAAATCCGTCATGTTCTCGTCCGAGGAGATACCCGGGCTCAATATCGTTGTGGGCAGGGCTGACGGCGGGAAATGCGAGAGGTGCTGGCACTACAGCACCTATGTAGGCAAGGACCATGAGCACCCGGCCATATGCGAAAGATGCGTGGAGGCGTTGAAATAAGGGCAAACTACAAAATATTCGCCTCGGTCTCGGCTGGAATAGCCGTGCTCGACCAATTGACTAAGCTCGCCGTCATGCGGAGCCTCCATCCTTACGAGGCCGTCGAGGTGGTGCCCGGCTTTTTCAATATCGTATATTATCTCAACAAGGGCGCCGCCTTCGGCATACTTAACCAGGGGGGCAGCCTGAGAAAGCTCTTCCTCATAGGCGTCTCCCTTGCCGCGCTCGTGCTCCTTGCGGTCCTTGTAAGGCAGTCCAAAGACAGGCTTTCTCTCCTGGCCTTCTCGCTTGTCGCTGGCGGCGCCATCGGCAACCTCGTCGACAGGATACGGTTCGGCTCGGTCGTGGACTTCCTGGACTTCCATGTCGCCTCCTGGCACTGGCCCGCCTTTAATGTGGCCGACTCCGCCATTACCGTCGGGGTGGGGCTCGTCATCTTCAGCTACTTCTTTTCAAGGCACGAATAAATCTCCCCGCATTAAAGACCTATCCTGTCCGATTTACTATTGAAAACAGGCCTGAAAAGTGGCACAATCAGCACTCCTTTTAGAATGGATTGGCAAGTCGAGCAATGAAGCTCCCGGGCCGTTCGTTCCCGTCCGCCCATTGACTCGAATCTGCCGGCCTCCTTGTAAAAAATTAAAAAAACCAGGCGTTAATGCCCTCAGCAGGAAAAAGCTCCAGTGCCGGCACCGTGCAGGCCGGAGGCACTTGAGTTGAAGCAGCACAGGTTAAGGCTATACTTAACAAAAAAAGCGCGAAATTCCCATGCACTGCTACTTAACGGCGCAAACCGGCCAGGCAATCAAGTAAACAAGACCCCCGAGGTCGTTTTTCCTCAATTCAACCGCGGAACAAACACGTACCGGAGGTCGTGATGAATAAGTCGAATGAAAAGATGCTGGGCTGGGGAGACCTGCTGGACCTCAAGCGGATGGACATACGCGTCCTCCACAAGACCTGGTTCGCTTTTTTCCTTACCTTCTTCGTCTGGTTCAACATGGCCCCGCTCGCGACGGTAATAGCGGAGGAAACCGGCCTCACCATGCAGCAGATGAAGCTCCTGGCCATCTGCAACGTGGCCCTTACCATGCCCGGCAGGGTCATCATAGGCATGCTCTCGGACAGGTTCGGGCCGAGAAAGACCTTCACGGGCATAATGCTCGTACTGGCCATCCCCTGCTTCGCGTTCGCATTCGGCAGCTCCTACACCCAGATGCTCGTCTCAAGGCTTCTCCTTTCGGTGGTCGGCACCGGTTTCGTAGTCGGCATACACATGACCTCTCTCTGGTTCAAGCCGAGGGACATAGGGTTCGCCCAGGGCGTGGAGGCCGGGCTCGGCAACTGGGGCTCCTCCATAGCGGCCATAATCCTCCCGGTCCTGGCCATCAATATCTTTCACGGCGCGTGGGGCTGGCGCTACTCCATAGCCGCAAGCGGCGTGGTGATGATGGCCTTCGGCCTCTACTACTATTTTTCCACCACCGACGGCCCGCCCGGCACGACCCGCCACAGGACAAGGAAGGCCGCGGCCATAGAGGTGAGCACCTGGGGCAGCATGATCAACGCCATCATCTGGACCGTGCCCATAATAGGCATCCTGGCCCTTCTCGCATGGCGCATCTACGACATGGGCTTCATGGGCATGAATGCCCTGATAATCTCGCTCGCGGTAATCGGGGCGGTCGTCCTCTACCAGACGATACAGATTTTACGCGTAAACCTGCCTATCCTTAAAAAGGGTGTCCCGGCTGACGACAGGTACAGGTTCACGGACGTCGCCTGCCTCTGCACCTGCTACATGGCCTCCTTCGGCGCGGAGCTCGGGGTAATATCGATGCTCCCCGCTTTTTTCCAGAACACCTTCGGCCTTACGCCGCAGTACGCGGGCCTCATAGGATCGCTCTTCGCGTTCATGAACTTCTTTTCGAGGTCGCTCGGCGGGTATATCTCGGACAGGTCCTCCTCGCGCCGGGGCGTCATGCTCGTGTACCTTGCGGGCATCACCATAACCTTCGGCCTCATGGGCCTCATAAGCCCGGAATGGCCGCTCTGGACTGCCGTGCTCGTGACAGTACTCTGCGCCATCTTCGTTACGGGCGGCTGCGGGACGACCTACGCGCTAGTGCCCCTCGTAAAAAGGCGCATCACAGGGCAGGTGACCGGGTATGTCGGCGCTTACGGGAGCGTCGGGGCGACACTTTACCTCACGGCCTATACCTTCATGAGCGACAGCGCTTTTTTCTTCTTCATAGGCGGGACCGCCCTGTCTACTTTCATCTTCTGCCTCTTTTTCCTGAAGGAGCCCAAGGGCGCGTTCGCGCACGAGTACCAGCTTTCCTCAGTCGACAGGGAGCTTATGAAATCAGGGAAGTTCTGAGCGGACGCTCAGCGGTTTCACGAAGAGATGCCTTTCGACTACCTGACCCGGCCCGGCGGCCGGGTCAGTCTTTCTCCAGCCCAAGCCTTTCCGACTCCCCTGAGATGAACTCCCTGAGGACGTTCAGGTCCTCATCGGAAATGGACGTGAACATCACGCCATAGCCTCCGAAAAGGGTCTTGGTCGAGACGTCCGAGGTGGACCACTTGACCGTAGCCCTGGTCTCGAGCACCCGCGAAGAGCCGGGCACCGAGAACCGGAGCCTCAAGACCGCCCCGGCCAGAAGCTCGGCCCTGGCGTTGAGGAAGGCGCCCGTCTCGCTCAGGTTCAAGAGATATCCGGTCTTCACCATTTCGCCGACCGAAAAGTCCGCGGGGATGGAGACCGGGACCCTTAGCCGCGGCTTCCCCGAAGCCTTTTCAGGGAACAGCAGCCTGTTGACCCTGAAGACGATCTGCTCCGGCGTAAGCCCCTTGGTCATGAGCCCGTCCGCGCCCAGGTTTTTCAGCTTCTCCATCACCTCTCCCGGCTCGTATGCGCCGGTTATGACGAGCACCGGGAACCTGCCCTTCAAGCCGTTTAGGCTTATCCAGTCGAGGACGCTGAAGCCGTCCATGTCAGGCATCTGGAGGTCCAGCATCAGGAGGTCTATGCCCGAGGCGTCTATCTTGAGTTCCCCGATAAGCTCCCTTCCATCCTTCACGAGCCTCACCTTGTGACCGGCTTCGACGAGTATGTCGCTCAGCTTGGTCCTGAAAAAAACGGAGTCGTCCGCCACGAGGACGGTCCTGGAGTCCCTGGTTATCATCCCTCTCCTTCCTTTCTGCGAGAGGCCGGCAGGGGCTCGCTATGGGCCGCCCGCAAAACTGGGTAGCCGGGCTATTATGATGCGTTTACGCGGGGTAATCTCTTGGTGAGGAACTGGATGGAATCGGCTTGCTGAGGAAACTGACCGGCCTTTCAGGATATTATACCTGAAAAGCCGGCAATAGGTCAATCCGGGGTCACTCCTCCTGCTTGGGAAGCTCCCATGTGGCATAGGTGCAGGAGGGGTACTTCGAGCAGCTGAAAAAGACCCTGCCCCTCTTGGTCCGCCTCTCGACGAGCATGCCGCCGTCCTGGTTGGGGCAGGGTATTCCCGTTGAGACCGACATCGTTGTCTTGCAGCTCGGGTAATCCGGGCAGGCCAGGAACCTTCCGAATCGGCCGCTCTTGACGACCATGTTCTTCCCGCAGGTCGGGCAGGGCGTGTCGGTCGCCTCGGCTGTCTTCTCGACCGCCTTGACCTTGCCGTCCTCGCCTATGGTGAAGTCCTTGGTGTTCTTGCATTCGGGATACGCGGAGCAGGCCAGGAACTTGCCTTTCCGGCCCCATTTTATGACCATCATGCTCCCGCACTTCTCGCAGGCTATGTCGGTCGGGACCTCCTCGGCCTTTATGTTCTTCATCTCCTTCTTCGCGCGCTCGAGGCTCTCCCTGAAGGGGCCGTAGAACTCCTTCATGGTCTCGCGCCACTCGGCGCGCCCCTCCTCGATCATGTCGAGCTCCTCCTCCATGTGGGCCGTGAACTCGACATCGAGGATGCCGGGGAAGCTCTGTATGAGCATGTCCGTTACCGTAAAGCCCAGTTCCGTGGGCTTCAATTGCTTGTTGTCCTTGACGACGTATTCCCTGTCCTGGATGGTCGAAAGTATGGCGGCGTAGGTCGAGGGGCGGCCTATGCCCTTCTCCTCAAGCTCCTTTACGAGCGAGGCCTCGGTGAACCTCGGTGGCGGCTGCGTGAAGTGCTGCGCCGGGTCGAGCCCGAGGAGCTTCAAATCCTCCCCCTTCTTGAGGGCAGGCAGCCTCTCCTCCTTCTCCTCCTCCACGTCCTGCCCCTCTATGTAGACTGCCATGAACCCGGGGAACTTCACGGTAGAGCCGGAGGCGGAGAAGATATAGCCTTTCGCCTCTATCTGGGCCCTTGTCTGGTCCATTACCGCGTGCGTCATCTGGCAGGCGATGAACCTGTTCCATATGAGCTGGTAGAGCCTCCACTGGTCCCTTGAGAGGTGGGCCTTGACGGCCTCGGGCGGGTACTGGAAATAGGTCGGCCTTATGGCCTCGTGCGCGTCCTGTGATTTCTTCTTGGACTTGTAAACGTTCGGGGACTTGGGGAGGTATTCGGCCCCGTATTTCTCCTGGATGAAAGCGCGCGCCGCCGCGACCGCCTCTCCCGATATCCGGGTCGAGTCGGTCCTCATGTAGGAGATGAGCCCGAC
Source organism: Thermodesulfobacteriota bacterium (assembly GCA_030583865.1). NCBI lineage: Bacteria > Pseudomonadati > Thermodesulfobacteriota > Thermodesulfobacteriota bacterium. The sequence goes on along the minus strand of CP129479.1, from coordinate 529,818 downwards.
CGGCCCCTCGTTTCCGAGCTCGACGCCCTCGTAGAGCTGCTGCGCGAGCATCATGGTCTTCTTCGCGGTGTAGCCGAGCTTCCGGGCCGCCTCCTGCTGGAGCTTGCTTGTGGTGAACGGGGCCGCGGGGTTCCTTTTCGTCTCCTTGGTCTCTACCTCGGACACCCTGTACGAGGCCCCGTCGAGGTCCGCGAGCGCGGCCTTCGTCTCGGATTCGTTATTGAGCTCTATCTTCCGGCCGTCCATTTTGGCGAGCTTCGCCGTAAAAGCGGCCCCTCCGAGCGTTTCGAGCCTCGCCGATACCGACCAGTACTCCCTCGGCACGAACGCCTGGATCTCGCGCTCCCTGTCGCAGATTATGCGGACCGCGACGGACTGGACCCTCCCGGCTGAAAGGCCCCTGCGGACCTTGTCCCAGAGTATGGGGCTCACCTGGTAGCCCACCAGCCTGTCGAGGACGCGCCTGGCCTGCTGCGCCTCGTACTTGTGCTGGTCGAGGCCCGTCGGATGGCCTATTGCCTCCTTTACGGCCTTTTCCGTGATCTCGTTAAAGAGGACCCGGAAGGTCTTCTCCTTCTTCTTGTCTATCTCCTCGGCTATGTGCCAAGCTATGGCCTCGCCCTCCCGGTCGGGGTCGGGCGCGAGGAATATCCTCTCGGCCGCCTTCCCGGCCTTCTTCAATTCCCGGACGGTCGCGGTCTTTCCCTTTATGAGCTCGTAATGGGGCTCGAAGCCGTTGTCCACCTCGATGCCGAGCTTGCTCTTGGGGAGGTCCTTTATGTGGCCCACGGAGGCTAGCACGTTGAAGTCCTTGCCGAGGAACTTGTTTATGGTCTTTGCCTTTGCGGGCGATTCTACTATGACAAGCGATTTTCCCATCTCTCTATCTGTCCTTCGATTTCCCTTCTCAAGGTTTCACGACACAGCCCTTCCGGCTGCATGACTTTCAAAATAAGGGTGCCTCTAAAAAACAGGAATTTTTTCTGAGGTCAAGCGAAGAGCGGAAATAAAAAGCGCAGCATATATGATAATATGTGAGCTTTTTTATTTCAGCCCTGACACAGAGATCAGGAAAAATAACTATTTTTAGAGGTAGCCATAAATCCTTTCAGGGGAGTGTGGCGCGGTCTGCCTTGGCTTCGCGCCTGCGGGTTTCAAGCGGCCTGAAGGCCGAGTTTATTATAACATAATTCAGGGCCGATGCATGGGCAATCGCAAAAACCCGGCTATACCCTCCGGAGAAAACATTTCCCCGGCTTCTGCTCGATGAAGCCCTTGAGCTCCATCTGTAGCAGAAGCGTAGAGGCCCTTGCCGCCGTAAGCCCGGTAGCATGGAGTATGCTGTCAATGTGCTCCGGCCCTTCCTTAAGCGCCTTCAAGATCAGCATCTCTTCACCTTCGAGCTGGACCGGCCTCTCCTCCGATTCCCTTTCGACTCTCGCGGGGCATATGGAAAGCGCCCCTGCTATGTCCGCGGCGCTCTCGATAAGCCCGGCGCCGTCCTTGATGAGCTTGTTCGTGCCGCTGCTCCTTAAGGATGTCACCTGGCCGGGTACGGCGAAGACCTCCCTCCCGTACTCGAGCGCGAGCCTCGCCGTCATGAGGGAGCCGCTCCTTACGGGCGCCTCAACCACTACCAGCCCCCTTGAAAGCCCGCTTATGATCCTGTTCCGCCTCGGGAAGTTCTGCTTAAGGGGCGGGGTGGACATGGGGTACTCGGATATTAGGGTCCCCTTGGATGCTATCTCCTCGTAGAGCTTCCTCGACTCGCCCGGGTATACAAGGTCAACGCCCGTGCCCAGGACCGCCGCGGTAAACCCGCCGGCTGAGAGAGCGCCTTTGTGCGCGGCAGAGTCGCAGCCCCTTGCCATTCCGCTCACGACCGAAGCTCCCATCACTGCAAGCCCGGAGGCGAGCGTTTCGGCCATCCTGAGCCCGTAGGGCGTGGGGCGCCTCGTGCCTACTATGCCAACGCACGGAAGGTCGTCCCTCCACTCAAGCCCTTTCATGTAGAGAAGGCAGGGTGGGTCGTAGACCCTCATAAGGGCGGAAGGGTAGCCCGGGCCGCCATATGGAACTATCCTTGCGCCGTGCTTCGAAGCCAGCAGAAGCTCCCCTTCGGCCCGGTCCCAGGAATTGAACTCCGTTACCGACCGGGCGAGCTCCGGAGAATATGCGTCAAGAGAGCTCCTTTTGGATGAAAAGACATCCTCCGGACTGCCGAATCTTTCAAGTAAATCGGCTATATTGAGCCGATCTATGCCCTTGAGGAGGCTCAGGGCAAGCCAGTATACGAGCCTATCTTTACCCAACCATTACCCCTGAGGCGTATCCGATGCCCGGCTTGTGAAGGGAGCTTGTGACCGGGGCGGCGGATGCCGCCCCGCTTGAAAAACTTACTGGGTACTGACGGTGGAGACCTTGTCTCCCCATACTATGGGTCTCTGGCTCTTCAGGACGACACCGGTGGAAGTGGCCTGGCCCGCTTCCAGGATGACGAGTGTGCCGAGCTCCAGAGGCGGAATGCTTACCTTTTTCTTCTTACGGGCCATTGGGTCCAGCTCCTCCGGGACCGGCCTGAAGATGCGCATTATGTTCCCGGCCTTTATGCCGTCGGCCGAGCCCTTGTCTATATAGGCTATGTCTCCCTCGGAGAGGTTCTCCCTCGCTTCGAGGGCGGTCACTATATGGCCGTTCACTTCGGCGTCGGTCTCCGTGAGCGCCACCTCGACCACGGGCCGGGTGTACGGCTTGAGCCTGGCCTTCAGGGGGATTTCCCTGAACGACCTCTCTACCACTCCCTCGGCCGGGGCCTCGGCCCTGGTTATCCTGAGGCTCCCTATGACCTCTACCTCGCTCCCCATTTTTTTCCTGGTATCGGGGTGCCTTATCTTCTTACCTTCCATGAATACCGTGAAGCGGTCGCCGGCCTTTACGTCGCTGGCGTCCCCGAACGAGACGTACACCTTGTCGCCCTCGCTCATGAAGAGCTTGCCTTCCTCCTGCTTCACGATGGCGCCGCTCCCCTTGAGCTCGGCTTCGGAGATAAAACCGCCCCGGGCCATTGCCTTGTCCTTTACCCTGGGCCCCTGGTCAGCGGCCTTCTCCGCCGTATCCACCTTTTCCGCCGGGGCTTCCGACAGGGCTTCCGACTGGGCGTCGGCCTCTTCCGGCTCGAGCACCACTACCTGCTCACCGTCCTCGCTCAGTTCGACCCTGTAGAGGCCTTCTGCCCTCTGGTCGGGGCTGAGCACTTCAATGCCTTCGGGGGTAATCCTCACGATGTTGCCCGGGTATATGAGATGCGGGTTCTTGATGTAGGGGTTTATCTTCCAGAGGCCCGGCCATTTGAACGGGTCTTCAAGGTACTTCCCCGAGATGTCCCAGAGCGTGTCCCTCGGGACGATCTTGTGATACGCCGACTCTCCGGCTTCAGCGCCGGCCGTTTTTCCGGCCTCTCCGGCGATGAGCCCGCCGCCATACAGAAGCGGGATGGAAAGGACGAGGGCCGAACAGCCGAGCTTGATCGCGAACCTTTTGGAGTACATTTCGTACCTACCTTTCGCCTTTCAGGCCTCCGAGGGCCTTCGCTGCAATCGAGGCAGCATGGGAGCCCGGATATCTTTTCACTAGCCTTTCAAGGGCGGCCCTTGCCTCGTTGTCGCGTTTCATCTCCTGGTACGAGAAACCGGCCTTGAGGAGCGCATCGGGCGCCTTGTTCTCTTCCGGGTACTTATCGACCACTTCCGAGAATTTCTCAAGGGCTTTTTCAAATTCCCTTGCCGAGTAATAGGTCTCGCCTATCCAGTAGAGGGCGTTGTCAGAGAGGGTATGCCTGGGATATGAGCCGAGGAAAGACGAAAAGATCTTCCTCGCTTCCTCGTATCTCCCGGCCATGAAGAGGTCCTGCCCCTCGTTGTACAAGGCCGAGGCGTCGCGGAGAACGTCTCCCTTGTCCCAGCCGTGCCCCTTTTCCTTGACGGCAGGGACGCGTTTTCCGCCTTCTTCCGAAAGCGGCACCACCTTGAGGCCCTCCGGAGGCGCGACCGGGACCGTGCCCATGTTCTCGACCTCGGCCCTGGTCTCCTCTATCTTCTCCTGCAGGAGCACAATCTTGTTGCCGAGGTCGTCTATCCTCGAGTTTGCCTCTGACATGGAAATCCTGAGCTCGGCGACCTGCCTCGAAAGCTCGTCCATGGACTTCTGCTGGCCTCCGACCCCGGCGCACCCGGCGAGCGGAAAGACCGCGACTGCAAATATAAGCGTACTCAGCCTCATGCCGGAAAAGTAATCCCCTTGGCCCGGGTTGTCAAGCAAAAAACATCGCGCCACGCCAAAAGCCCATGTTTCAAGCGGCATAAGAACGCTTCTTCTGGCGGGGCCGGGCCTGATGGCAAGAGGCCTGTTTCGCGCGACTATTCTTACGCTTCAGGGGCCTTTGCGTCAGTGACCCGAATCACCCTCAAGCATCTCCTTTATATTCCTCCCCAGGAGGTCCCTGCCAGCGCCGGTCACGGCAGAGAAGAGCACCGGACCGGCAATCGACGACTCTCTTTTCAGCCTGGCCGCCCTCGATGAAAGCTGGTTTGCGGAGAGCTTGTCGGTCTTGGTAAAGACCACCTTGCAGCCTATGCCGCGCTCAGTCAGCCATTCGAGCACGTTCGCCTCCTCCTCGCCCATGTCCCGCCTCGGGTCGAGTATGAGGAGCGCGCCCATGATGCTTTCGCGCCTCCTGAAATATTCCTCGGTCATGCCCTCCCAGCTCTTTCTCTCCTCGCGGGAGACCTTCGCGTACCCGAAACCCGGGAGGTCGACGATGTAGAAGCGCCCGTTTATGAGGTAGAAGTTCATGGTGCGGGTCTTCCCGGGCTGGGAGCTTGTCTTTGCGAGGCCCTTTTTCCCCGTGAACGAGTTTATGAGCGAGGACTTGCCTACGTTGCTCCTGCCTATGAGGACTATCTCCGGGAGGCCGGTCTTCGGGCACTGCTCGATATTCACCGCGCTCGCTATATACTCTGCGCTCGCGATTTTCATGAGGTGACCGACACGATTTCCTCGTAGGTGGTCCCGCCCTGCAGCATCTTCCTCACTGCCGACTCGCGGAGGGTGGACATGCCGTCCTCCCTAGCGGCCTTGAAGACCGCGTTGGTGTCGCTCGTCCTGGCGACCACTGATTTCACCCTCTCGGTGAACTCGAGCACCTCGAATATACCGGTCCTGCCCTTGTAGCCGGTGCCCCTGCACTCGGGGCAGCCCTCGCCGTACCAGACCCTGTATTCGCGGTCGTTCCTGAGCCTCAGGTTCTGGACCTCTTCGGGTTCGAGCGCCCGTTCCTTCCGGCAGTGCACGCATATCTTCCTTACGAGCCTCTGGGCGATTATCCCGGCTACCGTCGAGTTTATGAGGAAGTTGGGCACCCCGAGGTCCGCAAGCCTCGTAACCGTCGAGGGCGCGTCGTTCGTGTGGAGCGTGGAAAAGACCAGGTGCCCTGTGAGAGCGGCCTGGACCGCGTTATCGGCCGTTTCCCTGTCCCGTATCTCTCCGACCATGATGATGTCCGGGTCCTGCCGGAGGATGGTGCGGATGCTCCCGGCGAAGTCCACCCCGATCTGCTGCTGCACGCCCACCTGGTTGAACTCCTCGACTATCATCTCTATGGGGTCCTCTATGGTGACGATATTCACCTCCGGGGAGGAGAGCGACTTCAAGGCCGAATAGAGGGTCGTGGTCTTTCCGCTGCCCGTCGGGCCGGTCACGAGCACTATGCCGTTCGTCTTCTTGAGAAAGGAGCTGAAGGTCTCGAGCTCCCTCGGCGTGAAGCCCAGCGACGATATGTCCTGGAAAAGGAGCTCCGGGTCGAATATCCTTATGACCACCTTCTCGCCGAATGCCGTGGGGAGGGTTGATACGCGTAGCTCTATCTCCCTGTCCTTGAACTCGGTCTTGATCCTCCCGTCCTGCGGCCTCCTCTTCTCGGCTATGTCCATCCTCGATAGCATCTTTATCCGAGATATGATTGAAGGGTGGACGGCCTTGGGCACCGTGTGGATGTAATGAAGGACGCCGTCGATCCTGAGCCTCACGACCGACCTGTCCCTCTTGGGCTCGATGTGTATGTCGCTCGCCTTCTGCTCGTAGGCGTAGTGGAGAAGGTACTCGACCGCGTTAACTATGTGCTGGTCGGTAGCCTCTAGCTCGACCGAGCCCTTGAGCCTCACGTACTGTTCGAGGTTACCCAGGTCGCCTATCGCCGAGGACTCCTTCTCGGCGGCCCCGACCGAGTACCTGAAGCCGTAGAACTCCCTTACTATCTTCAGGATGTCGCTCTTGGAGCTCAGGACGAGCTCTACTTTCATCTTCCTCGTGGCCTTGAGGCTCTCGACCGCCTCGAGGTTGAAGGGGTCCGCGACGGCGAGGGTGACGACACCCGCTTTTTCCTCTACCGGCACCACAAGATAGCGCTGGGCAAAGGGCCTCGGGATGTGGGACGTGACGATGTCGAGGTTGAGCTTGAGGGGGTCGATCTTGAGATACGGCAAGCCCACCTCGGCGGCTATGGCCTCGGTTATGGCGTCCTCGGTCAGGTATTTCTCGGTGCCGGGTATCCGGATCTCAAAAGAGGCTATTACCTCGGCGGGGGAGACCGTCTCGGATATGGTCTGCAGGCGCTTTGAGGAATAGAAGGAATCGTGGGATTTCCTGAGGCGCGCCCTCTGGGCCTCGCCCTTTATCGCGACCTCCCTCTCCTCCGCAGGGCTCAGGAGCTTCCTTTTTACAAGGAGCCCGGTTACGAAATCCAGCGTAAGCGTCTTTTTATCGCTCATTTACAGTCCATTTTAAAACCAACCCACTGCGGCTTGGAAGCAGGTCATTTTGTTTGGTCGGCTGAGAGCCCGACTGAATTTCCCCCTTTTTTAAAGAGGGACAAAGGGGGATTATAAAAGACTTCATAATCTCCCCTACCCCCTCTTTAGAAAAGAGGGGACCAAGATCTTTTAGCCTGGCCTAAAAACCCGGCCCTTCGCTCTTTTCGGCAGGCCCCGGTTTTTCTTTATCCCTTAAGGCCGCCAGAAGCTCGCCAAGGAGCCGGTTCGTCTTCTCCTGCTCACCTATCAGGTCCCTTATGAGGCCCTTAATGCCGAATACCGCGAACGGCAGGGCTATCCAGAGTATAAGGAGTACGCCTATGGAGACGGCGATGAATATGGCCGCGGCGCTGAAGACGACGAGGAGGCTTTCGCTGAACGGCAGGTCCGTCATTCCCTATTCCCTCCGGAGATTACAAGGGCCGCCCTGTGCCACTCGACATCGGCCTGCTCGGCTTTTTTCATGTCCTTAATCGTGACGGTCCCGGTCTTTAATTCGTTCTCTCCGAGTATGACCACGAAGTCGGCAGAGAGCCTGTTGGCCTTCTTCATCCTGTTCTTGAGCGCCCCTGCGGAGAAGTCCTCGACGACCCTTATGCCGGCATCCCTCCAGGCGGAAATAAGCTCTATGCCCTTCCGGACCGCCTCGTCGCCCAGGGCGATGAATACCGTAAGGGGCTTTCCCGGCGCGCCGCCCTTCATTATGAGCGCGAGCCTCTCTATCCCGGCCGCAAACCCGAAGCAGGGCGTATCCGGGCCGCCGAGCTCGGATACGAGATTATCGTACCTGCCGCCCGCCGCGACCGCGTTCTGGGAGCCGAGTCCCGTATCGGCTGTTATTTCGAAGGTCGTCCGGGTGTAGTAGTCGAGCCCCCTTACCATCCTCGGGTTCAATACGGGCGTTACGCCGTAGAGCGACAGGAAACGCCTGACCTCGCTGAAGTGCCCTCCGCATGGCTCGCATAGCGACTCGAGTATCGAAGGGGCGTTTTTCGTGGCCTCTATGCAGCCCGGGACCTTGCAGTCGAGCGCCCGTAGCGGGTTCGCGTCTATCCTCTTAAGGCAGTTCTCGCAAAGGTCCCCTGTCCTCTCCTTCAGGTAATTATACAGCTTTTCCTTGTAGGCGGGCCTGCAGTTCCGGTCCCCAAGGGAATTTATCTGGAGCGCGGCCCCCTCGACCCCGAGCTTCCCGAAGTACCTCATGAGCATGGAAATGGTCTCGGCGTCCGCCCTCGGGCTCTCATCGCCGAAAACCTCTGCCCCGAGCTGGTAGAACTGGCGGTACCTGCCCTTTTGCGGCCGCTCGTAGCGGAACATTGGGCCGGTATAGTAAAGCCTCGTAACAGGGGCGGTGTAGAGCTTCCTCTCGATATAGGCCCTGACCGCCGGGGCCGTGCCCTCCGGCCTCAGGGTGATGGAGTCGCCGTGGCGGTCGGTGAAAGTGTACATCTCCTTCTCGACTATGTCGGTCGTCTCGCCTATGGAGCGGAGGAAGAGCTCGGTCTTTTCGACGATCGGGAGCTTTATCTCAGAGAAGCCGTAGGTCCGGAAGACCGACCAGGCGGTCTCCTCTATGTGCCTCCAGAGCCCGGACTCGGGCGGCAGTATGTCGTTAAAACCCCTGACAGAGGCTATGCTCATCAAAAAAGCCTTTCATGTCCCCTGGGCTTAAACGGGACCGGATTGCGTTAAGAATATCGGCAACTTCTAAAAATTAGAGATTTTTCCCGCAATCAAGGAAGGGCGGGAATAAAAAGCGGAGCATATATGACAATATGTGAGCATTTTTATTCACGCCCTGACGCAGAGTCCGGGGAAAAGATCAATTTATAGAGGTTGCCTATCAAGATTTCTTAACACATGCGCCGTTTTTATGCAAGGCCGTGAAACCCCGCGCCCTTGACACCCGGTTGGCGTTAAGTTAAGTTATGGGTGCCTCTAAAAATCAGGAATTTTTTCTGAGGTCAAGGAAGGGCGGAAATAAAAAGCGCAGCATATATCGGAATATGTGAGCATTTTTATTTCCGCCCTGACACAGAGATCAGGAAAAATAATCATTTTTAGAGGCAGCCTTATCTTCTTTGAAGGCTTGACCGGGCCTAACCCTTCGGAGGTGCAGCGATGCAGAACGACAGGTCCCTGGAAGTGCTCCTTCACGAAAAAAGGCTCTTTCCGCCGACCCCGGAGATAATGGAATCGGCCCATGTCAAGGGGCCGGAGGAGTACGAAAGGCTCTACAGGGAGTCTATCGAGGACCCTGACGGCTTCTGGCACCGGATGGCCGGCATACTCGACTGGACGAGGCCCTGGGACAGGGTCTCCGAATGGGACTTTAAAAAACCTTCCGTCAAATGGTACCTGAACGGCAGGCTCAACGCCTCCCATAACTGCCTCGACCGCCACCTGAAGGGCCCGAGGAGGAACAAGGCCGCCCTCATATGGGAGGGCGACGACGGCTCCTACCGGACCTTCACCTACCAGCAGCTCTCCTATGAGGTCAACCGCTTCGCGAACGTGCTCCGGGCCAACGGGGTAAAAAAAGGCGACCGGGTAACCATATACCTCCCGATGATACCGGAGCTCGCCATAGCGGTGCTCGCCTCGGCCCGGATAGGCGCGATCCACAGCGTCGTCTTCGGAGGCTTCAGCGCCGCGTCCCTGAGGGACAGGATCCTCGATTCCGACTCCAGGCTCCTTGTAACTTCCGACGAGGGCATAAGGGGCGGCAGGAACATACCCATGAAGGAGAACGCCGACGCGGCCCTTGCCGAATGCCCCGGCGTAAGAAGGGTAATTGTCGCGAAAAGGACCGGCGCTCCAGTGCCCATGAAGGCCGGGCGGGACGCCTGGTGGCACGAGGAGGCCGCAGCCCCTGGCATAACGGGCGTTTGCGAGCCCGAGGACATGGACTCCGAGGACCCGCTCTTCATCCTCTATACGAGCGGGTCTACGGGCAAGCCCAAGGGGGTCCTACACACTACCGGCGGCTATCTCGTATTCTCGGCCCTCACCTTCAAATGGATATTCGACTACAGGGAAGAAGACATCTACTTCTGCACCGCCGATATAGGCTGGGTTACCGGCCACAGCTACATACTTTACGGCCCGCTCGCCTGCGGCGCGACCTCCCTCATGTTCGAGGGCATCCCGACCTGGCCCGACCCCGGCAGGTTCTGGGAGATAGTCGAGAAGCACAGGGTCAATATATTCTACACCGCGCCTACCGCCATACGGGCGCTCATGCGGAGCGGGCCGGAATGGGTAGGGAAATACGACCTTTCAAGCCTCCGCGTCCTCGGCTCGGTCGGGGAGCCCATAAACCCCGAGGCATGGATGTGGTATCACCTCCACGTTGGCAAGGGCCGTCTCCCTATCGTGGACACATGGTGGCAGACCGAGACTGGCGGGATACTCATCTCGCCTCTCCCGGGCGCGACGACGCTCAAGCCCGGCTCCGCGACGAGGCCTTTTTTCGGGATAGCGCCCAGGGTGCTCCGCGAGGACGGCAGCCCGGCAGGTGTAAACGAGGGCGGCTATCTCGTAATTGAAAAGCCCTGGCCCGGCATGCTCAGGGGCACTTACGGCGACCCGGAGAACAAGCGGATAAAAGAGGTCTACTTCAGCCGCTTTCCGGGCTATTACACGAGCGGCGACGGCGCAAGGGTGGACGAGGACGGGGATTTCTGGCTCATGGGGAGGATAGACGACGTACTTAACGTATCCGGCCACAGGCTGGGGACAGCCGAGATAGAGAGCGCCATAGTCTCCGACGAGGCCGTGGCAGAGGCGGCCGTGGTCGGCTTTCCCCATGCCGTGAAAGGGGAGGGCATATACGCCTTCGTGGTCCTGAAGGAAGGGGTAAGCCCCTCGCCCGAGCTTTCGAGGCACGTCGAAGACCACGTGAAACAGGAGATAAGCCCCATTGCCAAGCCTGACCGCATACTATTCGCAACCGGGCTACCCAAGACCAGGAGCGGCAAGATAATGCGGAGGATCTTGAGGCAGATAGCCCAGGGCTCCACAGAACTCGGCGACACCTCCACGCTTGCGGACCCAACCGTTGTCGAGACGCTTGTGCGCGAAAGCTCGAAGGGACTGGAACGCGAGGGGGAATGAGCACCCTGGACGCCATGCATGTCCAAATCCGGAGAACTGCTATAAAGGCAACCTCTAATTTTTAGAGATTGCTGAAAAAACTCCGTTTTTATTCAGGCTGCTTAAAAAGCTCCAGATGCGAGGCCCCGTTGGAATAGGCGAGCGAGGAATGAGGCGCACTTTTAGTGTACGCCTTCGTAGCCAGCGACATAGCCTTCGACGGAGAACGACTTTTTCAGCAGCCCGCTAGAGGTTGCCTCAATAAAAAACGGCCCCGGTAAACCGGGGCCGTTCCAAGTTTCCGAGAGGGGGCTAAAGCCGCTTACTCCTGGACCCTTCTGGCGCTCTTTTTCGACGCCTTGGCGCGGCGCTTTGCCGCTTCCTGGCGCTTTCTCTTCTTCTTGACGCTCGGCTTCTCGTAGAACCTTCTCTTCTTTATCTCTTTGAAGGTCCCGTCCTGAGCGAGCTTGCGCTTGAGGATCTTGAGCGCCTTCTCAAGCTGGTCGTCAAATACCTTGACCTCTGACAAAAGTTAACACCCCCTCCACAATGGAAATTAATTCGGGTTTTGCGGGCTTGGATGAAAAGGCCCTGTTTGTAGAAAGACACGAAATTATACCAGAACGCTGAGACAAGTCAAATACTTTCACCCTCCAGGCATAAGGCACATTTTTGATTATAGCAGAAAGGGCCGGGCCTGCATGTGCAATTCTCTTCAAAGCGGCCGCTTCGTCTGGTATAATCAGACCCGGAAACGAACGACCATTAGAAGCACGACGCGCATCACGGAAAAACAATGAAAAAACGCACCATTACAACGTTACTGGTCCTCGTCTCGGCTGGGCTTTTCACAGGCTGCGTATCCAAAACGGCGCACGAAGGCAGGGTGACCATCCTCCTTGAGCAACTCCACAGGGAGCGGATGGAAAAGAACGCGGAGATACAGCTCCTTGAGACAAAGGTCCGCGAGCGCGGCAGGACCCTTTCCGGGCTCACAGAGATGTACATGAAGATCAAGGCTCAGAACGACACGGCCCAGGAAAAGCTCGGCAGGCTCGAGGGCGACCTCAATGCCCTGCAAAACGACCTGTCAGAGCTGAAGCTCATAGTGTATTCCAACCTGAAGGGCTCGCAGGCGAACGAGATGATACTCAAGCTCAATGAGATGCAGCGGCGTGTCCAGGCCATCCTTGAAAAAAGCGCCGAGCCAGGAGCGGATGTCCCTCTCGGGAGCAGCGCCGAAGGGTGGCCTGAGCCTGCCCGGTTGGAATAAGGCTCAAGGCTGTCGCAGCTCACTGTCCCTTCCAAGCCCCGACCAATCGAGCCTTTCACTCAGCAGCCCCGCCTTTCTCTCAAGCTCGTCGTATTTGGACCGGGCAAATGACAGGTGCCGCCCGAGGGTTTCGAGGTCTGCCGAGAACTTCTCGAACTCGCCCCTCAGGCCCGAAAGGTGGGCCAGCATCTCCCCTGCCCTCGCCTCTATCTCCATGCCCCTGAGTCCCATCGCTATGGTCTGGAGGTACGCATAGAAGCTGTTCGGGGAGACCGGCACGACCTTTTTTGAGACTGCATACTCGGAAAGCGCGGCCCCGCATTCTTCTCTGCCGGTTATGAGCTCGTAATAGACGCTCTCCGAGGGGACGTACATGAGGGCGAAATCCAGCGTGCCTTCCGAGGGGCGGATATAGGCCGAGGCGATGGAATCGATGTGCCTCCTGCAGTCCGAGGAGAACCTCCTTGAAGCCGCGCGCCTCTCCTCGTCGGTCCCGGCCTCGACGATGCGCCTGAAATTATCGAGCGGAAATTTGGAGTCTATGGGCACCAGCCCTTCCCTGAGCCTCACGACCGCGTCCACCCGGGCGCCGTCCCTGAACCCGTACTGGAGCTCGAAGCGCTTCGAGGGCAGGCACTCGGAAAGGAGCTCGGAAAGAAAAAGCTCGCCGAGGCCTCCCCTTGCCTTGGGTGCGGAGAGGACCTTCTCAAGCCCGGATATGCTCCTTCCCACCTCGTAGACCTGCTCGGTCGCCTTCGAGAGCTCCCCTAGGGCCTGCTTTATCTCGCTTACCGTCCTGTTCGAGTTGTCCATCCGGGAATTCATCTGGCCTGAAGACGCGCTCATCTGGGCCGTAACGGCGGAGAGCTCCTCCGCCACCTGCCCGGAAAGCATGATGAGCTGGCTGTTTATGTGCCTTACGCTCTGGGATATCGAGTCCTGGAGTTCGGACCTGATGGAAGACATCTCGGCTGAGATGTAGGCGCGCCTGGCCCGCGAAGCCGATACTACCGCGAACGCAGCCGCAAGCGCGACGAGGAGCCCGAGGGCCGCAAGGATAACGACCATTAGCGGGCCCTCGGGCATGGGCTCAGACCCTTCCGTCCGCCTGGACCCCGGGGGAGCGCCTCTCCTTGAACTCCCTCGCCTGGTGGACGAAGGCCTCCATCCTGGTCATGGAGTTCGTGTCTTCCGAGCCCTCGTAGACCATGTGGAGGTAGGGTATGTTGTCGTTATTCTCGCGGAGCCTCTTGAGTATCGCATTCACGACAGTGCCCGGCATGCATGTGAAGGGCATGGCGTTCACTATGCCGTGGGCGCCGCGGCCTATGTAGTCTATGGTCTTACCTATCGAGAGCACGGCCTCGCCCTCGAAGGAATCGTCGAGGTACGGCGCCGCGTTACGGAGGAGGTCCTTTGTCGGGACCTCGTGCCCGCTCCGGAGGTCGCCGTTAAGGATGTTCTCCATCTTCCTTTCGTCCCTCTTCTGGAAGAACTCGCTCGCTATGGTCCGGATATAGTCCCCCATCTGCCCCCTCTGCCAGGTCTTACGCTTGTTGCAGAAGTTGGTGTAGTATATCCACTCGCCTATGGTAGGCATCCGCACCTCCGCGCCGAGGGCCTCGAGCTTCTTTATGAGGTTCTCGTTCGAGAACCTGTTGCTCCGGACGTATATCTCGCCGACGATCCCTATGACGGGCTTGCTGCCGGGCTCGTGGACGGGTATCCTCCTGAAAGCCGCCTTGGCCTCCTTCAATTCCCGTTCAGGGAACCTCTTCTCCCTTATCGCCCCGCATACCTTGTGGACGCATTCCCAGTAGACCTTCTCCGACTCGCCCTTGTTCTTCTCGTAGGGCCTGGTCTCGAAGAGCACCTTCTCCAGGAGGTCGACCGAGGCTATGCCCCACCAGCCGAGCCTGGAGAAATTGCCGCCGACCATGTTGAGCTCCTTGTAGAAGTTCCCGTCCTGGTCCGGCGCGTAGACCGGGACGTCCTTGAAGCCGAGCTCGTCGAGTATCATCCTGTGATAGCGGTTGTACTGGCCGAACCTGCACGGTCCGTTACCCGATGGCATGAAGAAGGCGCTCCGCTCGGGCGAGAAGCCCTCCTGCCTCACGACCTTCACCATGTCGCCGGTCGTAAGTATGCAGGGATAGCACTCCCTTCCAGAGGTATAGCGCCTGCCCCACTTCAGAGACTCCTCATCCGGCTCGGGCATGACCTCAGCGTCGAGGCCGCAGGCCTGGAAGGCGGCGGCAAGCGCGTGCGCGCCGTCCGACATGTTCGGGAGGTATATCTTCTTCTTGATGTTGGTCCTCTTGAGGACGTGCTTTTCCTTCGACTCTATCTTGAGCTTCCCCTTGGTGTTCCTTATGCTGTCGAGGAAGGCCTCGCACCTCGTTATGGCGCCGGCGTCCGCCGAGTGCTCGTCTATCTCGAGCTGGAGGAAGGGCTTCCCTGCCGAGGCCTCCTTGTAGAAGTGCGATATCATGGAATCCGGGCCGCAGCCGAAGTTCGTGATGTATATCGAGAAGAGCCTCGGGTCGTCCTTTATGAGCTGGGCTGCGGCGAGTATCCTCTGGCCGCTCCTCCAGTACATGTCCTCGGCGAGCGCGCCGTCGATGATGCTGTCCGCGTCGAGCATGTCGAAGGGTATGGCCATGGTGCCCATATCGCGGAGCTTCTGCGGAAGCTCCAGGTTTATGCCGGAGTCCATCGTATTATAAGCCCTTCCGACTATGACGAGGGCTGTGTCGTCCGGCTTAAGGGCGGCTATGGCCTCCTTACCGCGTTCGAGGAGCTTTCTCTTGAACTCGTCCTGCGCAGCCCAGGCTGACTCAAGGGCCTTCTCCACCGTTGCCCTGTCCTTGCCGAGCGACCTCCCGAATTCCACGAACTCCTTCCTTATATCGGAATCCTTCGCATTGAAGTGGAATACCGGGGCGAGCACCTCGACCCCCTTTTCCTTGAAGTCGTAGGCGGATTTGCAGAGATAGGGTATGGTCTGCACGTAAGGGCAGAGGGCCGTGAAGAGCTGCCCCTCCTTCGCGGGCTTCAGGTTTATTATCGAGGGCATGAATATCCTCTTCACGCCCTTTTCCATGAGCTCGTTCACGTGCCCGTGGGCCACTTTTATGGGGAAGCAGGTCTCGGTAACTATCTGCTCTATGCCGTTCCTTATTATCTCCTTGTTGGTCGGCGAAGAGAGCTGGATCCTGAAGCCCAGCACGTCGAAGAAGGCCTTCCAGAACGGGTACATCTCGTACATGAAGAGCATCCTCGGGATGCCTATGACCGGCGCGTCTTTTCCCGCGGCCTTGCCGGCGTAGGCGGAATAGAGGAGCTTCTCCCTTTCCTTATAGAGGTCGGGGATGTGGCTCCCCGATTTCGTGTCCCTCTTGACGTCGTATTTCTCGCACCGGCCGCCGTAGTAGAGCGGGTCCTCGCCTTCCATGACGACCTTCCGGACCTCGCAGATGTTCGAGCAGTCCCTGCACTCGAAGGACTCTATCCCGAACTTCTTTTTGCTCAGGTCCCAACCCTTGAACCTGGTTTTGGCGCCCGGCGCCATCTCCTTGGCCGCGAGTATGGCCGCTCCTATGGCGCCCGTTACGTCGTGGTTCTCGGGCACGGCGATCTTTTTCCCGGTGACCTTCTCGAACGCCGCCACGACCCCGAGGTTCGCGGCCGTGCCGCCCTGGAAAAATATCCTGTTCCCTATTCGCCTGTCGCCGACGACCCTGTTGAGGTAATTCTGGACTATCGAATACGAGAGCCCTGCCACAAGGCCGTCCTTCTCAACCCCCCTCTGCTGGTAGTGCACCATGTCGGACTCGATGAAGACCGTGCACCTCTCGCCCATGGGCGGGGGCGCGCCGCAGCCGAGGGCCAAATCGCTGAACTCGCCCTTTATGCTTATGCCGAGCCTTTCCGCCTGCTCCTCCAGGAACGAGCCAGTCCCGGCGGCGCAGACCTTGTTCATCTCGAAGTCCACGACAACACCGTCCTTCATGGCTATGTACTTCGAGTCCTGGCCGCCTATCTCGAATATGGTATCGACCTCGGGGTCTATCGCGGCTGCCGCGGTCGCCTGGGCGGTTATCTCGTTTCTTATGATGTCCGCGCCGAGGAAGTCGCCTGAGAGATACCTACCGGAGCCGGTCGTGCCGACCCCCACGACGTCCACGTAATCGGCGCACTCTTCGGCTACCGAGGTGATGCCCTTCCTTATCGCGTCCAGCGGGCGCCCGGCCGTCGCGAGATACCTCTTGGTCACGAGCTTGAAGTCTTTATCAATGAGTATGACGTTCGTGCTGGTCGAGCCGACGTCTATGCCGAGGTAGGCGGGGATCTTCTTCCCGGTCTCGAGCGGGTAGCCCGTGGCGCTCCTCCTCTCAGAGGGGTGCCCCTCCGGCTTCGAGAGCTTCTCAAGGGACCTCTCCCTCGTCCTTCCTGACGCAAGGAAAGTCTTGAGATCATCCACGCCCTTGAACCCGTCCAGGGCCTTCCCCATGTCGAGGCAGGTGTAGACGGCGCCCAGAGCGCCCATCGAGCAGAAGTGGGCCGGTATTATGTAGTCCTTGTCCTCGAGCTCGAGTACGTCCTTGAAGGCCTTCCTTACGCCCAGGTTTGCGGCCACGCCGCCCTGGAAGGCCACGGGGGTCACGAATTCCTTGCCCTTCCCTATGGTGGCCTTGAAGTTCCTGGCGACGGCATAGCAGAGCCCGGCCACGATGTCGTAGTCGGGCGTGGCTATCTGCTGGAGGTGTATCATGTCGCTCTTGGCGAAGACCGAGCACCTTCCGGCGACCCTCGGAGGGTGTTTGCTCTTGAGCGCGAGGCTTCCGAACTCCTCGATGGTGAGCCCGAGCCTGTAGGCCTGCTGGTCGAGAAAAGAGCCCGTGCCTGCCGCGCAGACCGAGTTCATCTGGAAGTCGGCTATGCGGAGCTTGCCGTCCGCCCCCTCGGGCGCAAGGAAGATGAGCTTCGCGTCCTGGCCGCCCATCTCGATTACCGTCCTTGCCTCGGGGTGGAAGGCCTCGGTGGCCCTGGCCTGGGCTATGACCTCGTTAGTGAACCCGGCCCCTATGAGGGGGGCTATGAGCTTTCCGCCCGAGCCGGTGGCGGCCACGAGCCTTATGCTGTTTTTTCCGTATTTTTCGATCAGTTCGGAAAGGATTGCGAGGGCCGCCTCGAGCGGTTCGCCTTTCGTCCGCGTATAGTGCTCTTCGAGTATGTTCCTGTTCTCATCGAGGACTACCGTGTTTGCGCTTACCGAGCCGATGTCGATGCCCACGTATACAGACTTTGACCCAGCCAACTCACACCTCCGAGGTTTGCATGTTCAGCAGAAGAATAGTCCGGTATTCCGTTTTCAGCTACGAGCCGCGGCTTGCTTGAATGAGTCTGTATTAAGTTCCGGAAAAGAAAAAATGTGGAATAATGGGTTTTCATTGGGGAAAACCCGATTTTTTATTATCTGCGATTTCCAAACCGATGTCAATACGAGCTTTGCCCTGAATGGAAGTGAAGCGTTCTATGAATTCAGAGGGCCGGATGCGGGCTGTTTTGCCGGTACCGGAAAAAAGAAAGGGCCCGGAGACCGGGCCCTTTCTGATGCTTCATCGGCAGATCTTACTTCGCGGCGAGCGCCTTCATGTGCTCGACGACGGCCTTTACCTCGTCATCGGAGAGCTTCTGCTTGGGCATGCCCATTGCGAAGTTCTTGTACCTCTTGGCAGCACCCTCGCGGCCATCGGTCACAACGGAGGCGATCTCGGCGTCAGCCGTGGTCTTTATCCACTCGTTGCCCTTGAAGCCGGGCGCCATCGCGGTGCCCTGGCCGTCCGCGCCGTGGCAGGCAACGCATTTCGCCTTGTAGACTGCCGCGCCGTCTGCAGCGATTGCAGGCACGGTGAAAGCGGCCATGCCGAGAGCGAGCACGCCTATACCGAATAACTTACGCATGTTGGATCCTCCTTGGATAAAGAATTTGGAAAAGAAGAATACCGCCGGAACACCTTGTTGTCAAGAACTTTATATGCATTTTCCCCGCGCAAAAACGGGGCTGCGGGCCTGCTCTGGCCTGATTATTACACGTTCCTGATCGCCATGTCAACGACAACCGACGTAAAGAGCGCGCCCAGATAGACCATGGAAGCCCGGAAATTGCTCCTCGCGACCTCCTTTTCAGGGCTCAAGAGGAGCCTGATATTCCAGTATATGAAATAAGCCCCGAGGGCCAGGGCCGCCGCGAGGTAAACCGGGCCGCTGTTGCCGAAAAACCATAGCGACAGCGAGGAAATTACAAGCAAGACCGTGTTTATGAATATATACAGGGCCGTCCTCGAGTCCCCCACCCTCACAGGCAGCATTGGCACCCCCGCCCTCTCGTACTCCTCGCGGTGGCAGATCGCGAAGCTCCAGAAATGCGAGGGCGTCCAGAAGAACATCACGACGGCCAGGAGCATGGGCGGCGCGCATAGCTCGGGGCTGGCCGATGCGCCGCCCGCAAGGACGGCGAAGCTCCCGGCAAGCCCGCCTATTATGATATTAAGGCTGCTCCTTCTCTTGAGCCAGACCGTATATACCACCGCGTACACGAACGCGCCGAGTGCGAGATGAACGGCGACCATATAGTTGAGCGCGGCGACTGAAATGGCGATTGAAAGCAGGAAAAGCCCGGCTGCCGCCACGAGCACGCCCTTTGACCCGGCTACGGCCCCTGAAGGGAAGGGCCTCTTCCTCGTCCTTTTCATTACGGAATCTATGTCGCTGTCGAAGTAATGGTTGAAGGCGCTCGCGGCGGCGGCGGCGAGCATCGTGGCCGCTACGAGAAAGAGGGCCGTGCCGAGGGTCGCTCCCGGCGATGAAGCGGCCACGAGACCCACGATGGCGCTGAAGGTTATGAGGCTGCATATCCTGAGCTTGAAGAGCTCAAGGTACCTGCCTATTTCCATAAAGAAAACCCTCCTTTAATGTATAAAGCCCTGAACTTGCATCTAATCCATTCAGGCCTGGCCAGGGAGAGCCCCTTATCAAGGTGCGGGCTGGATGCCGGGCTCGGGGGAACGGGCTTTCCTGCCGAAAAGGGAGAGTAGCGCGTTAAGGACGAAAGTAACTCCCCCTGCTATGGCCACGAGCCCCCCAAGGCCCATGACCGACATGCCGATGAGCTTACCTATCGTATTGAGGTTCTGCTCCCCGCCATAGGTCTTCCTTGCCACCCCGTGCGAACCGGCCATGAAGAGCCCGATTGCGAAGAGGACGATGCCGGCGCCATAGAGCCAGGGCTGGATAGCCGCCATCCTCCTCCCCCATAGGGACTTCCCGAAACCGGGAAGCACCTCGTAGAAAAGGCCCATGAAGGCTATAGTCACGGCCCCGATAACGCAATGGTAATGGGCGGGGATGATGGTGTTGACGCCGTCTATGCTCAATCCTATGAACCCGCCGAGGAGAAAGATGGATATGGAAAGGACCAGGGACGAGAAGGCCGGGTCCTTCCAGGGCCTCGGGCTTGTCCTGGCGATTGCCGCTATCGAGGCCAGGATGAATACGGCTACGAGGGGGCCGATTGCCCATTGCATGAGCCAGGTGAAGCTCTCCTTATGGGCCTGGCTCGATATGTCATGCAGGAAGTATATGGCCGGCGCTGGCAGCACGGAAACGATGAAAAGGGCATACAGGGCCTTTGCCGTCCTCGGGCCTATGGCCTCCCTGCCCAGTACGAGCTTCACGAGAAGGAGCCAGACGGCCGACATGGCCATTGTGTTCGCGAACTGGAGTATGTGGCCGCCGCCCCAGAAGAGCCGCTCGAAATCCAGGTGCATCTTCCCTCCCGCGTGCTGGAACCAGCCGGAAAGGGCGAAGCAGGCGAAGGCCACCGTTACCGCCGCCCCGGCTGCGAGCATGCCGAAGGTGAAGACCCCGAGCCTCTCCTTTGCGAAGAAGACGGTAAGGAAGAAATTAACGAGCGAAAGGAGCACCCCGGCCCCGAAAGACAAGAGCCCCGCGTAAAAAACCGGCGTAAGTAGGACCGGCACATAGTTGGCGAGCTCGGCCTCGCCGAGCCCGAATACCGCGGATATGACTACAAGGGCCATGCCGAGGGCCGAGAGCGCGAGGGAAGCCCTTCCCAGGGCAGGGGAGAATATTGCCGAGGGAAGCGAATAGACCCATAGGAAGCCCTTGAAGGCAAGGAACCAGATGACTACAGCAAGCACGACATGCCCGACCAGCGCCACATAGATGTAGTCCCTCCCGAGCGGGAGCATCTCCTCTATGACAGGGGTCCTCGCGAGCGCAACAAGCAGGGCGAAGATACCGGCAAATACGAGGGAAAATACCGCCAGGATGAGCCAGCCGTGCGCGAGCGCGCGGTTTTCTTCTTTCACCGACCTGGCATGGTATGTGGCCTCTTCTCTCATCTTCTCCGCACTGGTCCGGGTGTACGCCACGGCCCTTAAGCGCATTAAGCCCAGGAAGGGCCAATACAAAAGTACCAGAACACGCCTCCCAATTCAAGCGGGCAGCCATAAATGTGCCCCCCTGGGCGTAAAAGGGAGTCCCCCGATTATGACGGAAATCATTTATTATGGCTTGAAAGGGCCGTATACTATGGGCTATAATATATTGTTCCAATAACCACTTACGGAGGAGTATATTATGATCAGGGAACGGGTCGAAGAGGCTCTTAACGGCATAAGGCCGGCCCTTCAGGCTGACGGCGGCAACGTAGAGCTCGTGGACGTGGACGAGGCCCAGGGCATAGTGCGGGTACAGCTCCAGGGCGCCTGCTCCGGCTGCCCCAGCGCGCAGATAACGCTCGCGATGGGCATTGAAAGGGCGATAAAGGAGCGCGTGCCGGAGATAAAGCAGGTCCTTTCGGTCTAATAAAAAAGGCCCTGCAAGCTGAATAACTCCGGGCGGTGCGGCGGTTCCGCCGGATGCACTGGTGCGCGGATCTTCCCGGAAAAGAAATCGTATTAATGTCCAGCGGTTTCCTGCGAGGGCCGATGTCCTACCTTATTCTCGAAGAATGCATCGCCTGCGGCGCCTGCTTGCCAGAGTGCCCTGAGGGCGCGATATCCGAAGGGACCCCATACAAGATAGACCACAGGCTCTGCACCGAGTGCGGCGCGTGCGCCGAGGTTTGCCCGGTCGATGCGTGCCGGCCCGCCGCTCCAGGGGAAAAAATGGATAATACAAAGCAAGGCAACCTCTAAAAATTAGAGATTCTTCACGCAATCGAGGAAGGCCGGGAATAAAATATGGAGCATATATGATAATATGTGAGCATTTTTATTCACGGCATGACGAAGAGTCCGGGGAAAAGATCGATTTTTAGAGGTTGCCACAAACCAGCAGGAGGCATTAGATGAGCACCATAACAGTCTGGTTCATAAGATTCGCGATCATATACTTCCTTTTGTCAGTGCTGCTCGGCCTGCACATGAGCGCGGCAGGGCCGGTCTACCCGTGGATGCCGATACACGCACACTTTAACCTCCTCGGCTGGATGTCCATGATGATATACGGGGTGGCCTACCACATACTGCCCCGTTTCAGCGGCCGCCCGCTCTACTCCGACCGCCTGGCGTACGCGCAGCTCTGGCTCGCGAACATAGGGCTCGTCGGGATGGCCGCGGGCTGGATAGTCCAGAGCGATATCGGCGGCAACACTGTCCTCATAGCCTTCTCGCTCGTCGAGGCGGTATCGATAGCCTTTTTCGCGCTTAACATGCTCATGACCATCAAGCCGGCCCCGGCGCCGCCCGCAGCGGCCGTAAAGAAGTGAAATGGCAGGCCCGGCGATAACAAGGGACATGATAATCGGCGAGGTCATCGAGAAGTACCCCGGCACCGCCGAGGTCTTCAGGAAATACTTCGGCAAGGGGTGCTTCGACTGCCCGGGGTCAGGCTATGAGGACATAGACTTCGGCTCGGGCATGCACAACGCCGATATCGACTCGCTCCTCAAGGAGCTTAACGAAGCGGCGGAAGGAAGGGGGAAAGGAAAAGGGGATGGAGATGATAAGTGAAAAAATGGTCGTAAACGACTGCATAAAGCAATATCCGAAGACCATCGGGGTCTTCACGCGCTTCCAGATAGACTCGTGCTGCGGTGGGGCGGTCTCGATAGAGGAGGCGGCAAAAAGGGATGGCGCGCCGCTCGGAGAGCTCATGGCGGCGCTCAAGGAGGCCGCCTCGGCCTAACCACGGGAACGGAGGTATTGATTTGGCTATAAACAACATCACAGAGGCCGTCGTGCTGGACGCTCTCCGGGGCGTAATGGACCCGGAGCTCGGCAAGGACCTCGTTACGCTCAACATGATAAGGGACGTGAAGGTCGAGGGCGGGAAGGTGAGCTTCACGCTCATGCTCACGACGATGGCGTGCCCATTGAAGAAGGAACTGGAGGCCAACTCGGTGAACGCCGTGAAGGCGATACCCGGCGTGACCGAAGTCTCCGTCACGACCGGCGCCGAGGTGCCGAAATCAAAAGGGGTACCGGGCAAGGCGCCTATACCTGGCGTTAGGAACACCATCGCCGTGGCGAGCGGAAAGGGCGGGGTCGGAAAGTCCACCGTCGCCGTGAACCTGGCAGTGGCGCTGGCGCAGTCAGGGGCCAAGGTGGGCCTCCTCGATACCGACCTCTACGGCCCGAGCCTGCCGCTCATGATGGGCATACACGAGCCTTTGCAGGCCACCCCCGAGGAGCGTCTCGTTCCCCTTGAGAAGTACGGGATCAAGCTCGTCTCGGTAGGGTTCATGCTCGACGAGGAAACTCCGCTCATATGGCGCGGCCCGCTTGTAATGCAGCTCATAAAGCAGTTCCTCGTCGGCGTCGAATGGGGAGAGCTCGACTATCTCGTGATAGACCTGCCGCCGGGCACGGGAGATACGCAGCTTACGCTCGTGCAGACCATACCCCTCACAGGCGCCGTCATAGTTACCACGCCGCAGGACGTGGCGCTAATAGACGCGAGGCGGGCCATAAGGATGTTCAAGGAGGTAAAGGTCCCGGTCCTCGGAATAATAGAGAACATGAGCCAGTTCGTCTGCCCGCACTGCGGCGGAACGTCCGAGATATTCAGCCACGGCGGCGGCGAGAAGACGAGCGAAAGGTACCAGGTGCCGCTCCTCGGGAAGATCCCCATCGACATGGCCATAAGGGAGGGCGGAGACACCGGGATGCCCATAACGCACGCGGACCCGGGTTCGGCCCATGCAAAATCGTTTGTCGAGATAGCCTGTTCAGTAGCAGCCAAGGTGAGCGTGCTGGATCTCGAATAGCCGGACAGATATGGAAATGTAAAAACCGGGAAGGCGCGGGCCTTCCCGGTTTTTCTTTTCATGCCTGTAGCTCAATCCCCGCTTATCTGGCCTGCAGCAATTCGTTCTCATATCGTTCTTTTATAACCGGCGCATAAAGCAGGACAAAGAGCTTGAGCATCTCGAAAGCCGATTTGAAGAAATCGAACCAAGTGACCTTCGAGCCCTTTATGTCAGTCCATTTCCCGAGCGGCGACTCTATCCAGCTCTTGATGAAATCGGGATTATCGTTCTTTTTTTCCAATAATGAAATCCTGGCAAGAAGCTCGACATCGAATATCCATTTGACTTTAAAGGGCTTGCTGAATGCCCCTCGGGCCTCGGGCGTGTTCCTGAAAAGCTTCGCGCCGCACTGGGTGTCGTATACGGGTATCCTCAGGAGGAGGCTTGCGATGGTCGCGAAGACCCGGCCCGCGTAGTGGCGCATCTCGTTCCTCGTTATCTCCTTTCCGAGGAGCTTCACCCTTGATCCGATGACCACCTTCCACCTCTCATCCTCAAGCAGCCTGCGGAAGACTGTGATTTCCTCAAGCGGGGTCGCGAGGTCGGCGTCCCAGTAGCCGAAGCTCCGGCACCCGTCAGCTATGGCCTTAAGCACGCCCCGCCTTACGGCCTCGGCCTTTCCCGAATTCCTCTCCAGGTGGAGGCAGGATATCCTGGCGGGGTTCGCCCTCCTCATCTCCTCTATAATTACGGCGGTCCCGTCACTGCTGCCGTCGTTTACAAAGATGAAGTGGAGGCCCTCGCTTCTCGAGGCGAATTCGAGGAAGGCGCCCCGGTTGAGCCTCTTCTCCTCGCTGTAGCACGGCACCACTATGACGGTATTATGCATGGCTCGTTCCGGTTTTGCGTTTGATATGCAAACAGTATCTATTTCGTCCTTGTATCGGATTCAACAGAGGGGGACCTAAGCCTTTCATCCCCCTTCCACTTGAAAACCGACAGGACGGCCTCGCCGCCGACCTTCAATTCGTAGAAGAGGTCGTACTCCTTTCCGTATTTTGACTCAAGCGGCTCCTTGAAAAGCCGGTAGTTGTTCAGGACATAATAGGGGGCGGTCATCTCATCTGTTTCCCTGATGCGGACCCTTTTATCCGGCTCCAGCATGTAGATGCTCAATTTCAGGGGTGTGGCGCTGTCAGCCCGGACGTGAATTACCGGGCTCCTGTCGTTCTCAAGGATATACTCAAGCGCTTTCCTGTTGCCCAGGCCCCAGTAGTCCATCTCGTAGCGGTCTTTTATATTCTTGCCCGCAAAGTAATTGAAATACACGTTTTGCAGAGGGTGCGCCTTCCACATCCATGCGGCCGTAAAAAATACGGACGCCGCCGTGATGACGAGCAATAACGCCTTATTCATGTTCCTGGGCAAACGGAAACCCCAAAGAGACACCCATCCCCTCACCGCGAGGAGCAGAAAGGCCGGGTAGATGAAGTAGAGCTGCCTCCAGCCGTCGTAGAGTGTCGAGTTGAGCGCGATTACCGCCGCGACCGGCGCCGCGAACAACCCGAGGAATACAATATCCTGCAATTCGGCTTCGCTCGTCCATAGCCTGAACCGGCGCGCAATGAGATTGAAAATCATCCTCCGAATGGCTGCGAATGAACCCGCGATAAAAAGCGCAAGGTAAAGCACGGGGGTCGTTATCGATACCCAGGCCGGGATATAATGCCACGGGACGCCCGTGGCCGGGACGAAGCTCCCCATATAAAGCACGTCTTCATCCCACCTGAATTTGGACATGTTCTGGAAGGCCTGCACAAAATTCCCGAACGGGTCCTGCCAAAGATAGGGCCAGAACACGACGACAAAGAGGCATAAGGCGAGCAAATAGCCGGATGCCGCGATGAGCGTTTTTCGGACGGGCAGCTCGTTCCTGAGCAGCCTGACCGCCAGAATCGCCGCAGCGGCTGCCGGCAGTATGACTGCCATTATCCGCACGTCGATTGCGACGGCGGTCGCAAGGGCATGGATTAGAGCCGTCCTCATGCCCGGCTTGAGCACGAAGGAGACTGTCGTGTTCATGGCAATCGCGAAAACAGCCATGAAGACCGCGTCCTTCGAGTTGTAGAATGATTCGGCGAAAAGACGCGGCGTGAGCACGAGGAAAAGCGCCGCCAGAAGCCCGATCCTCCAGTCAGCGAAGCGCCGGGAAGCTAACCTGTAGACCGCGTAGACCCCGGAAAGGCAGATGAGGAATGTGAGTATGTGGCGAAAAAAAATCGCCTCTCGCGCCCCCCGGATTTTAAAGAGCACCTCCAGTGCCACGGCCGGCGCTTCGAAGGCGACTCCATAGTCCTTGTCTACGAATTCTTCCAGGGGCGGCAGGCTGGCAAACCTGCCGTCAAGGAGGTCTGAACCGAGAACCTCGGAGACGTGCTTTACAGTCGCCGCGCCTATGTCGCGCTGAAGCGGCTCGTCCCATGATATGTTGTAATCCCGGTAGCTTCCGAACCCTATGGCCAGCAAAATGGCAAAGAAAAGGCCTACGGAAACGCGCCTTATGTTTTCATTCTTCATTGGTTCCATATGCGGGAGCCATGACGAAAATTGCATTCTCAGGGCCGGTTCAGGAATGTGATCGCATGAACCATGCACACTCAGCAGGCACTAAAAAAGGGCCGGCAGGACTGCCGGCCCTTGGTGGAGCCACTCTTATTTCCTGAGCTTCGCCAGCGCGAGCTTGTAGTCTTTCTTGGCCGCTCTCATAAGCGCGTCGGCTTTTTTCTGGACCTTGCTCGCGAGCTTCTCGTACCCGCCCTTTTTCCAGACCTTCAGCTGCTCCGCGGCCTTGAGCTTTTTCTTCGCTATCTTCTCCGCCTTGGCGAGGTCCTTTTTGAATTTCTTCCCGATTGCGTCCATATCCTTGTCGAGCCTGCACCTGAGCTTCGAGAGCTTGTGATACATCTCGGAGGTGATGCTGGACCTTTTGAGGATCTTTTCTATCGGGTTCTTCATGCTTCCTCCCTTCAACCGGTTTTGGATAAATTAACCTTTAAAGGAGGAAAATTCAACCCTAAAGAGTGGCACAGAGTCCGGGAAAAAGAGTCAATTTTTAGAGGTTGCCTCAACATCTGATAGAGAGGGAACGCGTAGCTTCTGAAATGGCTTGCAGGCGGGAACCGGCTCAGGCGAGCCTTAACGAGCCTATGAGGTCTTGAACGTCGGTTTCGTTTTTGGAGAGGTACTCTTCTATGCCTTCGGCCACCTTGACTGCGGCTTCCGGCTCGATGAAGCTCGCGGTGCCGACCTGGACTGCAGTGGCGCCGGCTATCATGAATTCGAGGGCGTCCCTTGCCGTCATTATGCCGCCCATGCCGATTACCGGGACGCTTGCGGCCTGCGCCGCCTGCCAGACCATGCGTACCGCTATGGGCCTTATGGCCGGTCCCGAGAGCCCGCCGGTCGCGGTCGCAAGGACGGGCCTTCTCCTCTCCACGTCGATAACCATGCCGGTGATGGTATTGATGAGCGAGACCGCGTCCGTGCCGCCGTCCTCCGCGGCCTTTACCATCACCTTTATGTCGGTTACGTTCGGCGAGAGCTTCGTTATGACGGGGAGCCTCGTGGCTTTGCGTACCGCGGAGACCACCTTGAAGGCCTCCTGCGGGTCGGTGCCGAAGACGATGCCGCCCTTTTTGACGTTGGGGCAGGAGATGTTCACCTCAAGAGCCGCGACCCCTTCAGCGCCGTCGAGCCTCCTTGCGACCTCCACATAGTCCTCGACAGTTTCGCCGAAGATGTTCGCTATTACGTGCGTGTCGGCTGTACGGATTAGCGGAAGCTTCTTTTCGATGAAATCGTCCACGCCCACGTTCTGCAGGCCTATGGCGTTCAGCATCCCGCAAGGTGTTTCGGCTATACGCGGCCCGGGGTTCCCCTGCCTCGGGTAGAGGGAGAGTCCCTTGACCACTATGCCTCCGAGCCTGCCGAGGTCCATATAAGGCGCGAACTCGACCCCGTACCCGAAGGTTCCCGAGGCGGTCATCACCGGGTTTTTGAATTTCAAGCCCGCGATAGTCACCTCGGCCCCGGCCTTTGTCTTCTTCACAACAGGTCCCAATCTATCTCCTCGCCCCGGAAGACCGGCCCGTCAGAGCAGACCATCTTGTAAAACCGGTTCTCCTTCTCTTCCTTGTGCGCCTTTGCCCTGACCGCGCACCCCAGGCACACCCCTATGCCGCAGGCCATCGAGCGCTCAAGGGAGACGAGGCAGCGCGCCCCGGCCTTCCTTGAAATGGCAGCCGCGGCTTTCAGCATCCCGACCGGGCCGCACGCGTATACAATAGATTCCGGCGTAAGCTCGTCTTCAAGGAGGCCGGTCACGAGCCCCCTTATGCCGGCGCTCCCGTCCTCGGTCGCGGTCTTTATCCTGAGGCCGAGTCCCCTGAAATCCTTAAGGAGAGCCGTCTCTGCCTTTGAGCGCGCCCCGAAAAGCAGCGTCCCCCCTCCGAGCCTCTTTGCCAGGAGGTAAAGAGGGGCTATCCCCATGCCGCCCGCGACGAGCACCGGACTGCTGCCCTCGGGCGTGTCCGGAAAGCCGTTCCCGAGCGGGCCCAGCACCCCGAGCGTCTCGCCGGGCCTTCTTTCAGAAAGTATGGCCGTGCCCTTTCCCACCACCCTGTAGAGGACCTCGATGCCCTTCCTCTTCGAGGACGCGCCCCTGGCCCCGGTCTCCCGCCCGAGAGTACGCCCAAGCATCCGATAGATGCCGAAAGGCCTCCTCAAGAGCGGGTCAAGCCCGTCCGAGACCCTGAGCATCACGAACTGGCCGGGCTTCACCTCGGGGGTCGCGCAAGCAAGCCCGAGCTTGAAGTACCCCTTGGCCATCCTGTCGTTATATATTATCTCAGCTTTTATTTCCAAACCTGCCGGTTCCCATTTTCGTTCACAGGTCGAGGACCATGACTATCGCGTCCTCGTCCCCGTAGTAGTTTTTCCTGACGAACGCTTCCCTGAACCCGAATCTCTTATAGAGGCTCCTGGCGGCGTCGTTCGAAACCCTGACCTCGAGGAAGACCTCGTAGACCATGTTCCGCTTCATGAGCTGGAGCATGAGGCCGAGGAGCTTGGAGGCCACCCCCCTGCCACGGAGGGCCGGGGAGACCGCGATGTTCAATATGTGGGCCTCTCCGTGGACTATCCAGAAGACGATATATGCCGCGATCTCTTCCCTCTCTTCGGCGCGCACCCGCAGGGTGTACGCGAACGAGACCGGGTTCTTGATCTCCCCTTCGAACATGCCCCTGGTCCAGGGCTTCGGGAAAGAGGCCTTCTCTATCCTGAGGACTTCTTCGAGGTCCCCGGAGGACATCGGCTGGATCGAATGGCCGGATAGGATATTGTCCTTGGAACGCAAATGCCCCCGGGGCTTATTTCTCGTTCGTTGCGAAGAGTATGTGCCAGAAGTCCAGTTTCTTGAGCATGTACTTCTGCCTGACGTTGAGTCCCGAGCGGTTTATGAACTCGTTGAGGCAGAGGTCCGACCTCCACCCTATCTTCTTGCAGACGGGGTTTATGAGCTTCTCGACGACCTCCACGACCTTGTTGCTCGACTTGAAGTGGTTCACTATCACCACCTGGCCGCCCTTCTTGCAGACCCGCCTTACCTCGGACATGAGCTTGTAGGGGTCAGGCACGACGCTCACCACGTGCGAGATGAATACCTTGTCGAAGCTGTCGTCCTTGAAGCCTATGCTCATCGCGTCCATGCTCATGACGTTTATGTGGTCGAGCCCGTGCTTCCGTATCTTGTCCCTGGCCTTTTTGAGCATGGCCGTGGAGAGGTCTATCCCCACCACCTTGCAGCAGCCCGGGAACTCCGAAAGGGAGAGGCCTGTCCCGACACCGACGTCGAGCACCCTGTCCCCGGGCTTGATGTCCATATAGTTGATGGCGTGCTTTATCCTCGGATAGAATATCCCCTTGAAAAGGACGTCATAGACGTTCGAATAACCGGCGTAGATTTTCTTTATGCTCTCCAGCTCCAATTCAGGCGTCCCCGTTTGTTTTTTGTAAGCGCTTGGTATAGAAGACGATGTCGTCTCCGGGCTTGTAGAACTCCCTTATCCGGGCCTCTTCGCGGAAACCGTTCCTGAGATAGAGCCTCCTCGCGGCCTCATAGGCCGGGAGCCCCGATGTTTCGGCCACCAGCATCCGGGCCCCCTCTTCCCTGAGCAGTTTTTCAAGCTCCTCGATCAGCCTGGTCCCTATGCCGCCGCGCCTTTGGCGGCTGTCCACCACGATCCAGTAGATGTCATATACGGCGTCCGTTAGCGGCCTTTTCCCGTAGCAGGCGTAACCCGCGGGAGAGGAGGAGGGGTCTGCCGCCGTAAGAAAGAGGTAATCGGTCTCAAGCGGGTTTTTAAAGTATATATCAAGGAGTTCCGCCGCGCAATCCATCTCCTCCCTGCTCAGGTTCTCCGAGTTTTCTATAATGTCGACCAGGGCGGGCCTGTCCCCGGGAAGCGTCTTCCTCACGGTTATCCCGCCTCCGCTCCCGCTCATGTCCTTCCCGAGGCCATTCCGGCCTGCGGCGCGTACCTCGACACGGCCGCATCCACTATGGCGGCTATGAGGTCCGGGTAATCAAGGCCGGCGGCCTTTGCGGCCCTCGCAAACCCCGCGTCCGAGGATATGTCCGGGTTTGGGTTGACCTCCAGGACCTTGGCCTTGCCGTCCTTCCCGAGCCTCATGTCCACCCTGGCATAGTCCCTGCACCCCATCATGCCGTAGGCCTTGAGCGCGACCGCCTGGAGCTCTACCTTGAGCTTCTCGGGTATTTCCGCCGGGCAGGAAGGCACGGTCTTGCGGTAAAAAGGGCTCTCTTCGACCCACTTAGCCTCGTAGCAGCATATCTTGGGTTTGCCCTCGGGGAAATCGACGAAGAGTATCTCGGAAGGGGGCAGGGCGCGCCTGCTGTTCCCGTTCCCCATGACGGCGATATTGAACTCCCTGCCGTCCACGTACTCCTCGACTATAGCGGGCTGGGCGTAGTTCGAGAGTATGTGGTCGACTCTTTCCCTTAATTCCACCGGGCTCTCGACGACGGCCCCGGAATCTATTCCGATGCTCGCGTCCTCGCGTAGCGGCTTGACGATGAGCGGGAACTCGAGCTCCCCGGTCTTCCCGGACGCCTCGGCCATGACCGCGTACCCTGGGGTGGGCACGCCCCTCCTCGAGAGTATGTCTTTTGTAAGCCCCTTGTCCAGCGCGAGCCCGAGCGTCAGCGGTCCGCTGCCCGTGAACCTCGCTCCGTGGAGCTCGAGGAGGGCGGCAACGTGCATCTCGAGCGAGCTCCTGTTGAACGCACCCTCGCAGAGGTTGAAGACGACCGCCTCCGGGTCCCGTATCTCCTTCGTAAACCGCTCGAGGTCTTCGCGCCTCCTCAAGGGCACCCTTGCGGTCTCGTACCCCTTCGAGCGGAGCGCGCCCTCGACGTCGCTTACGGTCGTAAGTATGTTATCCAGGTCTACTGTTTTTTCGCCGAGGGTGTAGGTATCGCTACCGTCATCGTTGAAGACTATCTTCACCCTGGCGGGGCTCATACCCCGTACCTCCCGCGCGCCGCGTCGAGGACCCCGTTCACCAGTGTGCTGAAGTCCATGCCAGCGGCCCGGGCGGCCTTCGGGAAGCAGGAATTGCACTTTGGGTCCATGAGTATCCCAGGGAGCGGGTTGAGCTCTATTACGTGCGGCAGGCCGGAGGTATCGAGCCTCACGTCTATCCTGCACCAGTCCTTGACGTCGAGCGCCGTAAAGGCGTCCCTTGAGACGGCCTCTATGGCGGTCTTCAGCCTTTCGGGTATGTCAGCAGGGCAGTTGAATATGTCGAGGGGGGCATCCGGGGTGTCGAGCACCCATTTGGCCTCGTAGGAATAGATGTGGTTTACGCCGGCAGGCAGGGCCGAGTAGTTTATCTCGACTATGGGGAGCACCTTGATATTGCTCCCGTTCCCCATTAGGGCCACCGTGAACTCGCGTCCCGGGAGGTATTCCTCGACCAGGGCCGGCTGGGAGTATTCCTCCAGAACGGAAGCGACCTTCCGTTCGAGCTCCTCGGGCCCGGATACTATGGAGTCGTTCTTTATTCCCTTGCTCGACCCCTCGAAAAGCGGCTTCACTATCATGGGGAATGAGAGTAGCCTGTGGATTTCGAGTCCGTTCGTCCGCGCGACAACGAACCTTGCGGTAGGGATGCCGTAATAGGCCAGCACCTCCTTGGCGCGCGCCTTGTTGAGGCAGAGGCCCAGCGTGAGCGGGTTCGAGCCGGTATACGGGATCCGGAGCATTTCGAGCATGGCCGGTATCTGCGATTCCCTGCTCTCGCCCCAGAGCCCCTCGGCCATGTTGAAGACGATGTCCGGCCTCTCGCGCCTGAGCTTCTCGAACGCGTCCTCGTCCGCCTCGACCATGAGGACCTCCCCGTGGCGCCCGGCCAAAGCGTCCCGGACGGCGAAGACGGTCTCGGGCTCGTCACATTCGGCGTAGAAGTCCTCGGGGAGGCGCTGCGCCTCCCCGAGATCTTTCTTGAGGTTATAGGTAAGTGCGATTTTCATGTACCGGGTTCAGGCTCAGCATCAACTCGGGTTTGCGCAAAGAGGGCGCGGGCGGGGAAGAAACATCGCTTGTCCTTCCTCCACGCGAATGGGGCAGGGCCCCGCAACCGGCTCATTGCGCTTCTATTGTCCCATGCACAGGATGCGCCGGATAATCAGGCCTTGAGCCGCTTAAGGTATGAGGACCGCGGCGGCCACGACGGTGGTGAACTTCCCGTCGCTCTTTACTATCGCCGACTGCGTTACGTTGGACGTCTTTACTATCTTGTCGCTTATCCTGTATATCTCTTTTTTCTCGTCCCAGCCGAGGTTCTCGTCCAGCTCTATGCCGAGCGTCGAGGCGAGCATCGCGGCCGCAAGGTCCTCGGCGTAGTCGCCCGCTGCGGTGTCGGTCTCACCGTAGGCGTGGTGCTCGCTGAGATAGCCGTATAGCTTCCTGTCCATCGGTATCGCGCAGCCGACCGAGGCCGCAAGGAGCCTCCTGGGCTCGTTGCTCGAGAGCCTGCTCATGACGCAGAAGACGATCTGGCCGGGGGACAGCTTCTTGAGCCCTACTGTCTTGGGCACTATCTTGGCTGCAGGCGGGAAAATGCTGGAGACCTGCACCAGGTTGAACTTCTCTATCCCCGCGTCCCTCAACGCAAGCTCGAAAGACGTGAGTTCTTCCTTGTGTATCCCTACGCCTTTTGTAAAAAACACCC
This sequence comes from Thermodesulfobacteriota bacterium, assembly GCA_030583865.1. NCBI lineage: Bacteria > Pseudomonadati > Thermodesulfobacteriota > Thermodesulfobacteriota bacterium. Next base: position 496,988 of record CP129479.1, on the reverse strand, counting down.
TTTTCGGAACGAACATTTTTCTATACCCCCGGAATAGCGGATTATGTGGTTGAGGCCGCGGATGCGGCCGTGGAGCACGTTTTAAGGCAGGCGCTGCCTCCTCCTGCCGCGGTTCATGTAGCCCATTATCTTGTATACGAGTTTAGCGGCCAGGAAATCCGGCGCTATGTTGCCCGGAAGCGGGCAGAGCTCGACGACGTCGAACCCCACCACCTTCTTTTTCGAGACGGCTTCCCTAACGACATCCAGGACGTTGTACCATCCGAGCCCGCCGGGCTCGGGAGTGCCGGTTGCCGGCATTATCGAGGGGTCGAAGACGTCCAGGTCGATGGTGATGCAGACGTCATTGGTCAGGCTTGAGGCTATGGCCTTCGGGCTTACGCCCTTCAGCACATCGAGCGCGGTGAACGTCTTTATGCGCGTCCCGGCCTTCCTGCCCGCCTTTCTTTCACCTTTGAGAAACGCGGCCTCGTCCGCCGAAAGGCTCCTTATCCCCACCTGGACTATGGGGCAGAGCTCGGATATCCTCCTGGCGACGCAGGCGTGGTTGAAAGGGGTGTCCTGGTAGGAGTCCCTCATATCGGCATGGGCGTCGAGCTGCAGGACCGACATGCCGGGGTATCTTTCCAGGAGTGCCTGCACGAGCCCGAGCGTTATCGAATGCTCGCCTCCGAGCATTACGGGCACCTTGCCCTCGTCCAGGATGGAGGCGACCGACTCCCTGACCCTCCGTATCATCTCCTCCGGCCCGAGCGCCGTGGCCTCAAGCTGGGGCAGGGTCTCTATCCCGGCTTCGTACGGCTCGCAGCCGAGCTCTTCGTCATAGAGCTCCATGTGGGTGGAGGCGTCGATTATGGCCCTTGGGCCGCCCCTCATGCCGCTTATGTACGAGGCCGTAAGGTCATAGGGGACCGGCAGCACCGAATAACGGGGCTTTTTCCCCTCGAACACCTCGCTTGAAACCCCGCCGAAGTTGAACATCGCCTCGGCCGGGCTGGCCTTTCTCTTAACGGTCATTTCTCCGCCTTTATCGTTCGTATTCCGCTGCCGTTCTCAATGATGCTGCCGAAAAAAACTCAAGCAACTCACATGCAGCCCGCTTATAAAGCCCGGACGCAAGGAGCCGAAAAGCAACAGGCGAGACGAATCCTCATTGTACGAATGTCCGATTCTGAAGCAAATCAATGGAGCGGGCTTTTTCGCGGTTAATTGTACGCGGCCCTTTCCAGAAACCTCCTGTAGTTCTCCAATACCCTCTCGGCGTAAAAGGCGGACGGCCCGATCCCGTCCCTCATCCACGCGTCCACCTTCCCCGGGCCCGCGTTGTAGGCCGCGAGAGTCAACCCGACGTCCTTGTACCTGCGCTTGAGCTTCGAGAAGTAATGCACGCCCATCTTTATGTTGGTATAGGGGTCGAGGAGCGTCTCCTCGCCCTTCCATTCAAGCCTGAGCTGGCGGGCTATCTCCTCCCCTGTCGAGGGCATTATCTGCATGAGCCCCATTGCGCCCCTCAACGACCTTGACCAGTTGTAGAAGGTGGACTCGGTCTCTATGAGGGCGAGGACGAAAAGAGGGTCGAGCTTGTGTTCGACGCTCTCCATTATTATGACCTCCGCGAGCTTAAGCTCCTCGAGCGCGCCGAGCCCGGTCCTGTTCTCGCGCAATACGTCCAGCACATAGTGCCTTGAAGAGTTAAGCGACCTGTCGCCATCCGGGAAGACCCCGGCCACGAACTTCCCGCTCGTAAGCGACGGCGCGAAAACGGCCCCGAGGACGATGGCGAAGGCGAAGACGGCCAGCCCTTTCCGGAGAATCATTTTATGTGATTTCCCGAGATGCATCAAGAGGATATCTCCAAACAAGTTGCTCAAAAACTTAAAACCTCATTCAGGCTGCTCAAAAAGCTCAAGATGCAAGGAGTCGAAAAATGAGGAATGAGGCGTACTTTCTTAGTACGTCGCAGTGACGAATTTTGAAGACGACGCCGCAGATTGGGGCTTTTTCAGCAGCCTGAAGCAACACGAAAATATATTTTGTTTCATGTTTCATGTCAAGGGATTTGCAAACCCGTGCTTGACGTCCTTTATCCTCAGCCTCAAGCTCGTATTGCCCTGCCATTCGTCCATGTAAGGCGAAAAAGCTATGCCGTAGCCCTTGCCTTGCACCGGGTGGAGGCCGGCGAGCCCGAACCCTATGCCGCGCTGGACGCGCCCGTTATGCTTCACCTTGAACTTCAGGTGTCTTGCGCCCACGACTTCGGTTTCCACTATATGCGTATCGGGCAGGCAAAGGAGCGGCTCGTGGTTGGAGGCGCCGAACGGGGCGAGGCTCTCTATTTCGGAGACGAGCCTTCTCCCGACTTCCTCGAGGGAGACGACCGCGTCGAGCGTCATTTCAGATACGAGGTCCTCGTCCGTAAGGGCGCCGTTCACCTGCCTGATGAACTCTTTTCTGAAGGCCTCGACCATCTCGCCGGAGACGGTCAGGCCCGCCGCTGCCTTGTGCCCGCCGAAACGTTCGAGGAGGACAGCGCAGCCCTTGAGCCCCTCGAGGATGTTGAAGGAGCGTATGCTCCTTGCCGAGCCCTTGCCCACCCCGTTCTCAAGCGCTATGAGGACCGCCGGCCTCGAGAACCTGTCCACGAGCCGGGACGCGACTATGCCTATGACGCCCGGATGCCAGCGCTCGGAATAGAGGACTATGCCCCTGTCCCTGTGCCCCTCGAGCATGGAGAGGGCCTCTTCCAGGGTCTCGGCCTCTATCCTCTGCCGCGAGGAGTTCTCTTTTTCGAGGGCCGCCGCAAGGGCCGAGGCCTCTTCCGGGCTTTCGGTCGTAAGGAGCCTGAGCGCCGTGTCGGCGGTGGATATCCTTCCGGCGGCATTGAGCCTCGGCGCCATCTGGAAGGCGATGTGGCTGGCCGAGAGCCTGCCCTTGAGCCCGGCCCCTTCCACGAGGGCCTTAAGCCCCGGCCTCTTCATTGCCTCGAGCTCCTTCAGGCCGTAGTGCACGAAAACGCGGTTCTCGTCCATGAGCGGGACGAGGTCCGCTACCGTCCCCAGGGCCACGAGGTCGAGGTATCTCTTGAGGTTAGGCTCGCCTTCCCTGAACCACCCCGTCTCGCGGAGATATGCCCGGAGCGCAAGCGCGAGGTTGAAAGCGACCCCCACCCCCGCGAGCCCCTTGAAAGGGAAACGGCACCCCTCCTGGCCGGGATTGAGGACCGCGAGCGCGGGAGGCGCGTCCTTAGGCATTTCATGGTGGTCGGTTACGATGACGTCAATGCCGAGCGAATTTGCCAGTTCCACCTCTGCCCTGTTCGATGAGCCGCAGTCCACGGTTATTACCAGGCGGCAGCCCGAGGCAGCGAGCTTCTTCACGGCCTCGGGGTTAAGGCCGTATCCCTCGGCGAGCCTCTCGGGTATGTACGTGGCGGCGTCCGCCCCGATTTCGCGGAGAAAGAGGGAAAGAAGGGCCGTCGAGGTCGCGCCGTCGACGTCGTAGTCGCCGTAGACGGTAATCTTTTCCCTTTCGCGAAGCGCGCGGGCTATACGCTCGACGGCCCTGTCCATGCCTTTCATGAGCATGGGGTCGTGGAGCGAGGCGAGGTCCGGCTTGAGAAAAGAAAAGGCCTTGTCCGCGTCGACAAGGCCCCTGTTTACGAGAAGCTGCGCCGTAAGGGGGAGTATGTTCAACTTCCTGCCCAGCCGCTCCTGCAGTTCCCTGTTAGCCGGGCTGATTTTCCACCGTCTTCCGAGCATCAATCAATCTTCACCCTGTCCGAAAATAAGTAAACGGGTCGGTCGGAGACCATTTTACTTTCAAAGGGAGCAAAGGTCAAGGAAAGGATGCCCGGCAAAAGGGGTGCACGCGCCGCGCCGGAGTCATGGGGCGTGGTCCGATTTTCGCCGATCAATTCCGGCTTCGCGGAGGGTGCGGGATTTGGTCCGGCCTTTTATGGACGACCGCAGGCAAAAAGTAGCCCTTGCCTGAAAAGCGCGGCAGCGGGCAGAAAGCCTTTTTCAAGATGAACTGCTCAGGCGCGCCTGACGCGTTATTTCACGGCAGGAACGCCTGCGGAATTCAGGCCCCGGGGAACCCTTCGAGGATCCTGTTAAGCGACACCGCGTCAAGCTCCTCCTGAAGGAGCGGCACTATAGTGGGGTTGTCCGCCTCCCTCTTGACTTCCTTCCTTATGACCGATATGAAGGGCTGTATCACGTCCGGGTCGAACTGCCTGTTCCAGTTCTCCCTGACCTCGCATATCGCCTCCCTGAAGGAAAGCTTCGGCCTGTAGGGCCTGTCGGTGGTCATGGCGTCGAAGGCGTCGACCAGCGCCATTATCCTGGCGCCAATCGGTATCTCGGACTTCCTGAGCCTGTCGGGGTACCCTGTGCCGTCCACCTTCTCGTGGTGGTTCCTTGTCATCATGGGTATGCCCTTCCAGGGGAACTTTATCTTCGAGAGTATCTCGTAGCCTATGACCGGGTGTGAGTTTAGTTCCCTGCACTCGTAGCTCGTAAGGGGGCTGGCCTTGTTTATTATCGTCTTGTCGACGGTAATCTTCCCTATGTCGTGGAGGAGGCCGGCTATCCTTATGCCCTCCACCTCCTCGTTGGACCAGCCCATCTCGCGCGCGAGCGCGGCGCTGTAGGCCGAGACCCTGTGGGAATGGCCCCTCGTGTACGAGTCCTTGGCGTCGATGGCGGCGGCGAACGCGTGTATGGTGTCGTAGTATATGCGCCTCAAGTTCTCGTAAAGGCCCTTGTTCTCCGTGTACTTGTGCATGAGCTTCATGAGAAGCGAATGGCTGTGGAGCGAGAACGATATGTGCTGGGACATGACCGAAAGGAGCTGGTGGTCGTAGAGCGTGAAGGGCTCCCCGGAGAACTTCCCGTTTATGGCTATGAGGCCCAACAGCTCGTCCTTCACCGTCAGGCAGGCCAGGACCTTCGCGTCGATCCTTTCAAGCGCTTCCCTTGCGGCGCCGAGGAAACCGGCGTCCTTGCCGCCCCCGAGCTCGACCGGCTCCCTGCGCTTCAGGAGCTCGGCTATGGTCTCCGGGGCGAGCTTGAGCCTCAGGCCCCCGATGTCGCCCAGGCCCTTGGACGCGATCGGCATGTAAGAGCCGCTCCCGTTCTCGTGCTGGAATATGGCCCCCCTGGACGAGGAGAACGTGCCCATGACCATATAGAGCGAGGACTTCACCACGCGCGTAAAGTCCTTCGGGGAAGTTATCTCTTCACCGAGCTCGGCAAGGGTGTTAAGGTTGAAGAGGAGCCTTTCAAGGCTCAGTTCGGTCTCGGACATCCATGCCTCCAGGGGATTGGTGTTTATTCATGAAACCTATGAAAATTAGAGATTTTCCCCGCAATCAATGAAGGCCGGGAATAAAAAGCGGAGCATATAAGCAATATGTGGGCATTTTTATTCACGTAACTACCCAGAGTCCGGGGAAAAGATCAATTTTCATCACAGGACCGCCTGGCCCGCCGTCTTGGAGCCGGTGCCGAGGGCATCCTCTTCGGTCTCGAATATCCTGATGTGCTTGGTGAGCCCCACTATGCTGAATATGTCGTAGTTCACGCGCTTCAGGCCCGAGAAGTATATGCTCGCGTCCCTTTCCCTGACCTTTTCTATCACGCCTATCAGTATGGACACGCCTATCGAGTTGACGAGCTCGGTCTCCGAGAAGTCCACCACTATCTTCCTGAAACCCCGGTCGAGGTAGTTTGCGCAGAGGTCTTCGAGCTTCTCCCCCTCGATATCGTTTATGTAGTCGTCGGGATAAAGGACTACCGTATCGCCAAGCTCCTTGAAGTTCCTATATCTCTTGACCATTCCCGCCGTCTCCTTTTCTGACAAGGTACTTCACCAGGACGACCTTGGCCCCGCCCCGGACCTTTTCGACCCTTACTTCGTCCATGAGCCCCTTCATGAGCTCGAAACCCCAGCCGCGCTTCCTGGGGAGCTTCCCCGCTTCGGCGGGCGCCGAGGCCGCTTCCGAGAGGCTGTCGAAGTCCACCCCGCCGTTCTGGACGTGGATTGTAAGCCTTTCCGCGGAGGCCACGAATTTCAGGTACACCTTCGCCGTTCTTACCCTGCTGTGCTCGAAGGCGTTTATGCACGCCTCGACGAGGGCGGCCTTTATCTGCCCTATGGCAGTATCGTCAAAGCCCATCTCCGTGCCTATCTCCTCGACGGCCCTCGCGGCGACGAGCTCGGCCTTTGAGGCCGAGGGCAGGACGACCTCGAATTCCTTGACCGGCGCTGTCCCGTTTATCTCGGCGGCCCCGGCGCCTTTGCCCCTGCTCTCCAGGTTTTCCCTTATTATCTTAAGCTGCACGGAATCGGAAGAGAGGACGCCCTCAGCCTCGGCCCGCTTAAGGGCCTCGGCCGTGAAGCCCTCCCTGGAGACCATCCACCTGACGACCCTGGCTGCCCTGAAGTTCTCCCTGAGTATCTGGGACCTCCGGAGGAAGTTCTCGACGTCCCCGATGTTCACCGGCGAGACCGAGTCCTTTACAACGGCCATCCAGACGACCTCGTTCCCGGAATCGTACCTGCCGTTCTGGAAGCCGTGGGCTACGATTATCGGAGGGCCGGACTCATTGGCCTCGAGCCGTTCGGAATCGAAGCAGCCCACGACCTGCGGGAAGGCAAGCTCGCCGTCGTCCCCCGCCCCTGTCTTCAGCGCCCCTTTCTGGAACCGGGCTGCAAACGCCTGATGGCTGAAAAGGACCTTCCTGGACTTCTGGCCGTTAAACGACTTGAGGGCCTCGGAGACCTCGTCCTTGAGGTTGACCGCTATCCTGGAGCTCCTGAAGTTGAACCCCTCCTTCAAGACCTCCCTGGCGAGGTAAGTCCGCACCTCTTCCGTTGACCTGCCCTTGACCCTCGTCTCGTAGACGAAGTAGATGAAGTCCTTTACTGCAGCGTCCCCGGTCCATTTGAGCGACCCGAGGCTCGCCTCGAGGAGGCCGCCTGCCGAAAGCGACCCGATAATGGTATCGAGCTCGGATTCGCCCTGCCTGAACCTTTCCGAGAGTTCCTCGCTCGTAAGGGGTTTAGTTGCGATTGAGCATGCATGGAGCACACGGAGCGCGTTGATGCCGCGAAGATTCAGCGCGGACTTCAGCGCAAACCCGGTGTTGCCCTCAAATAGCTCCTGCGTATAGACGTCGGCGAAGTCCTTGAGCGTCGTAAGCCCGGTGCCGGCCTTTGCCGCGGCCCAGACGAGGTTCCTCATGTACATGGGGTTGCCGTCGAGCCTGTGGGCCCCGAGCTTCACTATTTCGGCGTCGAACCCCACCCCGTGGATGCGGCAAAGGTCCATCATCATGGAAGAGGCGGTCTCCTCGTCGAGGCCTTCTAGCTCCAGGGCCTCTGCCGGGCCGTTAAATACGCCTCCTTCGAGGGGCCGCCTTGCAGAAGCCGAGGCCACGAACGAGGACGGCCCGAGCGAGTCCATAAGCTCCCTGGCCAGCATGGCCTCGCTCTGCCCTGCGCCCGAGACCGCGCGGTCAAGGTCGTCAAGGATGAGGTATACGGGGATCCCTGAGCGGGCCGATACGGCAGCCGGCGCCTGGAGGGCATTTCTCAGGGCCGCGGTCTCGTCACCGGCCTTCCTTGCCTCCCGGTGGACGGCCGCTAGGTCGGCAAGGTCGTAGAGGTCGTTGTCGACAAGGAGGCTCTCGATTTTATCGAGCGTGAACTCGTTCCTTACGAGCCTTGAGTCCCGGAGCCTGAACGCCAGGTACTGCTTGAGAACCTCTTTAAGGTAGTCCTCGGCGAACTCATCCCCGGGCCGCCCTCCCTTGAACTGGTAATAAAGGGGCACTACCCTGGCCTGCCCCCAGAAGAGGTCCCTGAAGACCCTCCGGAGCACCTCGGTCTTCCCTGTCCAGCGTCTCCCGAAGAGGAATATGGCGGGCGCGGGCAGGGCGGCCCCGGCCCTCCCGCAGATGTATTCTATCTCGGACGCCCTGCCGAAGAACTCGCCGTCCGGGCAGGTGCTGAAAAGCGTCTTATCTTTCATAAACGACAACCTTGTTCTTTCCCATCCTCTTCGCGAGATACATGGCCTTGTCGGCCTTGTTTATGAGGTCGTCTATGTGGCTCGCGTCCACCGGGAACTCGGCCACCCCCAGGCTTATGGTGGGCCATACGTCGTGGTCCGCGTTCGGCGGCCTGTAGTCCTGCACGCCCCGCCTTATCCTCTCTGCGATTACGTAGGCGTCCTTCTTGTTCGTGTGGGGGAGTATGACCGCGAACTCCTCGCCACCGTAGCGCGCGACCACGTCCATTGACCTGACCGCGTCCCTGATGGCCCTCGCGACCCCCTTCAGGACCTCGTCCCCGGCAAGGTGGCCGTACCTGTCGTTAAACGTCTTGAAGTTGTCTATGTCTATAACGAAGGAAGTGAAGCACTCGTTGTGCCTCTTTACCCTCTCGACCTCCTCGAAGAGCCTTTCCCTGAAATACCTCCTATTGAAAAGGCCGGTGAGCGGGTCGGTCATGGAGAGCATCTTCAATTCCTCGCTCATGCTGTAGTACGCCCCGCGCTCGAGCGCTATGGAGGCGTAATTGGCGAACGAGGTGAGGAGGTGGAGGTCCTCCTCGGAGAAGACATCGCCGGAAGTCTTGTCAGAGACGTTCAGTACGCCTATCACCTTCCGCTCCAGCATGAGCGGGATGGATATGAAGGACTTCGTCTTGTACCTCGGCCTGTTCTTCCAGGCCGGCACCTCGCTTTCGATATCCCTTACGAAGACGGGCATCCCCTTTGCGGCGATTGCGCCCGATATCCCCTCGCCGACCTTAATCCTCAGGTTCTCGACCGCTTTAAAGTCCATGCCCTTGGCGGCCTTGACCGAAAGGACGTTGTTCTTCTTGTCCAGTATCATGAGCGAGCCCCTGTCGGCGCCCACGAGCTCGGAAGATTTCTCGAGGATCGTCTCGTAGAGCTCCTCCCTGTCCAGGACCGGCGCGAGCGACTTGTACACCTCCTCGAGCGCCTTGAAGCCCTTGAGGCCCACTGGGCCGGACTCACCGAGGCAGGAGCCTGCGGACGTAACGACACACCGCAAAAACGGCGCCGCCATGCCGTTCACAATGGCCGGGACCATGAATATCGAACCGGGCGGGACAGGGTTTATCTCCTCCCTGAGCCCGAATATGACCTGCTCGTCCAGGCCGTAGCCCATCACCCCTTCGTAGAAATCCCGTATCTCGGTCCCCTTAAGATAGGTGCGGCCCCCGAGTATCACGAACGAATGGCCGGAATCAAGCAGTACCGGGATCCCGAAGATGTACTTGTTGGCGTGGCATTTATGGATATAGACGCTCTTTTTCTCAAGCGCCTCCCTGATTACGCGGGCTATCATGCCTGAGCATAGCTCGGCGCCCCGCGGGCTTCCGGCTATCGACTTGCAGACGCACGGCTCCCTGGCAGGCGGCACGAGCAGCGCTCCCCCGGGATCATAGAGGGAGAGCGGCATGCCCAGCAGGGACGATAGCCCGTTCTGGAATTCACGCCAGCCGGAGAGGTCCAGGGGCGGCAGGACCTTCGGGATGCAGTCCTTGTTTTCCATCTGCTTGAGAATGGCTGCTCCTTTTCAAGCAAAAAAAAGACGCCGAAAATACCTTCAGGTTTAACGGCATCTTAGCCTGGCGCGGCCCATCGTGAGCCATTATGCGGCAAGGAAAACAATCCAGCGCCGGTTGCTTTCCTTCAACTTCCGATTGATTTGACCGCCGCAGCCGATACCTGTGAATAGCACAGATCCCGAAAAATTACAACCGTGATTTTTTGAGGTTTATCGGGGAGAAAGGGCGTGAACCTGGCTGAATACCCGCGAGTTCAGGGCAATCCGAGGCCCTGAGGCCTTATCCCTCTCGGGACCGGATACAGGATGATGGGAATGGGGCCGGTCAGGCCTTTGCAAGGGCCGGTTTTTTCTTGTTTTTCCATAAAAGAAGGAGCGGGCTCGCTACAAAGACCGAGGAGAAGGTGCCAACCACCACCCCGAGAGAGAGGGCGAGGGCAAAATCATGTATGACCTCCCCGCCCAGGAAGGTGAGCGAAAGGGCTGCAAGGAGGGTGGTCGAGGATGTCACTATGGTCCTGCTAAGCACCTCGTTTACCGACCTGTTCAAAAGGGCCGCGAAGTCCCCCTTGGCCTTTTTCCTCATGTTCTCGCGTATCCTGTCGAATACGACCACGGTGTCGGTGAGGGAATACCCTGCGACCGTAAGGAGCGCCGTGACTATAAGTAGGCTCATCTCCTTGTCGAGGAGAAAGAATATCCCGAGGACGGCCAGGACGTCGTGGAAGGTAGCTATCACAGCCGCGACCCCGAACCTCAGCTCGAACCTCCAAGCGACATAAAGGAGTATGCCTATGAGCGCGACTATTACCGCCCATAGCGCGTCCTTCTGGAGCTTCCTGCCGACGGTCGGGCCTACTTCGGAAGTGGAGTCGATGATGAAGGGGTTTCCGGGCATGCTCTCGGTAAAGGCGCTCCCGATGGAATTCGATACGGCCCTAAGGTCGCCCTCCCCGCCCTTGAGCTTCACGAGAAGCTTAGTGGGCTCGGCGAACTGCTGGAGATTGGCGTCCTTGAAACCCTTTTCAGCGAGGACCGTCCTCATCTTGTCTATTTCGATAGGCTGCTCGAACCTGAACTGCACGGCCACCCCGCCCTCGAAGTCTATGCTCAGGTTGGCCTTTCCAAGCGGTATCGATACCGCCGCTATAAGGCCGATTACCGCGAGCACGACGGAGATGACGAAGGCGATCCGCCTCTTGCTCATGAAGTCTATATTCGTATTCCGTACGAAATCCATCTATCCTCCAGGGGGCCCGGGCGTTCCCGCTTAGACCCCTTTGTTTCAAAGCCGGGTTATCTACCCGTCATATGCTGAGCCTCTTGACCCTGAACCTCTCGCTCTGTATGTCGAACATGAGCTTTGTGCCGACCAGGGCCGTAAAGAGGTTTATGAGGATACCGAGGCTGAGCGTCACCGCGAAGCCCTTTATGGGGCCGCTCCCGAACTGGAAGAGCACCGCAGCCGTGATGAGTGTCGTGACGTGCGCGTCAACGATGCTCCAAAACGCCCTGTCGAACCCTGCGTTTATGGCCGACCTCGGGGTGCGCCCGGCGTGGAGCTCCTCCTTTATCCTCTCGAATATGAGGACGTTCGAGTCGACCCCCATGCCTATCGTCAGCACTATCCCGGCTATGCCCGGGAGAGTAAGCGTGGAGCTGAGCCACGCCATCGCGCCGAGGAGCATTATGATATTAAGGAAGACGGCAAAGTCGGCTATGACCCCTGATGCCCTGTAATAAATAATCATGAAAACAAGGACGAGCGCAGCGCCGAGGAGACCGGCCTTCAATCCCGCCTCAATCGAGTCCTGGCCGAGGCTCGGCCCCACGGTGACGTTCTGAACGATATTGACGGGCGCGGGGAGCGCGCCTGCCCTCAATATGATGGCGAGGTCGGTCGCCTCCTCCGGGGTGAAGCCGCCGCTTATCTGGGCCTTGCCCCCGGCTATGGGCTCCCGTATCTGCGGCGCGGAGTGGAGGTTCCCGTCGAGGACTATGGCGAGCCTTTTCCCGACGTTCTGGGTCGTGAGCCTCTCGAAGACGCGCGCGCCGTTCGAGTCGAAAGTGAGCGAGACGTAGGGCTCGTTATACTGCGTGTCGAAGGCCATCCGTGCGTCTGAGAGAGAGTCGCCTGTGAGCGCGGCATCCCTCTTTACTAGGAACGGTGTTTTCTGGACCATCCCGGTCTGGCTGTCGTAGCCCTGCTGGTATACGATCTCCGAGCCGAAGGGGGCCCCCTGGGTCTCGGCGGTGTACGGGCTCATGGACTCGTCCACGAGCCTGAACTCGAGTACAGCGGTCTTCCCTATGAGCTGTATGGCCCTTTCGGGGTCCTTCAAGCCCGGGAGCTGCACAACGACCTCGTTTACGCCCTGCTTCTGTATTAAGGGCTCGGCCACCCCGAACTTGTCTATCCTGTTCCTGATGGTCTCGAGGGCCTGGAAAAGCGACCACTCCCGTATGCGCTCGCTCTCGCCCTTGTCGAGCGTGAAGAGGAGCCTGCCGTTCTGGTCGGCAGGGGAGCCGAAGACGCCCAGCTCGTCCTTTACGACACGGGATATCTCCCCCTTTGACCTCTCGTCCGGGTAGGAGACTGCCACGTTGTCGAGCCCCTCGCGGACGACGTTATAGAACGCGACACCCTTTCTCTTGAGCGCGTCCTCGACGGAGCCCGCGAGCCTCTGGGTATGGTTCTCAACGGCCTTGTCCTGGTCAACATCGAGCACCAGGTGCATGCCGCCCTGGAGGTCGAGGCCGAGGTTTATCTTGGGGATATTGTCAGCCCAGAACGAGGGGAGCCTCTTTGAGACCGGTGTAGAGGGCAGGAATAGTATGAACGCCAGCGCCGTAAAACCGGCGACAAGGATGACACGCCAAAAGATACTTCTCATTACGTCTCCGAATGAAGCCGGCAACCGGCTCCGGAATAGCCGCCGCACGCCCCCTCGGGGGCGGTTTGCAGCGGACCCTTTTCAAGAAAAACCGCCGCGCATCTCTCAGCAGGGGCGGCGGCGTTGTATTTAAATATTATGACTGGGGCTTCCTGACGGTAACGGCCTCCTTCGAGACCTTTATCCTCACGCCATCGGAAACCTCCACGGTCACGCTGTCCTCGTTCACGGCGGTTATCCTGCCGTGTATGCCGCCGGAGGTGATGACGTTGTCGCCCTTCTGGAGGGCCGAAATCATCTGCTTGTGCTCCTTGGCCCTCTTCTGCTGCGGCCTTATCAGGAGGAAATAGAAGATGACGAACAGTATTATGAGCGGGGCTATGCTCATTATGCCGGAAAGCGGCGCGGCAGCCGGGGCGTCCTGGGCGTAAGCAGTTGCAACGGGTAGAAACAGCACTATACGGTCCTCCTTGTTTTGGCCGCCCCCGGATGCCGGGAGAGGCTTTTATTTCTTTTTTACGCGGCTACAGGGCCGCAATCGCGGGCTCCGACCTGTCGGCGTGGAACCTCTTCCTGAACTCCTCGAACCTCCCCTGCCCTATGGCCTCCCTCATCTCCTGCATGAGCCTGGTGTAATAGAAGAGGTTGTGCATGGTGTTCAGCCTGGGCGCGAGCATCTCGCCGGCCATGAAGAGGTGCCTGAGGTATGCCCGCGAGAAGTTCCTGCACGTGTAGCAGCCGCAGTCCTCCTCTATGGGCCCGGGGTCTTTCTCGTATTGCGCATTCTTTATAACCAATTTTCCCCGCCTTGTAAAGAGGGTTCCGTTCCGGGCGTTCCGGGTCGGCATGACGCAGTCGAACATGTCTATCCCTGCACCTACCCCGAATACGAGGTCCTCGGGCGTGCCCACCCCCATCAAATACCTGGGCCTGTCCGCGGGGAGGTGCTGGAGGGCCGAAAGGGCCATCTCCTTCATGAGCCCTTTTTCCTCGCCGACGCTCAAGCCCCCTATGGCGTAGCCGTCAAACCCCATGTCCACCAGGGCCCTGGCGCTCTCCTTCCTCAAATCAGGGTACATCCCCCCCTGCACTATGCCGAAGAGCGCCTGCCCGTTAGGGACCTTGGCCTCCTTGCACCTTCTGGCCCACCTGTGCGTGAGGTTCATGGACTCCACCGTATACTCCCTGTCGGCCGGATAGGGCGTGCATTCGTCGAGCGGCATTATTATGTCCGCGCCGAGCGCCTCCTGTATGGCGACCGCGCTCTCGGGGGTGAGCGTGTACCGGGTGCCGTCCATGTGCGAGCTGAACTGGACCCCTTCCTCCGTTATCTTCCTCAGTTTGCAGAGGCTGAAGACCTGGAAGCCGCCGCTATCGGTAAGCACGGGGCCGTCCCAGCCCATGAACCCGTGCAGGCCTCCGAGGTCCCTTACAAGCTCGTGACCGGGCCTGAGGTAAAGGTGATAGGTGTTCGCGAGGATCACCTCGACCCCGATCGACTTAAGCTCCGACGGGGTCATGCCCTTTACGGAGGCCTTCGTGCCCACAGGCATGAAGACCGGGGTAGTGAACGTGCCGTGCGGAGTTGTTACGCGTCCGAGCCTTGCGGATGAATCGGTCTTCTTAAGCTCGAATCCGAATCCCTTCACTATACAGGCGTCCCTCTCTTCAGATGAAAATCAACGTGTTGCATATAGACCCGAAACGAATGATGCAAAATATTATAGCAGACTTTTTTTGATACATTACCAAATCAATTAACATACCGGCTGCTCAAAAAGTCCAAGGTGCAAGGAGTCGAAAAATGAGGAACGAGGCGTACTTTCTTGTGCGCCTGAGTTGCCAATTTTGAAGACGACACGGCAGATTGGGCTTTTTCAGCAGCCTGCTACCGGATAAACATCGCGTCCCCATAGCTGAAGAACCTGTACTCCATACGGACGGCCTCCGCGTACGACCTGAGTATTAATCCCCTCCCGGCGAAAGCGGACACAAGCATTATCAATGTCGAGCCCGGCAGATGGAAGTTCGTAAGGAGCGCGTCCACCACCTTGAACTCGTACCCGGGGTATATGAAAAGCCCGGTCGAGCCGGAAAGGACAGGGCTATCGAGCCCGCTTATCGCGCTCGACTCAAGCGCCCTTGTAGCGGTCGTGCCGACCGCAACGACCCTGCGGCCCTCTTTTTTGGCCCTCGCCACCTCTTTGAAAACGTCCTCCCGGATCGAGTACCGCTCACGCATCATCCTGTGCTCTTCTATCTTCTCCGAGCGTACCGGCATGAATGTCCCGGGCCCGGTATGGAGAGTCAGGCTCCTTACGAGCACGCCCTTGCTCCTTATCTCGTCAAGAAGCCCTGGCGTAAAGTGAAGCCCGGCGGTAGGGGCGGCTATGGCCCCGTCCTCTCCTGCGAATACGGTCTGGTACCTCGTCCTGTCGGACTCGTCGGCCTCCCTCCTTATATAAGGCGGGAGCGGGACATTCCCAATGCGCTCAAGGTCGACAGGGCCGTCGAACCTCACGGTGAAGAGCCCTTCCTCGTCCTTTCCGGTTATCTCGCCTTGAGCCCCTTCGAGGAAAACGGCAGAACCCGGCCTTAACCCCTTGCCCGGCCTTGCCATGCACCTCCATTCCTCGCCTCCGGAGGAGGAGATCCTTTCGACCAGCAGGAGCTCCAGCTTCCCGCCCCCTGCCCTCTTTCCAAAGACCCTTGTGGGTATTACCCTCGTATCATTAAGGACAAGGAGGTCGCCGGGCATGAGATACCCGGGGAAGTCCCTGAAAGACCCGTGCTCTATGGTCCCGGCCTCCCTTGAGACTGCCATGAGCCTTGATGCATCGCGCTCGGGGAGCGGGCGCTGGGCAATTAGGTGCTCGGGCAGGTCAAACAGAAAATCCGAAAGCTCCATGCAAAAACGGTCCCTTATATTCTAAACAAAAGGAAAGTAGAATAAAACCCTTATTTTACGGCTGGTTACGAAAGGAGAGGCCCCGCTTGAGCTCGGTGCCGGGATAGAAGTGCCTGAGTATGTCCCTGTAGGCATACCCGTTCTCGGCCATGCCCTTTGCCCCCCATTGTGAAAGGCCTACACCGTGGCCAGACCCCCTCCCCCTGAATATGAAGACCTCGCCTTCCTTTGCCACCTCGAAAATCGCGGACCTGAGGCTCGAATAGCCCAGGGCCTTCCTTAGCTCCTCCCCCGAAAGCCAGGCGTCCCTGCCTTCGCGGTCGCGGACGCTCAGCGTCCGTATCCTCGCGGCAGAGGTGGTCTCGATAATCCTGAGCTCTTCGGGCGTGCCTATCTGATGGCCTGCCCTGGACAGCGCCTCGCCGAGCGACTCGGCAGGGACCGCGAACTCCCAGAGGTATCTCGGGGCCGCCCCGTCGAACGGGCTTTCGACGGGGACGAGATACGGATAGCCCTTGAGCCAGACCTCGCTTGCCGATTCCGTCATGCCTCCGGCGTTGGAATGGTATACGGTAAGGGCCGGCTCGCCGTCGAAGACGAGAATCTCGCCCCTGGTATCCATGACCGCGCGTATAGAGGCGCTGTCCTCGCTGGATGCGCCGCCGTAGACCTGCCCCATGACCGAGCTCTCGAGGTGGTAGGGGAGGCTCGACCTCCTCCTCATGTTGTATACGGCATAGGTCCTGGCAATGACCGCCTGGGTTTTAAGCACCTCTTCCGGCCACTTGGAAGATATCTCGTTATTGATTATCCCGGCCACATAGGCTTCGAGCCCTATTACGTTTATTACAAGCGCCTGCCCCTCGCTGGCCGCTATCTCGATAACACCCCTGTAGGGCTTCCCGTTTACCGAGATGAACCTGCCTTTGGGGGAGAGCCTCAGTGGGAGCGCCGCCCGCGAGCCGTTCAAGAGTATCGTGCCGTTCGTGCCGGGGCGCATGACGAGGTCGCCCCTGTCGGTGCCCTTGAGCTCGACCTGGCCGCCGGATTTCAATATCAGCACCCTTACCTTCTCGTCGCCGACCGCCTGCCCTGGCGCGGCATGGAGGCAGCCCCCGATAAAGAACGCAAGGACACATATGAGCCTGAGTGGGCTTGTCTTGAGGAAATCAGTCATTTAATGGATTCTATACCGGGCCAGGGCTGAAGGTCCGGCCTTGGGATGCTTTTATGCTGCCGTACTGGAGAAGCGCCCATTGTCACCCGCGCAGATCCGCGCCTCAACGCCAGATGTCCCTGATGGCGAAAAGAAGGGTGATGCCGACCGCCATTATGGTGAAGCCGAAGAGCCTCATCCTCTTCTCCGGGAGCCTGTGAAGGAACCCTGCCCATTCCTTTACGGCCTTTGGGAAACCGAAATACGGGATGCCCTCTATTACGAGGACCGCCCCGAGGACCATGAGGAGGAAGCCGAACTTTTCTGAAGCCATTTCCAGTCTCTTTTGTCCAAGGCGGCTTTGGGCCGCCTAAGCTTGCTTGAAGGGTTTACCTTGCCTTGCAGTTGCAGAGCTTCCTCAAATAGTCCTTCAATTCGAGTATCTCGTTTTTTGAAAGCGTCTTTCCGTACGGCGGCATGAGGCTCGACTTGCTTGTCGCCTGCCCGCCGTCCGTTATGGCGTTTATTATGTCCGCGTCCGTAAGCTTTCCCATCTCGAGCGCGCTCGTGTGGTCTCTCGGGCTTACGGGCATCTCCCTCGTCGCGTTTATGCCGTTCCCCTTTCCCTCGAGGCCGTGGCACTGCGCGCAGTGGAACCTGTAGTTCTCCTCCGCGGTAGCTGCATAAGCGGGTTCATACGCCGCTCCGAGCGCAATGAGTGCAAAAGCCGTTATCAGGAGCCCCTTCGTCATGGCCATCATCTCAGGCTCCCCACATACGCTGCAAGCCCCTTTATCTCCGCGTCGTTGATTACCCCGGCGTAGACCGGCATCATCTTTACCGGCTTGAATACCGAGGGCTTTGAGAGATACGCGTACACCCAGTCGGGATTGAGCCTCTCGGAGGCCTCGGCGAGCGAAGGGCCGGAGAAGCCCCCGACAAGACTGCCCCTCGTCCTCACCTGGTGGCAGCCGTAGCATGAATGCTTTCTTACAAATGCGATCCTGCCCTTGGGGTTGTCCGCCGCCTGTATGCCGAGCGGCTTCACGTCGGCTGACTTGAGGGTCATCAGATAGGCCGCGACGTCCGCCGCCTCCTGCCCGGCAAGCCTCGGGTGGCCGCCCGGGTTCCTCTCGGTCACGGAGTTATAGGCCAGGGGCCTTATGGGCCTCGGGTCAGCGAGCCATTTCTCGAGGAACCCGGCCTTGAACTTGCTGCCGGAATACCATAGCTCAGGGCCTTTTTTTGAGAGCTGGTCCTTTATGGTCTTTTCAGCCGCCGGGCCGGCGGCCTGGTGGCACGAGGCGCACTTTCTGGCCTCGAACGCCTTTTTACCCTCAGCAACCCCGGCATGGGCGCCGGTCGATATGAAGAGCGCCGCGGCCAGGGCCGGAATGGCGGCTAGATAAACGGCTCTAAGCATTTACACTCCCGGATAATGATGTGCAGATTCATGGTAACGGGCCGGGTTTCTTTTGTCAAGGGTTTTGAGCTGAAAAGCCCTTTCAAAACACGGGCTTCTGGGATGTTCATGCAACCCCTGAAAATTGGAGATTTTTTCCGGCAAACGAGGAAGGCGGGAATAAAAAGCGGAGCATATATGATAATATGTGAGCATTCTTCACGGCTTTACACCGACTCCGGTGAAAAGATCAATATGAGCAGCTTGCTGAAACCCTCCGTTTTTAATTCAGGCTGCTCAAAAAGCTCCAGCTGCGAGGCCCCATTAGGAACAGGGGAGCAAGGAATGAGGCGTACTTTTCGTGTACGCCGGGGTGCCAAGCGACTAAGACAACGACGGAGAACGATTTTTTCAGCAGCCTGCTAAAAATTTGAGATTTTTCCCTCAATCAAGGAAGGCCGGGAATAAAAAGCGGAGCAAATATGATGATATGTGAGCATTTTTATTCGCGGCCTGACAAAGAGTCCGGGAAAAAGATCAATTTTTACGGTTGCCTTCAGATGATCTCGTATCTTTCCTGATGGAACCTCTCTACCGGCT
Source organism: Thermodesulfobacteriota bacterium (assembly GCA_030583865.1). Classification (NCBI taxonomy): domain Bacteria; kingdom Pseudomonadati; phylum Thermodesulfobacteriota; species Thermodesulfobacteriota bacterium. The sequence continues at coordinate 478,423 of CP129479.1, read as the reverse complement.
TAATAAAGACCTTTTTCCCGAATTTGCGCTCTATATCCTGTATGGGCGCGGGGTCTTCCTTTATGCGCTCGGAGATCGACGGGCTCACGTAGATGGTCGCCTTTTTCTTCCTCAAGGGAAGCTCCCTCGCAAGCTCCCTGTATATGTCCATTATTATGGTGTCCTTGGCCTTTATCTGGGCGTTCCCGTCGCAATAGGGACAGGGCTCGCAGAGCGACTGCGAGAGGCTCTCCCTCACCCGTTTCCTCGTCATCTCGACTATGCCGAGCTCCGAGATCTTCAATATGTTGGTGCGGGCCTTGTCTGCCTTCAACGCCTCCTTGAGGGTGTTATAGACCTTCTCCCTGTCGGACTGCCTTGCCATGTCTATGAAGTCTATTACGATGATGCCGCCGATATTCCGGAGGCGGAGCTGGTAGACAATTTCATTTACCGCCTCGAGGTTCGTCTTTACTATCGTGTCCTCGGAGCTCCTCTTGCCCACGTATTTCCCGGTATTTACGTCGACGGCCGTCAAGGCCTCCATCTGGTCTATCACTATATGCCCGCCGGAGCGGAGCCATACCTTCCTTTCGAGCGCGTCGGTGAGCTCTATTTCCACGCCGTGCGCGTCGAATACGTCTTCCTTGCCCTCGTAGAGCTCAAGCCTTCCGGCAAGGTGCGGCATGAACTCATCGAGGAATTTCTTCGCCCGCTCGTACTCGTCCCTGGAGTCGATTACGAGCCTTTCTATGTCCTCGGAGAAGAGGTCCCTTATAGTCCTTAGCGTAAGGTCCAGCTCGGCCCAGACGAGCCCCGGCGTCCGCACCTCTTCCTTCTTTTTGAGGATGGCCTTCCAGAGCTTTATGAGGAACTCCATGTCCGCCTGGATGTCTTCCTTCCTCATGCCCTCGCAGACGGTCCGTATGATGAAGCCGTACCCGGGCTGGCGCATGGAAGAGACTATCTCGCGGAGCCTCCTTCTCTCCTTTTCGCTCGATATCCTCCTCGATATTGCGATCTTGTCGTAGGTGGGCATGAGGACAAGGTAGCGGCCCGGGAGAGATGCATAGGAAGTCACGCGGGCGCCCTTGGTGCCGATGGGCTCCTTCGCGGCCTGCACCATTATCTCCTGGCCCTCCTTCACGATGTCCTGGATGCGGACGTTCGCGTGCCGCTTGTGCTCCTCCTCGTCCTCCTCAAAGCCCTCGGGCGGCTCCTTTATGTCGGAGACGTGAAGGAACGAGGTCCTCTGGATGCCTATCTCGACGAAGGCGGACTGCATGCCCGGAAGGACCCTGACTATACGGCCCTTGTAGATATTGCCGGTTATGCCCCTGTCCTTGGCGCGCTCCACGTAGAATTCGGAGAGCCTGCCCTGCTCGATAAGCGCCACCCTGGTCTCAAAGGGGTTAGAGCTTATAACAAGTTCTGTTTTTGTGTTTTTCATACCCGCGGTGGACGCTCTCGGTAGCGGTAAAGAGCGCCTTTACTGGACGGACCTGGTCTTCAGGATGGGGATTAAGGAGGCGGATTCCCTTGGCAGGCCGAGAAGGCACGCGAGCACGTCGTGAGGCCGGACAGACGCGCCCGTGGCTTTTTTGAGCATAAGCCTGAGCGTCAGGCCGTCGGTGCGGGAAAGCCCGCCGACGAGCGGCCTCAAGTCTACGTCCTTTGTCCTGCCTTCCTTTTCGATACTTACCGGAATGGAGTCCCTGCTTAAAAAATCCCTTAAAAGCCCATCAATTCGTTCAGAATCTATATCCAAGCCCAGAGGGCCGTCCTTCATCAATGTGATAATATACTCAGTCATGATACCAGAGGGGAGCGGAAGTTTCAAGGGCAAGAAGGAAGCGGAGAGGAACCTTATCCCCTCGGGCATTTCCCGGTTGAGCTTCTCCACCAGCCCGGCCGGTTCCGTTTTTCCGGACAGCTCCATATCCATGTACTCGTCCACTGACTCGATACCCACCGGCAAAGGCTGCCCGAACGAGAGCCTGGGCATGGGGTGGAAACCCTGCGAGTACCTTATGGGGAGGCCGGCCCGCCTTATGCCCCTGATGACAGCGGCCATGAGCTCAAGGTGGCTCAAAAGCCTTGCCTCGCCGGTTTTCGAATACCTGAGCCTCGTCCTGAAGACCTCGTCCGGCGGAACGGGCCTTTTCGCCTCATCCGCGCCATGATCCGCCCCGCCGGAGGCGGACCTGGGCCTTATGGCCTTCCAATCGCAGAGGCCGCAGTCCGAGCACTTGCCTGCCTTGCAGTCCGGGGTCCCCGCAAGCTCAAGCGCCTTCTCGTACTCCTTTATGAGGAACTTCTTTGTCGCGCCTGTTTCAAGGTGGTCCCAGGGGAAGACCTCGTCAAAGCGCCTCTTCCGTAGCGTATAGAAATGAGGGTCCAGGCCTGCCTCGGAAAGCCCCTCCTTCCATTTCGCAAAGTCGAAGAACTCGCTCCAGCCGTCGAACCTGCACCCTTTCCTGAACGCAATGAGAACCGCCTTCGAGAGCCTCCGGTCGCCCCTGGAGAATACGCCCTCCATGAGGCTCATGTCCGCGTCGTGCCATTTGAAGCCGAGCTTCAGTTTCGTAAGCTCCCGCCGGAGGACCGCCTGCTTCTCAATCCCCTCCTCCATCATAATCTGAGGCTCCCACTGGAACGGGGTATGGGGCTTGGGGATAAAGGAAGACGCGCTCACGTTTATCTGCGGCCACCTGCCCGAGGCCTCCTTGCCGATGTTCTTAACGCACCCGGCAAGCCGGACTATATGGAGCATGTCCTCTTCCGTCTCAGTGGGTAGCCCTATCATGAAATAGAGCTTTACCGAGCTCCAGCCGAGCGTGAATATGTCGCGGGCCGCCGCATGGAGGTCCTCCTCGGTTATGCCCTTGTTTATGAGCCGCCTTAACCTTTCGCTCCCCGCCTCGGGCGCGAGGGTAAAGCCTGTCTTCCTCACCTTCCTTATTTCGGAGGCCAGCGCTGAATTCAAGGTGCCGACCCTCAGGGAAGGCAGCGATACCGCCACCTTCTCCTCGGAAAACCTCCTCATCAGCCCTGAGAGGAGCGCTTCTATGTCCGTATAGTCGCCGGTACTCAAGGAAAGAAGCGATACTTCGTCGTAGCCGGTATTACTCAATGTCTCTTCGATGATCCTCTTTATGAGCGCCGGCTCCCGTTCCCTCACCGGCCTGTATATCATCCCGGCCTGGCAGAACCTGCAGCCCCTTGTGCAGCCGCGCGCTATCTCGACGCTCACCCTGTCGTGGACCGTCTCCATGAAGGGCACGACCGGCCTGGTCGGAAGCGGCAGGGCGTTAATGTCCGGGACGGTCCTTTTTACGACCCTCTCGTATCCCTCAATGAGCGGGACTATCCTCTTCACGGTGCCGTCCTCGTTATATTCCGGCTCGAAGAAAGAGGGCACGTAGACGCCCGGTATGCGGGCAAGGGCCCTTAAAGCCTCTTCCCTTTCCCTGCCTTTCTCCTTCCACTCGACGACGGCGTCGGCTATCTCCAATGCGGCCTCTTCGCCGTCTCCCAAAAGGAAGGCGTCAAAGAACTCGGCCACGGGCTCAGGGTTGAAGGCGACCGGCCCGCCGCCGATGACAAAGGGGTCGTCTTTCTTTCTCTCTTTAGCGAAAAAGGGGATGCGGCCCAGGTCGAGGATATTGAGGACGTTCGTATAGGAAAGCTCATACTGTAGAGAAAGGCCCAGTATGTCGAGCTCATTTAGCGGTATGCCGGATTCGAGGGTGGATAGCGGTAGTTCCCTTTCCCTGAGGAGCTTCTCCATGTCGGACCAGGGCGCGAATACCCTCTCGCATGCGATATCCTCTCTGCCGTTCAGTATCTGATAGAGTATCTGGATGCCCAGATGGCTCATGCCTATTTCGTAGGCGTCAGGGAAGCCCAGGCCAAAGGCGAGCTTTACCCTTGAGAGGTCTTTCCTTATCGAATTGACCTCCCCGCCCACGTACCTCGAAGGCTTCCTTACGAGGGGAAGGAGTTTTTTTATGTCAATGGTCATTATCGGTCTGCGCGTTTTCTTTTTTTGAATCATCGATGGCATTGCTGTCCGTTAACTTCCCCCTTTCTAAAGGGGGGCGAGGGGTGATTAAAAACATCTGAATCCCCCTCTTATCCCCCTTTTTCAAAGGGGGAAGAATTTGATCTTATGCTGGATGGTTCAGCAAACCCCGCACCTCGTGCACTTCCCCACAATGCACGGCGGCGTCGTCTTTCCGGCAAGGCCCTTCTGGTACTCCTTCCAGAGGTAGTCCTTTTTTATGCCGTGGTCTATCATGTCCCAGGGGAGTATCTCGTCCTTTCCCCTCGGGTGGAATACCGATTCCTTTACAAACTCCTCCTGCCCCTTTATCGCCCTCTTCCAGCCCTTTTGAGAGGCCGCCTCGATTATCGTTCCGGCCCTCCTGTCGGCCCTTGAAAGATAGGCCTGCACAAAGGCCTCTTTGGCAGGGAGCTCCCTCACGGTTATTCCGGCCTTTCCCAACGCCTTCTTGACCGCGCTCATCCTCTTTTCGATGACCTCGAGAGAGGCGAACTGGTGCCACTGGAAAGGGGTGCAGGGCTTGGGGACAAAGGGGTTAAGGCTAAGATTGACCTCCCCGCCCTTGAGCGCCTTCCTTATGTTAATCGAAAGGTCGATTATGCCCTGCACGTCCTCGTCGGCCTCCCCGGGGAGGCCGACCATGAAATAGAGCCTTACCCTCCTTAGACCAGCCTCGCTTATGAGCCGGACCGCCTCCATTATCCCGGCGTCCGTGATGCCCTTGTTTATTATGTCCCTCATCCGCTCGGTCCCGGCCTCCGGGGCAAGCGTTATGGTCCTGTATCCCGCTTCCTTGAGAAGCGATAGGAACCCCTCGTCAAGCTCGTCGAGCCTGAGGGATGAAAGCGTGACGGTCGTTTCCTTCCCAATGCCCTTCTTAAGGAGGTCCTTTATCTCCGGATACTCTGATACTGCCGCGCCCACGAGCCCCACTTTTCCGGCCCGCGCCATGCCTTCGTCCATCGCCTCGGCCACTGCTTCGCTACCGCGCATGCGCGGCGGGAGATACAGGAACCCGGCTGCGCAAAACCGGCACCCCTTTCCGCAGCCGCGCTCGACCTCCACGCAATAGGTTTCATTGAACTCGGTATGTGGCGTGTAGACGAAGCTACGCGGGACCGGGAGCCCGTTCACATCCATTGCCTTGGCCGCCCTTACAACGGGTTTCGCGTTCGGCCTGGGCCGTATCTCCCTTATCGCCGCCCCCTCATAGGTGAACCCATAGAAAGACGGCACGTATACCCAGCTGAAAGAGTCCAGGGCATCGAGTGTTTCACCCCTGCCCCGGCCCGTTTCAATACCCCGCTTGATGTCCTCAAGGACCGGCCTTAACGAGCCCTCGGCCTCGCCTATGAGAAAGAAATCCATGAAATCCGCCAGGGGCTCAGGGTTGAGCGAGACCCCCACGCCGCCTGCGGCGATGAGCGGCCCCTGTCCGGCCCTTTCCGCTGCCCTGGCCCCTATGCCCGCGAGATCGAGTATCCTTATGGCATTGGCGTAGTCCTCTTCAAAGGGGATCGCGAAGGCGATCACGTCGAAATCCGCCAGGGGGGTCTGCGACTCGTAGGACAGGAGCGGTGTTCCGGTCCTCTCGTGTTCAAGAAGGGTGTCCTTGTCAGGCAGGAAGGCCCTCTCGCACGCGCAGTCCTCCATGTCGTTCGCGAGCATGTAGACCGACTGAAAACCCAGGTTCGCCATGCCGACGCCATAGGTGTTCGGGTAGACGAGGGCGAGCCTTAGCCTTCCGCCGTGCTCCTTGTAAACGGTCCCGCGCTCGATAGAGAGCGCCTCCCTTATCTTTTTTTTAATAGACCAGGATATCGGGCTGCCTCCGGGCAATAATAGAACGCATCCTTGAAATTATCCCATAGCGATTGCGGGTTTACAAGGCGGGAAGGAGGGTAGGCGCGCCCCAGGGAAAACTGGCTGGAGCGCGGCGAAGGCCGTCCTCACTGGACAGAGCGGCCTTTGTCCTTTTCCACATCATTACTGACTGGCGCCTGAAAGCGCCCCATCCGGAGGCGGACTGGTTTCGGCGACTCTAAAAGCTTTTCCCGTAACTACGCAGAGTCCGGGGAAAAGATCAATTTTCAGAGGCCGCCCTTGTCAGTCCGCCTGCTTCCGGAGGAAGGTCGGCGTATCATAGAGGTCCTCGTCGTCCACGTTGAAGCCGCCGAGCTTTCCGAGCCTCCTTATTTCCGTGCTCTTCAGCTCATAGCCGCCCCTGTCAAAGCCCTTCCTGAGGACCGTCGGCACGTCGAGGTTGTCGTCGAGGACCATGGCAGGGGCGATCACCTCTTTTTGGCGGCCTTCCCTTCCGAAGCCGGTGGCGATGACCGTCACCCTTACTTCCTCGCCCATCGACTCGTCGATGACCGCGCCGAAGATGATGTTCGCGTCCTCGTGCGCCTCCTCGTGTATGAGGCTCGACGCCTCGTCCACGTCGTGGATGGTCATGTCCGAGGAGCCGGTGATGTTTATGAGTATGCCCTTTGCGCCGCTTATGGAGATGTCCTCGAGGAGCGGCGAGGATATGGCCTTCCTTGCGGCCTCGGCTGCCCTGTTCTCGCCCCTTGCGGAGCCGCTCCCCATGAGGGCCTGCCCCATCTCGGACATGATGGTGCGCACGTCCGCGAAGTCCACGTTCACGAGCCCGGGGATGGTGATGACGTCGGATATTCCGCGGACGGCCTGAAGGAGCACCTCGTCGGCCCTCCTGAAGGCGTCCTTGAGGGAGGTGTTCTTGTTGGCGACTGAAAGGAGCCTCTGGTTCGGGATGGTGATCACGGTGTCGACGACTTCGCGGAGCCTTTTAAGGCCGTCCTCGGCCTGCCTCATCTTTTTCTGGCCCTCGAAGGCGAAGGGCTTGGTCACGACGGCCACTACGAGCGCGCCGGCCTCTCTCGCGGCCTCCGCTACTATGGGGCCCGCGCCCGTGCCCGTGCCGCCGCCCATCCCGGCGGTCACGAATACCATGTCGGCTCCCCGCACCGCCTCGACGAGCTGGTCCTTGCTCTCGAGCGCCGCGTTCCTTCCGACCTCGGGGTTTGCGCCGGCGCCGAGGCCCTTGGTGAGGCTCCCGCCGAGCTGAACCCTGATGCTCGCCAGCGACTTTTCGAGGGCCTGGCTGTCGGTATTGGCCGCCATGAACTCGACCCCGTCAAGCCCGCTCTCTATCATGGTGTTCACGGCGTTACCGCCGCAGCCGCCGACCCCGATGACCTTGAGTTTCGCGCCGCAATTAAAGTTCTCGTCCATTTCAATCACCATCGAGCACCTCCTTGATATCCGCCGCCGAGAGTATTTTCAAATCCGCTTGTCCGCGCCTCAAAAAAATTCCTTCATCCAGCCCTTCATCCTGGAAGAGAGCTTGTTGAAAAGGGTGCTGTCCGAGCCCCTCATGAACTGCGTGCCGTTAAGGTGCTTCCCGCCGTAGAGTACGAGGCCCACGCCGGTCGAGTACATGGGGCCCTTCACCACGTCCACGAGCCCGGTTATGCCTATGGGGAGCCCCCTCCTAACCGGCAGGTTGAAGACCTGCTCCGCGAGCTCGGTTATGCCCTCCATCGCGGCGGTGCCGCCCGTGAGGACAACGCCCGAGGAGACCAGGTTCTCGTAGCCGGACTTCATTATCTCGCGCTTTACGAGCTGGAATATCTCCTCGACCCTCGGCTCGATTATCTCGCAGAGCATGTACCGCGAGACGGTCTTCGAGGTGTTCCCGCCGACGCTCTGGACCTCCATGACGTCGTCCCTCGATACCATCGCGGTCATGGCGCACCCGTGCTCGCGCTTCAATTTCTCCGCCTCGTTCGCGGTAGTCCGCAAACCCACGGAGATGTCGCCAGTGACCTGGTTCCCGCCGAGTGAAATTACCGTAGTATACTTTATTGTCCCGCCGTGGTAAAGGGCAATGTCGGTCGTGCCGCCGCCGATGTCGACCAGCACGACCCCTATCTCCCTCTCGTCCGGGTTCAATACCGCCTCGCTCGACGCTATCTGCTGCAGGGCGATGTCCGCGACGTCGAGCCCGGCCTTGTTCGCGCATTTAACGATGTTCTGCGCGGAGGTCACGGCGGCGGTCACTATGTGCACCTTGACCTCGAGCCTTATCCCTATCATGCCCAGCGGCTCCTGTATGCCCTCCTGGTCGTCCACTATGTATTCCTGGGGGATGACGTGTATCACCTCCCTGTCGGGGGGTATCACGACCGCCTGGGCCGCCTCTATCACGCGGTCGATGTCCGCCTGGTTTATCTCCCTGTTCTTTATGGCGATGACGCCGTGGCTGTTGAAGGCGCGTATGTGGCCGCCCGCTATGCCGCAGTAGACCCTGTTTATCTCGCATCCGGCCATGAGCTCGGCCTCTTCGACCGCCTTCCGGATGGACTCGACCGTGCTCTCGATATTCACGACCACGCCCTTGCGGAGCCCCTTGGAGGGGTGGGTGCCTATGCCGATTACTTCGACCCCCTCCCGGGTCTTCTCGCCGACTATGGCGCATATCTTGGTCGTGCCTATGTCGAGCCCGACGATTATGTTATCCCTTTTCGCCATTCGCCTCACCGCCTCTCTTTACAACGTCGGTTGCAAACCTCACCACCACCTCGCGGTGGTTTTTGAGGTCGAAAGCCTCTATGCCCCGGAGCACCCCGTCCCTCGTCCCGAGTATCCTCTCGAAGGAGAGGAGCTTCTCCTCGAACCCGTCCAGGCCCACATCGAGCCTCACCCCCTCGTCGAGGGTGAATATGGAGAGCCCGTGCGCCGGGTCTACGCTTATCTCCGATACGCCTGCTATATTGAAGCCGCTCCGGCTGTTCAACAGGGATATCAGCTCAAGGAGCCTGCCTTCCATCTCCTCTTCCCTCTCCCCGAACCTCCCGGGAATGAAGCCGGTCACGACCGGGAGGTCGAGCCCCTCGTCCTCCGCCGAGTACCTCTTGAATATTATCCCGCGCGCGTCCATAAGGTATAACGCGTCCGTCTTCACGAATACCGCGGGCCGCCTCTCGGTTATCTCTATGACGACCTTGTCCGGGAGCTTTCTATCGATGCTCGCGGACTCTATCCACGCGTTGGCCTTTAGGCTCGATACGACCTGGTCCTTGGAGAACGAGAAGAGGTTCTGCCCCTCCTTGAGGCCCGAAAGCCCTATTACGTCCTCCTCGCCCACCCTCTCCGCCCCGACAACGCTTATGCCGGTTATGTTCAGATAGCTGGCGGTCGTGAGCTTCCCATGCGCCCACCACGAGCCGAAGGCGAGGATAGGCAAGGGCAGCGCGAAGGCAAGGACCCTGGCCGTGCTCCTTGCAGCGCGGGCGGCCCGGAGACTGAAGGGCTCCTTGAGCCTCCTGTTCTTTTTTTTCATTATCCTTTTCATCAGAACTTATTAAGCCCGGCGCCCCTCAGTATCTTTTCCACGAGCGCGGGATAGTCCATGCCCGCCGCCTCCGCAGCCCTCGGAAGGAGGCTCAGCTCCGTCATGCCCGGGACCGTGTTGACCTCCAGCACATAAGGGGTCCCGGTTTTGCCGAGCATCACGTCCACCCTGGCTGCGCCGGAGCACCCGAGCGCCCGGTAGGCGGCAAGGGCCTCCTTGGCCGCCCTTCTTTCGACAGCCTTCGGGATCGGCGCAGGGACCAGGAAATCGGTCATGCCCTTCGTGTACTTGGCCCTGTAATCGTAAAAGCCCTTCCTGGGCCTTATCTCAATGGTCGGAAGGACCGCGCCGTCCAGTATGCCTATCGTAATTTCCCTTCCCTCTATATACTTCTCGACGAGCACGCCGCCCCCGAAGCTGCCGGCGAGCTCAAGCGCCCTTTTGAGCCCGGACCTTCCTTTTACGATGCTCACGCCTATCGCCGAGCCCTGGCACGCGGGCTTTACGACGAGCGGGGGCCTGAGCGTGACGGCGCTCTTTCCGTCATGGACAAGGGACTTCGGGGTCGAAACATTGTGGCTCTCCATCACCTTCTTGGCGACCGCCTTGTCCATGGCCATTGCAGAGGCCCTTACGCCGGAGCCGGTGTAAGGTATGCCCATGACCTCGAGGAGGCCCTGCACGCAGCCGTCCTCGCCGTGTCTACCGTGGAGCGCGATAAAGGCCACCTCTATCTTCCCGGCCCTGAGCCTGGCCGGCAGGTCTTTTCCAGCGTCTATGGCAACGGCCCTGTAGCCCTTTTCAAGGAGCGCGCCCAGGACGGCCCTGCCGGTCTTGAGGGAAATCTCCCTCTCCTCGGAAGTCCCGCCCATGAGTACGCCTATCTTCTTCTTTTTAAGCATGCCGGGCCTCAATGCCTAATCCTCCCCTATAACCTTTATCTCAGGCTCGAGCACGATGCCCAGGGAGCTGAAGACCCTGTCCCTTACGAGGGCCATGAGCGCGAGCACGTCCTTTGCCTTTGCCCCGCCTGCATTGACTATGTAGTTGGCGTGCGCCTCGGAGACCATCGCCCCGCCCGAGCGCTCGCCCTTCAAGCCCGCCTCCTCTATGAGCTTCCCGGCTATCCTGCCCTCGGGGTTCTTGAATATGGAGCCCGCGTTGGGGTAGGGTATCGCGCTCGACGCCTTTCTCCTCTCCCTGAACTCCGCCATCTTCCCCCTTATCTCCCCGGGGTCGCACTTTCGGAAATGCATATGGGCCCGTGTCACTATCGCTCCCTTCGGGAGCACGGCCTTCCTGTACGAGAAGTTGAGCTCGCTTTTCGGTATGAAGCCCTTCTGCCCCTTCCGGCCTATTACCTCTATCCCCTCCACCACGTCCGCCATCTCGCCGTTGTACGCGCCGGCGTTCATCATGACCGCGCCGCCGACCGTCCCCGGGATATTGACCGCGAACTCGAGCCCGGAAAGGCCCCTGTCCCTGGCCTGCGAAACCAGCTCCGGAAGCTTCACCCCCGCGCCGACTATCGCCTTCCCTTCGTCGAGCCAGCTTGTGTCCTTAAAACCCTCGCACATGTTGACTACTATGCCCCGGACGCCGCCGTCCCTCACAAGGAGGTTCGTGCCCGCGCCGAGGACGTGGAACTGGAAGCCCTTGGACTCGGCAAAGGCAACGAGGTCCTTTAGGTCTCCGTCGTCCTGCGGAAAGGCCATGACGTCCGCCGGGCCGCCTATCCTGAACGAGGTGTGCTCGCTCATGGGCACGTTGAAGAGAACCTTGCCCTTGAAGCGCTGTATGAAGAATAACGAATACTGCATGGAATCCCTGTCTTCCCTGCCCCTTCCGGCCTGCACGGCTACGCGCCCGCCCTGCTCTTAAGCGTATTTACGAATGCCACCCCGGCCTTCCAGACGTCCCCGGCCCCGAGCGTTATGACAATGTCCCCGGTCTCGACTACGCCGGACAGGTGCTCCGGGAGACTTGCAAGCTCGGGGACGTACGATACGTCCTTGTGGCCGTAGGCCTTTATGCCCTTGTAGAGCGCCTCGCCCGATGCGCCCTCTATCCTTTCCTCGCCCGCGGGATAGACCTCTGTTATGATGACCTTCTCCGCGTCGTTGAAGGAGGAGAGGAATTCGTTAAAGAGGTCCCTGGTCCTCGTGAACCTGTGCGGCTGGAATACCGCGACGACCCTCCTTGTCCAGCCCTTCCTCGCGGCCCTGAGCACGGCCTTTATCTCCTCGGGGTGGTGCCCGTAGTCGTCGACCACGGTTATGCCGGCGGCCTCTCCCCTCAAATGGAAACGCCTTTCAACGCCGGTAAAGCCTTCGAGCCCGGCCTTTATCCTCTCGAAAGGTATCTCCAGCTCCCTTGCCACGGCGACCGCGGCAAGCGAGTTGTAGACGTTGTGCTCGCCGGGCATATTGAGGGTTATCTCCCCCATGCGCGCGCCGCCGTCCCAGACCTCGAAAGAGGTCTTCATGCCGTCAGGCTCTATCCTCTTCGCGTGGAAGTCGGCCTGGGCCGTGAGCCCGTAGGACCTGAACCTCCGGGTTATCTTCGGTATGAGGCCCTGTATGACCGGGTGGTCCAGGCATATTACCGCGCATCCGTAGAACGGGACCTTGTTCATGAAGTCGAGGAACGCGCCCCGGACCTCCTCCATGTCCCGGTAATGGTCCATGTGCTCCCTGTCGATGTTCGTGACCACGGCTATTGTGGGCGACAGCTTAAGGAAGCTCCCGTCGCTCTCGTCGGCCTCGGCGACGAGGAAGTCCCCGCCCCCGAGCTTCGCGTTGGCGCCGAGGCTATTAAGCTTCCCGCCAGTGACGATAGTAGGGTCCATGTTGGCCGCGGCGAGTATCATCGAGACCATCGAGGTCGTCGTGGTCTTCCCGTGCGTGCCCGCAATGGCTATGCCGTATTTCATGCGCATGAGCTCGGCGAGCATCTCGGCCCTGGGGATTATTGGAATCTGGCTGGATTCGGCCTCCCTTATCTCCGGGTTCTCCTTCTTTACGGCGGAGGAATAGACCACGCAGTCGGAGCCGACGACGTTTTCCGCCCTGTGGCCTATGAATATGGTCACCCCGAGGCCCTTGAGCCTCCTGGTGGTCTCGCTCTCGGAGAGGTCCGAGCCGGTCACATTGTAGCCCATGTTGACGAGGACCTCGGCTATGCCGTTCATGCCGCTGCCGCCGACTCCTATGAAATGTATCTTCCGTATCCTGCCCCTGTACACCGCCTCACCTCTTTCGCGGGCCTAAGCCGCCCCTAATAACCTCAAAAAATTTTCCGCTATCTCCTGCGCGGCCCTGGGCCTGCCCATCGACTTCGACCTCTCGCGCATTACCCTCAGGGCCTGTCGGTCATGGTAGAGCCTCTTTATGGCCTCCGCCAATACCGCGCCGGTAAGCTTGTCCTGCCTTATCATCACCGCTGCCCCGGCCTTTTCAAGGCACCGGGCGTTGACGGCCTGGTGGTCGTCCGACGCGAACGGATACGGTATCAGTATGGCCGCGAGCCCGGATGCCGTTATCTCCGCGAGCGAGGTCGCGCCGGCCCTGCATACCACGAGGTCGGCGGAGCTGTATGCGCCCCCCATGTCCTCTATGAACACCGAGACCTCGGCCTTGAGGCTCTTCCTCCTGTAAGCGGCGACCACCGCGTCGTAGCCTTCCTTCCCGGTCTGGTGCGCTATCCGGAGGCCGCTCCAGATGTCGGTGAGGAACTCTATGGCGTCCAGGAACGCCGCGTTGATGGCCGTGGCGCCCTGGCTCCCGCCGAAGACGAGTATCGAGAACTTGTCCGCCACCCTCCTGTCCTCGAGCTTCCTTGCGATCTCCCTCCGCACCGGGTTGCCGCTCAATATCGTGCGCCCTCCGGGGAAGTACCCCCTCGATTCCTCGAAGGAGATATAGACCCTGTCTACGAACCTGCCGAGGACCCTGTTCGTGAGCCCAGGGAGAGCGTTCTGCTCCAATATGGCCGTCCTTATACCCAGGAGCCTTGCCGCGGTCACGACCGGCGCGGACGAGTAGCTTCCGCTCCCTATTACCCCGTCCGGCCTCGTCGAGCGGAAATGCCTTAGCGCCTCCATCGTGGAGCTGGCGGCCTTCAAGACCGCCCTTATCCGCCCGAGGCCCTTCTTCCTCTTCAGCCCCTCGACCTTGAAGACCTTGAGAGGGTAGCCGTATTTCGGGACGACCTTCTCCTCGAGGCCGCCCCTGCCGCCCATGAAGGTTATGTCGATGCCAGGATCTCTCCGCCTGAACTCCTCGGCAAGCGCGATCGCCGGAAAGAGGTGTCCGCCTGTCCCTCCGCCGGCGAAGACAAGACTTAAGCCCTTTTTCGCCTTTTCTTCACGGACCGCCATTCCCCCTCAGGCCTCGTTTTCCCTGATGTAGATGTTGAGCAATATCCCGACCGCGATGAGGTTCACCATGAGCGCCGTCCCTCCGTAGCTTATGAACGGCAGCGGCAGCCCCTTCGGGGGCAGGAGCCCCATCACGACGCCCATGTTCATGGCGGCCTGGAAGACTATCATGAAGGTGAGGCCCAGGGCCAGGTACTGCCCGTGCAGGTCTCTTGCCTTGAGCGCCACCTTTATCCCGCAGACGAGTATCACGAGAAAGAAGGCCGCGACACCGGTAACGCCTATGAGGCCCAGCTCCTCCCCTATGACCGAGAGGATGAAATCCGTATGCGCCTCAGGGAGGAAAAAGAGCTTCTGCCTGCCTTCGCCGAGGCCGACGCCGTAAAGCCCGCCGGAGCCGAATGCGAGGAACGACTGAATCATCTGGAACCCTTTGCCCTCCGGGTCTTTCCAGGGGTCGACGAATATCATTATCCTGTCCATCATGTACTTGAAATTGTGCACCACGACCCAGATGGCGAGCCCCAGGAGCGCGAGAGAGCCGAGCAAATACCGGAGCCTTACGCCCGCGGCGAATATCATGAGAAATACGATCGAAGCGAGCGCGAGCGAGGTGCCGAGGTCGGTCTCGAACATGATAAGGCCTATTATCACCCCGGGTATGAGCACGTTCGGGAGAAACCCCGGGGAAAAGGTCTTTATGAGGTCCTTCTTGGCGGCGAGCGAGTACGCGAGGAAGAATATCACCGCGAGCTTCGCCGGTTCCGAGGGCTGGAACGCTATGGGGCCGAGCCGTATCCACCTCCGGGCGCCTCCGGCGGAAAAGCCTATGCCCGGTATGTAGATGAAGACAAGGAAGACGGCGGCCAGGATGAGTATCGGGTAGGCCATCTTTTTATAGACGACATAGGGCACCCTTGAGGCGGCTATCATCATGACGACCCCGGCCAGGGCGTACGTCACGTGCTTCTTCACGAAGAAGTACTCGTCGCCGAACCTCTTCATCGCCACCACGTAGCTCGTGGAATAGACCATCACCACCCCGAGCACCACGAGGAGCAGGGTCGAGATTATGAGGACCCTGTCTATGTCCTTTATCTTTATCAGAGGGCCTCCACGAGCGACCTGAACCGCTCTCCCCTTTCCTTATAGTCCCTGAACATGTCGAAGCTCGAGCAGGCGGGGGAAAGGAGGACCGTGTCCCCGGGGGCCGCGTTTTTATGCGCAGCCGCAACCGCCTCCTCGAACGACCCAGCGAGGACCGTCCGGCAGCACTCTCCCAGCGCCTTCTCTATCTTGGGCCTGGCCTCCCCGATGAGGACCATGAGCTTGACCTTTTCCTTCACGAGCCCCGCGAGCACGCCGTAGTCGCCGCCCTTGTCCACGCCGCCGGCTATGAGCACAACCGGCCCTTTCAGCCCCCTGAGCGCCATCATGAGCGCTCCGACGTTGGTGCCCTTGGAGTCGTCTATGTAAGTTATCCCGCCCTTTTCCCTCACGACCTCCATCCTGTGGCGGAGGCCCGTAAAGGACGAGAGCGCTTCCAGCACCGCGTCCCTTTCGGCGCCGGAAAGGCGCGCGGAGGCTATGACCGCCATGACGTTCTCGATATTGTGGAGCCCCTTGAGCTTAATTCCGCTTACCGGGTATTCCTCCCTTCCGCCGTCACGGCGAAAGACGATCGAGCCACCGTCCAGGAAGAGCCCTTCGTCCACCCTGCCTTCCAGGGTGAACGGCACGGCCCTTCCGCACCCGAGGAGGCGCGCCCTTCCGGTTATGGCCGGGTCGTTCGCGTTATAGACCGCGAAGTCTCCCGCGGACTGGTTCTCGAAGAGCCTCATCTTGGTCTCCGCGTAATGGCCGAAGTCCCTGTACCTGTCGAGGTGGTCGTCGGTAATATTCAAGAGCGCCCCCACGCGGGGCCTGAAATGCCTTACATTCTCAAGCTGGAAACTCGATACCTCGAGGACCACAAAGTCCGCGCCCCCGTTCTTCTCGACGTACTCTATCGCAGGGGTGCCGATGTTGCCGCCGACAAAGGTCGAAAACCCCGCCTTATTCATCACCTCTCCGAGGAGGGCGGTGGCGGTCGTCTTCCCGTTGGTCCCGGCTATGGCGAGGACAGGGGCGTCCATGAACCTCCACGCGAGCTCTATCTCGCTTATGACCTCGGCCCCGTTCTCCCTTGCCCGCTCAAGGAGCGCCAGGTCCGAAGGCACCCCCGGGCTCACGACCACGAGGTCCACCCCGTCAAGGCCCACCCCTTCGTGGCCGCCGGCCCTTACCTCGACCCCCATGGAAAGCAGGCTATCGAACCCCTCTATCTTCCCGGCGTCTTTCGAGTCGGTCGCAACGACCATTGCGCCGGAGCTGCGGAGGAACCTGGAAACCGAAATGCCGGTCCTGCCCAACCCGACCACTACGGCGCTCTTCCCGCCAAGGGAAGTCCTGGCTGCGCCGATACAGTCCCCTTTCATGACCGCGCTCCGTATCATCTGATCTTCAAGGTGCTTATCGCCACAAGGGCGAGTATTATGGATATTATCCAGAACCGCACTATTATCTTGGGCTCGGCCCACCCCTTGAGCTCGAAGTGGTGGTGGATCGGCGCCATTGCGAAGACCCTCTTGCCGGTGAGCTTGAAGGAGGCCACCTGGAAGATGACCGAAAGGGCCTCGACCACGAATATGCCGCCCACGATAAGGAGAAGGAACTCGTTCTTGGTGATGACGGCTATGGTGCCGAGCGCGCCCCCTAGCGAAAGCGAGCCCACGTCGCCCATGAAGACCTGCGCAGGATAGGAGTTGTACCAGAGAAAACCCAGCGATGCGCCGACCATGGCCCCGGCGAAGACCGTAAGCTCGCCGGCCTTGGGCACGTACAGGACATGCAGGTAGTTGGCTATCTTCACGTGCCCGACGAGATACGCGAACAGCATGAAGGTTGCCGCGGATATTATCATGGGCCCAATGGCCAGGCCGTCCAGGCCGTCCGTCAGGTTCACCGCGTTCGAGGTGCCCACTATGACGAAGACCACGAACGGGATATAGAAGGCCTTCAGGTCAATGGAGGCGTTTTTGAAGAACGGGATGGACACGACAGTGTCAACGCCGTTGTAGTAGAGGAAGAGCGCGGCGATGAGCGCGACGGCGACCTGCGAAACGAACTTGGTCCTGGCCCGGAGGCCGCCTTTTTTCCTTACGACCTTGTCGTAGTCGTCAACGAAGCCTATGGCCCCCATGCCGAGGGTGACGAAAAGGAGGAGCCATACGTATGCGTTCATCATATTGCCCCAGAGGAGCACCGATATTATGACGACGAGCAGTATGATGGCGCCGCCCATGGTCGGGGTGCCGGCCTTGCTCTGGTGGTTCGAGGGGCCGCAGTCCCTTATGACCTCGCCGACCTTGAGGGACTTGAGCTTCCTTATGATGTACGGGCCTATGATGAAGCTCAGGACGAGCGCGGTTATGGCCGCGTAGATGGTCCTGAAGGTGATGTACTGGAATACGTTGAATATCGTATGGTACTTGGCCAGCGGGTATAGAAAATAATAGAGCATCTCTTCCTGTTTCTCCTGGCAACCTCAAAAGAGATTGCCTCCTTTTGAATTCTTATCCGCAGGCCCTTCTGGAATCCATGCGCTTCAGGAATTCGACCACTTCCTCGAGCGCGACACCCCTCGATCCCTTTACGAGGACCGTGTCGCCGTCCGATACGACGGCCCGGAGGGCATTTAACGCCTCTTCCTTTGAAGCGAAGCCGAACGACTTCTCGACCCCGGCCGCTCGCGCCGCCTCCGCCGTGTTCAGGGAGAACTCCCCTATCGCGACGAGCGCATCGACCCCGAGCCCGGCAGCTAACATTCCGATGGACGCGTGCTCCGCTGCGCTCACGTCCCCGAGCTCGAGCATGTCGCCGAGCACGGCGATTTTTCTGCCCCGCGCCCCGGCCAGGGTCTTCAGGGCCGCCGTCATCGACTCGGGGTTGGCGTTATAGGTGTCGTCAAGCACAACGACCCCTCCGGCCTTCACCACCGCCATCCTCCCCTTGACCGCAAGGGGGGCCGAAAGCCCGGCTGCCATGTCTTCAAGAGGCGCCCCGAGCGCAAGCGCCGCGGCAACGGCTGCGGCGCCGTTCATTACACTGGTGACGCCGGGCGAGGCGAACCTGGCCTCAACCTTTTTTCCGCGTACTTTATAGACAACAACGGGTCCGGAGAAGGGGTCTTCGGAATCCCGGCTTTCGACCTGCACGTCGGCCTTCCCCGACATTGAAAAGGTGACGGTCTCGCCGGGGCCTTTTGCGGCCTCGACGACCCGAGGGTCGTCGAGGTTCACGATTTTCACCCCGTGCGGCGGAAGAAGCTCGAAAAGACGTCCCTTCTCCCTTTGAACGCCATCGATTGAGCCGAGGCTCTGGAGATGGCTCCTTCCGATATTCGTTATGAGCGCGACGTCGGGCCCGCAGATGCTCGCGAGGCGCTCCATCTCGCCCTCCTCGCTTATGCCGAGCTCGAGGACAGCAGCCTCGTGCGAGGGGTCGAGCCCCAGTATCGTAAGCGGAAGGCCGATGAGGTTATTCCTGTTCCCCTCGGTCTTCAATACCTTCCTCGATACCGAAAGTATCGAGGCTATCATCTCCTTGGTGGTCGTCTTCCCGGCGCTCCCCGTGACTGCCACGACAGGTATGCGGTGGAGGCTTCTCACGTGGGCCGCAAGGGAGCCGAGCGCCTTGAGCGCGTCCTCTACTTTTATGACCGCTGCCACTTCGGGAAGATCCGCGATGCCGTCCTCTTTTTCCACGACGGCAACGGACGCGCCTTTTGCGAAGACATCCTTAATGAACGCGTGCCCGTCGAACCTCGGCCCCTTAAGCGCGAAAAAGGCCTCGCCCGGCTTTATGTTCCGCGAATCGGTAGATACGCCGCTTGAGAGCGCATCCTTGCCGCCCCTTACAAGCTTCCCTCCGATTACGGAGGCCATATCCCCGGCCTTCATGGGCCTCACAGGGCCTGTCTCGCGGCCATGCCGCCGGGGTGGATGAGGGAGAGAAGCTCCTCGTAGTCGTCGAAATGGTGCTTTACGCCCTTTATTATCTGATAGTCCTCGTGCCCTTTGCCCGCGGCGAGTATGGTGTCGCCCTTGCCCGCCATGCTCACGGCCTTCCGTAGCGCCTCTCTCCTCTCGGGGACCACCATATAGCCCTTTCCTGAGGGCCTCTCCCCCGGGCCGAACTTCCTTACGCCCTTCATGCCCGCCTCTATCTCGCTTATTATATCCAGCGGGTCCTCGTCCCTCGGGTTGTCGGACGTGACTATGACTATGTCCGAATACCTGGCCGCGGCCTCGCCCATAACGGGCCTTTTTTTCCTGTCTCGGTTTCCGCCGCAGCCGAACACCGTTATGAGCCTGCCGCTCGTCACGGGCCTCAATGCAATAAGCGCCCGCTCCAGCGCGTCCGCGGTGTGAGCGTAATCGACATAGGCCCTGAACGCGCCCTCGCCGCCGGATACGAGCTTCTCGAGCCTTCCGGGCACGCGTTCGAGCCTGCCTATGCCCCTGGCCGCGGTCCCCGGTTCTATGCCCATCGATACGGCAACCGCCATCGCGCATAGCATGTTCTGCAGGTTGTATTCGCCGACCAGGTGCGCATCTATCGCGGCCTCGCCAGCGGGGGTCGATATGACGGCCTCGGTCCGGCCTTCGAGGAGGGAGTAGCTCTTCGGGCGGACATGTGCGCTGCCGTCCCTGAGGCTGAAGGTGATTGCGCCGGGGTTGGCCTCCTTGAGCCTTTCCCCCCAGGGGTCGTCGATGTTTATGACTTGTATCCCGCCGGTTGAGCGGAGCATGTCGAAGAGGATGGACTTGCACCTGAAGTACTCGTCCATCGTCTTGTGGTAGTCAAGGTGGTCGTGCGTGAGGTTCGTGAAGGCCCCGGCCCTGAACCTCAAATGCGCCGCCCGCTTCTGCTCGAGCGCATGGGAGGAGACCTCCATCACGCAGTGCGTAACATCGGCGTCCGCCATCTCCCGGAGCATCTTCTGCAGCTCCGGGGCCTGCGGGGTGGTATGCGGGGCGCTGAAGGCCTTTCCGTTATAACGGTAGTTGACCGTGCCTATTACCCCGGGCCGCTTGCCGGCCTCGAGGAGTATGGCCTCGATAAGATACGTGGTTGTCGTCTTCCCGTTCGTGCCCGTAACGCCGATTACGGCTACTTCCCTTGACGGCTCGCCGTAGAAGACGTCAGCGGCCCTTGAGAGCGCCTCCCTCACGTCCGGCACTATGATCTGGGTGGCGGGTAAGGAAGGGGTCTCCCTCTCGGCAAGGACGGCGGGAGCGCCGGATGAAACGGCCTGGGGTATGAAGGAATGGCCGTCAACGTGCTCGCCTGGGATGGCGGCGAAGAGTGCCCCTTCGCCCGGTCGGCTGCTTCTTGCGATATTCCGAGAATCAGAGGAGATGCCGGTAATCTCTATATCGACGCTTCCGAGGACCTTGCAGCCCAGAGACGGTGTTATCTGGCCAAGTTTCATGCTGCCTCTTAAAACTTAAGGAAACCGGCGGCTTACGCTCCCGAAAGCCGGGGCCTGAGCGCCTGCTTCAACGCGGTATTGTCTCACAAGAGGGGCTTTCTTTTCAAACCCTTCTTTTTACCTGAACTCCACTATAACCGGCCCTTTTGACGGTATTGACGAGCCCGGGGGCAGGCTCTGGCTTACGGCCCTGCCGCTCCCCCTTACCTCGACGTCAAAGGACCTCTCCCTTGACATCCTCATCACCATCCTCACGGACTTCCCCTTGAAGTCCGGGACTGCCATGGGCCGTATCCCGGAAAGCTCCTCGGCGTACCCGTCAAGAGGCGCCGCGTCCTCATGCATGAGGGCCCTTTCGACCCTCATCGCGCCGGGCCCTTCCCTGAAAACCCCGAGGTACGCCAATGACTCCTCGGCGATTTCCCTGAACACGGGGCCGGCCACTTTGCCGCCGTAATACTCGCCCTGGGGCTCGTCCACGGTCACGAGTATCGCAAGCCTCGGGTCGTCCGCCGGCACAAAGCCCATGAAAGAGGCTATGTAGTCACCCCTCGCATAGCCGCCCTTTTTGAAGTCGGGCTTCTGCGCGGTCCCGGTCTTCCCGGCAACCTCGAAATCAGTAAGCGCCGCAAGCTCTCCCGTGCTCTTTTTCCCGGTGGCCTCGACCATCATCCTCGTAAGCTTCTTCGCCGTATCATCGGAGATAATCCTTTTCACGACGACCGGATGGGTCTCGGCGACCGGCCTGCCGCCGGGCTCCTTTACGGATTTCACCACGTAAGGCTGCATGAGGAAGCCGCCGTTAGCTATCGAAGAAAGCGCCGTGATCATCTGCAGCCCCGTTACCGACACGCCCTGGCCGAAGGAAATGGTGTGGAGAGAGACTTTCGACCAGTTCTTCGGGTGCCTGAGCACGCCTGCAGCCTCGCCCGGCAGGTCTATGCCGTTTCTTGAGCCGAAGCCGAACGCCTTCAAATACCTGTAAACCTGCTCGCTGCCTAGCTCCTCTCCTATCTTGGCGGTCCCTATGTTGCTCGAATACTTGAGTATCTCGGTTACGGTCAGCCAGCCGTACTCCTTGGTGTCGTGGAAGACCCTGTCTGCCACCCTGTACTTGCCGTTTTCGCAGTAGAAACGGTTTTCCGGTTTTACTATGTTCTCCTCCAGGGCGGCGGCTATGAGAAAGAGCTTGAAAGTCGAGCCCGGCTCGAAAACATCGGCTATGGCCCTGTTCCTCCAGCTCCCCGAGCCGTAGCGCCGTATGTCGTTCGGGTCAAAGGAGGGCAGGGTCGCCATTGCGAGTATCTCGCCCGTCATGGGGTCCATGACGATGGCCGTCCCGCCCTTCGCTTCGTACGCGTCGACTGCCTTCTTGAGCGACTTCTCGGCTATGTACTGGATCGACTTGTCTATCGTAAGCTCGACCTCCATGCCCCGGAGCGGCACGGTCTTGTCGAGGTCCTCGTAGAGAAGGCCCCTGCCCATAGCGTCCCTCTCGCCGGTGAGCCTTGCCGAGGAGCCCTTCAGCATCGTGTCATAGTACTTCTCGACGCCTTCAAGTCCGCTTGCGTCAAGGCCGGTGAAGCCTATGAGGTTTGAGGCGAGCTGCCTGTTCGGGTAGAACCTCCTGCCCTCCTTTATTATCCCTATGCCTTCGAGGCCGCGTATCATGTCGCGGTCCTTGCCCTTCAAGTCGACCTGGCGCTTGAGCCACACGAACCTCCCCTCCCCGGAGAGCTTCTTTTCGAGCTCGAAAGAGGACACCCCGATTACCGGAGCCAGCGCCCTGGCCGTAGCCCTGGGGGATTCTATCTTGTCGGGCTGGGCGAACACCGAGTCCACCTCTATGCTCACGGCCAGCTCTTTGAGGTTCCTGTCGTATATGTCCCCCCTCTTGGACTGGAGGTTCAGGGTCTTCCTGTGCTGCCTGTCGGCCATCTTCTTGAGCTCCGGCCCCTTCACTATCTGGAGCTGGACGGCCCTGAAGATTATCGCGCCGAAGGCCGCAAGGAAAAGGCCCAGGATGACATACAGCCTGAGCTTGAGGTAAGCATCTCCCTTGGCCTGCTTTCTCCTCCTCATCTGAGGACGATTATCTGCCCGCTCTTGGGGTTGTCGAAGCCCATCTCCGCCGCGATCCTCTCTATTCTCTCAGGCGACTTAAGGCGCACGTACTCGAGCTTGAGCCTTTTATTCTGCTCTATGAGGGCCGCCCTGGCGCTGTTTGCCCTTGATATCTCGTAGCCGGCGTTCACGACCATGAGCCTGCTCCAGACGAAGCCGAATACGATAAGCATGGCGGCGAGCGAGGCGGCTACGGCGAGGTATATGAAATTCAGGTCTCTCGGGTCCCTCTTGGCCTTCACGTCCTGCCCGAGGAGCACCCCCGGGAACTCGAGCTTTTTGCTTACCACCTCAGCCATGACGCCTCCTTCTCTTTTTTGCCTCGAACTCCGCCTTCACCACATCCTGCCCCCGGCCAGGCCGTTGGGCAGCATATAGGCAACCCCCCTGAAAATTTGAGATTTTTCCGCTTTTCCCGGAAGGGCGGAAATAAAAAGCGGAGCATCCATGTGAATATGTGAGCATTTTTATTCACGTAACCTACGCAGAGCCCGGTGAAAACGGCAATTTTTAGGGGTTGCCATTTTCAGAGCTTCTCGATGGCGCGAAGCTTTGCGCTCCTTGCCCTCGGGTTACCGCCGACCTCTTCCTCCGAAGGCGCGACCGCCTTTTTCGATACGAGCCGCGCCTGCGGCGTCCTCTTGCATACGCAGACCGGGAACTTCGGAGGGCATATGCAGCCGGTCGCGGCCTTCCTGAACGCGGCCTTTACTATCCTGTCCTCGAGCGAGTGGAAGGATATGACCACCATCCTGCCGCCTGGCTTAAGGGACTCCATCCCTGTTGCGAGCCCTTCCCTGAGGCTGCCGAGCTCGTCGTTCACGGCTATCCTCAGGGCCTGGAAAACGCGCGTGGCCGGGTGTATCCTGCCGCCCCTCAACTTCGCCGGGACCGCCTCGACGACTATGCGCTGAAGCTCGCCGGTCGTCTCTATCGTTCCAGCCGCCCTCGCCTTCACGATGGCCCTAGCTATCCTCCTCGAGTGGGCCTCCTCCCCGTATTCCATGAAGATGCGGAAAAGCTCGCCTTCTTCGAGCGTATTCACAAGGTCGCGGGCAGTGAGCCCCGAGGACCTGTCCATCCTCATGTCGAGCTTCGAATCGAAGCGGAAGCTGAAGCCCCGCTCCGGGCTTTCGAGCTGGTATGACGAGACCCCCAGGTCGAGGAGCATGCCGTCCACCGGCCCCTCTTCGAGGCGCTCGAGGACAGCGCTTACGTTCCTGAAGTTCTCCTTTACCAGGACGAACCTTCCTGTAAAGGGCGCGAGCGCCTTCTGAGCCGCTGCCAGCGCGTCCGAATCCCTGTCCAGGCCTATGAGCCTGTTGCCGGGGTTCGCCTTGAGTATCTCTGAGGCGTGGCCGCCGCCGCCCACGGTGCCGTCCACATAGGCCCCGGCCCGGGCGCAGCCGAGAAAATCCACTACCTCGGCGGGCATCACGGGAAGGTGCGCGAACTCCGCCATTCCCTATAGTCCCAGGCGCTCGAGGGTGTTCACTATCTCGTCATCCGAAGCTGCCGCGGCCGCCTGCTCCCACTGGGGCTTGCTCCATATCTCCATGTGCCTGAACGCGCCGATGAGGACGACCTCTTTTTCAAGCTTCGCATAGTCCCTGAGCGTCTGCGGGACGAGGATCCTCCCGAGCTTGTCGATCGCGCAATCAGCCGCGCTGGAGTAGAAAAAACGGAGGAACGCCTTCGTGTCCTTCTTGAACTCCGGAAGGGCGGATATCTTTTCTTCGAGTTTCTGCCATTCGGCAAGGGGGTAGGCTATGAGGCAGCCGTCGTAGTTGGTCACGACGAGGCGGGAATCGTATCTCTCGTTCAGCGTCTCCCTGAACCTCGAGGGTATGCTGATCCTGCCCTTGGAATCGATTAGGTGCTCGTACCTGCCCTTGAACATCGCTTATCTTCCCCGGTCTGCATGGAACCAGCAAGTTAAGGAATGCATTCATTCCACTTGGG
Organism: Thermodesulfobacteriota bacterium; assembly: GCA_030583865.1. Lineage (NCBI taxonomy): Bacteria > Pseudomonadati > Thermodesulfobacteriota > Thermodesulfobacteriota bacterium. Next base: position 453,999 of record CP129479.1, on the reverse strand, counting down.
GGCCTCTTATACCACTTAATACCACTTTATACCACACGCTGGTCAACTATATTCCCGATGAAATTCTTTGTCAAGGGAAATCTGAGAAGGTAAGGCTTCAGAAATTCTCAGAAAATCAGCAGTATTCAACTTATTGTAGAAGGGATTTCAAAGTATACTATTAGTGGGGGCTTCGACTCAGGTGAGTGACAAAATTCCTTCGAAAGATCAATCTAAAGTGGGGTGTTGCAGCCAGAAGTGGGATAGGAGCGAGTGGCAGATATGCAAAGCTAAAAACAAACTGCTTTTTTACTCTTGTTATGGACTGCAAGCGTTTGGGCCTCAGCCCATCCGTTTCAAGCTTGTGCCGAAGCCGGATGCGCCTGGCCACCCCAATTCAAATGCAATGAATGGAAGCGATTTGGCTGACAGACGGCATGCGCCTATGAATTCCCGTTTTCAGGGTTGCCCTTTGCAGAAATTTGGAGCTTGATTGATTTTTATTCTTAGACTCAATGTGAATAGAAGAAAAATGCCATTTTTTTTCTTTTTGTGATCTGGGTTTTCCTATTTATGAATCAATGTTATTCTCTTATATCTCCACCGTCTCCCCGTTCTTCGGCCTCCTCGTCGCAAACCCGTACTTCTCCTTTATAAGCCCCGCGAACGATTCCCCGGCCTCGTCCTCGCCGTGCACGATGAATATCTCCGGCGAGTCGTCGAAGTCCGAGAGCCATTCAAGGAGGCCCTCCCTGCCCGCGTGGGCCGAAAAGCCGTTTATGGTGTGGATGGAGGCGCGGACAAGGACTTCTTCTCCGAGGACGGTCACGGACTTCGCGCCGTCTACTATCTTCCGTCCGAGCGTGCCCTTTGCCTGGTAGCCCACGAATACGACGCTGCATTCCGAGCGCCAGAGGTTGTGCTTTAGATGGTGCTTAATTCTCCCGCCCTCGCACATGCCGCTCCCGGCTATGATGATATTGCCGGAGCGGAGCCTGTTGAGCTTCATCGACTCCTCTGCCGTACGGACGAAGTGGAGCCTTATCGACGAATCCGACTGCCGGGTGGTGAAGAGGTGGCGCGCCTCCTCGTCAAAGCATTCCGGGTGCGCAACATAAATCTTCGTTACGGCCTCGGCAAGGGGGCTGTCGAGGTAGACGTCTATCCTGTATAGGCGGCCCTCGCGCACCAGGTTATTGAGGATATAAAGAAGGTCCTGGGCCCTGCCCACTGCGAACGAAGGGATATAGACGTTCCCGCCCTTCCTGAAGGTCGTCTTTATCGCGCTTACGAGCTCGTTTATCGATTCGTTCAAGGGCTTGTGCGACCTGTTGCCGTAAGTGGACTCCATCACCACGTAATTCGCGAGGCCCGGCGCCGAGGGGTCTTTTATTATGGGGTTCTCCTTCTTGCCGATGTCGCCTGAGAAGACGATCTTTTTCTCTTCGGGGCTATCCTGGTACCATATCTCGAGCGAGGCCGAGCCCAGTATGTGCCCCGCATCGAGAAAACGGAATTTCACGCCCGGCCCGAGGTGGTAAATCTTGTCGTATTCCTTTATCTCAAAAAGAGGGAGCACGTTCTCGACGTCCTCGCTCGTGTAAAGGGGCTCCTGCGGCGGCCTGCCGGAGCGGAGGGCCTTCCGCGTGGCCCATTCGCTGTCGCTCTCCTGTATGCTCGCCGCGTCGTAGAGCATGGGCTCGAGGAGGTCCCTCGTGGCAGCCGTCGAGATTATCTTCCCCTTGAAGCCGTCCCTCACTGCCCTCGGGAGCATCCCGGAGTGGTCTATGTGGGCGTGCGTTACGAATATGAAGTCGAGCGATGCCGGGTCGAAAGGGAAGGGGTTCCTGTTGAGCTCATCCGAGCCCATGCCCTGGTGAAGGCCGCATTCGACAAGGAACCTGAATTTTCCGACCTCGATATGGTAGCAGGAGCCGGTTACTGTGCTCGCGCCGCCGACGAACGTAAGTTTCATGTTTTCCCCCTCCCTCGGAACAAGGCAACAGCATACCATTTTAATGCCGGTCTTTGGAAGCGGGCCGAAAAAATCAGAGCAAAATTGCGCCTTTCCGGTTTCAGCCCGCCGGGTAGTTGACTGAAGGGACAAAAGCTGTCCTAATTTATGATGGTGAGCGGCCCCGCAACGGGGAAGACCGCGTTTTTTCCGGAGGAGGGAGCCATGCTTTCAAAGCCGGGCAGAACGGGTGCGGACAAGGGTTTCGATGATGACGGGAAAACGGGCAGGCTTCTGGCCAAAAGGACGCGGAACACGGCGAAAAACCTCGTAAGGGGCCTCCGCTGCTGGTACATACCGTATCTGAAATCGAGGTATTATTCCGACAGGTTCAGGCCGCTCCTCTCCTACCTTTTTACCGACTGGAAATGCAACGTAAACTGCTGGTACTGCTTCACCTGGAACAACAAAGTGAAGGGCATGACCCCGGAGACGGCGAGAAAGTCAATAGACTGGCTCCGGACAGTGGGCTGCAGGGTGGTGGCCCTGATGGGGGGCGAGCCGCTCCTTCGGAAGAAGTTCATTTTGGACGTAATCAAATACGGGAGCGACCGCGATTTCTTCATGTACCTCCCCACGAACGGCATCCTCATGGACAGGGACTTCATCGAGCGGGCCGGGGACGCGGGTGTGGCGGCAATAAACCTGGCGGTCGATAAGATAAAGGAAGCGCCGGGGCTGCCGAAGAGCTTCGAGAGGGTAAAGGCGCATTTCAAGCACCTCGTGAGGCTCAGGGAAAAGTACGGCTATATCATTTTCTTCAACATAAACATCACCTCCGAGAACATCGAGGACGTAAAGGAGCTTACCCGCATAGCCCGGGACCACGACATCGGCACCGACTATCACATGAACGAGCACCCCGTCATCGAGCAGAAACATTACAAGTACCTTGAGCAGGGCTTCTGGATATCAGAGGAGCATTTCAGGAAGACCGACGAACTCATAGACTGGCTCGTCGAGAGGAACCTCGAAGGCTGGCCCATGGTCAACTCCGCCGAGCACCTCCGTTCCATGAAGGAATTCGTGAGGGGAAAGGGCAGGCCCTGGGACTGCAGGGCCGGGACAAACTCTCTTGTAATACGGCTCGACGGCACGCTCGCCCCCTGCTTCGAGCTGTATTCGACCGAGAAAGACTGGGGCAGGGTCTGGGAGCCGGCATTCGACCATGCGAGGCTCCGCGAGATGAAAAAGGAGTGCAACCCCAAGTGCCTTTCTACATGCAACTACCAGGTCTATCATTATTACAACACCTATTCGAGGGGGCTTGAGTGGGTATTGAAGCACATACACAGGGGGTTTTCACGGGAAGAAGACGGAAGGAGGAAGGCCGCTGATGCAGATGGAAAAGGTACGGGAAAAGGCGAAGAGGCTCGGGCTTAAGACGTCGAGGAAGGGAAAAGGGGAACTCATAAGGGAGATACAGAGGGCAGAGGGAAATTTCCCGTGCTTCGGGACGGCAGGCGATTCATGCGACCAGCTTCTGTGCTGCTGGAGGGAAGACTGCCTTCCGAAAAATTCCGCATAACCGGGCCCTGTTGAGCGAGGCCGTCCCAAAGGCTCAAACCGGGTGACCATAAAGGAGGTGAGCCATGCCTGCCGACCCCGTATGCAAGATGGAGCTTAGCGAAGAGGACGCCGAGGCCACGGCCGAATACAATGGCAAGACATATTACTTCTGCAGCGAGGCATGCAAGGAGGCCTTTGAGCACGCGCCCGAGCGCTTCGTGAAAAAGACCGCATGAATTTAGAACAGGTGCGAAGGGATCGGACCTTTTCATCAGACGAATGCTGATTCGCAAAGTCTTTCTTTGCCTTGAAACAAAACCCCGGATGGTAAGGCGAGCGTAGCATAAGGGAGGATGAGCGTGAACGGGCCGGGGAAGGGGGAGGAAGCGACTTTAGAGGCCCGTTGAAGATTCCCGGCATTCCGCCGGGAATCTCCGACACAAGAGGAAGTTTTCCGGATTTGCATCCGCTCGCTCGACCCCTAAGCCCTAAACCGGCTCGACCCTCAATATCTCCGGGGCGAATTTTCTCACCTGGACTTCCACCCCCGACTTCAGGGTCATGGCCGCGGAGGGGCAGCCGCCGCACGCGCCTGTAAGCCGCACCTTTACGACCTTTTCGGCCTCGTCTATCTCCACAAGCTCGACGTCGCCGCCGTCGGCCTGCAGGTGCGGCCTCACCTTGTCGAGCCCGGCGATGACCTTTTTCCTCAGATCCTCGCCGGTCGCCTCGGGAAGCCTCGTCCTGGTTATGTTCACAACCCATTCGGGGCCTTTGGATACGCACTCCCATTCGAACTTTCCGGCGTATTCGGATTCAAGCATATACCTGATGGCCCTCGGGTCGTAGTCGTTCACTATCTGCAGGACCTTGCCGGTACCGAGACCTTCCCATCCGTCGAATACCATTGGGTGGCGTTCGTGCACGGGCGCGCCCCTCAGGTCAAGCTTCACTGGTCCGTTCATGGCTACCTCCATTCCAGGCCTACAATATACAATATTTCCGCGGAGCGGTCACTGATTATCGACAGGCGTGTAATGGCGGCATTTCAGGGCGGAGGCAACGCGCCTCCGCCCTGAAAGAGAGGGAAAGGTAGAGGGGTCGGACATTTTTTTTGCGAGCGTCAGGTCAGTTGGCGCAGAGGGCAGAGATACGGGAGCCGAATTCCTCGGGTCTTTTAGAGCCGACTATCCACCTCCCGGCGTCCTCCTTGAGGTCGGTTTCCAGGGGCTCGGGGAAGGGCAGGCCCTCACTGTCGGCAATAAGCAGCACCCTGGGCTTGAGCGGGTGCGAGTGGTTTATCATGTTGACGATGGCCGCTTCGCCGGTATTGAGCTCTACGCAGGTCCCTATGGGATAGACGCCGAGGCACTTTATGAGCCTCTCGACGAGCTCCGGGTCGAAGAGCGAACCGCGTGAATGGTAGAGCCTCTTGAGCGCGTCTTCCGGCCTCATCCCCTTCTGGTAGACCCTGTTGCTGGTCATCGCGTCGTAAACGTCGGCCACTCCCGCTATTCGCGCGTAGAGGTGTATGCCGCTCCCTGAAAGGCGCATATGGTAGCCGCTCCCGTCGAAACGCTCGTGGTGCTCGAGCACGACCTTCAACGCGGGCTCCTTCACGCATTTCATCCCGGCGAGCACGTCCTTGCCGAGCTCCGTGTGCTTTCTCATTACATTGAATTCGCCTTCGCTAAGGCGTCCGGGCTTGTTAAGGAGCTCTCCGGGCACGAGCATCTTCCCTATGTCGTGGAGTATGGCCCCGAGGCCGAGCTGGTCGAGATCGCCTTTTTCAAGGCCGAGGTGGCGGCCCACTGCGAGCGAGAGTATGCACACGTTCACGGAATGGGCGAAGGTGTAGTCGTCAAAGCTCTTAAGGCGTGCAAGGCTCGTCAGGGCGTCCTGGTTCCTTATTACCGAGTCGACCATGCGGCCCACGGTTTCAAGCACTTTTTCCGAGTCTATGCTATTGCCGCACCTTGCGTTCTGCAGGAAGTCCCTCACCACCTGTTCGGCGTCGTGCCGGATGGCCTCCGCCTCCGTAAGCTCCTTCTTGAACTCGCCATAGGGGTCGTACGCGCCGGTTTTGCAGTCTTCGGCCTGCCCAGCCCCTTCAGCGGCCACGGCCAGCGCAGCAGTTTCCGGGTAAAAAGGAACGGCGGCAGGCCCGTCTTCTGCCCCGCCACTGGCGGGATTTCCGGTGGGAGCTTCCTCATTCAGTGAAATGTATACATGGGCGTATCCCCTGGCCGACATCCTCGCCAGGTCGTCATCCGAGCGCACGAGGATGTCATTTACGAGGAAAACCGGGCTCATGCCGCGCTTCTCGACGCCGCAGACATACATGCCTTTTTCCAACTCATTCAGTCTTATTTTTTTCATCATCTATTTAGGCCGTCCGAAGGCGATTTTATCCGGACAACTTCTAAAAATTGATCTTTTCCCCGGACTCTGCGTCAGTCCGAGAATAAAAATGCTCACATATCGCCATATATGCTCCGCTTTTTATTCCCGGCCTTCCTCGATTGCGGTAAAAATCTCTAATTTTTAGAGGTTGCCTCCACTCAGATTTATCGGAAGGGCGGGAGAAATTCTTTAGGGCTTAATGAGTCGGATTGACACGGCCAGGAACGGGATTATACTCAGAATTGACAGGGGTAAAGGGCTGCTCGGGATCCATAAAAAAGGGGGAATGCAATGGCCATTACCATGCCGAAGATAATGAGTTGCACGGTGCTGGAATGCGCTTACAATACAAACAGCGAATGCCACACTATGGCCATCACGGTCGGCGACGGCGGACATGCCACGTGCGACACCTTTTACAGGGCCCCGACAAAGGGCGGGGCGGACATCGTAGGGGGTGTGGGGGCATGCAGGGCCTACGAATGCAATTATAACAAGTCATACGAGTGCACCGCTCCCGGCATCAACGTCTCCCACCACAGCGAGCACGCGGACTGCAAGACCTTCTCCCCCAGGGGCTGACGGCTTCAAAATATCGTAGTGGCTGGAGGTCATGAACGCCCTTCAGCCGCCGTCTGCCCGTCTTTCACGTTTATTCTTATCCAGGCATTCCTGACCGGGGCCACGGGCGGGGGCGCGCTCTCCCGCGCCTGCGGGATTGAAAAACCGGCCCCCGTGTAATAGACTATTCCGCAATGGAACGGATAATCACCCTCACGACCGATTTCGGGCTCAAGGACCCCTACCAGGGCGCCATGAAAGGCGCGGTATTGTCGGTCAACCCCGCGGTTCGGACCGTCGACATAACCCATCTTGTCCAGCCAGGGAACATCCTCGAGGGCGCGTTCGTGCTGCTTGGCGCCTCCCGGTATTTTCCTGAAAAGACCATCCATGTGGCGGTCGTGGACCCCGGCGTGGGGGGCGACAGGAAACCGATACTGGTCGAAACCAAAAGGTTTTTTTATGTCGGCCCTGATAACGGGCTCCTGAGCCCCTCGGTCCGCGAGGACGGCATCGTAAGGGCCATAGAGCTTACAAATATGGAGTTCTTCAGGGACGAGGTAGCGAGCACCTTTCACGGACGGGACATATTCGGCCCAATTGCGGCCCACTTAAGCCTGGGCGCAAATCCCGAGGAGATGGGGCAGGCCCTCGATAAGATCCGTGCGCTCGATCTGCCGAGGACGGTCCCGGAGGCTGGCGGCATAAGGGGCGAGGTCGTCTATATAGATTCTTTCGGGAACCTCATAACGAACATCCGGCGCGAGGAGCTTTCAGCCCTGGACGGGGCCGCGGTGGAGGTTTCAGTCAAAAGCGCCGCGCTCTCCGGCCTCAAAAAGACGTACGCCATGTTCGAGAAGGGCGCCACGGCGGCTCTCATAGGAAGCACAGGGTATCTCGAGGTCGCGGTCAATTGCGGAAGCGCCGCAGAGGCCCTCGGGGCCCGCGTGGGCGACACCGTGGCGGTGAGGACAGTGAAGTAGATGAGGGCCGTTGTCCAGAGGGTGTCGTCCGCTTCTGTTTCCGTATCCGGTCGAATAACAGGGGCCATTGAAAGAGGGCTCCTCGTCTTCGTCGGTGTCGAGAAGGGCGACGGCCCGGAGGACCTGGAGTACACGGCCTCCAAGATAACCGGCCTGAGGGTATTCGAGGACCGCGAGGGCAGGATGAACCTGGACGTCAAAGAGGCCGGCGGGTCGCTTCTCGTCATCTCGCAGTTTACCTTGCTCGGTGACTGCAGGAAGGGCAAAAGGCCCTCCTTCGTCAGGGCCGAGGAGCCGCAAAGGGCAAGGGAGATGTACGAGGCGCTCGTAAAGAGGCTACGCGAGTCGGCCCTGGTGGAGACTGGCGAGTTCCAGGCGCATATGGATGTCAGGCTGGTGAACGACGGGCCCGTCACGGTCATGCTCGACAGCAGGAAAAGCTTTTAGTCTGCTATAGCCTTTTTTGCAACTTCGATCTCTATCGGGGATATGCTTCCATTAATTTAAAAGACCTTTTCCGCGCATTCGCGCGGCTCCGCTCTCCTTCCGCCTCCATCCTCCGGGCTCGGCCCTTAAGTCGCTCGGCCCTTTTTAGGGTCTCGCTCCTGCTGCCCCGCCCCTCCCGCCCTTTCCCCATCCCTATGCTCGCTCCGCCTTATGCCCCCGGTTGTTTTAAATGCAAAAACAAAAGTGCTGTGAGATTTTTTTGTCTTTAACAACCCCCGGAGGGTAAGGCGAGCGTAGCATAAGGGAGGAAGAGCGTGAACGGGCCGGGGCTGTAGGAGCGAAGCGACTTTAGGGGCCCGTTGAAGATTACCGGCATTCCGCCGGGAATCTCCGACACAAGAGGAAGATTTCCGGATTTACATCCGCTCGCTCGACCCCGGAAAAAATCCGGGGTCTCTCTTCGCTTTTGTGTGTTCACGGGGTGGGGGAGGTGGATAGCGCGAGCCCCTCGAGCCGCGCGGAAGCGCGGGAAAGGTCTTTCGAGCAAGAGCGATTTAGAAAGGGTCTTAAACCCCCGGTTTGACAGCCCTGCATTAAGGTGCTATCTTCCCCACCATGACCTTCTCCTCCTACATCGACATAAGCTCAAGGGGCTTTTCCGACATAATCGACATCACATCAAGAGTCGAGGCCGCGCTCAGCGAGTCAGGCATAAGGGACGGGCTTGTCTCGGTTTTCGTCGTCGGCTCTACAGCCTCCATTACCACGATAGAGTACGAGAAGGGCGTCATTGAAGACTTGAAGGGCGCGATAGAGCGCATGGCGCCGATGGGCATTCCCTACAAGCACGACAGCCAGTGGGGCGACGGCAACGGCTTTGCCCATGTGCGCGCGGCACTTCTTAAGCCCGGAATAACCATACCGGTCATCGGGGGCTCCATGGCCCTCGGGACATGGCAGCAGGTGGTGCTCGTGGACTTCGACAACAGGCCGAGAAAGCGCAGGGTGGTCGTGCAGGCAATGGGAGAGAGATGAAGGTAATAGGGCTAGGGCAGTGCTCGCTGGACTACATAACGCTGCTCGACGGTTTTCCGCCGGAGGACGCGAAAAAAGAGGTCCTCGACTTCACGGTCCAGGGCGGCGGCCCGGTGGCCACGGCCCTCGTGACGCTGAGCCGTCTCGGAGTAAAGACCGCCATGATAGGCCGGGTCTCCGACGACCCGGCAGGCGACGAGATAAGGCGTGGGCTTAAGGCCGAGGGCGTGGACGTGAAGGGCCTTCTTACAAAGCCAGGAGGCAGGTCGCAGCAGGCGGTCGTCATGGTAAACAAAAAGGCCGGCACAAGGACCATATGCTGGCAGAGGCCCACGGTCGAGCCTCTTTCGGAGCGCGAGGTCGACCCTGCTTTCTTTAAGGGCGCGGGTTTTCTCCTCCTCGACGGCCTCATGACAGAGGCCTCATACAAGGCCGCGGAGCGCGCGGTCCGGCTCGGCATACCTGTCATGCTCGATGCCGGGAGCATGAGGCCGGGGATGCTGAAGCTCGCGTCCATGTGCGATTACGTGGTCTCTTCGGACCGGTTCGTCTCGGACCTTAAGCTCAGCATAAAGGAGGCCTTCAAGAAGCTCAGTACCGGCAGGACCAAGGCCATAACCGTTACCGTGGGCGACAAGGGGAGCTTTACCTTCTCAGAGGGCAAGGTCTACCTCCAGAAGGCTTTCAAGGTGAAGGCGGTCGATACTACCGGGGCGGGCGACGTCTTCCACGGCGCCTACGCCTACGGCGTTATCCAGGGATGGGACATCAGGAAGACAGTTGAGTTCGCTTCCGCGGTTTCGGCCATGAAGTGCAGGGAGCTCGGCGGCAGGGCAGGAATACCGACGCTCACGGAAGCGCAGAGGTTCATCAAGGAGTCGAAATAAGAAAAGGGGCGGTTTCCCGCCCTTTGATTAAAAGCCGGCTTTGAACGCGCCTCAGTGCCTGAACTTCTCGTGGCAGGCGTTGCAATTCTTTATGAGCCTTGAAAGGTCCATTAAGGCATTGTCCCTGTTGCCGGCCTCAGCCGATGCCGCTAGCTCGTCCGCGGCAACGTGCACCGCCTTCCCGAAGGAGAGGAAGTCGGGCTCGCCGGTCAGCTCTGCGACCGCATTGCAGCGCTCCTCCTCCTCAGGCGTCCAGCCCAGCCCCCGCGCAATGGAGGCGGCCTTGCCCATATCGTTTGCGCCGAGCGCGGCGGCTATCTCGCTTACCGTGTAAAGGTGCTGGCGCATCATCCTTTTCTGCATCACTTTCATGGGGTCAGGGAGCTTAAGCTCCACCCGCTCGTCCGGCTTGGGCCCGCCCATCTTCATCATCTTCTCGTGAATGGCCGAATGGTCGGCGGCATGGGATATTCCCGCAGCCGCCAGGAGGCCTGCGGACAATATGAACGCTAAAGCTCTTTTCATCTCTTTTCTCCTTCGGGGTTTTTAGGTACGGTTACGGATATGATGCCCCGGAGGTCGCCGGGCCTGTACCCGAAAGCCCTGTCATCCGGGTACTTCTCCCTTATGAAAGCGGGTCTCGCGTCCCCGTCGCCGTGGCAGGCAAGGCAGGCCTCCTCGACGAATATTGGACGGGTTACGCGCGAATAGGACGCGCCGTCGATAAAGAGCTCGTCACGGATTTCGTTCAGGTCTTTGTCCCCGGCGAACCTTGCTATCAGCGCGGCCTCTTCAGAGGTCGCCTTGTTGGCCGGATTTCTGTATTTTTCGGCAGCGTGGCGTATCTTCATGCCCCGCGTCTCGGAGAGTTCTTTTGCGCGGGCCCCCACCCTGCCGCATACATTTTTGAAGGTCTCCGGGGTTATCTCCATGCCCGGCCCTATAAAGGACTTTGCAAGGCTTGAGCGCATGTCTATTATTTCAGCCGCGGCCTTGGAGGCCTCCTCCATCCGGGGTGTCTCTGCGTACGCCGGAGCCGCGGCAAGCAAAACCGCCGCAGCCAGCAGTTTGAAGTTCATATTGCCCCTCCTTCAATTTACTCCAGGATACCATTAACGGGAATGGATGTTTAAGACATATGTCAGGAAGTCCGGTGCTTGATGCCCGCCGCTATATCGACAACTTCGACAGGTCGGCTATGCCGGAATAGAGCCCCCTTACGGAGGCGAGGAGCTTGAGCCGGTTTCCCTTTATCTTCTCGTCTTCTACCATGACCATGACCTCGTCGAAGAACGAGTCTATCCTGTCCTTTATCGAGGCGAGCGCCTCGAAGGCCCCTGCGTACTCGCCGATCTTCCGGCGCTCCTCCATTACCGGGGCTATCTCAAGGCTTGCCTTGTAAAGGGATACCTCCGCGGGTTCGGAGAGAAACGCGGCGTCAGGGCCGCCCCCGCCCGGCTCTACGCTCTTCAGTATGTTCGAGACCCTCTTGAACGCGGTGACGAGCCTTCCGGCATCCGGGTGCGACTTGAAACCCTCAAGCGCCCGTATCCTCCTTACCGCGTCCGGGAGGTCGGACCACGGGGCCGACAAAACGGCGTCTATCGAGTCGTGCGAAAGGCCCTGCGAAAGGAGCTGGTTACGGAGCCGTTCCCTGAAGAACTCCAGCACGTCGGAGCGGACCTCGGAGGCGGGCCTTTTAAGCTTCGGGGCAAGGAGCTTGAGAGACTCGTCAACCAGCTCGTCTACCGTGAGGCGGATGTCCTTTTCGAGGATTATCGCTATGATGCCGAGCGCCTGCCTACGGAGGGCATAGGGGTCCTGCGCGCCGGACGGGACAAGGCCGACCCCGAAGCACCCGGCGATGGTGTCGGCCTTGTCGGATATGCTTATGACAGAGCCGGCGATCGAGGCCGGGAGCGCGCCGCCTGAAGATACCGGCATGTAATGTTCAAGGATGGCGGCGCACACCTCCGGCGCTTCGCGCTCTTTTTTGGCGTATACCGAGCCCATTATGCCCTGGAGCTTGGGGAATTCCCCTACGACACCGGACGTGAGGTCGGCCTTTGCGAGCATGGCGGCCCTCCCTATTACGAGCTTCTGGAAAAGGCCTGGGTCGATTTCGCTTCGTTCGAATTTGGCGGGGTTGAAGCTCTCCGTCAGGTAGTCAGAGGGGTTCTCGCCCTCCTCGATCGGCCTTGAAAAACCGGCCTTTGCGCCTATTGTCAGGGCTAGGGCCGTGAACCTTTCGGCCTTCTCATATGACGTGCCGAGCCTGGCCTGGAATACGACGCCCTTGAGCTTTTCGGCCATCGCTGTAAGCGGCTTTTTTATGTCCTGCTCGTAATAGAATTTGGCGTCGTTGAGCCTGGCCCTCAAGACCCGCTCATTTCCCTTCCTCACGACGTCCATGTCCTTCGCGAGCGTGTTGGCGACCGTTATGAAATAAGGGAGGAGCCCCCCATTCGCGTCGAGAACAGAGAAGTACCGCTGGTGCTCCCTCATGGCGTTCACGACGATGTCCCTGGGCAGTTCAAGGAACTCCCCGTCGAATGAGCCTCTGACCACGACAGGGTATTCTACAAGCCACGCAACCTCCTCAAGCAGCGCCTCGTCGGGCATGACGCTCCCGCCTGCTTCCCTGGCGGCCTTTTCGATCCCTTCGGCTATGAGGCGCTTCCGTTCGTCCTGGCCGGCAATGACAAAGGCCTTCCCGAGTCCTTCGAGGTAAGAGCCGACGGAGTCAACATTTATCGGCTTGAGTTTCGAGTCCTCGCGCTCCGAAAGGAACCTGTGGCCGTATGTGATGCGCGAGCTCTTTACGTGCCCGTAGCTGAAGTCGACCGGCTCGCCGCCGAAGAGGAGGAGTATCCAGTGTATGGGGCGCGAAAACGAGATGTCATGGGCGCCCCACCTCATGGACTTGGGGAGGAAGTCCCTTGAGAGCATGTCGGATATGACCTCGGGGAGTATCCTTGAGGTCTCCTCGCCCTTGACCTCCTTTATCGCCATTACGTATTCGCCCTTGTCGGTCTTTACGCTCTTAAGCTCCGGGACTTGAACTCCCTGGGATCGCGCAAAGCCCAGGAGCGCGCCGGTGGGGTTGCCTTCCGCGTCATAGGCGGCCTTCGTGTTCGGGCCCTTGACCTCAAGGCGCGAATCCGGCTGCCTTTCATCGAGCCCCTCGACGACGATGGTCAACCGCCTCGGAGTGCCTATCGCCCGGATTGCGCCGAAGTTCAGTTTCCTTGACTCAAGCCCCTTCTTAAGAAAGCCTTCGAGCGCTGAAAGCGCCCTCGGCGCCACCCCGGCCGGGAGTTCTTCTGTTCCTAACTCGAAAAGCAGGTCTTTCGCCATTTTCCCTCTGTTCAACAGGAGTTGCAGACAAATTTACCAAAGCCACGGTTATTTTCAACCTATTTTAACGGGATTAAAAAAGGGTAGGAGTCCTGCCTTTTTGGAAAAGGCAGCGACGGTTATGAAATCCGGTCTTCCGAAAAGGACTTTTGCGCGCTGCCGCGCTCTTTTTGGGCATAAGCGAAAGGCCTTTCCGCACTGCCGTGCGGTTTTTTGAGGGTAAGGCTCGCTTGCTAGCCCTCTCCCCCACCTCGTGAACACACAAAAGCGAAGAGAGGCCCCGGAGTTTTTTCGGGGTCGAGCGAGCAAATGCAAGTCCGGAAATCTCCCTCGGCCCGTTCACGCTCTTCCTCCTATGCTGCGCTCGCCTTACCTTTCTGGTTTATTTAAAATACAAAAACCTTCTGTTTTGTTTTCAGAAATAACCCCGGGCATAAGGCGAAGCGAACATAGGGATGGAGGAAGGGCGGGCGAGGCGGGGCAGCAGGAGCGAGGCCAAAGGCCGAGCGACATAAGGGCGAGCCCGGAGGAAGGAGGAGGCACGAGAGCGGAGCCTTATGCCGAAAAGCGCGGCAGCGCGTTAATGGTTTTTTGCCGCGTTGTCCGCTTTGTGCAATCTCGGAATATTATTCCGACTCCCTCGACACGAGCGGCGGTATGAAGGCCTTCCGGCCCCGTAGGACTATGGAGATGGCGGTCGCGGGTATGGGCTCGGAAAGCGAGAGGCCTGACGCGGCCTCGATGCCGTTCAACGCGCTTGACCAGACTATGCGGCCGGTGCTCCTCACGTCGAGGTGCTTTAAGATTACACGCACTGTCGAGTCCTCCTTTATCGGGCTCCCCATGTACCGTATCCTCATCCCGTGCCTGGATATGTCGGTCGTCTGTGTGAAGGGCCTGGATGCAGATGTGCCGTCCTCGAAGACCTTGCAGTCTTCGGCCCAGCAAAGCCTCCTCTCCTCGCGCCTGTTTTCGCTCAGGTCCCTGTATCTGGCGAAAAACGCCGAGAGGTTGGCCCCTGTGAGGCTCTCGACTTTCTTCAGGAGCTCCTTTATGTCGAACGGCTTTATGATGTATTTCTCGTTCTGCCTTGTTATGACCTCCTGGCTCTCGAAATCCGCGCAGGTGTCCTCGGTCATGAAAAGGAACCGCTCTTTCATGTGGGAATAGACCTTGAGCGTGCTCAGGTAAAGGCCCATGCCGTCGAGCCCGGGTATCCGCATGCCCGTTATGACCAGGTCGAATCTCGATTCCCTGAGCTTCCCGTACGCCTCCGTGCCGCTGGACGCGACCTCCACATTGTAGCCGGCCCCCATCAGGACCTCGGAGCAGAAGCTCCGGAGCTTTTCGTCGTCGTCCACGAAAAGTATTTTCTTTTTATCCTGCCCGTCATCCATGTATATCGCCTCGTGGGAGGCCCCGGGCTATTGCGTCAAGGCGGCGTTGCTTGAGGAGGCTGGTTGAAAAGAGGGAACTCTGCGGGATTATCTTTTGCCGGCCCGGGCCCTTTATTGGCTCCTATTTAAACCTTAATCGTTTAATTATCGCTGTCAAGATTCTGAAATACGCCTCCTCCAGCTTGAAATCCCAAGAAACGCCTTGACAAGGAAAGCTTTTATTTCTTAAAATAACATATTGACTCACGGGGTGAAGTTCACCAGCCCGCATCCGTTCCGTTTCCGGGCCCCCGCATTGCCGCAAATCAACCCATAAGGGCCCATAGCTCAGTTGGAAGAGCCACCGGCTCATAACCGGTCGGTCCCTGGTTCGAGTCCAGGTGGGCCCACCAAAATTCCAGCCCTGGAGGCATTTTATTGATAGAGACGTTGAGAGTCCTTGAAGAGATACAGCGGATAGACCTTGAAATAAAGTCCCTTGGTGACGAGGAAAAGGAATACCTGGGCAGGATGGAGGCGCTCGGGGCCGAGCTCGAAAGGGCCGGGAAGGCCGCAGCCGCCCTCGAAGAGGACCTCGCCGGCCTCCAGGAGCAACTCAAGGGTATCGAGGAAAGGATAAGGGAGAGCGCCGAGAGGATATCGAAGGACGAAGGCAGGCTCAACTCCGTAAAGAACGACAGGGAGCTCAACGCGCTTACAAAAGAGATTAACGGCGCCAACAAGTCCAGGAAGCAGGGCGAGCAGGAGAAGGCCGCCCTTATGACGAAGGTCCAGGATAAAGAGGCGGCGCTCGCCGTCAAAAAAGAGGAGCTCCGGGCCCGCCAGGAGGAATTCGACAGGCTCGCGGGCGAGCTCGAGGCCAAAAAGGACGGCTGGAGGTCGGCCGAGGAAGAGAAGCTTAAGTCCAGGGACGAGAAGAAGGCGCCTGTCAGGCCGGATATAATGAGGAAGTACGAGATGATCCGCTCCCGTAGGGGCGGCCTCGGGCTTGTACTGGTAAAGGACGAGATTTGCCAGGGCTGTTTCACCCACATCCCGCCGCAGATATTCATAATGCTTAAGAAAGGCACCGAAGAGATCCATTCCTGCCCCCACTGCCACCGGCTCCTGTACGCAGAGCTGCCCCAGGCCGAATTAGAGGCCGTATAGATGTCCCGAGGGGACAGCGGCCTCGTAACGAGATTCCTTAAAGAACTTTCCAGCACGCTTGACGTCCGGGCCGCTATAAAAAGGCTCGGCATTACCGAGGACGAGGCGAGGGCCATATTGAAGGGCCTCGCCGGCGAACCGGTCCAGGAGCCCCTTTTCGCGCCCCCGCTTTCCGGGCCTTATGAGCTCCGCGTGGACGGCGCGTCGCGCGGCAACCCGGGCGAGGCCGGCGCCGGCGCCGTCATAAAAGACCCGCAGGGGAAGGTCGTAAGGGAGCTAAGAAAATACCTCGGCATCGCGACCAACAACATGGCCGAGTACAGCGCCCTCGTAATGGCGCTTGCAGAGGCCAGGTCAATGGGCATACGGGACATAGAGGTATTCGCCGATTCCGAGCTTGTCGTTAAGCAGATGACAGGGGCCTACAGGGTAAAAAGCGAGGAGCTTAAGCCCCTTTACGAGGAGGCGGTGCGGCTCATGAAGGGTTTCAGGACCTCCAAGATAGTCCACGTCTACAGGGAAGAGAACGGCCTCGCAGACAAGCTGGCCAATGAGGCTATAGAACGGCGGGGGCAGTAAATATTGCGCAACCTCTAAAATTGATATTTTCCCCGGCCTTTCCGGGAAAAGCAGGAAAAACCTGCCAAGTTTTTGCGGTTGCCAATCGAATCCGGAGCTACCGGCCTTCGGGTCTTTAAATCTTCATCCGAATAGTGTAATATTAATATCCGCAGGAGGCTGCCGGGCGGCCGCCGGCCTTCGGGCCGGAGGAAAGTCCGGACACCACAGGGCAGGGAGGTCGCTAACGGCGACCGGGGGCGACCCCAGGGACAGGGCCACAGAAAAGATACCGCCGCCCGAAAGGGCGGTAAGGGTGAAAAGGCGGGGTAAGAGCCCACCAGCCTGCCGGGCGACCGGCAGGGCTTGGCAACCCCCTCCCGGTGCAAGGCCAAATAGGTTCCGCATCAAGGACTGCCCGTCCTTTTCCTTCGGGAGGGCGGAACGGGTTGGCCGCTCGAGCCTGCCGGCAACGGCAGGCCTAGACGAATGGCCGCCGCCCGGCTTTGCCGGGAACAGAATCCGGCTTACGGCAGCCTCCGGCTTTTTTTAGATCAGGTGTTCGGGATGTAATCGCACTGGGAGAGGTACGGCACGCGTTCGCTCCGATTCGGCAGTCCTGCCCGTTTTTTAAAGGGATTTAATCAGCCGCGCCCCCGTTATTTAATAAACCGGCCTTAATCTCTCCAAAGTCTCCCATTTCCCGTAAGCGTTTTTCCGTGACCCCGGTCACGGGCATTACATGTGATTTGTGGTTTTTTAGCGCGCTAGGGCGGCCCTTCGACGCGGCCCGCCGGCATTGCGCGTTTTCCCTTCCATCCGTGGCGGTCGGATTTGAAGATAGGCATCAAGATAAAGCTTGCGGTCGTGCTCTCCACCCTCCTTTTCGCGGCGACCGTTTCCATAGGCGCGATGCTCGTCTTGCAGCACAAGTCCGACCTCGAGGAGCAGCTCCGCTCCATGGCCGGGACCATAACACACGAGTTCGCGAACGACTCCAAGATGCCCTTCATGCAGAAGGACACGCTTGGCATGACGCTCGCCGTCCAGAACATACTCAAGTACCCCGGCATACACGACGCCTATATCCTCAACCACAGGTTCGAGGTCGAGGCGCACAAGGACGTGCTTGAGGCCGGAGGCGATTTCGTCCTCTTCGACACGGGCCTCATAATGGCCAGGCAGGGCGAGGCGGCTCCGTGGACCATAGACCACGGCGACCAGGAGTCCATCACCTTCGCCTCGCCTATAGTGTTCAGGGACACGACCGTCGGTTATACCGTATTGTCCTTTTCGAAGGCATTCATAAGGGAGCAGGTAAGGCGCGCGGTCAGGAGGGTGACCATAATGGGTTTCATGGCTGCCGGGGCCGTAACGCTGATATCCATCCCCCTCGCCTCGGGGCTACTCCGGCCTGTCTTCAGGCTCTTCCAGGGCACCAGGGAGATAGCCCTGGGCAACTTCGACTACCGCATACCAGAGATAAGGAAGGACGAGATAGGGGACCTGGTGGCCTCCTTCAACAGGATGGCCTCGGACCTCAAGAAAAAGGAGATACTGAGGGGGGTATTGAACCGCTACGTAAGCCGGCACGTGGCCGACGAGATTTTCAGGGACCCGGAGCGCGTAAAGCTCGGTGGCCACAGGAGGGAGGTAACGGTCTTCTTCGCCGACATACGGGGCTTCACCTCCATGTCGAGGAAGATGGAGCCGGAGGAGATAGTCGACCTCCTCAACAGGTACTTCACCGTCGTAACCGACATGGTCTTCAGGTTCGAGGGCACCATAGACAAGTTCATCGGCGATGCGGTCATGAGCGTATTCGGCTCGCCCATCAGAAATCTCTCCCACCTCGAGCAGGGCGTGAAGGCGGCAATGGCCGTGAAGCTCGCGGTCGAGAGGATGAACGCGCTCCGGGCCGAGCGCGGGGAGACGGCCCTCGAGATGGGCATCGGCCTCGATTCAGGCGAGGTCATCGTCGGGAACATGGGCTCAAGCGTAAGGATGGAGTATACCGCCGTGGGAGACCCGGTAAACACGGCCTCGAGGCTCACCGACCTCGCGAGGGGCGGTGAGATACTCGTAAGCGAGTTCATCTACGGCAGGGTGGCGGCTGACGTGGCCGCGGAGGAGATGCGGGGCGTGTACCTGAAGGGCTTCGACAAGCCGGTTACGCTCTACAACATAACGGGGCTCGGCCCGCGCTGGAAGGACGAGGTGGAAGGGGTCGTAAGCCTCGCGTGCAGTGTGCTCAGGGAGGAAGGCTTTGTTATTTAGGCTGTCGATGATAGCGCTCCTCGTTTTCATGGCCGGATGCGTGCAGATGTCCTCGCGGTACGCGCAGGGCACCGAGTACGACAGGGCCGTCCTGCTGTACGAGAGCGGCAGGCTCTCCGAGGCCCGGGAGAAGGCGGGCAGGATACCCAAGGGCGACCCGAACTACAAGGCGTCCAGGAAGCTCCTCCAGGACATTAACTCCATTTCCATGCAGCTTTCCAGGAGGCACCTGGAGATGGCCGAGGATTACGAAAGGGCCGGAATACTTTCGAAGGCAGCGGCAGAGTACAGGCACTCTCTCCGCCACAATCCGGAAAACCTCCTCGCCAAGCGCAAGCTCGAGCTCGTAACCGAGGCGATGAGGTCCGGTGATGCGCCACAAAAGACGGCTGCCCCCCGCGCCGCCCCCGTACAAGCCGGGAAAAAGGCCGCCACGAACCCGGCCACTGCGGCGAAAAGGATCTTATCCAAGGACGACGCGCCCGAGGACCTCGCCAACCTCCATTACCTGAAGGGAAAGGTCTACTTCGAATCGAGCGCATACCACAGGGCCATCGAGGAGTTTACGGCGGCCTTGAGGATAGTCCCCTCGTACATGAACGCGAAGGAGCTCCTGGAGAGGGCCGTCTCCGAGCGGGACAAGGCGGTTGAGAAGCACTTGAGAAACGGCATAGCATATTTCCAGAGCGAGGAGATGGAGCTCGCGATAAAGGAATGGGATATCGTGCTGGAGCTCGACCCTTCCAACAGGGTGGCCGCCGACTACAAGTACAGGGCCGAGGTCATACTCGAGAGGTTCGAGAGGATACGGGGAAACCAGCGCGAGGGATAAGCAAATATGAGCCGAGCCGCCTTCCCGGTGCTCGACTCATTGCTATCCAAAAATAGCCGTGTGCATTAAGCTCTTTGCTACGACAGTCATGCAAGTCGACTCATGTATCTAAACGGTGTCGCAACCACGCCTGCGTCAGTAATCCAATTAAAATCATCGATGATGGTTCAGGGACAGCCGTCTATCAAAAAGCATGCTCCGCCACACATCAGCAATAACATGCCACAGCCCCCCTTGACTCCACCCGCCTCCCCCTTAAACTCTAAGTAAGGCCCCTTATCTTCCTCAGAAATTGGATTCTATCCGGCTTTTTCTCGAACCATGCAAATGATAAAGCTCGGCATAAGCTCGTGCCTACTTGGAGAGAATGTGCGCTATGACGGCACGCACCAAAGGGACAGGTACATTACCGACACCCTCGGGAAGTTCTTCGAATGGGTGCCGGTCTGCCCGGAGGTGGAGTACGGCCTTCCTGTGCCGAGAGAGGCCATGCGCCTGAAGGCCGCTCCCGAAGGCCAGCGCCTCGTAACGCGAAAGACCGGCATAGACCACACCGAGGGCATGCGCGAATGGGTGAGGGAAAAACTCGACGAGCTTGAAAAAGAGTCCCTCTCGGGCTTCATCTTCAAGTCCAAATCGCCGAGCTCCGGCCTTTACGGAGTGAAGCTCTACGGGCCTTCGGGGCAGCCCTCAAAAAAGGGAGTGGGGCTCTTCGGCGGCGCGTTCGTCGAACGCATCCCCCTCGTACCTGCGGAGGACGACGGCAGGCTCCACGACCCGAAGCTCCGCGAGAACTTCATAGAGCGCGTATTCGTATACCGGCGCTGGCAGGAGCTGATGCGTAAGCCCGGCCCCGCCGGCCTCGTCGAATTCCACACCCGGCACAAGCTCCTGATCCTCGCGCACAGCCCCCCGCATTACTCGCGCCTCGGAAGGATGGTTGCGAAGGCCGGGAAATCCGGAAGTCAGGGGCTTTATTCCGAATATGGGAAGGCCCTCATGGAAGGGCTCCGTCTTACCGCGACAACGCGGAAGAACACGAACGTCCTCTATCACCTCATTGGGTACTTTAAAGATAAGCTCTCCAAAACGGAAAAAGAAGAGATGCTTGAGATCATCGGCGACTACCGGAAGGGGCTTATTCCCCTTATCGTGCCGATAGTGCTCATTAACCACTATGTCCGCCTTTTCCATGAGCATTATCTTGAGAGGCAATACTACCTGAACCCGCACCCCATTGAGCTTATGCTCAGAAACCACGTGTAGGAGCTCATGTTCGAGGGTAGGTACGAGACATTGAAGGATGGGGCTTTACGGAAAGGCCCTGTAGCCTATTGGATGAGCCGCGACCAGAGGTCGAAGGACAACTGGGCGCTCCTCTTTGCCCAGTCGCTCGCAATCGAACGGAAAGCCCAGCTCATCGTGCTCTTTTGCCTTGCTCCTGCCTTCCTGGGGGCCGCGCTCCGGCAGTACGGGTTCATGCTCCGGGGGTTGAAGGAAGTCGAAGAGAGTCTTGCCGAGCGGTCCGTTCCTTTTGTCCTCATTAAGGGCGAACCGCCTATAGCGGTGCCGGACTTCATAAAGCGATATGAAATATCAGAGCTCGTCACCGACTTCGACCCCTTGAAGATTAAAAGGGGCTGGAGGGATGCCGTAGCCGCAAGGATAGGCATACCCTTCCATATGGTAGACGCGCATAATATCGTGCCTTGCAGGATAGCCTCATCAAAGCAGGAGTTCGCGGCGCGCACCTTCAGGCCCAGGATACAGGCCAGGCTCAAGGATTTTCTAACTGATTTTCCCCGGTTCAGGAGGCACCCGCACCATGCCGGGATCAAGGCGGGTTTCGAACTTGAAAAGACCATCTCTGAGCTTGAAATCGACAGCACTGTAAAAGAGGCGGACTGGATTAAGCCCGGCGAGAGCGAGGCGCGGAAAGCGCTCGAAAGCTTCATAGTAAAGAAGCTCGGCAGGTATGCAGATGACAGGAACGACCCCACAAAGGACGGGCAATCGAACCTCTCGCCGTATCTCCACTTCGGGCAGATATCCGCGCAGCGCGTCGCGCTTCAAGTGATGCGAAAGGGCGCGGATGGCGAGGGCAAAAAGGCCTTCCTTGAAGAGCTCATCGTCAGGAAGGAGCTTTCGGACAACTTCTGCCTTTATAACCGCGACTACGACAGCGCGAGAGGTTTTCCAGCCTGGGCAAAAAAGACACTGGATGCCCACTCAGCCGACAGGCGCGAGTTTCTTTTCTCACTCGACGAGCTTGAGAACGCCCGGACTTACGACCCGCTCTGGAACGCCTCCCAGATGCAGATGGTGAAGACAGGCAAGATGCACGGCTACATGCGCATGTACTGGGCCAAGAAGATGCTCGAATGGAGCGGGTCGCCGGAGGCCGCTCTCCGGAACGCCATCTACTTGAACGACAAATACGAGCTCGACGGCAGGGACCCGAACGGGTACGCCGGGATAGCCTGGGCCATAGGCGGGGTGCACGACCGCGCGTGGGCCGAAAGGAAGGTGACGGGGAAGATACGCTTCATGAGCTACAAAGGCAGCAGGTCGAAATTCGACGTCGACGCCTATATCCGGAGGTGGGGCGGATAAATCCCGCCCCTTGACTAGCCCCGCCTTTCCTTTAGAATCTAATTAGGCGCCTTCCCGCCCCGCCCTTCAAAAAAGCGAGGTTTTTTTTCATGGCCCGTCCCATCTGGAAAGGTTCCATAAGCTTCGGCTTGGTAAATATCCCTGTCGGCCTCTTCACCGCCGAAGGCAAGGAGAAGAAGCTCGACTTCCACCTCCTCGACAAGAACGACCTCTCGCCCGTGGGCTACAAAAAAATCAACAAGCGGACAGGCAAGGAAGTCGCCTCCGGCGAGATGGTCAAGGGATACGAGTTCGAGCGGGGGCAGTACGTCGTCCTCACCGAAGAGGACCTTAAGCGCGCAAACGCCAGGGCGACCCAGACCGTCGAGATAATAGACTTCGTGGATTCCAAGGACATACACCCCATATTCTTCCAGAAGCCCTACTTTCTAGCGCCCGTGGGTAGGGGCGAAAAGGGCTACGCGCTTCTACGCGAAGCGCTTAAAAAAACCGGAAAGGCCGGTGTAGCGAAGGTCGTCATCCACTCGAAGGAATACATCGGCGCAGTGGTCCCTTACGGAAGAGTCCTTGTCCTCGACCTCATCAGATACTCCGACGAGCTGAAGAAACCGGAAACAATCGAGGTGCCTGAAGAAGACCTTGAAAAGCTCGGCGTTACGGGAAAAGAGCTTGAGATGGCCGAGAGGCTCGTCGAGTCGATGATATCCGACTGGCAGCCGGATAAATACCACGACACATACAGGGACGAACTGCTCTCCTATATAAAAAGCAAGATCGCCGCAGGCGAGACTGCCAGGGTCGAGGAGGCGGCAGCCCCTCCGCCCGCGCCCACAGCGGAGGTCATCGACCTAATGACGCTCCTCAAGAAAAGCGTCGAGGAGACCGAGGCCGCGAAGGTGAAGGCCCGGAAGGCCTCGGGCGGGTAGCCCGGCAAGATGGGGAGCGAAAGTCAAGGCGACGGCCTCGGCGAGTACCGCCGGAAGCGAGATTTCAGCCGCACCACCGAGCCAGAAGGACAGGCTGCCGAAGGCCCTGCGGGCATATTCGTCGTCCAGAAGCATTCAGCACGCTCCCTCCATTACGATTTCCGTTTGGAACTCCACGGCACACTCAAGAGCTGGGCTGTCCCCAAGGGACCGTCGCTAAACCCCGAAGACAAGCGGCTTGCGGTGCACGTTGAAGACCACCCGCTTGAGTACGCCGGTTTCGAGGGCGTCATCCCGAGGGGAGAGTACGGCGGCGGGGCTGTAATCGTCTGGGACAAGGGCTTCTGGCTGCCCGAGGAAGACCCGGACAGGGGGCTTCAAAAGGGCGCGATGAAGTTCATCCTCTCCGGCAAAAAACTCCGGGGCAGGTGGGCGCTTGTGCGGCTCAAGCCCGGCGAAAGGGACAGGGAGGAAAAAGACGAATGGCTCCTTATAAAAGAAGAGGACGCGGACTCGGAAGTCACGGGCGACGTGACGATTGAAAGGCCGGAGAGCGTCATTAGCGGCAGGAGCGTCGAAGAGGTCGCAACACTCCCGGAGGGCGTGTGGAGCGGCAAAGAGAACGAAACCCGGATCCTCCCGTCCGAAGCGCGGTATCAAAAAAAACCCATGCCGGAGATGATGAGGCCCGCGCTCGCGACCCTCGTCGATGCGCCGCCTTCGGGCGGAGGATGGGTGCACGAGCTTAAATACGACGGATACAGGATACTCGCGGAAATACGGGAAGAGAGCGTAAGGCTTATTACCCGTAACGGGAACGACTGGACGGACAGGTTCCAGTCCATTGCCGGGGCGCTCTCGCGCCTTTTCTTAAAAGAGGCATGGCTCGACGGCGAGGTCGTTGCCATTGGCGAGGAAGGCATAACGAGCTTCGAGGGCCTCCAGCACGCGCTCGCCATGAGGACAGACGAGGGGCTTATTTACATGCTCTTCGACGTCCTCTATTACAACGGCTACTCCCTCATGGAAGCGCCCCTCTACGAAAGAAAGCTACTTGCGGAATCCATCCTCAAATCGGAAAGGGCCGATTCAAGGCTCCTCCGTTTCAGCGGCCACGTAGAGGGCAAGGGCCCGGAGTTTTTCGAGCACGCCTGCACCTACAGGATAGAGGGAATAATCTCCAAGAAGCGGGATTCTTCCTATGTCGAAGGGCGGTCTAGGTCGTGGCTCAAGACAAAATGCCTTCTAAGGGACGAATTCGTCATAGGCGGATATACCGAGCCCGGGGGCGAAAGGAAGAGCGGGTTCGGCGCGCTCCTTATAGGCGCTTACGACAGGGACGGTAATCTCATCTACTGCGGCAGGGTCGGGACCGGCTTCAACGAACGCTCCATATCTGAAGTCTGGGAGCGCCTTAAGCCGCTTGAGACGGCTGCTCCCCCCTTCCAAGACCCGCCTACAGGGGCAGAGGCAAAGGGCGTGCACTGGGTAAGGCCCGAGCTTGTGGCCGAAGTGGAGTACAGGCAGCGGACGGCGGAGGGCGTCTTGAGGCACGCATCTTTCCAGGGGCTCCGGGAAGACAAGCCCGCAAGGGAGGTAGTAGCCGAAGACCCGCTCCGGGCGAAGGAGGCAGTAGGGCCCACGGAAGAGCGGCTCGCGCCTTCTCCTCCGGCAGACCCGGGTCCTGTCCGGGTAATAAAGAGCGTGCGCGTCACAAACCCCGGGCGCGTCTTTTATCCCGAAAAAGGATACACGAAAGCGGACCTCATAGGCTACTATGAAGCGGTCGCGCCGCTTATGCTGCCGCACCTTGCCGGCAGGCCCCTTACGCTGGTGCGTTGCCCCGAAGGCGTCGGGAAGGAGTGCTTCTATCAGAAACACTCCGTCAACGCCATGCCTCCGGAGCTAAAGCGGCTCGCCATTGCCGAGAACGACGGCACGCAAGCCGAGTACCTGATGGTAGATACGCCAGAGGGGCTAATGGCGCTCGCCCAGATAGGCGCGCTTGAAATACACACATGGGACAGCCGCTACGTGAAGGTCGAGCACCCGGACAGGCTCGTCTTCGACATAGACCCGGACGAGGGCGTCGGGTGGGAGCGGCTCGTGGAGGCCGTCTTCCTCATGCGCGCGCTCCTTGAAGAGCTTGGATTAAAAAGCTTCGTAAAGGCGACCGGCGGAAAGGGGCTCCACGTCGTCGTCCCGGTCCTTCCAATAAGGGACTGGGAAGAGATACAGGGGTTCACGAGGGCCGTTGCTGAGTTCGTGGCCCGGGGCCTTCCGGACAGGTTCACGTCAATGATGACGAAATCGAGAAGGACCGGCAGGATATTCATCGACTACATGAGAAACATCAGGGGCGCAACCGCCATAGAGGCATATTCGACCAGGGCCAAACCGGGCGCGCCGATCGCGGCGCCCCTCGGGTGGGACGAGCTCATGCTCTATGGGCCGGGGTCTTTTACGCTCGCCAACATGAAGGACCGGATAAGGGACGCCGGGAACCCCTGGGATGGCTACATGGACATCAAGCAGCCTGTGACCATCGAGATGGAAGAGAAGATGGGGCTCCGGCGCTGAGCTGAAATGGGAAAAGGCCGGAGGTCGTCCGGCCTTTAAGCCCTGAAGAGTTGTCGGATTAAGAAGCTGCCTCAGGTCAGTGGCGGACTATGTCGACCAGCCTGACCTCGAAAGTAAGGTCCTTGCCCGCAAGCGGGTGGTTTGCGTCCAGGTATATCTTCTCGTTCGTGAGCTTTACGACCTTCACGATAGTCGAGCTGCCGTCGTCCTGGGTTATCTGGAGCTGCATCCCCTCCTCGGGGTCGATATACTGCGGTATCTGGTTCCTGTCGACCTCGAGGATGAGCTCGTCCATGTACGGCCCGTAGGCCTCATGAGACGGAATCTGGAGCTGCTTCGTGTCTCCGGGGTTCATGCCCACGATTGCCTGCTCGAAAGCCGGTATGAGCATGCCCTCGCCAATCACGAACTGAAGCGGGTCCCTGCCGTCCGACGAATCGAACCTGGTGCCGTCCTCGAGCGTGCCCGTGTAATGGACCTTTACGATGTCGCCTTGCTTTGCCTGTGCCATTTTCCCCTCCCGAAGCTCTTTTTATATTCAAGGAGCGCGCAATAACCCTGCCTGGCACGGCCGTTCAGGCTATAAGCACATCCTTTCATGCTCCTCGGCCTTTACGCTTCCATACTTGACTCTAACCACCGGCCTGAGCACTGTCAAGGACCTTGAGCCCGGTTTCAGCGTAATTTCAAGGCCATAGGTTCACAAGCCTACCAGATGGAAGAACGTGATTCAACCAAAAACGGAAAAAACGGCATGGCGCTAAAAGCCCCGGCTTACCTTCGTCCAAAGGACGCCGCTATGGCCGTTGTCCCTCTCAATCCCGGCTCCGATTGAAAAAATGAGTCCTTCGCCCAGAATGGTCAGGTCCGCCCCGTACCATTCACGTTTTTTGCCGTTGCCGTGGATATTCAATCGCTCGAAATCCGCCTCAAGGCCGACGACGCCTGCGGGTGAATGATACCGGGCCCGGAGGAAAAGGTCCTCCGAGTCCCCGCCCATGTGGTGGCCGATAACCCGGCCCCGGTGGGTGTAGCCGCTCGTGTAGACTCCGTGTGAATACCAGAGCGGCCCATACCTTTCGCTCTGGCCGGTATTCACGTACTCGACCCTCATGTCAAGCCCGTCGGCCCAAAACAGCCCGTCCAGAAACATGCCGTACATGACCGCCCTGCCTGTCGGGGTCCTATTTCCCGATGAGTCCTCGGCCCCCAGCTCCCCGTAAATCTTCACCCCTGAAAAGGGGATGAAAGGGCTGCCCTCGTTCACGTAAACGAATGTGGCGTCAATGGAGACGAGCTGGTTTCCGTTTGCTGGCGAATCCGAGTGCTCGGCGCTGTCTTTAGCTGCCAATATGTCCAGCCAGTCCCCTCCGGAAAGGGGCTGCCTTCCCTTGCCGCCGAACATGAAAACGCGGCTCAGGCCTGCCTGGAACGATGGGGCTGGCTTCATATCGAGCCGCATGCCGAGGAGCTTCGCGTTAGGGTGGTCCCTGTCCTTCTCAAGGCGTGCCAAAAAAAGTGTCGGCCTCAAAACCCCGAGCCTTGCGAACTTCCAGGGCAGGAGAAAGGGGTGCGCAGAAGTCGCCTTGACCATGTCAAAGGCCCTTGCGTTGTTACTCATCAAAAGGCTCCCGTGGAAGCCAGGCCCCCACCACATGTGGTCGCGCCCCGCGAGAAGCTCTATTCCATGAAAGCTCAGCATGAGATAGCCCTCCTCAAGCCTGACGTTCGAGCCCTCGAAATGGCTGTACTCCGGGTTTATATGAAGGACCACCTTATCACTGAAGGCTGCGCTCGCCCGTAACCCGGCCCTCAGGTTCATATTGCCATTAAAGTGCCTTCCGCCAGCGTTTGCGGAAGGAAATACCGGCTCCTTATCCGAATAGAGCGCGTGGAGATAGGCATTTTCCAGAGGCCTTATATCGGCCCCTGCATGGCTTCCATCGGCATTAAATCTGAACTCCCTCTCGAGCCGCCTTACTGCCGATAAGGCGCTTCGGCCCGCTCCTGGCCGCTTTTTGATCTCCTCAGCCGCCTCATTTGAAAGGCGAGCCCCCTCGAGCCTGCTGAAAGGGCGGGTCGAGAGTAGCCCCGACCGGATGAGCCCTTTAATTTCAAGCAGCTCAAAATCCTCGTACAAACGGCTCTTGACCGGTATATTGACCGGCGGCGCGGCATGGCATTCAGGGACCCCTGTAAAGGCCGCTAAAAAGGCAAGGGTTGAAATGAGCTTGGGTATAAGGCCCCGGCTCCAGGGCTTTGGGAAGGCGTCTTTCAAGATTTGCCCGCGGCAGGCTTTCCGGAGGCGCGCCTGGACCTGAACTCGAGAAGAAAGGCGGAGACGACCCCCGCCGCAAGGGAGAGGAGGAACCCTGCATGCGTTATCCTTCTTCTATCGGGCGAGATCTTCATGTCAGGCACCATCGGCGGGTCCACGACCTTGAAAGCGAAGCTCTCCCTCATCTCGGACATCATGGCCGTCTCCATCTGCTGGGCGATGAGGTTGTATATCTTCTGCCTGATTATGGGGTCCTGGCTATGGGCGAGCTGCGCCTCCAGGTATGACTTGTTCGCTATTGCCACCCTCCTTGCCTCGCCGCTCATGTGGTCTGTAAGGGCGGCGATAAGGTGCCCTGCCATGTCCGCGGCAATGCGCGGGTCGGCGTGCGTAGCTGAGAGGGTGATCGTATTGTCCTTAAGGTCGCTCTTCACTTCGAGCATGGAATCGAGCGCCCTCAGCCCGTCCCAGGTTGTGGGACCGCCGTCGGCGCCCACCCCATCCCGTTCCCCGGTGAAAAGCATTTTAAGAAGTCCGCGCTCCTCCAGGACGCGGGCGCGGAGGCGGTTTGATTTAAGAAGGCTCATTATCTCGGCTGACGAGGCCGAGGCAGGGAGAGTTATGCCGGGTATGGAACCGAACCGCTCTGCGAGGGCGGAGGCACCAGCGCCCTGCTCGGCGCCCCTCCCGACGGGCATTATGACGGCCCTGGACTCGTACATGTCGGGGATCGCAAGGGAGTAGACAAGAAATCCTATGGTCATTACAGCCGAGACCAGGAGGACGGCAAGCCTCCTCTTCCATACCACCGCCAAGTAATCGGCAAGGTCGAGCTCTTTTTCGCGCGCGTATCTCCCGGCCCTCATCCTAAACCACCCTCCCCTGCAACGTAAGCTCCTCAAGCCCCGCTTCGTCCGTATGCTCGACGTATTTTCTTAAAAGGCCCTTAAGCTCCTTGCCGCGTCCCTGCCCGCCGATATGCGGCTCGAACTCCCCGAGTATCCTATCTATGTCGCGCAGGGAGTACGATGCCGCGCCCCTCGCTACGAGTATCTTCCTGTGGGCGCTCACCTTGAGGACCTCCTCGTCCGTGAAGACCTCCTCATAGAGCTTCTCGCCCGCCCTGAGCCCAGTGAACTCTATGGCTATGTCCCTATACGGCTCGAGCCCGTTTATCCTTATGAGCTCTTCCGCGAGGTCAGCAATCCTCACCGGCTCACCCATGTCCAGGACCAGCACCTCCCCGCCCTTGCCTATGACCGCGGCCTGGAGGACGAGAGAGACCGCCTCGGATATGGTCATGAAGTACCTTTTTATTTCCCTGTGCGTGACCGTAAGAGGGCCGCCGGACTTGAGCTGCTCCATGAATATGGGAAGGACGCTGCCGCGGCTCCCGAGCACGTTCCCGAACCTCACGGATATGAAGGCGGTCCTCCCGGTGCCGAAGGCGGCGCATATGTTCTCGGCCATACGCTTTGTAGCGCCCATGACGCTCGAGGGCATCACCGCCTTGTCGCTCGATATCATGATGAACTTCCTGACCCCGCTCCTTGCGGCTGAAGCTGCCAGCACATAAGTGCCGAACATGTTGACCCTTACCGCCTCCCCGGGGTTGTGCTCCATCATGGGCACGTGCTTGTAGGCGGCGGCATGGAATACTATCTCCGGGCGGTAGCTGCTGAATACGCCCCCGACCCTCTCGGAGTTCCCTATGTCTCCCACGGCGAAAACGAGCCTGCCGCCCGCGCAGCCATTTCCGCTAAAGTGCTGCGGATAGGTCTTCTTGAGCTTGAGCTCCATCCTGTGGAGCTCGGTCTCGTCAATGTCGAAGAGTATGAGCCTCTCGGGCTGGAACGCGGCCACCTGCATGACGATCTCCGAGCCTATCGAGCCCCCTGCCCCGGTCACGAGCACCACCTTGCCTCTCAGGAACGCGCCTATGCTGTCGCTGTCCACCTCCACTGCCTGCCTTCCAAGGAGGTCTTCAACCTTTATCTCCTCAAGGCCCTTGAGGCCCGGGCTCTCGTGGCGGAAGTCGTGTATCCGCGGCGCCACCTTTATGGACTCGACAAGGTCCTTGGCCGTCTCGTATATGGTTTTGAGCTCTTTTCCGCTCATCGAGGGGACCGCCACTACCACCTGCTCTATCCTTCTGGCCGTAACGATTTCCTCGAGGTCTTCCGGCGCGCCGATGACCCTCACCCCGTGTATGGAGCTCCCGAGCTTGCTCCTGTCCCTGTCTATAAAGCCCATTGGGGCCCATCCCATCGTCTTCTGCCTGATGATGTCCCTCAATATCATCTCTCCTGTGTCTCCGGCGCCGATGATGAGGGTCCTTTTCCCGTTCTTCCTGCTCCTTTTCCTCCGGACCGCGTCAATGGTTACCCTCTTTGAGACCCTGAGGCATGAAAGGAACAATATGGAAAGCGCGGCGTCAATGAAGAAAACGCCCCTGGGCAAGGCCGAATAAAAACCGCTGAAAGCCGGGATGATGAGGTGGATGATCCCGAATAGCAAAGCCTCCGAGAGCGCGACCGCGCCAGTTATCCGCATGAAATCTTCTATGCCCGCGTACCTCCACGTCATGCTGTATATCCTGAAGAAGGCGAGCATAAGAACCTTCAAGGGAATAAAGAACGGGAGCGAACTCATGAATTTCGCATAATGTTCAGGCGTCATGGCAAAGTCCATCCGAAGCTGGAAGGCGAGCAGCAGCGCCGCTGAAATCGCGAGGGCGTCGGAAACCAGAAAGAAGGCCGCCCTTTTTGCCGGGGTCGGTTTAAGGATTTTTCTGATGGCTCTCTTCATATGCCGCCCCGGGTCCTGCCGAGGGCTTCGCCCTTCGGTGGAGCGGATTTTATCGACCGGTATGCGGCTGCGAAGACAAATGAAAACACGATGAGCGCGCCAGGAAGGAGGAACCGTCTTGCGCTCATTGTAAAGGCGAGCAGGGCAAGGGCGCCGGTCAGCAACTGTACTGACGCGTAGCCGAAAGAGACCTTCCAATGGGGGATGCCGAGCTCGTTCGCAATATATTGATACAGGTGGCCCCTGTGCGCCCTGTATATGTCCTCGCCACTGGCCGCCCTCGCGGCGACGGTCGTCAAGGCATCCGCGTAAAAGGTCGCGAGGAATGCAGCAATGCATATAAAGGCCAGGGGCGATGAAGCCATCTTGAGCGCCAGGGAGGCGAAGAGAAACCCCAAAAAGACGCTCCCGACGTCTCCCATGAAGACCCTGGCCCTGGGCGCGTTGAATGGAAGAAAACCCAGGCAGGCGAGCGCCGCTAAAAGGCTGACTGCGAAGTGCTCCGGGCTGAAGAGATACGCGAACGCCGAGAGGAGGCCGAAGGCGACGAGCCCGGAGGCTCCGGCCATGCCGTTAATTCCGTCCATGAAGTTGTAGAAGTTGGCTGTGCCGGCGATGAAGACCGCCCAGAAGACGAGTAGCGCGGCCTCAGCGCCCGATGCCGGAAGGCCCAGCGTGGATGCGGCAAGGAGGAAGGCAAGCCCGAGCTGCGTAATGAGCCTGAGCTTTGCAGGTAATCCGAGGAGGTCTTCAAAAAACCCCAAGAGGCCGATTGTCGCAAGGACCAGCCCGAAGGCGTAATCTCCTGAGAGCCCGGCCGCGGCGCTCGTTACCGCAACAATGCCGATGCCCCCTCCCCTCGGTGTCGGCACGGAATGGGAGCTCCTCTCATTCGGCCTGTCGATCAGGCCGAGGCCGTTGCCGATCCTCTGTATCGCCATGGGCCCGGCTGCCCCGGCAACGAGGCCGGTTATCGCGACAAGGAAGGTATCCACCCGCCCTAAGCCCTCCCCGCCCTGTCCCAGGTCATCTTCTGCCTCCCTGAAACGGCCCTTACGAAACCGATGAATAGCGCCAGGTTCAAGTTGCAGAAATAAAAGGGCGCGTGAAAGAGGAAAGGCAACCTCGCCTGCCCCCTGCCCAGAAATCCGAGGAGGGCCGCCGCGTAGAACGCCGTCTGCGCCGCGAACGCGAGCCTGTAGACCTCTTTTTCAAGGAGCATCGCGTTCAGGACTAAAAGGGCGGGCAATATGAACGGAGCTGTCCACCTGAAAACCCGGTGCGACCAGAATATGAAGGCCGGGAGCCCGAGGAACGGGTTGAGGAGGCGCGCGAGGTGCCATATTGCGATGTAATGGCCTGCCCCGTCCCTCACATGCCGCCTGAACTCGCCCCGCGCGCTCGATGCCACGTCTTCGTAGACAAAGGCCCTCTCTTCGTAGACGCTCCTTCCGCCCCTGGCCGCCACCATTGTCGAGATGACGAAGTCGTCGTTTACCGTGCCCGACGGGGGCGCCTCGAATAATTCCTTTCTTATGGCGTAGGCGGCTCCGTTAGCGCCCGAGACGCACCCGAGCCTGCTCTCGAGCCTTTTAAGCCACGTCTCATAACGCCAATAGAGGCTCTCTCCTTTTCCGCTGACGATGCCACCGGGATTCCTGTAGACGAGCCTCCCGGAGACGCACCCGACGCGCCTGTCTCCGAACGCCCCGGCTATGAGCCTGAGCGCGTTTTTTTCGCATTCGGTATTCGCGTCCGAGAAAAAGACTATCTCGCCCCTTAACTGCGGCATTGCGAGCGCGAGCGCCCTGGCCTTGCCGCCCCTCGGGAATTCAAGCAGGCGCACCCTGCCGTCCTCTGCCGCAAAGGACCTCACTATACCGGCAGTGCGGTCGCTCGAGCCGTCAGAGGCGATGACCACTTCGAGGAGTTCCTTGGTGTAGTCGAGGTTGAGCGTGTTCCGTATCTTCTCCCCTATGGTCTTCTCTTCGTTATATGCCGCGATGAGGACCGATACCGAAGGAAGGGGCGCGCCCTCCCGACCGGCCTTCCTTTCCTCGCCGAGAGCGCGGCTCAGGAAAAAGAGGACCAGCGGGTACCCGATATAGGCATAGAAGAGGGCCGCGGCCCCTGTCCAGAAAATGACTTCAAGCGTAAACTGCCATCCCATGCGTCTTATAAGCCTCTCTTCGGAATTCCTCGGATGCGCCCTCGCATCCCTCAGCAGGCCGCGCCCTTACGAGACCCGCCCAGGAGATGCCTTGCAAAGGTCCTGGCAGACCTTAGTGTCTTCACAAGCTCGCGGCGGTCCCTCATGCCCTGCCTGAGCTTGTAGGCGATGTACCTCGGGTCGAGGTAATAGCTCCGCCGGGCACGGTCGCAGAACATTATGAGTTCCTCCGCGGAGAGCTCGGGTGTGCTGACTACGCAGTTGTGAAGGCCCTCTTCGGTAAGCCATTTCCTGAAGTCTCTCGTGGCAAGATAACCGTTCTCGTCGGCCCACCTGTAGGCCTCGGTCCCCGGATATGCCATGAGCGGAAAGAACTGGCAGGTGTCGGCGCGCATCTCCTTCGCGAAGGCGAGCGATTTTTTAAGGCTCTCTTTCGTCTCCCCCATGTTCCCGGCCATGAAGCAGGCGTGCAACATTATCCCGGCCCTCTTGGCGTCCCCGACGAACCGCCTCATCTGCTCGACCGTGATGCCTTTTTTTACGTTCCGGAGCACCCGGTCGTCCGCGCTCTCGAACCCCGCCACTATCAGCCTGCACCCGGCTTTTTTCATGAGGCGCATGGTCTCGTAATCGAGGTTGGGGCGGCACTCGGCTGTCCAGGGAAGCCTTATCCCCTTCCGTAACATGAGCTCGGAAAACTCATGCGTGTGACTGCGGTCAGAGGTGAAGGTGTCGTCGTCTATGAGCACCTCCCTGGCCTGTGGGAGCTCCTTTTCTATGTACTCGAACTCGGAGACAATGCTCTCCGGGCTCCTCTGGCGCTGCCTCCTTCCGAAGGCCTGCTGGGGGTAGACGCAATAGGTGCACCTGGCGTTGCACCCCCTGCTTGTGAAGATGGAGACCACGGGGTACCGGCAGTGGGCATAGAAGTAGTCCTCTATCCTCAGGTGCTTCTTATAGGCCCTCGATACGAACGGGAGAGTGTCGAGGTCGTCGATGAAAGGCCTGTCCGGGTTAGACCTTACGGAGCCCCCTTCCCTCAAGGTCAGGCCGGCGACTTCGGATGCATTTCCCCCGTCGATGCCTTTTAACAGCTCCGAAAGCGTAAGGTCGTATTCGAGGCGGGCTACCGCGTCTATCCTCGGATCGAGCTTTAGAGTCTCCTCTGGAAGCGCCGATGCGTGCGTTCCCGTAAGGACCGTGAACGCGCCCCCCGTCCTTTCCTTCAATTCAGCCGCGACCTCTATGTCGTTATAGATGCTCGGGGTAGAGGCATAGACGACCGCCATGTCCGGCCTGAAGCCGGCGGCGGCCCTGTAGCAGTCCTCCCTTCCGAGCCCCCTTGCGGGCGCGTCGATAAGCATGACCTCGTGCCCTTCCTTCTCAAGGAGCCCTGCCGCGTAGGCGTGCCAGATAGGGTAATAGATGGTCCCGCTCCTGGTGACGGCAGGGCTACGCGAGAAACGCGAAAACCTCGGGAGGAACGGTGGATTAAGAAAGAGCGCCTTCATGTCCTTGCCTCCTCTTTTCCTGGCAGCAATGAAACCGCTTCCTTGAAGACCTCGCCGGGCGTTATTGCCAGGACGCATTCCCCGGCCCCGCCGCCGTTCCGGACGCATGAGAACTGCCAGCACGGAGAGCAGAAAGGGGCCTTGTAGACGACCCGCGCGTTCGGGTTCCCTCGCGGCCCGAAGGTCATCGGTGACTGCGGGCCCATCATGACCACCATCGGGATCCCCGATGAGGCCGCGATGTGCATCGGGCCGCTGTCGAACCCGATAAAGAGGGCGCCGCTGGAGAGTACCCTCTTAAGCTCAGTAAGCCCCACCCTGCCGCACAGGTCCTCTATCCGTCCGCCATACGATGAAAGCCCCATATCCCCAAGTATGGCCTCCGCGTCCGGGCAATCGGCTTCCGAGCCCAGAAGGCATATCTTCAGGGCTTTGTCAGACTCAAGGAGGATCCTCGATAGAGAAACGAACCTCTCCCTTGGCCACCTCCTGAGGCAGTTTCCCGAGCCTATATGGATAAAGACCTTCTTGCCGGAAGGCCGCACGGCCCGGGGCCGCTCCTTGTCCGGCATCCGGGCGCCGGGGAAGTGCTCCCTCAAGAGGCTTTCCAGGCATTCCGTGAAATGCGGGTATTTTTTCCTGGCCGGCCTGCCTGATATGAGCGCGAAAGAGGCGCGGCGTAGCGGCATCGGGTACTTGGCTACGCTTACGAACCGGACTCCCTTGCGGATAAGCCAGAGGAGCACGTTCAAGTCGCCTCTCAGCCATACCGCGCAGTCGAACTTGCGTTCATCGAGCAGGGCCGAAGGGAAGGGCGACGGCTTTCTCCGCGTGTATTTCCTCGACCCGTACAGGACGACCTCGTCCGCCGCGCCCCCTCCTTTACAGAGCCCGTAATTTATCGGGTCGATGAGCGCGGTTATCCTCACGTCCTTACCCGGCAGGCTTTTAAGGGCCCTGAGGAACGGCTCGCTCAACGCATAGTCCCCTATCTGCCCGAGCTGGATGACTAGCACCTTAAGCTCCGGGACGTCGAGCCTCGCCGGAAAGGCCTTTTCATGCAGGGCGTGCGCCCCGGCCTGCAGCGTTGACGCGCCTGAAAGAAAAAGCGTCCGGGCGAAAAAGCCGGGCCTTCCCAAAACGTGCGCCAGCGTCATATGTATCTCTTCATGGCGTAGATGAAGAGCTTCACGTATTCGC
Source organism: Thermodesulfobacteriota bacterium (assembly GCA_030583865.1). Lineage (NCBI taxonomy): Bacteria > Pseudomonadati > Thermodesulfobacteriota > Thermodesulfobacteriota bacterium. The sequence goes on along the minus strand of CP129479.1, from coordinate 418,525 downwards.
CGAAGACGGCAGCTACGAGCCCCTCCTGCCTCCACCATCCGGCAAGGCCCTCGTCAAAGCCCCTTGCAGGAGAAAAGCCCACTTCAATGCCGCTACCCTGAAAGGCTTTCCTGAAGACGAGGGAGACCCGCCTCATATGGTAGGGGGAGCTCACGACCACGATGGATTTCATTCCTCTCCCTTCGACGAATGAGCGGACCGTCGCCGCCTCTTCATAGGTGCTCGCACCCTCTTCAAGGGTGATAATAGAGCCGGCGGGAACTCCATTCCCAAGAAGCCAGTCCCTTGAAATGGAAGCGAGCGAGCCGCCTTGCCTGTAAAATATGAGCCCCGCCTCAAGCCCCCCTCCTGTCACGACGATCGTCCGTGCCTTTCCTGCCATATAGAGACGCAGGCAGTGCTCGACCCTTTCGACCTCCGCCCCGGAAAGGCAGATGGCGGCATCGGCGCGCCACCCGTCGTAGGTCTCGACATAAAGGAGGCTTGCCGGGGAATTGAACACCCTCTCGGGATTGAGCGCGGCATGGATGAGTACGGCAGCGGCCAGGGCCGGCAACAACGTCGCGAGTCCATTTTTCATGCACCCCGCTCCAGGCGCCCACGACCGAATACCCTCCCGCCTGCGGCGTACATGGCCGCGAGGAAGTCAAGGAAGCCCACATAGAGGTAATCGGGCGAGGTGTTGATCGCGACCGCGCTCGCGATAAGGGCCCCGCCCATCCCGAATTTGACCACCCTCTCGTGCTCCGGGTCCGTAATCCCCTTCCCGGAGCGATAGATGAGATAATAAAGATAGAAGAGGAGGACCAGTCCCACTGCCCCGGTCTCGGCCATCCATTGTATATAGGTGTTCAAGGGCGGGAAGCGGGAGGCAAGGAAGAGCTCCGTAAAGGCATCCGGATTAAGGAACGGCCTCACCGCGATTTCCTTGAGGTATTCCGGCGTAAAGAAAACGCTCTGCCCTATTCCAACCCCGGTATATGCGTGGTCCATGAAAATTGAAAGACCCGCCAGCCACGAATAGGTCCTTATATTCAACTGGCTCACCTCGCCAAGCGCCTTCCTCATGACTGAGTCGTATATCTCGGCATGAAAGAGGGCGCCTGCGGAGGCCATGCAGACGATGAGAACAATAATCCCCCTCTTTCCCAGGTGCCTGTGGCCCAAGAGCGCGAACGCCAGGAGCGCGGAGATTATCCAAGCGGCTGAAAGCGTAGTAAGGAGCGCCATAGTCGCGGCAGCGCACATGCCCCGTACGAGCCAATCAGGGAACCAGAGCTCTGGGTGGCCCTTGACAGAAAATGCTATGGTCAGGAAATAACCGCTGGCCAGGACCCCGGCAAGTATGCTCGATTCCCCGAGGTGCCCGCCCGTCCGGAACGCGCTCTCGACGCTTGCAGGCCTTATCTCTCCGACCTCGACCCCCCAGACAGCAAGCAGGGCGAACTGGGCGAGCACGAGCGCCGAGACGCTGAAATAGAAAAGCAGAAACCAGTTGAGCGCCTTGAAGTACCTCCTCTCGGTATTGACGGCCTCTATTATGAAGTTCATGGCGAATGCCGCGAGGAAAAGCCTGGCGAGGAACGACGCTCCCCTGAGGTCAGGGCTCGAGAGCCCCCCTGCCCATGAATAGGCGTAGGCCTCGGGCGGGACGGCCTTTGACGGGTCGACCCTGCTTACGAGGAGCGAACAGAAAGCCCACGCGAGTAGCGCAAGCATCCCCTTCTGCACCGGATGCGCGGCCAGGACGAACCTGCCCCTGAGGAGGCCCCCCATGACAAAGGCAGCCAGCATGCCCATTGCGACCATCGCGGAGGACGAGACCTTCGCTATCTTGAATGAAGAGACGAGAAAGGCTGAGGCGATGAAGAGGATTATCAGGGTGAAGTTCGTACCGTCAGCTTGCCTCCTTATGACGGCTTTCCGCATAGGCTTTTATTCTGCGCCCTTCCATAAAAATCGACGAGGCAGGAGGCGACCCGGCCCCTCGAATGCTCTTCCAAATCGTATTCAAAGCTTGCCTGGCCGCTGAACGACTCCACTTCGAAAAGGACCCTCTTTATCTCGCCAGGCGTGAGGTCCTTGAGCACGAACCTCTCCGGCAGGACGGACGCTATCGACTCAACCGCCCTGTGGCATACGACCACCCGTCCTGAGTACATGGCTTCGAGGCACACCCTCGGCATGCCCTCGGACCTCGACGGCATGATAACCGCCTTGCATCCGAGCATCAGATCAAAGACCTCGTCCGGGGCCGCGCACCCATTGTAATTCACGCCCTGTATTGAGGCCGTTGCGGCCTCGAACCCCGGCCCCATCGCGTTATGCCCCCAGATGTGGAGCTCGAGCGGCTCGTCCGATCCATCCCTGTATTCCTTGTAGCCCTCGATCAGTTCCATGATGCCCTTGCTTTCCGCGATTGCCCCGAAATAGCCGACCCGGTGCTTCGCATTTATCCTTTTTTCAAGCTCCGGGAAATCCATTGGCACGGGGATGTATTCCTTGTTCCGTATCCAGCCGTAAAAGCCCATGAGGTCTTTCGAGCAAACGATGAAGCTATGCCCGAAACCGAAGTTCCGGTAGAACCTGTCCCTGATGTCGATTACTGTTCTGGCCCTTGAGAGGAGGAGCGCGAGCCAGACGAGCCTCCCCATGTACCTCGCGTAAACGTAGCGCGCATGTATTTGCACTATGTCGTTACCCGAAAAAAGTATATAGCCCATGATCAGGATGTAATTGAAGATCTGCTTAAGGAAGCTCTTTTCAGCTGCCGGGGCTGAATCATGCCTGTAGAGCCGGTCATGCACCTTTACCGGCTCTCCATAGCTGGTTACGCAGCCTTGCTCTGTGAGGACGGTAATGCTCCTTATATCCCGGCCATGCCTTTCGACAAGGCCCCGGAGCATGTTGCCGTAACAGGCTGACGCCCCGCCCGGGTATGGCGGGAGTATAGAGACGATGTAAAGAACCCTAAGTCCCATCGGCCCTGGACCCATTGAAACGCCCCGCTCCCCCAAGACCGGACAGGAAAGAATAGGCCCGGTTTATGCCCCTTTTTATGTCGCCGGTCCTGAGATTGATCTCGAAATCACCGGGCCTGTCGCCCGAGAACTTTATCCGCCTTAAGCACATGAGGTCGTCTCCCGCCCTGTTAAATCCGCTTTGGGAGGTGACCGCGGCCAGAAAGCCCGCTTTCCTCGCCGCAATTACAGCCCCGGGTGAAATATCCCTCCTCTCGCCAAAGGGGTATGAAAAAAACCTGGCCTTCGCGCCAAGCTCGTCCTCAAGCCTTCTCTTTCCCTGCAAGACCTCGCCCAAGCCGCCCATCGATAGCGTGGGATGGGTGACCGTGTGCCCGCCGATCTCGACATAGCCGCTCCGTGCCGCCTTCCTGAGCCCTTCCCAATCCGCGAACCCATTCGACTCGGGCATTTTGCAGCCGGCGGGCCTTAGGCCTGCCATTATGACCTGCGGGTCGATCCCGGAATACTTGAGCTTAATCGAGGCCCTCTCCATGAACTCCTTTCTTTTCCCGGGGCGCGGGTCGTATCCTAGTCCGTCAAGTGTGAGGCTTCGTTCCGACCGCGCGATCTCGTGGATTTCGTCCCACCAGGGCACGCGCGAACTATCGTCGATAAAGGCCGTTGAAATGAAAAATGTGGCCGGCACTGAAAGCCTTCTGAATAAAGGCAGCCCGAGCCTCAGGACGTCCTCATAGCCGTCGTCGAATGTGACGGCTATGTAGAGCCTGTCCGGGCTCCTCCGGCCCCGGACCATCGAGACCATATCCGAAAGCGGGACGACCCTCCCGATCTCCGTTGCAAGCCGCATTTGCCTCTCGAACTCCCCGGCGCTTACCGATAGGCCCGAGGGGCAGGGGTCTTTATCGTGGAGCCTGTGGTATAGGAGTATTGCGTATCCCTTGGGCGCGCTCCGCGCCCTGCTGATAAACCAGAGCCCTCCGGAAATTATCCTGTTCATTTTAGAGAGCGCCATCGCTATACCGCCGCCCGGGGCGCGGGCCTCCTCGCAAGTAATCTCCCGAATTTCTGAACGAGCCAAGGCCTTGTCGAGGCGAGCCACTTAAGGCGCATCGAACGTCCTGATGAGCAGGTATATGAGACCGTCTCTACATTTCCGGTGCTCCACTGGAGCTTATACGGCTCGTTGCCCTGGAGAAAGTCGATACCCTTTAGCCCCTTGGCAAAGCCCTTCTCAGCCAGCATCCCGATATGGACCTTCCCCGGGGAGTGCCTCTCGAATACAGGGTTGTATGCCGGGGTATACCAGAGGAGCCAGCCGTTCGAGACAAAACCGAAGTGCATGCTTATGACCTCGCTTCCGCATGAAAGGACGGAAAAATGGAGCCTATTATTATCGAGCCCTTCCGCAAGGGCCCGGTAAAACTCCGCCTCATTCCTATCAAGGAATTTCACGTTGAAGCCCTTCCGCCTCCAGCGGGCCGAGTGCATCCTGAAAAAAAGCGGCAGCATAGTCAGAACTTCGTCTTTCCGCTCCGGCACACGGAGGTCCAGGCGCCCGGCCTCTTCAAGCCTCCTTTTCTGCCTCCTTAAATCCGTCCTCAGGGACTTTTTCCAGCACCTTTCAGTCGAGGCGTAGTCCTCCTTGAATTCGAGCCTCGGGCATATCGAGCGCCTCTCGTGGATTTGCGCGCCTGCTGTCCTAATTGCCCCTGCAAGCGCGGTCGTGGCCGGATGGCCAAGCGGGAGGTGCGGAAAGTCGATAACGCTCCCCCTGGCCTCGAATAGAATATTGTCCACGACCGCACCCACGAATGTCTCCTCACGGCCTGACCTTACGGTAGGCAATCCATAATCAGAGCTTCGGCCCGAGAGGGTCTCGGCTATGGTGCCGCGGAGGTCTTTTAAAGAGCCCTTCCTTATGCAGAAGGGCCACACGCCGATAAGCTCGCCCCCCTCGTAACCGGCATAGATGCGGAGCCTTTTTCCGCTTCCAAAGGCCTTCCACCAGGCAATGTTCCATGCGGGCCTGGAAAAAAGATGCAGCCCCTCGTCGTCGGCCAATCTCTCCCAGGCCCCGACCAGTTGCTCCAGGTCCTCGTGCCTTTCAGTTATCTTTAACGATAGAGTAATAATAATCGTCCCCTGAAACCGGCTCGTCGTCGCGCTTTCAAACCGGAAATAGTATGAGTTTCTTCCAGATCGAGACGGCGCTGCCGCCGGCCTTCCAGACCTCAAGAGGGAGCGTTGGCCATGCGCTCACCCCGTGGCCTTTCCTTGAATATTTCCTGAGCCATTTGTCACGTTCATCCACAAACATCGGGCAGCTTGAAGGTACAACCCCCAGAGGGAGCTCCTTCACCGCCCTGAAGCCCTCTCCAGAGAGCCTCTCGACCCATTTCCGGTAATTTGCCCTCCGCCTCCTCGCCTCCTTTTCGAAAGGATATCCGGCGAGCACCGAGAGGCTCCATTCGTCAGCCCCGAAATCCATTGCCTCGCTTTCGGTCGACCCGTGCGGGGGGGTTACCGTCTCCCTTCTCCTGAGCTTGCCCAAGGGCAGGCCATACCTTGCTTGAGCGAGCTTGAGATAGGAAACGAGCCTCCTTTTCCTTTTCTCGGCTGGAAGCCCGGCGCTCATGCGCTTGAGGCCTTCAAGCCCCTTCGCGGCTTCATCCGCCCTGTTCACAAGGAGGGCCGCGCCGTTTAAGACAGGCACGAGCTTCCTGAAGCTCAAAAGCCCCATGTCTCCCCGCATCCCGGGAGCCATGCCGTCCGCCTTGCCAAGGAAACTGTGCGAGCTGTCCTCGATGAGATAAAGGCCTTTGCTCGAACAGGCCTCCTTGAGGGCCTTCAGGTCCTGCGGGAAACCGAAGTAGTTGACAGCGAGTACGGCCTTGGTCTTTTCCGTTATGAGCCTTGCAACGCTTTTGAGGTCGGGTTCGAGGTCATCTTTAACTTTGTAGAATTTGACCTTCAAGCCGAGCCTCTGGCATGGCACCATCATCACGTCGCAGATGAGGTCCGGGTATAGCACCTCGTCCCCTTGCTTCAGGCCCAGGTGCCTGTATCCGTACTCAAGCGCTGTCCTTGCGTATCCGAAGAGGACGGCGCGGTCCGGGTCCAGTATCCCTTCAAGGGGCGACAAGGCCCCTCCGTGTCCGGTAAAGACCTATAAGCGGCGCGGCGGCCCTGTAAGGCAGGAACGAGGCCATGTACAGGGCCAGCGCCTTGGGGTCCTTGCCGATATAGGGCCTGAGCATCCCTCTCACGCTCCCGTCGCCCCTTTCCCAGGAGTTCATGAACCTCTGCTTCAATATCCTCCGTCTCATGCATTCGACCTCTCCAGCGGCCTCAACATCAAGGCCGGGGAAAAGCCTCATGTACTTATCGAGCATCATCTGGCTTTCAATCGCGAACCGTTCCTTCTTTTGCCATGTGAGGCTTCCCGCGTGCACCCGCCATTTGGCCAGGGGCTCGTGAACGCAGTCGGCCTCCCACCAATACGCTATCCTTATGAAGAGGTCCGCCTCCTCGTTCACCTCTAGCCTCTCGTCGAACCATTCGGACAGGCTGTCGAGCGCCCTCCTCCTTATGACGACCGTTTCCATGGAAAGGAAGTAGTCGGTCAGGAGCCGTTTAAAGACCATGCCCCTCGGAGGCCTGGAGTTGGCGTAAAGCCGCCTTTCCTCCCCCTTGCCGTTGAAGAAGACGGTGTCCGAGAAGACGAGGCCGGTCCTCGGGTTTTTATCAAAGAGCGGCGCCTGCTTCAGGAGCTTCTCGGGCATCCAGAGGTCGTCGCAGTCGAGAAAGGCGACGAGCTCGCCCCTGGCCTCCCTAATGGCCATGTTCCGCGCCCTTCCGAGCGGGATAGTCGCAGGGCTCCTGAAGTACCTGAGCCTCCGGTCATAGCCGCTGGCTATCTCGCCGCTCCCGTCAGTCGAGGCGTTGTCCCAGAATACGATCTCCCAGTCCTTGAAGGTCTGCGCGTAGACGCTTTCAATGGACGCACGGAGGTATTCGGCCCCGTTCAGGCAATTCATTATTACGCTGACCCTCGGCGCAGCCATCAGCCTCCCGTCAGTTATCCCAGTCGTAGCGGATAATCCCGTTATCGATTCCCATGCGTTCCGTCTCGTCCGGGCTGTGGGGCATGTCAGTGCAGTTGGCTATGAGCGCAGGCCCCCCGGATATGCCCATAAAGCCGTACCAGAGTAGCGGCGGGATCCGTACGAGCCTGTAATCCGACTCGCCGGTCTCCATGACCGCCGTTTCTCCTATGGTGGCGGAGCCTGGGCGCGCATCATGTAATACAAGCCGTATCCTACCGACTGGCACCGCGAAGCGCTGGGTCATCCTGATGTGCCTCTTCCACGCCTTTACCTTCCCGGGATTCACGGTTGAGAAATATATTTCCCCGAACCCCTCGAATCCCGGCGAGTCGGCCCTTAGCATCCTCATGACACGCCCCCTGTCGTCCGGGAACTGCAGAAGCGGCTCGGTTATGACGCCCTCGATCACGCCGGCACTCCCTCCCTTGCCCACTGAAGCCCGGCCCTTGCGGCCTCGGACACGTAAAAAGATATCTGCTCCTCCGAGAATGCGCACATTCCCTTTTCGCCCGAGTAATATCGCCTGTACCATTCCGCCGTGAGCCTTATAGTGTCCTCGAACGAGAGGACTGGCCGCCAGCCGAGCTCGTGCAGGGCCTTGTCGCACGAGAGCTTAAGTAACGCGCTCTCTTTTTTTCCGTTCTCAACGCCACCGCGCCTCCATCCCGGCCCTCCCCAATGTGAAGTGAATATGTCTATAAGCTCGGATACTGGCTTATTTACCTTCTGGTCAGGACCGAAATTAAAGGATTCGCCGTGGAGCCTGTCCGAGGCAAGTAGGTCCGCCCCTAGCCAGAGGTATCCGCTCAAGGGCTCAAGCACGTGCTGCCACGGCCTTGTGGAGGCCGGGTTCCTGATGACAGCCTCCTTTCCTTCCGACCAGGCACGCACGCAGTCCGGTATGACCCTCGATTCGGCCCAGTCGCCCCCGCCTACGACGTTCCCTGCCCTTGCGGTCGCAATCCTGGGCGCGCCGCCCGAGGGCCGGAAGGACCTCGCGTACGCGCTTGCCGCTATCTCTGCGCAGGCCTTTGAGGCGCTGTACGGGTCCGTTCCGCCGAGCCTGTCGTTTTCGCGGTAGCCCCAGACGCATTCGGTATTTTCGTAGCATTTGTCGCTCGTAACGATGACAGCGGCCCTTACCCGCCCGGACGAGCGCACGCATTCAAGGACGTTCACGGTTCCGCCGAGGTTCGTGTCAAAGGTGAGCTTGGGGTCGGCATACGACCTCCGCACTATGGGCTGGGCCGCGAGATGGAAGACGACCTCGGGCCGGAAGTCCTCAAAAGCCGCCTTGAGCCCCGGGAACTCCCGTACGTCGCCCCATCGGTGGTCTATCATCTTTTCGAGGCCGGTCGCCGAGAAGTTGCACGGACTTGAAGGTAGATACGAGGAAAAACCCGCGACCTCGGCGCCGAGGGAGGAGAGCCATATGGCGAGCCACGAGCCCTTGAAGCCCGTGTGCCCGGTCACGAGCACCCTTTTCCCGCTATACGCGCCCTTGAAGAGCTGTATCTCGCCCCCGCTCAGTTCCATACCTTCCACCTCGCCTTCCCGCTCTCCCAGAGCCTCTCCAGGAATTGCTTGTCCCGCATCGTGTCCATACATTGCCAGAAGCCCTCGTGCCTGAAGGCCATGAGCTCCCTCCTTTTCGCGAGGGTCTCAAGCGGCCCGGCCTCGAGAACTGTCTTGTCCCCGTCCAGGTAGTCGAATATGGCTGGCTCGAATACGAAAAACCCTCCGTTCACCCAGCCCTCGCCTGTTTGCGGCTTCTCCTTGAAATCCATTATTTCGTGGCAATCGCCGTTGAACCTCACCTCGCCGAACCGCGCCGAGGGACGGACGACGGTTACCGTGGCCGTCCTCCCGTGGGACCTGTGGAATTCGAGGAGCTTCTTCACATTTACGTCGGCCACGCCGTCCCCGTAGGTGAGCATGAAGGTCGATCCCTTTAGCTTATCCTTCAATTTTTCAAGCCTGCCGCCTGTCATCGAGTCCGCACCGGTATCGACCAGGTGTACCCTCCAGTCCTTTTTCCCGTTACCTTCGGTTTCGACCATGCCTGTGCCGAGGTCGATCGTGAGATCGCTCTGGTGAAGGTAGTAGTTGAGGAAATACTCCTTTATGAGGCCGCCCTTGTAGCCGAGGGCAATGACGAACTCGTTAAAGCCGTGCGCGCCGTATATGCTCATGATGTGCCAGAGGATGGGCTTTCCGCCTATCTCGACTATGGGCTTGGGCCTCAAGGAGGTCTCTTCGCTGAGCCTTGTGCCGAGCCCTCCGGCGAGTATGACCACCTTCATACGGTCGCCCTCAACCTTTCACGCCCGCCTTTCATCCCGAACTTCTCCTCCACCCTGCCGATGCTATCATCCAGTATGGCGACGGCAGCATCCAGCATCTCTCTCCTGATTGTCAGTTGCGGCGCAAGGCGGAGGAGATGGACGACCGGCACGCCAGGTATGAGCTTCCTTTTAAGGCACTCGGCATAGATTTCCGAGGCCGCCTCTATAAAGGGTTTTTTCGTTTCCCGGTCCCAGACGAACTCAACGCCCAGGAGGCAGCCCTTGCCCCTTACGTCGCCTATTATGGGATGCGCTTCCTTCAGCTCCTTTAATCTTCCGAGGAGATGACCCCCGTTCTCGACGGCCAGCTCCATTGCGTCCTCTTCCTCGATGGCCTCGATTGTCGCGAGCCCGGCGGCGCAGGCCATCGGGTTTCCGCCGAAGGTGGTCGAGGGCGCTATCTTCGGGAGGGCCCAGGCGTGCTCCTCCTTCACCACGAGCGCGCTCATGGGGAAGCCGTTCCCGAGCCCCTTGCCGAGTACGGTTATGTCCGGCCTCACGCCCCACCAGTCTGCCGAGAGCCACTTCCCGGTCCTCCCCGAGCCTGTCAGTATCTCGTCGGTCACGAGGAGCATGCCGCGCGTTTTGCACAGGCGCGCAAGCTTCGGCAGGAAATCGTCGGGCGGTATTATGGTGCCGCCCCATCCCTGGATGGGCTCTAGAACGAAGGCCGCGACGAGCCCCGTGGTCGCTTCCTTTATATACTGCTCGTAGAAGGCGATATAGGCGTCCGTATCTATCTTCCCGTCCGGGGTTGTCCATACCGGCCTGTAAGGATCGGGCCTCGGCACCAGGTGGAAGCCGGAAGGACGTGCGGGCCCGTTCGAGGACGTAAGGCGGCCGAGCGCGGCGGAGCCGTAGGTCTTGCCGTGGTGGTCTGAGAAGAACGAGATTATCTCGTGCCTTCCGGTTATGTTCCTTGCCGCGCGAATTGCGAACTCCACTGCGGTCGTGCCGTTGTCGTATAGGTGTATATTCTTGAGGTCTCCTCCGAGGCGCCCCGCAAGCCTTTCGAGAAAGGCGGCCTTTACGGGCGTCATGTAGTCGTGGCAGTTCATGAGGGTCTTCGCGTGCCTTGAGACAGCCTCCGACACCTTGGGGTGCGAGTGGCCGAGGTTCGTGACGTAGATGCCTGAGCCCAGGTCCAGGTACCTGTTCCCGTCCGCGTCTTTCAGGATGCTCCCCTGCCCGGACTCGAAGACCAGCGGGTTTATGCTCACCCTGCCGTGGCAGGAAGTGTGCCTGTAGCCGCGCTCCCGTATCATCCTGGAGGCAATCTCCTCTTCAGTCTTGCCGAGGTCCCGAATGAAGGCCTCGTCCTCCACGGAGGCCCATTGCACCGCCGCCTTTATGTCCCTGAAATCGGTCATCAGCGCGTCTCCTAAAACGGTTCTATCGCAGGCGACGCAAGCCCTCTCTCCGAGGCCTCGAGCACGAGGTCCAGGATGTACTTGCGCGTTTTTCCCTTCGGCCTGCTGATGCATTCGATGTCTTTGAAAATGTAGCCGAGCCTCGGACTTCTCCCTATCTTTTCCAGATGCTCCGCCGTGGGGCCGGAATTGAGCTCGGCAAAGAGCTCATTCGCCATCTCCGAGACCGTCTCGTAATGGAGGTTATCCTCCGGCGTAAAGTACGGGCGGAACTTGGGGGCGACTCCGTCCATGTAGCGGAAATGAAAATCAGCGAGGTCCTCTAGCTTCCATTCCATCTTTTTTCCTGCGAGCTCCTCCGCATACTGGAATATCGGGGTGCCTGGTATGGGGCTCAGAATATACGTGTTCGCCCGCATGTGGGGGTTTACCTCTTTTAGTTTTTTAAGGAGCTCTATGTTCATCCTCGTCTCCTCGTCCGTCTCGGTCGGCACTCCGAAAAGGAAGTTATGGACGGTATTTATGCCAGCCCTTCTGAGCGACTTGTTCACCTCTATTGCCTTTTCCGCGGATATCCTCTTTCTTAAAATCCTCTGGAGCCTCGGCGAGGCGGTCTCTATTGAGTAGCAGACGGTCTGGCAGACGCCCTTCAAGAGGGCTATGTTCTCGGGCCTCAGGTTATGTATGTTGGTCCAGATGTGCTCGATATAGATGCCCTTCCTTCTGAGGTAGTCGAATACCGGCGCTATCTTCTCCGCCTCGGAAAGGAAGTCGTCGTCCCCGAAGGTGACGACGTCTATCCCGAAGTTCTCATGCAGGTAGCCTATCTCGCTTATAATGTTCTCCGCGGACCTCCTCCGGAGGCGCATCCCGCTTTCGAGCTCCTTAATGTCCTTGAGATAACAGAACGAGCAGTTGAACTTGCAGCCCCTGCTCGTGTAGAGGCTGATGAAATAGGGGACTTGCTGCCTGTTCACGTGCTTCCTCACGAGCTCCCAGCCGAAATCCCTGGATATGTATATGTCGTCGAGCCTCTCGACCCTGAAGGTGTTCTCGTTTATTACTGGCCTCCCGTTTTCCCTATAACCCACGCCCGGGATGCCCCTGTAATCCTTTTCCTCCCTGAGCGCATCGAGAAGCTTCAGAAAAGGCAGCTCGCCGTCGCCTGTAATGACGAAATCTATGTCAGGGCGCTCGAGCGCGAGGCGCCCGGCAAGATGCACTAGCTTCCCGCCCCATACTACCGGGACATCCGGGGCGAGCTCCTTCGCCATCTTCGTAAGGCCTAGCGCGTTCTTCGCGAACTTGCCTATGATTACCGAGAACCCGATCGCGAGCGGCTTCTCCCTGAGGAGGCCCTGGATTGTTCTCCTGTATTCCGGTTCCACGTGTGTGTCGACCACCACGACATCATAGCCGTGGTCGCGTATATAGCCGCCGAGGTTCAGGATCGAGACGGGCGGGTCCTCCCTCCGGACCTTCCTCGTCATTGCGCCGAAAGACCTGGCGACCTTCGGGTCGACCTCGTCGTCATGGCCGGGGTTTATGAGTACGACGGTTCTGCTTTTCACTTTCCCGGGCCTCAGCTCATGTCCATGCTTCCGAGCGACAGCTCCACATACTTCCTTTTCTCACTCTGCATGCCAGTGTATATCTCGTTTATGCAATGAAGGAGCCCCTGCCCCAGGTCCACGTGCTGCGGGGGGCTCATCTTCTTCGCGAACCTCGGGTTGAAAGCGTAGGGGGTTATCCTGTAGTGCGTGTCCTGCTTTCTTTCCCTGTACTCGACCACGACCCTGCCCTTGAGCATCTCGGCCACCATATCGAGGAACTCCCTGTACTTCACCGCCTTGTGCCCCGTCACTATCACGCATTCGTTCCTGAAGGATCTGTCGAGCACCTCTACGCTCGACCGCGCCGCGTCCTTCACGTGCAGGAACTCCCTTTCCTCGTCCCCGCTCCCGTAATATGTGACCCTCCCTTCGGTTACGGCCTCCTTGAGTATCCGGAATACGCTGTTCCTCTCATCAGAGCGCTCGCCGTAAAGCGAGCCGTACCTCATTATGGTGTAGGGGAGCCCATGGAGGCGGCTGTAGTCCTCTATCATCAACTCGGATGCCTGCTTGCTTATCCTGTAGAAGGCCCCCGCGTCGCTGTACACGTACATGGTGCTCGCGAACACGAACCTTTCAGCTTTTTCCGAGGCCGCGGCCTCGAGGATTATGGAGTTCCCGAGGATATTGTATTTGACAGTGTCTATTGGCCTTGCCCGGCACTCCTCTATGTCGGCGAGCCCGGCGAAGTTATAGACGTAGTCCGCGCCTCTCACGGCCTCCCTGACCTGCTTTTCGTTCAGTATGTCTCCTATGAGCATCTCCTGGGATGGCTGGAGAAAGGGCGAGCGCTTTCTATCGAATATCGCGACCTCGAGCCCGGCATTCGTGAGCTCATCCGCCACATGGCTTCCCAAAAAGCCCGACCCGCCGAAAACGACAGCCTTTCCCATCTCCGCTCCTTTATCGGCCAAGCCCTTTTATGAGCCCCATTAGCCCGTCGAGGTCTTTTATCCTGTGCCGTTCGTTTTTAAGCGGGCCGCCGTCGCCTGAAACCCTTGCTATGAAGTTGGTCCCGGCCTCCATTGCCGCGTCCCGGTCCGCTGCTGCGTCTCCGACAAAAACAATCTCTTCACCTGAAAGGCCATGCCTTCCCATCATATCCCGAAGCGCGTCTGCCTTGAGCATGGGGCTCCCATAAACGTCCCTGAAATACCCGGCGATCCCCCTTGCCTTTACGATATCGGCAAGCTCTTCCGCAGGGGTCCCCGAGGCTATGAACATGAGGTATTCGGCGTGGTGCCTTTCGAAGAATTCAGACGCGCCTTTTACAAACGGGGCATTGAGAACCTTCCCATACACGAGGGCCGAGAATTCTTTCCCGAGCTTCCGCCCGGCCTCTTCGGTATATTCGGTCCCGATTATGTTCTCGCAGAAGTGCCTGAACTTCCTGTATCGCGAGACCCCTTCGTGGGCGCGGTGGTACTCGACTATCTCGTCCACCTTTTCCGGGTATTTCGAGAAGAGCTCCTTGAACGCCTCGGTCTTTATTTGAGCTGACTCCAGGATGACGCCGTCGAAATCGAATGCTATGGCCTTTATGATCGCCCTGCCCCCTTTTCCGCCCCGGTCGCGAGAGAGGCGACGCCAAAGCCCTTGAGGAGGTTGGATACAGCCTCCATTTCCATCTCCGAGCGCGCTTCCCGGGCGTACGAGCCTATGTGCGGGGTGAGTATGACGTTAGGGAGCGCTGTTAGCGGGCCGCTGTACGGCTCCTCCTCGAATACGTCGAGCGCGGCGCCGGAGAGCCTGCCTGAGGAGAGCGCCTCGTACAGCGCGGCCTCGTCCACAACACCTCCCCTAGATGTATTTACGAGGATTGCGCCCTCTTTCATAAGGGATAGCTCCCTCAGCCCGAGTATCCTCATACACTGCGAAGCCAGAGACGCATGGATTGTTATTGCGTCGGCCCACGCAAGCAGCTCGTCAATATCCGACGGACTGCATCCGGAATCACTTTCGTCCCTGCACGGGTCAAAGTAACGGATCTCCGCGCCGAAAGGAGAAAGGAGCGCAGCGACCTTTCTCCCTATCCTGCCGAAACCGATTATCCCGACCTTTTTTCCTTTCAGGAGGCTCCCGGCTGATTTCCTCCAGACCCCTTTACGGACATCGCGGTCCATCTCGGTTATCCGGCGCGCGAGGTTCAGGAGAAGGGCGACCGCAAGCTCTGCCACGGCGAGAGTGGGACCGGAGGGAGTATTATATACCGCCACACCGAGCCTCTTTGCGGCGTCGAGGTCGATGTTGTCGAGCCCAGCGCCGCAGCGCGATATTATCCTAAGCCCCCGCATTGCGCCGAGGACCGGGCCGTCCAGGCGCTCTGTCCCGGCAATGAGGCCCGCTGCGTCCTTTGCGAGGGCCTTCAGCTCATGCCTTTTGAGCGTCCGCCCGTACGGGTTCATGACTGGCTCGAAACCGCTCCCCTTAAGGACATCCAGCGGCGAGCGATCGTATTCACCGAAAGTCGAGGTAGAGATAAGCACCTTCACGCGAAGCTCAGGCTCCGCAGGTTCTTGAGCCCCTCCCCGCACGAAGCGCCCAGAAAGAGCGTATCAAGGCTGAACCCTATGAACCTGTACCCTTCGGCTATTCTGGCCGACGCCTCCCTCCAATCAGGAGGTATGACGTGGAATCCGGAAGGCGTGCCTGCCCCCGCTGCCGCCTCCTTAACCTTTTCGAGCGCCGAGATCACCTCGGGATGATCGAACTCTCCGGGCCTGCCGAGCGAACCTGAAAGGTCATAAGGGCCCACGATGAACGCGTCAACGCCTTCCGTGGCGAGTATGCTTTCGAGGTTTTTTACGGCTTCGATGTGCTCTATCTGCACGATTACCACGCAGTTCTCCCTGAGCCACGCCTTGTATCTCTCGAACCCGAGGCCGTAACCCTGGGCCCTCGCGAGCCCGACGCCGCGAGCGCCGCGTGGAGGGTAGTTGGCGGCTCGCACCGCGCGAACTGCGTCTTCCCGCGAATTCACCATTGGCACGATGACTCCGTGCGCCCCGGCGTCCATGACCCTCTTTATCTCGTTCGGGTCGTTCGAGCCCACCCTTACGAGCGGCACCGAGCCGCCAAGCTCTATGGCCTGTATCAGCGCCTGGGCCTCGCTCAGCGTGATGGCGGAATGCTCCATGTCCACGGCCAGCCAGTCGAAACCCGCACCAGCCAGGATCTCGGCTACTGACGGATGGCCGAGCGTTATCCATGAACCGATGGTGAGCTCGCCCGCCCGGAGGCGCTCTTGCAAGGGAGCCTTATGCTTTCCCTTCATGTGCCTTCGTTTGATTTTGGAATTTGCCTGGGTGAGTGTCCCGGATGAAAAGGACCGGACTGGGGGACTGAACGGGATGGAACTTCTCTTGCCGGCTGCTGACCTTTACCTCTAAACGGCGCCCTGGTTCGGCCTTTTTTCAATACGCGCCTGTCTCGAATTCAATTCTATCGATTTCGTAATTTTTGTCAAATCGCCCCGAATATCGGCAAAAGGCCGCCATTCAGCAATGAAGGAACCTGTCGAGCCTTTCAGTCGTAATTGGCGCGAAATATCGGGAGAGGTATCCGGCCCTGTGCCGGAGATCCTTTCCGGGCTTTGTCCTGCCACCGTAATATCCGCTTATGAACCTCCTGAGGTCCTCTTTCGAGTGGACGGCTATCTTCTCTTTCCCGTATTTAAACAACCTGTCGCAGTCATAGGTCGAACAGGCCAGCCCGAAATAAACCACGTCGACCGGGTGCTTAAGGGCTTCTATGCCGAGCGAATTGTCGTCATAGAAAAGTATGTCTATCTCCCGGAAAATGTCTTCCCAGGGCATGTACTTGGCCATGATAAAATTATCCGGGAGCTTCCCCTTTATAACGGCCTCGACCGGCACTATTGGATGGACCTTCAAGTAGACCGTGTACTCGCTCCCCTGAAAAGTGTCCTTGAGGGCGTCCAATATCGCCGGATAGACGCTAATGTCAAAGGAGAAGGCGTAAGCCACCTTTTTTCTGAAGTCATCTCTGCCGCGCCCCCATCCGAAGCGCCCTTTCCAGATGTATTCGTGCCGGAGGGCGCACCCAGGCTCGACAAGGCCCTTGGCGTACGCGCCGAATCCGTTCATCACCTCCTCAGGCACCCTCCCCGCCGTAAGTATCTTGTCTGGATAAAAGGGGAGGTCCCGTTCGAATACGCCGGGGAAGTATTGCAGGAGCTTCATCGAAAAACTGGTGTGCTGGAAACCGACGAGCCGGGTAGCCGGGCTCATCCGGTTCCTCTGCAACGCAAGGAGCTTCTCCCAGGGATGGTTCTCGTAGGCGTAGACTATCCTCTTTATGGAAAAACCCGAGAGGAGCCTTTCAAAAAAATAGAACTGCTTCCAGGCGTATATGTGCTCGCACCTGAAATAATCCTCCTCCATCGACGCGTTGACGAGGGCTGTGACATTATGCCCCTGGTGCGAGATCTTTTTTCCGGCTTTGAGCAGCGAGCCTGCGGATTTGAAATAGGCCCTCGCAAGGCCGCCTGTGGACAAGAACCTGTTGCAGACCGAAAGGCCGAAACCGCTTTCCCCTGACATCCTTGCTATGTCTCGGAGCGCCGTTATGTGGCCTTTCATATATCTCACCGGCTTCCAGGGGGAGAGGTTCAGGTATAGCGCGAGGAATACCGCGACCCTGCCGCCCTGCCCTATAGCGCGCTCGATAAGGGGCTGGAAGTAGTCGTCCCTGAACCTGCCATCCTTTTTGCACCTGTAGTCGTAAAAGCTCAGAAAGGCGCAGTCGTAATCCATTTCCGCAGGCTTGGGCAGGATGACCCAGGCGAGCATGAGGAGCAGGATATCCAGAAAGAACGCAAGTCCAAGCCTGAAGGGCAGGCGTGCGGCCCTCGCTATTCTCAAGAGAAGAAAGCGCGCCCTGCCGCCGCTCCATCTTGTGCCCCTTCTGCCGAGTATGTCTTTCAGCCCGGCATAGAGCGCCGGTTCGAGGTTCTCTATCCTGAGATCCCCCTTTGCGCTCTCTATTGCTTCAATGAGCTGTACACATTTTGAGAGCTTGTCATAGAAATGGGTGCGTCCGTCAAGCCTCGAGAGGGTGTCGGATACTATGTATCTCAGGTCGCCCTTATTTTCGCTTACGATCCTTGAAAAGGCGTCTATGTACTCCCTCAGGCCGGGCTCTTCCCACCCGGCCTTCCTGAAGGGGAATGTCTCGCAGTCGAGGACCTCGAGCCCGCCGCCCTTGTTTTTCAGCACCGTAAGTGCGAGCTTCATTGTCCCTTCCTTTTAAAGACGCCGACCGGCTGGTATTTCGGGTCGTAAACGCCCCAGGGGAGCCCGTTTTCGCCGCTCATCCTGTAATGCCTCGATATCCTCGCCTTTATCTCCCTGGCCCCCTTGAGCTTCGCGAAGAGCTCGTCGTATCGCTCGAAGTTCGAGGGGCAGTCTCCCATGCCGAAGAGATCCCTTATGGTCCCGGCGCTCAGGCACCAGCCCTCGCAGGGCTTGAAGTACCAGTCGGCATCGCGGGCCGCGCTTATCGTTATTGCCATGGCGGAGCCCCTTTTCAACACCCTTGTGAATTCCCCGACCGACTGCCTTATTCCATCGAAGCCGTTGTGCTCAAGCGCGGATATCGAGACTAAGCAGTCGACCGAGTTGCTCTCAATTTTCAAAAGTTCCTTGAAATCGCCTTTCACATAACGGACCTTCCCGTATGAGCGCTTGCGTGACGAAAGGAGCTCGCTTATAAGGTCCGGGTCGATGAACCTGAGCGCCTTTCTCGATGCCGCGCCCGCGGCCTTTACCGGGGACCTGAGCCATCTGGCCGCCTTTCGGGCGCCGAAGCCGGCGCGGTTGTGTTTTATGAAATTTCGATAAGGGTTGTCGTCGGCTCCGGTATCGTGCTCCTCTTCAACCAACTCGAATATCCTTTTTGCCGCCGAGGGCGCCTTTCTTTCCGCGAAATCAACGCTCAGGACGTCATACCCCGACGCGGCGAGAAGGAACTGCAGCAGCCCGTTCCCGGCCCCCGCGTCCATGACCAGTGCGCCCTTTTTAAGGCCGAGCCTTTCCACCTCCCTCAGCGCCCAGATGATGTCCAGGTCGTAATGCCAGCCTATCTCCAGGTCGAGCACCTTCTTCCACCGGTCTATGAGGCAGAGCTTTTCCCTGTCCTTGAGGAGCGCGATATCCAGCAGTTCTATCCTGTTTGCCATTCCAAGCTTCCTTTCAGAAACCCGAGAGTCCGAGGAGCGCCTCGCCCCTGTAATACGCCTTCAGGACAGCGCCTTTGAGGCCGGAATGCCTCTCCGGCCCCTTTTTTGAAGAGGCCTCCCTGAGACACTCCATGATCCGCTGGCAGTTCCCCTTTTCCGGAGCGCGGCCAAGGCCTTTAATGAAGATTGAGCGGACCGACTCGTCGCCAGTAATGAGCATGAACCCGGAAAGAGAGAGCACGGTCTCAAGTGACGACAGGTTGAAGCTGAAGTTATGCGCGTGCACGAAGTACGATTGGAGGTCATGCCCGTAGCTTTCAAGGTTCGTTATGCCGGGCACCTCCACATAGACGAGCCCGCCCTCCGCAAGGAGGCCCGAGAGGATGCCGAGCTCCGCCAAGGGGTCGTTAAAGTGCTCAAGCACATGGCTCAATATTATGATATCGAACCCGTTTTCGGGTCTTGAAAGGCTTTGAGGCCCGCCCTTCACCGCCTTTATCCCCCTTTCGAGCGCGGTGCGGAGATAGCCTTCCTCGTACTCGCACGCATGGAGGTGGCATCCCAGGCCCTTTTCCGAGGCGCTCTCCCTGAACTCCACGAGGGTTGAGCCGCTTGCCGCGCCCACATCGCACACCTTCAATTCTCTTTTCGGAAGGTGCGGGTATACGAAATCGAATATCCTTCGCCCCTGCCCCTTGTTCACGAGGTCCTCGAGGACCGTCCCGGCAGGCATCCCGCATATGAGCGGATGGTATATGCTGCCGTAGTATTCGGGAAGGGACTCCGGGGCCATCCTCGGACTGAGCGAGACAAGCCCGCAATCGGCGCAGATGAAGTTCATGAAGGGCAGGCCGAACCTGTCCTTCTCCGATAACTTTATCAGATGCGCCGAGCCGCAGAGGCATTCGTATCTCCGCTCAAGCCTTATGCGCCCGGCCCGCAGCCTCCTTATGAACTTTTTCCTGTACCGGCGGTGCGTCTTGTTCAACCTGAAGGCAGGCACGCCGTCGGCCCGCTGCCATACCGGTATTTCGCACCTGCCCAATGCTTCCTCCACGTTCCGGCAATCCACTTTACGGGGCCTCCTCGAGCTGCATCTTAAAAAGGAGCTCGGCCAGCTTGAAATCGAGCATTTCGTCTATGTCTATGCTTTCGAGCCTGGGCACCTGGTAGGCATAGGGCCTCGCGCCTATACGCGCGCCGCACGCCCTGAAGCTCTCCCTTGAAAAGGCATACAAATTCGAGTTCTCCTCGAAGAGCGGCTTCAAATCCTGCGTGCGCTCAAGCCTCGCCGGGTCGTGGTTTACCGGCCTCAAGGCCGCGTCGTAGAACCTCGAGTGGCGCGTGGTCACCGAGAAAAGGGAATCGTGCCCCTTGTCAATGCCGGTGAAGTAGGTCCTGGCCGCGTCTTCTATCGTCGATAGCTTCAAAAGGGGGTTGGTGGAATGCGTCTGCATGAAATGGTCTCCGCCATCGATAACGGACATGTCGTGCTCTATTATCCTGTTCATGGAAACGTGCTCGCCAAGGAGGTGCGCGGGCCTGTCAATCGTCCTTATGGATGCGCCGAAAAATTCCCCTATCATTTCCTTTATGGCAGTGCTGTCGGTGTCCACATAAATGCGGTCCACGCTCGGGCAGCCCCTGAGCGTCGAGAGTATCCAGTAAAATAGCGGCTTGCCGCCGAAGTCCCTGATGTTCTTGTCAGGTATCCTTTCGCTTCTCCCCCTCATGGGGACGAGCGCCGTCATCCTTACCATCTACGCCCCCTCATCAGGAAAGCCCGGGCATACCCGCGCAAATCCTCGCGCCTTATTCCCAGCATGGCCGGGAAGGCGAGGCACAGGAGGGCCGAGCAGACGGCGTACATCGAGCCGTCCAGGAAGAGCCGCCCCATTGCCCTGGCCGCGGTCATTCCGCCTGCGCCAGTGACGAGGCCTCCCGCAAACGAGCTCAGGAGCCCTATAACGAGCACTGGCGCGAGCAGGATTACCTGCATGGCGGCGAGCCTCGTAAAACCGAGGTCCGCTTTCCTGCACGCGTAAAAAAGCATGAGGTTGGAGGAGAGCACCTGCAGGACGACCATCTTTACCGCGAGTCCGGCTGCGCCAAGGTTGAGCCCGGGTATGATGAACCCTTGAGGCGCGACGAGGACGAGGCTGAGCACGAGCCCGGCGGACGATGTAAGGATGCTCACGTTCCTGTAAATGCCCGTAAACTGCATCGAGAGGACCGCGCTCCCGAAGAGCTGGCCGAAGGCCTGGTGAATGGGGTAGAGCATCATGACCGTGACCGGGAGAGTCGCGCCCCCGTACTCGTCCCCGCCGACCAGGAACACTATCTCTTTCGCGTGGAACGCGAAGAAGATCGAGATGAACGCCGCCGTGAAGTAAAAGACCCTGACCCTGCCGAAGAGATCCCTTACCCGCTGCATGTCCCCCGAGGCGTGCGCCGAGGCGATGCTCTGCGAGAATACAGGGGCCATTGAGTTCGTGAAAAGGGCGCACACCATCGAGAGCTTGAGCGCCAGGCTGTAATGGCCCTGCGAGACAGACCCGCCGACCGCCTGCAGAAGCCACCTGTCGAAGAAGCCGAGCACCAGGCCGACGGCCAGGGCAGCCACGAGCGGGGATGAAAACCCGTAAAAATATCGCGCCGTATTTCTTATTTCAGGCAGGCTCACCTTTTCGAGGCCGAAGCCGAAGACGCCCGCCTTCTTAAGGAGCGCCACGGAAAGGAGCACTATTGCCGCCTGCACCGCTATCGAATATGTGAAGAACGCGGCGAAGCCCAAGAGCCCGGAAAAATACATGGAAAGGAGCGCAAGAATGGAAAAGGCGGCTACGAGCCTCCGCTGGCTCTCGATGGCCACGGTAAAGCCCTTGCTGTCCGACAGGTTCGTCAGGTTCGAGGCGAGGTACGAAAGGAACCCCAGCGCGGCGCCAGCGGATATGAATAGCGGCCCCTGTCCAGGCCAGACTGAGCGTGCGGCGCCGGAATAAACGGCTACGCCAACGAGAAAGCTCAGGGCAATTCCCACGCAAATCGAAAAATAGAAATAGACCTGGTTCGCAGGGCCGCTTTTTTTATTTCTCGACGAGTAGGTGAAATGGGCGGTCGAGGCGTTCATGTCCATTGTCCTCACGAGATTGTCGAAGCTGTCCTTCAGGAAATTGAAGTCCCCGTAATGCGCCGGGCCGAGGGACTTCGGGACCAGAAGGGCGGTGACGATGCCTCCCAGCATCCCGACCATGTTGTTCGACAGCTTCGCGAAGTACCTTGCCCGCACGGAGTTCATGCGATCGACTCAGACCCCCTCGGGAAAACGTCCCTTGAATCACGCCGCTCATACAGAAGGTTCATGATGGACCCGGCTGCCCGCTCAGCGCTCCTCCCGTCGTCAAGGTGCGTGCCGTATGCCCTTATAAACTCGCGGTCGTCGAGGTCCGCGCCGTATTCCCCGGTCTTCAAATATTCCTCTATTTTCATTACAAGCTCATCCGGGGTATAGGCCGCGACAGCCCTTCTCTTAAGGAGCCTCTCGGCCCCTTCGTTCCATTTGACCCTGTCAAGGAGGACGAAGAGGGGCTTTTTCGTGGAGCAGGCCTCGAGGCAGGTGGTAGCCGGCGCGTCGAGTATTACGAGCGAGGCCCCTGAAAGAAGAGAGGTGAATTTATCATCAGGCTGAGCCTCATCTATGGCTTTATCCACCTCGAATGGCAGTTCGTTATGGTTCGCGGTGTTGTTCCTCTTGAATATCGCCCTCGGCCCTCCGGCGCGGACCAGACTGGCCAGAAACCCGAGTATCTTTTTCTGCGCATTATAAAGGCGCGTGTCCTGCCCGAAAGAGCTTATGAACGGGCTGGAATAGCGGTGGTACTTGCCTGTGGCGTAGAGGATATACCCGTCCCTTGCCTGCCCGCCCTGTATCGCGTCGAGCGAGGCGGAGCCGATGGAGCTGGCGCTTTTCAGCTTCCCGCTTTCAACCGCTTCGAGGTACTTGCCGGTTACGCCGTCCCCGAAAGAAAGGTAGTGGTCGGCGTACAGGAGCTCGGTCGCTTCCGGGAAGAGGCTGTTGTCCCAGAGGTTCTGCTCTCCGTGCTGGCATACTATTACGGGCTTCCCCATGCTCCTTGCGACATGGGCGGCATGGTTTAGCCTGGGCGAGGTAAAGACAGAGACAAGTACAACGTCAGCCTTTTGAACGGTTTTGACCACGTCATGATGGTTTTCAAGAAGCTCTTCGAATGTTGCCTGGGCCGCGCTGAAAAACCCGCTTAAAGGACGGTTCAGGTCGAATCCCAGAAATCTGCAGTCATGGAGCTGCTTTGCTCCTCCGTTTTTTCCGGATTTGCGCCCAACAGTCCCGGCCTGGTCCCTCGGTATCCAGAAGAGGCCTGCGCGGTCCTTTAATATTGGATGGCTTAGGACGCTTCTCCAGTTGTAAAGGGGCCCGAGGATCAGGATATTGGGGCTGCCGGGCCGCCGCGCGCCGCTCAGGCCGTTTCTTCTGAGAGCGTAGTAGCTCGACAGAAGCGGGGACCTGCCGATAGCCCCGGCAGCCGCGCCCTTCAGTCTTGCCTGTATCGAGGCGGGGGGTTGAGCCGGGTCGTATTCAATTACCCGGCATCTATCGGCATACGGCGAATTGAGGAGGAGCTCGGCATAAGGCCTGTGCCTCTCAGCCTTTCCGATCTCTTTTTCCGCGTAACGCGGCATGAAGGCCAGAACGAGGCCGGGATTGAAGCGCGCGATGGCCCTCTCCAGCACGAAAGCCCTCAGGTGCAGCGCGCCTGCAAGGAGATAGAGCTGCAGGTAAAAATACTTTCCAATCTCGAGCGGGAGACCTATCTCGTCTTCCGAGGGCCGCGCATAATGGTAGTCGAGCGCGGACACCATGCCCAGTATCTCTTTTTCCGATGCCTTTTTCTGCCGGTAGTATTCCGGCCCGGAAAAGCATTCTTCAGGGGTAACGTACTTCAGCCCCCTCGACTCGCATATCTCGATGGCCTGGGGGGTCAGCGCAAGCACCGTGTGCCTGAAGGAGGCATGATCGGGCATGGCCTTTTCGTACTCGAGGAACTGGCCCCTGTCTTCAAGGAGAACAAGCAGGTCTTCACCCCCCATCTTCAAGCACCCCTTCCCGGTATGGAGACCTGGAACCGCTTCTCGTATGCCTCGCACATCCTCCTCAGCTCGGCTGCTGCCTCATGGCTTGCTTCGGCGTCCACGAGCTCCATCCGCCTCCTGTAATCTTCGCCGTCGTCTCTCCCCAGGGGGCCGCTCCATCCGTAGCTTGCATGCCCTTTCCCTGCCGAGAGGTTCGCGCGCGGGCACTTCTGTTTTCTCAACACCCTTTTGGTACTCTCCGTGGGGTTCACACCGAGAAAGGCCTTCAGCTCCCCTATGAAGTGCCAGGGGTCTTTCACGAACCTTTCGAACGGGACGAAAAAAACCCTCGATCTTTCTCCCTCTGAAAGGCCGCCCAGGGCCTTTTCCGATTCCTCGTAGAGCCACTTTATCGAGTAGACGACCTTGTCCATGGTCGAGAGATTCGAGTATCTCTCCCCCCATTCGCTTGAGAACCAGGGCTGTGGCGGGCCACCGCCGTCCTCTATCCAGAGCGTGAATTCCCTGGGGTCCCTCCCGCACCTCTCGATGTAGCTGAACCAGTGCCGGGCCATGTAAAGCGGGTGCCTGACCATCTCGATTATCCTGAAGCTCTCGCCAAAGGACCTGAACGCGAGCCGGGCCGCCGGCATTATCTGGTGGGTCATTATCTGGAGTATCGGCCTCTCTTTCCTTATCCTCTCCATGACCGCGTCGCCGTCCTTGTAGAGGAGCCTTGCCAGGTATTCGAGCGGCCTGGGGTTATTCAGAAGGCCCGAGTCGTCGAAGGGCCGTAGGTTGACCTCGCGCGATATCATGGAGTTGAAGAGCGCGATGTCGGCGTATAGCCGCATCAAGGCCGCGCCCGAGTCCGGGTCGATCTTGCCGAAGCGGTCGAGGACCGAAAGGTGCTCGTATATGGGCGCAAGCCTCTGTTTCTCGACCCTCTCGAAGCTCCCCAGGACCGGCCCCATTATCGACTTCCCCGTGCCCCAGAGGCCGTCCACGAATATTACCTCCTCCGCTATCCTGAGCGGCTTGATGAACCTCATGCCCGTGCCCCAGCCGCTTTGCCCATGTATCTTGCGAGCAGGGGGTCGCCCATCATCGCCTGCTCTACTTTTCTTAAATCCTGGAGCGTATCAACGCTCCAGGTCGCGGCCTCTGCAGCCACCATCCGCACCTTGAGGCCGTTCTCTATGAGCCTCAGCATGTCAACCGATTCGATTATCTCAAGCGGAGTCTGGCCAAGGCCGTTGAAATTAATGAGGGCTCCCCTCCTGAACGGGATGACGCAGACCTGCTTGAAGCGCTTGAGGCCGCCTTTGTATTTGCCTCCCGAGGGTATGGGCTCCCTTGAGAAATAGACTGCGTCGCCGCGCATGTCGACCACCACCTTCACCTCGTTAGGGTCTGCGGCTTCAGACTGGCTTATTTCGGCCATGAGGTTCACTATATTCACCTCCGGATCGGCCAGGAGCGGCCCGACGGCCCTTCCTATCATCTCCGGCGTGACCATCGGCTCGTCTCCCTGTATCATCACGACTATTTCAGCCCGCCTGCCTGCCATGTCCTCTGCTTTGAGCATGGCCTCAGAGGTCCTGTCCGAGGCGCGCTCGTGGCTTTTTAGCGTCATGATGGCCTTGCCTCCGATCGACTGTATATAGTCCCGTATCACGTCGTCGCAGGTTGCCACGTACACCTCGTCGAGGACCGGGGAGAGCCTGCTCCGGAGGTACACGTGCCCTATCATGGGCATGCCAAGTATGGGGCGGAGCGGCTTGCCGGGGAACCTCGTGGATGCCATCCTTGCCGGTATTATCCCGATTACGCCCCTCCCGGTCTCCGATAGTACCCTCACGCTCTCCGGCATGCGCCCTCCCCGTCCATGAGCATCTCCGCCATCCTGAAATCAAGCCGGTCGTCAATATCTATCGACCTCTCCCTCGGCATCTCGTAAATTGCGCTCCCGCCTGAGAATATGCTCCTCTCCTTTTTGAACCTCTCCATCCGCCATACGTAGATGGACGAGTTCATCTCATATACCGGAGGCGCGTCCTGCCGCGTGGTGAAAGAGCCGTCCTTAACGAGGCCCACCCTGCCGTCAGGCTTGGTCTCAACCATGTTGAAATAGGGGTTTCTCTGCGCCCTTGCGACCGAGAAGACGTTCCCCGCGCCTTTTTCGGCAAGGAGCTCTATGCAGTTGTCTATGTCCTCCGGCCTCCTTAGAGGCGCGGTCGCATGCAGGAGCACCAGTATCTCGAAAGAGCACCCGTGCCCGGTCTCCATCGCCTCCACAGCGTGGGCGAGCACGTCCAGGGTGCCGCTGTCGTCTGCCGCAAGCTCCGCGGGCCTCCGGAAGGGGATCTCCGCCCCGTTTTCCAGCGCCACCCTCGCGATATCGAGGTCTTCCGTCGAGACGATAGTCCTGTCTATGTAGCGGGAGCCGCGCGCGTGTCCTATGGTGTGGGCGATTAGCGGCCTTCCCGCGAGCAGCATGACGTTCTTTCCCGGGAGCCCCTTTGACCCGCCCCTTGCAGGTATGACGCAGAGCACCCTTTTATTGCCGTACACTCGAATCCTCCAATAGTCTCAGTACGGCAATGCCGTCGTGGAGGCCGGGCTCCGGGTCTTCGCCCCTACTTAGCGCGCCGAGGAAGTATCGAAGCTCGTCCTTATATGTGCCGTCTAGGCCGAAGAGGCTCTCGTCCTCTATCCGCTCCGTCCTGCCTTTCGCCTCCAGGACGATCCTCCCTTCGACGAGGTCGCATTCGAGCCTGCCGAGGCTGCCCACGACGATTATCTTTCTCGTCTTCCGCCTCTGGAGATAGTCGAGGTGGACGCTGCAGATGAACCCGTCCTCGTAGCGGTATATGCCCTCGAATACGTCCTCGGAGTCTATCTCAAGGGAGCTTACGCCCGCCCTGGCCGTCTTCCACGAGAGCGGGTCGCCGAAAAGGAAACGCATGTAGTCCAGCTCGTGGGAGAGATCGAGGTGCACCCCTCCGCCCCTTTCCCTGCTCGCGCTGTAGCCCTTCCTGTAATCGCTCCCGGGCCTCCAATGCGGCAGGAACAGCCCCGCCTCTATGCGCGCGAAATACGGCGCACCCACGGCGCCCCTATTTAGCTCCTCCTTCAGCCTCCGTATCGCTCCCATGAACCTCATGTTATAAGCCATGAAGACCCTAACCCCGCTCTCCCTGACCGCATCTACGAGCGATTCGACCCCTTCAAGGCTGTGCGAAAGCGGCTTCTCGATAAAAAGGTCTATACCCCTCTCAGCGAGCGCGACAGCAGTTTCAAGGTGCTTCCCCGTTTCATTGGCGAGTATCGCGAAGTCCGCGCCCGAGGGCGCGCCCCTTTTACCGACCTTGTCAATCGAGCCTATGAACTTAATGCTCGGCGGGCCCGACCACTCTCCTGAGCAGCGCGAGGTAAGGACCGTCACCACCTCCATGCCCTCCAGATCGAGGAGGTTCGAGAGGTGCCTTTTCCCGGCTGAGCCGAAACCCGCCACAATAGCCCTCATACTGCCGTAAGCCCTCCGTCCACTATAAGGTTCTGCCCGGTTATGTAGCCTGCAGCGTCTGAAGCAAGGAATACGATCGCCCCGGATATGTCTTCAGGAGCGGCCATCCTCTTGAGCGGCACTTTTGCCGAGTACCTCCTCACGAAGGACGCCGGCTGGCCGTTATGGACGCCGCCGGGAGATACCGCGTTTACCCTGATGTTATGTCCGCCGTAGCTCGACGCCAGGTATCTCGTGTACCCGAGTACGCCGGCCTTTATCGCGGGATACGCCGCGGGCATAGTCATGTCAGTGCCTGAGTAGAGCGAAAAATCCGGGCCGACCACGCCGTATACCGAGGCCATGCTTATGACGCTTCCGCCGCCGCTTGCCTTCATTTCCTCGCATGCAAGGCGGCTCAGGAGAAAGTAGCCTCCGAGATGCCTGTTCACGTTACTCTTCCATGAATTGAAGGCGGTCTTTTCGGGCTCCCGGCCCCAGTCTTTTGTCCTCGGATACGCGGAGTTCACGAGTATGTCAATTCGCCCGGCCTTTCTCACCGCCTCCCTTAAGCCCGCCCTTATGGAGGCCTCTGACCCGATGTCGAGCCTCACAAAACCGCACCCCAGGGACCCGCTCAAGGCCCTGCCAGCCCGCCTGTCCGTGTCCGCGACGATGACGTATGCGCCTGCTTTCGCGAGCGCGGCGGCCGCAGCTTTCCCTATGAGGCCGCACCCTCCCGCCACGAGCGCGGCCTTGCCCTCGCACGAGAAGATGCCCTTTTCAGTTCTCAACGCTTTCCATCCTCTTGAGGCTCATCCTGTATTCGTCCCATTTGCCGATGTCGAACCAGTTCCCCCAGCTCGGGAAAACGCTCACCTTTTCCGGATACCTCTTCTTGGCCAGGGTTATGAGAGAGTCCATGTCCGCGTGCCCTCCCCTTTCGAGAAAGTCGAGCACCTCGGGCTCAAGCACATATGTGCCGGTGTTTATGAAGAAATCGAGCTTGGGCTTCTCCCTTATGTCCACGAAAGAGCCGTTTGCCATGTTCAATACGCCGTAAGGTATGGAAACCTCCCTGTGCGAGCCGATAATCGTAAGCATGTTGCCCTTCTCCCCATGCCACCTGAGTATCTCCCGGTAGTCGGTCTCGAGGATGGTGTCGCAGTTCGTGAGTATGAATGTGCTCTTCAATCTGTCTTTCAAGAGGCTTACGCCCCCCGCGGTGCCGCAGAACCCGTCCTCCTCCACGAACTCGACCGAGTATTGACGTCTGTTCTCCCCGAAATAGAGCTTTATGACCTCTTTCTTGTAATTGAGGACTAGTATGAACTCGTGAAAGCCCCACTCGTGCAGGCCGTCCATGATGTGCTCGACTATGGGCTTGCTGCCGTATGGGATAAGCGGCTTGGGGAGTATTTTCGTGAAGGGGTCAAGCCTCGTGCCCATGCCCCCGGCCATTATGACTACAGGGTGCCCGAGCATGTCCTGCGGCGGCCTGCCGTTCCCGTTAAGGCACTCGATCCAGGAGATTATGTCAACGAGCTCCCTGTTCCGGTTGAGGACCGGCACGTATTCGATGAGGTGCTTTTTCATCAGCGCCTTCGCCTTTTTTTTCAGGTCAGGGACCCCCCGGCTTAGGCAGATGAAATCCGGCCTCATCACCTTCCCGACCGGGGACGAGAGGTCGAGGCCGTTGATTATGCCCCTTCTTATGTCTCCGTCCGTGACTACCCCTATAAGGCCGCCCCGCTCGTCCGTAACGAAGAGTATCTTCTCGCCCGCGTCGTTCAGGCACTGCATGGCATTTTTTATCGTGGCCTCCGGTCCTATGGTAAGCGATTTGACCTTCTGAGAGTCCATCACCATATCTCCTTCAATACAACGAAGGACTCGGCGTACTTGACGCCAGCGGTAGCGCCCCTCAAGGCGGCAAGCGCCCTTATGCTGTCCCTGCTCCTCGGGAACGGGTGCTCCGCCGTCTCCCCGGCGTAGGTCTCCATTATCTCGATCTTCCGTTCAAGGCCTCCGGTCACGTCCGAGAAGCTGTTCGGCAGGAAGGCCCGCCCAACGAGCGGCGGCGCGAACTCCGTCTCCGAAAGGGTCTCGAAAGCCGCTATCCTCCGTATCCACGGGCATCTGAACGCCTTTGCAGCCGAGAGCGCCGCTTCGGAGGCGGCCCTGTGGTCTGAATGTATGTCGCCCGGGTGCGGGATATATATGGCTTCCGGCTTTACGGCAGAGAACGC
This sequence comes from Thermodesulfobacteriota bacterium, assembly GCA_030583865.1. Lineage (NCBI taxonomy): Bacteria > Pseudomonadati > Thermodesulfobacteriota > Thermodesulfobacteriota bacterium. The sequence goes on along the minus strand of CP129479.1, from coordinate 389,042 downwards.
CTCCGAGAGCCTCCTGATAAGCCCTGCTCTCGGGACCGTATCAAGCCCGGCAGCGGGAAAGCCCGGCCTTATTACCTCCCTGAACCCGTATGCCTTCGAAACGGCGGCTATCTCCCCGTCCCTTCTTTTCACCCGCTCTATTTCAAACCCCGCCTCAGCCGACATTCCGGTTACAATCATCCAGAATAGCTCATCGCCCCTTGCCGCGTGCTTTAAAAGGGTGCCGCCGCAGCCGAGGGTCTCGTCGTCCGGATGGGGCGATATGACAAGCACCCTCACAGGTATTCTCCGGCGGACGGAAGGCGTTCAAAGCCGTGCTCAACAAGCTCTATCGCGCTGTCCCCGGTCTTTACGACTATGCTCCCGCTCTCAGACGAAAGCACCTTCCCGGGCTCGAAATCACGGGCAGCCCCGGTTATCCTCAATTCCTTCCCTTTCCACACCTTCACTTCCCTGCCGTTGTGCATGCAGTGCGCTCCGGGATACGGCCTGTAAAGGGCCCTCATGAGGTCGCATATCCTCTTTGTCCCCATCCTCCAGTCTATCTCGCCGTCCTTCGCGGTCCTTTTTCTCAGGGTATTGGCACAGGAGCCGTCCTGCGGCCTACTCCTCGCGACCCCTTTCTCAAGCTCGGGTATATGGGCCTCAAGCATCTCGGAGGCGAGCCCCTTTACCCTGTCGTAGACAATCGAGGCGTCATCATTAGGCCCGATTGCAAACTCTCTTTGCGCCCATATGTCGCCTGTGTCGATGCCGCTATCGAGCCAGAAGAGCGTAAGGCCGCTATTCGTAAGACCGTTGGCGATGGCCCATATTATCGGGTGCCTTCCCCTGTTCCTGGGGAGAAGCGCCGGGTGGCTCCCGATAGTGCCGATAGATGGAATCCCGAGTATCTCGGACGGGATTACCTGAGACAGGCCCATGACGAATATGACATCCGGCTTAAGCGCCCTTATGTTTTCTGCTTCGTCCCTTATCCTTCTGAAGTGCCTGCATGGTTTCCCGTGCTTCCTTGCCACCTCGCCCAGGTCGGAGTAATCGCTGTTCACGGAAGCAGCCCTTTTTTCAAGACAGAATATGCCGGCCATATCGAGGCCCATCCTGAGCATCGTCTCAAGGCATGCCGCGCTGAAGTCCACCGCTCCTATGAAGACATACCTCATCACGCGGACAGATCCCTGAACCTCTTTTTTAAAAGCCACTCAATCCGCGCCCCTTTGATGGCCTCGATTATCCTGCCGCTTGCGTCCCCGTTGCCGTAAGGGTTTTGAAGTCCCGCGAGCGCCCCCCTGAACCCCGGCGAAAGGGCCTTTTTAAGGGCCTTCAATATCCCTGCTGCTTCAGGCGCCGCGTCTATCACATTTGCGGCCCGTATCCTCCCCCCCTGCCTGCCGCCGATATTTACGACGGGCAGGCCGAAAGATGGGGCCTCTATGATGCCGCTTGATGAATTGCCGAGCATGACCGAGGCGGCCTTGAGAAGCGACAGGTACGCCACCCTTCCGAGCGAATGGAAGCACACGGCTTTATCCGGGTTTCTTTCCGCAAACCTCTCAAGCTCTTTGGATATGGCGCGCCCGCCGGTGTCCGCATTTGGTAGCGTTATCACCCAGAAAAGGCCGCCATTTAAAACCGACACGGCCTTAAGGACCTCTCCAAGGCCGCCAGAAGGGTCCTCGTCGAGAGTTACCGGGTGATATGTAAGCACACCGATTGCGCGGCCCTTCGGGAGCCCGAGCGCTCGTTCAATCCCGTCCCGTCCCATGAGCCTGAGCCTCCGGATATTTTCCAGCCCCGGCGCGCCTGAGCAAATGACATTTTCCGGGTCCTCGCCCATCTGCACCACCCTATTCCTGTAAGCCTCTGTCGAGGTGAAATGGAGATGGCTCAGCTTCGTAACGGCATGGCGTATCTGCTCGTCTATGAGGCTCTCGGTCGATTCGCCGCCGTGTATGTGGGCTATGGGTATCCTGAACGGCACTGCGGCGGCAGCTGCCGAGAGCACCTCGAACCTGTCTCCCAAAAGGACGACCATATCGGGCCTGAGCCTTTCGTATGCCTTCGCAAAGCCCATGACCCCGATGCCCATTGACGCTGCTATAGAGTGCTCGGTATCGGAGCTTAAAAGCATCTCCACCTTCTCGGCTATGGGGAAGCCGTCCGTCTCGATTTCCGTGACCGTAAGCCCGAACTCCGGGGAAAGGTGCATTCCTGTAGCTATGAGGCCAAGTTCAAGGGAGCTGTCTTCGTGTATGCCCTTTATCATCCAGTAGAGGAGCCCGTACTCGGCCCTCGTGCCTGTGACTACCGCAATATTGCGCAACTAAGCCTCTGCCTCTATGGGCTCGTCAGGGGCGAAGTCCCTCTTCGCGCGCCCGCCCACGACCCTGTCCCAGAGCATGGGGCTTAAGCCGCTCCCCGGCCTTTTGACGGTAATGGCCTCCTCGGAAAGCGTCTCGCCTCTTTTTATGCCTCTGGCCGCGACTATGCTCTTTCTGAGGGCCGTGATATTCGCCCCCTCTGACCGGCTGGGCCTTTTGATGCCGTCCCCGAGCGCCTTCTCGACTTTCCTTATGCCGAGGACCATTGCCTTCAATTCGCCGTGTTCGAGGGACGCCCTGTGGTCAGGCCCTTCCATCGTTTTATCCAGGGTAAAGTGCTTCTCTATGACCTCTGCCCCGAGCGCGGCTGCTGCCAGCGCCGCCTCAATGCCCGGCGTATGGTCCGAGTACCCGACTTTTACGTTAAGGGCTTCCCTCATGGTTGCCATTGCCCGGAGGTTCGCGTCTTCCATAGGGGTAGGGTATTCGCTATTGCAGTGGAGCGCGGCTATGCGCCCCTTCGGCGTCCCTGATTCTGCAAGGGCCTCTATCGCCGCCCTTACCTCGTCCAGCTCCGACATGCCTGTCGAGAGGATTACTTCCTTTCCAAGCCCGCCCACCTTCCTCAAATATGGAAGATTCGTTATCTCCCCTGACGGGACCTTAAATAGTTCCAGCCCGAGGCTTGAAAGGAGCTCTATGCTCTCAAGGTCGAACGGGGTCGAGAGGAACCGTATGCCCCTTTCACGGCAGCGCCCTATCAAGCGGAGATGCGCTCTCTCATCCAGCTCGTATCGCTTGAGCAGCTCAAGCTGCGAACCAGTATCGGTAGTCTTCACCTGGTAGGCGGCCTTTTCCGCGCGCCTCGTTACTACCCTTTCCGCGCTGAAGGTCTGGAACTTGATCGCATCCGCCCCGGCATCCGCAGCAGCGTCCACCATTTGAAGCGCCATCTCAATGCTGCCGTTATGGTTCACCCCCGCTTCCGCTATCAGGAATATGCTCACGCTGCCGGCACCCCCTTTACAAGGACGCCGGGCGCCACATCACCCACTGCAACCGCGCCTGCCGCAATTATTGCGCGCTCTCCGACCCTCACACCCTGGATGACAGTCGCGCCGGCCCCCACGAACGCGCCCTCCTCTATTACGGAGCCTCCGGAAATTACCGAGCCCGGGGAAAGGTGCACGTGGTTTCCTATCCTGCAGTCGTGCTCGACTATGGCCCCGGAATTTACGATGGTGTTAGCACCGATTGAAGAACCTGCCTGCACCACAGCCGCCGCCATTACCTGCGCGCCCTCGTTTATGTCCGCGCTTCCGGAAATAAATGCCTTCGGGTGCATGAGACGGGGCAGGCTGAATCCGGCCTCCTTGAGCTTTTTATAGATCGAAGCGCGCCTTGTGTTGTCTTTCACGCTGCCTACTGCCACGCATGCGTATCGGACGCCGCGCGAAAACAACCCCGGAAGGAGCCCGTCCCCTCCGGCCACCTTTATGCCCGAAACAAACGTACCTGGCGCAAGATTGGGGTCCAGCACAGCCTCAACCTCTAAAGAATCGGATAATGATATAAGCTCCATAAGGACCCTGGCGTGGCCTCCGCCTCCTATGAGCACCAGCCGCTCCTTCATTCAACCCCCGAGCGCGCTATTTATCTCCCCTGCCACGCGCTCCATCTCCTCTTTTCTCAGCGCAACCCCGCTCGGGATATTCAGGCAGCTCCTGTAAGCCGCTTCCGCGCTCTCTATCCTGTATGCCTGGCACCCCCTGTACATGGGAAGGAGGTGGGCCGGCTTCCACAGGGGCCTCACCTGTATGCCCTTTTCGTAGAGGCGCCTGATAATGGCCTCCCGCCTCGCTTCCCCCGCCCTTATGGTGCAATGCCAGAAATTGCTTTTGGCCCAGGTCTTTTCCCACATGAGCCCTGCGCTTTCCGTGAGCAGCCGCCTGTAGGACCCGGCGTTCCTCCTCTTGGCCGAGACGAACTCTTCCAGCCGCTCCATTTGCGCGACCCCCAGCGCAGCCTGTATATTGGTAAGCCTGTAGTTATAGCCGACCTCGTCGTGCTCGTACTCGAAGGCGTCCGCCTTGGCCTGGGTCGTAAGGTGCCTTAGCCTTGCGGCGAGCGCTCGGTCGTCCGTTACGACCATCCCGCCGCCGCCTGTCGTGATGATCTTGTTCCCGTTAAACGAGAAGCACCCTGCCGCGCCGAATGTGCCGGTCTTCTTTCCCATGAACTCCGAGCCCAGGCTCTCGGTTGCGTCCTCTATAATTTCGATGTTTTTCCCCTGGCACGCGTCCATAAGCTCGTCCATCCTCGCCGGGTGGCCGAATACATGCACCGGCACGACCGCCTTCACGCGCCGTTTCGTAGCGCCGTTATAAGTGAAGCCGTCCTTGCCCCTGAAGCACTCGTTTTTGAGGAACGCCGCGAGCTTTGCCGTGTCCATGCAGAGCGTGTCCGGGTCGCAGTCCATGAATACTGGCTCTCCGCCGCAGTATTTTACGGCGTTCACCGGCGCGACAAATGTCACGGCAGGGACCACGACCTCGTCCCCTGCCTCTACCCCCAGCGCAACCATGCTCACGTGGAGCGCCGAGGTGCCGTTTACTGTAGAGACGGCCTCATGGGCTCCCGTATATGCAGCAATGCTCTTCTCAAAGCGCGCAACATATGCGCCTGCTGACGAGACCCAGCCGGTGTCCAGGCACTCCTTTACATACTTCCATTCATTGCCGGATATTTCCGGCTCTGAAAGGGCTATCCTGCCGGGTGCCCCCTTAGATATTGTAGATGCCGTGCTTGTAGCCATTCAGGTTCTCCCTGACGCTGAACCACTCGACAGTTTCCCTGAGCCCTTCACCCAGGGAGCGCATCGGCGCCCATCCCGTAAGCCCTTTAAGCCGCTCGACGCTTCCGCAGAGCCTTTCGACCTCGCTCGCGGATACCCTCACCCTGTTGTCGTCTCTTTTTATCTCCGCGCCCTCACCCGTGATCCCGGCTATCGTCTCCGCGAGGGCGCGGACCGATATCTCCTGCCCTGTCGCGATGTTGATATCAGTCCCGGGCTTGGCCCCTGATTTCGCTATCCTCACGAAGCCCTCGACCGTGTCCTTGACGTAAACGAAATCCCTGGTCGGGTGGAGCGCGCCAAGCTTCAGCGCCCTGTTCCCCGAGAGGAGTTGTGTGATTATGGTCGGTATGATAGCGCGAGCGGACTGCCTCGGCCCGTAGGTGTTGAATGGCCGCGCTATCAGGACGTCCTGGCCGAAGCTCCTTACGAACGACTCGGCAAGGGAGTCCGCGGCTATCTTTGTCGCTGCGTAGGGGGACTGGGCCTGCCTCGGGTGCTCCTCGTCAATGGGAGCGTACATGGCCGTGCCGTAGACCTCGGATGTCGAGGTAACGACGACCCTCTCTATCGAAAAATCCCTTGCGGCCTGCAGCACATTGAGAGTCCCTTTTATGTTAGTGTCCATGTAGCTCTCCGGGGAGCGGTAGCTATAGGGTATGCCGATGAGGGCTGCAAGGTGAAGGACGACTTCCGAGCCCTCGATTGCCTTCCTCACGCCATGCGGGTCCCTTATATCCCCGCTGACGACCTCGACTGACTTAAGCGCCTCTGACGGGATGCGGTCGAGCCAGCCCCAGGAATTCATGGAGTTGTAGCAGACCAAGGCCCGCACATCCGAGCCCTCCTCAAGGAGCCTTTCGACGAGGTGGCTGCCTATAAAGCCGCACGCCCCGGTCACAAGCACCCTCTTGCCTGAAAGTTTCATGCGCGTATCCCTGTCAGAACATCACCATGAGGACCCCGGCGGTAACCGCTATCTGGTAGAGTATCTGGGTGAGGTCCTTCGTTTCCTTGAGCCACGCTATCTTGTCTACCTTCTCAGGGACCACTATCGTGTCGCCGGGGTCGAGCCGCTCGGACATGAGCCCGCCTGAAAGCCAGCTCCCTCTGGAGCTGTCCCATCTCAGGCCCCAGCCGCTTCCGCTTCTGGCCGTGCCGTCCACCTTGAGGATATAGATCGCCTTCCTGTCCGCGTCGGAGGTCATGCCTCCTGATTTTCCAAGATAGGACGATACCGTCGCGTTTGGCTCGTGCACGAAGGCCGTCTGGTTGAAGACCGCGCCCATGACCTGGACCTGGTCGGACCGGGACGGCACGAGCAGCTCGTCGCCGTCCTCCAGCGCGATGTCGTAAACCGAGCCCTCGAAGCTTTCGAGGCCTTCGAGCCTTATGCTGATCCTTCCGGTCGCCTTTGCGGCCCTGAGCTTTTCGACGAGCGCTATCTTCTGCTCCTTTGCGCTCTGTATCTGCCGGGCCTCGTCGGCGCCGAGCGCGCTCATCGCCGAATCGGCGGACCGGCTCAGTATCTTCTGCTCGAACCTGTCTATGGCGTCGTCTATGTTCTTCTGCTGGAGCTTCCGGACCGATTCCCTTGTGAAGACCGCGCCTTTGAGATAGGCGCTATCCGAGAAGCCGCCCGCCCTCCTTATTACCGAGCTCAGGGCCTCTCCCTTTCTTATTATGTAGCGGCCCGGGAAGGCGACCTCCCCCTTGAGCGAAACGTACATCTCGCCCCTCCACTCCGGTATCCTCTTCACATGTATGCTGTCGTTTGGGCTGAGGGGCAGGTTATGCCCAGGGTCGCCGGCCAGGGCGCTGTCAATGTCAATTGTCATGTGCCTTATACCGTACCTGCCATCCTCGACGACGCCGGAGGCGAACTCCGCCTCTTTGAGGTAAGCCGACTCGAGGACTCCGCCGGCGGCAAAGACAAGGTCTTTTACCGTCCAGTTCGAGGCGTACTCGTACTCCCCGGGCTTCCCGACCTCCCCTCTTATCGAGACGAAGCGCCTGGGTGATGATTCGCGGACTGAATGTATTACCACGCGGTCGTCCGGGCGAAGCCTCAGATTGTGCCCGGCGTCCGCCGCCATCGCCTTTGAGAGATTGAGCTCCATTGATTCCATTGCCCGCGTCTCAGGGTCGGTCCTGTACACCTCGAACCCGCCCGAAGAGGCCTCGGGTGCGAGGCCTCCAGTAAGGAGGACCAGGTCCCTGACCGTCAAATTTTCCCTGTATTCGAGCTCGCAACTCTTGTAAGAGGGATCCCCTTTGTCCTCATATCCGGCCTCCTCCGACTGGTCCTGGCCATTCTGCCGAATTTCTTTCGCGTCCCGCGCCGGGTTTTCCCGCTCGGCCCGGATTTCTTTCAGGCCGGGCCTGTCCTCGTCCTTACGGACTGCTCCCTCTTTCTTCAACTCTTTTTTAAAATCTCCTTGCTTATCCGGCTTCTGCCTGGGTTTCTCATCTTTCCCCGGTTCAAAAGGCGCGGGCTTTTCCTCTGCTTCCCGCCGCTCCATCCTCTTTTCCTTGCGGTCCCTGGACTCAAGGACGAAATCAGAGCTGCACCTGACTTCGCCAACGAGCCTTACCCTGGGCCTTTCGGAGAAAAACCATCTTGAGAAGACGAATACCGTGTCCCGCGGCTTGAGCAGCGGGTCGTCTTTTCCGGAAAAGACCGAGGCGAGGCTGAACGGAAGGAGCTCGGCTTTCATCTCCGGCGGCTCGAGCCTTTTTATGAGCCCGTAATCGAGATGGGCCTCTTCGTCTACGTCGCCCTCGCCCCTTAAAATGTCACTCAGCCTCATGCCGTCCTTGAGCTCATATTTCCCAGGCCTCTTTACCTTACCGCGGACGAAGACAGCGTTCGCGTCCTTCTCGGTTATGGCGAAGACCTTTACGAGATCGCCGTCCTGGAGCATGAAATCGCCCGCAGCGCCCCTGTCTTCCGCGTTTATGTCCGTGACCGTCCTTTTTTTATTCCCCTCGATCCTCTCGACCTGCACCCTCTGCGTAAACGCCGTCGGCATGGTCCCGCCCGCAAGCTCGATTACGCCCGCAAGGTCAAGGGAGCGGGCGAGCTCATATACAGCCGGCCTTTTTACGTTTCCGGCCACTCCCACGAGCGGCCCGACGGGAGGGACGAAGATGACGTCGCCGCTCTGGAGCCGCGTGTCCATCGAGTTGTCGCCCTTCAAAAGGAGGTCGTAGAGGTCCATGGAAGACATAGGCTTTCCGCCGCGCTTGAGCTCGATATTCCGCAAAGAGCCTATGGCCGAAGGGCCGCCAGCGAGCATGAGCGCGCCGGTCAGGGTGGACATCCCGTTCACGACGTAGGCCCCCGGCTTTTCCACCTCGCCGAGGACAAAGACCTGTATGCTCCTGAACTTCCCCATTGTGATGCTCGCCTCGGTGCCTATCGCGCCACTTATGCGGCTTGAAAGTGCCTTCTTCATCTCAGCGAATGTCAAGCCGCCGACCTGGACTGGCCCTATATCCGGCATCTGTACCGTTCCTTCCCGGCTGACGGTAAGCGCGTACTGTCCGTTCATCCTGCCCCAAACGAGGACGTTCATCTCGTCTCCGGGCCCGATGACGTAATCCGAAGCGACCGGAGCGTCCTGTAAAATGACCGCCTGGTTCGCCTTGAAGATCTCGTAGCCGAACGGGCCGAGGCTGGTTGAGACCTCAAGGGGCTCAGGGCTTGGGAGGTACCTTTCAAAGAGCGACTTTGCGGAAGGTTTTTTCCCCCTGTCGGCCTCGTCAGGGAGGCTGAGTCCGCTGCCTTTGCATTCCCCCTTGTGCTCCATTGCGGCCTCTCTCCTGTCCGCGCCGGTAGGCAGCAATCGTCCAGCTTCGCCTTTCAGCGGTAACGGCTGGCTCCCGATGTCTTTTGATTTAAGCAGGCCCCTTCCCTTTGCAGCTTCTTCGGGCCTTAATTCGATATACTCGTTATCGGCCCTGAAAGCCTCGAACCCTTCAGCCGTAAGCGCGCCTACGGCCTCTCTCTTCTCGACGCAAGTATCTTCCGCAAAGACCCCGGAGCTGAAAAAGAGCAGGATGGATAAAAAAAGTACGGCTGATCTCAAACCTGAAACCCCCTGGGACCCTGGCCCCTTTCATGGTTTTTTCCGTAAAAAATGCAGGTCTTCCCGCTCAGCATGGGCAGGCTGCACACTCGCGGCCTGGACCAGGCACGATACGCACCCAGATGACCTCTTTTTTAGAAGCTCGGAAGAGGTCTGACTTCCTGAGGCACCCGTGCCATCAGTGGAATCTAAGGCAGGCAGGGCACATTGTGGACAGAGCCTACTCTGACCTCTGCACTTTCCGCTATGACAGGATGAGTTTCGTGGAGCTTCGGACAGATAAGGAACTGCCAGAAGCGGGACCAACCCTTAGCCGAAGGGACAAAGGAGGGTTGAATCGCCGTATTTCCGGATGATTGCCTTGATGAGAGCGGGATGGAAACTTCGCAGTTGCGGGGTCTTGAAGAGGTTCCTCGGATGCTGGCTTATATATAGCGGGGTTTCAGAAATTTGTCAACCTCGTGAGTAAAACCCAAGGTGATTACCCCTCTGAAACTAAACCATTCATTGATGGACTAAACTATCTCAAAAGCCTTTATGCTTTTCGACTCGGTTTGACTGGAAATGACCAGCCCCTGAAAACCAGGCCTCTTGCCTGATATAATGTAAATTGGTGACATATTCTTCATAATCCCGGCCCGGGCAGGGCTAAGAAAAGGAGGCGGACATGGCAGGGTATCTGACCGATATCGAAAAGAAATCGCTTGAGAACGGGTATTTTCGCGAAGTCCTTTTTACGGGCCCGAACAGCCAGCTTGTAGTGATGGCGCTCGCGCCGGGCGAGGACATCGGGATGGAGACGCACGACGACGTTGACCAGTTCATAAGGGTCGAGGCCGGGACCGGCACCGCCGTGCTTGACGGAAAGAAGCACAAGATACAGGACGGCTCCGCGGTCGTCATACCCGCGGGAACTGAGCACAACATAGTAAACGACTCGAGCGAGCCCATGAAGCTCTATACCGTCTACTCGCCCCCGGAGCACCCGCACGGCACGATACACAAGAGCAAGGCCGAGGCAGAGGCCTATGAGAGGGAGAAACATAAGAAATGAACAGTTCGAATAATCCGCTTCCGGCCGCACGGGTTATCCTGTATCATAGTCAAGGCAACCTCTAAAACAGAGATTTCCCCCGCAATCAAGGAAGGCCGGGAATAAAAAGCGGAGCATATATGACAATATGTGAGCATTTTTATTCACGGCCTGACACAGAGTCCGGGGAAAAGATCGATTTTTAGAGGTTGCCTTAATCAAGATGTTTCTCCCTACTACGGAAAAAGAGGCCAAGGCGCTCGGCTGGGACCGCCTCGACGTGATACTCGTGACCGGCGATAGCTACATCGATTCGCCCTTCATCGGGGTCGCTGTCATCGGGAAGGTGCTCGTAGACGCGGGCTACAGGGTCGGGATTATCGGCCAGCCCGACATATCCGGCGCGGATATCCTGCGCCTCGGCGAGCCCCTCCTTTTCTGGGGCGTAACCGGCGGCTGCCTGGATTCGATGGTTGCAAACCGCACCGCCTCCGGCCGCCGGCGCGCAAGCGACGACTACACCCCGGGCGGCACCAATGACAGGAGGCCGGACCGGGCCGCGATCATCTACTCCAACCTTATTAGAAGACATTTCAAGGGGACCCGCCCCATAGTGCTTGGCGGCATAGAGGCGAGCCTCCGGCGCGTTGCGCATTACGACTTCTGGACCGACTCCATAAGGAGGTCGGTCCTTTTCGATTCAAAGGCCGACTATCTCCTTTACGGCATGGCTGAGCGTTCGGCTGTAGAGCTTGCCAACCGCCTTAAAGAAGGGAAAGACCTCTCCGATATACGCGGGCTCTGCCGCATCTCGAAAGACCTGCCCGAAGGCGCGGTAGAGCTCCCTTCCTTTGAGGAATGCGCGGCAGAAAAAGATGCCTTCACCAGGGCCTTCCGCCTCTTCTACGCGAATAACGACCCGGCTACCGCACTTCCGCTCGCCCAGGGGCACGGCGACCGCTATCTCGTCCAGAACCCTCCGGCGGAATATCTGACCGGAGAGGAACTTGACCGCGTATACGCCCTCGGGTACGAACGGGACCTCCATCCATTTCACCGGAAGTACGGCGATGTAAAGGCCCTTGAGACGATACGATTCTCCATATCCACGCACAGGGGCTGCTACGGCGAGTGCGGCTTCTGCGCCATAGCCGTCCACGAGGGCAGGCGCGTAAGGAGCAGAAGCCGTGCTTCCATCATTGCGGAGGCGGAGGAGATGGCGAGGCATCCGCTTTTCAAGGGAAGGATACACGACGTGGGCGGGCCATCTGCCAACATGTACGGAAGCGGCTGCACGAGGATGGAAAAAGAGGGCTGCTGCCCGAAAAAGAGCTGCATCTCACCGAATGTCTGCCCGCTTCTTAAGCAGGGGCATGGGGAGCAGATACCTCTTTTGAAGGCGCTCCGTTCGGTGAAGGGAGTAAAAAAGGTGGTAGTCGCCTCGGGCATCAGGCACGACTTGGTGCTCGCGGACAAGAAAGACGGGGAGAGCTATCTTAAGGAGCTCGTCCTTCACCATGTCTCGGGCCAGATGAAGGTAGCGCCCGAGCACACGGAGGGCAACGTGCTTAGCCTGATGGGGAAGCCCGGCTGCGACAAGGACGCGCTCGTGAAATTCAAGGAGCTTTTTTACAGGTTCACAAAAGAGGCGGGGCTGAAGCAGTTCCTTTCGTATTACCTCATGGCAGCCCACCCCGGCTGCTCTCTCGATGACATGAAGAAACTCCGCGCGTTCGCGATAAAGGAGCTCGGCGGGGTCCCCGAGCAGGCGCAGGTCTTTACGCCAACCCCCTCGACCTACTCGACCCTCATGTACTGGACAGGGCGCGACCCGTTTACCGGAAAGCCATGCTTCGTCGAGAGGACCGGCAAGGGCAGGGACGAGCAGAAGGCCGTCCTTTTTGGCCAGGGCTTTGGCGGATATGCCGGAAAAAGAAGGGGTTCAGGGGCAAAGAGACGCGGCCCCAAAGGGGGGCGCTGAATCGGGCTCGGGCTGTCCTTTTCGGGTCCGTTCAAATGGAAAATGGCCTTGACAACCCGGCCTGTTAATATTATTTTGTTGGTTTAGGATTTCGGAAGAAGGCCAGGTAGCTCAGTCGGTAGAGCAGGGGACTGAAAATCCCCGTGTCGGGGGTTCAATTCCCTCCCTGGCCACCATTAAAATCAAGGGGTTAGCTGACATTGGCTAACCCCTTTTCTTTTTGGATTGTATGGTTTTTGTATAGCAGGCTTTTCAGTCAAGGCTCCTACCAATAACTTACAGCTTTAACTTTATGAGAGGGAACAAGGCGAGCGTAGCGGGGAGCATGGTAAAGGCTTTGTAGCCTAAAAGCTCCTTTACCTTGGTAAGTTCTACTCCTGCCATTACAAGTTGACTTGCGAAGGTATGCTGGAGACTTCCCTTCCTTCCATTTTTATGCTGCATGAGTTCAAAAGCAGGTAGGGACAAACATCTTGACATCCTTGGTTGAAACGGTATCTTGGAAGCAAAAATACTGAGGCAGAAAAATTACATGTCCATCAAGCGATTTGGAGTATCACTGGACAATGCCCTCCTTAAGAGGTTCGACACGTCCATTTCCAGAAAAGGGTATGCGAACAGGAGTGAGGCAATACGCGATCTGATACGCGACAGTCTCGTCCAGGAGGAATGGAAAGATGAAGACGGCGTAGCTGCCGTAGGCACCGTTACCATCATCTATTCACACCATTCAAAGGAGCTTCAATCGAAGCTGACCGAGATGCAGCACCGACACCACGCGTCGGTGATTTCGACGATGCACATCCACCTCGATGCACATAATTGCCTCGAAGTATTGGTGGTCCGCGGCGCGCCACGCGAAGTCAGGTCGATTGCGGAGAGCCTGATGTCGGTTAAAGGCGTGAAACACGGAAAGTTTACCGCCACCACAAGCGGAAAGGGGCTTAAGTAGTTTTTTTGCTTCAAATGGGTGGCACGAATTTTGAAATGGTGCTATGATTTTATCGCTTGTCCGGCAGAAGCGATGATAAACATGGAAAGCGGGACAGCTTTCCTGAAAAAATTGGGAGGAGAAGCAAAATGGATTTAAAAAGCAAAACTCTACTGCTTGCCGCTGTGTATTTGTTGACGCCCGCTGCGGCGTATGCCCATACTGGCATGGGGAATGCCCATGGATTCATGCATGGATTCGGACATCCGGCGGGCGGCCTGGACCATGTTCTCGCGATGGTGGCCGTCGGGATATGGGCCGCACAGGCGGGCAACAGGGCGGTATGGGCGGTGCCAACTGCGTTCGTCAGCCTCATGGCTTTCGGGGGCTTTCTGGGCCTGAGCGGCATTGCGGTGCCACTAATCGAGGAGGGCATTGCGACTTCTGTACTGGTTCTTGGGCTCCTTGTAACGGCTGCCGCCAGGTTCCCTGTCGCTCTAAGCGTCGCGATAGTCGGGGTCTTTGCCGTCTTTCATGGACACGCGCATGGTGCAGAGATACCGGGCAGTGCGTCTGGGCTCGCTTACAGCGCCGGTTTTGTTATCTCGACCGCTCTTCTGCATCTTTGCGGCATCGGTATCGGAGTCGCCTTTAAAGCCCTCAACAGGGTCCATCTGGTGCGCTACGCGGGCGGACTGATAGCTGCAGGCGGGGCTTGGCTGCTCTTCGCGTTATAGGGCTGCCTTTTTTTGTCAGTGAGCGTAAGCTATATGCAATAATCCCCCAAGCCGGTATGGTCTGGGGGATTTTTTTGTCCGAATACCGGCACATCTTGGTGCATCTGATATAATAAATATATCCGTTTTAATGAAAAAATGGAGGTCGCCATGGCAAATGTCGCGAGGGATATGGTGGAAAAGGCAGGGATCGACATCGGTCAGTTGCTGGACCTGCTTATAAGAAACGCCTCTGCGGAACTGACGACCTATTATTATTATACGATCCTCAGGGTGAACCTTATCGGCATGGAAGGGGAGGTGGCCAAGGAGATAGCGGAGACTGCCCGCATAGAGGACAGAAACCATTTCGAAGCCCTGGTTCCACGCATCTACGAGCTTGGGGGGAAATTGCCGGACAGCATGAACGACTTCCATGACATTTCAGCTTGCAAGCCGGCCAGGCTGCCGGCAGACCCGAGGGATGTCAAGGCGATACTTAAGGTGCTGGTAGAGGCAGAAAGGTGCGCTGTCAGGGGTTATACGAACATTTGTAACCTGACCGCTGGAAAGGACCATCGTACATACGATCTCGCGCTCTCTATTCTTAACGAGGAGATAGAGCATGAGTCCTGGTTCTCCGAGTTCCTGGGCGAAGGGGCTTCAGGCCACTTTATGAGAAGGGGCGATACGTCTCCATTTGTCTCGAAGTTCCTGAAGTAAAACTCCATTGTGCGTGAAACCTGCTTGCTCCGATTGTATAGTTTTTGTATACCAGATAGACGAAAAAACCACCCAAAAGGAGCGAAAGGATATCCGCTGAAAAGCCACAAAAGGTAGACAGGAGCAAAGGAAAACAAACGGAAGCAAAAGACAGGTGGTGCTCGGAGGAAACCTGAAAATCCCCGTGTCGGGGGTTCAATTCCCTCCCTGGCCACCATCAAAATCAAGGGGTTAGCTGACATTGGCTAACCCCTTTTCTTTTTGGATTGTATGGTTTTTGTATAGCAGGGGTTCCGGTGAGAACGCACTTCAGCGGTCCGTGCCGCTGGACTAAATCAGCGCTCGCGAGTATCCTGTTAAAAGAGAACCCGGCTCAATCAGCTAAAAATACCGAGAATTGAGGAGGATATTTAATGGATCCGTTTCTTCTCGTTGCGATCGAAGAGGCGGAGCGCAGCCTGAATGAGGGTGGCATACCTATCGGCTCCATACTCGTGCATTCAGGCGCCATCGTCGGCCGCGGTCATAATCGTCGCGTACAGAAGGGCAGCGTTATTCTACATGGCGAGATGGACGCGCTCGAGAACGCCGGGCGCCAATCCGCCGCATTCTACCGTGCGTGCACCCTATACACGACCCTTTCGCCATGCTCCATGTGCAGCGGAGCCATCCTGCTCTACGGCATTCCAAGCGTTGTCATTGGAGAGAACCGGTCATTTTTGGGGGAAGAGCATCGGCTTTCAGCCCACGGCGTTAGGGTCCAGGTCCTCCAGGACCAGCGCTGCATCCAGCTTATGCGCGATTTTATCCAGAGCCATCCTAATCTCTGGGCCGAAGACATCGGCAAGTGACAGGTTTTTTTCGGTTCCACCTTACATAATGCGCTCAGCCCGGAATTCAGCTTGAAGCAGCGAAAACGGGGCAAAGAAATCATATTTTCTTCTCAGGGGGTTAAACCTATGGCTAAAAAATGCTTTTTCCCAAGTGTCTTTTTGTACTTACTGATAATGCCCTGCATTTCCTTCGCCCAGTCCCCTTCGGAGAGGGATGCGCAGAGCCTGCTGTACGCATTCATGTCTTACACGGACTTACGAATCAGCTCTGTTCAAAAGAGCCTTGAAATGCTGGCCACAACGAACGAAGCGCGGTCGGGAGATTGGGAGCGCATGAAAACACTTTTCAGCGGTTATCAAAACTCTGAGAAAGGACTCATTATCTGGTATCTCCGCCCTGACGGGGCCTATTACACTGTTGACAAGGGAATCATGGACGAGAAACTGAGCGATAGGGCTTATTTCCCGGACCTCATGGCGGGCCGGACAGTAATCGGCGCCCTTGTTGTCAGCAAAAGTACCGGCCAGCGCTCCGCAGTTATTGCGGTCCCCATAAAAGAGGGAGGGAAGGTAACCGGCGCTGTCGGCGCGACGATCTTTCTCGATAAGCTCTCCGAGCAGATTGCCTATGTTCTTGACCTCCGGACAGGCCTGGCATTTTTTGCCCTGGCCCCGAACGGCCTGACCACCCTTCATAGCGAGACGGACCGCCACTTTCTTGACCCCAGGGAACTTGGAAGCGAGACCCTCAAAAAAGCCGCGAATGAGATGCTGGCAGGCGATTCCGGAGAAGTGACCTACGAGTTCGACAATGCCATAAAAAAAGCGATATACCTGACATCCCCTCTTACACAATGGAAATTCGTGATAATCGTCAGCGCCGTTCCGCAAAATTAGCCGGTATCCGCCTATATGAAGATAACCAGCCATGATGATAAAAAGAGAGGGGGAAGGCATAATGGCGACATTCATCTGACGAGCGAATAGGGGCAATCAAATCCATCTTTTCATTCCCGCCTGGGGTTATAGATCTTCCCACCCATCCTTTTATATTCCTTCAGCACCTTATCGGCTTCGGTCCGGCAGACCTCTTTTTGGACGTCTATGCCGCGCCGGATAAGCGAGCCGGCCCAGTCGTCGACCTTATCGCCCTCGTCAAAACCTATCGCTTCGACATCCTTTTCCGAAGCGCCGTATGCAAGTCTCCTTATTCCAGACCAGGGGATTGCGCCGAAACACATGGCGCATGGCTCCACGCTGGAGACAAGTTCGCACTCAGGCATTCCAGACGCGCCAAGGTCATAATTCCTTGATTTTTCCTGGGCAAGTATCAAGGCCACTATCTCTGCGTGAAGGACTGAACAGTTCAAGAGTTCTACCTGGTTGATTCCAACGGATATCAGCCTGTGAGTACGCATATCGAATACGGCTGCTCCAAAAGGGCCTCCGGTGCCCGCCTCAATATTCTTCCTTGCCAGGTCGATCACAAGCCTCATCCTGTCCTCTATATCCGGATATGACGCTTCCCGGTCCTCAACAAAACCGGCGACCCATTTCGGCAATACAAGTTTCAGTCCTTTGTCGCTCATATCTGCCTTATAACAAAATTATTCACAGATTTAAAGAAAGCGATTCGCTGCACGGCAAGGGAATTTTCGGTGTCGGGGGTTCAATTACCTCCCTGGCCACCATGTAAAGCCGAGGGCCGGGCGATTTTCGCCCGGCTTTTTTCGTTTTCGGATCCGCATTCAGGCCGCCTGGCTTCGGCCCGATTGTCTTTATTTTCCGCTCCTGAAATGCTAATCTTCGAATATTCTCGGGCGTTTCAGAATCACTCACGAGTGTTCCCCGCATGGCTCGAATAGCCTTCATCCAGAACATCGCTTTCGAATATCTCGGGGTCATGTACCTTTCGGCGGTCCTCAAAAGGCACGGGCACGTTGTCGAGATGTTCATCGTGAGCGGCGACGAAGAGAGAGCCCTCGCAGAGATCGCCGCTTTCCGTCCGGATATTGCGGGCTTCCCCTGCACCACGGGCGCGCACATCTGGGCATTGAAGTTCGCCTCCAGGCTCAAGAAGGCCGCGCCTGTGATGACGGTCTTCGGCGGCGCGCACGCGACATACTTCCCCCAGGTCATAGAGGAGGAGCCTGTAGACGCCGTTTGCAGGGGCGAAGGAGAGTACGCGCTCCTTGAACTTGCCGAAAGGCTCGACAGGGGAGAGGACATCCTCTCCATCCGGAACTTCTGGTTCAAGACGAAAGACGGGATTACCAGGAACGAGCCGCGACCCCTTATCGAGGACCTTGACGAGCTGCCATTCCCGGACAGGACCCTTTACGCAGGCAAATATCCTTTCCTGAACCGTTCCCAGAGGGCCTTTATCGGCGGCCGCGGCTGCCCGTTCGACTGCACCTTCTGCTTCAACCACGCGCTCATAAAACTTTACAAGGGTAAGGGCAAGGCCGTCCGGTACAGGAGCGTTGACAACCTCATAGCCGAGATAAATGAGGTGCGCTCCTCAACCAGCCTCCGGACCGTCTACATGCAGGACGACACCTTCATCCTCAATAAGCAATGGTTCGCGGAGTTCGCCGCGAAATACCCGAAAGAGGCCGGCCTCCCGTTCATCTGCCTGGTCAGGGCCGATCTTGCGGACGAGGAGACCATTAAAGGGCTAAAGCGCGCCGGGTGCAAGAACGTCTTTTTCGGGGTCGAGACCGGGAGCGAAGACCTCCGTAACTCGCTCCTGAAAAAGAAGGTGACCGACCAGGAGATAGTAAATACCGGGAGGCTCCTAAAGAAATACGGCATAAGGTTCAGGACCTACAACATACTTGGCCTCCCCGGAGAAACGCTTGAAGACGCCTTCAGGACGGTTGCCATAAACGCCGAGATAAAGACCGACTATCCCTGGTGCGCCCTGTTCTACCCTTTCCCGGGCACCGAGCTTGCGGAGTACGCGCGCGAAAAGGGCCTTCTCGATTCCTCGGCCGACTGCGCGAACCCGTCATTCTTCAAGGAAAGCGTGCTCAAGTCTCCCCATAAGAACGAGCTCATAAACCTGCAGAAGCTCTTTTTTTACGGGGTCAAGTTCCCGTTCCTCCTTCCGCTCATAAAGCGGCTCATACGGCTCAGGCCGAACTTCTTCTTCAACCTGGCGTTCCTCGCCTCTTACGGCTGGTGCTTCCTCCGGAGCGAGAACCTTAAGCTCTCCGAGATGATTTCCGTTGGAGTGAGGAACGTGCGCGGCTTTTTCTTCGCGAACCCAGGAGGAGGGGAATAAAGCCCCTCTCTCCACTTCCGGGCGTCAAGTCTCAAACAAGCGCTGCGCTCAAAAACCGCCCCGTCCTTCTCTGCTATACTCAGATACATATCATTCAAAAGGGGGCCGACATGAGAAAAACATGGCTTTTAGCCGTATTTTTCATAGCAGGTCTTTCCTCCGGCGCGTACGCGACCCAGTATGAGTTCACAACCATAGAGGTGCCGGGCGCATTATGGACGAGCGCGAACGGGATAAATAACCTCGGGCATATAGTCGGAACATACTCGGACGGGACCGGCTCGCACGGATTTGTCTACGACGGCGCCGGATACCTCACCATAGATTATCCGGGCAGCGGCGGCAATACGGGCATAAAGGACATAAACGATTCCGGCAAGATGGTAGGCGAGTACAATAACGGCCATAACTACCGCGATTTCATCCTTGATGGCAGGGGTTTTTCGACCCATTCGTTCCCTGGCAACACCGAGACCTCGATTAACGGGCTTAACGACGCGGGCGTTGCCGCCGGAGGCTATTATGACTGGCCGACAAACAGCTCGAATGGCGTCCTGTACGAAAAGGGGGCCAAGGTGGTATTTCCGAACACCACGATATTTATGGATGTGAACGATTCCGGGCAGATGGTGGGCTACGACCCGGATTTCTGGATCTCCTATCTCTATGACGGCAAGGACCTGAGCCAGATAGTCTTCGGCGATTCGCCTTACGGCCTGGACATATGGGCAAGGAGCATAAACGACTCCGGGTATGTCGTCGGAAGCTATATGGAAGGCGGCTTCCTCTTCGATAGCGCCAATGGCCGCGTAAGCACGATAAATTATCCGGGCGCGGCCTATTCAGGCCTTTCAGGCATCAACGACCTCGGCTATCTGGTCGGGAGCTATACATTCAATGAGAGGGGGTACGGTTTCCTCGCGGTCCCCATCAAAAAGACTGCCGTGCCAGAGCCTTCGCCCTTTGTCCTTTTAGGGTTCGCGATGGCCGCCGTATGTTCTTACGGATTTTTGTTCGGCAGGGCATGGGAGCGGCTTTGATTGAAATTCTTACGGGCGGGGATTGAATTCACCGGAACGCATTTCGGCGGGGAACGGCTGGTAATATTTCAGGCTTAAAGAAGAGGCCCGGAGCATGACTGCCGCTTATTAGACCTCCCGGAATGCGTTCCGTCTATTCCTCAATGCATATAGCTACAAAATAACAAACAATCCTGCTCGAATACTCTGGAGTAAGCTCGTCAAATTTCACTCATCTTATTTCAGCAAGAAGATAGAATCCTTCTAACAGGGTGCGTAAAATTCGTTAGGCTGCTCAAAAAGCTCCAGATGCGAGGCGTCGAGAAGCGAGGAATGAGGCGTATTTTTGTATACGCCGCAGTGACGAGCGACGAAGACAACGAAGCAGATGGACTTTTTCAGCAGCCTGCTAAGCATGGAATACCAGCACCGCGCATTTCGCATGGCGCACGACATAGGCGCTGACGCTCCCGAGCACCATGTCCTCAAGTATGCCTCCGCCCCGCTTCGAGACCACCAGTATGTCGGGCTTCTTGTTGGTTTCGGCCTCGAGTATCATCTTCCTCGGGTCGCCGGTCGCGAGGATCGCGTCCACGTCGAACCCCTTGCCGATGATGTGCTTGGCCGTCCGCATCAGGAAATCCTGCCCCTCCGAGCGCTGCTTCTCGAATATCGCCTCGTTTTCCATGCTGGCGTCGGCTGCCCCCTCGACTACCGTAAGGAGGATTATCTCCGGCTTGGCCAGCTTGAAAAGCTCCAGGGTCTTATCCAGCGCCTTCCGGGCGTTTTCAGAGCCGTCATGGCAGAAGAGTATCTTCATATGTCCCTCCGATAAAGGTTAAGGCTATTATAAGACAAAACCGAATTCCTTAAAAGAGGGTTGCGGCAGCCGGGCATTGCGCCTTCACTCCCGGCTGCGAGTCCGTGGCTGATGGCCTCGCGGCCTGAGCCGGTTCGGGAAGGTTGAACCTTCCCGCATAAAGCTCCGGCATATTTCCAACCCCCACTTGACGGGAGTGGAATTAAAGAGGTTTAGTTTCTTTTCACCCCCTCCCTGCCTCCCCAATGGGGAGGGACAAATACGGTCACGGCAAGCTTGCCGTCTCAGGCACAAAGAGAGAAAGGAGACGCGCTCACTCCAATATCCTCACCTTCATCTCGACCCGCTCCTCAGGAAGGTTCGGATAGCCCTCGTCTTTAGGAAGGGCGGCAATCCTGTCGGCCACTTCCATGCCGCTTGTGACCTCGCCGAATACGGTGTATTCGCCGTCAAGGGAGCTGGAGTCCTTGAGAACGATGAAGAACTGCGAGGCCGCGCTGTCCGGGTCGTCCTCGAACCTCGCCATCGAGACGATGCCCCTTTTGTGCCGGACGTCACTAAACTCGGCGGGAACCGTCCAAGGCAGGACGGTCCGGCCGTACCTGCTTTTTCTCGGGCAGCACCCGGTATACTTCCCGGAGTTGGCCTTGGTGTAAGGATCTCCGCCCTGAATTTTAAAGCCCGGCACTGCCTCGTGGAAGATCGTGCCGTCATAGAAGCCCTCTTTCGCGAGCCGGACGAAATTTTCGACGTGCTTCGGCGCTATATCGGGGAATAGCCGTATCTCGATACTCCCGTAAACCGTCTCGATTATAGCCCTTTTTTCCCTTTTTGAATCCCCTTCCCCTTCTTCCGCGATTGCCAGGAACGGCACAGCCAGCATAAAAAATAGTAGAAAAAATAATGCGATTCGTCCTTTCATGCCCTCCTCCGATAGAGTAAAAAATATTAAGGAATATCTGATTGATTCGCAAATGGTTGTCATTCTGAGCGTAGCGAAGAATCTCGTAGTTGGAAAATCAGCAAGTTACGAGACTCTTCGTTCGCTTCGCTCTCTCAGAATGACAGAAAACGGAATCAATCAGACCTTCCTTAAATTGAATTATGAGGCCTAAAGGGTTCCTCAAGCTATGCTGGGAATATACGCCTACAAACGGGCCTGAAACATGCTTTTTGTCATGTTTTGGCTTTTTCGAGGGGAGAATGATGATCGTCTTTGTTCGGGAGTGGGGGAAAGGGATTTGCAAGGAGAGGAACGGGCCGGTATCGTTTTTTGCTTACCAATCTTGAATCCCGCAGGTGGAATCGAACCGACATAGAGGCAAATAAATACTTATTCATCTTTCTAATTTCCCTGACTCAGGCATGGTGAACAGACCATTTACTTGAGGACAGCGTATAATTTTTTAAAAAAAGAAGATATAATACCAAAAAGAAAAACAAAAAAAACAAGTACTAAGAAAAATAATGACATCCCTTTAAAATAAACCCCTATCCTTGGAATTAATTTCTCTACCTCTGAAATAATTCTTTGGTTTTCGGGAATTATAAAAAATAAAAATGCAAATAGTGCAAAAAGGGAAGAAAGATTAAGTTGCCTTTGCAATTCGTCTTTTTCTGTCTCGGTAGGGATTAGAACATCAAATGACGCACTATTACGAGGGCTTTCCTTCCAATAATAAATTACAAATTTTTCTTTTCTCTTCTTCAGCTTTTCGATATATTCTCGCCACATATCATTTTCTTCGAGAAATCTTACATATTTAATTTCTTTTGTATCTTCAAGTCTCACACGAAAGCTCACAGGTTGGATTAAAAAAATTTGAATGGTTTTAATTGGTAGCAATTTTTTATACTTATTTAAAGCATAATAATCAAAGCGCCTTAGTTCATTAAATCTAAGATCAAATAGGATTTTTTGATTCAAAAATTTTTCGGCAATATATATATTATCTGATTTCTCTACATCAATTTCTAATCTGAATCTCACATACACATACAGCACTTCTTTTCCCGAAAAAAAAAGCTCACTCTTTTCTGAATCGATTTTTTCTAAATCCAATTTTATCGTGATCTCTTTTTTATTCTCTAAAATATTTAATTTTGGTTTAATTAATAAGAAACAGACCCCTGATCTAAAAATTTTATTGCAAATTACGTGCTCTGTTGATTGATCAATATTTTGCGTTTCTTTTATTTCATCATTAAATAAAAGCCTCAGGATTTCATCTTTCTTCAAATTTTCGTATAAGTCCACTTTATAATTATTTTTTATCGCAAAAGGAGCAGATAATGAGAACGTTAAGCTACTTTCATTAATTAAAAGTTCTTTTTTCATTTTCAACATGAGACCGATTTCTTGATAAATAGTTTTTTTATTAAAAAGCCAAATATTTACATGCAATTTCTCAATTTCAATCTCCTTGTTTTCATCATTTTTTATAAGAAAAGCATTTCCCATAATCAAGCTCCCCAAAACAAATAATTAAAGACAGACAAGGCACCACTCAAGGATTGCTAATCAGCGCACAAATCTTTTCATAGACCAATGATTAATAGCTATAGCTACTATGTTTCTCATCCCTTGCCAATCATTCTTTTTACAAAATCCATATCTATATATAAAAAAGATTGAGGAACTTTAAATCCCTCGCGGACCTTATCAGGTTCAATATCGCATTTTAACCTAATTACATCTTTAATTTTTATTGCCACTGCTTGCCTTGTTCCTTGAAAATATTTTCTGTATTCTTTACGAGTTATTCCCGCAGAGCTTTTGGTGCTTTCCCAAATCGCTGTTGGACTCGCAACATTTACTGATTCAACCTCGGCTATGCCGACAATTTTCTTAACAGGAGAACTCGCGTAAATAATTATATGAGTTATGTCTTGCCTAATAGCAGTCCTCCTAAACTCATATTTTTTGAGCCCCTCCATCAATTTAATTGCATATACTGGCTTAATGGGCATGAATGCAACTACTTGGTGCGAACTCTTGCATAATTTTTGTAAAAGACTCATGTGAAATCCCTCTGATCGTTTGTATATTGCCGCGCACGACCTCATTAGTAATTAACCATTTATAAGATATTGGTAGAGAAAAGTGCTCAGATAGTCTAAAAAGAATAACCTTTGTCTTTTTTTCAGCCATTTTTTTTATATCTGTAAAAGTATAAACAGTTCTCTTTGATACTATTTGAATAATTTTTTCTAGCTCTTGAAGATCTGTTGATAGCTCAACAATTCCCAAACTAGTAATAGCTCGCAAATCCTGTGATCTATAAAATAGTAAAATGTCTCCCGGGCTTATTCCATGAATACGCGCATGGCACAGGTATGCTTGTTTTATTGCATTACCAGCCGTTGAACCTACAATTAAGCTTGGTTGAGGTTCAATTTCAGGGAATAATATACCATGAAACTTGGGTCTAATCGGGACAATATATTTCTTAACATTCTTATCAGATTTAAAATGTGGGAAATAGTGTACGTTATATTCTAATGGTGTTAGTTCGGTATCAGGCGGCATAATAAAATGTTCTTTAATAAATACATCATCTCTATTATCAATATATTTTCCAAATCTATAGAACCCAAATTCTTCACACATGTCCTCCAAATAATTTTGCTTACCTGGCTTCATGGTAATATAAATATGCTCAATTTTATTATCAGTAGCATACCTAAAAGCCGCTTTTAACAATAATTCTCCCAGCTTGCGCCCGCGCATTCTTTCCTCTACTTTAAAAGTACAAAGCTTAAGTACTCTCCCAGGAATTGAGATATTTTCAGTCGTGATTATTGGATCTTTCTCTTCTTTATAAATACAAATTGCACCTAGTTCGCCTTTTTCATTTCTATGAACCCAAGCTTTTCTGCCTTCTCGTGATGCCATCTTGTACCACTCATCAAATTTCGAGTAGTCTTCACGCAATGAATCAAAGAATGAATTTCTCAAATCAATTTGATAAAGCGCAGCTTCCTCAATGTTCGGAAGAGATACAGGTATGCTACTATAAAGTCTTCTTAGAAATTCAGCGGCTTGCTGTATATAATGAACGCGGTCCGACAACCCCAAAAATGCTGCTTTTTTGTGCATTTCACGATCTTCGGTTACAAGAATATTTACGGCATCTTTATATACAGCATAAAGAATTAAATTATCAATATGGTCATTTTTCGTTATTGCAGATAATCCTAAGCTTTTCAGTTCGAGATCCCCAGGCTCTGGTGGGCCTTTAAGTACAGGATATTTACGAACCCTTGAAAAGCTTATTTCTTTTCTTTTTTCATTTCTATCTTTTTTAATATCATCAAATGATGCTGGATGAATTACGATCTCATGTCTATTTTCATACGCAAGTCTAAAAAGTTCACTCAGGCTATCATCAAGTATTTTCGATGAGTCTTCTAGATGAATAATAATATTTGTATCTATAAGTATACGCATTCTTTATATATTTATCTTTCTAAAAATATTTTTTATTTATTTATCCCTCATTCATATTGAGCATTCTTTCTGATTACATTTAGTCATTAGAAATCGGATGAAGAGGTAAATCAAACCACAAAGTGTTTTTCAAGCTCTAAACCGGCTACAGGACTTTAGCGAAAATTGAGTAATTCTTGAAAGTAGTATTTTGGTGACGGTGGGTGGAATCGAATCACCGACGGGGCACATGAGACTTAAACAGCAAAATATAATTTTTTTATAACTTATGGCCGAGTTTCCCGTCTTGCCTTATCAATCCAGAGGTTATGTCTTTTGAAGAAATTGCCTGTTTGGTGATTTTCTTTAAAGTTTGCACAGCTGACGTCGGCCGTAAATGATAACAACGTAATTACTTGAAAAATGACATATCTGCTTCAAAAAATGCAACATAGCTTATATGTGTTTATGCTCTATTGGTCGAATATTTATCATCTGAACACGTTTTTTATGTTTTGAGAGCAGATAATTAATAAAGGCAGCAATTATATCGCTTTGATTTCCTCCCTTAGTTATTACTCTGCATAACAACATATTCGTATTTGCTTCCCATTCGATGTTAATGGCACCATGAGAGCCATTAAGACTGTGGATTTTCGACCATCCGCTTGATCTATTTCGATTCTTTTTCTCTGAAACTACCAAATCGTATTTCTCTATTCTCTTGTCAGCGGCAATTGCATCGCGAAGAGAACCCCTTCCACTACAAAAAACCTGTATCAATGTTTGCATTTTAAGTCTCCTTATTGATATACAACCAGAAGCCAGTATTTAGGCGGGCTACGCCCACCAACATCATTTTTTAAAGATCTAATTAGAATCAAACTGGTGGCGGTGGGTGGAATCGAACCACCGACGCGGGGCTTATGAGACCCCTGCTCTGCCGACTGAGCTACACCGCCGGGTTTGCTGGCTTGTGGAAAGATGCAGGTGACGCAGACTGAAGATTATAATGAAATCCGGTGGGAAAGTATATAACTTTTTGTGGTGCCGAAGAGCTTTCCCGTCCCTGTGACGACCAGCATCACCGCCTCGGGCGCGCCGTCGCCGTCAAAGTCCTCGATGAGGAAATCAGATATATAGCCCTCTACGGGCCTCGTCCGCCAGTTCTCGGCCACTGTCCCGCCCATCGCGTCCCACGAGAGGCTTACAAGCTCTCCGGTCTTGAATGAGGCAGGCCGCGCGGCGCTACGCCCCAGGCCGCCGGGCGTGTTCTTCTTTATTATCAGCTCGGCTTTTCCGTCTTTGTCCATATCCAGGTGGTAGAACTTCCCCTCGACCGGGAACGGCTCGGATTCCGTGGTGCCGGGGCGGTCGGCCTTCCGCACAATATAATTGAGCGTGCCGCCGAAGAAGTCCGCGCTCCTGTATTCCTCGGCCCATTCCCCCTCTTTCTCCGCGGCGTAAACCTTCAAATACCCGCGCCCGTCCAGGGCTATGACGTCGAGCCCGCCCTTGCCCCTGAAGTCAAGCGCCTCGAACCTGAAAATGTCAGCGCCCCCGGGAAGAGCGATGCTGAACTCTCCCTTTTCTACGAGCTTGCCGCCTTCCCTCGCAAGCACGCTAACGCCGCCGTAAAAGCCGTCGAGCTTCCTGAACTTCCGGCCTATGAGCGCCGGGGCCGCGTCGCCGGCCCGCACCGTCCGCACAAGCCAGCCGATGTTGCTTGCCGTTACCTCATACTTCCCGTTCCTGTGCTCGATTACCAGGCTTGCGGCATCGTTATCGGATATCCTCGAAATATAGACCTCGGGCGCGCCGTCCCTGTCCATGTCGATTATGGAAACCGAGATGTTCGTCCCGGTCTTGTCCTCCATCTCGTGGAGCACGCGGAAGCCGTTCTCGGCGTAAGCGCCTATCACTACTTTCGTCCCTGATACGACGACTATCTCTTTTTTGCCGTCGCGGTCAAGGTCTGCCGCGTCCATTGCAACGTACATGCCTTCCATCGTCTCGCTCCTCCACGAGACGGGCCTGTCCTGCCCTGCCTTGGGCTTTACGATAAAGCCGTCGTCCGGAATGGCTTCGGCTGTCGGGGCGGGTATTGCCGCCGTGATCGCCGGCGCCGTTATCTCAGCTGTCGAGGGCTGGCTTTTCCTCTATTGCCGGTGCCGTTGCCCTGGGCTTCAATGAGGCCAGCACATCTGTTGAGAGCTTATCCGTAAGTCCTATTATGGATTCCACCCCGGTGCCCTGTGAGGCGAAAGGCGTAGCCCTGCCCGTTGCCACATCCAGAAGCTTCGCGTCCATGCTCACTGATTTCCCGAAGACGGTGACGCTACCGAAAAGCACGAGGTCGGCGTTGAGCTTTTTCCCGGCCTCAAGCGCCGCGCCCTCCTCGATGCCCTTATTCCCCGGAAGGGCGGCCTTCACCAGGTCATGCCGCACGATTACAAGTGAGCCACCGAGCCTTGAGGCGAGCATGTCGGCCATCGCCCCCTTCACGAAATCCATCTTTTCCGCCGAGTTCACGTTCCAGGGGAGTATCGCGATCTTCTTCTCTTCCGGGGCCGCTTCCGCCCGGAGGGGGCCGTTAACGCCAAAATAACGAATAGAAAAAGTGCCGATAGCCTTATAAATGATTTCATCCTGAAAGACCTGCCTTGCACAAAGGTTTTATTCTCTTTTAGGGTCTGATACCCGTGGCTTACCGCGCTTCTTATTGGCTCCTCCCCCTTGATGGGGGAGGCCGGGAGGGGGTGAAGATATCCACCCTCCCCTTAATCACCTCCCGCCTGATTAAATCATGGGGAGAGGAGAAAAAGAGAGCTCCCGTGATTAGCCACGGAAGCGATCATTTGAGTTAGAGTTGGATACGGCGCTTGATTTAAAATCATAGACCGACAGGAGTCAAGCTGTTTTTGAGCCGAGCCTGTAATGCAATAGCCGCTCGATTATCTCGCCCTTCCTGAAATGCCTCTCTATTATCTCGTCCACGTCATTCAGGGTGATGTTCCTGTACCAGACCCCCTCGGGATAGACGACCATGGCCGGAGAGTACTCCCCTTCCTCGTCGGTCTCCTTGCATACGCTAAGACACCCGGACCTCGATACCTTCACCTCGCCCTTCAAGCCCCCGGCCTTGACCTTGCCCTTCATGTCCTCCAATATCTCTTCAGAGCCCTTGTTCAGGCACCTCTTGCCAAGGCATACGAACGCGTGGAGCCTGTATGGTTTCATGCCTCTCCCTCCGGCTGTTCCGATCATTAAGCCCCGAAGCTTCGGGGCGGCAAATACAATTATAATCCGATTTCAGCGCAATCAAATCAAGGAGAAATGTCCGTTCCTCTCGGAGATTAAGGCAACCTCTAAGAATTAGATATTTTTCCCGAAATCAAGAAAGGCCGGGGATAAAAAGCGGAGCATATATGACAATATGTGAGCATTTTTATCCCCGGCATGACGCAGAGTCCGGGGAAAAGATCAATTTTTAGAGGTTGCAGGGCGCTATTCTGCTATAATGAGCGCGCACGCATACCCCGGAGGCGCGCTTTTGACGCGGTCCAGTTACGAGCTTACATACAGGGGCAAGCCGCCTGAAGACGAAGTCCTCTCGACCCCTGCCCTTCCGCTGAACCGCATAAAGGCGATAAGGGGGCCTGCGGGCTGGCGTAACATACTCATCTCGGGCGACAACCTCAATGCCCTCGCTTCCCTCCTTGAGATGAAGAGAAGCGGGCAGCTCAAATCCAGCGACGGCACACCCGGCGCGAAACTCGTCTACATAGACCCGCCCTTCTCGACAAACCTCGAATTCAGGGGCAAGGAAAACCAGAAGGCATATAAAGACAAGGTCCTCGGCGCGGAGTTCATAGAGTTCCTGAGAAAAAGGCTCATACTGCTAAGGGAGGTCCTTTCCCCGGACGGCTCCATTTTCGTCCACCTCGACTGGAAAAAGGCCCACTACATAAAGGCCGTAATGGACGAGGTCTTCGGAGAAGAGAACTTCCTTAACGACATCGTCTGGAGCTACGGCGGCAGGGGGGCAAAGGCCATCGCAGGGCAGTTCTCGCGTAACCACGACATAATACTCTGGTACAGGAGAGGCGAAAAACACACCTTCAACCAGCTCGCTTTCGAAAAGGCCATACCCAAAAAGGGTAGCGGCTTCAAGCAGGATGAGGTTGGCCGCTGGTTCAAGACCTCCCCCAGGGGGGACTATACGGACGAGAGCATACGCGCCCTTGAAAAAGAGGGCCGCATCTATCGTACAAGGAACGGCACTGTCCGGATTAAGTATTTCCTCCGCGAGGAGGGCGACTTCCTTCTTGAGAATAAGCTCGTGGGAGATGTGTGGGACGATATACCTGACGCCATGCATCTGTCTGCGACGGAAAAGACCGGCTACCCCACGCAGAAGCCCGAGGCCCTTCTCTCCCGCATCATAAGTGCCGCCTCAAACCCCGGCGACCTCGTCCTCGACGCATTTGCCGGGGCCGGGACGACCCTTGCCGTTGCCGAAAAGCTCGGAAGGAGGTGGGCGGGGGTGGATTCCGGTGCGCTTTCCATCCATACCATTGAAAAGAGGCTCCTTTCCATAAAAGATTCAAAGCATATCGAAAAACCGGCGAAAAGGTACGGAAAGGCCTGCTCCCCCTTTGAAGTATTCTCGATATGCCCCGAAGAATACGACTGCGGGTGCGGCGGGGAGCGCGGCCCTGACGTAAAGTGCCGCTACTCCATAGACGAATCTACCGGCGAGTGCGTCGTAAAGATAGAGCGGTTCAAAAGCCCTGGTGCGCGGCAAGGCGCGGGGCTGGATGCGCTCTCTTCCGTGGCCCTGGACATGGACTTCAACGGAGATGTCCTTCATATAGACTCGTTCCACACAAATGAGGAGCTTAGGGAAAAGGGGTTCGAGCTGCGTTTCCCTCTCAAAGAGGTCAAAGGCGCGGTAATGCTCGTCTTTTCGGACATATGCGGGAACGAAAAGTGGTTTCTGGGGGAGCTGGCCTGAAAAGAGCGAGATACGCGAGTCTCCACATATTTAAAAATGAATGGCAACTTCTAAAAATTGGAGATCTTTCCTGCTTTTCCCGGAAGGCCGGGAATAAAAAGCGGAGCATATATGTCAATATGTGCATTTTTATTCCAGGCTGACACAGAGTCCGGGGAAAAGATCTCTTTTTAGAGGTGCCAAATTACAATTTTTTAAAGAACCCTTTCACTTTCTTTTAATAATTCGGGGAGATAATCTGAATTGGGAAGGGGGGATTTCCCCGTAAGGGGGGCGGAATCCCCCGCGGGCGGCTGATGGGGGCCGCTTACCTTCCCTCAATGCGAATATGCGCTATTATCCCGTCTTTCTTGATCTGAAAGACAGGCCCTGCCTGGTCGTCGGTGGCGGCCCTGTTGCCGAACGGAAGGCCCTGGGCCTTCTGGCGGCGGGCGCCAGGGTGACTGTCGTGGGCCCCAGGGTTACGGAAGCCCTGGAGGGGCTTGCAAGGGAAAAGACGATAGCGCTCCGTAAAAGGGCATACAGGCCGGGAGACTCGAAGGGCTGCTTCCTTGTAGTCGCTGCAACGGCTTCAAGGGCGGTCAACGAGGCCGTCCAGAGGGATGCGGAAGTATTCGGCTGTCTTTTGAACATTGTAGACGACCCGGCCCGCTCGAACTTCATCGTCCCCTCTGTCGTAAGGAGGGGCGCGTTAACCATAGCCATATCCACATCGGGCAAGAGCCCTTACCTTGCGCGCGTCCTCAGGGAAGAATTCGAGGGGCGCATCGGGGCCGAGTACGAAGCCTTTATCGAGATACTGGGGGCGGCCAGGAAGAAGCTATTGAAAACCGGCCTCAGCCGTGATAAAAAAGAAAGGATTATTAAGGCTTTGGTTAAGTCCCCGATACCCGCGCTCCTCAAAGAGGGGCGCATCCGGGAGGTGAATTCCGTACTCAGGGAAACCCTGGGGCAAGGATACACCCTCTCGAAGCTCGGGGTCAGGCTTAAAGGAGAAGGGCGAGGCTAAGCGCCCTATCCGGCAAGGGTGTATAAAAGGGCGTGAGCGAAATCTTTTTCCATATAACGGCGGCGGTCTATCTCTTGGCTACCCTTGTCTATTCGGCATATCTCTTTTCGCGAAAGGACCGGCTCCTTACCGTAGCCCAGGCCGCAATGGTCGCGGGCTTCGCCTTTCATACGGCCACCATAATCGCCCGCTGGGCCGCAGCGGGCCGCACCCCGGCTACGAGCTTCCACGAGTCCCTCACCTTTTTCTCATGGGTGATGGTCTTAGCGTTCCTTTTCCTCCTCATAAAATACAGGCAGCGGGTCCTGGGCGCGTTCGTGAGCCCGTTCGCGCTCCTTCTCCTCATAACCGCCTCGCTCCTTCCAAAGGAGATTGTGCCGCTCTCTCCGGTGCTCGAAAGCTACTGGCTTCCGGTTCACGTCAGCCTCGCTTTCCTCGGAAACTCCTTTTTCGCCCTGGCCTTCCTCCTGGGCGTCATGTACATAATCCAGGAGAGATACCTTAAGACAAGGAAACTCAAGGGCCTCTTCTTTGCCCTCCCGTCGCTTGAAACTCTCGACGAGCTTAACTATAAGTGCCTTCAGTACGGTTTCCCG
The DNA here is from genome assembly GCA_030583865.1 of Thermodesulfobacteriota bacterium. Taxonomy (NCBI): domain Bacteria; kingdom Pseudomonadati; phylum Thermodesulfobacteriota; species Thermodesulfobacteriota bacterium. The sequence goes on along the minus strand of CP129479.1, from coordinate 357,383 downwards.
CTCCTTACGGCAGCCATCATAACCGGGGCCATATGGTCGGAATACGCGACCGGCAGCTATTGGCAGTGGAAGCACCGCCAGGTATGGTCGCTCATAACCTGGTTCCTTTACGCGGCGCTCCTTCACGGCAGGCTTACGGCCGGGTGGAGGGGCAGGAAAGCGGCCATACTGTCGGCTGTCGCCTTCGCCTGCCTCATAGGTTCGTATTTCATAATAAACATACTCTCCGGGGGGGCGCACGGCCTTTCGCGCTGAGGATTGAAGCTATATTCAGAAAATTGGAGATTTTTCGCGAGGTCGAGGCAGGGCGAAAATAAATAGCGGAGCATAAGAGAACAGTCAACATCTGAAAATTAGAGATTTTTCCCGGAATCAAGGAAGGCCGGGAATAAAAAGCGGAGCATATATGACAATATGTGAGCATTTTTATTCCCGGCTTGACACAGAGTCCGGGGAAAAGATCAATTTTCTTAGGCGGGATAGATGAACCTCGTAATAGTCGGACTAAACCATAAGACCTCGCCCGTGGAGATACGGGAGAAGCTCTCGTTCCCGTCCCACACCATAGGCGAGCCGCTCGCGAAGCTTACGAACCATTACGGGCTCGCCGAGGGCGTCATATTGTCCACCTGCAACAGGGTCGAGGTGCTTGCGGTCGCGAGCGACGCAGAGAAGGGCACATGGCAGGTAAAGAGGTTCCTTTCGGACTACCATTCCATACCCCTTGAGAGGCTCGACGACCACCTTTACGTACGCCAGGGCGACGAGGCCGTGAAGCACCTCTTCAGGGTCGCCGCGGGCCTGGACTCGATGATAATGGGCGAGCCGCAGATACTCGGTCAGGTGAAGGACGCCTACGGGTACGCGGTCCACGGGAATACGGCCGGGGTCATAGTAAACAAGCTCTACCACAAGGCGTTCCAGGTCGCAAAGCGCGTAAGGACCGAGACGAAGATCGGCGAGTCCGCCGTCTCCATAAGCTTTGCGGCGGTGGAGCTCGCAAGGAAGATATTCGGGAGCCTCACCGGCAAGACCTGCATGCTCGTGGGCGCCGGAGAGATGGCCGAGCTCGCGGCCCGGCACCTCCAGGCTAACGGGGTGCGCGAGATACTGGTCGCGAACAGGACCTATGAGAAGGCCGTCGAGCTCGTGAAGTGCTTCTCGGGCACGGCCATAATGTTCAGGGAATTCCCGCATTACCTGAAGAACGTGGACATAGTCGTAGCCTCGACCGCCTCCCCGAACTTCATCATAAAGCCCGAGCAGGTCCAGGAGGTCATGCGGGAGAGGAAGAACAAGCCCATGTTCTTCATAGACATATCTGTCCCCAGGAACATCGACCCCGAGGTGAACAACATCGACAACTGCTACGTCTACGACGTGGACGACCTTCAGGGCGTGGTCGTGGCGAACCTGCAGGAGAGGCACAAGGAGGCCGAGCAGGCCGAGGCCATAATAGTCGAGGAGATAGACAAGTTCTACAGGTGGATAAAGTCGCTCGACGTGGTGCCGACCATCATAGCATTGAGGCAGGCCTGCGACTCCGTGAGAAAGGCCGAGCTCGCCAGGGCAATGGGCTCGCTTTCGAGCCTCGGCGAGAACGAGATGAAGGTCCTCGACGCAATGACATCGGCCATCGTGAAGAAGATACTCCACCACCCGATAACGCACCTCAAGCGCGAGGCCAACAAGATTGAGGGCGACCTCTATATCGACACCATCCGGAAGCTCTTCGACCTCGCGGTAGACGAGGAGGCCGTCAGGAAGGCGGCCCAGAATAACGACGATTGACCATATGGATTCCGGCCCGTCAGGACGGGCAATAAAATTCTAACAGATTGCGGATAAACGCAAAATTCGCTAAGGCTGCTCAAAAAGCTCCAGATGCGAGGCGTCGAGAAGCGAGGAATGAGGCGTACTATTTGTACGCCGCGGTGACGAAGTTTGAAGACGGCACGGCAGATTGGGCTTTTTCAGCAGCCTGTTAGAAGACCCGGCCCGTTCCATCCGGGTAAATAAACCTAAGGGGACCGCGTTTTGAAAAAAAAGATCGTCATAGGCACCAGGGGGAGCCAGCTCGCGCTCTGGCAGGCCAACTGGGTGAAATCCGAGATCGAGAAGAGGCACCCCGAGCTCACTGTCGAGCTCGAGAAGATAAAGACCACAGGGGACAAGATACTTGATGTCCCGCTCGCCAAGGTCGGCGGCAAGGGCCTCTTCGTAAAGGAGATCGAGGAGGCGCTGCTTGAAGGCCGGGCCCACCTTGCGGTCCATTCCATGAAGGACGTGCCCACCTTCTTCCCCGAGGGACTATCCCTACGCTGCATAACCGAGAGGGAGGACCCCAGGGACGCGGTCTTCAGCAGAAACCATGTGAAGCTCCTCGACCTCCCGAAAGGCGCGAGCATCGGGACATCGAGCCTGAGGAGGCAGTCGCAGATATTGAACTTAAGGCCCGACTTCCGGATACTCCAGCTCCGGGGGAACCTCGACACGCGCATGAAAAAGCTCGACAACGGGGAATTCGACGCGATCATACTCGCCGGGGCTGGCGTTAAGAGGCTCGGATGGGCAGACAGGATAACCGAGCTCCTCCCGATCGATGTGAGCCTCCCCGCGATAGGCCAGGGCGCGCTCGGCATAGAGACGAGGACCGACGACGATTATATAAACGGGCTCGTCACCTTCTTCGACCACCCGGAGACCTCTTACTGCGTAAGGGGCGAGCGGGCGCTCCTTAAAAGGCTCGAAGGCGGCTGCCAGGTACCCATAGCCGCGCACGGCGAGCTTACGGGCGGCACGATAAGGATTACCGGCCTCGTCGCCGGCATTGACGGCAAAAATATAATAAAAGACTCTGTCTCCGGCCCCAGGGAGGATTGCGAGAGGCTCGGGGTAGAGCTCGCGGAGAAGCTCTTGAAGAACGGAGCCTACGAGATCCTCAAGGACCTTTACGAGGTAAGCCCCCCCGGGTCGGCCTGACGGACCCCGGGTCCATACCCAACGCGGACTGGATCAAAGGGAATCCGGAAGTCCCACTTTACAAAGGAATCCGGCTCGTTCAGGCCGGAATTATATAGGGGTGCTAAAAAATTAGAGATTTTCCCCGCAATCAAGGAGGGCCGGGAATAAAAAGCGGAGCATATATCAGATAATATGTGAGCATTTTTATTCACGTAACTACGCAGAGTCCGGGGAAAGGATCGATTTTCAGAGGCATCCATAGAACCGTGCAATACAGGGTCTCCAAATTCATCCACCTTCTGGCCATAGTTGCCTGGCTGGGCCCTTCCACCGGGGCGTATATGCTCATGCTCCTGGCCGGGAGGCAGGTCTCGCTCCGTCTCTGGATAATCGAGCAGTACAGGTTCTTCATATTAATCGAACTTCTGGCCTTTCTCGTCCTCGTGGCGACCGGCCTGTGCATGCGGAGCACGGGAGGGCTCAAGGGGGCCGGGTGGCTCAGGGCGAAGCTCGCGATAGTCGTCGCGGTATTCATACCATTCCAGGCAGCTCAGCTTGTGATATATGCCAGGACCTACCGCTCGCTCGTGACTTCCTCGGGCTTCATAGAGGCGCTCGCGCTTTATAACAAGTTCAACATGGCCGCGGCCGTGGTCCTTGCGCTGGCAGTGCCGGCCGTATTTTTCCTCGCGGCCGTCAAGCCCGGAGAGAAAAAAGCCTCGGTTTGAGGCCTCTGACATAATGCTCGCTGGCTTCAGGGCCGCCAATAATTGTTTTTTTCTTATCCGGCCCTGTCTCTAGTCAAACGAATGAATGAATGAAGGAGCTTTGAAATACATGGCTGGCAAGGCATACCTCGTAGGCGCGGGCCCGGGCGACCCCGGCCTACTTACACTGAAGGGCCTTGAGGCGATAAAGGAAGCCGACTGCGTGATATACGACTTCCTCGCGAACTCGCGCCTCCTGGAGCACGCCAAACCCGGCGCAGAGACCATCTACGTGGGGAAGAAGGGGAGCGAGAAGACCCTCCCGCAGGAGGATATTTCGAGGCTCATAGTCAATAGGGCGCGTAAGGGGAAGACCGTAGTCCGCTTAAAGGGCGGAGACCCCTTCATATTCGGGAGGGGCGGCGAGGAGGCCGAAGAGCTCGCAGCCGCAGGAATAGAGTTCGAGGTCGTGCCCGGCGTTACCTCTGCGGTCGCCGCTCCGGCCTACGCGGGAATACCCCTTACGCACAGGGACCTCTCCTCTGCCGTGACCTTCATAACCGGCCAGGAAAACCCCCTCAAGGAAAGGCCCAATATCGCCTGGGACAGGCTCTCAACGGGAAGAGGCACGCTCGTTTTCCTCATGGGCTGGAAAAACCTTTCGCTCATAACCGAGAAGCTCCTCGCGAACGGTTGGGCCCCGTCTACGCCGGTCGCGCTCGTAAGGTGGGGCACCATGACCAAGCAGGTCTCCATCATCGGCAGGCTCGACAACATAACCGGGCTTGCCCGGGAAGAGGACCTGAAGCCCCCTGTCGTTATCGTGGTCGGCGAGGTCGTGGGCCTCCGGGAAAAGCTCAACTGGTTCGAGTCAAAGCCCCTTTTCGGGAAGCGCGTGCTCGTCACCAGGGCCCTTGAGCAGGCGGGCGACTTCACGAAGATACTGGAGAAGGAAGGGGCCGAGCCCATAACCTTCCCGACCATAAAGACAACGGCCCCGCCGAGCTGGAAAGAGCTCGACAGGGCCATAAAGAGGCTCTCCACATACGACTGGGCCATATTCACGAGCGTCAACGGGGTAAGATACTTTTTCGAGAGGCTCTACAAGACCGGTTACGACATAAGGGAGCTCAAGGACGTAAGGATCTGCGCCATAGGCCCCATGACCGCCAAAGCCGTAGAAAAGCTCGGCATAAGGGTGGACCTTATGCCTAAGGAGTTCAAGGCAGAGGGGCTCCTCGAAGCCTTTGACAGGCGCAAGATAAAAGGGAAGCGGTTCCTCCTTGCCCGGGCATTGAAAGCCAGGGAGATATTGCCCGAGGAGATAAGGCGGCTCGGCGGCAAGATCGACGTCGCGCCGGCCTACAGGACCGTTAAGCCTTCGAAGGAAGCCGGGGAGCTTGAAAAGCTCCTTCTTGAGGGCTCGATAGATATCGTTACCTTCACGTCGTCATCCACTGTCACGAACTTCGCCGCCATGTTCGGGAAAAAGCGGCTTCCGGAGCTACTAAAGGGCTGCACGGTCGCCTGCATAGGCCCTATAACAGCCGATACTGCGCGGGGGTTCGGCATGACCGTGGACATTATGCCCAAGGACTACACCATACCCGCCCTTACGAGGGCGATGGCGGAGTATTTCAGGGGGGCCTCTAACAGATTGCGGAAAAAGGCGAGATTCACTTAGGCTGCTCAAAAAGCTCCAGATGCGAAGCCCCATTAGGAACAGGGGAGCGAGGAATGAGGCGTATTTTTGCATACGCCTTCGTAGCCAGCGACGATGACAACGAAGCAGATGGACATTTTGAGCAGCCTGCTAAAAAAGAGAGAAGGTGACAAACAATGAACTTTCCCATCTACCGCCCGAGAAGACTACGGAAGACCGAGACGTTAAGGAGGATGGTCCGGGAGACAACGCTCTCCCCCGCCGACTTCATCCTCCCCCTCTTCGTCACTTACGGGAAGGGCGTGAGGAAAGAGATAAAGTCCATGCCCGGCCAGTTCCAGCTCTCGGTGGACAACATGAAGAAAGAGGCGAAGGAGATACGTTCCCTCGGCATCCCTTCCGTAATACTCTTCGGCATCCCCGAGAAGAAGGACGCGGAGGGCACGAGCGCGTTCGACCCCCACGGCCCGGTGCAGGAGGCCATAAAGGCCATAAAGTCGGCGGCCCCGGAGCTCGCGGTCATAACCGACGTATGCATGTGCGAGTACACTTCCCACGGCCATTGTGGTATCATACGGGATAGGGACGTGGACAACGACGCCACACTCGAGCTCCTGTGCAGGGAGGCCCTTTCCCATGCCGAGGCAGGGGCCGACATGGTGGCCCCCTCGGACATGATGGACGGCAGGGTGGGCGCCATAAGGGACGCGCTCGACGAGGGCGGCTTTTCGAACATACCCATAATGGCTTATTCGGCAAAATACGCGAGCGCGTTCTACGGCCCTTTCAGGGACGCGGCAGAGTCCACCCCGCAGTTCGGGGACAGGCGTAGCTACCAGATGGACCCTGGCAACACGGACGAGGCCCTGAGGGAGACGGCGCTCGACATAGAGGAAGGGGCGGACATAGTGATGGTGAAGCCCGCGCTCCCGTACCTCGACATAATAAGGAGAATAAAGGACGAGTTCGGCTACCCGGTCGCGGCATATAACGTAAGCGGCGAGTACTCCATGATAAAGGCCGCAGCCGCAAAGGGCTGGCTTGACGGGGACAGGGCCATGATGGAGTCCCTGGCCTCGATAAAACGCGCCGGGGCCGACCTCATACTCACATACTTCGCCAAGGAAGCGGCAAGGCTCCTCGGCAAGTAAATTTGCGAAATCGCAAAATTCTTGGGCTGCTCAAAAAGCTCTTTGCGAGGCCCCATTAGGAACAGGGGAGCGAGGAATGAGGCGTATGTTTGTATACGCCTTAGTGACGAGCGACGAAGACAACGAAGCAGATGGATTTTTTCAGCAGTCTGCAAAAAGGAGAGTACCTTATGCACGGCAGCATGCCAAAAGGCCATCCCCACGAGGTGCCAGGTATGAAGGGAGGGCACGGCCACGGACATCCTGGTGGACATCCCGGCGGCCACGGAGGGGGCCATAATCAGAACGACAAGAGCGGCGGAAGGAAGTGGCTCCCGAAGCTCATCGCCTGGGAGCTTACGAGGTCATGCAACCTCGATTGCATACACTGCAGGGCGGCGGCCAGGTTCGGCCCCTACCCCAACGAGCTCACTACCGAGGAGTGTTTCAAGTTCCTCGACGACGTGGCCTCGTTCTCGAACCCCATAATGATAATGACCGGCGGCGAGCCCATGCTCCGGGACGACATCTGGGACATTGCCAAGTACGGCACCAAGCTGGGCTTGAGGATGGTCATGGCCCCTTGCGGCTTCCTCGTGACCGAGGAGACCGCCAGGAAGATGATAGAGTCCGGCATACAGCGCGTTAGCTTCTCCATAGACGGCGCGACCGCCGAAAGCCACGACAACTTCAGGCGCGTTCCGGGCGCGTTCGCGAGCGTCATGACCGCCATCGAGAACGTAAAGAAGGTCGGCCTCCCGTTCCAGGTAAATACCACCATCACCAGGCACAACCTGGCTGAGCTTCCGAAGATACTCGAGCTCGTAATATCGCTCGGGGCGGTCGCGCACCACCCGTTCCTCCTGGTGCCCACCGGCAGGGGCGCGCAATTGAAAGACCAGGAGATATCCCCGGAGGAGTACGAGAAGTCCCTTTCCTGGTTCTACGAGATGAGGGACAGGGTGCCGCTCCAGTTCAAGCCCACCTGCGCCCCGCATTATTACAGGATATTCAGGCAGAAGGAGCGCGAGAAGGGCGTAACCGTAACGCCCGAGACCCACGGCCTCGACGCCATGAGCAAGGGGTGCATGGGAGGGCAGTCCTTCGCCTTCGTCTCCAATACCGGCAAGGTACAGATATGCGGCTTCCTTGACGTCGAGTGCGGGGACATAAGGAAGGAGCCCTTCCATGTCGTATGGGACAACTCCAAGGTCTTCCAGGAGATGAGGGCCTGGGACGACTATAACGGCAGGTGCGGCTACTGCGAGTTCAGGAAGGTCTGCGGCGGGTGCAGGGCAAGGGCCTTCGCCTTTACCGGGGACTACATGGACGAGGAGCCGTTCTGCACCTATCAGCCCTCTGACGCCGCGAAGAAGGCGCACGCGGAGCGTCACGGCGAAAAGGTCTGAAAACCGATTCCAGCAGGCCGGCGGCGATGTTTTATTTGCCAGCCGGCCTTTTTTCTATAAGAACACATGGACTCCCCGCCATTCCCCTATTCACGCTGGAGATACGCATGACTGAAAATGAGAAGCCCGGACATCCTGGAAGGCACCACGGAGGCGCGCCTGGCGCGAAGCCGCCCGGGGGCGGGGGCATCGACCTCGAAGCCCTCGTGGATGTAAGCGAAAAGGGCGGCATGAAGGACGGGGTGCGCCAGCGCCTCAACAGGCGCCTTTTCGTCCAGCTGAACGTCTTCACCCGCTGCAAGGACCCAAAACCTCTGATAAAATCAATTGAGAAAGCCGGTATCGAGGCGGCTCTCTACCTCGACATCCACGACCCGCAGGGCGTAGGCCTCGTCACCATGAGCCAGGACCCGGAATTTTTCACGACCGCGCTCAGGGAGATGCTGAACGGCCCCGGTTTCGGGGAACTCGAGCTCCGGCGCGAGTATTCGATGCTCGGCCGCACCTACGGCCTCGGTCATGAGGAAGACCTCGAGGACTGGCTGCTTAAAAGGACCAGGCGTGTGGTCCTTAACGCCGACTGGCCCTGGGCGGTCTGGTATCCGCTCCGGAGGACCGGCGAGTTCGCCCGGCTCCCGAAGGAGGAGCAGGCGGCAATGCTTATGGAGCACGGCGTAATCGGCAGGGCATTCGGGAAGGCCGACCTTGGCCACGACGTAAGGCTCGTCTCCAACGGGCTCGACCAGAACGACAACGACTTCGTAATCGGGCTCATCGGAAACGAGCTCCACCCCCTTTCCGCTCTCGTGCAGACGATGAGGGGGACAAGGCAGACCTCGGCATACATCCAGGAGATGGGGCCCTTTTTTGTGGGGAGGGCCGCATACCAGAGCCCGATGAAGGCGGAATGAAGTGACCAGGGGCCGAACGGGACGTTAAAAAGCCATGCTCAGGTACAAGGTCGTAGAGCTCTCGACAGTAACCGACGAGACAATCGAAGGGGCGCTCAACTCGCTTACACCGGAAGGCTGGAGGCTCGAGAGCCTCCATTTCGCCATGAGGGATTCCTCGAAGAGGCCGTCCATGGCCTTTCTCCTTTTCACGCGCGAGGAGGCGGAAAGGGAAGCCGCAGAAGGAGGCGACAGTGACTGATGGTTATGTATATATGGGAACCGAAACAGTGCCCTTCCAGAAGGCCGAGGCGCTCGAGCGGTTCCTCGCGAAGTTCATAGACCTCCTCATAACCTGCGCCTTTTTCGCCTTCCCGACCTTCGTGGGGCCGCTCGCGGCCCTGACATACATCCTCATCTCCGACGGCATATGGGGCGGGCAGAGCCTCGGCAAGCGAGTCATAGGACTCAGGGCCGTTCTGGCTGAGACAGGCGAACCGTGCGACTTCAAGAGGTCGATAATCCGGAACTCGCCATTCGCGCTCCTCATCGTATTCTGGTTTATTGTCGGCTGGATACCCTATCTCGGGAAGCTCCTGTTCCTTGCGGCCACGCTCGCAGTAGGCGCATTCGAGCTGGTCCTCGTCTACACTGACGAACGGGGGGCCAGGTTCGGGGACAGGGTGGCGGGGACGGTTGTGGCCGTCTCGAAGAAATAGGGTCTGCAACAAATCCCTCTCTTATCGATTAGACCGGCGAGATTTTTTAAACGCTTTTCGCTTTTGCAAAAAGCCTTTTGCGCGCTGCCGCGCTCTTTTTGGGCATAAGGCTCCGCTCTCGTTCTGCCTCCATCCTCCGGGCTCGGCCCTTATGTCGCTCGGCCCCTTGGGGCCTCGCTCCTGCTGCCCCGCCTCGCCCGCCCCTCCCCCATCCCCATGTTCGCTCCGCCTTATGCCCGGGTTATTTCTGGAAACAAAACAGAATTTTTTTGTATTTCAGAAAACAGCGAGGGTAAGGCGAGCGTACCACTGCATGGCGCGCTGTGCGCGCCATGAATTTCTGGTCTTTGCCAGGTTGTGGGAGGGAGAGGATGGAGGCGGAACGAGAGCGGAGCCTTATGCCGAAAAGCGCGGCAGCGCGTAAATGGCTTTTTGGAAGTGTTTCGTGATATTTATCGGCCAGCCTTTGCTGGCGCATGCCGATCAACCGCCACTATGCTGCAGCTCCCGTTGTGCTCGTCATACACTATGACAGCCAGCCCCTTTTCGAGCTGTTGCCTGACCTGTGCGGTTTTCTCTTGAAGGGTATAGACTCCCGGGCCGTAGTCAGTGCCCTCCCTCGTGACGAACTCCTCTATGAGCCCGGTAAGCGCGTCATCCGTAAGAAGATGATATGGTATCTCCATCATGTATCCTTCAGCATGAAGCCTTCCAGCTCTTTACGCTGAACACTCCCTTCTCGTAAACGAGATAGGTGCCCCGGGAAGCAAAGCTTCCCGGGTTCGCGTAAACGCCTTTTCTCCCGCCGGATTCGATTGCATGCACGCCCGGCTCGTGGGAATGGCCCAGGACCACCGCATCAAACCCGCCCGCTATCTTCTCGGCAGCGAATTTTCTGAGAACCGATTCCGTGATGTTCCCGGATGAGCCGTACCTGAGGGCGTTTCCCCTGCTCTTTCTGGAGAGCATGCCTGCTATGGCCCATACGCCCCCGGGGGTCGCGGCAACGGCCATTGCCCTGAAAAGCGGGCTTCTGAGATACGCCCTCCAAAGCCTGTAGCCCGTCGTCATTGAGACAGTGTCCCCGTGGCCCGCAAGAAACCTTTTTCCGTCCATTGAGATCTCTTCCATGCCGGGACAGACCTTCGCCCCGAGGTCGTTCGTGAAGAAAGGGCCCATTCTGAAGTCGTGGTTGCCTTCGAAGTAGATGATCCCGACACCCCGCTTCCGGAGGCGCAGGAGGCTTTCCAGGACCGGCCTGTAGGCCCTCTCAACAACGCTATTCGAGCCGGTCCAGAAATCGAAAAGGTCGCCGAGGATAGCGAGATTCCCGGAATCGATGGAATCCAGAAACCCTACAAGGCTTGCCTGGTGCGGGTCGCCTTCGCCCTTCAGGTGGGCGTCAGCCACAAAGACCGTCTTCATTTTATCCTGAGCGCCTTAAGAGCTGCCGCTTCCATTACCTTTACAGGCGCCTTCTTCCCGGTCCAGAGCTCGAACCCTATCGCGCCCTGGCGTACCAGCATCCCGAGCCCCCCGTGGGTCTTGAGCCCGCGCTTTCCGGCGCTTTTTATGAGCCCGGTCCTTAACGGCCTGTAAACGATATCAGATACTATCGCCCTGGCCGGGAGCGCGCCAAGCGGCAAGTCGAGTTCGCCCTTTCCCATCATGCCCGTTGATGTGGTGTTTACAACGAGGTCGGCCTTGACGCAGTGCTCGAAAAGGGAGTCCTTATCAAGCGGGGCGGCGATTATGTCGGTCGAGCCGAACTTCCGGGCAAAGCTCCCGGCAAGCACCTCGGCCCTCCTGAGCGTCCTGTTTGCTATGACTACGGAAACGGGCTTTGCCGCAAGCATGGAATAAACAATGCTCCTTGCAGCTCCGCCTGCCCCTATGACGACGACCCTCTTCCGCGCAGCCTTGAAGCCCGTCTCGTCGCGAAGGCTGAGGAGATAGCCGGCGCCGTCTGTATTGTATCCTATGAGCTTCCCTCCCCTGTTGACGATGGTATTCACCGCGCCCAGGTCCATTGCGTGCGGCTCTATCTCGTCGAGATACTTAAGCACCTTTTCCTTATGTGGTATTGTGACGTTCACGCCGAGAAGGCCGAGCGCCCTTATGGATTCCACCGCGGCCTTGAGCCCGCCCGGAAGATCGGATTTCACATGGAACGGGACGTACACGGCATTCAGCCCGAGCGCGTTGAAAGCGGCATTGTGCATGGCCGGGGAGAGGGTGTGGCCTATGGGGTCGCCGAATATCCCCGTTATCTTCGTGTTGCCGTTTATCTTCATCCCTTCACCTTGAGATCAGCAACCTTTCCGCCCTTTCCGCATCCATCATTATACGGCGCGCAAGGGCCTCCCTTGACGCGAACGCCTTCTCGCCCCTGAGTCTCCTTACGAACTCCACCTCGATATCTTTACCATAGATGTCGCCCCGGAATCCAAGTATATGGGCCTCGACGCAACGCTTTTTACCGCCGAATGTCGGTGCGGTCCCCACGTTGACCACGGCCTTATGCCTCTTTCCTCCGATGATGGCGAAGGCCGCGTAAACCCCGTCGGCAGGCAGGAGCTCGCTTCTTGCCTCGAGGTTGGCAGTGGGGAAACCTATTTTTTTGCCGAGGTCCATGCCCCGCACCACCCTGCCCCTTATGGAAAAGGGCCTGCCGAGGAGCCTTCCCGCCTCGCCCACCCTGCCCTCGCCAACGAGCCTTCTTATGCGGGAGCTGCTGACCACTTCCCCGCCCTTCCGGTATGCCGGTGTGACACGGACGCTGAAGCCGAGCTCGCGGCCCAGCTCCTCAAGGTATGCGACCGTTCCCGCCTTCCCTTTCCCGAAGGAGAAGTCGTGCCCCACCCAGACCTCTTTTACTCCGAGCGGGACAAGCTCCTCCATGACGAACTCCACAGGGTGCTTTGCGGCGAACTCCTTCGTGAACCTCGCGACGACCATGTAGTCGATTCCGAAAGACTCGACGAGCTCGGCCTTTTTCGCCGGGTCCAGTATGAGAGGAGGGCTCTTCTCAGGGGCAATAACTTTAAGCGGGTGCGGCTCGAAGGTATAGACTACCGAAGGGCAGCCGAGCTTTTTGGCCCTTTCCATTACCTTTCTCAAAATCTTCTGGTGCCCCAGGTGGAGGCCGTCGAAGTTGCCGAGCGTAAGGACCGGGTTCCCGATCTTTTTACTCAGTCTTTTCGAATCACGGTATATCTGCATATGGATAGGCAAGCTATGAACCTCTCCCCGGCCTGAAGGCCGGGGTATCGGGAAACCGTGAGGCGATATTGCCTCCGCTACGCCAGCTTACGCTGGCTTCGCTACGGGCGGCCATTCATCCCCGGCCTTGAAAGGCCGGGGGTTTCTGACCGTTTCTCTAAAAATTTGAGATTTTCCTCGCAATCAAGGAAGGGCCGGAATAAAAAGCGGAGCATATATGACAATATGTGAGCATTTTTAGTCCGCGCCTGCGCAGAGTCCGGGGAAAAGATCAATTTTTAGAGCTGCATCAGGGTCGCTCAGAACTTCCCCGACCTCAGTATCTGTACTGCCAGCCAGAAGCCCAGGACCGAGGCTATTACGAACCCGAGGACGCCCAGGGCCGGGACTCCCAGTAGCTTCGGCGCGGCCTCTGCCGCTATAACGAGCGAGGAGCCTATTATGAGGGCCGCGATGATGACCGCAAAGGTGAGCCTGTTAGAGGACCTGTCCACCTCGCCCATGAAGTCCTCGAGGCCCTTGTGGAGGAACTCTATCCTCAGTCTATCGTCCAGCACCTTTTTCATAAGCCTGCCTGCCTGGGAGGGAAACTCGGCCGCGAGGTCCTTGTAGTCCGACGCGGCCGAGAGCGCCGACTCGGCGATCGACTTCGGGCTCATCCTCTCCACGAAGAGCCTCCTGGCGTAAGGCTCGCTCTCTTCGAGGATGTTCACGTCAGGATAAAGCACCCGCGCGAGCCCTTCGAGCTCTATTATGCACTTGTCGAAAAGGAGGAGCTCCCTCGGAAGCCGTATCTCGTGGCGCGCGGCCAGCCTTATGTAGTCGAGCAGCAGCTCCCCTATCTTTACGTGCTTGAGCGGCCTTCCGAAGTACTGGAGGATTATATCATGGTATTCCATCTCGAATGCGGTCTTGTCGATCGCCTCGGGCAGTATGCCCATCCTCTGGTACACCTTTACGGTGGACTCGATATCCTGCGTGGCTATCCCTATGAGGATGTCCGCCAGGTCCTGTTTCATCTCCGGCCCGATCCTGCCGACTATGCCGAAGTCCACGAGCGCTATGGTGTCCTTCGAGAGGACGAATATGTTCCCTGAATGCAGGTCGCCGTGGAAGAGGCCGAACTCGAAGACCTGCTTGAAGAATATGTCCGCTATGAGGTGGGCGATGGACTCCGTGTCTATGCCCTCCTCCTTGAGCCTCTTTACCTGGTCGACCTTTATGCCCGTGACGCGCTCCATCGTGAGGACGCCCCTGCCGGTCAGGTCCCAGTAGACCTTCGGCACCTTCACCCTCTGGTCGCCGGAGAAGTTCTCCCTGAACCTCTCCATGTAGCTGGCCTCGAGGCTGAAGTCCATCTCCCTCCTTATTACCCTCGAGAACTCCTCGACCATCCCTGCGGGGTCATAAAGCCTGCTCTCCGGTATGTACTTCAAGGCCAGGCGCGCCATGTACCTGAGTATGGCTATGTCGGTGTTTATGACCTCCTCTATGCCGGGCCTCTTAACCTTTACTACGACCTCGCCGCCGTCCCGGGTGATTGCCCTGTGTACCTGGGCTATGGACGCGGCGGCGACAGGGGCCTCGTCTATCGAGGAGAACACATCCTCGACGGGCCTGCCGAACTCGGCCTCTATGACCTTCCGCATCTCGTCAAAGGGGAGCGGGCTTACTGAGTCCTGGAGCCTGAGGAATTCGATTATGTATTCGTGCGGGACGACGTCGGGCCTCGTAGAGAGTATCTGCCCGAACTTTATGAAGGTGGGGCCGAGCTCTTCCATGGCGAGGCGGGCCCTCACGGGCTCGGTAAGCCGGTCCTTCCTCCTTTTACCGGCGAACCTGAGGGGTATGGATACGAGCCTTGCAAGGCGGAGTCTTTCCATGAGGGGATAGAAACCGTGGCGCACGAGCACGCTCGCGATCTCGCGGAGCCTCTTCGCGCTCTTATAGGCCATATGGACCCTCAAAGGGCTCATCTGCGACCCTTTCTCCCGGCCCTTTGGGGCCGCTCCTCGTCAAGGACGAGCTCAATCCGCCGCCTTTCAAGGTCGACCGACGCGACCTTGACCACTACCTCGTCGCCCAGCCTGAAGGCCCTTTTCGTCCTTTCGCCCACGAGGGCGTGCCGCTTCTCGTCATGGATGTAATAGTCGTCCGTGAGCATTGAGACGTGCACGAGGCCTTCTACGAACCAGTCCTTGAGCTCCACGAAAAAGCCGAAGCTCGTCACCCCTGATACTAGCCCCCCGTATACTTCGCCGACCTTGTCCTTCATGAACTGGCACTTCTTGAGGTCAGCTATCTCCCTCTCGGCCTCCATCGCCTTCCTCTCCCTTGCCGAGGTGTGGCCCGCGGCTGACGGCAGGTACGCCTCCATCCTCTCCCTGGTCTCCGCCCCGTATTTCTTTTTAAGGAGTAGCTTCAAGAGCCTGTGGACGATGAGGTCCGGGTACCTCCTTATGGGCGAGGTGAAATGCGTGTAGTCGTCGAAGGCGAGCCCGAAGTGGCCCGCGTTCTCCTCGGAGTAGACCGCCTGCTTCATGGAGCGCAGGAGCACATGGTTCACCAGTTTTTCCTCGGGCCTCCCCTCTACCTTCTCAAGCACGGCCTGGAAGGACTTGGGACCCTCGGGGCTGAAGCGTATGCCGAATGCCGAGAGGAACTCTTTGAAGTCCGCTATTGAGTCCTCGCCCGGCTCCTCGTGGACGCGGTACAGGAACGGGAGCGCCAGGCGGGAGAACTCCTCGGCAACCGCCCTGTTCGCGGCGAGCATGAACTCTTCTATGAGCCTGTGCGCTATGTTCCTCTCGGATTTGACTATGTCCTCGACCCTGCCCTCGATATCGATGATTATCTGCGGCTCCGGGAGGTCGAAGTCTATGGAGCCCTTCTCGGCCCGCCTCTCCCGCAGCTTTTCCGCGAGCACGGCCATTAGCTTGAGGTCCGGGACTATGTGCGCGTACCTCGCAGAGAGCGCCGGGTCTTCGTCAAGTATGAGCTTCTTAACGTCCGTGTAGGTCATCCTCTCGACGCTACGGATGACGCTCTCGTAGAACTTTTTCCCCTTGGGCACACCCGCTTCGTCGAACTCGAGCTCCGCAGTCATGGTCAGCCTGTCGACCCGCGGGTTAAGGCTGCATATGCCGTTCGAGAGGGCCTCGGGGAGCATGGGGATGGCCCTGTCCGGGAAGTATACGCTCGTGCTCCTTGCGTATCCCTCCTTGTCTATCCCGGACCCCTCCGTTACGTAATGGCTCACGTCCGCTATGGAGACCCAGAGCCTGTAGCCTCGGGGGGTCTTTTCTATGGAGACCGCGTCGTCAAAGTCCCTGGCGGTCTCGCCGTCGATCGTAAAGACTTTCCTTTCGCGGAGGTCCGTCCTGCCCCGCATCTCCTTAGGGGAGACCTCTTTCGGTACGGATTTGACCTCGTGCATGACCGCGGCCGGGAACCTGTTCGAGAGCCCGTATTTTCGGAGTATCACGTCCGCTTCCACGTCCGGGTCGTCAGGGTCGCCGAGCACCTCGATAATTTTTGCCGTCGCGGCCATCTCCCTCGCGGGCCAGCGGGTTATCTCGGCTGAGACAATCCTTCCGTGTGGCGCGTCCGCTGCCTCCTTGAGAGGGACTATTATCTGGTTGGTTATCCGCTCATCCGACGGGATTACCACGCCGAAGCCCCTTGCGAGCTCAAACCTTCCGACTATGGTCTTATGCGCCCTTGAGGTTATCCTTATTATCGAGCCTTCTCGCTTGCCTCCGCGCTTGCTGCCTTCGACCCTCGCGACGACTGTATCTCCGTGCATGGCGCCTGAGAGCTTGCGGCTCCCGATAAAGATATCCCCCTCTTCGCGCCTTTCCTCCGGGACCACGAACCCGAAGCCGTCCGGATGGCATATAAGTTCGCCGGTCACGAGGTTCATCCTCGACGGCAGGCCGAACCTTCCGCCCCTGGTTTTTATAAGAAGGCCTTCGGAGACGAGCGACTTTACAACTCGCTTGAACCCGTCCCTCTCGGCCCTCGGGACCCCGAAGGCATGGACAAGCTCCCTCAGGGTCAGGGGGCCGGGAGAGGCCTCCTCCATGAACCGGAGCACGATATTGCGCGGGTCTTCCCTTTTGTTATTCCTCATAATCCACTACCGCGACCGACTCCCTTACAGACGCGATGTACTCCGCCACTTTTACGTGCTCGGGGTGCGCCTGGTAGGCTTCTAGGTCATGGAGATTTTCGAACCTTACCGTCAGGGCTATGTCGTAGGAGCGTTCCGACCTCAATACGTCCACCCCTACTTCCATCTTCCTTATGACCGGGACCTTGCCTTCGAGCCCTCTCAGGATTTCAGCCGCCCTGGCTATCGCGCCGGGCGACCTGTCCTTGAGCTTGAATAACACTACATGGACGACCACTTCTCACCTCTTTCACGGAAGACCGGCCCAAAGCCCTTGGGATAAAGGTGCGCACCCGAGTGAGCGGGCTGGGGGCGGTCCCGATATTAGCAGGGTGTTGAAAAACACCCCGCCGAGCAATCCACGGATGGATTGCCAAATTGCGAAAACTTGAAAAGTCGAGCAATTTGTGAGGCTTGGACGGATTCATTCCGGCCAAGCCGTGGTTGAAAAAGTCCAGCAAGGACTTTTTCAACCACCTGTTAGATTATATCCGCTACTCGCCTTGGGGGCGAATCCATCGAATGTAAAAGGAATGGGGCCGCACAATTCCGGGCGGCCTGAAGGAACATGCTTCGGCTGGTCTCGTCGATTCCGGCTTGCTTTCGTACAGCGCTTTTTAAAAAAGGACCGGTCAGGCCTACTTCGGGACCTTTTCCCAGTCCTTCAGGAACTTCTCAATGCCTGAGTCGGTGAGCGGGTGCCTTGAGAGCTGCTCAAGCACCTTGAACGGGATGGTAGCCACATGGGCGCCCATGACCGCGCTATCGAGGACGTGCACAGGGTGCCTGATGCTCGCGGCTATGACCTCTGTGGTGAACCCGTAATTCGAGTATATTTCGAGTATCTGGGCGATAAGGTCCATGCCCACATGCGAGATGTCATCGAGTCTCCCTATGAAAGGGCTCACGTATGTGGCGCCGGCCTTTGCGGCCATAAGGGCCTGCACAGGCGAGAATACGAGCGTCACGTTGGTCTTGATGCCGTCCTTGCTTACGGCCTTCACGGCCTTGAGCCCTTCGAGGGTCATAGGCACCTTGACGACCACGTTCCTGTGTATCTTCGCAAGCTCCCTGGCCTCGGAGATGATCCCGGCTGCGTCAAGGGATACGGCCTCGGCGCTTACCGGGCCGTCGATTATCGAGCAGATCTCCAGTATCCGTTCCCTGAAGTCGCATTTTTCCTTTGCGACAAGCGTTGGGTTGGTCGTAACCCCGTCTATGAGGCCCCACTCGTCCGCTGTCCGTATTTCCTCCAAATTGGCAGTATCTATAAAGAACTTCATCAAAAACTCCCTTGACTAAAGTTTTCCGCTGTGCGAAGATTTCAAATTGTCGAGAGACTATGTTCAGGCATTGCCCGGTTTTTAAAGCCGAATGATAGCCTGAAACAGGGCTTCATTTCAAGGCTTAATTGGCGTCCGGCGGCCAGTGCCGGGAGCGCCGATAATGATGCCGAAGTGGCGGAATTGGCAGACGCGCAAGATTCAGGTTCTTGTGGGTGAAAGCCTGTGGGGGTTCGAGTCCCCCCTTCGGCACCAGATTTGGTTTCAGTCGGCGGGACGAGAACAGTTTGCGAGCGCCGAGCAGCGCGAGGATGAGGCCTTTCGGGAGAAAGGCCGTAAGCGAGCAAACGCGGGGCAGAGCGAACGGCCGGGAGGCCGGAGCGGAGCCCTTCGAGTCCCCCTTCGGCACCAGATTTGGTTTCAGGCGGCGGGACGAGAACAGTTTGCGAGCGCCGGTAAAAAAGAACAATTGAGGAAAGTAGTCGGAAACCGGAGACAGGCCCTATCCCCTTCTTTTTAAGAGAACCACTGCGAGGAATCCGTACCCCGTCATGACAGAACGCCTCCGTCAACGGACCCTGCCCGCGCCAATGGTGCCTGATAAGAAAATACTCGTAATAATCCCGGCCTTTAACGAGGAGGCTTCCATTGGCGGCGTAATCTCCCTTGTCCGGAAGCACGCCCCCGGGGCCGACATAGTGGTAGTCAATGACGGCTCCAGCGACCGCACTGGCGCGGTCGCGGAAGGGCTCGGCGTTACCGTCCTCAATCACATATACAACCTGGGCATCGGCGCCACAATGCAGACCGGGTACAAGTACGCCCTCCGCCGCGGGTACGACATCGCGGTGCAGGTTGACGGCGACGGCCAGCACCCGGCCGACCAGATAATCGACCTTGTCAGGCCGGTGGCCGAGGGAAAGGCGGAAATGGTCGTGGGCTCGAGGTTCCTCGGCATGGGCGAATACAGGCCGTCCATTGCCCGGAGCGCAGGCATGGTATTTTTCTCCAGGCTCGTCTCGGCCATAATCAGGGAGCGCATGACCGATACCACCTCAGGGTTCAGGGCGGCAGGCAGGAGCTGCATCGAGTTCTTCAGCTCCCGGTACCCCGACGATTACCCGGAGGTGGAGGCGCTGGTGCTCCTCCATAAAAAAGGCTTCCGGGTAATGGAGGTCCCGGTTGAAATGGCCAAGAGGGCCGGCGGGCGCTCCTCGATAACCCCCATGAAGTCCGTCTATTACATGGCCAAGGTCCTCCTGGCCATCCTGGTGGACCTCATTAAGAGGGCTTAGGCCCGGAGGGGATGACCATGTACCTTGTCCAGATAGTCGCGATACTCGGGTCGGTGCTGCTCTTCGGCATAGTGATAGATTTCATCAGGCGGGGGCTTCTCAAGGAGAAATACTCGGTGCTTTGGCTTGCCGCGGCGATAATAATACTGGCCCTCTCCCTAAAAAAAGAGCTCCTTGACACCTTCGCCGAAAAAATCGGGGTCGCTTATCCCCCTTCGCTCCTCTTCCTCGTGGCCTTTCTCTTCGTGCTCCTCATTAACCTCCACTTCTCGGTCGTAATCTCGATATTCCACGAGAAGAACAAGGTCTTGAGCCAGGAGCTTACGCTCATCAAGAACGCCCTGAAGGAGTCCGGCATAGACCTCTCAGGCAAGGGGAAGGGCAAGGGAGCGGGGCTCCCTGATGATTAGGCTTTTTTCGCACCGCTGGTTCACCCCGGCCTTCCTGCTCTTCATGGCCCTCCTCACGCTTGCCGCCTATTCCAACTCGTTTGGCGCGCCGCTTCAGTTCGACGACTCGCAGACGCTCGAGAACCTGCTGCTTCGCGACCTCGGCAATTTCTGGCTCATAGTCGAGAACACCAGGGGCCTTACCCAGTACACCTTTGCCCTGAATTACGCGGCAGGAGGGTTTGAGGTCTGGGGCTACCACGCGGTCAACCTCGCGGTGCACGTCCTCAACTCGTTTCTGGCCTACTTCCTCCTCCTTGCCACCTTCAGGCTGGCCCATGTGGACGGGCCGGACTCCAGGAGGTTCGCCGCGTTCTCCGCGCTCCTTTTTGCCGTGCACCCTGTGCAGACCCAGGCGGTCACATACATAGTGCAGCGGATGGAATCCCTGTCTGCCGGGTTCTATCTCCTTTCGCTCCTGCTCTTCGTCCGGGGGGCCTCCTCATCCGCCCCCGTGAAAAAGGCATTCATGTACGCGGGTGTTGCTGCCTCCTATTTCCTTGCCTTCGTCTCCAAGGAGGTCGCCTATACCCTGCCTGCCGTCATCCTCCTGTATGACCTCTGCTTCATGGCAAAGGGTAGGTGCCGTGAGATGCTCTCGAGATGGCCGGTATACGGCCTGCTTGCCGCCCTCTTCGCCTATTTCACGGTGACGACCATAGCGCCGCTCGGCGGCTTAAGCCGCCCGGGCCAGGAGAGCAGTATCGAGGCCTCGGAAAGGCACGCAGCCGCCCTGCCCTTACGGATCATCAAAACCGTAAGCGCCCCGGCATTCCTGACGGTCCCGGAGGCGAACGCGGAAGAGGCGGGCGCGCCCCCTCCGCAGGACAGGGCGGAGGATCTGAAAAAAAAGAGCAAATACGGCGATTCGGCAGGGTTCGGCATCTCCGGGGTAAGCCCGAAGGAATACCTCTATACGCAGTTCAATGCCATCGTATACTATATCGCCCTCCTTATTGTGCCCGTGAACCAGAATATCGACTATGATTTTCCCTGGGCCGGGGAGTTCCTTAAGTCGCCGCCGGTCCCGCCGGGAACGGTCCTCAACATACCGGTCCTTCCGCCGGTTGCATCATTCATTATATTGCTGGCCATAGCAGGATTGGGCCTGTTTCTCCTTTTCCGGAGGCAAAAGGGCCCGGACTCCAGGGCAAGGGTGGCTGGCTTTTCCGTCTTCTGGTTTTTCATCATCCTCTCGCCGACCTCGAGTTTCGTGCCTATCAGGGACGCCCTGGTGGAGCACAGGCTCTATCTCGCTTCCATCGGCTTTTTCGTGATTTTCGTGCTGGCTTTGGATTGGGTTGCATTCCGCCTGATTTCCGTTATAGTGAAGGCTCGCCTCTCCAGGCAGGGGCAGCGCGGCGGGTAGCGGCATAACCCATTGGAACTAAAAAAATATTGACTGAAAGCAGTGTTATAGGTTATTGTAACGCAAATAGTCGCGAGGGCTATAAAAGGTCATGAAGGCTACGGCAGCTGTGCAGGAAAAAAAGGTCCTCATAGCCGAGGACAACCCAAAGACCAGGCTTTTTCTGAAGAACCAGCTTGAGCTTCTAGGTTACCAGGTCGAGGCGGTCTCAAACGGCCAGGCTGCGGTCGAGATGGCAGCCGAGCTGGACCCGATACTCATAATCCTCGACGTCAAGATGCCGCAGATGGACGGCATAGACGCGGCAAAGGCCATAACATCAAAAGGGCCTGTGCCGATTATCCTCATAACAGGCCTTTCCTCCGACGAGATGGCCACCAAGGCCATTGAGTCCGGCGTTTTTGCTTACCTCGTAAAACCGGTCACAAAAAAGCAGCTCGAGCCCGCCATAAAGCTCGCGATGGCAAGGTACAGGGAATTCAAGAGCCTCAAGGTGGAGGTCGATGACCTGAAGGACGCAATCGAGACCAGGAAGCTCGTCGAGCGCGCCAAGGGCATCCTCATGAAAAGGTGCAACATCTCCGAGGAAGAGGCCTTCAAGCTCCTCCAGTCCCATTCCCAGAAAGAGAACAAGAAGATGAGGGAGATAGCCGAGGGCATCATCTCCGTCAGCAAGCTCATGTAGCGTCCTGCCCGTAGCCTGATCCCTGGCAAGCCACTTTCAAACCGCACGCCTTTTTAGATTCCAGCGCCCGAAACAGCCGCATTTTTTCGATTTGACTTGAATGTCCGGGACTGCTATCCTTAATGGAAATTACGCTAGGGGAGTCCGCAAGGACTGAGAGTTCCCGGAAGGGAAGACCCTAACGACCTGATCTGGTTAATGCCAGCGTAGGGAAGCGGCTGACACACTCGATATCAAAGGCATTTTTGCCGAAAGCCGCCGTCTGGCGGCTTTTTTATTACCCGCCCCCCCTGCATTGACCGGACCGCATTATTAATGACGAAACCGGTTTTTGATGTTCATCGACCATGAAAATATAGAGCGCCTGGCGTCCCTGCCTGAACCGAATGAGGCCGATGCCCTCCTGGCGCTCAAGGCCGCCTCAATGGCAAAGGGGCTTTCGCTTGAAGAGGCGGCCATGCTCCTTGCCGTAAGGGAGCCGAGCCTGATCGATCTCCTGATAAAGACCGCGGCAGAGGTAAAAGAGAAGGTATTCGGGAAGCGCATCGTCCTCTTCGCGCCTCTTTACCTTTCAAACCATTGCACGAACGGCTGCAAATATTGCGGGTTCAGGAGCGGCGGAAGCGAAATAGCGCGCAAGGCCCTTTCCGTTGAAGAGGCCGTGACAGAGGCAAAGGCTCTTGAGTCAATGGGCTTCAAGCGAGTCCTCCTTGTGACGGGCGAGGACCCGAGGTGGGGCCTCGACTACATCGTCTCGTGCGTAAGGGCCATATACGGGAGGACGGGCATCCGCATAGTGCACGTGAACGCCCCCCCGATGGATACGGACTCGCTCAGGGAGCTCAAGGCCTCGGGAGCCGGGGTCTACCAGTCCTTCCAGGAGACTTACCACCGGCCCACCTATGAGGAGATGCACCCCTTCGGGAGGAAAAAGGACTACTCCTTCAGGCTCGGGGTAATGGACAGGGCAATGGAGGCGGGCTTCGGCGACGTGGGCATAGGCCCGCTCCTGGGACTTTACGACTACAGGTTCGACGCGCTCTCTGCCATCGCCCATTCCCTCCACCTCTATGATAAATTCGGCGCGCACGCCCATACGATATCCATACCGCGGCTCAGGCCAGCGGAGGACGGCTTGAAGGATGTGCCGATGGGCGTCACGGACCAGGAGCTTAAAAAGATCGTGGCGGTTTTCCGCCTGAGCGTGCCGTCCGCCGGCATAGTAGCCTCGACGAGGGAGCCTGCAAGTCTAAGGGCAGAGCTCATACATGCCGGCGCGACACAACTCAGCGCCGCATCCCGGACCAGCCCCGGCGGCTACGCCGGCAAGGAGGCGAGCCTCGAGCAGTTCTCGACCACGGACCACAGGGGCCTTGCCGAGGTGATGAAGTCGGTAGTCGACGAAGGCCTTCTCCCGAGCCTCTGCACCGCATGCTACAGGGCCGGGAGGACCGGAGGGGACTTTACCGGGAGGACCGTCGCGGGCGAGATGGAGAAGTTCTGCCAGGCGAACGCCGTCCTGACCCTGAAGGAGTACCTCCTGGACTTTTGCAGTAACGGCACAAGGGACTCCGTCGAACGGGCCATTGACCAGGGTCTCGCCGGGGTAAAGGACCAGGGCATAAAAAAGGCGCTCGCAGAGAAGATGGAAGCCCTTGAAAAGGGGAAAAGGGACCAGTATTTCTGATGCAGATAAAGGTGAACGGGGAGAAAATGGAGGTCTGCGAGGGGATTACTATAGACTCCCTCCTCGATCTCCTCGCCGTAAAGAGGCAGGGCATCGCAATAGACCTGAACCGCGAGATAGTGCCGAAGAGGCTATTAAGCACGACTATCCTCAAGGACGGCGACGTTGTGGAAATAGTGAGGATGGTGGGCGGCGGATAGATTTGTTTTGGGTTAAAAATAACGGCTGGCTTAAAGACAGGAGCGTAGCAATGGACGTATTGAAGATAGGCAATTACGAATTCAAGTCCCGCCTGATGGTCGGCACGGGCAAATACCCCTCGAACGAGGTCATGGTAAAGGCGCTCGAGGCCTCTGGCGCGGAGGTCATAACCGTGGCCGTGCGGCGCGTGAACCTCGAGCGCGGGAGCGATTCTCTCCTCGACCACATAGACCCGAAATATACGCTCCTTCCCAATACCGCCGCCTGCTACACGGCTGACGAGGCCGTAAGGACGGCGCGGCTTGCGAGGGAAGCGCTTGAGACAGACCTCGTGAAGCTTGAGGTCATAGGCGATGAAAAGACCCTTTTTCCCGATAACGAGGCGCTACTTGAGGCTGCACGGGTGCTCGTAAAGGATGGCTTTACTGTGCTCCCATACACGAACGACGACCCCATCATGGCAAGGAAGCTCGAAGACATAGGTTGCGCGGCTGTCATGCCCCTTGCCGCGCCCATAGGCTCCGGCTTAGGCATTCGGAACCCGTACAATATTAGGATAATCCTCGAGACCGTTAAGGTGCCCGTCATAGTTGACGCTGGCGTGGGCACGGCCTCAGACGCCGCGATAGCAATGGAGCTCGGCTGCGACGGCCTCTTGATGAATACCGGCATAGCCGGGGCAAAGGACCCTGTATCTATGGCAAGGGCCATGAACCTGGCGGTCGAGGCCGGAAGGCTCGCTTACCGCTCCGGCAGGATAGCCAGGAAGCTCTACGCCACGGCATCGAGCCCGCTCTCGGGCGTAATAGAGTAGGGAAGGTAATGCACCCGGTACTCTTTGAGTTCGGCCCGGTGGAGATACGGTTCTACGGGCTCATGTACGTCATCGCGATACTGGTCGGGAGCCGCCTCATAATACGGGAGGCGGAACGAAAGGGCCTGGGCCTAAACCGCGACGACATCATGAACTTCATAATCTGGACCGTCGCGGGCGGCATATTCGGGGCGCGGCTCTATTATGTCGCGTTCAACTGGGGCTACTACGGCGCGAACCCCCTTGAGATACCCGCCGTATGGCACGGCGGGCTCGCGATACACGGGGGCCTGCTGGGCGGCCTGGGAGCGGCATGGATTTATCTCAGGAAAAAGAGCGTCCCTTTCTGGCGCATGGCCGACGCGGTCGCCCCGGCCATAATACTCGGGCAGGCCTTCGGCAGGTTTGGGAACTTCATGAACGGGGACGCTCACGGCAGGCCCACGGACCTTCCCTGGGGGCTCGTCTTCCCGCCTGGTTCTCCCGCGGGCTCGGAGTTCCCGGGAATCCCGCTACACCCGGTCATGCTCTATGAGCTATTCATAAACCTGGGCATATTCTCGTTACTCTGGTTTTTTCTCCGGAAGAAGGGTCATAAGGACGGCTTCATATTCGCTTCGTATATCGTCCTTTATTCGATGGGGAGGTTTTTCGTCGAGCACTTCAGGGCCGACAGCCTGATGCTCGACTCGCTCCGCGCGGCCCAGGCGGTAAGCGTGGCCGCGGCCCTGGCCGGGATAATCATAATATTCTACAAGAGGCTCTGGGAGGCCCCGGGAAAAAAGAGAAAATAAAAGGCCCTCCAAAACGGTATAGGTTGGAATGAAAGAGCTTGCCCCGGTTTATCTGATAACGGACAGGAAGGCCGCCCCGCCTGGCGCATTCCTCGGCGCCTTGAAGGCGGCGCTCTCGGGCGGGATACGGCTTCTGCAACTCAGGGAAAAAGACCTTCCGGCGACGGAGCTACTTGGCCTTGCAAGGGAGGTCCGGGGACTGGCTTCCGGATACGGAGCGAAACTTCTCATTAACGACCGGGCGGACATAGCCGCGATCTCAGGCGCAGACGGAGTGCACCTTACTTCCAGGAGCTACGCGGCATCACGTGCAAGGGAGCTCCTCGGGCCGGGCAAACTCATAGGCGTATCCACCCACTCCCTTGAAGAGGCGATGGAGGCTGAGGCCGGGGGCGCGGATTTCGTGACCTTCGGGCCGGTCTTTCACACGCCCTCAAAGGCTGAGTACGGGGAACCCCTCGGGACAGGTAAGCTGAAGGAAGCAGCCGCCGCGCTCTCCATACCCGTATACGCGCTCGGAGGCCTGAATAAAGAGAACCTACGAGAAGCAGTGGGCGCGGGCGCACGCATTGCCGTCATATCGGCCATAATGGGTAGCCCTGATACGGAGCTGGCTACACGGGAGCTTATAGGCAAAGCCCTTGCCTGCAGACAGACGACAGAATAAAGACAGCCTCTGAAAGTTAGACAATCAGAGGTTGCTAAAAAAGGAGCGGAAATGACACAGCTTGAGGCCGCCCGCAAGGGCGTTACAACCGAAGAGATGCGGAGCGCGGCATCCTCCGAAGGCGTAGACCCGGACTTCATAAGAAAGGGCGTTGAGGACGGAACTGTCGTAATCACGAAAAACAGGCTGCACCGCTCCATACAGGGCCTTGCAGTCGGGCGGGGCCTCAGGACCAAGGTCAACGCCAACATAGGCTCTTCGCAGGACAGGGCCGACATAGAGGAAGAGCTTACAAAGCTCAGGGCCGCCATCGAAGCCGGGGCCGATGCCGTGATGGACCTCTCGACCGGCGGGGACGTATCCGCCATAAGGAAGGCAGTTATGTCCGAATCGACGGTGCCTATAGGCACCGTACCCATCTACCAGGCCGCCTATGACGCCAGAAAGAAAGGCAAGTCGTTTGTAGAGCTCGAGCCGGATGAGATGTTCGATTCTATCGAGGCCCATGCCGAGGACGGGGTGGACTTCGTGACAGTCCACTGCGGCGTTACGCGGAGCTCGGTTGAGAGGGTAAGGCAAGAAGGGCGCATAATGGGTA
The DNA here is from genome assembly GCA_030583865.1 of Thermodesulfobacteriota bacterium. Lineage (NCBI taxonomy): Bacteria > Pseudomonadati > Thermodesulfobacteriota > Thermodesulfobacteriota bacterium. The sequence goes on along the minus strand of CP129479.1, from coordinate 330,666 downwards.
TCGTCAGCAGGGGCGGCGCCCTCACGGCCGAGTGGATGAAGTTCAACAAGAAAGAGAACCCGCTTTACGAGGGCTATGACAGGCTCTTGAAGATCGCAAAAAAGTACGACATGGTCTTGAGCCTCGGCGACGGCCTACGCCCCGGCTGCCTTGCAGACGCGACGGACAGGGGCCAGGTACATGAGCTCATAACGCTCGGCGAGCTTGCGAAAATGGCCTTCGACGAAGGCGTGCAGGTCATGATAGAAGGCCCGGGGCACGTGCCGCTCGACCAGATAGAGGCGAACATAACCATCCAGAAGCGGCTCTGTAACGGCGCGCCCTTCTATGTGCTCGGCCCGCTCGTAACCGACATAGCGCCGGGATACGACCACATAACATCCGCTATCGGCGGGGCCATAGCCGCCGCTGCCGGGGCGGATTTCCTCTGCTATGTTACCCCGAGCGAGCACCTGAGGCTGCCGACGGTCGAAGACGTCCGCGAGGGGGTCATGGCTTCGCGCATAGCCGCGCACGCCGGGGACATATCGAAAAAGGCCAAGGGCGCTATGGAAGCCGACATAAGGCTCGCCAGGGCAAGGAAGGCCCTCGACTGGGAGGAGCAGATAAGGCTCTCGATAGACCCTAAAAGGGCCAGGGCCATAAGGGAGACGAGCCCGCCCGAGGACGAGAGCGTCTGCACCATGTGCGGGAGCCTCTGCGCGATAAAGATACAGAAATAAAAAAGGCGGGCTCAAAGCCCGCCTTTCCTTCCCGAATACAATTTATGGCAATCTCTAAGAATTAGAGGTTTTTCCCGCAGTCAAGGAAGGCCGGGAATAAAAAGCGCAGCATATATGATAATATGTGAGCATTTTTATTCCCGGCCTGACACAGAATCCGGGGAAAAGATCGATTTTTGGAGGTTGCCTTTACACCTCGGCCACCTTAACGCAGTTCTTCCCGCTCCACTTGGCCTTGTAAAGCGCGTCGTCCGCGTGGTTCACGAGGTCGCCGGAGTTCATTGCCCCCTTCTGCGGATATGAGGCGACCCCGATGCTTACGGTTATCCTCTGGTTCACGAGCCCGGCGTACGCGTGCGCCTCTATCATCTCGCGGAGCCTCTCGGCCTCGTCGATCGCGCCCTTCAAAAGCGTGTGCGGGAGTATGACCGAGAACTCCTCCCCTCCGTAGCGGGCCACTATGTCCGTCTTCCTCACGCCCTTCTTGATGAGGGCGGATATTTCCTTCAAGACCATGTCGCCCACCCTGTGGCCGTAGGTGTCGTTTATGTTCTTGAAATTGTCGATGTCGATCATTATGAGGGAAAGGGGCGTTTCGTACCTAACCGCCCTCTCGAACTCCTCTTCGAGCCTCGAATAGAAGAAGTTGTGGTTGTAGAGGTTAGTGAGGTGGTCCCTTACGGCCATCTCCTTCAGGACGTCCTTCTCCTTCACCACCTTCTCGAAGAGGCGAGCGTTCCTGAGCGCGTGGAAGGAGGCGTTGGCCACTATCCTGCAGAAGTCTATCTCCTTCTGCGTGAACCCGTTCTTTTTCTTCCTGGTCCTGAGGAAGAGGGTGCCGAGGACCTCGTCGTTGAATACTATGGGGAGGATGAGGATGCTCATGCCCGCCAGGTCTTTTATATTGTCGCGGACCTGGGACATTATGGGGTTCCCGAGCACATCCTCGAGCGCGAGCGGCATCTTGCTCGACATGACCTGCTTTATCTCGGGATACTTGGAAAGGTCGATCTTGAGCTCCTTTACCTGCGGGTCCTCGTGTGAGGCGAGCACGTAGCCCTCGTTCTCGTGCGTTGATATCAGCACAATCGAGCACCTGACGGCGTTGGTCGTCGCGGCAACCTTGTCCACTATGGTGCCGAGTATCTCCGAGGCGTCGAGGGTGGCGGCCATTGCCGTCGTGATGTCGAGGAGCGTCTCGAGGTTTTTCTTGTCCTCCTCGAGCTCACTGTAGAATTCGCATATCCTCTTCTGGGCCTTTACCCTGGCCACGAGCTCGGCCCCGTTCAGGGGCTTAACTATGAAGTCGTCGGCCCCGCTCGTAAGCGCGTTTACGATGGATTCCTTGTCGTCCTTAACGGAGATTATGATTATGGAGGGCCGGGGGGAGATGTTCATCCGCCTGATCTCGCGGCAGACGCTCATTCCGTCCATGCCTGGCATGACCAGGTCGAGGAGTATTACATTCGGCACCCATTCATGGAGTATCCGGAGCCCCTCCTTGCCGTCAGCAGCGGCTTTGGTCTCGAACCCGTTCTCGGCTAGGACGTCCTCGATCGCGGCCTTATTGGTGAGGTTGTCGTCGATTATGAGGACCTTGTTGCTGTTCGTCCTCTCGATTGTCATAGTGTCTACGCCCATACGCCTTTCAGGACCGGAATAGCCGCGGCCAGGGCCTTTTTGACTCAAAAAAACTTGACAAAACAGGCCTTTTACCTTAACATTTATTTTTTAAAAAGCCGGCGTAGCTCAGTGGTAGAGCAACTGATTCGTAATCAGTAGGTCGAGGGTTCAACTCCCCCCGCCGGCTCCATTCGTTCCGCCCCCGTGCGCGATACGCACCGGACCTGCCTGTTTCTTATCGTTTTATACCGGCAAAAGTCAAGGCAAATCTGGAATTCTGCCAAAGCAAGTTCATTCCTCTTCTTCGGCCTGAAGAAGGCCCGGCTTGAGGCCTTATTTCGGGATGTCAGTTCTTCCGGTTGTCTATGACCCCGATGAGCACATCCGCGGGCGCGTACCCGGGGAAGAGCCTGCCGTCGGGCATGACTAGGGCCGGGGTGCCGTTTATGCCGAGCCCCTCGGCGAGCCGGATGTTATTGTCCACTTCCTGGGTCTCGCAATCGGGCTTGGGGAGCTTCTTCCCGGCAAAGGCGTCCTCAAGGAGCTTTATCGACTTCTTGCAGGCGATGGCCTTGCTCTTCTCATAGGCGTTGGGGTGTATCGCGAGGGGGTACATCTTAATGTAAAAGGCGATGTCCTTCCTCTCGGCGTTTATCTTTTTGAGCTCCTCGTGCAGCCTGGCGCAGTACGGGCAGTCCGGGTCGCTGAAGACCACAACCTTCTTCTCCGCCTTGGGGTCTCCCATGACAACGGCCTTTTCAAGCGAAACGTCCTTGAGGTCGACTTTCCGGAGCGGCTTCGGCTCGCCGAGCTCGGCCAGCTCCGTGAGCTTCCCCTCTATGAGGGTCTTTTTCGCGAAGTCCACGTGGACGATTATGACCTTTTCTCCCTGGACCAGCTCCACCTCCCATAGGCCCTTCACGGGGCTCAAGCGGACCTCCTTGACCTGGGCCTTGAACTTGTCGGCCTTAAGGAGTTTCGAGGCCTCATCGTTGGAGAGTGTATGGCACTCGGCGCAGTTCCCCCCTTTCGACTCGAAGGCCCCGGCCCCGGGGGCGTACGAGGCGGCTATTGCCAGTGCTGAAACGAGTGCCAGGACCTTTATCCTTTTCATCTTCTCTCCTTTGGTTTGGGCCGATTGACCGGGCCCGCTGAAAGCCCGGTTAAAAAAAACACTCCTGGGCGATACATCGAAAACTCTATCTCACGGGAACCGTTTAGAGGCGCTTAAGCCCCAGCACGTCCTGCATGTCATAAAGCCCGTTCGGCTTGTCCATCACCCAGACCGCGGCCCTCACGGCACCCGCCGCGAAAGTGTCCCTTGACGAGGCCTTGTGGGTTATCTCTATCCTCTCGCCGGGCCCCGCGAATATTATGGTGTGGTCGCCCACTATGTCCCCGGCCCTTATTGTCTGTATGCCTATCTCCTCGGGCTTCCTCTCGCCGATTATCCCTTTCCTTTCATAAACCGCGACGCTGTCGAGGTCCCGCCCCACCGCGCTCGCGGCGACCTCGGCTATCCGGAGCGCCGTCCCTGACGGGGCGTCCTTCTTGTGCCTGTGGTGCGCCTCGATGATCTCGATGTCATATTCCCTGCCCACGACCATTGCCGCCTCCTGTACGAGCCTCAGAAGGAGGTTTACGCCCACGGACATGTTAGGGGCCATCACGACCTTTCCGCCCCCGGAGATCTCCTTTATCTCGTCCCGCTGGTGGAAGGAGAACCCGGTAGTCCCTATTACCAGCGCCTTCCCGGACCTTACGGCAAGCTCCAGTATCCTCATGGAAGATTCGGGGGTGCTGAAGTCTATTATCGCGTCCGCCTTCCTGAACGCCTTTTCCGGGCTGTCGGTTATCCTTATACCCGATTTTCCTATTCCTGCCATCTCGCCCGCGTCCTTCCCGAGGTACGGGGAGTCCTCCCTTTCAAGGGCCCCGGCAAAGGAGGTCGCGGGGTTCGCCTCTATCGCGCTTACTATGGCCCTGCCCATCCTCCCGGCAGCGCCGGTCACCGCTATCCTGATCATCTCCGGGCTCCTTTCGCCAATAGCCCGAAGCCGTCCAGGACGGACGCGAGCCTTTCCCTATTCTCATCCTTCATGCCCACGAGCGGAAGCCTCATCTCGGGGCCTATCATGCCCATCATGGAAAGGGCCGTCTTCACCGGGACAGGGTTCGTCTCCACGAACATGGCCCTATTTAGGGGCTCGAGCCTGTAATGGAGGTCCCGGGCCCCGTTGAGGTCGCCCCGCCTGAACGCCTTTATCATATCAGATACCATGCCGGGGACCACGTTCGAGGTGACGGATATCACGCCGTGCCCGCCTATCGCGAGAAGCGGCAGGGTCGTGAAGTCGTCTCCCGAGAGGACGATGAAGCCCTTTTTCGAGAACTCGATGGTGTCGCTCACCTGCTTGAGGTCGCCGGTCGCCTCTTTAATCCCGACTATGTTCTTAAGCTCCGAAAGCCTCGCGGTCGTCTCCGGGAGCATGTTTACGCTGGTCCTCCCGGGCACGTTGTATAATATTATGGGAATGGAGACCTCCTCGGCCACCTTCCTGTAATGCTCGTAAAGGCCCTGCTGGGTCGGCTTGTTGTAGTAGGGCGTTATGAGGAGAGCGGCCTTTGCGCCAGCGCTCTCGGCGTGCTTCGTGAGGGCTATGGTCTCTGCCGTGGAGTTTGAGCCTGTCCCGGCTATGACAGGGACCCTGCCGGCGGCGGCCTCTATGGTGAGCTCTATTACCCTGTCATGCTCCTCGTAGGAAAGGGTCGCGGACTCGCCGGTCGTTCCGCACGGCACGAGCCCGTCCGAGCCGTTAGTTATCTGAAACTCGACGAGCCTCTTGAGGGCCTCCTCATCGACCCTTCCGTCCCTGAAGGGCGTGACCAGGGCGGTTATCGAGCCTGTGAACATTTCTTCCTCCTTGCCGGTTTTCCCTCTCAAACCTTTACCTCTCCCCTGAAGACCTCTTCCGCCGGTCCGGTCATGTATACGTGGTTGTCCTTCTTCGACCATTCGATATCGAGCCTGCCGCCCTTCAGGAGGACCGCGACCTTGTTGTCCGTAAGGCCCTTCAGAATGGACGCGACCGCCGCCGCAGACGCCCCGGTTCCGCAGGCAAGCGTCTCTCCGGCGCCCCGCTCCCATACCCGCATCTTTATCCTCTTCCTCCCCATGACCTCGATGAACTCCACGTTCGTCTTCCTGGGGAAGAACCTGTTGACCTCCAGGAGCGCGCCGTACTTCGCGACCGGAAACCCGTCCAGGTCATCCACATATATCACGCAGTGCGGGTTGCCCATCGAGACGCAGGTTATCTCGAAGGACCTGTCGCCCGCGGCAAGCCTCCTGTCTATTATCCGGCCCTCCGCGAGCGTCGGGACGAGGCTCCCTTCCAGGACCGGCTCGCCCATGTCCACCCTTACGAGCTTCCCTTTCCTTTCGGGTCTTATTATACCCGCAAGCGTTTCTATGTCCAGCCGGCGCTTTCTCGAAAGCCCGTTCGACCAGATGTACTCGGCAAGGCAGCGTATGCCGTTGCCGCACATCTCGACCCTGCCGCCGTCGCTGTTGTAGATGTCCATCCTGAAGTCCGCCTTTTTCGAGGCCTTCAGTATGAGCGCCTGGTCGAAGCCGACCCCGAACCGCCGGTCAGATAGCTTCTTGAGCTTCCCGGCTATACTCGGGATCTCCTTCGACCTCGCGTCTATGACGATGAAGTCGTTCCCGAGGCCGTGCATCTTGGAAAATTTTATCTTCATCCTTACTTTCTCCGGGCTGCCTTTTTCCTTTTCATCGCGGGACGCGCTTCCTCTCCCCTGACGAGGTCTTCGAGGCTCTCCCTCTTCCTTATTACCGAGAACTCCCTGCCCCTTACCATCACCTCGGCGGCCCGGGGCCTGGTGTTGTAGTTGCTCGACATTGAAAAACCGTATGCGCCCGCGCTCATGAGGGCTATCGCGTCGCCGGGCGACACCTGCGGCATCTCCCTGTCCTTGGCGAGGAAATCGCCGGATTCGCAGATCGGGCCGACCACGTCGGCGACCATCTCCCTCTTGCCGTTCTTTTTGACAGCCTTTATCGCGTGGTACGAGCCGTAGAGGCTGGGCCTCGCGAGGTCGTTCATGGCCGCGTCCACTATCACGAAGTTCTTCCTGGCATTCTTCTTGGTGTAGACGACGGTCGTTGCGAGTATGCCCGCGTTCCCGACCATAGACCTTCCGGGCTCGAATATCAATGTCACGCCGAGGCCCTTCGTGCCCTTCATGACCGCCTCGCCGTATCTGCTCGGGTGCGGCGGCTCTTCCCTGTCATAGGTGATGCCGAGACCGCCGCCCATGTCCAGGTACTTTATCTCGACGCCTTCGGCCCTGAGCTTCTTAAGGAGATCGGTCGTCTTGCGGAGCGCGTCCACGAACGGGCCGATCTTCGTTATCTGCGAGCCTATGTGGCAGTCTATGCCGATGGGGTCCACGTTCTTAAGGCGCCTTTTGGCGTTCAGGTATTCCTTATACGCCTCGCCCGTCTCGATTCCGAACTTGTTCTTCTTGAGCCCGGTGGATATGTACGGGTGGGTCTTGGGGTCCACGTCCGGGTTTACCCTTATGGCTATCCCCGCTTTTTTCCTCAAGCGCCCGGCTATCGCGTCTATGGCGCGTAGCTCCTGGGCCGACTCCACATTGAACATTAGTATGTTGCTTTTAAGCGCGTACTCTATCTCATCTTCCCTCTTGCCCACGCCGGAAAAGACTATCTTACGCGGGTCTGCCCCGGCCTTAAGGGCCCTGAAGAGCTCCCCGCCGGAGACTATGTCGAAGCCGCTACCCTCCTCGGCAAAGGCCCGGAGGACCGAAATATTGGAGTTCGCCTTTATGGAGTAGCAGATGAGGTGCGCCACACTCCCGAAGGCCTCGTCATAGGCTTTGTAGTGGCGCTTCAAGGTCTTCTGGCTGTAGATGTATACCGGCGTGCCTATCTCCTTTATTATCCGCCCGACAGGTACTCCCTCGGCGTAGAAGTCCTTGCCCTTGTACTCGAAAAAATGCATCAATGCCCTCCAAAAGATTTATTCTATCAAAAAAACTTCCCCGGCTCATAGGATATAAACCGAACGCGGGACGGCTGCTCGGATAGGCAGGCGAGAATCTTGGGGGAAACTTTCTATAGAAAGTTTCCCCCAGACCCCCTTCAAAGACTTTTAGTTCCTGAAAGGGCCCCCGTTTTGGGGCCCCTTTCAGGAAGAAATAAAAATTTTTGGAAAGGGTGTTAGGTCCGCTGGATGCAACTGTAGTGCTTGAGGCAAAAAGCCACCTGAGCCCTTATTGCATCCACCGGCTCTAAAACCTTTTTATAAAAAGGTTCTCTCAAGTTCTCACCGGCCTATTGAAGCTGCCTCCTCCAGCGGCGGCAAGGGCGGGCCCTTTTTGCCGCAGGCGGAAATCCCTGTCGCGAGTAAAAGAAGGGCCGTGAGGATAATGAGATACCTCATCAGCATGCCCCCTTTTCTATTTCCTTTTTAGCTAGCCGGAGCATCTTTTTGACGTTTTCCGGCGCCGTGCCGCCGTAGACCTTCCTTGCGTTGAGCGATCTCTTTATGGAGACCGCATCTTTTATATCTTCCCTGAAGAGCGGCGAAAGCGCCTTCCATTCATTGATGTCAAGCTCTTCAAGGGTCTTGTCGTTCTTTATGCAGTAGGCTACGGCCCTGCCTGCGGCCTCGTGCGCCTCCCTGAAGGGCAGGCCCTTGCGGACGAGGTAGTCGGCTGCGTCGGTCGCGTTAAGGAAGCCCGCGCCTGTCGCCCTGAGCATCCTTTCCCGGTTCACCTTCATGGTCCTGAGCATGGGCGCGTATACCTTCAGCACGGTCTTCACGGTGTCGATTGTATCGAAGAGCGGCTCCTTGTCCTCCTGCATGTCCTTGTTATAGGCGAGCGGGAGCGACTTCATGGTGGTGAGGAGAGAGACGAGATGGCCGTAGACCCTGCCTGTCTTCCCTCTCGCAAGCTCGGCCACGTCAGGGTTCTTCTTCTGCGGCATTATGGAGGAGCCGGTCGAGAAGGCGTCGGAGAGCTCGATGAAGCCGAACTCCTGCGACGACCATAGTATCATCTCCTCCGAGAGGCGCGACAGATGCATCATCAAAATTGAAGCCGCCGAGAGGAACTCTATTGCGAAGTCCCTGTCGCTTACTGAATCGAGGCTGTTGCCGGTAACCCTGGAAAACCCCAAAAGCCTTGCGGCGTACTGCCTGTCGAGGGCATAGGGGCTTCCGGCGAGCGCGCCCGCGCCGAGCGGCATCTCGTCCATCCTCTCAAGGCAGTCCATGAGCCTTCCGGTATCGCGCTTGAGCATCTCGTAATACGCGAGGAGATGGTGCGCAAGGAGCACGGGCTGCGCCCTCTGGAGGTGCGTGTAGCCCGGCATGACCGCATCCAGGTTCGCCTCTGCGGTCTCGACGAGCGCGGCCTTAAGCCCGTGCGCGAGACCCAAGATCTCGAATATCTCGTCCTTTAGATAGAGCCTTACGTCAAGGGCAACCTGGTCGTTCCTGCTCCTTCCGGTGTGGAGCTTGCCGCCTAGAGGGCCTATCTTCCCTGTAAGGAGCGCCTCGACAGCCATATGGATGTCCTCAAGCTCGGGCGCAAGCCTTGCCTTTCCCGAGGCTATCTCCTTTTCCACTTCCTTAAGCCCGCTTATTATCCGCCTTGCCTCGGATTCCTTGAGGATGCCTGCCTTTACAAGGACCTTCGCGTGAGCGATTGAGCCCCTTATATCGTGCCTGAAGAGGCGGCAGTCGAACCCGATTGAGGCGTTAAACTCCTCCACGAGCCTGTCCGTGGATTCGGTGAACCTGCCTGACCACGCCTTCTTTTTCATCTCAGTCCCCAAGCCCTTCCATTATGGCCCCGTAGAGTAGCGGCACCATTATCTCGTGGTGGCCGGTGAGCCTGTATCCCTTTCCCCCGCCCATCGTGGGCCTCCGGACGACGTTCGTAAGGGGCCTGTAGTGCTGGATGAAGTCCATGTTGACCGTCGAGAAGCCCTTTATATCGTGCCCCAGGTTCCGGACGAGAGTAATCGCCTTGAGGAATACCTCGGGCAGTATCACGGCAGAGCCGATGTTTACATATATGCCGCCCTCGAGCGAGGCGACTACCGACGAGAAGATTTTGAAGTCGATCGTCGAGGCCGTGCCCGTTGCAGCGCCGTCCATTTGAGGATGTATGTGGAGGATGTCGGTCCCGAGGGCCACGTGCACGGTTACGGGTATGCCGAGCCTCGCCCCTGCGGCGAGTATGCTCTTGTCCCTGTGCGGGAAGCGGGACTTCCAAATCATCTCGCCGACCGCGCGTCCGAGCCCTTTTTTAGCGCCCTTCCTTATGGCCTGGTTAAGGAACCTGCCGGTCTCCTCGGCCATGCCGAACGAGCCGCTCCCGAGCTCCGCGTCGACGTCCTCCGAGGTGCATCCGGCAAAAGCGGTCTCGAAATCGTGCACCACGCACGCGCCGTTCATGGCAATTGCCGAGATAACGCCCCGCTCCATGAGGTCTATTATAAGCGGGCCAAGCCCCACCTTGATCACATGCGCGCCCATGCCCACGGCGACCGTCCTGCCGTTCCTGTTCGCATGGACGACCGCGGACGCGATATCCTTTAAGTCCCTGGCCGCGAGTATGTTGGGGAGGCTTTCGAGAAAACCGGCAAAAGAAGAGCCTCTGGTCGAGGGGACGGCGAAGTCCCCAACGCTCACCTTGCTTTTCCTGTCTTTTATCGAGTAGGTCTTGAGGCCTTTGGAGGAGATAGGCTTGAACTTCATTCAGTACGCTTCCTAACAGTTTGCTGAAAAGCCAAAATCAAATTCAGGCTGCCCAAAAGCTAAAGATGCAAGGAGTCGAAAATGAGGAACGAAACGTACTTGCCTTGTACGCCGGAGTGTCCTGTCTTGAAGACGACGCCTTGAAGCGAGTTTTTTCAGCAGCCTAAACCTTCTGGAATAGCATATGGTCCACCAGCTCGCATACCGCGTGGCAGAAGGTGATGTGCACCTCCTGTATGCGGGCGGTCCTCTGGGCGTCCACGCTTATGAATACGTCGCCTTTTCCGGCAAGGAGCCCTCCGCCCTTTCCGGTGAGTATTATTACCTTCATCCCAACGGCCCCGGCGGCCTCGATTGCCTTGAGGATATTCCGGGAGTTCCCGCTCGTGGTTATGGCTATCAATACGTCCTCGGGCCTGCCGAGCGCTGTTACCTGCTTTGAGAAGACCTGGTCGAAGGAGTAGTCGTTCCCTATGCTCGTAAGCGCTGACGAATCGGTCGTAAGCGCTATGGCGGGGAGCGGCGGCCTCTCGACCTCGAACCTGTTCACGAACTCGGCTGCCAGGTGCTGGGCGTCCGCGGCAGAGCCGCCGTTCCCGGCGATCAAGAGCTTCCCGCCCTTCTTGAACGCCTCGGAAATCATCTCGGCCGAGCGCACGACTGCCGAGACGTTTTCAGGGGTCAGGAACTTCTCCTTGGCCCTGATGCTCTCCTTAAATGATCTCGCGGCTATGTCGTCATTTTTCATCTTTATTTCCGGGCTTTATGGCCGAAGACAAGTACTCAGATAATATCTTCTTAGGCATTTTGGAGTCAAGAGAATTCCAGGCGAATTAATATTTGATTTCAAGACATCCGGGTAATATAATGTTTGAGAAAAGCTACCTGAAAAACCGGCCTTCGCGCCACCCTGCAGACCCCTGTCCGGGACAAGAGCACGCGTGTCGAATCCCTCGCAAAAAAGAGAATACTTTTCAAGGGCCACACCCTTATTGGTCCTTGCGGCAGCCGCCCTGATACTGTTCACAAGGAAGACCGGCGCGCTCACGTACCCGCAGTTCTGGGCCGAGGACGCGACCGTATTCTTTATCGAGCAGTACAACCAGGGCCCTTCCGCGCTCTTTAACCCCTACGCGGGCTACCTTCACCTCGTCCCGAGGCTTGCGGCCCTCTTAACGGATGCCTTCTTCCCCTACCATGCCGCGCCATTCGCGTATAACTACCTGAGCCTCGCTATAACGCTCCTTGTGGTCCTGAGCGTCTTCTCGGAAAGGTTCGATGCGGGGAACAAGCCCCTCCTCGCGCTCTCGGTCGTGCTCGTGCCGCATTTTAGCGGCGAGGTCTTCCTTAATATCACCAATGTCCAATGGGTGCTTGCATTGCTACTCGTAATAACGCTCCTCAAAGACGAGCCCAGCCCTCAATACGGCAATGTGAAAGCGCAGTCCGCCCTCGATTTCTCGGCGATCATATTCTGCGGCCTCACCGGGCCGTTCATAGTATTTCTGCTGCCTTTTTTCATCGTGAGGTTCTACAAAAAGAGGACGCCATATAACGCTGGGATAACGCTTGCGGCCCTTGCGGCAGCGTCCGTGCAGGTTTTTTTCATGGCCACAAGCTATGCGCCGGAAGCAGAGCGGACCCCCGACAACCTCTTTGTTTTCGCCTCGGTCATCGGGCGCAAGTTCTTCGGGAACCTCTTCCTGGGGAACTCGCTACCTTACGACCTGAACCCCTTCATGCTCTCGGCGGCGTTCGCGCTCATCCTCTTCTTTATCGCATATCTCGCCTTTTGGTCCGAAAAGACGAGGCGGTTCCATATTGCGGTTTTCCTGGGCCTCATGTCAGCCGTCCTTCTCGCAACCCTTGTTAAATTCAGATCAAACCCGCTGACGCTCGTGCCGCCGGAAAACGGGGTAAGGTATTCCTATCTCGTTTATGTAATGATGGCGTGGTCTCTCATAGCCCTCATGGGCCGGAAAGAGGCATGGAAGGGATATATCATAAAGGCGCTGCTGGTGGCAGGCCTTGCATCGTCGCTCGTCTCGGGCTTCCGTTCCGAGCCGTTCGAAGACCACTACTGGGCAGGCTGGAGCCGCCTCATAGGGGAGGAGCCCCGCGTTCAGATACCCATCAACCCGGACAGGCATATAGAGGTGATAAAAAAGAGCGATCTTTAAGTTCCAAGGAAGGTCTGATTAATTCTCAAATGTCGTCATTCTGAGCGCAGCGAAGAATCTCGTATTTAGAAAATCAGCAAGTACGAGATTCTTCGGTCGCTTACGCTCCCTCAGAATGACTGAAAGCGGAATAAATCAGACCTTCTCTAAATCAAAAATCTCCCGCTCTTCTGTATCGCCTTACCGTCGAGATATATGGCCCCGCCCTTTCTCAAATCCTTTATCATGTCCCAGTGTATGGCGGATATGTTCTTGCCCCCGGCCTCCTCGTAGGACCTGCCTACGGCCAGGTGCACGGTGCCGCCTATCTTCTCATCAAAGAGGATGTCCTTCGTGAACTTCTGGATGCCGTAGTTGACGCCCACCCCAAGCTCGCCGAGGAAGCGCGCGCCCTTGTCCGTGTCGAGCATGGCTATGAGGAAGTCCTCGTTCTTGTCCGCGCTCGCCTCAACGACCTTCCCGCCCTTGAACCTGAGCCGTATGCCAGTGACCTCGCGCCCCTGGTATATGGCGGGCATCTCGTAGTAGATGTAACCCTCGGCAGAGTCCTCCTCGGGCGACAGGAAGACCTCTCCGTCTGGCATATTCCTCTCGCCGTAGCAGGGGATGGCCTTCCTGCCCCTAATCCCCATTTTCAGGTCCGTGTCCTTGCCGACTATCCTCACCTCTTTGGCCCTGTCGAGCGCGGCCTTGAGCTTCATCTCCTTCTGCCTTACCTTGTTCCAGTCGATATTAGTGGCGCTATAGACGAAGTCCTCGTACTCCTCGAGGCTCATGTCCGCCTCCTGCGCGAGCCCGTTGGTGGGGAAGTTGCAGAGGATCCACCTCTTGCGGTTCACGATCTCCTCGCTTATGGGCCGTAATACCTTGCTCCTCTCGCCCACGACCCTTGGGTCCACGTTCGAGAGCGCCTTTTTGTTGGCCGAGGCCCTGATATTGACGAAGCAGTCGATGTTCTTCGCCTCGAAGAGCTTTGTCTTGGGGAAGAAGGCGACCTGCTCTTTTGTGGCCGTGTCGAAGAATATGTTGGAGGTCTCCTCAAAACCTATGCTCGTCGTGGGGTGGCCTCCGGCCTTCAATACCTCCCTGAAGACCTCGAGCACCAGGGGCTTGGCAAGCTCTGTCGAGGAGCTTATGAGGACGGTATCGTTCTTCTTGACCCCCAGAGAGTGGTTGACGAGTATCGACGCAAGTTTTTTGACGCGCGGGTCTGCCATTCAGTAACCTCCGGGATTTATATTAGGCAACCTCTAAAAATTCGAGATTTTTCCCGCAGTCAAGAAAGGCCGGGAATAAAAAGCGGAGCATATATGATAATATGTGAGCATTTTTATTCCCGGCCTGACACAGAATCCGGGGAAAAGATCAATTTTTAGAGGTTGCCATTAAGCTATCATGGATTTCGAGACGCTCTGGCCAGTATACCAAAAAAACGGGCTGCCGTTCCGGATTTTAAAGGCGTCCGGGGATTTTTGCCCCCTGCCTGGTATTACGTTCCATTAGAAGCCCGGGTATCTTTTCCATTACCATGAACTTGTTTACGCCCCAGACCGGGGAGACGAGGAGTTCCCCCGGGACGTCTCCGGAAAGCCGATGAATGACGACCTCTTCCGGAAGCCGCTCAAGGCACTTTACAACCGCGTCCGCGTACTCAGGAAGTGACAGGGTCCGTATCTCCCCCCTCCTCCACTCTCCTTCCATCTGAGAGCCCTTTACGACCTGGAGCTGGTGGAATTTCACACCCCAGACCGGGAGGCCGGCAAGGAAGTCCATTGTCTTGAGGTAGTCGGCTTCACCTTCTCCCGGCAGGCCGATTATCACATGGGCGCATACCTTTATGCCCTGACCTGCCGCCCGGAGGACGGCGTCCTTGAATTGGGCCGCAGTGTGCCCCCGGTTTATCCTTGAAAGCGTTTCGTCATTCGCCGATTGAAGGCCCAGCTCCACCCAAAGCGGCCTCTCTTTGCCCAGCTCCGAAAGGAGCCCGAGTGCGGCGTCGCCGAGGCAATCCGGCCTTGTGCCGACTGCTATGGCCGCAACCTCCGGGACAAGGGCTTCCCTGAAATACCCGCGCAATGCATCAGCAGGCGCGTTCGTGTTCGTGCCCTGCTGGAAGTATGCGATGAACTTCTCAGCCCTGTACCGCTTGCCGACATACTCCATCCCCGCGATAAGCTGCTCCCTTACGCCCATGCCCGCTTTAAATGTCTTTGTGACGAGCGTGGACTCGACGCAGAAGGTGCAGCCGCCCCGCGCCCCTCCGCGCCGGTTCGGGCATGGAAGGCCCGTATCGATACTCACCTTGAAGACCCTGCAGCCGAAGACGGATTTAAGATGGGATGAAAGATTATTGTAGGGTTCAGGCATGGCGCTCCGGTTCAGTGCATCCCCTCCGTCTTCCTGACAAAATCCGCCGCCCAGGATGAGACCTTTTCATCGCCCTTGAAGATAAAGCCCCTTGTCCGGTAATGGTAGTCCGTCACCTTCTGAAGGCACTCTATGCCCGAGAACTGGCCGTCCTCGGATGATATGGTAGAGACTATGGTGTCGTCCACGATGACGAAAAGGCCCGTAAGCCGCCCGAGCGCCGGGTTCATGGATGTCCAGCCAGTGTGGTCCCTGTCCTCGAATGGCCGTATCTCGAAGTTATTCTCTATCTCCATCCCGTCCTTGCCCGGCTCCTTTAGCCTCATGACGCCCCTGCTCCTCCACAGCCCCTCCCCGTGGGTTATCCGGGCCGTGCCTTCCATTGCGACCGGCTCGCCGTGCATGCCGAAATACTCGCCTGTGGCCATCCAGAAGCCCTCCTCAAGGAGGAAGGTGTGCTTTATCTTCAAGACGCCCCTCCGCCTCCGGCCTTGTCCTCTCCTTCAAGGGCGCCTTTTGGGAGGCCGGGCCTCACGACAACGCTTTTAAACTCCCTTACCATGACCATGCCTGGCTTGGCTCCCCTGGGCTTTTTGACGTTCCGGGCCTCGGTGTAGATTACATCCACCTTGGACGCGTTCTTCCCCTTGCTGTAGAATGCCGCTATCGAGGCAGCCTCCTCGACGGTTTTCTTCGTTATCTCCCCGGCCCTGCCCGCCGCCTTTATGAGCGCGTGAGAGCCGGGCATGTTTTTGGCATGGAACCAGATATCTTCGTTCGAGGCGTATTCTGATACAAGGAGGTCGTTTCCGGGCCCGCTTTTTCCGCAGAGTATCTCGAAGCCGTCCGAGGATTTGAACCTCCTTATGGGCTCGGCCCTGGCCGCCTCTTTCAACTTCTCCTTTTCCATTCTCTTGAGATACCCCCCTTTTCGAAGCTCGTCCTCAAGGAACGATAGCTCCCCGATATCAGCCGCCTCCTCCAATTGATAGAGGAGGGAGCCCGCGTAGAGAAGCTCCTCCTCGATGGCAGGGACCCGCTCCTCAAGCAGCTTAAGCGCCTTCTTCGCCTTCCTTGCCCGCTTGAAATACCTCTCAACGTTCTCGGCAGGGCCGAGCCTTTCATCGAGCCTTACGAGCACCGGCTCGGGCGGGTCTTTCGCATAATCCAGGACCTCGGCCTCCTTCATTCCCCTTTTAAGGAGGTGGAAGCTCGTTGTAAGGAGCTCGCCCGTCTTGTAGTTTTCGACTTCAGAGAGGGCCCTTATTCTATCTCCTTCGAGGTTCCTTAGCTTCCTCCTTAGCTTTTTCTCGGCCTCGTTGATAACCCTCTTGAGCGTCCCCTTCCGGGACGAGAATTCC
The DNA here is from genome assembly GCA_030583865.1 of Thermodesulfobacteriota bacterium. Taxonomy (NCBI): domain Bacteria; kingdom Pseudomonadati; phylum Thermodesulfobacteriota; species Thermodesulfobacteriota bacterium. The sequence continues at coordinate 314,596 of CP129479.1, read as the reverse complement.
TCTTCCCTGAGGAGAGCGGAGTAGAACCTGTCCGCCGCCTCGTTCCAGCCCTCCCCCTCCCCTTTCGGGATCGCCTCTTCCGTAAACGCCTTTTCCGGCGGCGGCAGGGGTGAAAGCCGTAGGCCCGGCATAACGGCCCTGGCCGATGTCTCGGGCTCGAAATACCTCAATGCGTCGAGCACGACCCCCTCACCGTCAACGAGGATGATATTGGCGGACTTGCCCGTAAGCTCGCAGACGAGCCTGAACGCCTCCCTTTCACCATCGCCTTTTCTGGCGCTTAAGTCTATATGGGCTATCCTTTCGAGGTCCGACTGGGAAATTCCCTCTATGCGGGCGTTAGTTATCCTGCTACGGAGGAAGGCGCAGAAACGGAGCGGCGACGGAGGGTTCCTGAATTCCAGCCCCGTAATGTGCATCCTTCCGAGCCTGTGGTGGGCGGATATGATTAGCCTCTCCTCCCTCCCCCTTGCGAATACCCTTAGAAGGATGTTCCGGTCATCCGGCTGATGGACCTTGGAAACCACCCCGCCCTTAAGCCGTTCATTCAGCTCGGAAACGACATTTTTCAAGAGGAGCGGCCCCATAAGTTTGAGATTATATCATCTTATTCGCGCTGACCGGAAGGGATTGATTCCCTTCGCGCCCCTTCCCTCACGGAGATACGCCTTAGCGGTGATTTGCGCTCCCAACGGCCACATGGAGCGGAGCATCAAAATCTCGCATTCAAGCCTCAGTGCAAAAAGCCCTTTTTCCGCGCTGCCGCGCGGTTTTCGAGGGTAAGGCTCGCTTGCTAACCCCCTCCCCCACCCCGTGAACGGACCCCTGAAGTCGCTTCGCTCCTGGCTTCCCCGGCCCGTTCACGCTCTTCCTCCCTTATGCTACGCTCGCCTTACCCTCCGGGGTTTGTTTCAAGACAAAAAAGGACTTTTACAGCACTTTTGTTTTTGCATTTAAAACAACCCAGGGCATAAGGCGGAGCGAACATAGGGTTGGAGGAGGGGCGGGCGAGGCGGGGCAGCAGGAGCGAGGCCCCAAGGCCGAGCGACATAAGGCCGAGCCCGGAGGATGGGGGCGGAAAGAGAGCGGAGCCTTATGCCCAAAAAGAGCGCGGCAGCGCGATTAATGGTGTTTTGCTCATGCAAAAATAACGGCAACGCGCAAAAGGTCTTTTCGGTAAATCAAAAAAGCGGCCCTATATCCAAATCTCATACTGAATAAGGCACATTTCGCCGCCGATTCAACACTGGATACTGTATACAAAAACCAGCTTGACAACCGAGTTCCGGTTATTATATTATCGAAAACAAATCACAATGGCGTGGCAGGCCCGTCGAGTCCCCGGAGACCGGGCAAGGCCCTCTTCCCACCGCCCCTCAACTCTTCAAATAATTTAGAGAACCGGGACCGGAGGTAATCGCAATGAACGATAATAACGGCAAAAAGGCGCTCTCCGGCCCGGACACCCTGGCAATGGCCAGGACGTCCAGGCGCGGCTTCCTTTCAAAGGCCGTTGTCGCCGGCGTGGCGGTCGCGGCCACAGCCGGAATTGCCAAGAAGACCGGGGACCTTATCTTCAAGGAAGACCACCAGAAGGCATATCTCGACGATCTGTCCCAGGGCGACAGCGTGCTCGCCTCAAGGCAATACGTCGTAATGACCAAAGAGGAAAAGAAGGACTTCCTCAAGCGTCTTTTCGAGTTCCATAAGAACCCGGTCGCCTGAGGCGGACCGTTAAGGAAATGATTTTTTCCGGCGTCATTGCCGGCTGCTTCGAACCGGACGGAGGACTTAAAGTGTCTGAACCCAGGGACAAGGACGAAAAGAAAAAGGACGCGCCGCTTAAACCGGACGAAACGTCACGCCGTGAATTTCTGGGCGGCGCGGGGCTCTCCGTCACGGCCGCGGCCCTCTCTGGCGCGGGGGCGCTCCTTTCCGGTTCGGACGAGGCCGAGGCCAAGGCCACCTGGGGCGAGTGGTTCCAGAAGAACTACCGCCTGATGACCGAAGACGAAAAGAGGGAGGCCGTCCTCCGGCTCGAAAAGAGATATACCGAGGAGTTCGGGAAAAAGACCACCGTCGACAGCGCGCCTGCACAGGAAGGGGTCCTCTTCGGCTACGCATTGAACATCCAGAAGTGCATCGGGTGCAGGCGGTGCGTTTACGCCTGCGTGAAGGAAAATAACCAGTCCCGCGACAACCCCGAGATACAGTGGATACGCGTCCTGAAGATGGAAAAGGGGAACTTCCTCGCCGAGAACATGGACAAGGGCTACCCCGACCCCGCCGGCATACAGGTCGGCGGGAACGCCTACCAGAACTCGGGCGTGGTGCTCGAAGGCGAGCACTACTACGAGCCCGCCGAGGTGCCGGAAAAGGGGCACTTCTATTTCCCGATGCAGTGCATGCAGTGCGAAAAGCCGCCCTGCGTCAAGGTCTGCCCGGTCCGCACCACCTACAGGGACCCTGACGGCATAGTGGTAATAGACTACAACTGGTGCATCGGCTGCAGGATGTGCATTGCCGCCTGCCCCTACTGGGCCCGGAGGTTCAACTGGGGCGAGCCCAACCTCCCTGCCGAGGAGATGAACCCGGTGACGCATTACCTCGGGAACCGCCCGAGGATGAAGGGCGTAGCCGAGAAGTGCACCTTCTGCCTCCAGAGGACCAGGCAGGGGCGCTACACGGCCTGCGTCGAGGTCTGCCCTGTAGGCGCGAGGAAGTTCGGGAACCTCCTCGACCCGAATAGCGAGGTAAGAAAAATCCTCGACAAGAAGAAGGTGTTCAGGCTCAAGGCCGAGCTCAACACCTACCCGAAGTTCTTCTATTTCATGGATTAACCGCCCGTAAAGACGGCTGCGCCCTTTTCCGGGCGGCCCTGTCTTTCCATAATACGAAGGGGAATAGCATGAAGCCTCTTATCCGTTTTGCCCTGGACTCGTCCATGTACGTGGCCAGGGGAAGCGCAATCTTCTACGGCTGGATAATTTTCCTGGGCTTTCTCTCGTTCCTCATGCTCCTTGGCGCGTACGAGCAGTTCACAAAGGGCATGATCGTCACGAACTACAACGACCAGGTGAGCTGGGGGCTCTACGAGGCCCAGTTCGTCTTCCTTGTCGGCGTCGCAGCCGCGGCCGTGACGGTCGTATTCCCCTCCTACGTCTACCACCACAAGAAGATGAAGGAGATCGTGGTCCTCGGCGAGCTCCTGGCCGTTTCCGCGGTCTGCATGGTCATGATATTCATAATGTTCCACATGGGGCGGCCCGACAGGCTCTGGCACCTCATCCCCGTGATAGGCATATTCAACTGGCCGCACTCCATGCTCACCTGGGACGTCGTCGTCCTTAACGGCTATCTCGGCCTGAACGCGGTATGCGCCTTCTATTACCTCTACATGAAGTACACGGGCCGGGAGGTCAACAAGCTCTTCTACATGCCGCTCGTCTACATCTCCATAGTCTGGGCGCTCTCCATACACACTGTGACGGCGTTTCTCCTTAACACAATGCCAGCGAGGCCCATGTGGTTCCATTCCTCGTTGCCCATAAAGTTCATAGCCACGGCCTTTGCAGCCGGACCGTCGATGATAATATTATCCTTTCTGGTGATCAACAAGTTCACGAAGCTCAAGATAGCCGACGAGGCCATCGAGACCCTCGCCCAGATAGTCACTTGGTGCCTGGGAATAACGATATTCCTCGGCTTGTCCGAGGTCGTTACCGAGCTCTATCCCTCGACCGAGCACTCGTTCTCGCTCCAGTACCTCATATTCGGCAAGCACGGGCTCACGGGCCTGGTCGTCTGGTACTGGAGCGCGGTCGTACTTCTCCTGGCGGCGTTCTTCATGCTCCTTACGCCGTCCCTCAGGAAAAACCACAAGCTATGGCTCCCGCTCGCCTGCGTTTTCACCTTCGCTGGCGTATGGATAGACAAGGGCATGGGCCTCGTTGTCCCGGCGTTCATCCCCTCGCCCATAGGCGAGCTATCGGAGTACACGCCCTCGGCGATAGAGATAGTAAATACGCTCGGCGGCTGGGCGACTGGCCTTCTCATATTCACGGTCCTCGCAAAAGGCGCGATAGGCGTGCTCCTGGGAGAGGTAAAGTACAGGGCGGCGACGGACCTTGCGAGCGAGTTTTCAAGCGAGTGGCAGCCCGTCGTCCATTCGAGCGAGGAGATACGCAAATGAGGAAGACCGCGCTCGCCATGCTGGCCTCCTTTACGGCCGTCCTTTTGCTGGCCCCCGCGCTCCATGCGGAGGACACGTACATACATTACCTCAAGAACAAGCAGGAACCAGCAGACTGCTTCGAGAGCAGGGACGGGTACTCGAACGTGACCCGGACCGAAGCCGAGCCCGGGCTTCCGAACGTAAAGTGCTCGAACAAGACCGGCGGCGTGCTCTGGTGGGGAGACCCATTCGACGGCACAGAGCCCATGGGCGAGATGCCCGTCGAGGCGGATTACACCCATGAGGAGGCGGTCGTAAAGCCGAGGACCGGGCAGCTCAAATATTATATGCCCTGCACCGCCTGCCACAACGGAAGCATGGTGCCCTACCCCAAGGACAAGAACCCGAGGCCCCTTGCCATGCACCAGGACATCGTGCCTGACTCTATGAATCTCCAGCACGGGCAGGGCGCGATATGGTGCCTCGACTGCCACAACGCGAGGAACAGGGACACCCTAATCGACCACAGGGGCGGGGAGATCAGCCTCAACCAGCCCCAGAGGCTCTGCGGCAAGTGCCACGGAGAGGTATACTCCGACTGGCGGGACGGCATCCACGGGAAAAGGATCGGCGGCTGGGACAAAGGCGGCAAGAAAAGGTGGTGGGTCTGCACCGAATGCCATAACCCCCATACGGTCCAGGAAAAAAGGTACGACCCCATAGCGCCGGAGCCCAGGCCCCAGTACCCGAGGACACGCGCCAACGCTGACCACGAAAGAGGCCACGGCGCGGGCCACTGATTTTCAGATTATAACCAATTCAAAGCCGGGCGTTCTGCCCGGCTTTTTTCGTTCGCGCCACGCGCATCCGGCTTTACCCGCCACCCTCCGCTTTCAGCTCCTTTTTTTCTGCTATACTTCAAGGTAGTTACCCCGGAGCTGGAATGATGGCAATAGACCTGAAGGGCATCGTAAGCCGGCGAAAGTTCATGACCGGAGCTGCCGCGTTCCTCGGAGCGCTTGGCGCGGCTTTTGCCGCGGTCCCTTTCATAAAGGCCATGAGCCCTACAAAGGACATCCTCGCGGCAGGGGTCCAGGAGGTTGACATCTCCACCCTCCGCGAAGGGGAGCTCCGGACCATAATCTGGAGAAAGCAGCCCGTATTCATACTCCGGCGCACCCCGGCCATGATAGAAGAGGCTTCCCTCATAAGCCCGGCAACCCTCGCAGACCCGGCAGCGCCGGACGAGCGGGCCGTGGACCCGGGCCTCTTTGTCTCGATAGGCATATGCACGCACCTGGGCTGCATACCGCAGTTCAGGAAAGCTGTGCCTGAGACAGGGGTCGCGGGCTTCTACTGCCCCTGCCACGGCGGGAAATACGACAGCATCGGGAGGAGGCTCGGCGGCCCGCCACCGGAAAACCTTAGGCTCCTCCCTTACCGGGTCGAGGGCCAGACTCTCATACTAGGCACCGAGCGTTTCGGCGGCTACGGCGAGAACGTAAGGAAGATACAGGACCTGCCCGCAATTTAGCAAGGCGCTGAAAAACTGTTGAGAGAACCTTTTTATAAAAAGTTTCTCTCAAACTCTCTCCAAAAACTTTCAGTTCTTCCTGAGAAAACCCCCGGAAGCTGGGGGTTTTCTCAGGAACTAAAAGTCTTTGAAGGGGGTCTGGGGGAAACCTTTCTACAGAAAGTTTCCCCCAAACAGTCTTTTTCAGCATCTTGATAGGAGCCAAATGGCCCGGTACCTCGATTGGATAGATAAGCGCCTTCCCCTCTCCGAGTTCATCGAGAAGCACATAACGGGCTATCCCACCCCGAAAAACATCAATTACTTCTGGAACTTCGGCTCGGTCCTCGGCGTATTTTTCGTGATACAGGTCGTAACCGGGGTCTGGCTCGCCATGTACTATAAGCCTGACGAGGCCCTCGCCTTCGACAGCGTCCAGCACATAATGCGGGATGTGCATTACGGGTGGCTTATACGCTATCTCCACGCAGTCGGCGCAACGGGCATCTTCTTCGCCCTTTATGTGCACATGGGAAGGGGGCTCTACTACGGCTCCTATAAAGGCCCAAGAGAGCTACTATGGTGGATAGGCCTCCTCATTTTCCTGGGCTTCATGGCAGAGGCCTTCATGGGCTATCTCCTCCCCTGGGGGCAGATGTCCTTTTGGGGCGCTACCGTCATAACCAACCTCTTTACGGCCATCCCGTTCGTGGGGCAAGGGCTTACGGTCTGGCTCCGGGGCGACTTTGCCGTCGGGGACGCGACGCTTACACGTTTCTACTCGCTCCACACGACGCTTTTCCCTTTCGCCATACTCGGGGGGCTTATAGTCCTCCACCTCTCCGCCCTCCACAGGGTCGGCTCCGGCAACCCCGAAGGGATAGAGTACGATAAAAAGGGGCCTGAGATGGTGCCCTTTTCACCGTATTTCATAACCAAAGACGCATGGTTTTTGAGCCTTGTCCTTACAGTATTCCTTTATTTCGTCTTCTTCCGGCCGGACGCATTCATGGAGCCCGTAAATAACGAGCCGGCAAACCCTCTTAAGACCCCGCTCCACATCGTGCCCGAGTGGTACTTCCTCCCCTTCTATGCGATCCTGAGGTCCATTCCGGACAAGCTCGGCGGCGCCATTGCGATGGGCGCGTCCATATTCATCCTGGCGCTCCTCCCCTTCATCGACCGCTCGAAGGTGCGTAGCGGAAGACACAGGCCGATCAAGAAAGTCCTCACCTGGGTGTTTTTCCTGAATTTCATCCTCCTCGGCTACATAGGCCTCTATCCGCCGGACTTCATATCCCCTGTCGGCGTGAGGATGTATGTCCTCGGCATGGTAGCGACAATCATCTACTTCCTCTATTTCGCGCTCCTCCCGGTCCTGCCGTATTTCGAAAGGACAACGGAGCCCGGAAAGGATGGGCGGCGTGGCTAGGGCCTTTCTCATTGTAATCGCCTTTTTTGCGGCCTTGAGCTCTCCGGCATTTGCCCAGCTGCAAAGGGAACGGGTGGAATTCGACCTGGGCCCCGAGGCTTATTCAAGGGGCATGGGGCTTTACATGCAGCACTGCGTTGCCTGCCACGGGCTTAAGTACTTCAGGGGCCCGGACGCGCCTGACGGCATACCACCGGCACTGGACCCCGAGTCCGCCCAGGCGGCATTCGGTGTAGTGCCGCCTGACCTGACCCTCATGGCCTCTGCCAGGGGAAAGGGGCTTGAAGGCGCGGAGTATTTATACGACCTTCTTACCACCTACTATATAGCGGACGGTGAGATACGGAACCGCGCCTTTGCCGAGGAGACCCACACCGAAGGCGCCATAGCAATGCCGCCCCCCATCCCGATGGACGACCCGGAGCTTTCGGAAAAGTCGAGGGATATCGCCGCGTTCCTCTATCTCGTCTCTGAGCCCTCCCTTGCAGACAGGAAAAGCCTGGGCCCCTGGGTTTTAGGGTACATGGCCCTCCTTACGGCGGTCCTCTACGTCCTTAACCGCTATACCTGGAAAGAAGAGAAGAGGAAGCTCAAGGTCTGAAGAATACCCCTGTCTCTTCGTTCTAAAAAAATTTCCGTATTTCGAGCACTTCCCTTGACAAAAGCGCCCCGCGTACCTATATTTACCCATAAGCGTGGCCGGGCCCGCGTGCCTGGCCTCTGAACAGCCTGTTTTCAGAGAGAATAATAAAAATGTCTGGGGCATTGACGCCGTATTTATCCAAGGGCGCCTGTGGACTCCAAGGCGATATAAGAATCCAGGCAAGCTTTAGAAAATGGAGATTTAGAGCTTGCCTTCAAAAAGCCAGGAGGAACGTAAAAGATGGGAAAGATCATCGGCATAGACCTCGGCACCACCAACTCGGTCGTTGCGGTCATGGAGGCCGGGGAGCCGAAAGTCATAGTGAACGAGGAGGGGAGCCGCATAACCCCCTCGGTGGTCGCCTTTACAAAGGACAAGGAGATACTCGTGGGGCAGGTCGCCAAGAGGCAGGCCGTGACTAACCCCGAAAACACCATCTTCTCGATAAAAAGGTTCATGGGCCGCAAATCCGAAGAGGTCACCGAGGAGATGACGATGGTGCCCTACAAGACCGAGAAGGACGACCAGGGCAGGGCCGTCGTCGTTTCCGGCAACATGGGAAAGACATTCACCCCGCCTGAGATATCGGCCATGATACTCCAGAAGCTCAAGAGGTCTGCCGAGGCCTACCTGGGCGAGCCCGTGACCGAGGCCGTCATAACCGTGCCCGCCTATTTTAACGACGCTCAGAGGCAGGCCACGAAAGACGCAGGCAAGATCGCCGGCCTCGACGTAAAGAGGATAATAAACGAGCCCACGGCCTCTTCCCTGGCCTACGGCCTCGACAAGAAAAAGGAAGAGAAGATAGCCGTCTACGACTTCGGCGGCGGCACCTTCGACATATCCATACTGGAAGTCGGCGAAGGGGTCTTCGAGGTCAAATCCACGAACGGCGACACCCACCTCGGAGGCGACAACTTCGACCAGAAGATAATCGACTGGCTCATATCCGAATTCAAGAAGGACCAGGGCATAGACCTCTCGAAGGACAGGATGGCCCTGCAGAGGCTTAAGGAAGCGGCCGAGAAGGCAAAGATCGAGCTCTCCTCGACAATGGAGACCGAGATAAACCTGCCCTTCATAACCGCGGACGCGACCGGCCCCAAGCACCTCGTAATGAGGCTTTCTAGGGCCAAGCTCGATCAGCTCTGCGACGACCTGGTGCAGAGGAGCAAGAGGCCCTGCGAGCAGGCGCTCCGCGACGCGGGCCTTAGCCCCTCTGACATTGACGAGGTCGTGCTCGTGGGCGGCATGACCAGGATGCCCGCGATAACGAAGCTCGTAAAGGAGTTCTTCGGCAAGGAGCCGCACAAGGGCGTGAACCCGGACGAGGTCGTGGCCATAGGCGCCGCCATACAGGGAGCGGTCCTCGCCGGAGAGGTGAAGGACGTGGTGCTCCTCGACGTTACGCCGCTTTCGCTGGGCGTAGAGACCCTCGGCGGCGTCATGACGACCCTCATAACCAGGAACACGACCATTCCGGCGAGGAAGAAGGAGACCTTCACTACGGCGACCGACAACCAGACGCAGGTCGAGATACACGTCCTTCAGGGCGAAAGGCCGATGGCGCGCGACAACAGGACGCTCGGGAGGTTCAACCTCTTGGGCATACCTCCGGCGCCGAGGGGAGTGCCGCAGGTGGAGGTGGCCTTTGACATTGACGCGAACGGCATACTGCACGTCTCGGCAAAGGACATGGCCAGCGGCAAGGAGCAGAAGATAACCATAACGGCGTCGAGCGGCCTTGCGAAAGACGAGGTCGAGAAGATGGTCAAGGAAGCCGAGTCGCACGCGGATGAGGACAAAAAGCGTAAGGAAGCCATAGAGACCAGAAACCAGCTCGACTCCCTCATCTACTCGACGGAGAAGATAATAAACGAGAACCGCGCAAAGCTCCCGGAAGAGGATGTGAAGGCCGCGGAGGAGGCCCTTGCAGAAGGCAAGAAGGCGCTCGAGTCAAACGAGCCCGATACCCTCAAGGACGCCGTAGGAAAGGTCACGGCAGCCTCGCACAAGATAGCCGAGGTCCTTTACAAGACCGCGGCACAACAGCCCGGCGAAGAAGGCGAGAAGAAGAAGGAGGGCGATGTGGTCGAGGCCGAGGTGGTGGACGACCAGCAGAAGTAAAACCACGGACCGACCCTCATCTGCCTTGGCGTGAACGAGACCGGGGGCGGCGAGCCGCCCCCGGTTTTTTTCTGGCCGCCTGCAAGTGGATAATGAAATAAAATTCCAGAGACCTGGAATTTTATTTCATTTATTAAAGAATGGCCGGGTTAAAAAATGCTGCAACATGGCGATATGTGAGCATTTTTATTCCTGTACTACTTAGATTCCGGGGAAAAGATCTAACATAGAGCTTGCCTGAGAGACTTGCCCTAATCCCGCCCTGCTTGTAAAATCAAAAGGGGCGCGCCAGGCCGGGCGTCCGTTCTTATATGCCTTATCTCGAAGCCGACGCCGCCTGGATCGAAGGACCGATATGGCCAAAGACTATTACGCAACGCTCGGGGTCCCGAGGAACGCTTCGGAAGAAGAGATAAAAAAGGCTTACAGAAGGCTCGCCCGGGAATTCCATCCCGACCTCCATCCGGACAAGAGGGCCGAGATGGAGGCGAAGTTCAAGGATATAAACGAGGCATATCAGGTACTTAACGACCCAAAAAAGCGCGCCGACTACGACCTTACCGGCCACGTCGGGTTCGAGACGGGCACAGGCGCCCCGGGCTACGCGCCCGGCGGGGTCAATTTCGAGGATTTCGGCTTCGGTTTCGAGGACATTTTCGGCGAGCTCTTCGGAAGGGGCAGGCCCGGAAGGAGGGTGGCGCAAAGGGGTGAGGACCTCGAGTACAGGCTGACCCTGGATTTCCTCCAGGCCGCAAAGGGGGCTGAGACAGAAATAACGATACCCAGGCCGACCGGGGCCGAGACGCTAAAGGTCAGGATACCTCCTGGAGTCGTGACCGGCTCGAGGGTAAGGGTTGCGGGAAAAGGCGGCGAAGGCCTTGCAGGAGGGCCGCCCGGAGACCTCTATATACTCCTGGCAGTAAGGCCGCATCCTTATTTCAGGAGGGAAAACAGGGACATATACGTGGACGTGCCGATAACCTTAAAGGAGGCCCTCATAGGCGCCGAAATAGAAGTGCCCACCATAGACGGCAGCGTCAGGATAAAGGTGCCGCCCGGGACCCAGTCCGGGCAGATGCTCAGGATCACGGGCAAGGGAGTGTACGGCCTCACACGCGGAAACGAATACGCGGTCGTTAAAATCATGGTCCCCGGGAAGATAGACGACAGGTCCAGGGAACTAATGGAGGAATTCGAGAGCCGAAATCCCTACGAACCCCGAAAAGGACTGTGGTAGAATTAAGTAATGGCGTTGCCCATTCGGGCAAAAAAGGCTCTGCCGCTTGGAGACGAGAACATAAGCGGGCGCAAACAGCCGCCCCATAACCCATAAAGCGGCAGCGTAAAAGGCGATTAGGGAAAGCTTGAAAACCTGAACCTAATGAGCCGAACGGCTTGTCAGGCCCCAACCGTCCGCCCGGGTACCCCCCCCGGCGGGCCAAAAGAGGCTAATCATGACCGAACTTGAAGAGATAAAAGAGAAGCTTACGCCGGCTGCTCGACGGGTTCTGGACGCCGCCATAGAGGAGAGCAAGAACCGCCAGCATTATTATCTCGGCGTAGAGCACCTTTTCCTTGCCTTTGCCAAGGTGGAGGAGAACTTCTTCCGCGAGGTGATGGAGGACCTGAACCTCGACATCTTCCATGTAATAAACTTCCTTAACGAGCACCTGAACGTCTCCCGCCAGTACATCGGCCTGGGCCTGAAGATACCGCCCGCCACAAGGAACGTCTTCAGGCTCGCCCGCGAGGAGGCCCAGAGGTGGGGCCGCGACGAACTCGACTCTACCGACCTCTTCATTGCCATATTCCAGGAAAACCACAGCCTCCCTGCGAAGGTCTTCCGCAGCTTCGGCCTTGACCCCGACTACGTCATGCGGAGGATCACCGTGAAGGTCAGGAGCAAGGAAGAGATGGAGGAGGAGCTCAAGAAGAAATACGAGCTCCCGCCGAACCTCAAGCACTTCGCCGTGAACCTCAATAAGCTCGCGAGATTCGACAAGCTCCCCGTCATAATCGGCAGGGACGCGGAGATAGACCAGGTGATGGAGATACTCTGCCACATGGAACGCTCGAACTCGGTCATGATAATCGGCGAGCCGGGCGTGGGCAAGACCGCGGTCGTCGAGGGGCTCGCGAGGAGGATAGAGCTAGAGCCCAAGAGGGTGCCGAAGCGCCTCCGCGACAAGCAGATAGTGAACCTGCAGATGAACTCGGTCGTGGCCGGGACCATCTTCAGGGGCATGTTCGAGGACAGGATTGAGAAGATAATAAAGGAAATAAAGGAGAGGAAGAACATAATCTTCTTTATCGACGAGGCCCATACGCTCATCGGCGCGGGCTCGGCAATGGGAGTGCCTTCGGACGCGGCCAATATCTTCAAGTCGACCCTGTCGAGGGGCGAGGTCCAGATAATAGGCGCGACCACGCTCTCCGAGTACAAGGAGTTCATAGCCGAGGACGAGGCGCTGGCCAGGAGGTTCAGGCTCGTCCACATACAGGAGCCGTCCGTCGATGAGACGAGGAAGATACTCTACGGCATAAGGCCGAGGCTTGAGAAGAGCTACTCGGTCAAGGTGACGGACGAGGCCGTAGAGACCGGCCTCGACATGAGCCAGAGGTACATGCGCAGCCTCAAGATGCCGGACAAGGTCATCGGCTGGCTCGACACCTCCTGCGTGAAGGTCGAGATAAACAGGCCGTCCGAGCCCGTGGGCCCGGACGACATAATAGAGGTCATCTCCCAGGAGACGCGAATACCCAGGGACATGATCTTCAGGGACACGGTCGGCAGGTTCAAGGACATGGAAAAGACCCTCGCAAGGAGGGTCGTGGGCCAGAAGGAGGCTATCAACGCCCTCTCGAAGAGGCTCCGGCTCAACAAGGGCCCCTTGAAGGAGAACTTCGCAAGGCCCGACGGCGTGCTCCTTTTCCTGGGCCCCACTGGCGTGGGGAAAACCGAGCTTGCGAAGTCGCTCGCGGACTTTCTCTTCGGCGACGAAAAGAAGATGATACGCCTGGACATGAGCGAGTACAAGGACTCGGGCGTTGCGGTAGATAAGCTAATCGGCATGCCGAGGGGCATAGTGGGCTCGGAGCGGGGGGGCCTCCTCACCAACCCGGTCCGCGAAAACCCTTATTCGGTAGTGCTCCTTGACGAGGTGGAGAAGGCGCACCCGTTCGTCCTTAACCTCTTCCTCCAGGTCTTTGACGAGGGGTGGCTCACGGACGGCAGGGGGAAAAGGGTTTACTTCAGCGACACCGTCATTATCATGACCAGCAACCTCGGCGCGGACGTCTTCAGGAAGTACGTGAAACCGCTGGGCTTCATGACCGAGAACGATGTGGACGCCCGGTCCTACAAGAAAGACATCATAAAAGAGGTGGAGAACACCTTAAGCCCCGAGTTCCTCAACCGCATCGACGACGTGATCGTCTTTACGCCCCTTACGAGGAACGAAGTCAGGCAGCTTACGCATATGTACCTCGAGAAGATACGCGAGCACATGGAAGGCTACGGCAAGCACCTCTCGGTCACCGAAAAAGCGGTTGACGTTCTGGTCGAGAAGGGTTATAACCAGCGGTACGGTGCAAGGTTCCTTAAGAGGCACGTGGACGAGAAGGTGAAGGTCCCCATAACCCTCAAATGGAAAGAGGGGGACTTCTTCAAGGTGGACGCGGAGAGGGACGAGGTGACTGTGGAAGCATCGAACATGGGCGAGCCGGCGCTGGCATGATAAAGACGATACTCGTCCCGCAGGACGGATCAGTATACGGCAAGTCGGCGCTGGACTACTCGATGTGGCTTTCGTCGAAGTTCGGCGCCGGGCTTGTCGGCATGAACGTGGTCGACGTCGTCTCCCTCGAAGGGCCGTTCCTCCACGACATATCGGGCTCCCTCGGCTTCGAGCCGTTCATGAACTTCTCGACCCGTATGCGCGAGGCCCTTGAGGCCAGGGGAAAGACCATACTTTCCGCCTTCGAGGACACCTGCAAGGAGAACGGGACGCAATGCGAAACGCAGATATCCTTCGGCGTCGTCGCAAATGAAATAGTGGACAAGGCCAAGGTCGCGGACCTGGTCGTAATCGGAAGGCGGGGCGTCAACGCCCGGTTCGAGTACGGCCTCCTGGGCTCGACGACCGAGAGCGTCTTGAGGAGGTCGCCCAAGCCGGTCCTCATAGTGCCCGAGCGCTTCTCGGAGCCTAAAAAGCCGCTTCTCGCATATGACGGCAGCCCCAACGCGAGCAGGGCAATGCACTCCGCCGCGGAATGGGCCAAGACCCTGGACCTCTCGCTTACGGTCCTCACCGTATCGTCCAGCGAGGAAGAAGACCCCCTCCTGAACGACGCCCGCACATACCTTAAGCCCTACGGCATAGAGGCGAGCTTCATCCACAGGAAGGGCGACGCCCCCATCATCATTGAGAACTACTACAAGGACAACGGGCACGACCTCCTTTTCATGGGCACCTCCCACCATTCAAGGCTCGTTGAGATGGTCCTCGGCTCCACGACCGAGCACGTCATGCGGACCGTCATGGGGCCTTTCTTTTTAGAGCGATAAAACTCTGTGCTTGAAATCTTCCTTATCACAAGCCTTGCTTTATTCCTGGTTTTTTTTACTCTCCTTATGTACTACAAGCGCAAGAAAAAACTGACATGGAAATCTTCATTGTATAAATTAGCTGACGATATTATTTTTCATTTAATCCCACCTTGGTAACAAAGTAGAAAAAAGACCAGCTTCCCCATTTTTTTTAAATTACCCCTCCTCGGTTATCCGCAGATACCAAATCGATTTTCTGCCCTCAAAATCTCCTTATTCCCTATTGACTTATATCTGCACCGGTGCTAATTTTTCAAGGATATACTTTTTTCGCAACAGCCTGCCGACTTGTTACCGGATTTTCCCGCTTGGAATGCCCGGTTCGGGACCAGAATCCGTTCTTAAAGAGCCTATGGCATGAGCATCGAAGCCAAAAACGACCATACTGACGAAATCAGGGGCCATCTCGACGAGGGGCGCGATTCCGAAATCAGCCGCCTTCTCGAAAGCCTGCATTCATCGGATATCGGGAGGATCCTGGGCTCTCTCGATGAAGAGCAGGCCATGCGGGTCTTCAGGCTGCTCCCGCCTGAGCAGGCCTCTGCCGTCATCCTCGAGGTCGACGAGCGCCTGAGGAAGGTCCTCATCTCCTCCATTTCATCCGAGGAGCTCATAGAGGTCGTCCACGAGATGGAGACCGACGACGCGGCTGACGTCATCTCCGAGCTACCGGTCGAGGACGCGCGGCAGGTGCTCGAAGGCATCGACCGGCAGGAGTCCCTGGCCGTACAGAAGCTCCTGGTCTACCCCGAGGACACGGCGGGCGGGAAGATGCAGGCCGAGCTCGCCTCGGTGCCCGAGACAGCCACGGTCGAGGAGACGATAGAGGAAGTCAGGAGAAAGGCCGCCGTCATAGAGAACATATCGAGCGTCTTCGTGGTGGACGGCAACGGCAGGCTCATCGGCGCGGTCCCTCTCGACAGGCTCATACTGGCCGGGCCCAGGGCCCGGATAATCGAGATAACGAACAGGGACGCCATACGCGTCCGGACCGACATGGACCAGGAGGAGGCCGCGAAGCTCTTCCAGAAATACGACCTCATATCCGTCCCGGTCGTCGATAACGACGGCAGGCTAGTGGGACGGATAACCATAGACGACATAGTGGACGTCCTCGAGGAGGAAATATTCGAGGACTTTTATAAAATGGCGGGCCTCAACATAGGCGCCCGGGCGCTCGATCCGCCTGCAAGGGCCATACGCATGCGGGTGCCGTGGCTCTTTCTTAACCTCGTAACAGCCTCGGCAGCCGCCGGGATAGTGAAGATATTCGAGGGCACCATCGAGCAGCTCGTAATACTCGCCGTCCTCATGCCCATAGTCGCCGGCATGGGCGGGAACGCGGCCACCCAGACCATAACGGTCGTCGTGAGGGCGCTGGCCCTCGGCGAGATAACCTTCAAAAACGCAAAATGGTTGCTCATGAAGGAGGTCGTCGTCGGCTTCTCGAACGGCTTCCTTACAGGCGCGGTCGCGGGCTTCATAGCCTTCCTTCTCGGCGCGAGCGTCTATGTGGGCCTCCTCCTATTCCTCGCGATGATAGCGAACATGATGGTGGCCGGGCTCATAGGCTCGATAATGCCGCTGATACTAAAGAGATACAACTTCGACCCGGCCATATCTTCGAGCATATTCGTAACGGCCTCGACCGACGTGGGCGGGTTCTTCACGTTCCTCGGCCTTGCGACAATATTCATGAAAACGGGGCTACTTTAGCATGAAGCGCGGCACCTACAAGGACAGGGCCATAGTCCTGAATTCCGTGGACTACGGCGAGTCAGACCGCATACTCACCTTCTACACCCTGGGGCGCGGCAAGATGAGCGGCATCGCCAAGGGCGCGCGGAGGTCCCGGAAACGCTTCGTCGGCAACCTCGACCCCGCCTCCCATATCGATATCCTCTTTTTCCATAACGGGACGAGCGACCTCGCCCGGGTAGAGGACGCGTCCCTCATAGACGCATTCTCCGGGCTGAGGGGCGATATTGAAAGGTATTCGGAAGCCTGCTACATGCTTGAGCTCGCATCCGAGATGACACGCGAGGGGCAGGCGCTCCCGGCTGTATACCGCGAGCTTGCGGCGTTCCTTAAGATGCTCGAAGGCGGCCCCGGCCCGGAGTGCTTGAGGTTTTTCGAGATACGGCTCCTTTCCAATACGGGGTATCTGCCGCACCTCAACGGGTGCGTGGCATGCAGGAAGGCGCACGAGGGCGGAAGGCTCTTTTTCAGCTCTGATAGGGGCGGCACCGTATGCAGGGGCTGCTCAACAGGGATCAGCGGCCTCGTGCCGGTCTCCCCGGGGACAGCGGGCCTACTCTCGATGGCCGCGCGCCTTGAGGAAGGAAAGCTCACACGCCTTAGGCCTGACCAGGCCTTCCTCGACGAGAGCGAGCGCCTTCTCTCTGATTTCATAAAATTTCAGCTCGGAAAAGAGCTCAAGACCCGCCGCTTCATGGCCAAGCTCCGCATAGCAGGGTGCCCGGCATGAACCCCTTTTTCCAAGTGGGAGCAAGGGGCATAAAAAACCGAGTTATAATCTCCCCTCACCCCTCTTTTAGCAAAGAGGGGAATCGAGGAATTCACTTTTGACTTAAAGGCTCTATTTTTTGTAGAATGGCACAGGGCCAAGGTCTTTTATCAGGCCCTGATTGGAGGAACTTACAGTGTATTTCCAGGATGTGATACTTACCCTTCAGAGGTTCTGGGCCGAGAGGGGCTGCGTAATAATGCAGCCCTATGACGTTGAAAAGGGAGCGGGCACCTTCCACCCTGCAACCTTCCTTAAGGTGCTCGGGCCGGAGCCGTGGAAGGCGGCGTATGTCGAGCCGTCGAGACGCCCGACCGACGGCAGGTACGGCGAGAACCCGAACAGGCTCCAGCATTATTACCAGTTCCAGGTTATATTGAAGCCCTCGCCCGACGAGATACAGGAGATTTACCTGGAGAGCCTCAAGGCACTGGGGATCGACCCGCTCGCCCATGACATTCGATTCGTCGAGGACGATTGGGAGTCCCCGACGCTCGGCGCGTGGGGCCTCGGCTGGGAGGTCTGGCTCGACGGCATGGAGATAACCCAGTTCACCTATTTCCAGCAGGCTGGCGGCATTGATTTAAAACCCGTTTCCGGCGAGATAACCTACGGCCTTGAGAGGATAACCATGTACCTCCAGGGCGTGGACAACGTCTACGACCTCAAATGGTCGAAGGACGTAAACTACGGTGACGTCCACAAGCAGACCGAGATAGAGTACTCGAAGCACAACTTCGAGGAGGCCGACACCCAGATGCTATTCACCCTTTTCGACATGTACGAAAAGGAGTGCGGGAAGTTAATGGAAAAGGGGCTCTACCTCCCGGCGTATGATTATTGCCTCAAGTGCTCCCACTCATTCAACCTCCTGGACGCGCGCGGCGCGATAAGCGTTGCCGAAAGGACCCGGTTCATAGGCCGCGTAAGGGCCCTTGCAAGAGGCTCCGCCGAAGGGTATCTGAAGACCAGGGAGGAATTGGGGTTTCCGCTATTGAGGGGAGAGGCCGTAAAGGCGGGGGCTTGATTTTTTTGAGATGAGGAGCTAAATGGTTGGTGAGATTGAAATTCCTAAGCCAGCAAATACTGGCTCGACAGGCACTCAGGTTGTGAAGCCCGAGATTGTTCAAGCTTTAGAAGAAAGCCCATTAAAAGGCCTCCCAATCGCTCAAACTATTGAAGGGTTAGCGGCAACGAAATCGAAAAATATGGGAGGAGAAGTTACCGCAACCTTAGTGGCGGGTGTAGTCAACCAACTCCAGTTTGAGCTCCAATCAAAGGATGCGGAGCTTAAAGAGGCCCGGAATGAATTGAAGCAAACCCATGCGGATCTTTCCGCAAGCAGAATAAAAGCCGCTGTTCTTCAAGAACGCATAAATTCCTTTCTAAAAGAGAAACATCTTGGCAATCTAATTATTGTCGTAGGAACAGGTCTTATTAGTTTTGGAATCGACATGTCTATAGATGGTATTTGGTATGGTTATGGTCTAATTTTTATAGGTTTACTTCTTGCAACTTTAGGCTGGTTCTCTAATCGTTTTTTCAAAGGCGAGGGCGCTTAAATGTTTGTAAATCTCTTAACCGAAATCAAAACAGTTGATGTTTATGATAGAGGAATAGCCAATCAAGAGAGAATTGTACTCTATATCAATGAAAATTTAAACCTGGGTCAGTATGGAATCATGCTTGGGATACGGGCAGGAAACGGTTCGGCCTTCCCTATTCGAGATAATCTTTTTTGGTTTGGAGATGGAATAGTTAATAAAGGTGATTGGATATATATTTATACTGGTCCAGGCCAGCCAACGGTGACGCCGTTACCAAATACAAATGAAAAATTGTATTCAGTTCATTGGGGGCGAAAAGAAACTATTTTGAATAATCGCGAAATTGTTCCAATTATTTTTAGGACTGATGTCGTACAGGTGCTCGAAACCGCCGCAAGTCTTCCAAGTGGATTAGCAAGATAATCTTATACTTTTTGATTAAGGCCAGACTTAATCAACTGTTTTCACTCAGTACTTCGAGACGTTCATCTCCTCCATCTTGCCCGTGACCATATAAACCACCCTCTCCGCTATATTCGTCACCCTGTCGGCCATCCTCTCGATATTGTGCGCGGCCCAGATGAGATATGTCGCATCCTTTATGAGCTTCGGGTTGTCTATCATTAGCAGCACAAGGTCGTTGTATATCTTGTCGTAATAGGCATCGACCTCGTCGTCCTCATTGCATATCTCCCTGGCGGCCTTTACGTCCCTTTCGATAAACGATTTCATACACCTCTCAAGCATGGATACGGCCTTCTCCGCCATAAGGGGCATGTCCACAAGGGGCTTGACCAACGGCTCCTCGCCAATCGAGACGCTTATCTTGGCGATGCCCTCGGCGTGGTCGCCGATGCGCTCGAGGTCGGTTATGATGTTTATTATGGCAGCGAGTATGCGTAGGTCGACGGCCATGGGCTGCTGGGTCGCTATGAGGCTAATGCACTTCTCCTCTATCTGGAAGCGCTTCCTGTTTATCTCCATGTCGTTCCGCACTATATGGCGGGACTTCTCAATGTCCCTCGTCTTCAATGCCTCGATAGAGCCCTTTATCGCGTCTACGACCAGACCGGCCATCTGCTGAAGGTCGGCCTCGAGGCCCTTCATCGACTTGTGGTATGCTTCGCGGGTCATTCTTCCTCCTTAAGGCAGGCTTCCGCCTGGCAGGCTGCTGAAAAAGCCCAATCTGCGGCGTCGTCTTCAAAATTGGACACTCCGGCGTACAAGGAGAGTACGCCTCATTCCTCATTTTTCGACTCCTTGCATCTTGGACTTTTTGAGCAGCCTGAACGTGCTATGAGTTTTTCAGCAACCTGCTAGCCGAAACGCCCTGTTATATAGTCTTCCGTGAGCTTATTAGAAGGGGCCGTGAATATCTTCTCTGTGGTGTCGAACTCCACGACCTCGCCGAGCATGAAAAACCCGGTATACTCCGAAACCCTTGCGGCCTGCTGCATGTTGTGCGTGACTATCACGACCGTGTAGTTCTCCTTTATGCCGGTCATGAGGTCCTCTATCTTGGCCGTGGCAACGGGGTCGAGTGCCGAGCAGGGCTCGTCCATCAAGATGACCTCGGGCTCGACCGCGATGGCCCGGGCGATGCAGAGCCTCTGCTGCTGCCCGCCGGAGAGCGATAGGGCAGGCCCGTGGAGCCTGTCGCGTATCTCGTCCCACAGGGCGGAGTCCTTCAGGGCCTTCTCGACCCTGCCGGACACCTCTCCCTTGCTCTTTATGCCCATGAGCTTAAGCCCGAATGCGATGTTCTCGTAAATGGACATTGGGAAAGGCGTGGGCTTCTGGAAGACCATGCCGATCTTACCCCGTAGCTTTATGAGGTCGAGGCCCTTTTCCAGTATGTTTCTGCCTTCAAGCAGTATCTCGCCCTCGTATCTGTTCCCGGGGTAGAGGTCGTGCATCCTGTTGAGGCACCTCAAAAAGGTCGTCTTCCCGCACCCGGACGGCCCGATGAGGGCGGTTATCTGCTTTTCCCTGATGTGGAGGTTTATGTCCTTCAGGGCCTGCTTGTCGCCGTACCAGAAATTGAGGTCCTTTATCGTCAGCTTGTCTTTCATCTATCCAGCCTTGCCTCTCACTATTATCCTTGAAATGATGTTCACAAGCAACACAATAGCCGTTATAAGGAGGGCCGCGGCCCACGCCTTCTGGTGCCAGTCCTCGTAGGGGCCCATAGCGTAGTTGAATATCGTTACCGTGAGCGTGGCCGTGGGCTCGGTGAGGCTGAAGTTCCAGAAGGAGTTATTGAACGAGGTAAATAGTAGCGGCGCGGTCTCGCCAGAGACCCTTGCGACCGCGAGCATTACGCCCGTGACTATGCCGCGGGCAGCCCCCCTGTAGACGACCTGGACAGTTACCTTCCAGTGCGGCGCTCCGAGGGCCAGGGCCGCTTCCCTGGTCGCGTCAGGCACGAGCTTCAGCATCTCCTCGGCCGTCCGAATGACCACCGGGAGCATTATTATGGCCAGGGCCACCGCGCCCGCGATGGCGGAAAACCCCCCGAAAGGCTTGACGAGGAGCGCATAGACGAAGACGCCTATTACTATGGACGGCGCGCTTACGAGGATGTCGGATATGAACCTCACGACCGATGCCATCCTGCTCTTCCGTCCGTATTCCGAAAGGTACGTGCCTGCCATTATGCCCGCGGGAACGCCGATGACGGTCGCGAGCGCGGTTATGAGGAAGGTCCCGGCAATGGCGTTCGCGAGCCCGCCCCCTTCCATGCCCGCGGGGGCAGGGAGCTGGGTGAAGAAATCAAGGTTTATGGCGCTGAAGCCCAGGACGAGCACGTCCTTCAATATCCAGAAAAGGAAGAATATGCCGAAAACGGCCGAGAGGGCCGAGACCGTAAGCGCCCCGTAATTGGCCAGCGTCCTTTTTATATAATGCGCGTTCATCTAGAATTTACCGCCCTGGTACGAAAACCTTGCGATCAGGAGCTTCGCTATCGCGAGCACCACGAATGTTATGAGGAAAAGGATGAGCCCGAGCTCGACGAGGCTTGAAAGATAGAGGTCCTCGAAGGCCTCGGTGAACTCGTTCGCGAGAGTTGCCGAGATGGAAGTTGCCGGGTCGAGGAGCGAGATGCTTATGTTCTGGGCGTTCCCTATAAGGAAGGTTACCGCCATCGTCTCTCCGAGCGCCCTGCCGAGGCCGAGTATCACGGCCCCTATTATCCCGGACCTCGTGTACGGTATCACTATCTTCCATATCACCTCCCACTTGGTGGCCCCCACCCCATAGCCCGATTCCTTGAGCATGGGAGGGACCATGCGGAAGATGTCCCTTGTGACGGATGATATGAACGGGATTATCATTATGGCGAGGATGAAGCCCGCCGGGAGCATGCCTATGCCGAGCGGCGCGCCTGAAAATAGCGGGATGAAGCCCAGCCGGTCGATAAGGAACGGCTCGACGTGCTCGGAAAGCACCGGCGCGAATACGAATAGCCCCCACATGCCGTAGATGATGCTCGGTATCGAGGCCAGGAGCTCGATTGCCGACCCAACCGGCCCGCTTACGCGCTTGGGGGCCATCTCCGTAAGGAATATCGCTATGCCTATGCTTATGGGGAGCGCAATTATTATCGCTATAGCGGAGGAGACCAGTGTGCCGTAAACGGACGGGAGCGCGCCGAATTGGAGGGCGACCGGGTCCCAGGTGGAGCTTACAAGGAAACCGAGGCCGAAGGTCTTGATGGAAAGCCAGGACTCCTTTAGGAGGATGACGAATATGAGGAGCATCAGGGCGATAACAGATGCGGCGAAGAACCAGGCCGCGCCCTTGAATACCGCGTCCCCTGCCCTGGCCGCGGCGTATCTCCGCGCCGCGGCTGCCGGGCCCCTGTCCGAAGCCCCTTTCTCGGGGATATCTCTTGACGGCATCCGTACCTTCTCGTCTGCTTTTTCCGGCATCGGCTTGATATTATTCCAAAAGGTTCGCGGTTTCCACAAAAAAGCCGCCCCTTGCAGGCGCGGCTTGAAATCCTATTTGCCCCAGACCGGCTGCGAATTGCATTTTATATCCCGCGCCCACGCTGCCTCCATGAGGCCGTACACTGCGGGCGGGATGGGAACGTAATCGAGCGACTTCGCCATTTCCGCCCCGTTCCTGTAGGCCCAACCAAAGAACTTCAAGACCTCTGTAGCCTTTTTGCAGTCCGACTGGTTTTTCTTTACGAGTATGAAGGTCGCGCCTGCAATGGGCCACGAGTCTTTTCCGGACTGGTCCGTTAGGACTACCCCGAAACCTGGCGTGCCCTTCCAGTCGGCGTTGGCCGCGGCTGACTGGAAAGTCTCCATGGAGGGCTCTACAAAGCTCCCCGCCTTGTTGCTGAGCTTTGCGTGGGTGAGCTTGTTCTGGATGGCGTACGCGTACTCGACGTATCCGATGGAGTTCTTCATCCTCTTTACGTACATGGCCACACCCTCGTTACCCTTGCCGCCGACGCCCGCGGGCCAATTGACCGCCGTGCCGAAGCCCACCTTGCCCTTCCATTCGGGGCTCACCTTTGACAGGTAGTTCGCGAATATCCATGTCGTGCCGCTTCCGTCAGAGCGGTGTACGACAGTTATCTTAGTGTCAGGGAGCTTCACCCCGGGGTTGAGCGCGGCTATCCGCTGGTCGTTCCATTTGGTTATCTTCCCGAGGAAGATGTCGGCAAGGACCTCTCCGGTGAGCTGGAGGCTTCCGGGGCTCACCCCTTCGAGGTTCACGACCGGCACGACCCCGCCGACCGCCATCGGGAACTGTACGAGGCCCGCGTCCCCGAGCTCCTTTGCCCCGAGGGGCGCGTCCGACGCGCCGAAGTCCACTGTGCCTGCCGTGACCTGCCTTATGCCGCCGCCGCTCCCGATGGACTGGTAGTTGAGCCTCACCCCTGTAGCCCTGTTGTATTCATACGCCCACTTGGAGTAGAGCGGGTACGGGAATGTCGCGCCAGCGCCGTTTATGAGCTGGGCCGAGGCAGTGCCGACCGACAAACCCAGGAATATCAGCGCTAAAAGTAGTATCTTTTTCATATCCGGTTTCCTTTTTATTCCGCTTTTTGAGCTGACTTTACAGGAGAATTGTTACAGCCGTGTTACAGGCGGGTTACGCTATGGAAAAAGGGGGCACCGCTCCGGTACCCAGGGCTGGTGCAAAAGGCCTTTTTGCGCGCTGCCGCGCTCTTTTTGGGCATAAGGGCTCCGCGCTTTCTTAGTATACGGAAAAGACCCTTTCCGCGCCTCCGTGCGGTTCGAGGGTCTCGCCTCTCTCCTTTGTCATCCTTAGGAGCGGCATCACCTGCTTTGCCTTATTGCCAAAAGGCCCTTTATCGCGCTGCCGCGCTCTTTTTGGGCATAAGGCTCCGCTCTCTTTCCGCCTCCCTCCTCCGGGCTAGGCCCTTATGTCGCTCGGCCTTCGGCCTCGCTCCTGCTGCCCCGCCTCGCCCGCCCCTCCCCCATCCCCATGTTCGCTCCGCCTTATGCCCTGGGTTGTTTTAAATGCAAAAACACTGCTGTCCCATTAATCTTTAATGAACCGCTCCCCGGCCTGAAGGCCGGGGGTTTCTGACCGTTTCTCTAAAGGTATTCAATAAGGTAACGGGGTCGTAGCAAAAAGAAGGTGTTTTATTGCCTATGACCTGCGGCGCTATGCTTTCATGACATGAATTCCGACCTGAAGATAAGATACGGAATCATCCCCCTTTGAAAAAGGGGGATAAGAGGGGGATTTTTCGAATGTTTTAATCCCCCCTCGCCCCCCTTTTAGAAAAGGGGGGAAGTTAACGGGACAGCAATGATGCAAAAACAAAAGTGCTGTGAGATTTTTTTTGTCTTTAACAAACCCCGGAGGGTAAGGCGAGCGTAGCCTTAGGGAGGAAGAGCGTGAACGGGCCGGGGAAGTCAGGAGCAAAGCGACTTCAGGGGCCCGTTCACGGGATGGGGGAGGGGGTTAGCAAGCGAGCCTTACCCTCAAAAACCGCGCGGAAGCGCGGAAAAGGCCTTCTTGCAATAGTTGAATATGAGATTCCCTGGTCACTCACGGCACCCTCAGAATGACGAAAAATGAGATGAACGGCGCCTAATAAATCGCGGGATAGAGGAAGCACGAAAAAGGTCTTCTGCCTATGCCATGTAAAAGATAGTAAGGCTGGGTGCGCAGAACGCGCACCCAGCCTTACTATCTAGAAATACAGCTGCCCTTGAATCTGCAGTATGTCCCTGGATTTGTCGTTCGAAAGCCCGCCGCTCGCATTGGACTCGAACCGGGTATGCGCCCAGTTGGCCTGCACCTTCAAGCCGTGTCCCTTGCCATACCAGTTGACGCCGAGGGTCATGGTACGTTCTTTCATGTCAGCGGCCTTCGCGTTCTCGTCAAAGACCTCGTACCTGGCCGCGGGCTCGATGTTAAGCTCCTCCATGAAATACCCGGCCTGCAGGAACCAGCCTTCGGGCCTGGTCTTGCCGAGGGTTGAGTCCACCTCCCAGGAGATATACTCCGCGCTCGCGGTAAGGCCCTGGAGGTGCGTCGATACGTCCACTCCCCAGAGGGTCCTGTCCTCACCGCCGCCGCTCGCGTAATCAATGTCCTTCTGCACGGCAAGGCTCACCCCGGCCGTTATGTGCTGCCCCTTGCCGAGATATGAGCCTTGTTTCTTCGTCTCCACCCAACCGGTCGGCGATATCTCGACCCTTGTCGCAAGAAGGGGCGCGGCCTTGTAGACCGTGGTCGGGCCAGTTTGTATCGCCTCCCCGTTCTGCCAGCCGTCTGCCACGGCGACCTCATAGCCGATGGCCCCTTCAAATAGCTTCCCGAATACAGCCGCCTTTGGCTGGTAATAGGCGTTGCTCGCGCCGAAGACGTCCCTTGACGCATCGACAGAAGCGGGCCGCTCTATGAAAAGGAGGGTCGAGCTTGATATGAGCTCTTCCCTCGAGTACGGCAGCTTCTCCTTTCCGAACATGAACGAATAGGCCTCGTCCGGGGTGAGGGCGACATACGCGTACTTGAGAGATATCTTATTGTTGTTCCCGGCCTTGTCCCATTTGTCTGCGTCAAAGGTCACGTTGTATTTTATCTTCTTCGATACGAGGTTGCCGCCCATCTCAAGGCGCGCCCTCCTGAAATACATGTCGCTCTCTGTCGCGTACGAGTCTCCGCCGGTGCTCGTGATTATATCCCCGAAATCGAACCTCGGCTGGAGCCTCACCCGTATCGTGAGGTCGCTCTCGCCCTGGGCCAATGTGACCCCTTTCGTCTCCTCGCCGAAGGCGAACTCGGCGGCAGACGGGGGCGCGGCCCCAAACAGCCCGGCCATAGCGGTAAGGACGATCAAGGCTTTTCTCTTCATTCCACAAACCTCCTTCTTCCGGATGCTTTTTAAGCCCATGCTGGCGCGCGGTCGCTGCTATTATAGCCGGCGGTTAAGCGTTCCGCATTATATTATGGGTGCCTCTAAAAATTAAGAATTTTTTCTGAGGTCGAGGTAGCCTTATGCCATCCTGCTTTGGAAAAGGACTAAATTGGCGTTGACACGCGTTCAACCCTTCGGGTAGGATATAGGGCCGAAGAACCTTGAAAAATCAGGATAAAAGGAGAGAGCGATGGGCACGAAAAAATCCGCTCAGGTCTTAAGGAAAGCAGTGAAGCTCATCCCCGGCGGGGTAAACAGCCCCGTAAGGGCGTTCAAGGCCGTGGGCGGGGGGCCCGTCTTCATCTCCAGGGCCGGCGGCTCTAAGATATATGACATAGACGGGAACGCGTACATCGATTACATCGGCTCGTGGGGGCCCATGATACTCGGGCACGCCCACCCCAAGGTATCGAAGGCCATAAAGAAGGCGGTGGACAGGGGCACGAGCTACGGCGCGCCGACCCCGCTTGAGGTCACCCTAGCAGAGATGACCCGGAAGGCCTTCCCCTCGATGGAGATGGTAAGGTTCGTAAGCTCCGGCACAGAGGCCACCATGAGCGCCATCCGCCTTGCCAGGGCCCATACGGGACGGGACGGGATAATAAAATTCGAGGGCTGCTATCACGGCCACGCCGACAGCCTACTCGTAAAGGCGGGCTCGGGCGCCGCGACCCTTGGCGTGCCGGACAGCCCCGGTGTCGTAGCCGACCTCGCCAGGCACACCTATAACGCCACCTACAACGACCTCGGCTCGGTGAAAGCCGTCTTCGACAAGGTCCCCAAGGGCATAGCCTGCGTCATAGTAGAGGGCGTTCCCGGCAACATGGGAGTCGTGCTCCCCAAGGAAGGCTTCCTGTCGGGCCTTAAGGCGCTCTGCAAAAAAAACGGCGCCCTCCTTATAATGGACGAAGTCATGAGCGGCTTCAGGCTCTGCTACGGCGGTGCGCAGAGAATATACTCAATCGACCCTGACCTTACCTGCCTTGGCAAGGTCATAGGCGGGGGGCTCCCTGTCGGCGCTTTCGGAGGCAAGAGGGGCATAATGGAGAAGCTTTCGCCTTCAGGCCCGGTCTACCAGGCGGGGACCCTCTCGGGCAATCCGCTGGCCATGACCGCCGGGATAGAGACCCTTAAGCTCCTGCAGGGCAGGGGCGTATACGACAAGCTCTACAAATCCACCAGCTACCTCGCCGAGGGGCTCGCTGAGATAGCGAAGAGGCGCGGGGTGCCGGTGCATACGGCGGTAGCAGGGTCGATGTTCACGCTCTTTTTCTCTGAAAAGCCCGTCACGAACTGGCCGGACGCCAAAGGCTCGGACACCGCAAGGTTCGGGAAGTATTTCACGCGTATGCTCAAAAGCGGAATATACCTACCCCCCTCGCAGTTCGAGGCCGTCTTCGTCGGCCTCTCCCATACCAGGGCAGACCTTGAAAAGACCCTGGAGGCCGCTGAAAGGGCCTTCAAGGGACTGTAATCAGCAATCAAAAGGGGAAAAGAAGAGCCCCGCCGTTTCCGGCGGGGCTCTTCGGTTTTAAGCCTCAAGAATGTCCGATGGAGAAATTCAGGTTTACCGGTACCGGGGCTGTACCTTTTGCGAGGCGAGCTTCCTGCCTTTGTTGTCGAATATCCCATAGCTCTTAAGCCCGAGCTTCTGGAGCTTGAATTTCAAAGCCGTGCCGAGGACGCCGAAGCCGTAAATAACGCTCCTCCTGAAATTAATGGAGGAGGCTTCCTTGAAATACTTGGTAGGGCAGCTTATCTCGCCTATACGGAAGCCGAACCAGGCCGACTGCGCGAGCATCTGGTTGTCGAAGACGAAATCGTCGGAGTTCTCCTCAAGGGGGAGCGTCTCCAGCACCTCCCTTGAGAAGGCCCTGTAGCCCGTATGGTACTCGGAGAGCTTTTCGCCGAGGAGCAGGTTCTCGACAAGGGTAAGGAACCTGTTCGCGATGTATTTGTAGACGGGCATCCCGCCCTTCAAGGCCCCGGTGCCGAGTATGCGGGAAGCGAGCACAAGGTCGTACTCGCCAGAGGCTATCATCGAGGCCATTGCCGTTATTAGCTTCGGGGTGTACTGGTAATCCGGGTGCACCATTACAACTATGTCGGCCCTGAGCGCCAGCGCCTGCGAATAGCAGGTCTTCTGGTTTCCGCCGTAGCCCTTGTTCTTGTCGTGAACGAATATGTTCCTTATGCCGAGTTTCCGCGCCACCTCGACCGTATTGTCGCCGGAGCAGTCGTCCACGAGCACGACCTCGTCCACGATGTCCAGGGGGATGTCTCTGTAGGTCTTTTCGAGGGTCTTTCCCGCGTGGTAGGCCGGAAGGACTACGGCTATCTTTTTTCCATGCAGCATAGTGAAAAGGGTCCGTTTAACGGAATAGGTGCACGGGGATTATCTCAAAAAGGACCGCGAAGTGTCAACCGGAAAGGAGGCGCAAGACCCTCAAACATTTTGACTTTGCTTGTTTTTTCATGGATAATATCCCGGCGTTAGGTTTGAAAGCCGCTCATCTTCGTTCTTTTAATTTATGTAAGGCCCGGTCCCGTCCCTCATGAAAAAAAGCCCTTTCCTCACAGCCGCGGTCGTCGCGGCATTGACCTTCGCCGCGTATATCCCTTCTCTCTGGAACGGGTTCGTAAACTGGGACGACCCTTACTACGTCTTCAAAAACCAATATATAGTCGCGATACAGGCAGGATTGCCGGACGGCGCTTCAGCGTGGCTCGACCTCCTCATGAGCACGACCGGCGGCAACTGGCACCCCCTTACAATGGTCTCGCTCGCAGTCGATTACCTTTTCTGGGGGAAAAACCCCTTCGGCTTCCACCTGACCAACTCGATGCTCCATGCCATGAACACCTTTCTTGCCGGCGTGCTCTCGTTCAAGGCGGCCTTCGCAGCTAACAGGAAATACGGCCAAAAGCCCCTCTTTCTACTTGTCGGGATACCGGCCCTCCTGTTCGGGCTTCATCCCATGCACGTCGAGTCCGTCGCATGGGTCTCGGAGAGAA
Source organism: Thermodesulfobacteriota bacterium (assembly GCA_030583865.1). Lineage (NCBI taxonomy): Bacteria > Pseudomonadati > Thermodesulfobacteriota > Thermodesulfobacteriota bacterium. The sequence continues at coordinate 285,592 of CP129479.1, read as the reverse complement.
AGGACGTCCTCTCGGTCTTTTTCATCCTCCTCACGTTCCTATTGTATTTCACGTATTCGGAAAGCCGTCTTAAGCGCCATTACGCCCTGAGCATAGTGTTTTTCATCCTGGCGCTCCTCAGTAAGCCGATGGCGGTGACGGTGCCTTTAGCGCTCCTTATAATCGACTATTATCCTTTGAGGCGTCTTGCCGGCCCGGGGCTAAGGCGGGCCCTTATCGAGAAAGCACCTTTCCTGGCCCTCAGCATATTGCTCGGCGTCATTACCATGCTGACCCAGAAGACTGCCGGCGCGGTAGTCTCGATGGGCTTCGCCGCGAAGCTCGCCATAGCCCTGAAGGCGGTTGTCTTCTATCTCCACAAGCTCATCCTGCCGGTCGGGCTCGCCCCGATATATCCGGTGGACTTCAGCACCGGGCCCCTTACCATAATCGTATACGGCGCGGTAGCCGCCCTTATCACCGCCGCCTGCGTCTGGCTCCTCAGGTTCAGCAGGGCCCCGCTCGCGGCCTGGCTCTTTTATCTCGTAACGCTGGCCCCGGTCTCCGGCATCATAAAGGCCGGCGAGCAGGCCGCGGCGGACAGGTACACGTATCTCCCGACTCTGGGGCTCTTTCTTCTTTTCGGCGGCGTCCTGGCGCTTTTGGCCGGGAGGGAAGGCAAAAGGCTTGAGGCCCCGTTCATGGCCGGGGCATTGGCCCTGCTTGCGCTCCTCGGGTACGGGACCATGAGCCAGGCGGCGATATGGAAGGACTCGCTCGCCCTCTGGTCGCGCCAGGTCGAGCTGTATCCGGACCACTTCTTCGGGTACAACAAGAGGGGGGTAACTTACAAGGACCTCGGCATGAACAAGGAATCGCTTGCAGACCTGGACGAGGCCGTGAGGCTCGCCCCGGGGGTTACTTTCGTCTACAGCAACAGGGCTTATGCGAAAATTTCCGTTAATGACTACTTCGGCGCCATCGACGACCTCTCGATAGCGATCGAAATAAACCCGTCGTATTCGGATGCGTATACCGCGAGGGGGGCCGCCTACTCGGAAATCGGCATGGCAGGCCCCGCGCTCTCCGACTTTAACGAGGCGCTCAGGCTTAATCCGGAGGCCGCGCCGGCCTATTTCGGCAGGGCGCGCGTAAAGAGCCGCGCAAGGGACCTCCGCGGGGCGGTCGAGGACTTTTCAGCCGCGATCAACCTGGACAGGCTCTATACTGATGCCTATATCATGCGGGGGATAGCGCAGGCGGAGCTCGGCCTCATGGACGCCGCCATCGCCGACTTCACCGCTGCTATAAGGATAAACCCGAAGGAGCCCAAGGGGTATTCGAACAAGGCGCGCGCGCTCGCGCTCATGGGCAGGCAGAAGGAGGCCGCAAGCACCCTCACAGCCCTGATAGAGCTCGCCCCTGAAAACGAGAGCGCGTACGCGCTCCGCGGGGAAACATACGCGGCCGCTGGCGAATACGGCCGCGCCATAGCCGACTTCAAAAAGGCTCTTCTCCTTAAGCCCGACAACGCGCGCACGCACATGAACCTGGGGCTCGCGTACATGAAGACGGGGGATCCCGCCGAAGCCTCAGGACACTTCAGGGCCGCCGCGGGTCTCGGCCTTTCAGAGGCGCTCCCCTATATACAAGAGGGCAGGTAGGATTTCCTCGTCTTGGCTCGGTTGCGAGTGGCTTTCGAAACGGCGGGCGAGCCCGGCTGTGGGAGGCGGCAGGGGCGCTGACTCACTCCTTTGGGACGAACTTGAGAGACGCGGAGTTTACGCAGTACCTTTTCCCGGTCGGCTGCGGGCCGTCGTCGAAGACATGACCCAGATGCGCGCCGCACCTCGGGCAGACCGCCTCGGTCCTCTCCATGAAAAAGCTCCTGTCCTCTTTGGTCTCGACCGCATCCGGCGCGACCGGCTTTGTGAAGCTCGGCCACCCCGAGCCGGAATCGTACTTTGTATCGGAGCTGAAGAGCTCAAGCCCGCAGCAGACGCAAGTATAGGTCCCCTTGTCTTTCTTATTCAGGTACTCCCCCGTAAAGGGCTTTTCAGTGCCCTTCTTGCGGGCTATCCTGTACTCCTCGGGCGTAAGCTCCTCTTTCCATTCCTCGTCGCTCTTCTTTATCTTCTCCATGCTACTATTCTTTTCCTTTTGAGGCCGGGTGTCAAGGGCGCCTTTTTGAATTAACGTCCGTTTGACAGATTTTCCCTCTTGTGCAAGAATCTACCTGAAACCGGCGCGACTAATCCAGGCAATTCCGGCAATCGACTCCGGCCGTCTCCCTATGAAAGGGAGAAAGTCATCGCATCCTGATAGTCCCCCCTGCCCCCTTTGGAAAAGGGGGAGTCCTTTGGACGGCCCGGCCTGTAAACCCATCTTCGAGACTCATCCCCGAAAAACCTTAAGGAAGGCCTGATTCATTATGTTTTCGGTCGTCATTGCTTAGGAGCCTTGGCTCCGAAGCAATCTCAAGGCGCTTCATTTTCCGGAAGATGAGATTGCTTCGCTTCGCTCGCAATGACGAACACGTGAAACAATCAGAGGTTCCTTTACTCTTTTTCGATTCTCTAACAGCCCCTTATGGCCGATATCGACATACGGAAGATAATCTCCGCTGACACAAGCCGCGCCGTCGAAATAGGCGAGCGCGTATGGTGGGTCGGGCAATATCTGCCTGACGACATCTTCCAGTGCAACGCCTACCTCATAGAGCGCGGGAATAACTCCGTCCTCATAGACCCCGGCGGCCACCTTACCTTCGACAAAGTGCGGAGCAAGGTAGAGGAGGTAGTCCCCTTCTCCAGCATCCGTTATTTCATATGCCACCACCAGGACCCGGACATAACGGCTTCCCTTAAGCTCATCGAGGGCATTCCGGGCCTGCACCCGGAGGCGGCGATCATAACGCACTGGCGGGCGCGGGCGCTCCTCAAGCACTACGCGCTAAGGCTGCCCATAATCGACATCGAGGAGAGCGGCTGGCAGCTCGACCTCGGCGGCAGGCTGCTCCTTTTCGTCTTCACGCCCTACCTCCATTTCCCGGGGGCCTTCTGCACCTTTGACGTGGAGAGCGGCATACTCTTCTCAAGCGACATATTCGGCGGCATGACGCGCGAGTGGAGCCTCGTCGCGAGGGACGAATCATACTTCGAGGACATACGCCCCTTCCACGAGCACTACATGCCGAGCCGAGAGATACTGCTTCACGGCCTCTTGAAGCTCGAAGAGCTTCCGGTAAGGATGATAGCGCCGCAGCACGGCTCCCTTTTATACGGCGGGCTCATAAGCTTCGTCATCGGCAGGCTCAAGCAGCTCGAATGCGGCATCTTCGCCCTTGCGGGCGACTCAACCGACATACGCCGCCTCTCGTTCCTCAATAAGACACTAAAGGACATCACCAATACCGTCATCGTCTACCGCGACTTCCGCGACATCGCAAACGCCCTCCTTGACATACTCAAGAGGACGCTGCCGGCGGTCTCGATAGAGTTTTATGCGAAAACCGGCGCGGGAGAGCCCCTTTGCCTCTCGCCCGGGACGCGCTACAGGGGGGCCCTTGAGGAGCCCCCGGCCGTGCTCAAGGGCGTCCTGGGCGTTGAAAGGAGCGCGTGGGCCGTAGAAAACGGCGGCAGTTTCAGGAAGATGCTCGTTCCGGCGGCGCTACCCGAGCTCAAGGCAGGGGTCAGGGAATGGGCCCTCGCCATACCTCTATTCCCGCGCGAGGGCGGCAGGGCCGGGGCAATGGCCGTCATACGCCTTGCCCATGACGTGAGGGAGGACCGGGACCTGGACCGGATGCTCGGCGAGATGAGCGGCTCCTTCGCCATAGCGGTCGAGCGGGAGGCCTTCTACCGCATGCTCGAAGCCGAGAGGTGCAAATTCTACGAGCAGTCGATAAAAGACCCGCTTACCGGGCTCTACACGCGCTTCTACATGGACGAGACCCTCAGGAGGCTCGCGCACGCCCACGACCGGAACGCTCAATACGCCATATCGGTCGTACTGTTCGACCTCGATCATTTCAAGGGCATTAATGAAGAGCACGGCCATGCGGCCGGAGACGAGGCCATAAGGCAGGCGGCCTCGGCCATGCTCGGCTCCATAAGGGGAAGCGACATAGCCGTCCGCTACGGCGGCGAGGAGTTTGCCGTCTTCCTCATGGGCAGCACGCCAGCCGAGTGCGTCATCGTGGCCGAGAAGATACGGAGAAAACTTGCCGGGCTCGCCTTTGACGGGGGGCTTGCGGGCTTGAAGATCACGGCGAGCGCCGGGGTGGCCGTGCGAAGCCAAAAAGAGCCGGTTGCCGAATTCCTGGGCAGGGCTGACAAGGCCCTTTACCAGGCGAAATCCTCGGGCCGGAACAGGGTCGTCTACCTGGAATGACAGCCTCCGAAAATCCATTCTGTCCGGCAGGTGTCCTGGGAAGAATTCAGGATGGCGGAATCAAGTTCCCCCTTCAACGGGGGGCAAAGGTGGGATTTGTAATGGCGCATAGCGCACCTGCAATATAAACTCCCCTTCCCCTTCAATAATGAAGGGAGCAAACCGTCCCATGAAGAAAAATCTTACAAGCCCCATATAGGGCCTTGACTGGTGAACAAGCCGGGGAGTATAATAGGCCAGCTCCCTTTTTTTAAATACGGCATTCTACAAAGGGTAAAATACTACCGGAAAATTAAACCTGACGCGCTCTTTGTTAAGACGTGTCTCCCCTTGCAGCTCCCCTTTTCAAAGGGGAGCTATTTTATTAGAAGAACAACATGTTCTCTGCTCTAAGAAGGTCCATCGCGTCCAGGCCCTCGCTCTCTGAACTGCAGTCGAACGTCCTTGCCGGGCTCACGGTCGGAGTAATAGCGCTCCCCCTCTCGATGGCGCTGGCAATCGCGGTCGGCGCGCCCCCCCAAACCGGCCTGTATACCGCGATAATAGCCGGAATAGTCATCGCCCTTACGGGCGGCTCCAAGGTCAACATATCCGGGCCGACTGCCGCTTTCGTCGTCATACTCCTCCCCATCGTCCAGAAATACGGCATCGGCGGCCTCCTCATAAGCGGCTTCATGGCAGGCGTCATACTTGTGCTCATGGGCGTTGCCAGGCTCGGGAACTTCATACAGATAGTGCCCTATCCGGTAACGGTCGGCTTTACGGCAGGCATAGCCGTGGTCATAGCCGTGCTCCAGATAAAGGACCTTTTCGGGCTCAGCATAGCCGAGCTGGACGGGCATTTCCCCGAGAATGTCGCGACCATCATCCTCTCGCTCCCCACCATCTCGTGGGCCGAGGCTGCGATAGGCATACTGACCTTCGCGGTACTGCTCCTCTGGAAGAAGACGCGGTCGCGGGTCCCTTCGCACCTCGTGGCCCTCCTTGCAGGCTCGGCAGCGGCCTTTGCAGCCGGCGCGCTCATGCCCGAGTTCCAGGTAGCGACCGTCGGCTCGCGATTCGAGTACGAGATTAACGGGATAACCGGAAGCGGGATACCCCCTTTCCTTCCGGGCTTTGCCTGGCCCTGGGAGCTCCCCGGCAGGGACGGGACCCCGATAGGCATCTCCTTTGAGCTTATACGCAACCTCCTTCCGCCGGCCTTCGCCATAGCCATGCTCGGCGCGCTGGAATCGCTCCTATGCGCGGTCGTGGCCGACGGTGTAACGGGCAAGAAGCACAACCCCAACGACGAGCTCATAGGCCAGGGCATCGGCAATATCGTGGCCCCGCTCTTCGGCGGCATCCCGGCCACCGCGGCCCTCGCAAGGACTGCCGCGAACGTCCGCGCCGGAGGCACCATGCCCCTCGCCTCGGTCGTGCACGCGCTTTTCATCCTGGCGTCGATACTCGTCCTTGCGCCCCTCCTCGCCTACATACCCATGGCCTCGATGGCGGCCCTGCTCCTCATGGTCGCCTGGAACATGAGCGAGACGAAGCACTTCGCCCGCATAGTCAGGTTCGCCCCCAGGGACGACATCCTGGTGCTCCTCACGTGCTTCGCCCTCACGGTGCTCTTCGACATGGAGGTCGCGGTCGCGGTAGGCATGCTCCTCGCCGCCATGCTGTTCATCCACAGGAGCATCGAGCAGAGCGGCGCGAAGCTCCTCGACAAGGGCAGCGGGCAGCACGAGCACAGGGCCCTGCCCGAGAGCATACTCATCTACGACATCAACGGAGCGCTCTTCTTCGGCTCGGCCCAGAAGGCCCTGAGCGTCCTTACCGGCATCAGGAAGGAGATACGGATAGTCGTCCTGGACATGTCGGACGTCACCATGCTCGACATGAGCGCGATGGTCGCCATGGAGTCCATTGTAGAAAGCTGCAAGAAGCGGGGCCTGAAGCTCGTAATAAACAAGCTCGACCCGAGGCTCATACTGAGGCTCCGGAGGATAGGGCTCAGGGCGAAAAAAGGCGTCTTCGAGTACTCGAGGAACATGGACGCTGCCATCGACATCGCCCTCAGGATGAGGGAAGAGACGGATGCGCCCGGGGAGGCCGCCCCGCCGCTTACCTCTTAGCCGTACCGGCCAGGCCTTATTTGATAATCAATATATGGACGTCGTCGGGCTTTTTCAAGGCCTCTATGGTCACGTCCTCGCCGTACCTCGATATAAGTATGTCGACCGTCTTTCTGGGGGCTACGGGCAGGCTCTTGAGATAAACGGAGGTGAGGAAGGCCGGGAGCTCCGGCTCCTTGAAGATTATCATGCTCTTGTCGGCCTCGAAGTAGATGCCGAGCGAGGCGTGGAGCATGAGGAGGAGCGCGCCCGAGGCCCAGGTCTGGGGCGCGCAGGCCACGGGGTACTGCGTGGGGGCCATGCCGTTACGCCGCCGGAACCCGCAGAAGAGCTCCGGGAGCCTCTGGAGGTCTGACATGAGGGCCGCGTCGAATATGCCCATGAAGACCTTGTTGAAGTGCTCGGTAAATCCGTAGGCCGCGAGCCCATAGGCCGTAAGCGCGTTGTCGTGCGGCCATACCGAGCCGTTATGGTAGGACATGGGGTTATAGCGCTTCTCCCCGTCGCCTATGGTCCTTATGCCCCAGCCTGAAAAAACGCTCTCTGAAAGGAGCATGTCGGCGACCCTCCGCGCCTTCTGCGGGTCGGCAATCCCGGCGAAGAGCGCGTGCCCCGCATTGGACGAGACCACCCTGCAGGGCTTTTTCCTTCCGTCGAGGGCAAGCACGTAGGTGCCCATCTCCTCGTCCCAGAACGCCTCGTTGAACCTCTTTTTAAGCTCCTCGGCCTCCAGGCGGAGCCTGTCGGCCTGGTCGTCGTCGCCCATGAGCCTTGAGAGCGCCGCCGCCTCCTTCTTTGCGGCGTAGAGATATGCCTGCACCTCGCAGAGCGCTATGGGCCCCTCGGCGAGCCTTCCGTCCCTGTGGAAGACCGAGTCCTGGGAGTCTTTCCAGCCCTGGTTCCGGAGGCCGCCGGCGTGAGGCGAGTATTCGAGGAACCCGTCCCCGTCCGCGTCTCCGTACTCGTCAAGCCAGGAAAGGGCCGCGCTTATGCTCTTCCATAGCTTTCTTATGAGGGCTGTGTCACCGGTCCTCCTCCAGTAAACCCCGGCGAGTATTATATAGAGCGGGGTCGCGTCAACGCTCCCGTAATAGAGGCCGAAGGGTATCTCGCCGAGCGCCGCCATCTCTCCGTGCCTCGTCTCGTGCATTATCTTCCCTGGCTCCGCGGCCTTCCGCTCGTCACGCTCGGTCGCCTGCATGTGGGAAAGGTACTTGAGAGCGCCCGCAGCGACGTCCGGCTTTATCCACGCGCACTCCAGGGCCGTTATGATGCCGTCCCTGCCGAACGGGGTGCAGTACCAGGGTATGCCGCCGTACGGGAAAAGCCCCTTCGGCGTCTCTGTAAGCATCATCTCTATGTCCGCGAGCGAGCGCCTTATCGAGATATTGAAGTGCTCGTTCGAGGTGAATATCTCAACACCCGACTTCCGTCTGGACCTGAGGCGCTTCCTCGCGTCCCTCAATACCTCGACATAGCCCCTGCCGTCGTTTTTTGAATGTCCCTCGACGCACTCGGCGGTGACGTAAACTTCCTCGATCTGGTTGGGCTTAAGCCTGAGCGAGAACATGAAGGTATTCCCGCTCATCCTGTCAGGGCCCCTGCTGAAGGTAAAGGCGATGGTCCTCCTTACGCTGTCGAGGCCGTCATAGGCGAGCCTGAACTCCTTTTTCCCGTACTCGGGCTCGTGGAGGGCGCCTCTCCCCGCCCTTTTGATCCCCCTCACCTCGAAGATGTCCTCGAAATCGGAATCTGCCCCGAGCTCAATGACAAAGGCTGCGTCCTCCTCGGCGAAGTTCCTGACCCTTATATGCTCGAACACCCTGGTCCCGGAGAGGACCCTCGCGCGGAGGATGTGGACCGAATCCCTTCTCAGGAGGAGCTCCCCGCCGGAATATATGTCCGGGTTCGTGAGGTCGACGGTCATGAGGAAGTTGTCCTCGTCCATGTTGGAGCTCAGGAAAAGGGGCCTCATGCCGTTTATCCTCAGCTCGTAATGGGAAAGGTACCGCGTCCCCTTGTAGTACACGCCCTGCTCCCCCTTCCCGAGAGGCAGTATGTCCCCGAACCTGTCATAGATGCCGAATATCTCCCCGTCCTTCTGGATGAGCCGGAAGGGGTCTATTATGGTCGAGGTAGCGACTATGAAGAACGAGTCCTTTATTCTGCTGACTTGAGCCATCCGCTCCCGCACCTCCCCATCACGAGCTCGTAGGCCATGAGGTAATCCGCGGCCATCCGGCCCTGGAGGAACCTTTCCTCGAACCTCCTCCTGCAGCCCTCCCTTGAAAATCCGCCCCTTATGCCCTCTACGATCCTCACGGCCTCCTCGTCCCTTTCGAAGACGAAACCCGTAACTCCGTGGTCCACCACTTCCGGAATTGAGCCCCTCCTCCGGGCGATGACCGGGGTGCCGCAGGCCATTGCCTCTAGCATGGAAAGGCCGAAAGGCTCGGGCCAGTCCACCGGGTGCAGGAATGCGAGCGCACCCCCAAGGAGCTCGTTCTTCTCCCTGTCGTTCACCTCGCCCAGGAACTCCACATATCGGCTTTTGAGGTGCGGCCTGAGGCATGCTTCGAAATAATCCCTATCCACCCTGTCAACCTTGGCCGCTATCTTCAGGCGTATGCCGGCCTTCATGGCGATATCTACCGAAGACTCGACCTTCTTCTCCGGCGATACCCTGCCTATGTAGAGGAGGTAATCGCCCGCCCTGGCGCTGAAATCATACAGGTCCGCCGGGATGCCGTGATGGACGGTGGCGACCCAGTTCGCGAAGGGCTTCGGGGCCCTCTGCGCGTCCGATATGGATACGAGGGGGCTTCTGCCGTACTCCCTGAATATGAACTCGTGCTCGGGGTTGTCGAGCCTCCCGTGGAGGGTGTTGATGACGGGCACGCCGGTTCTCCTCCCCAGTATGAACCCTATGCAGTCCACGTGCGAATGGATGATATCGAACTCTCCGGCCCTGCGGAGCGCCTCCTCCATCATGATGAGGTGCAGGGATACCGGGTCCAGGGTGTTCTCGTCCAGCCTCAGGGCGCGCTCGGAGCATGGCACGAGCTCCGCCCGGGTCTTCGAATCGGCGGACGCGAAGAGCGTGACCTCGTGCCCGAGGCTTACGAGCTCCTCGGTGAGGTACGAGACCACCCTTTCGGTACCGCCGTACATGGCGGGCGGGACGCTCTCGAAAAGCGGCGAAACCTGCGCTATTCGCATAAATGAAGGTTCTCCTCTCTTCCTTTCCGAAGGGATTATCTTGGGCAATGCGGCACTGAAATCGTTCCTGCGAGAGCGTCCTTGGTAGCCGGGGGAATGGGGCCGGGGATCGTGTGGAGGCGCGGCTCGGCTTCCGCGCGCGCCGGAGACGAGTCTGGGGCGGCACATGCGCATTCTGGATTGAGCTTTTGACGCTCTCTTAAGATTCTGTCCCAAAAGAGCGGTTTGTCAATAATGGGCGGGGGAAAGCTACGGTTTCCGGGAGAAAGAGGCCGGCGGATGCCCTTTCCGGGCATCCGCCGAGGCGGGGCAAGGCTATCCTCTTTCTGACATCAGCCGAGGGCCGCGGCAATGGCGGGGGGGCCTGGCAGCCGGGCTCGGGTACTGAAGCTTGCTCTTCCGCTTTGCTGTATGCTTTAGGAAGGTCTATCGATTCCCATCTGTGCGTCATTGCGAGGAATGAAGCGACGAAGCGACTCAAAATACCCGATATCCCAAAAATGAGATTGCCGCGCTCCGCTCGCATGACGAATACACCAATTCAGATTTTCCTTAAAAGAACCGCCGGAGGCGACCCGGCAGGCTATATCCCCTCGCATGCCGAGGCGGTGGACTTCCTCTTCACAGGAGACCAGGGGCAATCGGCCCGCGTCCCGGTCCCCCGCAAAAGCGCGCCCTCCCTCGTGCCCGGCATCTCAATGTCTATCACAAAACCGGACGGGTCCTGCCCGGCCAGCCTTGAATTCGCGGGCGCCGTGGTCCTGTCCTGGGCCTTATTGTGAAATACGTCGGCAAAGGTCCATGAGCCGTGCTCCTCTCCGAACCAGAACTGCTTCGGGGCGGTAGTGATGGCCTCAGCGGGAACGGCAAAAAGCAGCAGGGCAAAAAATCCAGCGCAAAGCGGGGCGAACTTCCTGGCAAGCCTGCCTGATAAGAAGGGAATCTGCCCGGGTATTCCGGCAATGAACCTTTCCATGCGCTTCTCCTTTTTGTTGATGTACGGAATGAATTGCAAGCCGCGGGCCAGAGGCTTTCCCCTGCATTTCTTAGGTCGCCGAGATGCCGGTGTAAAGGGGATTTACGGGGCCGCTCCGGGCGGAAAATATTTTGAACCTGTTTTTCGGCGGTTTACACGATCCCCGCTGGAGTAAAACCGGTTTACACCCGGAAAGACTTTTTTACAGCCCTCTTTTACAGCGCTTGCAAAAGACCTTGCGCGTCATCCCATTCCCTTTGACAGTGCCAGCCGCTTCGTGTATTTTGTTTCCCCTCAGCCGAGGAAGGTCATAAAGTGCCTGGTGTAAAGAAAATTATTTTGGTGGCTTCAGCCCTCGTTGCCGGCGTAGCAACCGTCTCCTCGGCGGACGAGCTGGTCCTTTCGAACGGGGACACCATAACCGGCAGGGTGCAGGGCATGGAAAAGGGCGTTCTGACCGTGGGCACGCCGTATTCGGAGCCGGTCAGGATACGGAAATCGTCTGTGGTCGCCTTGAGGACCGACGGGCCAGTTACGGTGCGGACGGTTTCGGGGGAAGTATTGAGCGGAAGCTTCCACGTAAACGAAGCAGGAATGATAGTCTTTAAGCCCGTGGAAAGGCCCTGGGAGGAGCTGGCGTGGGCCGATATCGGCGCGATAGACCCCGCTCCCCCCAGGCTCGGCGGAAAAATAAGCGCTGGAGCGAGCATGCGCTCCGGGAATACAAGGAGGGCCAGCGCAAACATAGGCTTTGACGCGGAGAAGAGGACCCTGCAAGACCGCTCTGGCGCAAGCGTCCGCTTCAATTACTCCGAGGAGAGCGGCAAAACTACCGCCAGGAACACCTATGCCGCCCTTAAATACGACTACTTCTTCACCAGCCCCTATTACGGGTACCTGAGCGCCGAGCTGCTTAACGACAGGTTCAGGGACATCGACCTCAGGGCCGTAGCAGGCCCGGGCGCGGGCTATCAGGTCTGGGACGGCCCTTCGAAGTCGCTCCTTCTTGAGCTTGGCTTTTCGCTCGTAAGGGAGGACCTCCGGTCGGGCAGGGACGAGTCCTGGGTAACGGCCCGGGTTGGTAGCAATTTAAGCCTCGGGCTCACGAAAGACACATCTTTTACCGACAACCTCAAGGCCTACAGCCGGGTGGACGAGCCTGAGAACTTCCAGGTAAGGAACGAGGCCTCCCTGAACTCGCGGCTGAACAGCTACTGGGGCTTGAAGCTCACGAACATCATCGAATACGACAGCAAGCCCCCGGTTAATATTAAAAAGACGGATATATACTGGATACTGAGCCTCCAGTACACTTTTTAGCCCGGCGAGCAGGTTCGGAAGAGCCGAATTTCGACTCTGCAACGGCCTTCTTTTTTTGCCTCTGGATATGGCATGCGGGTTATAGTATCCTAATAAATTGAATGATTTCGGGGGGTTGGATGGGTCTTTCGGTATTATTATTCTTCGTTGCAGGGCTACTCCTTCTCATTATCGGGGCCGAGATGCTCGTCAGGGGCTCCTCGAGGATCGCCTCTTTTCTCGGCATATCCCCGCTCATAATCGGCCTGACGGTAGTCGCCTTCGGCACAAGCTCGCCCGAGCTCGCGGTGAGCGTCAAATCCTCCTTTGCAGGTCAGGCCGATATAGCCGTCGGGAACGTGGTCGGGAGCAACATCTTCAACATACTCTTCATACTCGGCCTCTCGGCCGCCATAACTCCCCTTGCCGCGTCGCGCCAGCTCATAAGGCTCGACGTGCCTGTCATGATAGGTGTGTCGGTACTTTTCTTCATCTTCGGGTTGAACGGAGTCGTGAGCCGGCTCGAAGGGGCCGTACTCACAGCCGGGTTCTTCGCGTACACGGGGTTTCTCGTCTATCTTGGCAGAAAGGAAAACGGGACGACGGACGAGTTCAAGGAGGAGTTCTCTTATAAAAGGGGCAGGTCGGCGGCAAGGGACTGGGCCGTCAACGTCCTTATCTCAATCGCCGGGCTCGCGCTCCTGGTGCTGGGGTCGAGGTGGCTGGTGGACGGCGCGGTCCATATGGCAAGGGGGCTGGGCGTAAGCGAGCTCATAATAGGGCTCACCATCATAGCGGCAGGCACTTCGCTTCCCGAGGTCGCGACGTCCGTTATGGCGAGCATAAAAGGCGAGCGGGACATAGCCGTCGGCAACATCATCGGCAGCAACATCTTCAACATACTCTCCGTCATGGGCATAACGAGCCTCGTATCCGCAAACGGGGTCGGAGTGCCCGGGAGCGCCCTTTCCTTCGACATCCCCGTGGTGCTCGCGGTCTCTGCCGCCTGCCTCCCCATACTCTTTACCGGCTATACGATAGCGCGGTGGGAGGGCGCCCTCTTTTTGGCCTACTACGTCCTCTACACATCCTTCATCTTCCTCAACTCCACGGGGCACGCCTCCCTTTCCGCATTCAAGTTCGCGATGGGCGCGTTCGTCATACCGCTTACGGTCGTAACGCTCGCGGTCCTCACGGCAAGGGCATTGATTATCCGGAGCAAAACGAACCGGCAGGAGGAATGAAAACCCTCTCACAGGAAAGCCGAAGCCGCCTCCTCAAGGAGCGCCAGTAAAGGACCAGGGTAGACCCCGAGAAAGACCAAAAGCAGCGTAAGCGCCCCGAGCGCGACAGTCCCCGCGATCGGCAGGCGCGGAAGAGGCCCCGGGGCTTCCCCGTAAGCCGGCGAGAAAAGCGCGATTATAATCCTCAGGTAATAATAGATCGCGATGGCGCTGTTTACCGCGAGCGCGATTACGAGCAGCCACAGGGCCTCTCCCACCCCGGCGGACGCGACAAAGAACTTCCCGAGAAAGCCTGCAGTAAGCGGCATCCCGGCTAGCGACAGGAGCATGGCCGTAAAGGCCCCGGCAAGCCAGGGGCGCCGCCATGCAAGCCCCCTGTAGTCGTCCAATAAATCAATCTCCCTGTCCTTCCCCGAAAGAAGGGTCACGGCGCCGAACGCCCCTATGATGGATATGAAGTAAGCGGCGAGATAATAGCCTGCCGCTACCATTCCGGCGCGCCCCCCGGCAAGGAAAGCTATCAGGAGATAGCCGACGTGCGCTATGGACGAATAGGCGAGCGTCCGTTTTACGCTCGTCTGAAACAGTGCGAGGATGTTCCCGGCGAACATGGATGCCACGGCGATAGCGCCAAATACGATGAAGAGCGGCTCAAGCGCCAGCGAGCCGGTCTGGAAAAAGAAGCGGAGAAGGAGCGCCGCCACCGCGCCCTTCGAGACCGCCGCCAGGAACGCGCCCACGGGCGCGGGCGCGCCCTCGTATACGTCAGGGGCCCACATGTGAAAGGGCGCTGCCGCCAGCTTGAACCCGGCGGCAACGGTTATCATGGCGAGCCCTGCGAAAAGGAGCGGGCCCGCGCCGGATTCGCCGGCGCGCCCTGCCATCTCCGAAAACTCCATTGTGCCGAGCTCTGCATAGACGAGCGCCATGCCGAAGACCAGGAAAGAGGACGCAATGCCCGCCAGTATCAGGTATTTGACGCTCGCCTCGTTCGCGCGCTCGCCGAGAAAATAGGCGATGAGCACGTAAAGGGATACCCCGAGTATTTCGAGGCCGAGAAAAAAGGCCGCGAAGTGGGCCGAGGCGGCGAGCACGACCGCGCCGAGGGTCGCGATGAGGAGGACTATATAGAACTCCGCGAGCCCGCCCTCGCGCCCCTCGTTGTATCCGTGCGAGAGGAGGGTTACGGCGATTGCCGCGCCGAGCAAAAGGCCCGTAAAGAGAAGCGAATGGGCGTCCACTGAAATCAGCGCGGTGACGGCCCTCGGCGCCGCCTTTGAGGCGGGCACTAAAGACAATAGCGCAAGCACGAAGGCCGAGACCGCCAGGGCCGCGTTGAAGGCGTGGCTCGTGCGAAAGGCCGCGAGCACAGTTGCCACGACCGCGGCTATGGTCAATACCAGCATGGGGAGTATCGCTATCAAATCCGCTGCGCTCATTTTCCCTTGATTCCTCCCAGCTCCGCTGCGCCCTCCATATCCGGGCGGTGCTCCGTAATGCGTACGGCTTCAGGGCCGTCCGCGCCGGTCCCCGTCGCGGCCTTGCTATCAATCCCTATAGCCGTTGCCCCGATGCTTTCTTTTATCCCCATCCTGTCGAGAAAATGGGCGGGATAAAGGCCAAGCCAGAGGACGAGTGCTGCCATTGAGGCGAGCGTTGCCGCCTCCCTCACTCCTATGTCGGATATGCCCGGCCCTTGCAAGGCAGGCCCGTGAAAGACTTTCTGCACCATCCAGAGCGAATAGATAACCGAGGCGACGAGGCCGAGCGCCGCAGATGCGGCAAGCAGCGGGTTTACGCCGAAAACGCCGAGGAGCACCAGGAACTCGCCAAGGAAGTTCCCGAGCCCGGGAAGACCCATGGACGCGAGGGCGAAGAAAAGGGCCGCCCCGCCCATCTTCGGGGCGGACGACCAGAAACCGCCCATCCTCGCCATCTCGCGCGTATGCGCCCTTTCCTCTATGGCCCCGGCTATGATGAAGAGCGCGCCCGTGGACGCGCCGTGGCAGACCATGAGGACGAGCGCGCCGTTCAGGGCAAGCCCCTCCCACGCGAAAATGCCGAGGAGCACGAACCCCATGTGGCTTACGCTCGTGTACGCTATGAGCCTCTTCAAATCGGTCTGGCCGAGCGCAAGGACCGCGCCGTAGATGATCCCGATGACCGCCAGGACATATACGGCCGGCGCAATTGCCTCTGCCGCGTTCGGGAAGAGCGGAAAAAGGAAGCGTATCATGCCGTATGCGCCGGTCTTAAGAAGTAGCCCCGCAAGGAGTACGCTTCCGCCGGCAGGCGCCTCTGCATGGGCCTCGGGTAGCCACGTGTGGAAAGGAACTGCCGGGAGCTTTACCGCGAACGCGGCCAGAAAGCCGAGCATCAGCCAGAACTCGGCAGCGCGGCCCATCGGGGTCCCGAGGAGCTCCATGTAGTCGAATGAGTATTTGCCGGTCTCCGTCCCGTGGACGAAATAGAGCCCCAGTATCGACACGAGCATCAGGAGGCTTCCTGCCTGAGTGAATATGAAGAACTTGAGCGCCGCCCTGTACCGGCCGCCGTGCCCCCATACGGCTATCATCAGGAACATGGGCACGAGCATGAGCTCCCAGAAGACGTAGAAGAGAAGGAGGTCGAGGGCGAGAAAGGCGCCCATGACACCGGCGATGACGGACATGAGGCAGAGGTGGAAAAAACCCGTCCTTTCCCTTATGCCTGTCCATGAGGCCGCGATCGCAGCCATGCCCAGGAAGGCCGTAAGGAGGGCCAGGGCGAGGCTCAGGCCATCGGCGGCAAGGTGGATGCCCGCTCCTACGCCGGGCATCCATTCAAGACGGGTTTCAGCGAGCCATTGGCCGCCGCTATCCCCTCGGCCCAGAACGGAAAGCAGGAGCGCAAAATCGAGCGCGAGCGCCAGGAGGGCAATACAACGCGGGAAGGCTCCTCCCAACCGCGTCGAGGCCCAGGCCGCGACGCCTCCGAAAAAGGGTATGAGGACCGCCCATGCGAGTATCATATGAATGCGAGCGCCCCGAGCGCCAGAAGAGCCCCGAGCGTCATCCCGGCTGCATAGCGCCTCACCTGCCCGGACTGGGTCTTCGCAAGGAGCCTGCTCAGCAGCTCTGTCCCCTTTGCCGCGCCTGCATACGGCGCGTCCATGAAATCCTCTCTGCCCGCCCGCGCTGCCAGGAGATACGGACGGACGAAGAGCCTTTCATAGAGCCGGTCAAAGCCCCAGCCCGAGCGGATGAAGGCATGAAGGCCGGCGGCAAAGCCCTTTTCCGGGAGCCCTTCCACCGCCCCGCGCCGCTTAAAAAAAACGAAATACGCCGCGGCTGCCCCCAGCACCGGGACGATGGCCGAAAGCGCCCCTGCCAGAGGCGCACCAGCCAGCGCGTCCGTATCGGGAAGGGGCGTTACCACCCCTAAAAAAGACGGCACGCCGATGAAGCCGGAAAAAAGTGCCAGGGCCGAAAGGAGGACGAGCGGGGCCGCAATGCCCAGGCCGGTCCGCCTGGCCGCGTCTGCCCCGGCCTCCCCGAAAAAGACGAGGAACACCATGCGGAACGCATAAAGAGCGGTAACTAAGGCCCCGATTATGCCGGCGCCCCAGAGTAGGGCCCCGCCTCCGGCCAGCGCCCCTTTCAATATGAGGTCCTTGCTGTAGTATCCGGCGGTAACGAGGGGCAGGGCCGAAAGCGACGCCGCCCCGATCAGAAAGCTCCAGAACGCGAGCGGGAGCCTTTTCCTCAAGCCGCCCATCCTCCGCATGTCGTGCTCGCCTCCAAGCGCGGTTATGACCGCGCCAGCGGAGAGGAAGAGGAGGGCCTTGAAGAACGCGTGGGTCATGAAATGGAATATGGCGGCCTGCCAGTAGCCTGCCCCGAGCGCGAGGAACATGAACCCCACCTGCCCCATGGTCGAGTAGGCAAGGGCCCTTTTTATGTCCGACTGGACGAGCGCGCTTAAGCCTGAGACGAGGAGCGTTGCCGCGCCCAGGGCGGCTATAAGGGACATTACTGGGGGCGTATCGAAAATCGCGTGGGTGCGGGCTATGAGGTACACCCCGGCGGCGACCATCGTCGCCGCGTGGATGAGGGCGCTTACAGGGGTCGGGCCTGCCATCGCGTCCGGAAGCCATGTCTGAAGCGGCGCCTGCGCCGATTTTCCCAGCGCTCCGGCGAGTATCAAAAGCGCCGCGAGCGCGGCAATGGCGCTACCCTGTTGCCCGGAGGCGGCACCCTCCCCCGCTTCCATGACTGTCTGGATATCGAGCGTTCCGAAGCTCGCCGCAAGGAGTATGATTCCGACCAGGAAGGCCGTGTCTCCTGCCCTGGTCATGATGAAGGCCTTCCGCGCCGCGTACCCGGTATGGCCCTCCTTGTACCGGAACCCGATGAGGAGGAAGCTGCAAAGTCCCACGCCCTCCCAGCCCAGGTAGAGAAAGAGAAAGTTGTCGGCAAGTACGAGGACGAGCATGAACGCGACAAAGAGGTCCATGTACGCGAAAAAACGCGAGTAGCCTTCGTCTTCTGCCATGAACTCGGCGGAATAGACAAGGATAAGGAAGGCCGTGAACGTAATGACCGCTGCCATCGCAAGGGAGAGCGCGTCGAGCCTGAGCGCGGCGTCGGCCCTGAACCAGCCGAGCTCCACCCATGTCCACAGGCTTTGGGCCATGAAGCCTTCAGGCGGAGGCGAGCCGACGAAATCGATTCCGATTAAGAAAACGGAAATGGCCGAGAGGCCGACCGCGCCTGTCCCTACGAGGGCGGAAAGCCTCGCCGGCATCGAGCGGCCAGCCAGGATGAGCGCCAGGAACCCCGCAAATGGCAGGGCGGGTATGAGCCATAGGAATTCTTTCATGTGGCAACCCCTAAAAATTAGAGATTTTTCCCGCAATCAAGGAAGGCCGGGAATAAGAAGCGGAGCATATATGAGTAATATGTGAGCATTTTTATTCCCGGCCTGACACAGAGTCCGGGGAAAAGATCAATTTTTAGAGGTTGCCACATCTCTATCCTTTCAGGCTGCCGACCTTGTCCAGGTCGAGGGTGCCTGTCCTGTGGAAAAACCTAAAGATGACCGCCAGTGCCACCGAGACCTCCGCAGCCGCGAGCGTGAGTATGAAGACGAACATCACCTGGCCGTCGGGCTCCGCCCACCTGTACCCGGCGGCTATGAAGGCAAGGCCTGCGGCGTTCAGCATGACCTCGATGGACATGAGGACGTATATCATGTTCCGCCTTACGAGCACTCCCGTAAGGCCCAGCGCAAACAGGACCGCCGCAAGCGCCAATGCGTATTCAGCCGGGACAGTCGCCATGCATCCTCCTTTTATCAAGCCGTGTAAAACCTTGGGTTTTCGAACCCAGGGATGATAGGCCGTCCGGAGCGAACCAACCTTTTTGGCGAGCGTAGGCATATCGCTTTTGCAACTCAGCTCTTCGGCTACCCTTGAGCTTAGTCCAGCGTGGTCATTTGCGCCCGATGTGGTATGCGCCCAGAAGGCCCACAAGGAGGAGCACCGAGGCAAGCTCGACTCCTATGAGGTACGGGCCGAAGAGCGCTATCCCCACCGCCTTCGGCCCGTGGGCTGCCGCGTCCTCGGGGACAAGGTCCGTGCCAATAAGGACGTAAACGAGTTCAAAGAGGAGTATTGCCGCCAGCACGGCAGGCCCGGCCCATGTCCCCGGCCTGGTTATCCTCTTTTCCTCGGTCTCCTGGCCCGGCCCGTAGCTGAGCATCATGACCACGAAGAGAAATAGGACCATTACCGCGCCGGCGTATATGATGGCCTCGAGGGCCGCGATGTAATGCGCCCCGAGCGAATAAAAAATAGCGGCGCTCGCAAGGAGCGAGACCGTGAGATAGAGGAGAGAATGCACCGCGTTAGAGCCGGTCAGGGCCCTGAAGGTCGCGATCACGGCTATGGCCGACGCTATGTAGAAGAGTCCGTTCACCGCGCCTCCGGATCAGGGCGTGAGGCCCCTTGCGTCCACGGGGGGCGATTCATTCTCCGCCTCCCCCTTGTCTTTCCCCTTTATCGCGAGCCCCGCGACCCTGTAGAAATTATACTCCGGGTATTTGCCTGTCCCGCTTATGAGGAGGTCCTCTTTTTCGTACACCAGCGACTGCCTCGCGTACTCGCTCATCTCGAAATCAGGCGTAAGCTGTATCGCGTACGTCGGGCACGCCTCCTCGCAGTACCCGCAGAAGATGCAGCGGGAGAAGTTTATGCGGAAAAAGGAGGGATAGCGCCTGCCGTCCTCCGTTTCCGCCGCGTCGAGGGCTATGCAGTCCACCGGGCAGGCAACGGCGCAGAGATAGCAGGCAACGCACCTCTCCCCGCCATCGGGGTCGCGCGAGAGTATGATCCGACCCCTGAACCTCGGCGCAAGATACGGCTTCTCTTCGGGGTAGCTGACCGTCACCCTTGGCTCAAAGGCGCGGAGGAAGACCTCCCACGCGGTCTTAAAGAGGCTCAGCATCGGTGCCATCCGGTAATGGCGTCGCATCCGTCAAGGCGAGGAGGATGCCGCCTGTTGCCAGCAGGTTTATGAGCGCGAGCGGGAGCATCACCTTCCACCCGAAGCCCATGAGTTGGTCGAACCTGGGCCTGGGGAGCGAGGCCCTGAGGAGTATGAAGACGGCGATAACTGCCCCGGTCTTCAGGACAAACCATGCGGCGGGCGGGAGCACCGGGCCGAGCCAGCCCCCGAGGAAGAGGACCGTTATCATCGAGGCGATGAGCGTAATGCCCAGGTATTCGCCTATGTAGAACATCCCGAACTTCAGGCCCGAATACTCGGTGTGATAGCCCGCCACCAGCTCGTTTTCAGCCTCGGGCAGGTCGAACGGGAGCCTGTGCGTTTCCGCAAGCCCCGCGAGGAAAAAAATGAGAAGGCCCGGGAGCTGCGGGATGAAAAACCACATGCCCCTCTGCGCCTCGACTATGTCACTGAGGTTGAAGGAACCGGCAAGGAGTACCACCCCCATTATCGAAAGCCCCATGAATATCTCGTAGCTCAGCATCTGGGCCGCTCCGCGCAGGCCCCCCAGGAGCGCGTACTTGCTGTTCGAGGACCAGCCCGCAAGGACGACGCTGTAGATGCTGAGGGACGACATGGCCAGGAAAAAAATGACCCCTATGTCAAGGTCCACGACGGCAACGCCCGGCGCAAAGGGTATGACTGCAAAGGCGGTCAGAACCGTTACGACGATTATGGCCGGGGCCAGCACGAATACCGCCCTGTCAGCGAACGGCGGCACCCAGTCGTCCTTCGTGAATATCTTTATCATGTCGGCAACCGGCTGAAATAGCCCGAGCGGGCCGACCCGGTTCGGCCCGTACCTGTCCTGCCAGAGCGCAAGGAGCCTCCGCTCCGCCCAGATGAGCGCTGCGCTCGACGTAAGGAGCGCGATAAGGACGAAGGCTATCGTCAAGACGGACGCTGTGATCCCCTGCATACGGGCCCTCTCAGCCGGCGCTCTCTTTCGGTCTCGTGACAACGCCCCATTGCGGCAGCCTCAGCCTCTCCATGCCCGGCAGGACCGGAAGCGCCGCAACGCCGTTCGGAAGCGACGGCATATGCCTTAGCGGGAGTTTCAAGAGGAGGCCCCCCGCGTTCAGCGCGACCTCCTCGCCGGGTTGGAACTCGAGCGCCCCCGCGTCCCCGGGATTAAGGCCGAGATAGGGGCGCGGCATAAGCCCGGCAACGGGCGGCGAAAGCGCGCTCAACTCCTCGGACCCGAATATGTGATAAACGGGTATGATAAGCCATTCGCCCTTCCGGGGACTGAACTGCCCGGGTATTCCCCTGAAATACCCGGGCATTGCTTCTGCCGGATTTATGAGCCTTGCGCCAGGATCGCCGCCCCTGAGCCCCCCGTTCACCCCGTCCTGGAATTTTACGACCGCCTGCTGGGAGTTCCATCCCGGCGACCAGAAATGCGGTATAAGCTCCGAAGGCGGTTCCTTACCATGCCCCTTCGGCTGAAAGCCCTCCATCGAGAAAGAGAGCGGAGAGTCCGGGTCTTCGGGAGGTCTAGGCTCTATGACGCTCCTCCCGGCGTGGATGGCCGTACGGCCGCTAACCCGGTGCGGCGCTCTCGCGATCTTCTGCCCCGCCATGCGGAACCCTGCGGACGGCGCGGCATCTATTGCCTCCTGCAGCTCCGGCATCTCGGACGCCATCGATTCGAGGACCTCGTCTATATTGCTCCAGGCCGTGCCCGCGCCCGATACCTCCATAATACTGCCGAGCCAGCGCCAACCCTCGGCAATATCTCCATCAGGGTTGAAGACCTTGAAAAACCTCTGCGCCCTCCCCTCTGAATTTACGAGCGTCCCCGTGCCTTCGGCAAAGGCCGCGCCAGGCAATGCGAGCCCCGCAGCCATTGAAGTCCGGGTCGCGGTATGGTCGATAACGATAGCGTCCTCGAAGCACTCGAAAAAGACCTCCACTTCCTCGCTGCCCGCGCGCATGAAAAGGTCGTTTTCGAGTATCACGAGGGTGTCAAACCCACCGCCGGCTGCGGCCTTGCGCGCGTCGTCGAGGCTTCCGCAGCGCATGAGGGCCAGGCCCATGCTGTTGCACTCGGGGACGATATACGAGAGCGCGGCCTTCCTTCCTGCTGCGTGAAGCGCCGAGGCGACGTTTGCGGCGGCCTTTATGACCGCTTCCGAAAGGCTCACGCCGGAAACGATAAGCGGCCTTTTTGCGGCCCTGAGGTCTTCGGCTATGTCCTTTGCGAGCCGAGCGGCCCCCTCTCCGAGCCCCTCTGGGAACGGGGCGTCCCCGTCGAGCTCATGCGCTATGGCGTTCCCGAGCCTGGCGATATCATCGGGCGGCGCGTGATAGGCAGTTTTAGCGGCCTCGTCGAGCTTCGTGGCAAAAGGGGCCGCCACATGAAATGGCCCCTTTTCATTCTGTATAGCGGTCCTTATGGCAGAGGCGTCCCACTCCGGTATTTTCCTGCCAATCGCCTTCTCGACCGGCCCTCTCCGGGCTGCCTGCCTGAGCATGAGCGCCTCGATTGGCGCGACATTAGTGACGTCCTCGCCCAGGATAAGCACCGCGTCAGCCCTTTCGACCTCCGAGAGGGACGGAGACCTCGCGGGCCCGCCTTTCAGGATGTCCAGCACGAGAGCGATAAGCCCATGCTCATCATCCGGCAGCCCTGAAAAGAAGTTTTCCGGGCCAGCGAGCTCCCTCAGGGCGAAGTTTGATTCGAGCGAGGCCCTGGGTGAGCCTATGGCCATGACCTTCTTGCCGTTCCCGACCATCAGGGACGCGCGCCGTACGGCCTCGCCGGCATCGATGTGCTTTTCTTCTCCGGGTCTTATCCTTAATACAGGCCGCCGTATTCTTTTGTCGCCGTTTACGGATTCATAGCCGAAGCGGCCGCGGTCGCAGAGGAAGTGCCCGTTCACCGAGCCGTTGTACCTGTTCCTTATGCGACGCAGCTTCCCGTATCTCTCGCCCGGAGTCGTATTGCAGCCCAGGCCGCAGTGGACGCAGACCGAAGGCGCGGTCTGGAGGTCCCATTTCCGCGCATAGTGCTTCTTGAAGGTCTTGTCGGTAAAGACTCCCGTGGGGCAGACCTCGACGAGGTTGCCGCTGAACTCGCTTTCGAGGGTCCCGTTTCCGCTCCGGCCAAAGTAGACGCTGTCGCGCGAGGCGAAGACGGAGAGGTCGCGCCCCCCGGCGTAATCGCAATAGAAACGCACGCACCTGTAGCACTGTATGCAGCGGTTCATCTCGTGGTTCACGAACGGGCCGAGGTCCTGGTTCCTGTAAGTCCTTTTGCTGAACCTGTGCCTCCTGTATATGTGCCCTGTCATTACGGTCATGTCCTGGAGGTGGCACTCGCTCCCCTCGTCGCAGACAGGGCAGTCGTGCGGGTGGTTGGCCATGAGCCACTCGATGACGCCCGCCCTGAAGGCCCTGGCCTCGGGGTCGTCTATGGATATGCGAGCGCCGTCGGTTACAGGGGTCATGCAGGCCATGACTATCCTGCCCCTGGTGTCGCTCTCGTCCTTGAACTCCTTTACAGCGCACTGCCTGCACGCGCCCACGGAGCGCATTGCCGGGTGCCAGCAGAAATACGGGAGGTCGAAGCCGAGGCCGAGGCAGGCCTCGAGGAGGTTCTGCCCCTCTG
This sequence comes from Thermodesulfobacteriota bacterium, assembly GCA_030583865.1. Classification (NCBI taxonomy): domain Bacteria; kingdom Pseudomonadati; phylum Thermodesulfobacteriota; species Thermodesulfobacteriota bacterium. Next base: position 262,205 of record CP129479.1, on the reverse strand, counting down.
TCGCCTCGTAATCTTTCCCGTCTACGTATATCCTGGGCATTTCATCTCCGCTCCATTTTCAAGGGGCAGCCTTTTTCCCTGATGTGCCTTTCGAAGTCCTCCCGGAAGACGGCAAGCCCGCTTTTCAAGGGCTCCATCGCGCCCGGGGCCAGCGCGCAGTAGGTCTTCCCCATCCAGAGCGAGCCCGTATGCTCTCGGAGCGTCTCAATATCCTCGGTCTCGCCTTTTCCGTCCTCTATCGCGCCGAGGAGCCTCGCAACCCACGGAAGCCCCTCCCGGCAGGGAGTGCACCAGCCGCAGGACTCCTCTGCAAAAAACCTTTCAAGGTTATGGAGAGCGGCCACCGGGCAGACAGTATGGTCGAGGACTATCATGGTGCCCGTGCCGAGCCTGCTCCCGGCCTTTTGCACCGAATCGAAGTCCATCTTTACGTCCAGGCCATCTTCACAGATAAACTCCGTCGAGGCGCCCCCGGGCATGAGGCAGCGGAAGCTGAACCCGTCCGCCATGCCGCCCGCGTGCTCTTCCAGTATCTCGCGCGCGGTCGTGCCCATCGGTAGCTCCCAAAGCCCCGGCCTTTTTACCCTTCCGCTTACGCCGAAGAGCTTGGTCCCGCCGTCCCCGGAGCGGCTCAGCTTCCTGTACCACTCGGCGCCTCCGGTGATTATGTGCGGCACGTTCGAGAGCGTCTCGACGTTATTTACGACCGTCGGCCTGCCCCAGAGGCCGCTCGTCTGCGGGAAGGGAGGCTTTGAGCGCGGGATGGCGCGTCTCCCTTCGAGCGCGTTCAAAAGGGCCGTCTCCTCGCCGCAGATGTACCGTCCGGCGCTCACGTGCACCCGTATATCGATGCTTAAGCCCGAGCCGAGTATGTTACGCCCCAGATAACCCCTTTCGTACGCCTCTGCTATGGCCTTCCTCATCCGTTTCGCGGCAAGGGTATATTCCCAGCGGAGAAATACGAACGCAGTTTCCGCCTCGATGGCAAAAGAGGCTATTATCATGCCTTCTATGACAAGGTGCGGGTTCCGCTCGAGGAGGAGCCTGTCCTTGAACGTGCCGGGCTCCATCTCGTCCGCGTTGGCTATAAGGTATTTGGGGCGCGGCGCGTCCTTCCCCGTGGGCACGAAACTCCACTTGAGGCCCGTATTGAAGCCCGCGCCGCCCCTGCCCCGGAGGTTCGCCTCCTTGACCTCCTTCCGTATTTCGGAGGGGTCCATCCTGAGGGCCTTACGGAGCCCTTTATACCCGCCATAAACCTCGTACTCGCTTATATCCAGGGCCTCGCCGCCGGGCTTGAGGCGCCCCGTAAGCGGCTTTTCCCCTACCCCCGCCATCCGTGCTCTCTCAGTATTTCGTCGGCAAGCTCCGGGGTAAGGCCCGGATAGAGCTTCTCCCCGACCATCATGACGGGCGAGCGGTCGCACGCGCCGAGGCACGGGACGGAGAGGAGCGTGAAAAGGCCGTCGGCCGTGGTCTGGCCGAGCCTTATGCCGAGCCTTACCTCCAGGTGGGCGAGTATCCTTTCATAGCCCATGACCATGCAGCTTATGGTATTGCATATGAGTATGACGTTCTTTCCCACGGGCCTCCTGAATATCAGGTTATAGAAGGTCGCGACCCCGTCGAGCTCGTCAACGCTCATGCCGAGCATGTCCGCGACCTCCCGGAGCGTTTCGTCGTCCACCCAGCCCCTGCGGCGCTGCACGCACATGAGCGCCTCGACGGAAGCCCCCCGTTTCTGCCCGTAATGCCTGGTCTCCTCCTCTATCTCGCGCCTCTCCTCGTCGGAAAGCACTCGCGCCTCCTTAACGGTCCACGTCGCCCATCACGAAATCTATGCTCCCCATTATGGCGATGAGGTCGGCTATCTCGAAGCCCTTGCACATGAGAGGGAGCGCCTGCAAATGCGGAAATGAAGGGGTGCGTATGCGGGTCCTGTATGAAGAGGTGTCCCCGTCGCTTACGAGATAATAGGTGTTGTTCCCCTTCGCGGCCTCGGTGCCGATCGCGGCCTCCCCTGCCGGGACGACAGGCCCCCAGCTTACCGAAAGGAAATGGCCTATGAGCGTCTCTATGTCCCGCATCGTCCTCTCTTTTCTCGGCGGGGTGGCGAGCGGGTGGTCGCTCTTATATGGCCCGGAAGGCATGTTATCCAGGCACTGCTCGATTATCCTCAGGCTCTGGCGCATCTCCTCGACCCTTACCAAGGCCCTCGCGTAGCTGTCGCCCTCATGGGCGGTAGGTATGTCGAACTCGAACTGGTCATAGCCTGAATAGGGGCGCTTTTTCCGGAAGTCCCATTCGATGCCGCACGCGCGGAGGTTCGGGCCCGTCACTCCCCAGTCGATTGCCTGGTCGAGTGTGAGCGTGCCTATGCCCCTTGTCCGCACCTTCACTATAGCGTTCTCCATCACGAGCTTTTCGTATTCCATGAGCCTGGGCGGCAGGTACTCGATGAAATCCCTTACGAGCTTTTCCCATCCTCTGGGCAGGTCGGATTGGACGCCGCCTATCCTGAACCAGGCCGGGTGCATGCGGAAGCCGGAGACGGCCTCTATTATGGAATAGGCGCGCTCCCTGTCGTTGAAGGTGAGGAACACGGGGGTGAGCTGCCCCAGGTCCTGCGCGAACGTGCCGTACCAGACGAGATGGCTCGCTATGCGGAATAGCTCCGCGAACATCACGCGGGCGATCCTGGCCCTTTCGGGAACCTCTATGCCCGCGAGCCTCTCTACGGCGAGCACGTACGGGAAGTTGTTGAGCGGCCCGGCAAGGTAGTCTATCCTGTCCGTATAAGGTATGTAGGTGTGCCAGGTCTGCCTTTCGCCCATCTTCTCGGCCCCGCGGTGGTGGTAGCCGATGTCCGGGAAGGCGTTCACTATCTCCTCGCCGTCGAGCTCGAGTATGATGCGGAATATCCCGTGGGTGCCGGGGTGGTGCGGGCCCATGTTGAGGAACATGAACTCTGTCCCGTTCCCCTCGGTCCTGTATATCCCCCATTCTTTAGGGACGAACCTTAGCGCCGCCTCTTCCCTGACCTCCTTCTCGAGCGGGAGGGTGTACCTTTCCATGTCCGTCCTTCGCGCCGGGTGGTCCTTCCTGAGCGGGTGCCCTTCCCAGGACTGCGGCATGAGTATGCGCCGGAGGTTCGGGTGCCCCTCTGCCCGGACGCCGAACATGTCCCATATCTCCCTTTCGTACCAGTTTGCCGAGCTCCACACCCCGGTCGCCGACGGTATTGACGGGCTCTCACCCTTGAGCGCGACCTTTATCCTTATGTCCTCGTTACGGTCGAAAGAAAGGAGGTGATAAACGGCGGTAAAGTCGCTCTCGGGCTGCCCCTTGCGCTTCCGGCGGGTGCGCTCGTCGATTGCCGTGAGGTCGTAGAGCATCCTGTACGGCCCCTCGACGCCGGTCTTCAGGAACTGGAGCACCTCCAGCAGCTTCTCCTTCGGCGTCCAGAAGGTAGGCAAGCTGTCGGCAGTGGGCTCTGGCGTAACCGCGCCCTCGCCGAACCTGGATGCCAGGTCCTCCAATATGTTCGATGCTGCCGCAATGGACATAGCGCCCCGCTGGAGGAAGCTTATTTAAAATCATATTCAGGCGGCTCAAAAAGCTCAAGATGCAAGGAGTCGAATTAGGAGGAATGAGGCGTACTTTTATTGTACGCCGGAGTTGCCAATTTTGAAGACGTTATGCTACCCTGATGAGGCTTAAGGGCCTGAACGGATGGCCGAAACGAGCGTAAATTAATGGCAACCCTCTGAAAATTAGAGATTTTTCCCGCTTTTCCCGGAAGGCCGGGAATAAAAAGCGGAGCATATATGGCAATATGTGAGCATTTTTATTCCCGGACTGACGCAGAGTCCGGGGAAAAGATCAATTTTTAGAGGCTGCCATTTTTCAGGCCTCGTCAGGCTCCCTTAACGTGGTCGCCTCTTTCCTCCAGCCTTTTTGCTCCCGCATGACCGGGAGCTTTTTTCCCCTCGTTTCGGCTTCACCCGTTATCCATGTAAGGGGTTTCCTCTCCGCGGCTATCCTCTTCTGAAGTAGGATGAGCCCCTCAGTGAGCGCCTCCGGTCTCGGCGGGCATCCCGGCACATAGACGTCGACCGGCAGTATCGAGTCAACGCCCTGGACAACGCTATATATGTCGTACATGCCGCCGGAGTTCGCGCACGAGCCCATTGAGATCACCCATTTGGGGGCCATCATCTGCTCGTAGACCCTCTTTACCATGGGCGCCACCTTTACGAACACGGTGCCTGCCACTATCATTAGGTCCGCCTCCCTGGGGCTTGACCGGAGGACCTCGGCGCCGAAGCGCGCGATATCGTGCCTGCTCGTTATGCTCGCGGCCATCTCTATATAGCAGCACGAAAGCCCGAAGTTAAGCGGCCACAGGGAGTTCTTCCTGCCCCATGCCACCATGTCTTCGAGCTTCGTAAGCAAAAAGTTCCGGCGCTGCGCTTCCACGCCCGCCGGCATCTCCGCATGCCCGGTATTCAACCGCATGACCCGCCCCCTTTGATATTTTCAGAGAGGCTCTGTCTTCCTCCTTATCTTCATGGAGGTGCCCCATTCGAGGGCCCCGAGCTTCCATAGATAAAAGAGCGCGGCAAGCAGTATCCCTATGAAGATTAGCATCTCGATATATCCGGCCCAGCCTGCTTCGCGTGCGGAAACGGCCCAGGCGAATACGAAGACGGCTTCCATGTCGAAGATCACGAAGAACATGGCTACCATGTAGAATTTCACGTCGAAATGTAGGCGGGCCGAGCCGGTCGCTACGACACCGGACTCATAGGGGACGGAGGTGAGCCTTTCCCTCCTCCGCTCGCCAAGCACATGGGAGAGGACGAGCATGGCCCCGACGAGGAGGACTACCCCGACGAAATAGACGGCAAGCGGCCAAAGCGGCGCGTATTGGGCAGCAGCGCTCAAGCCATACCCCCTGTCTTTTCAAAAAAACCGAGATTGATTGAACTGGCGCGCTCCTCCTGAGGGAACGCGTAGACACGCCCGGAATGCGGCTCTCACTTAAAACCCTAACACACAAGGGTGGATTGTCAAGGAAGCGGGGCAGTGCAGAAAAAATGGATTCCCGAAGCTGAGCTTCCGGTTCCGGTTGACAGCAGTGGCCGCGTAAACTAAAATGGCGCGGTCATGAGAAGGCAGCTCCTTATAATCCTGGCCGCCGTCTTCCTTTTTACCGGGGTCGGCCTGAGCATCCACCACCACGAGGACGGGGCCGTCCACAAGGACTGCCAGGTCTGCGCCGTAGCCTCTCACCATCAGTCGGTTACGCCGTCATCGGCATCGTGGGCGCCGGCCTTATCCGTCCTCTTCGTACTATCCACGGCCTTCTTCATATACAGGCCCGCTCAGATTCAGAGCCGCAAAAGAGTCAGGGCCCCTCCTCTTTTCTGAAATCCAGCCAGAGAACCTACATAACCGCCATAGCCGGCTGCGGAAGTAATCCGTAATCGCGCGGGCTCGTCCGCCTTTTCCCGTCTATGGACATCTATTTCACCTGCTGAGGAGGAATAACGTGTTGAAATACCTGCTCTCTTTCATGTTGATGGCGGTTCTTGCATTTCCGGCATACGCCGATGATATCGAGACCCGGATAAAGAACCTTGAGGACGCGCTCAAATCGCAAGAAAAGGACTCGCGCGCGTCAAGCGGCCTCTTCGGGGGTTCCGCGCTCATGAACCCCAATATCTCGCTCATACTCGACACCTTCTTCTACGGCTCAAACCTCTCGCCTTCGGAGATAGAGGAGCGGGAGATCTCCGGCTATATCCACGAGGAGTTCGAGCATAAGAAGGGCTTCAACCTCGAATCGGCGGAGCTCTTCTTCTTCGCGCCGGTCGACCCGTATTTCAACCTCTACGCCACGATCCCCGTGACGGAAGAGGAGGTGGAGCTCGAGGAGGCTTACTTCGTTACCACGGCGCTTTCGGCGGGACTGCAGCTCAAGGGCGGCAAGTTCAAGAGCGGCTTCGGCAGGCTCAACGGCCAGCACCGGCACCAGTGGGACTTTGCCGACTCCCCTCTTCCCTACAGGGCCTTTTTAGGCGACGAGGGCCTGATAGAAAAGGGCGTCCAGGTCACATACCTCCCGGCCCTGCCGTTCTATGCGGAGTTGGGGCTTGAGGCGCTCCAGGGAGAGAACGAGGTTCTTTTCCGGGAAGACGCTGCGACCGGCCCGCGCGCCTATGCGGCTTTCGCGAAGGCGTCTCTTGACCTTGACGAGAAGTCCACGCTCCTTTTCGGTCCTTCAGTAGCCTTTGGCAAGACCAATACCGGCTCCATCGGGGAAAACACCGGGTTCGAGGGCGATTCCACCCTATGGGGCCTTGAGCTCACCTATAAATTGACGCCTTCGGAAAAAAGGGCCTTCAAACTCCAGGCCGAATACCTCTACAGGGACCAGGACGGCGACCTGTCGGAATTCGACGACGACGGAAACCTTTTGACTCTTGAGGGGCTGGAGAGAAAGCAGGACGGCTACTATGTACAGGCCGTGTACCGGGTCGACAGATGGAGGCTGGGCGCGAGATACGACGGCCTCGGGCTCTTTAAGGACAAATACATCCTCGACGGCGAGCCTGTGGACTTCGGGAACGACCCCTGGAGGGCGACTGCCGCAATCGAATACAACCCCTCCGAGTTCACGAGGCTCAGGCTCCAGTATAACCACGACAGGAGCTTAAGCGGCGGAGAGACGAACCGCGAGGTCTTTTTGCAGGCCATATTCGGCATAGGCGCCCACTCAGCCCACAAGTTCTAAGGAGGAATACGTGCTTAAAAGGGCTCTCTTGGCCGTTTTCACGATGTTTTTCCTTTCAGGCCCGGCATTAGCCGCCGAGCTTAATGTCCTTGCGACGCTCCCATGGATAGGGAGCGTCGCAAAGGACATCGGCGGAGACAGGGTCACCGTTACCGTGCTCGTAAAACCGAACCAGGACCCGCATTACATCGAGGCCAGGCCGAGCATGATAGCCGCGGCAAGGAAAGCGGATATCGTCATATTCAACGGCCTGGACCTGGAAATCGGCTATCTTCCGGTCATAATCGAGTCGTCGAGAAATCCCGGTATCCAGCCGGGCAAGGCGGGCTACCTGGACTGCTCCAAATTCGTCAAACCAATAGAAATACAGGAGCGGGTCGACAGGAGCCAGGGTGACGTGCACCCGCTCGGCAACCCGCATTACCACCTCTCGGCCTCTCAAATGGGCAGGGTCGCCAGGGGCATCGCAGAGGCCCTCTCGGCGCTCGACAGCGGCAGCGGGGGCCTTTACATGGCCAACCTCGCCTCTTTCGAGAAAAAACTCGCCGAGAGGAGGAAGGAATGGGATGGAAGGCTCAAGGGCAAAAGCTATGTGGCTTTCCACAGGTTCTTCGAGTACCTGGCGGCGGACCTCGGTTTCAGGATAACCGGCTACATAGAGCAGCGGCCAGGCATCCCGCCCTCCTCCGGGCACATTGCGGAGCTTGTGGATTCGATGTCGAAAGAGAGGCCGGACGCTATCCTTACCACCTCCTATCACGGCGGCAAGGCCCTCGGCTTCCTCTCGAAGAGGACCGGCGTGAAAGCGATAGTCCTGCCCCACGAGGTCGGGAGCCAGAAAGGCATAGACGACTGGTTCGGCCTCATGGACAGGGTGGTTAAGGATTTAAGCGGAGATTAAAGGTGATGGAGGCCCTCGGCATACTCCTTTTCCCTTTCCTGGCGTGCGTGCTCCTCGTAATCGCGCACGCTTACTTCGGGGTGCATGTGCTCCGGAGGGGGATAATTTTCGTGGACCTCTCGCTCGCCCAGTTCATCGGGCTCGGGACCGCGCTCTCGTTCTTTCTGGGATGGGGCGAATGGAGCGGCGCGGCCTTTTCACTGGGCTTCGCGGTGCTGGGGGCCTTCATACTTTCTTTCTCAAGGACGATATCGAGGGTTGCCAATATCGAAGCCTTCATAGGCGTCCTCTACATCTTTTCACTCTCGGCGAGCATGCTCGTCCTCGACAGGACGCCTCACGGCATGGAAGAGTTCAAGGCCATACTGAACGGCAGCATACTGTGGGTCGCGCCCGGTGAGCTTTTCGCGGCCTTCGCGCTCTATTCCGGGATAGGGCTCTTCCAGTTCGCGTTCAGGAGGAAGTTCCTTTCGCTCTCTTTCGAGGGACGGGGCGGCGGTGCCTGGGAGTTCCTTTTCTTCCTGAGCTTCGCGCTCGTTCTCGTAAAATCCGTTCAGATGGCCGGGGTGCTTCAGGTCTTCGCTTTCCTGGTGATACCGGTGCTCACAGGAAAGCTTTTAACAGGCAGGCTCAAATGGCAGCTGCTCCTGGGCTGGGCCCTTGGCGTGGCGGCGAGCCTTTCGGGGCTCATCCTCTCCTATTCCTTCGACCTGCCGGCGGCCCCTCTCATAGTGGCCTCCCTGAGCGTCTTGTTCTTCGCGCTCCTCGCCCTGAGGCTCTTTTCAGGCGCTGGCGGCAAGGCCTTTTCCCGATAAAAGGCAACCTCTAAAAATTAGAGATTTTTCCCGCAATCAAGGAAGGCCGGGAATAAAAAGCGGAGCATATATGAGTAATATGTGAGCATTTTTATTCCCGTAACTACCCAGGGTCCGGGGAAAAGATCAATTTTTAGAGGTTGCCAAAAAACACTTTGCCCGCAGGGCCTGAACTGGTATAATGCGGCCATGCGTAACCTGCTTTTTACGGCTATCCCCCTCGCGTTCCTTATCGCCTGCTTCGCGTCGGTATCAATCGCGGCTGACCCGGCCAGGGTGACTGCCGGGGAATTGAAGGCCATGATGGAGAGAGGGGAGCGCGTGATACTGATAGACGTCCGCACCCCGCAGGAGCACGCGGAATCGCACATCCCGGGGAGCGTCCTTATGCCGCTGGATACCCTGGAGAACGCAGAGCCCCTCCCCGAGGACGGCCAGGTAATCCTCTACTGCCGCTCCGGCAAGAGGAGCCAGACGGCCCGCGGCATCCTCGGCTGGAAAGGCAACAAGGGAGTACGCGACCTTGAGGGCGGCATAAACGCCTGGATTAAAGCCGGGGGCGAGACGGTCTCCGGCCCGGGCAAATAACCTACATCCTTCCCAAAGGCTCCAGCCTGCCTCCATATCCCGAGCATTCCGAATAGATCATTCATTTTCTGAAAAGGGGCAGATAAGCGTCCCGTGCTTTTAACGGGCGGGAACCCTTCCTGAAATGCGCCTGTCCGGCACACGGCCCATGCCTGCGCAATAGCCCTTGACAATTCGTCATGTGGCGAATTATAGTATTATGAATGAACGAGACGGTCTCCATAGCAAGGGCTCTTTCGGATAAGGCAAGGCTCCGGGCCATTATGGCCCTTTCAGGCGGCGAGCTCTGCGTTTGCCAGATAGTCGGCCTCCTCGGGCTTGCGCCCTCCACGGTCTCCAAACATCTCAGCGTGCTCCATCAGGCCGGCCTCATAAGCTCCCGGAAGGACGGCCGCTGGGTGTACTTCAGGCTCGCGGGCCGGGACGCCTCTCCCTCGGCGCGGAAGGCCCTGAAGTGGGTCAGGGAGGCGCTCGAGGCAGACAGTTCCGTTACGAGGGATTTGCTGAGCCTCAAAAAGATCACCGGGGTCTCAAAGGAGGAGCTTTGCAGGACACAGGCGAAAAAATGAGGGTGCTCTTTCTCTGCACCGGGAACTCGTGCAGGAGCCAGATGGCCGAGGGCTGGGCGCGCCACTTCTGGGCCGGACGCATTGAGGCCGAATCCGCTGGCACAAGGCCCAAGGGGCTCGACCCTCTCGCGGTAGGGGCCATGCAGGAGGCCGGCGTGGACATAAGCGGCCAGGCCTCGAAGGGCCTGGATGCCGTGAATGGAAGGCATTTCGACCTTGTGATAACTGTCTGCTCGGATGCAGACGAGAACTGCCCCCTTTTCCCCGGCGCGCCGAAGGTAGTGCACGCGGGCTTTGACGACCCGCCAGGTCTAGCAAAAAGCGCAAGGAGCCGCGAAGAGGCCATTGCGCATTACCGAAGGGTCAGGGACGAGATACGGGAATTCATAAAGAGACTGCCCGAGATACTCGAAAAGGGTTCGTAATTGACGGCAAGGCTTTCTTTCATCGACAGGTTCCTGACCGCCTGGGTGCTCCTGGCCATGGGCGCGGGCGTTCTGGCGGGCTGGGCATTCCCCGCGCTTTCGGTCTTCATAGACTCGCTCGGGAGCGGCACGACCAACATACCCATAGCAATAGGCCTCGTACTCATGATGTACCCGCCTCTTGCGAAGGTCCGTTACGAGGAGCTCGGCAAGGTCTTCAGGGACTGGAAGATACTCGCCCTGTCGCTTACGCAGAACTGGCTTATCGGCCCGGCGCTCATGTTCGGACTGGCCCTCCTCTTCCTCGGAAACCACCCGGGGTACATGGCCGGCCTCATACTCGTGGGGCTTGCGCGCTGCATCGCAATGGTCATAGTCTGGAACAACCTCGCCGGAGGCGATTCGGAGTACGCTGCGGGCATAGTGGCCGTGAACAGCCTCTTCCAGATAGTCTTTTACAGCCTCTACGCCTGGTTCTTCATAACACTCCTCCCTCCGCTTCTGGGCGCGGAAGGCGCGGTCGTCAACATAGGCATGCCGGAAATCGCGGAGAGCGTCCTCATATACCTCGGCATACCTTTCTTTTCCGGCATGGTTACCAGGCTCGTTCTCGTAAGGCTCAAAGGGCGCGACTGGTACGAGGGCTCGTTCATCCCCAAGATAAGCCCCCTGACCCTTACGGCCCTCCTCTTCACGATTGTCGTGATGTTCAGCCTGAAGGGCGGGGAAGTCATGAGGATACCTCTCGATGCCGCGCTCATAGCCCTGCCGCTCCTCGTCTATTTCGTCGTCATGTTCTTGGTGAGTTTTTGGATGGGGAGGCGGGTCGGAGCGGATTACCCAAGGACCGCTACAGTGGCCTTTACCGCGGCCTCCAATAATTTCGAGCTGGCAATAGCCGTGGCGATCGCCACCTTCGGGATCCACTCCGAGGCGGCTTTCGCCGCGATCATCGGCCCGCTGGTCGAGGTGCCGGTAATGATGGCCCTTGTGAATGTGTCCGTTTACTTTAGAAAACGGCTCTTCGGGGCCGAAGCTTCAGACCTGAAGCTAAGGGCTCCCTATTCCTGAGGCGACCGGCATTCCTTCCGCGCCGTTTTTTCTAATGCCTACTCGCCTCCTGTAAATCTGTAGCCCAACCCCCTTACGGTTTCGATAAGCCCAGCGTACGCACCGAGCTTCATTCTGAGGTTCCTTACGTGCGTGTCTATGGTCCGCGAGCCTGCGGCGGCCTCATCAGTTCCAATGCGCCGGATAAGCGCCTGCCTTCCGAGTATTCTGCCCTTTGAATCCACGAGCGCCAATAAAAGCCTGAACTCGGCAGCGGTGAGGTCGAGCCTTTTTCCGTCCGCGAACGCGGCGAACCTTTCGGTATCCATGGAAAGCGGCCCGGCGCCCGCTACCTTCGGCGCGGCGTCCTGCCCCTTTCTCATGACCGCCCTTACCCTCAGCAATAGCTCCCTCGGGCTGAATGGCTTCACGATGTAATCGTCGGCGCCCAGCTCAAGGCCCAGCACCCTGTCTATCTCCTCTCCCTTGGCCGTGAGCATGATAACGGGTATGCCCTTTGTGTCCGGGGCCGCCTTCAGCCGCTTGAGCACCTCATTACCGTCCATGTTCGGGAGCATCACGTCAAGAAGTATCAGGTCGGGAGAGGACTTTCTGGAAAGCTCCAGGGCTTCGGGCCCGTCCTCGGCTTCCAGGAAACCATACCCGGCGTTGGAAAGGTTATACCTGAGGAGCTTAAGTATATCGGTTTCGTCGTCTACCGCGAGTATGGTCTGTCTCATATGCTCGATTCTATTCCGCTATTGTTAAGGTAATGTTACGGGCCGGTTGAGATTCCAATAAGAAAGCCGCCCCTTGCAGGGCGGCTTTCTTATACCGGATATTTCAGATGGATTTTACTTCTTCCAGACCGGCTCGCCGTTGCAGGCTATCTGGCTCGCCCAGGCATCCTCCACTATCGAGTAAACGTTTTTGGGGATGGGCACGTAATCAAGCGCCGTGGCCATCTCCGCGCCGTTCTGGTAGGCCCAGTCGAAAAACTCGAGGACCGCCCTGGTGTTGCCGCAGTTCTGCGGGTTTTTGTGGACCAGTATGAAGGTCGCGCCGGCCATTGGCCAGGCGTCCTTGCCGGGCTGGTCGGTGAGCACAACCGAAAAGCCTGGCGCGCCATTCCAGTCCGCCCCGGATGCCGCGGCCATGAAGCTCTCCTTTGACGGCTGTACAAACGCCTTTTCCCTGTTCTGGAGGCTCGTGTAGGTGAGCTTGTTCTGGAGCGCGTACACAAGCTCCACGTAGCCGATGGTGTTCTTTATCCTCTTGACGTAATTCGCGACGCCCTCGTTTCCCTTGCCGCCGACGCCTGCCGGCCAGTTGACCGCCGTGCCGAAGCCGACCTTGTCTTTCCACTCCGCGCTCACCTTGCTGAGGTAATTGGTGAATATCCATGTAGTGCCGCTCCCGTCAGAGCGGCGGACGACGGTTATGGAATCCGACGGCAGCTTAAGCCCGGGATTAAGTGCCTGTATGGCCTTGTCGTCCCATCTCTCTATCTTCCCGAGATAGATGTCGGCCAGCACGCCCGGGGTGAGCTTGAGATCGCCGGGCGCGATGCCCTTGATGTTCACTACCGGCACCACCCCGCCAACCGCCGCCGGGAACTGCATGAGGCCCGATTCCTCCAGGTCCTTAAACTCAAGCGGCGCGTCGGATGCGCCGAAATCCACGGTCTTGGCCTTTATCTGCCTTATGCCGCTGCCGCTCCCTATGGACTGGTAGTTGATCTTCGCGCCGGTTATCTTCCCGTACTCGTAGACCCACTTCGAATAGAGCGGGTACGGGAAGGTCGCGCCCGCGCCGTTTATGAGCGCCTCAGCCCGCGCATTTCCGGCCAGCAGGGCAAGCGCCGCGCATATGACGGTAAGGATCATCGCCTTTCTCATATCTTCTCCTTGGTCGTTTTTTTTGCAGGGCGGGAGGGTGGACGCTCCCGCCCTGCCGGATGAAAAGCCCCGCAACTTTTTCGCGGGTATTTACAGGGTGTCTGCGGCCCTGTAAACTTTGAAATCACTTTTAGCTTGCTAAAAACTTCGTTTATTCAGGCTCCCGAAAAAACTTCAGATGCGAGGCCTTATTGGAACAGGGGAGCGAGGATGAGGCGTACTTTCCCTGTACGCCGGAGTATCAAGTACGTAGCCTTCGACGCAGATGGACTTTTTCAGCAACCTGTTAGAAGTACATCTGGGCCTGCACCTGGAAAAGGTCCTTGGAGTCGGCGTTGGCAAGCTTGCCGCTCGCGTTCCCGCCGTACTCGTGACGCACCCAGTTCGCCCCTACCTTCAGGCTGTGCCCCTTGCCGTACCAGTTGACACCAAGGGTCGTTACCTTCTCATCCTTGTCCGCGGCGTTCGAGTTCTGGTCATAGACCTCGTACCTGGCAACGGGCTCGATATTCGGTCCGTCTATGAAGTAGCCTGCCTGCGCGTACCAGCCCCTGGGTTTGCTTGTCCCGACGGCAGGGTCGGTCGAGTCGACCTCCCACGCGTTGTACTCGAACTGGGCGGTAAGCCCGTTCAGGTGGCCCGATATGTCGAAGCCGAGGAGAGTCCTGTCCTCCTCAAACCCGTTTTCCTTGTATTCTATGCCGCCCTGGTTGACGACGTTCGCGCCGAAGGTCAGGTGCCGCCCCTTGCCGAGGTGGGCATCGCTCCTCGACTTCTCGACCCATCCAGGCGGCGAGAGCTCGACCCTTGCCGCGTAGAGCGGGCTTGCCTTGAAGACGGTCCTGCCGGTCTGTATCGCATCCCCGTTCTGCCAGCCGTCCGCGACCGCCGCCTCGTACGCGAAAACGCCCTCGGCGAGCTTGCCGGACGCCGCAAGCTTCGGCTGGTAGTAGGCGTCGGTCTTGCCGAATACCTTCTTTGCGGCTTCTGTGGATACCGGCCTCTCTACAAGGAGCTGCCTTGCGGAGGACGCAAGCGAGACCCTCGAATAGGGGAGCTTCTCCTTGCCTGCGGTCAGGGCTACCGCGTCGTCAGCGTGCCACCTCACGTAGGCGTATAAAAGGCTTACGTTGGCGTTGGAGCCCCCGGCGGCGTCCCACTTGTCGGCGCTGAGAGTGACGTTGTAGCTAAGGGTCTTGGCAAGGAGATTCCCGCCGAGCTCAAGGCGCACCCTCCTCAGATACAGGTCGCTCTCGCTCGCGTAGGAGCTGCCGTCCTTCGACTTGATGGTGTCCCCGAAATCGAACCTGGGCTGAAGCCTGAGCCTTATGTTCAGGTCGGATTCGTTCTGCGTGATTTTCACTCCCTTTGTCTCGTCGCCGAATATGTACTCCGCGTGGGCCGGGGCCGCGGCACCTGATATCAGGCAGGCACCGAGAGTTGCGAAAGCGAGAGTCCAGATAAGTTTCCTCTTCATCTGTTTGTACGTCCTCCTTATTGATATGCCCCTGCGGGGATTTGTTAAGCTGTCCTCTTTACGCGCTCTTTCCTTATTCCTGACCTCAACACATGGCTTACGAGCATCGGGCAGCGGTAGTGGTCTTCGGTGCTGCACCAGGCCTTCTCCTCTTCGATCGAGGGGACCATCATGGTTATCGACGCGCCGCACAAGGCCACCCTCCCCTTTTCCAGATACGGACATTCCATCTCTTTTCTCCTTGTTTTTAAAAAGAGTATAGGCGGCCAATGTCAAGGGATTGTGACGGGGGTGTTATAGTTCCGTTTCCTGCCGCCTCCCTTAAGCAGGCGTTCAACACTGGAAAAAAGCTCATCCAGGCTGAAGGGCTTGGTCATATAATCGTCGGCGCCCGTCGCAAGGCCCTTTTCCATGTCGTCGGACAGGCCCTTGGCCGTGAGCATTAGCACCCGGACCCCGGCCAATTCCTTTTTTATGAGCCTGCAGAGCTGCCATCCGTCGATGCCTGGGAGCATCAGATCGAGTATCACAAGCTCCGGCGCGAACGACATTGCGAGGCTTAAACCCTCACTTCCGTCGAGAGCGCCGCGTGTGATATAGCCCTTTCGAGTAAGATTGAAATCCACGAGGTCCAGCAGGTCCAGCTCGTCCTCGATTATCAATATCCTTTCCTCCATCCTCTCTCCTTTTTACTTTTTTCTTTTATTATGGGGAAGTCAGGTAAAGACGGGGTTACGGGCGCGTTAAGGTTTTGCAGTCAGGAAGAAAAGTAAGGGATTCGTCGCGAGGGAGGCCGTACGGGAAATGGGTTTCCGACCGGCAGTGCGGAAAGCCGCAGGCCCGATTGAAAAAAAAGCCCGGCGGTTTTGCCGCCGGGCTTTTTCGCTTTCCAGTCGAAAATTTTTCTTACGGAACACCTAAAAATCAGAGATGTTTTTCAGGTGTTGCCCTTATTTGCCTTGCAATCCCTTAAGATAGTCTACAAGCTGGTTCACCTCGTCGTCTGAAAGCTTCTGCGGGGGCATCCCTGCCGGGAACTGCTGCGGGTATTTCCTGTCAGCTCCCTGGCGGCCCTTGGTTATGGTCTGGGCGATTTCCTCCCTGGAGGCGTCACGCACGAACTGGCTATTCGCCAGGCCCGGCGCGATTGCGGTGCCTTTTGCCTCGGGGCCGTGGCACGGCTGGCACCTGGACTTGAAAAGCGCCCCCGCATCAGCCGCCAGGGCCGCTCCCGGAACGGCCAGGGCCAGGGTTAAAACCGCACAGTAAATTATCCTGTTCATAAGGCCTCCTTTTGGTTTAAATACAACAGGCAACCTCCAAAATTGGAGATTTTTCCCGCAATCAAGGAGGGCCGGGAATAAAAAGCGGAGCATATATGAGTAATAGTGAGCATTTTTATTCCCGGCCAGACGCAGGGTCCGGGGTACAGGTCAATTTTTAGAGGTTGCCAATAAATAAGAGCATATCCGTAAGACTTGCAAATTTCAAGTGCGTTTGGGAAAATTGCGCAAAGTCCTGCGGGGCTTGAAAACGGTATGGAGGAGGTAGCGCATGTCGGTCCTTCTGGAATTCAGCATGACCCCCATCGGCAGGGGAGAGAGCGTAAGCAAATATGTCGCAAGGTCGCTAGAGATCATCGACAGGAGCGGGCTCCCGTACAGGCTGAACCCCATGGGCACGGTGGTCGAGGGCGACTGGGACGAGGTCTTCGGGGTGGTGAGGAAGTGCTTCGAGCGTATGAGGAAGGACTGCGGCCGCGTCTCGGTCTCCATAAAGGTCGACTACAGGAAGGGGAAGAAGGGGCGGATATCCGCGAAGGTCGAGTCTCTTGAGAAGAGGCTCAGGAAGGAGCTGCGGAAGTAGCCCCCGTGGCCTCGGCGTGGATGTCGTAGTCGTCTGCGCCGGTCACGACCGCGGATATTATATCTCCGGGCGCGGCATGGGTGGCCGTCATGTATACGGCTCCGTCCACGTCCGGCGCCTGGGAAGAGGCCCTGCCCTTGAGCGAATATCCCTCTCGCGGGCCTTCCTCAACGAGCACCCTTATCCCCTTGCCGATAAGCTCCCTGTTTTTCCGGAGCGAAATCTCCCTCTGCGCGCTCATGAGCGCGTCCATCCTCCCTGCCTTTACTTTGGCCGGGACCTGCCTTTTGAAATCGTAGGCCGGGGTGCCTTCCTCCCGCGAGTACATGAATACGCCGAGCCTGTCGAATTGGACGGCATCGATGAAATCAAGAAGCTCCTCGAAGTCCCTGTCCGTCTCGCCGGGGAAGCCGGTTATGATGGATGTCCTCAAGGTCAGGCCAGGCAGCCTTGAGCGGAGTTTTTCTATAAGCCCCTCCACCTCGGCCCTCGTGTACTGCCTGTTCATGGCCTTCAAGACCGGCGGGCTTATGTGCTGGAGCGGAAGGTCTATGTAGCTCAACACCTTCTCCTCTGCCTCCATTATGGATATGAGTCCGTCGGATACCCTCCCCGGATAGAGATAGAGTAGCCTTATCCATTCTATCCCCTTAATGGGGACGAGGTTTTTAAGCAGCTCTTCGAGACCCGCGCCCCTGTCCTTGCCGAAAGAGGTAGTGTCCTGCGCGATGAGGTTAACTTCCCTTATGCCCTGCTCGGCAAGGGAGGCCGCCTCCCTCACAACGGAATCGACGCTTCTGCTCCTGAACCCGCCCCTTATGGAAGGGATGCTGCAGTAGCTGCAGTGGTTCGAGCACCCTTCGGCTACCTTCACGTATGCGTAACGTCCCGGGGTCGAGACGATACGCGGGGTCGTGTAGTCGTGTATATAGGTAGGCAGTCCGACGAGCACCCTCTCCCTGAAATCCTCACGTATCGCTTCCGCTATCCTGTGGTACTCGCCCGTACCTATGAAGCAGTCGACCTCGGGCAGGCTATCCGCGAGCTCTTCCTTGTAGCGCTGGGTTAGGCACCCCGCGACTATAAGCCTCCTGCACCTGCCGGTCTTCTTCCTCTCGGCAAGGGCCAGGATGGCGTCTATGGATTCCTCTTTCGCGTCCCCGATAAAGCCGCAGGTATTGACCACGATGACGTCGGCAAGCGCTTCGTCAGTCGTAAGCTCGGCCCCTGCCTCCCTGAGGATGCCCAGCATCACCTCGGAATCGACGAGGTTCTTGGGGCAGCCGAGGCTTACGAGGCAGACCTTTTCCGCTGTCTTTCGCATATCTGGATATTTTAACTTGAAGGGGCGGGGGCGGGCAAGGCTAAAGGCGCCCTTGGGAAGCGGAATGTCAAAAAACCGCTTCATCCGAAGGCTCCGGACGGTGCAAGAATTCAGGTAACGGACTGAGGCCTAAACGGCGATCTTATAGAGTTCGTCGAACTCGCCGCGCTCCTTGTAGGCCTTGAGCACTGGGCAGCTCGAATGCACATGGGACTTGCAGAGCGCGTCATAATCGAATAGGCTCGGGACCATGCTGCTCAGAGAGGCCTTGCATACGGCCCCGGCGAGATGGATGCACCTGGTTTCCATGCTTCTCCTCCTTTGGTTCTTTCCGGCCTGGCCGGCCATTTACCCTTCTCTTCGGAGGCATGGAGTGAAGACTTGAATGAATTTCGACCTTAAGTTGCTTATTTTAAAGAACTCCCGCTTGGGCCGCCTGAAATGAACTACACCGCCGAAACGGCAGGGGAATCGATCTGAAATGAAAAAAAGCCCCCGCCGGGTGAGCGGCGGGGGCTTTTGGTGTCTGCCGGATAGTTCAGCCGAGCAGCATGGACTCGAGCCTCTTTACCCTCTCCTCTATGGGGGGGTGCGTGCTGAAGAGCTTGAAGAAAGCGCCGCCCGAGAGCGGGTTCACGATGAACATGTGCGAGGTGGCAGGGCTAGCCTCCATCGGTATCCTCTGCGAGGCCATGTGGAGCTTCCTGAGGGCGTTCGCGAGATAGAGGGGGTTCCCGGCTATCGTGGCCCCGCCTTCGTCCGCCTTGTACTCCCTGGACCTCGATATGGCCATCTGCACGAGCATGGCCGCTATCGGCCCCACTATCATCATGACGATCGCCGCGATGGGGCTTCCGCCGTCCCTGTCGCTCGACCTGCCGCCGAATATCATGGCCCACTGGGCCATCTGCGCGAGATAGCTTATGGCGCCTGCAAAGGAGGCGGCTATGGTGCCTACGAGTATGTCCCTGTGCTTTATGTGCGCGAGCTCGTGCGCGATGACCCCTTCAAGCTCCTCGCGCGAGAGGAGCTTCATGAGGCCGGTCGTCACGGCTACCACGCCGTGGGCCGGGTTCCTCCCTGTGGCGAAGGCGTTGGGCTGGGGCTGGTCCATTATGTAGACCCCGGGCATCGGGAGCCCGGCGGCGCTCGAAAGCCTCGCGACCATCGAGTAGAGCTCCGGCGCCTCCGCTTCCGAGACCGGTTTTGCGCCATACATCTTGAGTATTATCTTGTGGCTGAACCAGTAGCTGAAAAAGTTCATGCCGAAGGCAAGGACGAGCGCGATGGTCATGCCGCTCTGCCCGCCTATGACCGCGCCGACCGCGACCAGCATGAGCGTAAGCGTCAGCATGAGAACTCCTGTCTTGAGCCCGTTCATTTTATTGGCCTCCGTTCCTTACTGTTTGTTTATGGCAGCTCTAAAATTAGAGATTTTTCCCGCAATAGAGGAAGCCGGGAATAAAAAGCGGAGCATATATGTCAATATGTGAGCATTTTTATTACCGGCCTGACACAGAGTCCGGGGAAAAGATCAATTTTTAGAGCTGCCTTTAAAGAAAAAGACCTTATACCGCGGGAAGCTGAAAACCCTCCCAAGCGCGGTAAAGGTCTCGCTGTTAGCTCCGCTAACCAATGGCGCCGGGCCTGATGGCCGTGCTGGCGGCGTTCATTGCAAGCTACTCCCCTTTACGATGTAGGATGTTAACAGAAATAGCCCGCATTGTCAAGGAAAACGGGGCACTTTAATCATTTTCAGGTCGAATTCCCCGTAGCCTGCTGCGCTGTCCTTAACTCCTCCCCTTGACGGGGAGGCATGGGAGGGGGTGAAACCTAAGATAAGTCCACCCTCTCCTTATCCCCTCCCGCCTGATTAAATTGATGGGAGGGGACGCCTGAAGATACCCCGGAGCTGCCCTGCGGACGGGTCCATTCCGGGAGACGTCCCGTCCATTGTGCGGGTACGCCCCTTCCGGCATTTATTTCATGGCGTTTATCCTGTACCGGATTGCCGAATCGGCTGACTCGAAATAAATAGCCTCGCCCCCAGGCCCTTCGAGAATTACCGCCTTTGCCTTGTCTACCTCTTTGCCAGTGACGGGGTCAACGGCATATCGCACAGTCCTGTCAGACTTAAGCCTCTCAACGCAGCCGGCGCAGCACCCGTAATAGGTCTTTCCCTCGAACTCCACCGGTATCTGGGGCTTGCCCATCACAGTGTCGTTGACCATGCAGACCTTGCCGGCTTCGGCCTCCTTTATCCCCGCCTTCATGGCCTCGGCTTCCGAATAGGCATGGAGCATTAGTATGCCCAGCACTATGAAAAGGCTTATCTTCAAATGTTTTCCGATACTGGATAGCATTGTTAAATCCTCCCCTGGAATTTGGATCAAGTCCAGGCCCCATAATATTCTACTGTAAGTAGAATGTCAACCTTTTTATTAAAAAATTCTTGAGAAATCGAACCCTTAAGGGTTTACAACAGGATACATACCGAGCGATTCTGGTTAAGAAAGGGCATGGCGTGTCGCGCAGGTTAAAGGAGTGAAAGGTCGCTTCTGAGCCGCTCCGTAAGCTCTGTGAGCGGCTCCATATGAATCCCGGGAAGTCCATTTACGATCTTTTCAAGCGGAGTGCCTGAGGGGGTCAGGGCGTCAGGGGCGATTTCAAGTAACGGGATTGCGATAAACGGGCGGGTCTCTATCTCAGGGTCCGGGAGGACGAGGCCGCCTTCTTCAAGCCTTGTATCGCAATATGAGACGAGGTCGAGGTCTATTGGCCTCGGCGCGTACCTGTCGCCCGTGCGCACCCGCCCGAGCGAGGCCTCGATATCCTTGAGCGCGGCCTTTAGCTCAAGTGGCGGCCTTTCCGTCTTGAGCCCGGCAACACAGTTAAGGAACCTGGGCTGCCCGGGCCTATTAAGCGGCTCGGTCCGGTAAACGGTCGAGAGGGCAAAAAGCCCCTCTCCTGAAAGGAGCCGCAAGGCCTTCTTCAAATTCTCCTCGGGCTCCATGTTCGAGCCGATGCCCACGAAGGCCGAAGGCACTAACGCCCCCTGTTTATTTCAACGCCCACGGTCTTGGCAAACCTCAAGGCCGAGGGCTTATCCACCCTCACCCTTACCCCTTGAACGGACGGGTGCTCAAGGCAGACCCTTGCTATGCCCTCTGCCAGCGCCTCGATGAGATGAAAGCTCGAGGACTCGACGAGCCCGAGCACCTTTTTCTTGATGTCCCTGTAGTTGACGGCGTCATTGATGTCGTCGGAACGCCCCGGGGCGCGGAGGTCTGCGTGAAGGTCTATGTCTATTACGACGTCCTGCCTCTCCCTCCGCTCGTCGTGGTTTATTCCGATAATGCAGCGGGCCGAAAGCCCTTCAATCCGGATGCGGTCCCCTGTCGTATTCAATAAGGTGCCTCCCTCCGTCCACGTATATGACCTCTCCGGCCAGGAACTCGGATTTAAGCAGGTAGATTGCCGCCGCCGCTATCTCCTCGGGGCTCCCGCGCTTTTTGAGCGGCACGGTCTTTTTGAGCTTTTCGATGTATTCCATGCCCTTTCCGGGCGGCGGGAGTATAAGGCCAGGCGAAACCGCGTTTATGGCGAGCCCTGGCGCGTACTCGACGGCCGCCATCTTCGTAATCACTGAAAGGAGGTGCTTGCTGAGTATGTACTCCGCGTGGGTCCAGTCGTAGCCCGAAAGCCTCGAATCGAGGAGGTTCACCACCCTTGCGTTTTCCGAAATCCTCGCGAGGTCGCGTATGAGCACAAAGGGCGCCCAGGCGTTTACGCGTATATTTGACAAGAGCCCTTCAAGGGTCATGCCCCCAAGGGTGGATTGCGGAAAGATGGAGGCGTTATTTACGAGGATATCGATGCCGCCCGTCTCTTCGGCGGCCCTTTCGACGAGGCCCTCATACCCGTTTTTATCGAAGTCGGCGTGCAAGAGCCAGGACTTTACTCCCAGGGCCTCAAGGGCGGCCTTAACCCCCTTTGCCTCGGACTCGGAGCTGCTGTAGTGGATGCATACGTTTGCGCCCTCTTTGGCAAGGGCTGTGGCTATCGCCTTGCCTATGCGCTTCGCCCCGCCGGTTACGAGCGCGTTCCTTCCCCTCAAATCCCAGGACATCCGGTTTCCGCTCCGATTAGTTAGTAGGTGCGACCTGCATATGACCCGCTCGGTAGATGCTCAATGCGCCTTCATCTCGTCTATCTTGGCCGCCAGTATGAAATCGTTCCTGGAGAGGCCCCCTATCTTGTGCGTTTCGAGCCGGAGGCCTACCTTGTTGTACATTATCGAGATGTCCGGGTGGTGGTCCTCGGAGGCCGCGAGCCCCGCGACCCCGTTTACGAACTCCATGGCCTCGCTGAAGTCCTTGAACCTGAACTCCCTCTCTATAGCCGAGTTCCTTTGCGCCCAGCCCGGCACCTCCCTCGAAAGCTCCTGTACTTCGTTCCCGGAAAGGGGCCTCTCCCCCCTTTCAATCGGACGGCAGTTCTCTTCTGAAAGCTTCATGGCTTATCCTCCCTGTTGCCTCAGGATGCCGACGAAGTCCTTCTTATTTTATTTTTCCCTTCAGGTCCGAATGCGTAAAGCGCTCACCTTTCTTTATGAGATCCCTCGCCTCGTCCACCTTGTCCCAGATATTGCAGAGCATTACTCCCCTCACTCGCCCTTCCCGCAGGTAGTATACGACCCCTTTCATGTTCTCTTCCTGCCAGTCGGCAAAGGTCTCAAGAGACGAGTTCACCTCGCCCACCGCCTCGTACCCGAAATCGAAAAGGTCTGAGAAGAAGTACGGCATATGATAGTACGGCTCGGCTCCCCCTGCCATGTTGGCGCCGGCGAGTGTTCCCTGGGAGAGGGCGTTGTCCCAGTGCTCCACCCTCATCCTTTTCCCGAGCTCCTTATAGGGGAAGTTGGCCACGTCCCCTGCCGCATATACGTCGGGCACGGAGGTCCTCATGAATTCGTCCACTGTTATGCCGTCCTCGACCTTAAGCCCCGCGCCCCTGGCAAGGTCCGCAGCAGGCAGTATCCCCGCGCCCACTATGACTACATCGGCCTGGAAGACCATCTCGCCGGTCGTCCTTGCGACCAGCTTGCCGCCCGCCCCGGCAAAGGAGGCCGGGGATTCGCTCGCGAACACCTTTATCCCCCTCTTCCCGAATTCCGCCTGGACGGCCCTTCCAAGCCCCTCCGGAAAGACCTTGTGGCAGAGATAGGGCGAAGGGAAGACCATCGTTACGTCCACCCCGTTCATGTTGAGCGAGGCGGCTATCTCGGAGCCGATGAAACCGCCGCCGACGACGATAGCGGAGGCGCCATTCCCCGCCCTCTCCCTCAACCGGGTGTAGTCGCCGAGGTTCCTGTAATATATGATATCGTCGATATCCGCTCCGGGCAGGTCGAGCTTCCTCGGGACCCCTCCCGTCGCTATCAGGAGCTTTTCATAGGAGAACTCGGCCCCTGTCTCGTCGGTTACGGTCTTCCCGGCCGGGTCGAGCTTCACTGCCTTTTTCCCGAGCCTCAGCTCCACCCCGTTCTCGCCGTAATAGCCGGGCTCGTCAAGGAATATCTCATCTACCTTCTTTTTGCCGAACCAGAGCTTTTTGGTGAGCGGGGGCCTGTCATAGGGCCTCTCGCTCTCGGCGCCGATGAGGAGGACCCCGCCCTCCTTATCGCGCCCCCTTATGCCTTTAATCGCCGAGGCCCCCGCAAGGCCGCCTCCGATGATAACGTACTTAAATCCCTTTTTCATCCGGTCTCCGTTGGAAAATGCAGGAATAGTACAGATACATTTTAGCAGATAACGAACGCCCTCGCTCAAGCCGCGCACCGGGCCGTGGCCCTGGGAAGGCGGCCGGATTACCGCGTCACTTCTGTTTTCTTCTGGTTTTTTTCAGCCGGTTCTTTATGGCCTCGCCGTCCCTTGCGAGGTCGGCCATCGACTTTCCGTCCAGCACCTCGGAAAGCCTCCTCTGCGCCTCCTGCCATACCGGGTGGACCGGGCAGAAGTCGTCCCTGTGGCACTCGCCTTTTTTTATAAGGCATATGTTCAGGTGTATGGGCCCCTCGACCGCCTCGATCGTCTCCTTGAGGGTTATGCTCTCCGCGGGCCTTGCGAGAGTGAAGCCGCCGTTTATGCCCCGGCGGGACCGCACGAGCCCCGCGCGCACAAGGTGCTGCATTATCTTGGAGAGATAGCTCTTCGGCACCTCCTGCGATTCGGATATCTCGGTTATGAGCGCGGGCTTGCCCGGCGGCTGGGATGCGAGGTAAAGGACGGCCCTGACCGCGTATTCGCCGTTCCTGGTGAGCTGAAGCATGTGGCTACTCCTTAAAAAAAGACATTAAGGAGGATTTTAGTCCTATTTCATCCAAAGTCAAGCTAAATATGACGGCCTGCCTGGGGGACGGGTCGTTTGTGAAACCCCGACCGATTCAAGCGCTCTTCGTTGCGAGCGGGCGCGGCAATCTCATCTTTCGGAAATCAGGCGCGCTGAGATTGCTTCGTCGATTCGCTCCTCGCAATGAATGACGGCCGCAGTGAAAATCCGTCCCGCAGGAACACGACGATTAAACCCGGGACCTTCCGGGTCAGTTCTCTATGGCGTTCCGTATCGACCTCAGGAGGTCGGTCACCTCGTAAGGCTTCTGGAGGAAGTTGAACCCACGGTCCCTTATGGCCGGCCACTGCGACTCAACGTTCAGGTACCCGCTTGTGATGAGCGCCTTGAAGGCGGAGTTCCTTGCCCGGAGGTCGTCGACGAGGCGCACCCCGTCCTTGTCCTCGAGGACCATGTCGCTGAAGACGAGGTCGAAGATGCCCTTCTCCTTCTCAAAGAGCTCGATGGCTTCCTTTGCCGAGGAGGCCTCGAAGACCCTGTAGCCGTTCCGTGCGAGCACAACGGCAACGCTTTTCCGGAGGAGCTTCTCGTCCTCCACGACGAGCACCCTTTCGCCCTTGCCCAGGAGCGGCCCTTCGGGGGGCCGTTTTGCCTCCGCCTCCTCAATCCATTCCATGGCCGGCAGATAGACCTCGAACCTGGCGCCCGCTCCGGACTTGCTCTCCACGTCTATCCAGCCCTTGAGCTCTTTAACTATGCCGTGTACTACGGCGAGGCCTAGGCCTGTGCCGCGCGGGCCCTTGGTGGTGAAAAAGGGCTCGAAGATGCGCCTTATGACGCCGCCTTCAATACCGACCCCGTCGTCCTCCACCGTCAGCCTGGCGTATGCGCCGGCCGAGAGAGAGGCTGTCCGGGCCGAATCGCTCCCGGAGACCTCGACGTTGTCGGTCCTTATGGTAATGGTCCCGCCCCTCGGGAGCGCGTCCCTGGCGTTTATGACCAGGTTCATTACGATCTGCTCGATATTGACCTTGTCTGCCCTTATCTTCTTTATCCCGGGGTCGAAGAAGGTCTTTATGCGGATATTCTCGCCTATGAGTCGCTTGAGTATCCTGAGCATGTTGTCGACCTTGGCATTGAGGTTCAGGGCCCTCGTCTGGGTGGGCTGCTTTCGGCTGAATATGAGGAGCTGCCTCGTAAGGTTCTCGGCCCTTTCCGAGGCTATGCCTATCTGCTCGAGGAAGGCGCTTATGTCGCCTTTCTGCTGCTCTCGTTTCAGGGCAAGCTCGGCGTTGAGCTTTATGACCACCATCAGGTTATTGAAGTCGTGGGCTATGCCTCCGGCAAGGGCGCCTATGGCCTCCATCTTCTGGGACTGGATGAGCTGGTCCTGTATCCTGCCCCGCTCCTCTTCCTCTACCTTCCTTGCGGTTATGTCCCTGTCGACACCCCTGTAGCCGAGGAGGCTCCCGTTGGGGTCCAGTATGGGCGCGCCGCTCGTCTCGATGATGACCATCCTTCCGTCTTTCCTTGTCTTCCGGATCTCGACGAGAGAAAAGGGCTTCCTGACCGCGGCTATCTCACTGAAGGCGGCCCTCATGCATTGCGCCTCGTCCGGGGCCATGAAATCGAACCTGTTTCTCCCGGCCACCTCCTCCGGCCTGTAGCCCAGTAACTCCAGGACCTTCGGGCTCACGTATGTGTACGCGCCCTCGGGATCGGTCTCCCAGACCCAGTCGCTCGTCGTCTCGACCAGGGCCCTGAAGCGCTCCTCGCCCGCCCTGTGGATTGAGACCAGTTCCCTAAGCTCACGGGTCCCCTCCTCTACCCTGGCGTCGAGCTCCCTGCAGGCCTCCTTAAGGGGAGAAAGGTCCTTGAGCACCAGCCACGCGCCGACGACGGCGCCTGACGCGTCCCTTATGGGCATGGTCCTCTGGCAGACCGGGACGGTTGAGCCGTCTTTCCTGCGGCACTCGTATTCGTATTCGCGCTCGCCGGACGGGCTTTCATCCGATGCCCCCCCTTTCGGCGGCCCGGCAATCCCGGAGATCGAGAGCGTCTTCAGCTCGTCCCTCGAATAGCCGAGCATGTCCAGGCAGGCCTGGTTGCAGTCGATGACCGCGCCGTCAAGCGAGGTCTCCAGTATCCCTTCGCTTATGGACTCGAAGAGCCCCCTGTGCTTCCTTTCGGAGTCCCTAAGCCTCTCCTCCGCCCTTTTCCTCCGGGTTATGTCCTTGCCGCGCCCGATTACCCCCTTTATTATCCTGGTCCCCTCGTAATATTCGGGCAGGGCATAGAGCTTGAGCCAGCGGACCTCCGAGGCCCTGGAAATGTACCTGACCTCCGAATCCGACTGCCTGCCGGACAATACCGACGCGAGCATGTCCCGGTACTCCCGCGCGTCCTCCGGGTGAATGAGCTTCTCAAGGCTTTCGGAGGAGGATATCTCCCAGTTGCCGTACCCCGATACGTTCTCAAAGGCCTCGGTTATCCACTCGAGGTCCAGCCCGCCGTCCGGCCTTATGGACATCCTGAAGACGATATCGGACGTGAACTCCGTAAGGAGCCTGTACCGGCGCTCGCTTTCCTTGAGGGCGCTCTCGGAGGCCTTATGCCCTAAGCCCTCTATCGACCTCCATTGCCCGTTGCACTTTATTATGGCCGGTTTGTGGCTCGCGGCCGCTTCCAGGAGCTCCGCGGCCCCGCACGCTCCGACCGGGTAGGTGCAGAGGGCCAGCATATTGAGCTTCCTGATTACGCCGCTGACCGCCTCTTCGTATTCCATGAAGCTCTTCCAGAGCTTCTTTTCGAGCCAGAGCGTGTTGCCGACTACTCTCAGCCCCTCGAATCCGGCCTTCAATGCCCTGTCGTGCATCTCGGTCCAGGAGCGGATTACTTCTTCGGGCTCAAACGACCCGTCCTTGCAATACCACTCATGGCCCTGAAATTCGAGCTCACGCCCTGATATGCGCTTCTCGAGCTCGGGGACCGCCCTCTCTAACGCCTTTAGCGCGCGTTCCTGCTGCTCTCTTCCGGAGGCTATGAAGACGCAGCGCTCGTTCGACTTGAGGCCCGCGGCTATGAAAGGGACGGCCATGTCCATGTGGTCGTTTTCCGTGCCGTAGAACTGGCAGAGATGCGTGCCCCAGGGCACCTGCCCGATGAAGTCGATACCGGAGTCCCTGTTCACCATTCTCTTCACCTCCCGCGCGCGCTCCGAGCCTTCCCAAATATAACAAGTCTCGTTGAGCTTTTAAATGTTTTATTGCAACAGGCCTAAATGGAAGATTGACGCCGCATCTTGCGCACCGTCTTTATTAAACGGCGCTGATACCGGATTTCCAACGAGGTATTATAGCCCGAATCCGCGCAGTCGGCGGGGTTCAGGCCATTTTTAATCTCCGGACAGCCGGCCCGCTTATCCTTGACATGGCGCAATCGCTCTGTTACGGTCAGATAAAAGGACCGCCGTTATTTGCCGGGCCTTACATGCGCATAACAGGGGACAAATGGCAGAGGAGAAGACATTCAGGTTTTACGAGTGCTTCGCGCTCACGACCCTTACCGGCCGCAAGGCCGCGGACATCCTCGACCTCCTGGACATAATGAAGGACGTAAGCCGCGAGTCCATCTTCCACCACATGCACCAGTATTTCCTGAAGCCGCACGCGGTAGAGCCCGAGTTCCCGAACGACTTCGCGGTATGGGTCTCGGAATCGCTAGGCGAGCCGCTCCTGGCCGAGGCGCTCGCGAACGTGAACCCGTTCGAGTTCGCGAAAACAGAGGACCTTCGCTCCGAGCTCATGAGGATAATACACGAGTACCTCGATAATTACCCGCCCCCGAGGCCGGTCCTGCCAGGGCGCGAGTTCATGTTCAACGAAGGCATCACGATAGTGCTGCCGACCTCCATGGAGTCCGGGCCCCAGCTCCACGATTTCCTGCAGAAGCTCCGGGAGGTCGACTTCTCGAGCATATATTTCCATTTCTACGAGGCAAGGCTCAGGCTCGGCAGGCCGACGGACGACTTCAGCGAATACCTTTCCACCTCGCTCAACCGCCCCGGCATAGCGGCAAGGATAAAATCGCTCGACCCTTATATGTATTCGACCGAGGTGCTCAGGGACAAGATAGCCGCGCTTATCGAGGAGGCGCTGTGAGCCTCAAGGACTACGAAGGCATAGCCGAGCCCGGGGACCTCCGCGCGATAGAGCGGATGGCCTCGGTCCTCGCGGGCAGGAAGATGCTCCACGTGAACTCGACAGCTGCAGGGGGCGGGGTCGCGGAGCTCCTCACCAGGATGGTGCCGCTTTTCAAGGACATCGGCCTGGACGTAAGGTGGGAGGTCATGCAGGCAGACCGGCCCTTCTTCGAGGTAACGAAGAACATCCATAATTCCCTGCAGGGCAGGGGGAGGCCACTCACGAAGGATATGTGGGAGGAATACGCCCGCGTGAACAGGGAGAATGCGGGGCGGATAGACCTTGACGCGGACTTCGTCGTAATCCACGACCCGCAGCCTGCCATGTTCATCGATTACAGAAAAAGGGGCACCTGGATATGGAGGTGCCATATCGACATCTCCTCGCCCGACAGGAGCACCTGGCACCAGCTGAAGGACATGGTCGAAAAGTACGACGGGTCGATATTCTCGGTCGCGAACTTCGCCCAGTCACTCCCCATCCACCAATTTCTCATACAGCCCACCATAGACCCCCTTGCCGAAAAGAACGTCCACATCGAGGACGAGGAGGTGCGGGGCATATACGAGCGGCTCGGCGTGCCGCTCGACAAGCCTGTGCTCCTGCAGGTCTCGAGGTTCGACCCGTTCAAGGACCCGCTGGGCGTCATAGAGGCTTATAAGCTCGCGAAAAAATACCACGACTGCAGGCTTGTCCTCGCCGGAGGGACCGCGACAGACGACCCCGAGGGAGAGAAGGTGCTCGCCGAGGTCGAGGAAAAAGCGGCAGGCGACCCGGACATACACATACTGCTTCTCCCGCCCTTCAGCGACCGGGAGGTGAACGCGCTCCAGAGGGGGGCCGACATAGTCCTTCAGAAATCGACCCGCGAGGGCTTCGGCCTGGTCGTCGCAGAGGCGCTCTGGAAGAAAAAGCCGGTGATAGCCGGTGACGCGGGCGGCATACCGCTCCAGGTCATCGAAGGCGTCACGGGGTTCCTGGTCCATTCGGTGGAAGGGACCGCATACAGGATACGGCAGCTCCTTGAGAATCCGGAAAGGGCGGAGAGGATGGGCGAGGCAGGGAGGGAACATATCAGGAGGAACTTCCTTACGACCCGCAACATCAGAAACTACCTCGGGATCTGGACAGCCCTTGAAAGAAGGGATGAGAAGGTGATCTATATCTGAGGCCCCTCCACCCCGCCTGAACACCTCCTAACCCCCTGTTTTCTTTTCATAAAATCTATTAAGTGTTGCATTCCTGCCCTTAACCGCTAAAATAGATGCTGGCCTGTTCTCGTGGCGGGCAGGAAAAAGAAGCTTACTTATGGAAGGACTCGACCAAAAAAAAATAATCATCGTCTCAAACCGGGAGCCTTACAGCCTAAACAAGGGCAGACTCCAGAAGACCGTGGGCGGGCTGGTCTCCGCGCTCGACCCGCTGATGCAGGCCACAAGGGGCGTCTGGATAGCCTCAAACCCGAAAGGCGATAAGAAAGACGGGCCGCTCAGGATCCAGGTGCCGCCCGACTCCCCGTCCTACACCCTGCGCCTTGTTCCCCTGAGCTCAAACGACATCGAAGGCTACTATAACGGATACTCCAACCGGTTCCTTTGGCCGCTCTGCCATATAACTCTCGACAGGATCTACCTCACCCGCTCGTACTGGCGGAGCTATACGAGAGTCAACGGTCTTTTCGCGAAGGCCGTTGCCGAGGAAGCCGGGGAAAACTCGATAATATGGCTGCAGGACTACCACCTTGCGCTTGCCGCTGCGGGGATACGGGCTCTCCGGCCTGAGGCTTTCGTCTCGCTCTTCTGGCACATACCCTGGCCGCCCCACGGGGTCTTCAGGATATGCCCGCAGAAAAAGGAGCTGCTCGAAGGGCTCCTCGCGAACGACCTGCTGGGTTTCCAGCTCCCGAGTTTCATGCAGAATTTCATGACCTGCGCGGAAAGGGAACTGGGCGCCGAGGTGGACCCGGTCGAAGGCGCAATAAGGCATAAGGGACGGCTTACGCGTCTCCGGACCTTCCCCATTAGCGTGGACTTCGGCTGGTTCGAGGCCGCTGCCGCTTCACCTGAAGCAGAATCCTTCATAACGAGGTTTTTGAGGAAGCGGGAGCTCGGGCACCTCAAGCTGGGCCTTAGCGTCAACCGGCTCGACTACACCAAGGGCGTAATAAAATGCCTTGAGGCGGTTGAGCTCTTCTTCACCAAATACCCCAGGTACAGGAGAAAGTTCACGTTCATAAAGGTCGCGGTCCCCACCCGGAAGGTCGAGCCCTTCCTAAGCTACATGGAGCGGGTCGAGCGCAAGGTGGAATCCATAAACAGGCGTTTCGGAAGCGACGGCTGGAGGCCCGTCGAGTACATCACCTCGAACCTCTCGCACACCGAGCTTGCCGCCCTTTACAGGAGGGCCGACCTCGGGGTCATAAGCTCCGTCTATGACGGCATGAACCTCGTCGCCAAGGAGTTCCTCGCCTCCCAGCTCGACCTCTCCGGGAGCATCCTCATAAGCGAGTTCGCCGGCGCCTCAGAGGAGATCCCGGGCGTTACCGTCATAAACCCCTACGACACCGAGGCCTGCGTTGACGCGATGAAGGCCGCCCTGGAGACCGACCCTGAAGGCAGGAAAAGGAAGCTCTTGCAGGCCAGGGCGCACGTGAGAAAGCACGACATCTACCGCTGGGTGGAAGACATATTCTCGGCGATGAAAAGGATACAGGATGAGCAGATACCTTCTGAAATCCATGGAGGAAGCGCGGTCGTGCTTAAAAGATAGGGACGTCTCCCTTTTCCTCGACTATGACGGCACGCTTACCCCGGTGGCCGGCAGGCCCGAGGACGCGCGCCTCTCCTTCCAGATGAAGGAGCTCGTCAGGACGCTCGCCGTCTCCATGCCGGTGGCGATAGTCTCGGGCAGGGGCCTTGCGGACATAATGTCCCTAGTCGGCATCGACGGGGTCGCGTACGCCGGGAACCACGGCCTTGAGGCCGCCGCTCCGGACTTCACCATGACATACGACATAGGGCGCGCCGCGCGAGAAGAGCTGGACGGGCTCGCGCCCGCGCTCTCGGAGCTGGAGGAGAGGTGGAAGGGCGTGATTTTCGAAAACAAGGGTGCTTCGCACACCGTCCACTACAGGCTTCTCGGCTCGCGGCAGTTCCCCCTTTTCAAGGAGGGGTTCGACAAGGCCGTAGCTCCCGCCCTTTCGCGGGGCCGGGTCCGCCTCGCGGAGAGCAAGAGGGCCTTCGAGATAAAGGCCAGGGTCAACTGGGACAAAGGCCGGGCGGTACTCTGGATGCTCGGCAGAAAACGCTTCAGGGGCACGACGCCCATCTTTATCGGCGACGACGAGACCGACAAGGACGCCTACAGGGCGCTCGGCCCTGAAGGGCTCTCGGTGCATGTGGGGTGCGAGGCAGATGAGGCCGCCTTCCACCTCATAGCGCAGGACGAGGTAAAGATGTTCCTTAAGCTCCTGCTCGACACCCATGAGGCGGCGCGCTGAGGGTAACCACGGCCTTTTGTGTTCGGATCAAATCGGTCTCTCTCGAAAAGACCTATTTCACGCGCTGCCGCGCTCTTTTTGGGCATAAGGCTCCGCTCCCTTCCGCCTCCATCCTCCGGGCTCGGCCCTTAAGTCGCTCGGCCTTTGGCCTCGCTCCTGCTGCCCCGCCTCGCCCGCCCCTCCTCCAACCCTATGTTCGCTCCGCCTTATGCCCTGGGTTGTTTTAAATGCAAAAACAAAAGTGCTGTAAAAGTCCTTTTTTGTCTTGAAACAAACCCCGGAGGGTAAGGCGAGCGCTGCATAAGGGAGGCGGAGCGTGAACGGGCCGGGGAAGCCAGGAGCGAAGCGACTTCAGGGGTCCGTTCACGGGGTGGGGGAGGGGGTTAGCAAGCGAGCCTTGCCCTCGAAAACCGCGCGGCAGCGCGGAAAAAGTTTTTTGCTCATGCCGAAAGCCGCCTGCTTTAGGGCCTTTCGCTCCCATTACTATGAGGCTCAGGTTCCCTCTCCAGTCTTCCGCAATTCCCTTACACGTTCGGCCACTGGCGGATGCGAGTAGTGGAACGCGGCATAAAGCGGGTGCGGGTGCAGGTTCGAGAGGTTGTCCCTGGATAGCTTAATTAGCGCCGATGCCATCGAGGACGGGTCGCCGCTAATCTCGGCTGCGAACCGGTCAGCCCCCATCTCTCGCCGCCTGGAGAGCCACGTGAAAACGGGAATAAAAAAGAAGGCGGCTATGGATGCGAGTAAGCCCAGGAGCACGATTTGCGCGTAAAGCGAGGCGCCCTCGAATCCGAAGGCCCTCTCGAGAAGTCCGCTTCCAATCACCCTGTAGGAGACATGTAGCGCCGCGAGTCCGATGAGCGCCGTCGCTGTCAGGCCCTTGAGGAGATGGCGCCCCTTCCAGTGTCCGGCCTCGTGGGCGAGGACCGAGATTATCTCCTCCTTCCCGAGCTTTTCCAAAAGCGTATCGTAGAGCACTATCCTCTTTACGCTCCCTATCCCGGTGAAATAGGCGTTCGTATGCGAGGTGCGCCTCGATGCGTCCACCTTGAGGACCTTGCCGGCCCGTATGCCGGCTTTTTTAAGGACCTCCCTTATGCCGTCCCTGAGGCCCGGGTCGTCGACCTCGTCGAACCTGTTGAAAAGCGGCTCTATCAGGTGCGGCGAAACGTACATCATGAATACCGTAAACCCGATGAAAAGGAGCCATAGCCAGAACCACCATAGCCCCGGGCTGAGTGAGACTATCCAGAGCGCGGCGCATATGAAGAGGAGGGCCAGCGCCGACGAGACGGCTATGGACTTGGCCAGGTCGGCGGCCCATAGCCCCGGGGTCATTGCGCTGAACCCGAACTTCCTCTCTATCCTGAAGACGCGCCAGAAGGCAAAAGGCGCGCTCAGCAGGGTCTCCGCAAGCAGAAGGAGCATGAAAAAGACCGCCCCGGATGCTATGAAGCCGCCCCCCAGCGAATCTATCCACCTGTCATAGGGCTTGAGGAGGAATAGCACGAAAACGGCCGAGGCAAGAGACCCGGCGAGCTTCTCTGCCATCGCGAGCCTTGCGTTCTCGACCGTGTATTCCCTTGAGAGCGCGAGGGAATCCCGGTCGATGCGCCCCTCGAAGCCGGGCGGCACCTCGCCCCACCTCTCGTTAAGCCTCCTGATGTTCAGAAATTCGAGGACAAGACCGGCCCCCGTTGAGGCCAGATACAGTCCCACTATGAAGATAAGCGCAGGCGAAGGGTCCATACCTTGATTGTACACCGGAATTCCCGGGGCTCAAAGCCGCGCCACGGCAGGGCGTTACGCCTTGACAGACGGCCCTGGTCGTGCTAAGGATAGCATGTCCCAGTCCAACCTGAAACCGAAATGACAGGCGGGCATCCGGCCGCCGGCCTGTATTCATTATCATCCAGAAAAAGAGAGCGGGCAGCCTCTGCCGTGGCCGCCCGAATGCTGACTCGCGCATGGGAATCCTTTCAAAGTCTATGATCGTCATCTTCACGGCCCTAACCTTTTCGGGCCACGCTTACGGCGACGCCATGTGCAACCACGCTGACGTCGAGAAGCTCGACTCCTATCTTGAAAACGGCCTGGCTGCGGAAAAGGCCGGGCACGCGCTGGAGGCGCTCCTTTTTTTCAGGGCAGCGGACTCGTTCTGCGGAAAACGCGCCGAGGCCAGAAAAGGCCTTCAGCGCATCGGCGCCAGGATGGGGTCATCTGCCGAAAAGGAAGGCAGGTTTTTTTCCGGGAAGAACATACTGGCCAGGGTGCCTGACGAGGACTGCCGGAGATGGGCCAGGCACATATTGATTTCGCCTAACCCGTACGAGACGGCCGTGCCCGGGCTCTGCGTGGCATCCTCCGGCGGAATGAGAGTTGAGATCGAGCGCTCAGCCGGCGCGTACGACTGGTATGAGGCCACTTACAATTACAGGGAATCCGACTCGCTCGTCATGAAGTCCGTGAAATCAGCCCCTGCCGACCTTGATTCAGCCGAAAGGGCCTTCAGGCACTTCAGGTCGAGGGAGCGCCTGAATCTCCCGGGCTACTCCGTGGACCCGGCCCATCTGGCCGGGCTCAGGGGGGCCGCCTCCTCGAGCCTGGATTCATTGCTGCTGAAGGAGGAACGGTCGTATGCCGGGACGAGTGACTGCGAGGAATCCCTGGCTATCCTCGAGTCGGCCCTGAAATGGGCCGCCCTGATCGGGGAGCCAGGAAAGGCGCGGGTCTACTCGCGCGCGGCGCGCAGGGCCGAGGATGCCGTCAAAAGGACTTCCGTAAACGACCTGTACGACGCCATAGAATTCTACTCCTTTGCCGGCGAGGGCGAGCCGGTGGCGAAGGTGGCGAAGAGGGCGGATGAGCTCGGGTATGCCGCAATGAAGGAGAACGAGCCGGAAAAGGCCCTCGAATTCTTCAACCTCTCGGGGAACAGGCAGCTTATCAAAAAAGCGGAATCGCTCGCTGAAAAGGTGCGGAAAGCAAGGTCAAAGGGAAAAAAGGGCGAAGACCCGGCCCGCTCCCTGTAGAGGCGTAAACCGGCATTACCCCGCTTGCGTCGGCCTCGCCAGGGTCTTTTGCCTTGCCGCCGTACGGCTCAACCCTCCTTATCCGCTCGACAGGGTCCTCCCCTGCAAGCCTCAGGAACTCGGCATAGCTCCTCAATACCCTTTTCGAATAGGCCCTTGTCTCGTTATAGGGAATGGATTCCACGAACTCGTCGAGCTCGAATGGCAGGCTCCTCGCCCATCTCTCTGCCGCGTTCGGACCGGCGTTATAGCCAGATATCGCGAGCGCCAGGTCGCCGTTGAACCTCTCAAGGAGATGCCCGAGGTACCAGGACCCGAACCTGATGCTCGTGGCCGGCTCGAAAAGGCTCCCCTCCGCGAAGCTTTCTCCGAGCCTGGCGGCTATGCCCTTTCCGGTCGAGGGCATTATCTGCATCATCCCGAGCGCGCCAACGGGCGAGACCGCGCCGGGGTTGAAATGGCTCTCCTCGCGCGCTACGGCAGCCACCAGGAACGGGTCAACTGGAACTCCGGATTTCTCCCTGACGGACTCGACTATCCGGAGCGGGAACCCGAGGTGGTTGAAATCCCTATCCGCCGAGAGGTGGAGCCTGTATATCCTGAAGGCCCTGTAGTAGTCCCCTGCCTCGTAGAGGAGCATTGCGATCTCGGCAAGGTCCGCCCGCTTCCCCGAATGAAGCGACGCTATCCTCTCAAGCTCGTCAGCGGCCTCCTCCCGTAAGCCCAGAGCGAGAAGCTCCACGGCAGCCCTGTACCCTGGAACCCCCGCGAAAACGCTTTCGCCTTGCAATCCATCGGTAGAAGGCCGCGTGCCTGGATTAAATGCGCTTGCCGGGATCGCCCTCGCCCCGGCCAGGACCGCTCCAGTCCGTTTTTCAAGCTCCCTTGCCCTCGATGCGGCCATGAGGCAATAGAAGGTATCCGGGGCCTTGGCGCAAACTTCCTCGTACCCGCCTGCCGCCTCCCCGCCCCTCCCGAGGTTCTCAGCGCTCCTGGCCTTCCAGTAGCGCGACCTCGTCGTATCCCTGCCGCCGGGCTTCGCAGCGAGATATCGCGAGAAGCCTTCGTAGGCGTCCTCATAACTGCCGGAGGCGTACGCGCCCCATGCAAGGTTCCAGAACGCGTCATCCGATACGGGGCTGCCGGCGAAATCCGAGATTACCGTCTTATAAAGCTTCACAGCCTCTTCAAGGTCTTTTTCTTCCTTGAAGCGGGCGAGGAGCATCATAACCCTTCCGCGCTCGTCGCTTCTGGGGAATTTCACTGAAAGCCTCTTAAGGGCCTCCAGGGCGCCGCCATCTTTTCCCTGCCTTATCGAAGTCAGCGCGTACCAGTAGAGCGCTTCCGCCTCAAGGGACGGCTTCTCGGCTGAAAGATGTTCTTTAAGGAGCTTTTCGGCCTGGCCGTACTTCTTCTGCCTTGCGAGCGCGACCGCGGTCTTGACGGACGCCTTGCCTTTGAATTCGGGCGAGCCGCTCAAACTTTTATACTCCCCGATGGCAGCCTCGAATGAGGCGGCCCTGAGGAGCCCCTCTGCCCTCCTGAACCTTTCCTCAGGAGTCAATTTTGCGCCCTTCACCCCCTCTGAATCGAGTTGGGCGAGCTTCTTATGGGCCTTTTGCCCGGAGGCGGCGGCAGGCTGCCCGAGCGCCAGCCCCTTAAGGCGTGCAACACCCTTTTCCGGCGCGCCGGATTTGATGTAGGAATCGGAAAGCATGAGGGCCGCGTCCGCGGAAAGGGGGCCTTCAGGGTGCGTTTTCAGGAATTTCTCGAATGCTTCCGCGGATTTCTGGAAGGCAGCACCCTCGAAAAGGGCCGCGGCGCCGAGATACCGGGACTTTTCGGCAAGCAAAGATGACGGATAGGATAGTATAATGGATTCATAGGCGCCGGCAGCCTCCGCATGGAGGCCCTGCGCGGAAAGGGCCTTGGCCCTGTAAAAGAGGCGGTAATCGTCGATGCCCGAAAGGCCTGCGGATTCTTCAAGATAGGCAAGCGCGCCGGGGTCCCCCTCCTCCAGGGCAATAAGGGCCAGGAGAAACGCCGCCCTCGGGGCCCATGCCGAATCCGGGAAGAGCTTGCGGACCTCCGCAAAGGACCTCCTGGCCTCGGCCTTGTTTCCCTCGTCCTTCATCTTGAGCGCGAACATGAAAAGCGGCTCAGGCCCGGCCTTGCGAAATAGGGATTGAGCGGCCTCGGGGGCCGTTACCTGGCTGGTTTTTACGAAAAAGGCGTGAGCGGGTCCGGTAAAAAAGAGCTGGAGCGAAAGCGCGGAAACCAGGGCCGGTATATGAAGGCTCCTTTTAATCGAAGCCATCGGGCACCTCCACCGCCGCATTATACCACAAGTCCGCTCTCCTTCAAGAGCGGACAGGACGAGCGAGGCCCGGAAAAGCTGTAATCGGGGCAGGTCCTGATGTATAATTGCGGTCGACTACGGATTTGATAAAACACAACTTTTTATATATCGGCTGGCGGAATAAAAAAATTAATAAGGGAAATATCTTGCTCCGGCCCGGCGGTGGGAAAGCTCGTTTTTAACAATCCAACTTTTCAGGGGAACCCATGTCATTGCTTGAAGAGCTTACAGCCGAATCCAAGATAGCCTATTTCTCAATGGAGGTGGGCTTCAGGAACGAGATACCCACCTATAGCGGCGGCCTGGGGGTGCTTGCCGGAGACACGATAAAATCGGCTGCAGACCTCAACCTTCCCATGGTGGCGGTCACTCTCATACACCGGAAGGGGTACTTCAGGCAGGAGCTTGACAAGGACGGAAAGCAGACAGAGCACCCGGAGAAATGGAGCCCGGCAGAGCACATGCAGCTGCTGCCCCAGCGGATAAGGGTCACGATAGAAGGGAGGGAGGTCGCTGTCCAGGCCTGGGTCTATTCCATACGGAGCCTGGTCACCAAGTGGAATGTGCCGATCTTCTTCCTCGACACCGACCTCCCGGAGAACACCCCCGAGGACAGGGCCATAACCGACCACCTCTACGGCGGCGACGACCGCTACAGGCTCAAGCAGGAGGTGGTGCTCGGCCTGGGCGGAGTGCTCATGCTCAGGGCCCTGGGATTCAGGATAAAGAAATACCACATGAACGAAGGACACGCGGCGCTCCTTACGCTCGAACTACTGCAGAGATACAAGCGCGACATAGAGGCGGTCTGGGACGAACGCGAGGTCTGGGACATAGAGCGCGTCAAAAACCTCTGCGTATTCACGACGCACACCCCGGTCGAGGCCGGGCACGACAAGTTTTCTTACGACCTCGTGCGGGAGGTCCTCGGCGAGGACGTGCCTTTCGACGTCTTGAAGGAGCTTGGCGGCGCGAACAAGCTGAATATGACGCTCCTTGCCATGAACCTGAGCCAGTACATGAACGGGGTCGCGAAGAAGCACAGCGAGGTCTCGAAGGTCCTATTCCCCGGCTACAAGATACAGGCCATCACAAACGGCGTGCATACCTTCACCTGGGTCTCGGAGCCCTTCGCGCGCCTCTACGACAAGTACCTGCCCGGCTGGGCCAACGAGCCCGAGCTTTTCGTGAGGATAACCCGTATCCCCGAAGAAGAGCTCTGGGGCGCGCACATGGAGGCGAAAAGGAGGCTCATAGACTTCGTGAACGGCGAAACCGGCGCCGGCATGGACTATGAAACCCTCACCATAGGCTTCGCCAGGCGGGCCACTGCCTACAAGAGGTCGAACCTGCTCCTCTGGGATGTCGAGCGCCTCCGGAAGATCGGCAGGAAAAAGGTTCAGGTCATCTACGCCGGTAAGGCCCACCCCAGGGACATCGAAGGCAAGAGGAATATAGAGCGCATCGTAAAGACCGCCCGCGAGCTCGCTGACGATATCAAAATAGCGTACCTCGGGAACTACGACATGGACCTCGCCCTGAAGATGATCTCGGGCGTGGACGTATGGCTGAATACCCCGATGCGGCCCAGGGAGGCCTCGGGCACGAGCGGAATGAAGGCCGCCCACAACGGGGTCTTGAACTTCAGCATCCTTGACGGCTGGTGGATAGAGGGGCACATCGAGGGCTATACCGGCTGGTCCATAGGCCCCCAGCCGCTTGAGAGCTCGCTTGCGCTCTCGACCGACGAGGCGGACGCCGACGACCTCTACAGGAAGCTCGAAAAGGACGTCATCCCGACTTTTTATGACAACCGCAGGATATGGATAAAGATGATGGAGAACTCCATAGGCAAGGTCGCCTACTACTTCAACTCTCACAGGATGATGAGAAGGTATGTGACCGAGGCGTATATAAGATAGACTCTGCGCTCCCGCGTTTTAAGTCAGCCGATCAAAGCCAGCCGCCCTTCCGAAAGGCCCGTTTCCCGCCAGCCAGCGCTGCTTGACACCAGGGGCGATAGCTGATAGATTCCCATAGTCATTTACTTATCTCAAGCTGCCGGGAAGCGGGGGCGGGTAGACAATGCTCAAGGAGTTCAAGACGTTCGCTTTAAGAGGGAACGTCATCGACATGGCTGTAGGCGTCATCATCGGGGTGGCGTTCAGCGGCATCGTCAACTCCCTCGTTGCAGACATTCTCATGCCTCCGATGGGCCTTCTGGTCGGCTATGATTTCTCCAACCTCTTCATCACGCTCAAGAGCGGGACATTCGCCGGCCCCTATCCCACGCTCGCGGAAGCCAAGAAGGCCGCCGCGGTCACGCTCAACTACGGGGCGTTCATAAACACGGTCGTCAACTTCCTGATCGTCGCCTTTTCCATGTTCCTCCTCATAAAGGGCGTAAGGAGCCTCTGGATCGAAGCCCCGGCGCCGCCCCCTCCGGCGACCAAGGAATGCTCGTATTGCTTTTCAGTCGTGCCCTTGAAGGCCACCCGCTGCCCCCACTGCACCTCGGGCATCGGTTGAGTGTGCCTCGGATGCCGCGCCCATGACCTGCTTCTCTCCTCTTGAAGCCGGCCCCGGCTGCCCGGTTGCCTCCCGCGAGGGGCCATTATGAAATGGAATAAATACTGGTACAATAAGCTCCTCGCGGCCCTTCTCGCCTCATTTGCGGTCTATTCGCTTCTGGGGTTCCTCCTCGTCCCGTATCTTATACAATCCCTCGCGCCCAAGAAGCTTACGGAGCTTCTCGGGCGCGAGACCTCTCTTGAGGAGGTCCGCTTCAATCCGTACAGCTTCAGCTTCAGGCTCTCCGGCTTCAGGGTCATGGAGCCCGGCAAGGCGGAGGTGTTCGCGTCCTTCGGCGAGCTCAGGGTGAACCTGCAGGCAAGGTCGCTCCTGAAGGGCGGGATCACCGTGAAGGAACTCGCCCTTGACAAGCCTTACCTGAGGGCCGTCCATAACATGGACATGAGCTATAATTTCTCCGACCTCATCCCCGAGGGTGCTCCCGATGAAAAGGAGGCGGCGTCGGGGGAGCCTCTCAAGTTCTCCCTCAACAACATCCGCGTGACCGGTGGAAGCGTGGATTTCATCGACTTGCCAAAGGGCAAGTCCCACGCGGTAAGGGAGATGAACGTCGAGATACCGTTCATCTCCAGCATACCGAGCGAGGTCGAAATATTCGTAAAGCCTTCATTCTCGGCAAAGGTGAACGGGACGCCTTTTGACCTGAAGGGAGAGAGCAAGCCCTTTGCCGATTCTTTCGAGACGTCGCTCGCCATAAGCATTGAGGCGCTCAGCCTTCCCGAGTACCTCGCGTACTCCCCTGTTCCGCTCAAGTTGAGGATGCCTTCAGGGACGCTTTTCGCGGACCTCGGGCTCTCTTACATACAATACAGGGACAGGTCTCCCGAGCTTGCCTTGAAGGGCGCGCTTAAGCTCAGGGACCTCGACCTGAGGGACGAGCATGGCGGAGAGGTCGCAAAGGCGCCCGAGCTGGACATCGACATCGCCTCTGTCGATATCTTCGCCGGAAAGGCGCGCCTCTCTTCCGTTACCCTCTCGCGGCCTGACATCGCGCTCGTAAGGAGAGCCGACGGCGCCATAAACTTCCTCTCGCTTTTCCCCGGTTCTGCCGAAAGAGAACCTCGCGAAGGTGACGCCGGGTCCAGCCTTGAGGTCGATAGCATAGAGGTCTCCAGGGCGCGTCTTTCCTTTACTGACTTGACGGGAAGCAGGCCCGTCCGCCTCGCATTCGACCCTGTAGATTTTTCTCTGACCGGCTTTACCACCCTGCCGGGCAGGCCCGGAACGGCGCGCCTCGATTACAGGGCGCCTTCAGGGGAGGCCGTGCTGGCCGAAGGGAGCCTCTCCGTTAATCCGCTGGAGGCGGAGCTCGAGTTGAAAGCCGAGGCCCTGGATGTAAGGCCGCTCGAGCCGTACATCGACGGCTTTCTCGATATGAAAATCACAAGGGGCGCGGCCTCTGCCTCGGGTAAGCTTCTTGCCGGGCTCGGGCATTCGGGCATGCGCATCTCCTATAAGGGGAACGGGGGCCTTTCCGGATTTTCAGCGCTCGACGGCTTGAACGTCGAACCTTTCATGAGGTTCGGCTCTCTTGCCCTGAACGGCGTCGAGTTCGACCTTGCCCCTTTCCGCTTCGTTGCCAGGTCAGTCATGCTTTCGGATTTCCACGCGAGAGTCGTCACAGGCCGCGAGGGAGGGCTGAACGTCGCCGCGATAATGAAGCCCATGCATGCCGGCAATGCGGACGCACCGGCCCCTGCGGCAGGGCCGGGAGCGGACGGGCCCTCGTACATGAGGATTGACTCTGTCACGCTCAGAAACGGCAGAGTGGATTTCACCGACCTGCAGGTCGAGCCCGCGTTTTCCACGAGCATCGAGGGGCTTAACGGCAATATGAGGGGGCTCTTCCTTGACGGCAGCAGGATTGCGGAGCTGGCACTTTCCGGCAAGGTCGATAAGTACGCGCACCTCGAGGCCGAGGGTAAGATCAACCCGAATAAGGACGACCTCTTCATCGACATGCGCATCAAGCTGGACGGCTATGAGCTAAGCTCAATCACGCCCTATTCCGGCAGGCACATCGGGTACGTGGTCGAAAAGGGGAAGATTTTCCTGGACCTTGGTTACCGTATCGAAAAAAGGGCGCTCAAGGCCGCAAACGAGGTCCTTATAGACCAGATAACACTCGGGCAGAAAGTGGACAGTCCGCAGGCGACCGGGCTTCCGGTCGCGTTCGCAATAAGCCTCCTCAAGGACAGGAAGGGGCAGATAACCCTGGACCTGCCCCTTTCCGGCTCACTTGACGACCCGGAGTTCAGTGTCGGCGCCCTCATTGTGCAGGTCATTTTCAACCTCGTGGAAAAGGCGGTGACCTCGCCCTTTGCGCTTATCGGAGGGCTATTCGGGGGAGGCGAAGACCTCGGGTACGTGGAGTTCTCCGCTGGAAGCCGCACGCTCACCGTGGACTCCGTCAAAAAGCTCGATGCGCTTGTGTCCGCGCTTTACGAACGGCCTGGCCTGAAGCTCGAAATCGAGGGGTACGCGGATTATGAAGAAGACGCAAGGGCCGTCGCCGAAGAGAAGTTCACGAGGGCGCTAAAGGCCGAAAAGCTCAAGGCCGCCGCAGGGGGCGGCGGCCGCTCCATCGACGATGTTGAAATCGGCAATGACGAGTTTGAGAAATATCTGTTCCTCGCCTACAAGAGGGCTGAATTCCACAAGGAGAAGAACTTCCTGGGCATGGTGAAAAAGCTCCCGGCTCCCGAGCTTGAGAGGCTTTTAAGGGAACATACCCTGGCGACCGGCGACGATTTGAGAAGCCTTGCGGGAAGCCGCTCCAACGCGGTCAGGGACTATATACTGGGTACCGGCAAGGTCGAGCCTTCGCGGGTCTTCATCCTCTGGTCAGGGGACCTCGAAGCCGGCAAAAAGGAGGGGGTCAGGGACAGCCGCGTCGAGTTCAAGCTGGAGTGACCCGCGGGTGTCGGGCCGCGCCAGTAACGAGAATACAAAAAATGGGGGTTACAAATGGCCACTCGCCGTATCTACATGCTCTGCCTGGCATGCGCTTTTTTTCTTGCCGCGTTCTCCGCGCCCGCCGGCGCGGATGAAGTCGTCCTCGAAAACGGGGACACCATCACCGGGAAGGTGACGAGGATCGAGAACGGTGTCCTGACGGTCTCTACGACATACTCGAAGCCCGTGAGCATCACTACCGACAAGGTCGCGAGGATTACGACCGACGAGGCTGTCGATATTCATCTATCCGGTGGCGAGGTGGTCCGGGGGAGGCTTTCCACGACGACACCCGGCCAGGTGGTCGTCGAGCCCGGCGAGGGCAGGGGCGCTGTAGCGATAAGCTGGGACAAGATAGAATCTCTGAACCCGCCCGCGAAAGAGGTCAAGTGGACCGGCAACGTCTCCATCGGGGCGAACTCGCAGTCCGGCAACACGGACAGGACCAGCGCCTCCATAGGCGCGGAGGCGGTCAAGAAGTCGGACATCGACCGCGCCACATTCAAGCTCCTCTATAACTACGCCGAGGAGGGCGGCAGCATGTCGGCGCGGAACGTATACGGGATGCTCAAATACGATTATTTCTTCACCGGCCGCCTTTACGGA
This sequence comes from Thermodesulfobacteriota bacterium, assembly GCA_030583865.1. Classification (NCBI taxonomy): domain Bacteria; kingdom Pseudomonadati; phylum Thermodesulfobacteriota; species Thermodesulfobacteriota bacterium. The sequence continues at coordinate 218,897 of CP129479.1, read as the reverse complement.
TACGTGAGCGTAGAGATGCTCTCCGACAGGTTCAGGGACATAAAGCTCAGGAGCATCGTGGGCCCTGGCGCGGGCTACCAGGTGTGGGACGACGACGCCCGGTCGCTCCGCCTTGAGCTCGGCGCGGCCTTTTTCTCAGAGGACCTCTACCTCGGCGCGGACGACTCCTGGGCCACTTCCCGCGCCGCGGCAGCGCTCAGGTGGAAGCTATCAGGCAATCTCGAGTTCAGCGACAGCCTGGTGGTGAACAACAGGCTCGACCAGCCCGACGACTACCAGCTGCGGAACGAGGCCGCGATAACTACGTCGCTGGGCGCGGACTGGGCCATGAAGCTCTCGAATATAGTGGAGTACGACAGCGAACCTTCAGAGGGAGTCAAGTCAACCGACCTTTTCTGGATACTCGCGCTGCAGTACTCTTTTTGAGAATTGGATGAGCCGTATTGGGCGGGTCTCCTGAATGGAGAGGGCTGGCGTCCCGGGTGATAGTACTTCGATCTAGGAGGGGAGACGGGGAGGGAGCTTCCGGTCAAGGCACTCTGCCGCTCTTGAGATAGACCCTGCACTCCTCGCTCCCTATCCAGTCTATCTTCATCATGTTGGTAGCGCCCCGCATGCCCACCTTGCTCCCGGAGACGACCACTATCGTGTCCCCGAAGTCCGCGAGCCCGCGGTCCAGGAGCGCGGCCTCCCCCCTGCATATCATCTCGTCGGTATGCTCGCCGAACTCGACTGTAAAGGGCGTGACGCCCCAAAGGAGCGCGGCCCTCCTCCGGATGTTTTCCTGGTTCGTGAATGCGATTATGGGCGTTATCGGCCTGAGCTTGGATAATAGCCTGGCCGTCTCCCCGGTCTGCGTGAAGACCACGACGGCTTTGGGCCCGACCTCTTCCGATGCCGCGGTAGCGGCATGGGCCACGGCCTGTGCAAAGGAGAACGAGCCTGCCGGGGCCTTCCTCCTCCGGAGGAGGTGCTTGTGGGCGAGCGCGGCCTCCTCGGCCTCCGTAGCTATCCTCACCATTATCTCGACCGCCTTCACTGGCCACCCGCCGACCGCCGTTTCTCCCGAGAGCATCAGGGCGTCAGTGCCGTCGAATACGGCGTTCGCCACATCCGACGCCTCGGCCCTGGTGGGCCTCGGGTTCCCTATCATCGACTCCATCATCTGTGTGGCGGTTATGACGACCTTACCGGCCTCGTTGGCCCTGGTGATGAGCTTTTTCTGCAGCACTGGAATTTCTTCTGTCGAGAGCTCGACCCCGAGGTCGCCGCGCGCTATCATTATGCCGTCCGACTCCTCGAGTATCGCGTCGAGGTCCTCGACGGCCTCGGCCTTCTCTATCTTGGCTATCACGGGGATGTCGGCTGAAGACCCGCTTATTATCCCCTTTATGCGGGCTATGTCGGATGCGCTCCTTACGAAAGAGAGCGCGATATAGTCGACCCCCTGCTCGATCCCGAATGCCAGGTCGGCCAGGTCCTTGTCCGAAAGGCAGGGCGCGCTCACGGCAACGCCCGGGAGGTTCATGCCCTTGTTCTCCTTGAGCGCCCCGCCGTAGACGACCCTGGCGCGTATCACATCGCCCTCGACACCCGTTACCGACGCCTCGATGAGGCCGTCGTCCATAAGTATCCTGTCCCCGGGCTTTACGTCCTTGTAAAGGTCGGCGTAGGTAGTGGATATCATCCGCTCGTCGCCGTCCGGCTCGCTCGCGGAGATGGATATCTCCTGGCCCGGGACAAGCTCTATCGAAGGCTTTCTCAGGCGGCCCACCCGTATCTTGGGGCCCTGGAGGTCGAGGAGTATGGCTATGGGGAGGTCAAGCTTACTGGAGGCGGCGCGGATGGAGGAGATGACTTTGCCGTGCACCTCCCTTGTGCCGTGGGAAAGGTTCAGCCTCAATACGTCCGCCCCCGCGAGCATGAGTTTCTCTATGACCTCGGGCGAGCTCGACGAGGGACCTATCGTTGCGATAATCCTTGTCTTTCTTTCAGGTATGGGCATACTTTTCCGTCCAGCGTATTATCCCACTCCGAAAGGACGGAGTCAACTGGTTGCGGCCCCTCCTTGACAAAACCTCCCCCAGGGGTTTACATTGCCCTCTGCCCCCCTAAGTCATTTCAAGCAGACAGGTGAATCGAAAGATGGATTTCGGCCGTTTCAGGATATTCTCATTAAGCGACGGTTCCTTCAGGCTTGACGGCGGCGCCATGTTCGGGGTGGTCCCGAAGGCCATGTGGGAACCCCTTTGCCAGCCGGACGAGAAAAACCGCATACCACTTTCGATAAGGCCGCTCCTCATCCAGACCGGGAGCGAGAACGTGCTCGTCGATACCGGCATAGGGGACAAGGGGGATGCGCGGTTCAGGTCCATTTACGCTGTAGAGAGGGGCCGCACGCTCTCCGGGTCGCTTGAGTCTATCGGGCTCTCCCCCTCGGATATCGACATCGTCATCAATACCCACCTCCATTTCGACCATGCGGGCGGCAATACGGTAAAGGAGGACGGGGCCTTGAGGCCCGCGTTCCCGAGAGCGCGCTATATCGTCCAGCGCGGGGAATGGGAGGCGGCCCTCAACCCGAACGAAAGGACAAGAGGAAGCTATTGTCCCGACGATTTCCTGCCTCTCCTGGAGGCCGGGCAGCTGGAGCTTATCGAAGGCGACTGCGAGGTCGTAAGCGGGGTATCCGTCATAAGGACGGGCGGGCACAACCGGGACAACCAGATCGTGAGCGTCCGCTCGGATGGCATGACCGCCGTTTTCACTGGAGACCTGATACCGACCACGAGGCACCTCCGCATCCCCTTCATAACCGCCTATGACCTTTTCCCCCTCGACACTCTGAAAGCCAAAAAGGAACTCCTCTCCGAGGCCGCCGAAAACAGATGGCTCCTCATATTCGAGCACGACCCGGCCATGGAAATGGGCTATGTGCGGTTTATCGGCAAGGACCCGGTGCTTGAGATAGTGCCGCAAGGCCCGGGGCCGTCAGGAATCTGACCTTGCAAAGAGCAAAACGCGATTTTACGCGCCGCAATGCATGCAGGCCTGCGTCGAAGCCGGGCAGCATAGATTGGATTTTTTCCATCCTCACCGACTAAAGTCACTAAACAACCGGGAGGGTCGTGTTATAACGCTGCGCTCCAAATGGCGGTCTGATTGTGGTATAGTCCTTCTTCGGCCCAAAGACGGGGTCAAACGGCAGCATCAAAAACAGGAGGTGCTTATGGGAACCAAAGCGGCAGCGTTTATCCTCACTCTCCTTGTAACGGCAGTTCTCTTTACTTCAAGCCCTTCTGCATCGGACTGGACCCTGCCGGACGACCCGCTCTACCAGGCGAAGATAAGCACCGAGGAGGCGAAACTCAGGGCCGCGGTAGACCCTCTTGAAAAGGCGGCCCTGCATACCGAGTTTGCCGGGAACAGGCTCGCTGAATTGCAGGAAATAGGCACGACAAAACCCGGGCTCGCCCGGGGACTGGCCGACAGGTATGGGGCTTCGGTCAGGGCGGCGATGGATGAGGCGGAGCTGGCCCAAAGCCTGGGAATGGATGCGGGGAGCGCACTTGAGCGGGTCGAGGCCGCGACCATGAAGCACACCGAGGTGCTGGCCGGACTGCTCGAAAAGGTGCCTGCTGAGGCCAGGCCCGCCATCGAACACGCCATGGAGGTGTCGAGAACAGGACGGGACCATGCCCTTGGCGCGCTCGAAAGGATACGCGCCTCGGAACCTGCCAGGCCCGAACGCATCGAGAAGCCCGTACGCATTGAGAGGCCCGAGCGTCCAGCCGGGTTGCCGTCCGGCGCGATAGAGCGCCCGTCGATTCCCGCGCGGCCCGGGCGCCCCTGAACCTGCTTGACAGAAGAAGGGACCAGTCGATTCGTGAAAAAAATATTCGTCAGTCTCATTTTAGCGGCGTTTCCCTTAGCAGCCGGGGTGTGCGGCGTTCAAGCGGCTGAAACGGTTTCGGAGCGGGTGAAGCTTGGCATCGGCTTCGACTTCAGCACGGGCAAGTACGGCTCCTCTTCCTCGACCGACGTACTGCAGATACCCGTTACCGCCGCGTACGAAAGCGGCCCGGTGATGTTGAGGCTCACCATCCCCTACATAAAAGTCACCGGCCCAGGTGACGTGGTGGTCGGAGGGGCGAACGGTTCACCCGTGGTTGTCATTAGGGACGGGGCGCGCCGCACGGAATCCGGCATTGGGGACATAACGGCCGGAGTGGCATATAATGTTCTGGACCTCACGGAGAGCCGGCTCCTCGTCGACCTTGCCGCAAATGTCAAGCTCCCGACCGCTGACGAAACAAGGGGGCTCGGCACGGGCGAGATTGACTATTCCTTTCAAATCGATGCAGTAACGGTCCGGGAAGAGGTCACCTTTTTCGGTACCGTCGGATACAAGGTCTTTGGCGAGCCTGACGCTTTCGCCTTGGAAGACACAGTTTTCGCGAGCTTTGGCGGCGGCTACAAGCATGCCTCCGGCACGGTCGCTGGCCTGATATTCGATTGGCGGCAGGCCGCCTCGCCGGGGACCCAGGCGCCCTTCGAATCGACAGTGTACCTGAGCCGCGAGCTGTATCCGGACCTGAACCTGTCCGGGTACATTTTGAAAGGCTGGTCAGACGGGAGCCCGGACTTCGGGTTCGGCCTCAGTGTCTCGTGGAGGATGTGAGTCTAAATTGAGCCGGACATGAAAGCGCACGGCGGGAACGAGATTGAGCCGCCGCGCTCACCGCGGCGATACCGCAGGCAATCAAGAAGCATATAAAAAAGCCGGCCCGGGAATCCGGACCGGCTTTTTTTCAGACCGTGGAGTCATCTCAACAGGTAAAGCCCGTACTGTTAAGCTCCAAATCGCAATCGGTCTGTGGTATAAAGGCTATGTGGGCTGGTCAATAGCCCTTTAGCCAAGGCCTGCGGATGCCGCGAGACAAGCCCGGAGCATCTGCGGGACCGTCGAGAAACGATAAGACTGGACGCTTACTGACTGGCATTAGATCTTGAGATCGGGAACGGGCAGCTTGTGAAAAAACCCATCGTCATTATCAGCCTTCTCGTGTTCGCGTCTCTTCTTACGATGACGGCGCGGCCCTCGAGCGCGGCGGATGAAGCCCCCAGGATTATCAAGCTGGGCGTCGGCTTTGACCTGAGCGTAGGCGACTACGGCGGGCGCGAGGCCAGCGACATAGTGCAGGTGCCGGTCTCCGCCTCGTACGAAAGAGGCCCGCTCAGATTGAAGCTCGTCATTCCGTACAGGCAGGTAATCGGCCCCGGGAACGTGGTGCCTGCGGGGGTGAACGCAATTCCTGTAGTGGGCAGAAGGCCCGGAGAGCGCCGGGAGAATTCCGGCCTGGGCGACATAGTGGCCGGGGCGTCTTACAATGTGATGTACCTTCCGGAGCGGCCGCTACTTTTGAGCCTCGCGATGAATTTCAAATTCCCGACCGCTGACGAGTCAAAGGGCCTCGGCACTGGCGAAACAGATTACTCATTGCAGGCCGACGCTCTAACGGCACTGAACGATTTATCCCTTTTCGGCGCCATCGGGTATGAGTCGTTCGGGAGCCCCGATGCCTTCACCTTGAAGAACGCGATTTTCATGAGGGCGGGCGGCGCCTACCCGTACGCAAGGGAATCGGCCGCTGGCCTGATATTGGAGTGGCGCCAGGCCGCCTCGCCCGGGGTCCCTTCTCCTCTGGAGACGACCGTATTCGTGAGACAAAGGCTGTCCCCTGTGCTTGACCTGTATGGATACATCCTGAAAGGATGGTCCAAAGGCAGCCCCGATCTCGGGTTCGGCGTAAGTATCTCGCGAAGGATGTAGAAGAGCACACCCATTTTCATGCGACTCACCCCCCTTTGTCCGGCTTTTTTTCTGGTCATGCTCCCATTTAATGAGCTATAATCAGTAGTTAAATCAAGCTCAAAGACGGCTATATACGCATGGCGAGAAAAAAGACAGGGAAGGCCGAGGCCATCTCCTTCGAATCCCCGCTCCCCCTTGGCAAAGACGAGCTGGTAATCGAGGGGCTCAAGCAGAATAACCTCAAGAATATCTCGGTCCGCATCCCGCATAACCTCATAACGACCATAGTCGGGCCGAGCGGCTCGGGGAAGTCCTCGCTCGCCTTCGACACCCTTTTTGCCGAAGGCCGATGGAGGTTCATAGAGTCGCTCTCCACCTACACGAGGCTTTTCCTCGAAAGGATGGACAGGCCGGACGTGGACGCAATAAGGAACATCCGGCCCGCCATAGCGGTCGAGCAGAAAAACCCGGTCCGCGGCAGCCGCTCGACCGTCGGCACGACTACCGAGCTTAACGACTACCTGCGCCTCCTCTTTTCCAGGGCCGGGAGGCTCCACTGCCCGGCCTGCGGGTTTCCGGTGAGCCAGGGCGGTCCGGGCCATGCCGCTGACGAGCTCCTCTCGAAATACGAGGGCGAGCGCGCGTACATAGGTTTCAACCTCCCCCTCAACGGCAGGACTTCTGAGGAGGCCGTCTCCATGCTCCTCCAGAAGGGCTACATACGCGTAAGAAAAGGTTCGGAGATAATCGACATATCCGAGGGCGTTCCTGGCGGGCTCAAGGGCCGCCTGGAGGTGGTTGCGGACAGGCTCTTCATCAAGAATAGCGAGAGGCGCAGGCTCACCGAGGCGCTTGAGACGGCCTTCAGGGAAGGCGGCGGCTCGGCATGGGCCTTTATGCCGGAAAAGGGCGAAGAGGCCTTTTCAAAAGAGCCTTCATGCCGGAACTGCGGCGCCAGGGTCGAAAGGCCATCTCCCATCTCCCTCTCCTTCAACCACCCGGTGGGCGCCTGCCCGGAGTGCAAGGGTTTCGGAAATGTGCTCCGCTTCGACGAGGCAAAGGTCGTGCCCGATAAGTCCCTTACGCTCCGCGAGGGCGCTATCGAGCCATGGACAAAGCCGTCCTACCGGTGGTGGCACGAAGAGCTCATAAAGCACGCGCCGCGACACGGGGTCGATATAGACAAGCCTTTCGGGAAGCTTACGGCCAGGGAGCGGGATATCGTCTTCGGCGGCGCGCCCGGCTTCGAGGGGATAGAAGAGTTCTTCGACTACCTGGAGAGCAAGAAATACAAGCTGCACATCAAGGTGTTCAGTTCGCGCTACAAGGGGCAGGTAACCTGTTCAGCCTGCAAGGGGGCAAGGCTCAAGAAAGAGGCGCTCTCCTTGAAGATCGGCGGTCTCAACATAGCCGAGGCCAGCGCTTTGACTATAAAGGACGCACTCTCGTTCTTTTCATCCCTGGAGCTCGCCCCCTTCGAGGCCGCGGTCTCGGAGGAGGTCCTCAAGCAGATACGGACCAAGCTCGAGTTCCTCAGCCAGACCGGGCTCGGCTACATAACCCTGGACAGGCTCACAAAGACCCTCTCCGGCGGGGAGGCGCAAAGGGTCACCATAGCGACCCAGCTTGCGTCCTCGCTCTCCGGCGTCCTCTACATACTCGACGAGCCGTCCATAGGGCTCCACCCGGTCGACATTGACCTGCTTACAAACCAGCTTAAGAGGCTTTCCTCGATCGGGAATACCGTCGTAACCGTCGAGCACGACCCGTCCATGATGGCGAAATCAGACCACATAATAGAGCTCGGCCCCGGCGCCGGCGAAAAGGGCGGGCGGGTAGTATGGGCCGGGTCCACACGCGAGTTCCTTGAATCGGCGCGCACCCTGACCTCTGATTACCTCACGGGCCGGGAGACCATACACGTGCCCAGATGGAGAAGGAAGGGGAGCGGCAGGTCGCTCGTCATCCGGGGCGCCTCGGGCAATAACCTGAAATCCGTTGACCTCGAAGTGCCGCTGAAGACCATGACGTGCGTTACCGGAGTTTCCGGCTCAGGCAAAAGCACGCTCATAGTGGACACGCTATACCCGGTGCTCGCCGCGCACTTCGGCGAGAAGTCGGAGCCGCCTCTCCCGTACTCGTCCGTGCAGGGCCTTGACAGGGTCTCGGGCGTCAAGCTCATCGACCAGAGCCCCATAGGAAGGACGCCGCGCTCGAACCCCCTCACCTACATAGGCGGTTTTGACGACATACGGAAGATATTCGCCGGGATCTCATCTGCCCGCGTCATGGGGCTTTCCCCCGGGGACTTCTCCTTCAACGTCGCCGGCGGCAGGTGCGAGTCGTGCAAGGGAGAGGGGTTTGAGAAGCTCGAGATGTATTTCCTCCCTGACGTATACGTAAAATGCGCGGTATGCCGGGGCAGGAGGTACAAGGGCCACGTCCTCGACGTCAAATACAGGGGAAAAAGCATATACGATGTACTTGAGACGACTTTCGAGGACGCGATGGCGCTTTTCCCGAACGAGCCCGCGCTACAGAGGAGGTTTTCCGTCCTCAGGGAAGTTGGCCTGGGGTACCTTAAGCTCGGGCAGAGCGCGACCACCCTTTCCGGAGGCGAGGCCCAGCGGCTGAAAATTGCACGGGAACTCGTGGAGGAGTCCTCCGGGGACGTCCTATACATACTCGACGAGCCCACAACGGGGCTCCACATGGACGACGTGAAAAAACTACTCGCGGTGCTCGGAAGGCTTGTCGATTCCGGGAGCTCGGTCCTGATGATAGAGCACAACCTCGACTGCATGAAGACGGCCGACCACATAGTAGACCTCGGCCCTTCGGGCGGAGATGAAGGGGGTCGGATAGTGGCTGCCGGCTCCCCCGAGGAGGTCTCGATGAACCCCCGGAGCATAACCGCGAAATACCTGAAAAAGGCCCTGCAGAAAAACACACCCTTTTAAAGCCCGTGCGGCTCAAGTCAGCCCCGAAAACTCCGATGTAAAAACAAGGCATCCGGATTATTTTCCATATTCATCTGGAATCCGTGCCTCAACTCACATATTCATTTCGGAAACAAGCGTATGATGCATTCCCGAAAGGGACGGCAGAGCTGGCCGGAGGAGCTGGATTTTCCTGAAAAAACCCGTGATTCAGGCGTTTTTCAGAGGAGAGCGGGGCAGGCATTTTCCTTGACAGTGCGGTTGTACGCGGGTAAGATGAATGGCATTCATGTGGAAAAGGACTACTGCTAATGCGAAAGATCGTCTTCATCGAGCCTAACCCCCCTGATTTTCATATCTTTACGAGAATGCCCCTTCCGCGGCTCGGCACGGTGCTTCTGGGCACAAGGCTCAGGCAGAGCGGCTATGAGGTGAAAAGCTATGTGGAGTCCGTGGGAGAACTCGATCTCAAGGACGTCCTGAGCGCCGACCTGGTCTGTATTTCCACCATAACCTCGACATCCAGCAGGTCTTACGAGATAGCCAAGCTCGTGAGGAAGGCCGGAATACCCGTTGCAATGGGCGGCCCCCATGTAACCTACCTCCCTGAGGAGGCCCTCCAGTACGCGGATTACGTGCTCCGCGGCGAGGCCGACGACGTCATCGTGGATTTCATAAAGGCGTTAGAGACCGGAAAAGGGCTCGACAAGATAGCCGGGCTCTCGTATTACAAGGACGGCGCCATAAAGCACAACTCCACCGCCCCGTTCTGCAAGGACCTGGACACGCTCCCTGCCCCGGACTTCAGCCTCATAAGCGGCATGGAGACCGAGAACATAAGGAAGCTCACCATAGCGCCTATAATGACTTCGCGGGGGTGCCCCTATGACTGCAGCTTCTGCTCGGTCACCGGCATGTTCGGCCAGAAGTACAGGTTCAGGAGCAAGGAAAGGGTCATAGAAGAGCTCGAGAACCACAGGAGGTACGGTGGGAACTGGGTCTTTTTCTACGACGACAACTTCTGCGCCCACAAGAAGAGGACCAAGGAACTCCTCTCCACGATGATAGAAAAGCGCCTGACGCCCAACTGGACGGCCCAGGTCAGGGTGGAGATCGCGAAAGACCAGGAGCTCCTGGATCTCATGCGGAAATCGAAATGCCACACCGTCTACATAGGGCTCGAGTCCATAAACCCGCAGACCCTAAAGCTCTATAACAAGCAGCAGTCGGTCGAGGACATAACGAACTGCATAAGGACGCTCCATAAGAACGGCATAAGGATACACGGCATGTTCGTCTTCGGCTCCGACCAGGACACGACCGACACCATAGCCGAGACCGTGAAGTTCGCGAAGAAGAACGACCTCGAATCGGTCCAGTTCCTTATCCTTACGCCGCTGCCGGGCACCAAGTGCTACAGGGACCTTGAAAGCGAGGGGCGCATAATAAGCAAGGACTGGAGCCTCTACGACGCCCACCACGTGGTCTTCGAGCCCAAGCTCATGAGCTACTACGAGCTCCAGACCGAGACCATGAGGGCGACCAAGGAATTCTATTCGCTCTGGCAGATAGCGAGGAGGGCCGCGCGCTTCGACCTCTTCAATGTCGGCATAAAGACCTACGGACACAGCCTTACCAAGAAGTGGATAAAGAACAACCAGTACTTCGTCGATTACACCAGGGCCCTCACCAGCGCAGGCAAAAAGATAGAGCTTGCGGCAAAAAAGACAGCCGAGGACGTCAAGGAGAAGTTCCGGCAGATAGAGCTTGCGGGCGGCATCCCCGGACAGAGCGCCGGGTCCCCGTACAACCGCTGAAGGTGACGATGAAACCGACTCTCCTTGCCGCCGCGCTCTCGTTGACGCTCTTCGCCGCCCCCTCGTGGGCTTCGACCACGGACGCGGGCTGGCCGGCCGTGGCGGAGGGAGGGTCGCAGCTTGCCTCCCTGGTCCAGGATAGCTCCGGGCGGCTCTCGACAGAAGGGCTCGGCGCGCCCGCCGGACAAGTCCCCTTCCAGAACATCACCACTTTAAGGTACGCTTACGCGCTGTACCTATGCGATGCCAACTCTGATACCGGCGTAATGCACTTTGACTACACCGGTTCCGCGCCGGCGGTGAACGCGCCCTCATGCCAGGCGGCAGGCCAGGTTGCCTCCGGCCATGCCCTGCCTCCGTTCCTCGTGGCCGAGGCCTCGATAGAGGAGGCGGTGGAAGCCGAAGAGGTGCCCGGGCTTCCGGAAATCCCCATCGTTGTCAACAAGAACGTCGAGTCCTTCATAAGGTACTTCCAGACTAACGGGCGGAAACACTTTGAAAAATGGCTCGTTAGGAGCGCGGACTACATGCACATGCTCCAGGCGATACTGCGCGAAAACGGCCTTCCCGAGGACCTTTCCTACATAGCCTTGATAGAAAGCGGGCTAAACCCGACCGTAAGGTCCCACGCGAACGCCGTAGGCATGTGGCAGTTCATAAAAGGCACGGCCGTCAGGTACGGCCTCAGGGTGGACTGGTGGATAGACGAGAGGATGGACCCCGAAAAGGCCACGTACGCTGCCGCCAGCTACCTTAAGAACCTATACGGGATGTTCGGCTCGTGGTACCTTGCGGCTGCGGGCTATAACGCCGGGGAAGGACGGGTCGCCAGGGCCATAAAGAAGCAGGGCACCGAGGACTTCTGGGAGCTCGCCAGCAAGAAAAAGGTCCTCCACCGGGAGACGCGGGAATACGTGCCCAAGTACCTTGCCGCCCTCACCATAGCGAAGGACCCGGAGCAATACGGCTTCAGCCCCGTCGTCTTCAACGAAGGGCTCCGTTATGACAAGGTCCCGGTTAAGCAGGCGACCGACCTCCGTGTAATCGCCGCCGCCGCCGGCACGACCGTCGAGGAGATAAGGAAGCTCAACCCCGAGCTCCTGCGCTGGTTCACCCCGCCCGATTATCCCGGCTACCAGGTTAAAATACCTGCGGGCACGGCGGAGATGTTCGTAGAGAACATGAAGAAGGTCCCGCCCGCGAAAAGGGTTTCTTTCGTGCAGCACAAGATAAAGCGCGGGGACACGCTCGGCAGGATAGCCGCCAGGTACGGGACCGAGATAAAACCCATAATGCACCTTAACGAAAACCTAAACCCGAAGAGGCTCAGGCCCGGCACCGTAATAATGATACCGGTCAGGGCAGACCGCAGCGCGTCGCTGGAGAGCCCCTTCGCGGCGTTTGAAGCGGTAACCGTTACGGAGCCGCAGGGCTGATAGCACGTCAGCTTTTGACTGAAACGAACCCTTCCCATTCAGCTCTTAATCCGATTCCCTTCTTCTAGACCGTTTTGACGCGATGCGATTTTTTTTCACGCGAAACGAAAGACCTTTTCCGCGCTTCCGCGCGGTCCGGGGGTAAGGCTCGCTTGCCAGCCCCTCCCCCACCCCGTGAACACACAAAACCAGAGCAGAGACCCAGGAGTTTTTTCTGGGTCGAGCGAGCGGATGTAAATACGGAAATCTTCCTCTTGCGTTGGAGATTCCCGGCGGAATGCCGGTAATCTCCAACGGGCCCCTGAAGTCGCGGAGTTTACCCTGAGCGAGTGAAACGAAGGGGAAGGGCCTAGTTCTGCTTTCCCGGCCCGTTCACGCTCTTCCTCCTTTATGCAGCGCTCGCCTTACCCTCCGGGGTTTGTTAAAGATAAAAAATCTCACAGCACTTTTGTTTTTGCATTTAAAACAACCCCGGGCATAAGGCGGAGCGGACATAGGGATGGAGGAGGGACGGGCGAGGCGGGGCAGCAGGAGCGAGGGCAAAGGCCGAGCGACATAAGAGCCGAGCCCGGAGGATGGAGGGGAGCCTCATGCCCAAAAAGCGCGGCAGCGCGTTAAAGCTCTTTTTGATCTGCCTTCGAGCAGTGTGTCTCTCCCTGGCCCTTCTGTATCTTCTTACCCATTTACACGCAAGCCTTATGGTGATATGTTTTACACTATCAGGATGTTGAAAAAGTCCTTCCTGGATTTTTTCAACTACGGCTTGGCCGGAATGAATACGTCCAAGCCTCACAAATTGCTCGACTTGGATAGTCTTCGCAATTTGGCAATCCATCCGTGGATTGCATAGCAGGGTGTTTTTCAACACCCTGCTATGATTAAATTGAGGCAACCTCTAAAAATTGCAGATCTTCCCGCAATAAAAGGCCGGGAATAAAAAGCGGAGCATATATGGCAATATGCGAGCATTTTTATTCCAGGCATGACAAAGAGTCCGGGGAAAAGATCAATTTTTGAGAGTTGCCTTGAAAGGGTATGTCATGATCTCCGTAAGAGAAGCCCTCGAGACCATACTCAGGGAAATAAGGCCGCTCGGTGTAGAGAGCGTCCCTGTTGAGGAGGCGCTCGGCAGGGTGCTCGGGGAGGACATAAAGGCCAGGGGCGGAAATCCCCCGTGGGACAACTCCGCCATGGACGGCTACGCGCTACGCGCTGCCGACACCTCCGGCGCTTCGCCGGAAAAGCCCGTCAGGCTCAAGGTGCTCTACGACCTTCCGGCGGGCCAGACGCCCGGGGAGCCGGTCGCGGGAGGGTCCGCTGTCCGCATAATGACCGGCGCGCCCGTGCCTCAGGGCGCGGACTCGGTAATAATGGTCGAGAGGACCGAGCCGGGCGAAGGGTACGTACTCGTAAAGGCCCAGGCCCGGCCCGGCGATAACATAAGGCGCCAGGGCGAGGACTTCAAGGCGGGCGAGACCGTCATTGGGAGAGGCGCGCTCATCCGCCCCTCGGAGGTGAGTATGCTCGCCACGGTCGGCGTGCCATTCGTCTTCGTTCACAAAAGGCCCCGCGTGGCCGTCATATCGACGGGCGACGAGCTCTCGGACATATTCGAGGCTCCGGGCTTCGGGAAGATAACGAACAGCAACGGCTACGCACTCTCGGCGCTCGTAAAGGCCGCAGGTGCGGCGCCGGTCCAGCTCGGGATAGCGCGGGACACGAGGGAGAGCCTTCGCGAAAGGCTCGAGGCCGCGATGTCTTCGGACTGCATCGTGTCCTCGGGCGGCGTCTCGGTCGGCGATTACGACTTCGTAAAGGACGTCTTGAAGGAGATGGGCTCGTCGATGATATTCTGGAAGGTGGCCATGAAGCCTGGAAAGCCCCTCGCCTTCGGCGTTATCGGCGGAAAGCCCGCCTTCGGGCTCCCCGGGAACCCGGTCTCGTCGATGGTGGCTTTCGAGCAGTTTGTGAGGCCATCTCTTCTCAAGATGTCCGGAAGGAAGGACCTTTTCAGGCGGGCGATCAAGGCGCGCATTACGAAAGACCTGAAGATCAAGCCCGGCAGGATGAACTTCATAAGGGCCGAGCTCTTTCTCGAGGAAAAAGGCTTTGCCGCCACCCCGCTTGACGGCCAGGGCTCGGGCATGATATCCACCATGGTCAGGGCAAACTCCTTTATCATAGTCCCGGAGGGCGGGGAGGGGTTCAGGGCCGGAGAGACCGTACAGGTGCAGCCATTTGACGAGACAGTCCTCGGAAGCGCTGTCCCCGCCTTTTGATATGGCAGTTAGCTGAAAAACTCAAACCACATTCAGGCTGCTCAAAAAGCTCCAGATGCGAGGCGTCGAGAAGCGAGGAATGAGGCGTATTTTTTGTATACGCCGCAGTGACGAGCGACGAAGACAACGAAGCAGATGGACTTTTTGAGCAGCCTGATAGGAGAATGCGATGTTCAAGACAGTGGAGTGGAAGGACAATTCCGTTGTGATGATAGACCAGCGGCTCCTTCCCGAAAAAGAAGTTTACAGGAGATACCGCTCGCACAAGGACGTTGCCGGGGCCATAAAGGACATGGTGGTCCGGGGCGCCCCGGCAATAGGCGTTGCCGCGGCAATGGGCGCGGCCCTCGGCGCCCTCGGGATAAAGGCCGGGGGAATGAAGGCCTTCAGGAAGGAGTTCGACAAGGCAACCGGGCTGATCGCCTCGGCCCGGCCCACGGCCGTGAACCTCTTCTGGGCGATAGAGCGGATGAGGGGGGTCGTGGAATCCTCCCCGGGCCTGGATGTGCCGGCACTCAAGAAGAGGCTCGTCAAGGAGGCCTTGACGATGCACAGGGAGGATATCGAGATAAACCGACTTATCGGCAAGCACGGGGGGAGGCTTCTAAAGAGCGGCTCCGCCGTCCTTACTCATTGCAATGCAGGGGCGCTTGCGACCGCCGGGTACGGGACCGCTCTCGGCGTCATAAGGGGCGCTATCGAGCAGAAGAAAAAGATAAAGGTATATGCGGACGAGACCAGGCCTTTCCTGCAGGGCGCAAGGCTTACCGCATGGGAGCTAAAGAAGGACGGGATAGACGTGACCCTGATAACCGACAACATGGCCGGCTACATGATGCAAAAAGGGCTCATAGGCTCGGTCGTGGTCGGCGCGGACAGGATAGCCGCGAACGGGGACGTTGCCAACAAGATAGGCACTTACACGGTCGCGGTGCTCGCGAGGGAGCACGGCATCCCGTTCTATGTGGCGGCCCCGCTCTCTACCATCGACCTGAAGACCCCGCACGGCGACCTCATCCCCATCGAGGAGAGGGACCCTTCGGAGGTAACGCACATACAGAAGAGGCGGATAGCCCCGAAGGGCGTGGGCGTAAGAAACCCCGCATTCGACGTCACGCCCGCAAGGCTCGTAACCGGCATAATAACCGAGAAGGGCGTCGTGCGGGCCCCTTATAAGAAGGGTCTCAAGGCGCTTTTTAAATGACGAAAGGCTGCTTATGTCCATAACCGGCTTCATGATAACGGTAGGCGTGGTAGTCGCCATGATACTCGTCTACAAGTACGCCGACCGGTTGGTGAAGAAGATGGACCCGGGCACGGTAAAGACCCTGAACTGGATTGGTTTCATAGTTGGAATCGCGGGCGGGGTCCTCTGGTATGCCACCTCAAACGGCATATTCATGTTCATAACCCTGGCCGGGGTACTGGTATACTTCCTTTTTTACGGCTACGACAGCATGGAAGAAAAGGAAAAACGCGGCAATCCGTAAGCCCTCCCTTGACGCCCTCCGATGCTGGTATATACTTTTTTATATGCGGCATAAAAACCAGCAACTTTAAAAAGAGGGGGGCAGAAATGAGGAAAAGCAATTTCTTCCGACTGGCTGCAGCTTTTGGCTTGGTATTAGCCGTTGCCGCACCTTCCGCCTACGCTGCCGGCGAGAGGACCGGCGCCGGAGCGGACGTAGAGAAGTTCAAGACGCAGATACAGGAAAACACCGATCTCTCCCAGGCCGACATCGACGCAATAGAGCCCCAGCTTAACGAGTTCGCCCAGCACGACGCGGACCCCCAGGCCGTATCTGACCTGGCCAAGACGGCCGTTGACAACGACTGCACCGGCCCTTGCCTTAGGGACGTTCTCGCCAGCATGAGCAGCGCCATGCAGAGGGGGCTCTCTGATACCGACGCCCATGACATGGTCTCACAGACGCTCCGCGACCAGGTGCAGGCCCGCGAGGGCGAGGTGGCCGACCCTGCCGACCTCGGCAGCGACATACGCGCGAGCGTGGATTCGCAGCTTGCAGGTATGCCGGGCGGTGAGGGTGCAATGGACGGCGGAACCACGGGCGGCGGCGCTGCCGGCGGCACCATGAGCGGCGACGCCGGGCAGACCGGCCAGTCCTACTGACGCAGGCCGGTTCAGGGCCTGGCAAAAAGCCGGGCTCCCGGGCAGATTGGAACCACAGGCAAACAGGCGGAAAGGGGCCTCGGGTCCTTTCCGCGCGTTGCTTGGCGAGCGCCTCGGAGAATCTAGTCCAAGCCTCGCAAATTGCTCGACCTGGATGGTCTTCGCAGTTTTGCAGTCCATCCGTTGATTGATTAGCGGGGTGTTTTTTCAACACCCAGCTCATAAAAAAAGCCCCGCCTTCAAGGCGGGGCTTTTTTATTTCCCGGACAAGAGGCCCTCAAAATCGTCCAGGGCAAGACGCATGTTAGGGACGAGCGTGCCCTCGCTTGAGAGCCTTTTCAGGTCTTCAAGGGAATACCACCCGAATGAGGGTATTTTTTCCGGCTCCATTATCCTGGGTACTCCGGAAACTATTTCGCAGAAATACATCCTGACAATGAAATCCCCCTCGGGCGAATGGGTCCTGTATTCGCCGAACAGCCCTGTGACCCGCACCTCCGCCCCGAGCTCTTCCCGTATCTCCCTCGTGACCGATTCCTCCCAGCCCTCGTCTGACAGTTTTTTTCCGCCCGGAGGCTCGACCCTCAGCCCGTGCTTCACGTTATGTACGAGGAGCACCTTCTTGTCCTTTATGATTATTCCTGCGGACATCTCGCGCATGGAGACATTATGCTTTCGGGAGGAACAGAAAACAATCACTATTGCATTTCTCCGGGTCCCATTCCCTATCCCCTTGTTTTCCGTTGCGTTTATAGAGCGGCCCTGCTATCATTGCCTAATAAATAGGCAGAGTGCGCATGACTACCCACCCATCCCAGCTTTCCCTGGAAGACATACTCGAAAGCCTGGCCGAGGGCGTGATCGCCGTCGGCCCGGACATGGAAGTCTGCGTCTTCAACCAATCGGCTGAAAAGATGACCGAGCTTTCGCGTTCCTTTGTGCTCGGCAAGCCGCTTGACGCATGCTTAAAGCGGAACCCGCGCATAGCCGAGATGCTCCGGGAAACATTGGCCAAGGGTCGCATCTTCGCCGAGTACGAAGAGAAGCTCTGGAGGAGGATCACAGGCGACGCCTTGCCGGTGAGCGTGACCACAAGCCTCGTCTTCGACCCCGAAGGCGGCCTGAGGGGGGCCGTTGCGTTATTGAAAGACCTCTCGGGCATAAAGCCCCTCGAAACGAGCGCCCTCCGGAAGGAGCGGCTCGCGTACATAGGCGCCTTCGCCGCAAACCTCGCGCACGAGATAAGAAACCCGCTTAGCGGAATAAGGGGCGCCGCCCAGCTCCTCTCGAGGAAGGCCCCTGACAAGGGCCTCAACGAATACATGGAAGTGATCATAAAAGAGGCCGACCGCCTGAACGGCATACTTAACGAGATGCTCGACTTCGCAAGGCCCGCCAGGCTCGTTAAAAAGCCGGTCAACATACACCAGGTGCTCGACTCCGTGGTCCTCCTCCTCGGAGAGGGGGCAGGGCGCTGCGCCTTCGTAAAGAGCTACGACCCGAGCATCCCGGAGGTCGCCGGGGACGAGGGGCAGCTCAAGCAGGTCTTCCTCAACCTGGTAAAGAACGCGATCGAGGCCGTCTCGGAGAGCGGCATCGTGAGCGTCTCTACAAGGGCCATAACCGAATTCCACATGGGCGAGGGCGGCACGGGCCGCATGGTATCCGTAGAGGTCCGGGACACCGGGTGCGGGATAAAGCCCGAAGACCTTGAAAACGTCTTTACGCCCTTTTTCAGCACAAAGCCCAGGGGGAGCGGCCTCGGCATGGCAATCACCCTTAAAATAATCAAAGAGCACGGCGGTCACTTGAAGATAGCTTCAGAGCAGGGAGAAGGCACCTCGGTCCTTGTCTATCTCCCGGTAGAGGACAGGGGGGCGGGATGAGCGCGGAAAGGGTGCTCGTTGCGGACGACGACGAGAGCGTATTATGGGTGCTGGAGAGGTTTCTCAGGGAGAAGGGGCTTGATGTGGTCAGGGCCTCGGACGGCGGCGAGGCCTGGAAGATACTTTCGGGGCAGGAGGTCTCTCTCGCCCTCCTTGACATAAACATGCCGGGCAAGGACGGCTTGAAGCTCCTTACAGAGGCGCGGGAAGCCGGCCTCGGCGCTTCCTTCATCATAATGACCGCCGAGCCGAGCATGAAGAACACTCTCGAGGCCATGAAGCTCGGCGCCTTCGACTACATAACCAAGCCCTTTGACCTCGCCGAGGTGGAGCTCACTGTCGAGCGGGCAATCGAGAACTCGAGGCTCAAGGAAAAGGTCTCTACCCTGAAGGAAAGGCTCCTCCAGAAGCTCTCGGACGAGACCGTCTTCATCGGGAAGAGCAAGGCCGTGGAGGAGGTCTTCAAGAAGGCCGGGAAGGTCGCCGCGAGGGACGTTACCGTCCTCGTCCTCGGCGAGAGCGGCACGGGCAAGGAGCTGCTTGCGCGGCTCATCCACGTGAACAGCCCGAGGGCCGAGGGCCCCTTCGTTGCCGTAAACACCGCGGCAGTGCCCAGGGACCTCATGGAGAGCGAGCTCTTCGGCTTCGAAAAGGGTGCCTTTACCGGCGCTGTCGAATCGAAAAAAGGGAAGTTCGAGCTTGCCGACAAAGGCACCCTTTTTCTCGACGAGGTAGGCGACATGAGCCCGGACCTGCAGGCGCGGCTTCTGCGCGTCATACAGGAGAGGGAGTTCTACCGCGTTGGCGGCAGGGAGCCGGTGCGCGTGGATGTCCGGATAATAGCGGCCACCAACCAGGACCTTGAAAAGGCCGTTGCCGGGGGGGGCTTCAGGGAGGACCTCCTGTTCAGGCTCAACGGCATAACGCTTACTCTTCCGCCGCTACGCGACCGGAGGGGAGACGTCGCGGTGCTTTCGCAGCACTTCCTCGAGAAGTTCAGCAGGGAATTCAACTGCGGGCCGAGGTCGTTCGACGGATCCGCCCTCGAGGCGCTCGAGGCCTACCAGTGGCCCGGGAACGTCCGTGAGCTTGAGAACACCGTAAGGCGGGCCGTCCTGATGTCGCGGAGCGTCAGCATCAAGGACGAAGACCTTGCCCTCCCGGAGAAGCGGGCAAGGAGGGAAGAGTCCATCGAGGACATGATTGCCGCGCGCCTGAGGCCCATCATCGACAAGACGGACCACCGCTCAAGGCAGGAGCTCTACTCCTTCATCATGCCGTACATGGAAAGGCCCCTCATAAAGCTTGTGCTGGAGAAGACCAGGGGCAACCAGGTGCAGGCCGCGGAGATGCTCGGCATAAACAGGAACACCCTTCGGAAGAAGATACGGGAGCTCGATATAAGCATGGGGAAGCTCAAAGGATGAAGAACTCTCATCCCACGTTCATCTCGGGCCTGTACGCCATTGTCGATTCGGCCTACGTGAGCCTTGAAAGGGCGGGCGAATGCGCTGACGAGCTCGCCTCTGGCGGCGCAAGGATCGTGCAGCTCCGGGCAAAGGGGGAAACGAGCGGCGCCATGCTCAGGGCGGCGCTGGAGATGAGGAAGGCCCTTGCGGGAAGGGCCATCTTCATCGTAAACGACAGGATCGACATAGCCCTCATGGCCTCTGCCGAAGGGGTGCACCTCGGCCAGGACGACATACCG
Organism: Thermodesulfobacteriota bacterium; assembly: GCA_030583865.1. Classification (NCBI taxonomy): domain Bacteria; kingdom Pseudomonadati; phylum Thermodesulfobacteriota; species Thermodesulfobacteriota bacterium. Next base: position 198,886 of record CP129479.1, on the reverse strand, counting down.
CTGAAGGACGCAAGGAGGCTCCTCCCCTCTTCGGTAATAGGCGTATCCACCCACAACCGCGAAGAGGCGAAAAAGGCCGAGGCCGGAGGAGCGGACTACATCTCGTTCGGCCCCATATTCCCCACAAGGACTAAAACAGACGCGGACACGCCGAAGGGATTATCGGGGCTCAAGGAGGTCTCCGCGAGCGTGCACATACCGGTGGTCGCAATCGGCGGCATAACAGGGGAAACGATAGTATCTGTCCTGGAATCCGGCGCCTGTTCAGCCGCGCTTATATCCGACATACTCCTTGCGCCGAGCATAAAGGCCAAGGCGGCATCGATATCGGCGCTCATATCCAGGGCCCGTAACCACGGCTGAAGGCTTAGCCGCGCCCCTAAAGCGAATATCCGCTCTCGCTGTGCTGGGTGATATCGAGCCCCTGCACCTCGTCCTCTTCCGCGACCCTGAGGCCGATCGCCCAGTCGAGCGCCTTGAGGATTATGAATGTGAGGACAAAGGCGTAGGCCGCGCTCGCGCCGACCGCTATGAGCTGTTTAAGAAGGAGCCCGGCCCCAGCCCCTCCGAAGAAAAGGCCGTCAGCTCCGGCCGCATTCACCGCGGTCGAGGCAAAGAGGCCGGTCGCGATAGCGCCCCAGACGCCGCCGACGCCGTGGATGCCGAAGGCGTCGAGCGAGTCGTCATATCCGAGGAGCGGCTTGAGCCGCGTAACCGCGAGATAACAGACCGCACCGGCTGCAAGCCCGATAAATATCGACGATACCGGGCCCACGAAGCCGGCTGCGGGCGTTATCGCGACCAGGCCTGCAACTATGCCCGAGGCAAGGCCCAGGAGCGTGGGCTTTCCCCTGTGGAGCCACTCGACAGCCATCCAGGAGAGGGCCGCAGCTGCAGCCGCGGTGTTAGTGACCATGAAGGCGGTCGCGGCAAGCCCGTTCGCGCCGAGTGCGCTACCAGCGTTGAAGCCGAACCAGCCGAACCAGAGAAGCCCGGCGCCGATTAGCGTAAGCGGGAGGCTATGCGGCAGCATGAGGTCGGTCCCGTATCCCTTTCTCCTCCCGGTCACAATGGCCGCTGCAAGCGCGGCCACCCCCGAGCTTATGTGAACGACGGTGCCGCCCGCGAAATCCAGCGCTCCCATCTTCCCTATCCAGCCGCCGCCCCAGACCCAGTGCGCGAGCGGGTCGTAGACGAAGGTCGTCCAGAGGAGCGCGAAGGCAACGAAGGCAGAAAACTTCATCCTCTCCGCGACAGCGCCGGTTATTATGGCGACGGTTATGACCGCGAACATCATCTGGAAGACCATGAAGGCCTGGTGGGGTATGGTAGCCGCGTAGCCTCCAGGCTCGGGCCCGACGCCATTGAGGCCGATGAGCTCGAGCCCGCCTATGAGGCCCCAGCGGTCCGGGCCGAAGGAGAGGCTGTAGCCCCAGAGCACCCACTGTATGCTCACTATCGAGAGCGCGGCAAAGCTCTGCATTATCGTTGAAAGGACGTTTTTCCTTCTCACGAGGCCCGAGTAGAATAACGCGAGCCCGGGCGCGGTCATAAGGAGCACGAAGGCCGTGGACACGAGCACCCAGGCCGTGTCTCCCGTATCGATGGATGGCGCTTCCTCCGCAGCGGCCCCAAGCGGCAGCAGAACAAGGACCAAAAGAGCGTATATTACGGTTTTCATTTTTTCCTCCTCGGTTACTCTTTTTTCTTCTTAGCAGCTTGCTGAAAAACTCCGTTTTTATTCAGGCTGCTCAAAAAGCTCCAGATGCGAGGCCCCGTTTAAACAGGGGAGCGAGGAATGAGGCGTACTTTTCGTGTACGCCGGAGTTACGAGCGACGTAGCACTTCGACGGAGAACGACTTTTTCAGCAGCCTGTCACAGGGCGTCGCTCCCGCGCTCACCCGTCCGTATCCTCACCCCGTCCTCTATCGGGCTAATGAATATCTTGCCGTCCCCTATCTTCCCGGTCTTTGCCGCGTTCATGATGGCCTCGACCACCTTCGGCGTAAGCTCGTCTGTCGTCACCACCTCCACCTTTACCTTGGGCAGGAAATCGAGCGTGTACTCCGCGCCACGGTAGAACTCGGAATGCCCCTTCTGCCTGCCGAAGCCCTTGACCTCCGAGACGGTCATGCCCTCGATATTTATATCCCCGAGCGCCTTTTTCACTTCGTCCAGCTTGAACGGTTTTATTATTGCCTCCACCTTCTTCATTTACGCCTCCTTGAAAAAATTAAGGGCGCCCCAGAATACGGATTTGACCCGTCCCCCCGAAGGCGCCCTTGCCTTGTGTCCCGGCACAGCCCTGTGCCGGATCGTTTTTTATCCAAAGGTGATTCTGAAAATCAGCTCCTCCGTTTTAATTCAGGCTGCTCAAAAAGCTCCAGCTGCGGCACCCTCTAAAAATTAGAGATTTTCCCCGCTTTTCCCGGAAGGCCGGGAATAAAAAGCGGAGCATATATGGATAATATGTGAGCATTTTTATTCCCGGACTGACGCAGAGTACGGGGAAAAGATCAATTTTTAGAGCCTAGAGCGAGTATCCCCGCTCCTCGTGCTGCGTAAGATCCAGCCCCTGAATCTCCTCCTCCTTCGTTACCCTTATGCCTACAGTCATGTCTACTATCTGCAGTATCAACAGGGTGCCCACGACCGAGAGCGCGATCGTCACGCCCGCCCCGATGGCCTGTGCCATGAACTGCGCCGGGTTGCCGTAGAAGAGGCCTGTTGCTCCTATGGAGGCGAAGAGCCCGGTCGCCAGGGTCCCCCATGTGCCCGCGACCCCGTGGATGCCGAAGACGTCGAGCGTGTCGTCGTAGGCAAACCTAGGCTTGAGGATTATGACCGCCGCGTAGCAGAGGACGCCCCCGACAAGGCCTATGAGGAGGGCCGCCATCGGCGTAACGAACCCTGCTGCCGGCGTTATTGAGCCGAGGCCCGCGACCGTGCCCGATACCGCGCCGAGCATGGTGGGCTTTCCCCTGTGCGCCCATTCGAGGAAGGCCCAGACGAGCGTGCCTGCCGCTGCCGCTATGTTCGTCGCCACGAAGGCAATGACCGCGCCCCCGTCGCTTGCGAGCGCACTCCCGGCGTTGAAGCCGAACCAGCCGAACCAGAGTATGCCCATGCCTATGGCCGTGAGCGTCAGGTTGTGCGGCGGCATCAGCTCCCTCGGCCAGCCCCGCCTCTTGCCGATATAGAGGGCGGCGACGAGCGCGGATACGCCTGAGCTTATGTGGACCACTATGCCGCCCGCAAAATCGAGCACCCCGAGCGACTGCAGCCACCCGCCTCCCCAGACCCAGTGGCAGAGCGGGTCGTAGACGATGAACGCCCAGAGGAGGCTGAAGAGGACTACCGCCGAGAACTTTATCCGCTCTGCAAATGCCCCTGTTATGAGCGCGACCGTTATGGCCGCGAACATGCCCTGGAATGCCATGAAGAGGAGGTGCGGTATGGTCCCCCTGGGCTCGACCCCCACGCCCGAGAGGCCGAAGTAATCGAGGCCGCCTATGGGCCAGCCGCTTGAAGGCCCGAATGAGAGGCTGTACCCGACTATGACCCACTGGACCGTTATGAGGCAGAGTATGAAGAAGCTCTGCATGATGGTCGAGAGGACGTTCTTCTGTCTCGTCATGCCCGCGTAGAAGACCGCGAGCCCCGGCACCATGAACATCACCAGGGCCGTTGATACGAGTACCCATGCGGTGTCGGCCTTGTCTATCGCCGCTTCTCCGGCAGCCGCTTCGCCGGTAAAGGCGAGAAGCGCAAGGAGCGCGGCCCCCGGCATAACCGTTTTCAAATGGCTCTTCATTTTTCGACTTCCTCCTGATCTCCCTTGATCTCTGAAGCCCCCTTATGGGCGCGGGCGGCCTTGCCGGCTTCTTTCAATGCGCTCAGAAATGGAATACCGCGTTAAAGCCAACCGTGTCCTGGCGCTTGGTGCTTCCGCTGTCGAAGACCTTCTTGTCGGAGGAGTCGTGGCGGTACTCGGCCCGGACGACAAGGTTTTCGTTCACGATGTACTCGGGGGTGATTGTAAACTCCCAGAGGTCCTGTGCAGTGCCTGTCCTGGCGCCGTCGTCGTCGGAGAAGAGCTCGGCGCGCGCGTTGAGGAAGAACTTTTCGCTCAGCGGATAACGGATATACCCGGCCACCCCGCTCCACGTGCTGTCGCCAATGCTGGGCACGTCCTCCTCTTTTCCGTATACGAGGTCGGCCATGACCAGCGCCTTGCCGATGGCCGTCGAGAGATTGAGGTTAAAAAGGTGCCTCCAGTTCCCGGTGTCGTCGTCCTGCTCGGGCCCGGCCATGTATTTGACATTGACCGTGCTCTCGTCCGCAAGGGAGAGCGCCGCGTGGAGGTGGAGCGACTTTGCTGTGTTGTTGTCCTTCACGTTGTCCCAGCCGTTTACGATTGCGCCGGAGAGGGTTATCCTGTCGTCTACCTCGTATGTTGCCCTGAGCCCAGTGTGCGTGAAGGGTATTGTGAAATAGAAGAGGAAGGAGCGCGAATAGTTCCAGTTCCAGCCCTCGTATCCCTCTATGGCCTCGAGGCCGTGGTCTGTAACGAACTTGCCGAAGTCGAGCCTGAGGCCCTTCCCTACCGGGGCCATGTAAGAGATATAGGCCTGGCGGATGTCGAAATCATCTGAGCTGTTCGCTCCGGTCGAATGAATGGCCGCCGGAACAGTGTAGCCGAAGTTCAGGTCAAGCCTGAACCCGGCGCTCCCCGGCTCTTCGGCGTCCCTGTGGAATACGAGCTGGGCCAGTTCGAGCGCGAAGCTGTCGTGGGTGTCGTTGAAAGGCCGGAGGTCGATGGCTTGACCGCCCGGGGTGTTGAAGTTGTAGTTATACCCCGCGGAAAAGAAACCATTCAGCTCCGTGCCGTTGAGGATGTCCGCGGCCGTGAGCTTCTCCTGGGCCCACGCAGGCAGGGGGACCAGGAGCGCTGCTACGAGAAGAATCTTCATCAATGCCTTTCCCATCTCTTTAAGACCTCCATTCGAATTTTTTTTGCGCCAAATAAAAAACGGCACACTTCCCGTAAGAAGGCGCCGTTGCCTTTTTCGCTTATGGCCACTCCCTTGTAGCCGTTCTTTATTTTTTATACCGTTAGGGCTATGCGTTTACCATTTTTCCGCCATGCGGAGGAACCTCGAAAAGAGCATGTTCCCGAGCCTGTTGACCTCTCCTATTACGGACGGCATCCCGTCAAGTACGGCCCCGGCATCCACCCTTGCCTCGGCCACCTCGGCGCTATTAAGGGCCAGCCATTCCCTGACCATCGCCTCCGTGACCTCGAAGTGGAACTGCACTCCGTACGCGTTCGGCCCGACCCTTATCACCTGGTTGGGGAAGAGCGCGGAGGAGGCGAGCCTTTCGGCGCCGCGCGGCACGTCGAAGGTATCGCCGTGCCACTGGAAGACCGTGAACTCGTCAGGGAAGCCCATGAAGAGCCGGTCGGAGGCCGCCTCGTCTTCGAGGACGACCCTGTGCCAGCCTATCTCCTTTGCGCCGCCCTTATATACGCTGGCCCCGGAGGCCCTGGCAAGCAGCTGCGCGCCAAGGCAGACCCCGAGCACCGGGACCCTCTCCTTAAGGGCCGATTCGATGAGCCTCAATTCCTTTTTTATGAATGGGTGCTTCTCTTCCTCGTATACGCCCATGGGCCCGCCCATGACGATAAGCGCGTCAAAGCCGCCTATCCTGGGCGGAAGGGGCGCGCCCCTGTGCATATCGAGGCGCTCGACGATAAAGCCCTTCTCAAGCGGCCTCCTGAATGTGCCGAGGCCTTCATGGGCGACGTGCGTTATGACAAGCGCCCTCTCCACGCTAAATCTTCCCGCCCTTTTCGAGCGCCATGATGAGCACCTCGGCTATCTCGGCCATGCCCTTCCTCTTGTCCATGCTTATCCTTCTTATGCGGCCGAAGGCCTCCCTTTCGCTGAGATTCTCTTTTTCCATGAGGAGACCCTTCGCCTTCGCGATTATCTTCCTGGCCTCAAGGGTTTTCTTGAGATTGTCGTTCTCTTCCTTGAGCGCCTTTAACTCATTGAAATTCGAGATGGCCATCTCTATAACCGGCGCTAACTCCTCGGCCCTCACCGGCTTGACGAGATAGCCCATGACCCCGGCCAGGGCCGCTTTCCTTGCGGTCTCGCCGTCCTCGTCCGCCGTAAGGAGCACTATTGGCGTCGGGCAGGATCGGCTTATCTCTTCCGCGGCATTGATGCCGTCCTTCACCGGCATGCGGAGGTCCATAATCAGGAGGTCCGGCCGCCTCTCCCTGCATATCTCGATCGCTTCGAGCCCGTTTGCCCCCTCGCCATCGAACGCAAACCCGGCCGCCTCGATGAAACCCTTAAGGACAAGCCTTTCAGAGGCGCTATCATCCACGACGGCTATCCTTTTCATGACAAGTGATTAAAGCAATATGGGTGCCACGGAGGGTTTGGGGCCCGGGTGCGCGCTTATTCGCGGGTCTTCATAAAGGCGGGATTCGGATGTGCGTGTTTTTGAGGCTTGACGTGATTAAGTTTTGTGCAGCCTTGCCTTTGCGGTCTTGTAGGCCTCCAGGTATTTGGCTGCAGCATCGTCCCAGGAGAAGTTATCGGCCATGCCGCGCCTCTGGAGCGTGGTCCATTCCTTTTTACGGGAGTATACATCGATCGCCTCTGCCACTTTATCGATGAGCGCTGAGGCCGAATACTCCCTGAACTTGAAGCCGTTCCCGCCCTCCTCCGAGTAGTCGCGGACAGTGTCGTCGAGGCCGCCGGTCGCGCGGACTATGGGGACAGTGCCGTATTTGAGGCTGTATATCTGGTTAAGGCCGCACGGCTCGTATCTCGAAGGCATGAGGAACGCGTCGGCGCCCGCTTCCACGAGATGCGATAGTTCGCTATCGAAGGCTATCCTGACCGAGAGCCTCTCCGGATATCGGGCGGAGAGCTCCTTAAGGCCCTCCTGGTGCCTCCTGTCGCCGGAGCCCAGGACGACCAAAGCTATATCCATCTCCATGAGCTCGGGCATGGCCTCGGAGAGTATGTCGAGGCCCTTCTGGTCCGCGAGCCTCGTTATCATGCCTATGATGAGCGTTTTAGCCTTTATCCCCTTGAGGCCGAAGGCCTTTAATAGCTTTTTTCTGCACGCCGACTTGCCTTTCATGTCCGATGGGGAATAGTTCTGCGGGATAGCCGGGTCGCTCTCCGGGTCCCATTCGGAATAATCGACCCCGTTGAGTATGCCGAATACCACGTCCTTCCTCTTACGGAGCACGCCGTCAAGGCCGTAGCCGTACTCGGGCCGCTGTATCTCGCGGCTGTACGCCTTGCTTACGGTCGTTATTGCCTCGGAAAAGACGAGGCCCGCCTTAAGTAGGTTTATGCTCCCCCAGAACTCGACCCCCTCAGGGTTGAAGAGCTGAAAGCTAAGGCCCGTGGCGTCATAGAGGTTTGCCGGGAACTGCCCCTGGTAGGCTATGTTGTGGACTGTAAATACCGTGGCGGTCTTTGAGAATATTGGCTCGCCCCGGTACATGTCCTTTAGATACGCCGGGATTAGCCCTGTCTGCCAGTCGTTGCAGTGTATTATGTCAGGGGAGAGATTCCGCGCCTTCAATACCTCGAGGATTGCCCTTGAAAAGAAGGCGTACCTCTCAAGGTTGTCGAAGTAGTCGCCCTCGGGCGTCCCGTAGAGATAGGTCCTGTCAAAGAACTCGTCTCTTTTGATGAAATAGACCGGAACCCCCTGATGATGGCCCAGGAGGGCCTCTGCCCGGACCACCCTTCTCCCCATCGGGACCGCCACCTCTATGCCGGTGGGCTCGAGCTCAAAGCCCTTGTCCGCCACCTGCCTGTAAAAGGGCATGAAAAGGACGACCCTCAAGCCCAGGCGCGAGAGAGCCGCCGGAAGCGACCCTGCGACATCAGCAAGCCCGCCTGTCTTGGCAAAAGGCACGGCCTCAGGGGCCGCGATAACCACATTAAGCGCCATGATTGATTGAACTTAGCAGAAAAACGGCGGGTTTTCAAGGGAGGAGGCCTCTTTCCCGCTCAACAGGCACTGCAAAAACGTCCTTTCTCCCATTGCCCTCCCCCCGCCTTTGTGTTAATTTGAAATGATATCGTAGCCAAGCTCAACCTGCGATTCTTCGCTTCGCTCAGAATGACAGCATTTCTAAGAAAAACAATATTATGCCTTTTTTAAAATCCTTGAATCCCACCCAACTCGAGGCCGTGACATTCGGCGACGGGCCGCTCCTCATTCTCGCCGGGGCAGGGAGCGGCAAAACGCGCGTCCTTACCTCCAGAATAGCCTTTCTCATCGCCAAGATGAATGTCTCCCCTGAGAACATCCTTGCCGTTACCTTCACGAACAAGGCCGCCGGAGAGATGCGCGAGCGCCTTGAGAGGACAATCGGCGGAAGCGCCCGTTCCGTATGGCTCGGCACATTCCATTCGCTGGGCTTGCGCCTTCTTCGCAGGGAGAGCAGGGCCGCCGGGCTCGCCTCCGAGCTCACCGTTTATAACGACGACGACCAGCTGGCCCTCATTAAAGAGGTCTTGAAGGAGCTCGACCTTAACGAAAAGGTCATGCCCCCCAAATCCGTCCTTGCCCGCATAAACCAGGCAAAGAACGAGAACATAGGGCCAACGGAATACGCCTCGCACGTGAACGACTTCTTCTCCGAGAGGATTGCCAAGGTCTACGCAAGATACCAGAAGAAGCTACGCGGGATGGGCTGCCTGGATTTCGGCGACCTCATATGCGAACCCATCAACCTTTTCCGGCAAAACGAGCCTGTACTGGATAAATACAGGAACCGCTTCCGCTATATTCTCGTCGACGAATACCAGGACACGAACCGGGCCCAGTACACGCTTACGGGCCTGCTTGCGTCGGGCTCGCGGAACCTACTTGCCGTGGGCGACCCTGACCAGTCCATATACGGCTGGCGCGGGGCGGACATATCGAACATACTGGATTTCGAGAAGGACTACCCGGATTCAACCGTCCTCCGGCTTGAGCAGAACTACCGCTCGACCGCCAACATACTCTCTGCCGCCAATTCTGTAATAGAGCGGAACCAGCGGAGGATGGAGAAGACCCTGTGGACCGAGAACCGCGAGGGCCACCCGCTCGTACACGAGGAGGCGAAAGACGAGTACGACGAGGCCCGGAGGGTGCTTTCGCGTTTGAAATCCAGGATGAGAGAGGACCGCGCCATATCCTACCGGGACGCGGCGGTCTTCTACCGGACGAACGCCCAGTCCAGGGTATTCGAGGAGCTCCTCATAAGGGAGGGCATCCCCTACACCATCGTCGGCGGGACGAGGTTCTACGACAGGATGGAGATACGGGACGCGCTCGCGTACATACGGGTGATAGCCAACCCCGGCGATTCCATAAGCCTCCAGCGCATAATAAACAGGCCTGCCCGGGGAGTGGGCAAAGCAACGCTCGACAGGATCATATCCCTGGCCGACGAGCTCGGGGCGCCGCTCCTCGAAGCCGCAAGGGCGGCCCTGGGAAGAGGCCTCCTCGGAAAGACCAGGCTGCGCCAGTTCCTCGACGCCTGCGACGCCTTCAGGTCCGGGCTCGGGAAGCTGCCGCTGAACGAACTGGCGTTACGGCTCCTCGAGGACTCGGGCTACATGGCCATGTGGCAGGACGAGGGGACGGACGAGGCCTCGGAAAGGCTTGAGAACATATTCGAGCTCATCTCCGCGATAAAGGATTTCGAGGCCGCCAACCCGGGGGCGACGCTCCCGGACTTCCTCGACCAGGTCGCCCTCATAAGCGACATAGACTCCTACGAGGAAAAATCCGACAAATTGACCCTCATGACCCTGCATTCGGCAAAGGGGCTCGAGTTCAGGCTCGTCTTCCTCGCCGGCATGGAGGAGGGGATATTCCCGCACTCCCGGAGCATTGACGACCCCGAGGGGCTGGAGGAGGAAAGACGCCTCTGCTACGTGGGCATGACCAGGGCCAAGGAGGAGCTCTATCTCTTCTCCTCTGCTTCAAGGTCCCTTTACGGGGAGACGAGATACCAGGCCCGTTCGAGGTTCCTCGACGAGATATGCCCTGGCCGCATCAGGTTTCTTGGAGGCGAGTCCCGTGAACGGAAGCCGGTCTACACGGCCCCTAATGAGATATACTATTCTCCTGAGGACTTCCCCTCAGGCCCCGGCAATGACGCCGGTGGAGAGGCCCTTCCCTGGAGGGTGGGCATGAAGGTCTCGCACCCAAGCTTCGGGGTGGGCATCATAAGGGAGCGGAGCGGCTCAGGCCAGGACGTGAAGGTGACGGTAAATTTCAGCTCCTCGGGCGTTAAAAAGCTCGCGGTAAAGTACGCCGGGCTTACCCCGCTTTCCTGACGACCCGACCCCTTGACTTATAAGGAAAAACTTATTATCATCCCTCAATGGCAAACCCTGGCTCCTGCAAAATCTTCACGGTTTTCCCTGAGTCGCGCTGTAATTTTTTCTGACTTAAACTTCGCAAACATTACCGTACTGCCCGGCTGTGCCCCGGACGGGCGTCCACAGGATGGGATATGAGGCTTAAGAAAGCGGTTTTCCCTGCTGCCGGCTTTGGCACCAGGTTCCTTCCGGCCACAAAGGCCATCCCCAAGGAGATGCTCCCCCTTGTGGACAAGCCGCTCATACAGTACGGCGTCGAAGAGGCCAAGGCCTCGGGGCTCTCCGAGATAGTCATCGTCACGGGCATGGGGAAGACCGCGATCGAAGACCACTTCGACACCTCCTTCGAGCTCGAGAAGCTCCTCCAGGAGAGGGGGAAAAACGAGCTCCTCCGGATGATAGAGAACGTCTCTGGCCTCGTCCATTTCGCCTATACGCGGCAGAAAAAGCCCCTCGGCCTCGGCCACGCCATAAGCATAACCGTGAACCTCATAAATAACGAGCCGTTTGCGGTATTCCTCGGGGACGATATAATTGATTCTAAGGTCCCCGTGATGAAGCAGATGATCGAGGTAAACCGTAAGTTCGGAACCTCGGTCCTTGCCGTGCAGAAGGTGCCGAAGAGCCAGGCCCATATGTACGGGGTGATAAAAGGGCAGAAGGTTGCGCCGGGCATCTACAAGGTGCTGGACCTTGTGGAGAAGCCGAAGTCCAACCCGCCGTCCAGCCTCGCGATAATAGGGCGGTACATACTGACCCCCGGCATATTCCCGGCGCTTGATGAGACGAAGCCCGGAAAGGGCGGCGAGATACAGCTTACTGACGCCCTCAAGATACTCTTACGCAGCCAGGACATATACGCCCTGGAGTTCGAGGGCACAAGGTATGACGCCGGCGACAAGCTAGGCTTTCTCAAGGCGAACATCTCACTTGCCCTTAAGCGCCCTGAACTGAAAGGCGACTTGAGGAAGTTCCTCAAGGGCCTCGCCCTCTGACGCGTACTCAGGGGCTTTCGCCTAAGGGCATGGTTTCAGGACACCTTTGAGCTATTTATGGCCAAATTCTCCAAAAAACCGACTAAGACGCCAGTAAAGACAGAGCACCTGAACCGCTTCCTTTTCGACTGCCTGGACGAGGGCGAGAGCTTTTTCAAGCCCGAGCCCATAACCCACATGCCGGCCCTCGACATGTACGCCACCCAGGACGAGCTCGTAATCGAGGTCGAGCTCCCGGGCGTGAGGAGGGAAGACATAGACCTGACCATGTCCAGGGACAAGCTCATCATCAGATCCGTGAAATTCGAGTGCTTCGAGGAGGACAAGATAAACTACGTCTGCATGGAGAGGTCCTTCGGCAGGCTCTTCCGGTCGATAGACCTCCCGTACCCGGTGGACACGGCCAGGGCAAAGGCAGTGTACAGGAATGGCATACTCCTTGTAACGCTTCCGAGGGTCCAGGATAAGAGAAACTCTACGAAAAAGGTGCCGGTGGAATCCATTTAAGGCTACCTCTAAAAATTAAGAATTTTTTCTGAGGTCAAGGAAGGGCGGAAATAAAAAGCGCAGCATATATGGGAATATGTGAGCATTTTTATTTCAGCCCTGACACAGAGATCAGGAAAAATAATCATTTTTAGAGGTAGCCTTAAGAGATTGACTAAAAGGAGAGTACAGACTAAATGCCAGAAGATAAAAGAGAAGAAGAGGAGCAGCAGCTCGAGATACCGGACGTGCTGCCGCTCCTGCCGGTAAGGGACGTAGTCATATTCCCTTTCATGATAGTGCCTCTTTTCGTGGGCCGGGAGCGCTCCATCAACGCGGTCGACGCGGCGCTTACTAAGGACCGGCTCGTCTTCACGGCTACCCAGAAGGACATATCCAAGGAGGACCCCGACCCCGAGGACCTCTACAGGGCCGGGACCGTCTGCATGATAATGAGGATGCTCAAGCTCCCGGACGGCAGGGTCAAGATACTCGTCCAGGGCCTGAGCAGGGGAAACATCGCCAGCTTTACCCAGACCAGGCCCAACTACCTCGTCTCAATCGAGAAGGTGGAAGAGCAGCACGAAACAGAGCTCTCCCTTGAGGTAGAGGCCCTCATGAGGACCGTAAGGGAGCAGCTTGAGAAGCTCGCCACCCTGGGGAAGGTCGTCTTCCAGGAAGTCATGATGGTCCTCGACAACATAGCCGACCCGGGCAGGATGGCCGACCTCGTTGCCGCCAACCTCGGCCTTAAGATCGAAGAGGCCCAGTCCGTGCTCGAAACGCTCGACCCCGTGAAGAGGCTCGAGAAGGTGAACGAGTTCCTCGTAAAGGAGCTCCAGGTCGCCCAGATGCAGGTGAAGATACAGTCCCAGGCCAAAGAGGAAATGGACAAGAGCCAGCGGGAGTACTACCTCCGCGAGCAGATGAGGGCCATAAAGAACGAGCTCGGCGACATAGAGGAGCCCTCGGAGGAGCTCGAGGAGTTCAGGGAGAAGATTAAGAAGGCGAAGATGCCGCAGGACGTCGAGAAGGAGGCCGGCAAGCAGCTCGACAGGCTCGAGATGATGCACCCGGACGCTGCCGAGGCCGCCCTCATACGCACTTATTTAGAATGGCTGGTGGACCTCCCGTGGGCCAAACAGACCAAGGACACCCTCGACATAGAGAAGGCGAGGAAGGTGCTCGATACCGACCACTACAACCTCGAAAAGGTCAAGGAGAGGATCTTAGAGTACCTTGCCGTGAGGAAGCTCCAGCCAAAGACAAAGGGGCCCATACTATGCTTCGTAGGCCCCCCGGGCGTGGGAAAGACCTCGCTCGGCCGCTCCATTGCCAGGGCAATGGGCAGGAACTTCGTCCGTATCTCGCTCGGCGGCATAAAGGACGAGGCCGAGATACGGGGGCACAGGAGGACCTATGTCGGCGCGCTGCCGGGCCGCATAATACAGGGCATAAAGCAGGCGGGCACGAATAACCCCGTCTTCATGATGGACGAGATAGACAAGATAGGCATGGACTTCAGGGGAGACCCGTCCTCGGCCCTGCTTGAGGTGCTGGACCCCGAGCAGAACTACGCATTCAGCGACCATTACCTGAACCTCCCCTTCGACCTCTCGAAGGTGATGTTCATAACGACCGCGAACATGACCGACCCCATCCCGGAGCCGCTCCTCGACAGGATGGAGCTCCTTAACCTCCCGGGCTACACCGAGGAGGAGAAGCTCGAGATCGCGCGCAAATTCATCGTGCCCCGCCAGATCAAGGAGCACGGCCTGAATAAAAAGCTCATAACCGTCCAGGACGAGGCCATAAAGAAGATAATATCCCAGTACACGAGGGAGGCGGGGCTTCGGAACCTCGAGCGCGAGATAGCGTCGCTTTGCAGGAAGGTCGCGAAAAAGGTGGCTTCCGGCAAAGCGACCCTTACGACCGTTTCGCCCAGGCTCGTGCAGGAGTTTCTCGGGATACCCAAGTTCCTGCCCGAGACCGAGCACGAATCCGAGGAGATAGGCGTTGCGACCGGACTTGCGTGGACGCCGGTAGGGGGAGAAATACTCCACATCGAGTCGACGATCATGAACGGCAAGGGGCAGCTTACGCTGACCGGCCACCTCGGAGACGTCATGAAGGAGAGCGCGCACGCGGCCCTCTCCTACGCCAGGTCGAGGGCCGACCTCTTCAACCTCACGCCGGACTTCTACAAGGACCTTGACATTCACATCCATGTGCCCTCGGGCGCGATACCCAAGGACGGGCCCTCGGCCGGTATAACCATGGCCGCTTCCCTCATATCGGCGCTCACCCAGACGCCGCTCGACAAGGGAATAGCCATGACAGGCGAAATAACTCTCCGGGGCCGGGTGCTCCCGGTCGGCGGCATAAAGGAGAAGTGCCTTGCCGCGCTAAGGGCAAAGATAAATAACATAATCATCCCCGACCGGAATAAAAAAGACATAGAGGACATACCCAAGGACATAAGAAAGAAGATACACTTCATATTCGTAAAACACATGGATGACGTATTGAAGGTCGTATTCAGGAAGCACAGGCTCCCCGGCGGGAAAAAGCCCGGGCCGAGAAAGGCCAGGCCCGCTGGCCGGAAGCACGCAAGGCCCTGAAGAGCCGGATGCGCCTTGAGGACTGGGGCGAGGACGCCCTCATAGCGGCCATTGCCAGGAGGTTCGCTGCCAGGCACCCGCGCCTTGAAAAGGGCATAGGCGACGACGCCTGCGTCGTAAGGGAGCTCGGCGGCAGGGCCCTCCTTGCCACGACCGACGTACTGATCGAGGACACCCATTTCAGGCAGAGCTACACCCCTCCCCGCCTCCTGGGCAGAAAGGCGCTATCGATATCCCTCTCCGACATAGCCGCAATGGGCGGAGAGCCCCTTTTCTTCCTCGTATCCATCGCGCTCCCGCCGGAGACTGACAAGAGGTTCGTCGACGGGCTCTATGACGGGCTCGGAGAGGCGGGCAGGAAGGGCAAGTGCCTGCTTATCGGCGGAAACACGGCAAAATCCAGGCACGGGATAACGGTTTCGACTACGGTCTTCGGAGAGGCGCCTGCCGGAGGGGTCGTATACAGGAAAGGGGCGCGGGCCGGGGACCTTATATTCGTTACGGGCGAGCTCGGCTCTTCGGCGCTCGGCCTCTGGGCGCTCGGAGAGCGCGGGAAAGCGGCGGCAAGAGGGCCTTACAGGGAATCCGTAAACAAACACCTCGACCCCGAGCCGCGCCTATCGGCCGGAAAAGCGCTTGCAGCCTCCGGGCTTGCAACCGCGATGATGGATCTAAGCGACGGCCTCGTCCTTGACCTCAAAAGGCTCTGCATCGAGAGCGGCAGGGCCGCGGTCGTCAGCATGAGCTCTCTCCCGGCCTCAAAAGAGCTTCAAAAATTCGGCAAACAGACAGGGCGGAGACGCATGTTCGAGTTCGCCCTTACGGGCGGAGAGGACTACGAGCTCCTATTCACCTCCCCTGAAAGTAACCTTAACAGGCTTTCCAGGCTGTCCAGGGGGCTTTCGCTCCCGTTCACTCCCATAGGCAGGATAGTCCCGGCAAAAAGGGCGGCAAGGGCCGTTACCGTTTTAGGCGAGGACGGAAGCCCGGTTGCGCTCGAAAGGGAAGGGTTCGAGCACTTCTGAGGGACTCTCGGGCGGCCCTAAAGCAAACGGCATTAACGTCCGAAATACCGGAAAACGCTTGTGGATTGACAATGGATTTGAAAGAGACATATAATACCGCCGAAATCGGAGAAAGGCGGGTTCTGGCCATAAGGATACCCATAGGATACAAGTTCATACTCGGCTTCATCGCGGTGGTCGCGGCCGCGGCTTTCGTGCCAGGCATCGTCGAAAAGCTCGAAATAGCCGAATGGATGAAGCAGCCCCTGAGCTTCCTCGTCGCCATCGTCACGGGGCTTGTCCTGGGCTCCGTGTTTACCCGCAATTTCACGAGAGACTTCAACCGCATCGCCGCCATAGCGGGGAAGATAAGCAAGGGCGACCTCACCGGCTCGGGCGAGCTCGATTCAGGCGAGGCCCGGCTCATAAAGGACGAGATAGCGGAACTCTCGCAGGCTGTCTCCCTCATGTCCGAGAGCCTTAAAACCCTCGTCACGCAGATAAAATCGACCGCCTCGGATCTTTCCGAGGCGCAGGAATCGTTCTCGTCGGTCGTGGCCAGGGGTCACGAGACCTCGAAAGACGTCATATCCGGCGCCTCGGACATCTTCAACGGCGCGCTCGAGCAGGCCAACCACATAGGCGACGCCTCCCACACCGTAAAATCCATGTCAGAGCTCGCTGATGACGTTGCCGACCGCGTTACCGAGAGCGCGAACGCCTCGCAGAGGGTGAACTCCATGGTGCAGAGGGGCGCGACCGCGGCCACCTCGGCCATGGAAAAAATGGAGACCATATTCAGGGGCATCGAGAACACCGGGGGGGCGGCAATACGCCTGAAGGACAAGCTCGGCGACATACCGAGGATACTCGACGTCATAACGCACATATCGAGGCAGACCGACCTCCTGGCGCTCAACGCCACGATAGAGGCGTCAAAGGCCGGAGAGCACGGCCGGGGCTTCGCCATAGTGGCCGAGGAGGTCAGGAGGTTTGCCGACAACACGAATAACAGCGTGGAAGACGTCTCTTCCATCGTGAAGGACCTCCGCATGGAAGTCGAGCGGGTCGTGGCCTCGGCGAGCGAGGGGACCGCGAACCTGAAGGGCGGCAGGGACGACCTCCGGAAGATACGCGAGATACTCGTCGAGATAACCAACTACTCCTCGGAAGTGGCCGAGAAGGCCACGGTAATACTGGGCCTTACGCAGAAGCAGAAGGAAAAGGCGGAAAAGACCGTCGAGATAATAGAGCAGGTGGCCAAGATAGCCCGCGAAAACGTAGCCTCGACCGAACGGGTCGAGTCGGCCGTCGAGAAGCACGGGGCGGCGATAAGCGAAACCCTTGCCGCGTCTGAAAAGCTGTCGGGGCTTTCAAAAGACCTCCGGGCCGTGGTCGCCAGGTTCACCCTTTAGTCAGGGTGTTTAAAAACACCCTGACAGGCAATCCACGGGTGGATTGCCAAATCGCGAAGAATATCCCAGCCGGGCAGTTTGTGAGGCTCGGATGGATCCATTCCGGCCAGGCCGTGGTTGAAAAAGTCCGGGAAGGACTTGTCCAAAATCCAGTTAGGTATGCTCGCCCCCGGCGGGTTCGCGGTCTGACATGAGCGGAGACAAGCTGGTAATAGACCTGGACCTCGGCAGGTACGCGCTCGACACGAGCGCGGTCGCAGGGGTGGTGGAAAAAGAGAGGCTCCCGTTCCTGCCCGGCGGGAGGGGGTTCGCTTCAGGCGTAATCTCCTTCAGGAACGAGCCCGTTACGGTGATAGACCTCCCGGCCGCGCTCGGCGATTTCGGGTCCGCCCCGCCATCCTCGCACAAGGTCATAGTGCTCAAGGACAAGGGACGGATATTGGGGGTCGACGTCGGCAGCTCAGTGGTCTCCTTTCTCTGGAAGGAGAATATCGAAGGCAAGGTAACGGCCGAAAAAGGGCTCTACACCTCTGGAAGGATACACGCGGGGACCGGCCCCATCGACATTGTCGACTGGCCGGCCCTGTACGACGAGACGCTAAGGATGCTTTCAGCTGAAGACCATGCCGCCAAAGAGAGTCCTCATAGCAGATGACACCGAGTTTTTCAGGGCCGCCCTGAAAGACATATTGTCAAGGGCCGGATACGAGGTTGTGGGCGAGGCCTCGAACGGGGCTGAAGCGATAGAGCTTGCAAGTACGCTCAGGCCCGACCTCGTCATACTCGACGTCGTCATGCCGGCCAAGAACGGGATCGAGGCCGCGAGGGCCATATCCGCTCTGAACCTGCCGTTAAAGATAGTCATGTGCACCTCGCTCGGCTACGAGCCGATTGTGGAGGAGGCTGTAAAGGCGGGCGCATCGGGCTACATAATCAAACCCCCTTCAGAATCAAAGGTCCTGGCCGCCCTGAAAGCCCTCTAAGGGGGCGTCCGCAGGCCGGGGACCTTGCTCTCGATCATTAACCCGAGGAGCGTGCGGAGGAGGAAAACGCAAACAGCGCACCTCCGCGCATACTTTCATGGATACCTCCAAATACAAAGGCATATACCTGCAGGAGGCAAAGGCCCACCTCTCCGATATCGAGTCGGGGCTCCTCTCGCTCGAACGGGACCCGGACGGGAAAGACACGCTCGACTCCCTTTTCCGCCATTACCATTCCATCAAGGGGATGTCAGCGTCCATGGGATACACGCCCATAATGAGGCTTGCGCACGCCGAGGAAGACTTGCTTGACAAGCTCCGCGAAGGGAAGCTCGGCCTTACTGGGGAGATGACCTCGGCCCTTCTCAAATGCCTGGACGTTAAGCGCGAGCTGGTCGGGAAGGTCGAAAACGGCGAGCCGCTTGACGTATCAATCGACCCGTTCCTTGACGAATTGGCTGCCGCTTTAAGGGGCGGGCCCGCACCGGTCCCAAGGCCTTCAGCCAACCTGCCTGGAATGGCAGCGGCGCACGCGGGCGGCCTGAGGCTCTCGAATGTCATGCGGGTCGAGGGCAGGGTCTTTGACGAGCTGCTCGCTACCGTGGGCGACCTCTTCATGGTGCTCTCCTCCTTCAAGGCCCTTACACATGAGTCGCGCTCAATAGAGCTCAAGGACGGGGTCCACATGCTCGGGAAGACCGTCGGCTCGCTCCACGGGAGCATTCTTTCAGCGCGCATGCTCCCCATTGAGGACCTTGCAGCCGGCATCCCGAGGATAATAAGGGACCTGACGGCGGGCTCGGGCAAGGAGGTCTCCCTTTACACGGAGGGCATGGACATAAGCCTCGACAGGGCCATACTCGAAGGCCTCTCCTCGCCGCTCGTGCACCTCATAAGGAACGCGATAGACCACGGCATAGAGACGTCAAGCGAGCGCATCGCCAGCGGCAAGCTCTCAATCGGCTCAATAAAGGTCCGGGCCCATGCCCGGAAGGACCGTGCCGTTATCGAGGTATCGGACGACGGCAGGGGCATCCGGAAAGAGGCGCTCCGGAAAAAGGCCGCTGAAAGGGGGATCCCCCTTGAGAAGACCGCCGCGATGCCCGACAAGGAGCTCCTTAAGCTCGTATGCCTGCCGGGCCTCTCGACCGCCGGGAAGGTATCGGAGACATCTGGCAGGGGAGTAGGGATGGATGTCGTAAAGGACGCAATAGAAGGCCTCGGCGGAACGCTCGAGATCGAATCGGAAGAGGGCAAGGGCACGAAGGTCATCCTGGAGCTGCCGCGTACTACCCTGATAACCAAGGCCCTTATCGTGGGCATAGGCCCTGAGCGCTTCCTTATCCCGATATCAAAGATAGAGAAGGTAATCGAGGCCGATACGGGCGCAGGAGGCGTCTTAAACTACGAGGGGGCAATGGTCCCGGTCGTTTCTCTCGCCTCCCTTTTCGGTCTCCCGGAGCGGGACGGGGGTGGCCATACTCTCGTGCTGGTAGACGGGAGCCCTCTGCTCGGGCAGGACGGAGGAAGCCCGCTTGCCGCGTTCAGGGTGGACGGCTTCGGCGCCGAGATAGACGCGTACGTGAAACCCCTCCTCCCTCCCATCTCCAGGCTCTGGGGGGCCTCGGGCATGACCATGATGGTTGACGGAAGCCCGGTCTTTCTCCTTGACGTCCAGCAGCTGATCTCAAGGGCGCTTGAGAGGGCGATATGAATGTCGGCATCTTAAAAAAGCTCCTTGAAGACGTGAAGGACGGCAAAACAAGCGTTGACGGCGCGCTCGAAGCGCTCAGGAAGCTCCCGTTCGAGGACCTCGAATTCGCAACGCTCGACACACACAGGGCGCTACGCCAGGGTTTCCCTGAGGTCATATTCGGCCAGGGGAAGAGTGTGCCCCAGATGAAGGCCATCATTACGAGCATGCTGAAGAGGAAGGAGAACGTCCTCGTTACCAGGCTCGACACGAAAAGCGGAAGGGCCCTCAAGAGGGCCTTCCCCAGGGCGGAGCATAGCGAGATCGCGCGCACGTTCTTCGTCAAGTCGCACGCAATAGCCCCCTCCGGCAAGGGCACGGTGCTCGTGATATCTGCGGGCACATCAGACGTGCCGGTCGCCGAAGAGGCGGCCATAACGGCCGAGTGCATGGGGAACCGGGTAAAACGGCTTTACGATGTCGGTGTCGCCGGCATACACAGGCTCCTTCACAGGAAAGAGGAGCTCTGGGACGCTAACGTCATAATAGTCGTGGCCGGGATGGAAGGCGCTCTCCCGAGCGTGGTCGCGGGCCTTGTCTCAAGGCCCGTAATCGCGGTGCCCACTAGCGTGGGCTACGGCGCAAACCTCGGGGGCATTACCACCCTCATGGCCATGCTCAATTCCTGCGCCTCGGGGATCTCGGTCGTGAACATAGACAACGGCTTCGGCGCTGCTTACGTGGCGAGCCTTATAAACAGGGGATAAAGCCCCCTGAAGACAGACTACAGGCAACTTCTGAAAATTTGAGGTTTTTCCCGCAAATAAGGAAGGCCGGGAATAAAAAGAGGAGCATATATGATATTATGTGAGCATTTTTATTCCCGTAACTACGCAGAGTCCGGGGAAAAGATCAATTTTAAGAAGTTGCCTGAAAGGTTCAGATGAAACTCCTCTACTTCGACTGCCCGATGGGCATAAGCGGCGACATGTTCCTTGCTTCCCTAATAGACCTCGGGGTCGACAGGCGGCTCATATTGAAAGAGGTCCGAAAGCTCAAGGTCGACAGGATAGAAGTGGCCGTGGGCAAAGAGCTTCGCCATTCCATATCCTGCACCTCCTTCAGGGTGAAACTACGCGAGAGCAGCCACCACAGGACCTTCAGGGACATAAAAAGAATAATCTCCGGAAGCTCCCTTTCGCCCGGCGTAAAAAAACTGAGTACCGAAATATTCAGGATAATCGCGGAGGCCGAGGGCAAGGTCCACGGCATAAGCGCGGATGAGGTCCATTTCCACGAGATAGGCGCGATGGACTCGATAATCGACATCGTGGGAGCGGCTGTGGCGCTCGAGGCGATCGGGCCGGAGAGGGTAATATGCTCCCCTCTGCCGCTCGGCTCGGGCTGGACAACTACCATGCACGGGAAGCTCCCCATCCCCGCACCCGCCACGCTTGAGATACTGAAGGGCGCTCCGGTAGCGTCCTCGCCAATCGAGTTCGAGCTTACGACGCCCACGGGCGCGGCCATCATGAAAGCTGCCGCCTCATTCGGGCCCATGCCCGCCATGACAGTCGAGAGGGTCGGGTACGGGGCCGGGAAAAAAGACCTTAAGGAGCGGGCGAATATCGTAAGGGCGGTCCTCGGCTCTAAAGGCGCCCTGGGCGGGCCCGAAGGCGAGAGGCTCCACGTCATTGAGACGAACATAGACGACATGAGCCCTGAGCTTTCGGGCTATCTTATCGAGAAGCTTATCAGTTCCGGCGCGCTCGACGCATTCCATACCGCGGTCCAGATGAAAAAGTCCAGGCCCGGCGTCCTCCTCACTGTCCTTGCGAAAGAAGAAGACCGGGCGCGGCTCATGGAGATGATATTCAGGGAATCCACCTCCATAGGGGTAAGGTCCTATCCGGTGGAGAGGCACTGCCTTGACAGGAAGGTCCTCAAGGTCAGGACCCCTTTTGGCACCGTAAGCGTCAAGGCATCGTACCTTTCAGGCAGGGCCGTAAACGCGCAGCCCGAGTACGAGGACTGCCGCTTGCTGGCCGAGAAGAAGGGCGTGGCGCTTAAAGTGGTAATGGATTCCGCAAAGGCAGCGGCGCTGGAAAGATTGGGGTAAATTTTAGGCGAGGCTGCCTCCGTTGACTTAAGTCACAAAACCTTTTTATAATGCGGTGTTATAATTTTACCTGGAGTGGATTCCGGCCTGGATGATTTTTCCAGGACGCCGGGAAGACAAGCTTTCCGCAGCCCTCCAGGGCAAGAATTCCCTCCATACTTTCGTCTTCAAGAAGGATTTTCATGCTTATCAGGTGCTGGGGTTCGAGGGGTTCCGTCCCTGTGTCCGGCAGGGAGTTCATAAAATACGGCGGCGACACGACCTGCGTAGAAGTCGTGAGCGCCTCGGGCGACCTCATAATACTGGACGCGGGGACCGGCATAAGGCTCCTGGGGAACAGGCTCTCCAACAACGGGACCCGGAAGATAAACCTCCTCCTTACGCACGCCCACTGGGACCACCTCTTCGGGTTCCCGTTCTTCAAGCCGATTTACTCGAAGGGGAGCGAGATAAAGATATACGGGCCGCAGCCCACGCAGGATTCCTTGAAGCGCATAATCTCAAAGACAATGACCGCGCCCAACTTCCCGGTAGAGTTCGAGGACATCAAGGCGGACATAAGTTTTCTCGGCATGGGCTTCAACGGCTACTCCATAGGGTCGGTAAATGTCTCGACCATACCGCTCAGCCATCCCAACATGGGCGTGGGCTACAGGCTCGAAGAGGACGGAAAGGCCTTCGTATTCCTTACGGACAACGAGCTTGCCTACCGGCACCCCTTCGGCCTCGGGTACGAGGGATACCGCGAGTTCAGCAAGGGGGCGGACCTCCTCTTCCACGACGCCGAGTACCGAAAAGAGGAATACGAGGCCGGCACGAAAGGCTGGGGTCACTCGGCCTACCTTGACGCGGTGCGGCTCGCGATGGAAGCTGGCGTAAGGAAGCTGGGGCTGTTCCACCAGAACCAGGACAGGACCGACGACCAGGTCGACGGCATCGTCGAGGAATGCAGGGAACTTATAAAAAAGAACGGCTCAGGGCTCGAATGCCTGGCCGTTGCGGCTGGTACTGAAATAGAGATCTGACGCGCGGCGTTTGCGGTCCGGCCCGTCAGGGCTCCCTTGCCTCCTTGGGCACCCCGGCTATCCGCGCCTTCCTCTGGAGCTCCCCGTATTCCTCACGCAACGCGGCCAGGTTCCTCAGGTCCGCCGGAAGCTCCTCCTTGTAGAGATTGTACTTCGCGACCTGCTCGGATGCGAAGACCTGCCCGAACCTCCTTCCGGCCTCGAATACCTCCACGTAATTCGTTTTCACGTTGATCGCCTGCTGGAGCTCGTTAATCTCGCCTTTTTTCCGGGCCAGCGAAATCCGCCACCAATCGAACGTCTGGTCGCCATAGAGGACAGCCCCTGGCTCGACAGGGAGAGGGGGCGGTGTTTCGGTTTCGAACTGAGGCCCTTTTGGAGCCTCTTCTTCCTTCTGAACCCTCACTTTGCCGCGCCATTCCTGGGGGACCTTTTCCAGGCTGTCGGTTATGTGGACGTTCCCCTGCCCGTCGGTCCAGTAATAGAGCTCGGCGTATGCCGGAGGGGCCAAGACAAGCGCGGCGAGGAGAAACGGTATAAGCCTCATAGGGGGCCTCTTTCTTTGCGGGCCAGGGGTGGATTTGAACCTTCCGTGCTTCTCAAGAGGTATTCCAAATTGCTGAATAAGTATAATCTACGGGCCGCTGCCAGTCAAATACTGCCTTGCGTCCACACCCTTGCCGCCGGTCGTGACCACGATCGCCCCGCCCGAGTCGGTCCGCATGACCCGTACGCCCAGGGCCGAGTACCTCTCAAGCGTCTCCCTGTGAGGGAACCCGAAGGAATTAAGCCTTGCCGTCGAGACTACGGCTATCTCGGGGGCCACGGCGGCAAGGAACCCCGCGCTTGACGAGTTCCTGGAGCCGTGGTGCGGCACCTTCAGCACGGTAGAGGCGAGGGCCGGGCCCGAAAGGAGCGCCTCGCTCTTCCCTATGTCCCCGGTAAAAAGGAAACTTTCTTCGCCGTATGAGACCCTCATGACAACCGACGACTCGTTCAGGTCCAGGCCCTCCGTGCTCTCAGCCGGATGGAGTATTCCGACCGTTGCACCGCCGATCGGTATTTCAGGCGTAGAGGCGTTAACGACCCTGGCTCGCACACCCCTCTCTTCCAGGATAGTCCCGAGCCTGCCGAGATCCCCGCGGCCGTTCCACCAGAACTCGCCAACCCTGAAGTTTTCAGCTATGAACGGCAGGCCTCCCATGTGGTCCTGCTGGGCGTGGCTCAAGAGCATGTAATCTATCTTCATTACTCCCTTTGACCTCAGGAACGGGGCAACTACCCTCTCGCCCGTGTCGAAGTCCGGGTTGTTGAGCCCGCCTCCGTCAACGAGCATGGTCGTGCCGTCAGGGAATTCTATAAAAGAGGAGTCTCCCTGCCCCACGCTCAGGAAAGTGACCGTGAGCTTGCCTGAATCCCCTTCGTAAAAAAATCCCCTGCCCCCGTAGCTCGCCAATAAAAGAGCCGCAAGGGCAATGACCGGGAGCCTCGCGCGCCTCCATTCAAGCCTGACAGCGCAAACAACGAGGGCGTAGAATATCGCTAATTCGTGGAGCGGGGGCGGGGATACCCACGAGGAGGCGTAGGGGATGGCAGAGAAAATCCGTGCCGCGCCCGCCATGATGCTGAAGACAAGGTCGGCTATCTTGAGCGGCATCAAGGCCAGGGCCTCTGAAAAAGGGAGTAGCCCGGCTGAGACGAATAGAGAGGGCACGACTATGCCCGAAAGGGGCACTACGACGAGGTTTGCCGCAAGCCCGACTATCGACACCCTGTTGAAATGCCACGCAAGAATGGGAGAGGTACCAATTCCCGCGGCTGCAGTCACCAGGACCAAAGGCACGGCCCGTTCTTTAAGGAATGCGAGGGAGAGCGCTTTGAATGTCTTTTGCCCGTCATCATTTTCCTTTTTTCCACTTCCTTCAAGATAGCTCCTCATCCCGGGGACGAGGGTTATGATGGAAGCCATCGCTACGAAGCTCAGCTGGAAGGAGGCGTCCCACACGGAATAGGGGGCAAGCGCCATGACGATTATGGCCGCGAGGGCGAGCGTATTGATGTAGTCCTTTCCCCTGCCGAGCGCGAAGGAGAGGAGGAAGGCGAGCGCCATTATGACCGCCCTCTGGGTGGGGACCGGGAAGCCTGCAAGCATCCCGTAGAAAACGACCGGCGCCGCCGAGAGCGCAAGAGCGGCCTTTTTAGCCGGAACCGCAAGGAGGAGCGTTTCTGACCGCTTCATGAGGAGAAGAAAAAGCCCGTAGCAGAATGCCGCGACCATGCCCACATGGAGGCCTGATATGGAAAGTATGTGGGCCGTGCCCGTTGAGGCGAACGCGTCCCTGAGTTCCTTGTCTATGCCGCCCTGGCCGGATATGATGAGCGCCTTGAGGGAGTCCCTGTGCCTGAGCCCGCTCGACTCGATGAACTTCCCTATACGGTCCCGCATCCCGTGGACATTGAGCGGCCCTCCGGAGGACTCCGCGGTTATTTCTATTAGCCTCTCGCTCTTTATGAACCCGGTAACGAAAACACCCCTTCTCCCGAGCCAGCGCTTGTAGTCGAACTCTCCGGGGTTGCCGAAGGTACGGGGCTCGCCGAGCATGGCAAATGTCCGCACCGTATCCCCGGGCTTGAGGCCAACCCTGCCGTTGACGGTCAGAAGGGCCTTTCCGCTTGAAGATTCCCAAATTTCGCCTTCCCGGTATCTCTCGATATCGATTAGAAACCTGGTCCTCCTTCCGGCCGGCTCGATCTCGAGTACGCGCCCCTCTATCGCGTGGCCTAACATTACGGCTTCGATATTTTCGGCCCGGATGCGGTCAAGTATGTGGCCCGGCGGGATTTCCGGGCTTGAGTGGGGGAGGATCAGAAGCGCGCCCGTAAAGAAAAAAATCGGGAGGACCGCGAGGCGGCTGAACCCGAGCCTGAACGCGTACGCCAGTACGAGAGCGATTATTGAGAGTGAAAGCCCGGCGAGCACCGGGCCGTAGGAAAAGTCCAGCTGGTCCGAGACTACTATCCCGGACAGGACGGTAAGGGCAACAGGGACGAGTGGGCGCATAAGGGGCTTTGTGGGTCGGCAGTCCCTTTTTAACACAGGCCGGGCCTTTTTTGCACTAAATACGGAAAAGAAGGCCGGCCCTATTCCCCGCCGCTGCCCTGGCCCTTTAGCTTCCTTATCTCTTCCGCGAGCCTTTCCGTTATCCCCGGTATAGACATGAGCTCCTGTAAGTCGGCGTTCAGTATAGACTCCAGGTCTCCGAACCTCTCGAAGAGGGCCTTTTTCTTTTTTCCTCCTATGCCCGGCACCCGGTCAAGGAGCGAGCCGATCTCTTTTGACCTCAGTTTCCTATGGTAGGAAATTGCGAACCTGTGGACCTCGTCCCGTATCCTCCGTACGAGGAGGTCCGGTTTCGAGCCCTCCTTGAGTAGTATGGGGTCTTTTACTCCAGGGATGAAGACACGCTCGCCTTTTGGCTTGGCGCCCTTTGCCGGAGGCCCGTTATCCCTGTCCTTTGCGAGCGCCCTCGCCTCGACACCCCTCACGCCGAGCTCCTTAAGGGCTTCGATCGCTATATTGAGCTGCCCCTTGCCCCCGTCCACCAGGACGAGGTCGGGGAAGCCCGGGCCCTTTCCGGCCCCCTCCATAAGGAACCTCCGCGACAGGACCTGGTACATCATCGCATAGTCGTCAGGCCCTTCGAGCCCCCTTATCCGGAAGAGCCTGTAGGAGTCCTTGTCCGGCTCGCCGTCCCTGAAGGCGACCATCGCGCCCACGGCCTGGCTTCCGCCTATGTTGGATATGTCGAAGGCCTCGATCCTGTGCGGCGCGCCCTTCAGGCGGAGCCTCTTTTGAAGCTCCTCTACCACACCAGCCTTGGAAAGAGCGGCCTCGGAGCGCTTCCGGAGGGCCTCTGCCGCGTTCGATCGGGCCATTTGAAGAAGCTTCGCCTTTCCGCCCCTATGCGGCATAGTAATGGCGACCCTTCTCCCCTTTTTCTCGGAGAGCCAGTCCTCCAGTAATTCCCTGTCATCCAGCTCCGTCTGCACGATGGCCTCGTCAGGCACGAAACGCTCGCCCCTGTAGTACTCCGCGACAAACGAAGAGAGTATCTCCTCGTCCGGCAGTCCCGCGTCGTGAAAGAAGTAGTCGCTCCCGCCCGTGAGCCTGCCGTCGCGTATGTAGAGGGCCTGCAGCACTATCGATTCCCTTTCCCTGATAAATGCGAAAACGTCCTGGTCGGCCGCCCTGGCCGCAACCACCTTCTGCTCCTCGAGCATCCCCTCTATCGACAGCACCCTGTCCCTGAGCCTTGCGGCCTTCTCGAACTCGAGCGCCGCCGAAGCCTCCTTCATCTTCTCCCGGAGCATTCTAAGGAGCTCCCTGTTCTTCCCTTCAAGGAACATTATCGCACCGTCCACGAGCTCACTGTAGGCCTCTTCGGATATGAGCCCGGCAGCCGGGGCCGCGCAGAGCCCTATCTGGTAGTCGAGGCACGGCCTTACCCTGTTCCTGAACTCGCCCTCCGAGCAGACGCAGAGCGGGAATATCCTCCGGATGAACTTTATCGTGTCCCTCACCTCGCGGGCCGAGATGTAGGGGCCGAAGTACCTCGATCCGTCCTTTTTCCTCTGCCTGGTAACGAGTATGCGGGGGAACTTCTCCTTCATCGTTATCTTGATGCTCACATAGGTCTTGCTGTCCTTGAGGCGTATGTTGTACCTGGGCTTGTGCCTCTTAAGGAGCGTGTCTTCGAGGAGAAGGGCCTCCTTCTCGTTCGTGGTGACTATATAGTCGATATCGGCTGTCCTGGATGAGAGGAACCTGACGGCGTACCTGCCGTCCCCGCCCTCCCTGAAATACGAGCGCACCCGCGCCCGGAGGTCCTTTGCCTTCCCGATGTAGAGGACCTCGCCCGATGCTCCCTTCATCATGTAAACGCCAGGGAGCTGGGGCAGTTTCGCGAGTTTTTCTTCGATGGCGGTCATATCGATATATTATCTCACAGGAGATTTCTGGAATACAAACCGGTTTTCATACTATCCACAATTCAAAAACCCTTGTGCGAAGAACTTTTGCGCGCTGCCGCGCTTTTTTGGGCATAAGGCTCTCGCTACCCGCCCCCATCCTCCTCGCTCGGCCCTTATGTCGCTCGGCCCCTTGGGGCCGAGCTCCTGCTTCCCCGCCTCGCTCGCCCTTCCCCCAGCCTTATTCGCATAAGCCTTATGCCCCTGGTTATCTTGAAATGCAAAAACAAAAGAACAGTAAATTCCTATGTCTTGAAACAAAACCCGGAGGGTAAGGCGAGCGCAGCATAAGGGAGGAAGAGCGTGAACGGGCCGGGGATGAGAGGAGCGAAGCGACTTTAGGGGCCCGTTGAAGATTCCCGGCATTCCGCCGGGAATCTCCGACACAAGAGGAAGTTTTCCGGATTTGCATCCGCTCGCTCGACCCCATAAAACTCGGGTCTCTGCTCGCTTTTGTGTGTTCACGGGGTGGGGGAGGGGGCTAAGCAAGCGAGCCTTACCCTCAAAACCGCACGGCAGTGCGGAAAAGGCCTTTTCGCATAAACCATAAAACGCGGCAGCACGCTACTCGTCCTTTCGCATTTACCGATCTTGCTATCCCGAAATTAAAAGGCCCCGTCCGTTTCCGGGCGGGGCCTTTCTGATGTCCGCGTTAAGCTGGCGGTCTACTGCGCCGCCTTTGCCCTTTCGAGGTACCTACCCTCGGTCGTATCGACCCTTATGACCTCCCCCGCCTCTATGAATCCGGGCACGTTCACGACGAGGCCGGTCTCCAGGGTGGCCGGCTTCTGGGACGCGGTCACGGTCGCCGTCTTCATGAACGGGACGGTATCCACCACCTTGAGCTCCACTACCTTCGGCGGGTCCACCCCGACTGGCGCGTCGTTATAGTACTCCACCATGAACTTGATATTGGGTATGAGGTAAAAGGTGTTGTCGCCGAGTATCTCCTTTGAGAGCGAGACCTGCTCGTAGTTTTCGCTGTTCATGAAATGGTAGTCGTCGCCGTCGTTATAAAGGTACTCCATCTCGTGCTGCTCGAGGTGCGCCTTCTCGAGCTTGTCCTCCGAGCGGAACCTGTTCTCGACGCTCGAACCGGTCTTAAGGTGCTTCAGCTTCGTCTGAACCATGCCGCGCCAGTTCCCGGGCGTTATGTGCTGCACGGATACGACCCTGTACGGCTCCCCGTTGAAGAGGATCGTCATCCCGACTCTCAATTGCGTTGCGGCTATCATCTGCCTCTCGGCTCCTTTCAAGAACTTGTGCGGACATTATAACATACGGCCGCGCCGTATTTCATTATTTTAGGCAACCTCTAAAAATTAGAGATTTTTCCCGCAATCAAGGAAGGCCGGGAATAAAAAGCGGAGCATATATGACAATATGTGAGCATTTTTATTCCCGGCCTGACAAAGGGTCCGGGGAAAAGATCAATTTTTAGAGGTTGCCTTTACGTACTTGGAGACCAGGTCTTTCGTATTCCGCGCGTTGAGCGTCCGGAAATAGAGGTCGAGTTTCTTCTCGGTCTCATCTGCTATGGCCTTCTTCCTGTCCTCGTCGAGGGTCCAGATCTTCTCCTTGAACGGGCCGAAGCCCTTTTTCCTTGTCTTATAGATGAACTGCTCTTCGGTGTCCGCGGGCTTCCTTTCGTCCGAGTGCTTATCGGCAAGGTGGGCGTAAATCTCCTTCTTGAGCCCCTCGGGGAAGGCCGGGTTGTCGTAGATTATGTTCTGGAAGCCGGTCGCGAGGTGCACCTCCGAGGCGCCGTTCTTGGTGAAGAGGTCGAAGGCGTCGTCCGGAAGGGTCGATGCGCCGTGCTGGACTACACCAGAGAGCTGATATGCCTCCCTCGCGACCTTCGAGAGCCTCGCTATGGTGTCGAAGTCCACCTTCACTTTCGCTATCGTGCCGTCCGGGAGCACGACCCCGCCGTGAGAGGTGCCGGTCTGTATGCTTATCTTGCTTATGCCCTTCCTGCCCTTTGGCAGGGCCGCAAGGAAGCCGTCCATGAAGGCGCGAAGCTCTTCCTCGGTCGAGTTCTTTCCGCCGACCTCGCCTATCTCGCCTCCGACCGAGATGGTCGCGCCCTTTGGCTCGTTCTCCCTTATGTAGTCCGTAAGGACGGCGGTGGTCTCGAAGTTCGGCCTCTGCTGCTCGGTGACGGTGGGCTTCGAGAGGTCCACGACGGTCGAGGCGTCTATGTCGATATTGAGGAAACCCCCGTCTATCGCCTCCTTTATGAGCTTCTTGAGGTCCCGTATCTCCGCTTCCCTGTCCTGGACGTATTTCTTCGCGTTTATCTGGAAGTGGTCGCCCTGGAGGAATACCGGGCCCCTCCACCCCTCTTTTATGGCGGCAGCCAGGCAGCAGGCCGTGTATTCGGCAGGCCTCTGCTCGGTGTATCCTATCTCGCTCTTCGCTATCTCGAATATGAAGGTAGCCGAGTTGTTCCTCTGGGCCGACCTGAATATGGCCCGGGCCGTATCGTATGTGAGGCCGCGGATGTTTATGGCCGGGACCGTGAAGCCCCCGCACTCGCCCCTGCCCATTGCCTCGTAAAGGCCCTGTATGGAGGCGGAGCGTATGCCGAGCCCAAGCGCGATGTACTTTATAAGCTTTCTTGAGGTGTCCCGGACCTCGCCATTTGAGCTGAAGACGGCGTTGTAGACGAGCCTGTCTATGGCCGCGCCGCGCACGAGCCTCTCGTCGAGGACCTCGACCGCCCCTTCCCTGACCTCCTTTACGGCGCCCTTGAGGGCGTCATAGAGACTGCCGATGGACTTGAACTCCATTGAAAAACCTCCTTTCGCCGCTTCCGGTCAAACCATATTTTTGGATAATTTCAAGGCTGCTACAAAACCGGAACATCTTCCGGGATAACAGCGCCTCTAAGCCTTTTGAAGGGTGGTTCGAAAGGGCGCAGGAAAGGTCTTTACATTACGCCGCCTGTCCCGCCCATCTGGATTTCGGTCTGCCGGCTGGGAAAACGACCTGCCCCGTGGGAATATTGGTTCCCGCCCCTTTACCTTCTAACACAACAGGCCTGTTCCATCAAGGGGAGTTTCCGGAGTCCACTGTCGGACCCGGCTTTTATCCGGGAACCTCTGAAAATTGGAGATTTTACCCGCTTCCCGTAACTACCCAGGGTCCGGGGAAAAGATCAATTTTTAGAGGTTGCCCAATCAGTATAGCAGAATAATTTCACGTGAAAGCTATTTCAGGAGCTCCCTTGCGAGCTCTATGAGCTTTTTGGGCTCAAAGGGCTTCAACACGCAAGGGCAGCCGCTTCCGGAAAGGAATTCCTTCGCGTCCTGGCTGAAGACGTCTCCGGTGAGGATTATGACCTTGTCTTTAAGGTAGGCGTGCTTCTTGAGGATATTGTCGTAGAGGTCTGTCCCGCCGTAGCCCGGCATCTTGAGGTCGGTGACGACCAGGGCCACTTTCTCCTTGTCCAGGATGTCAAGGGCTTCCCTTCCGTCCCTCGCGGTCTCGACCCTGTAGCCCTCCCGGGTGAATATGTCCTCGAGGGTCTCCCTTATGGACTTCTCGTCGTCTACTATGAGGACCTTTTTCCCCGAGGCCGATACATCCCCGGCCTCGGCGGGCTTCCCGGATTTTGCCGCCCACTGCGCCATCTCGACGACCGGGAGCTCGACGGTCACGACGGCCCCTCCCTCCTCAGGGCTCGTGATGTCTATGGAGCCGCCGTGCTCCGTCACTATGCCGTGGGTTATGGAGAGGCCGAGGCCCGTGCCCTTGCCCACGTCCTTGGTAGTGAAGAACGGGTCGAAGACCTTGTGTATGACGTCTCTCGATACCCCCGGCCCGTCGTCCTTGAAGGAGATTACGATCCTCTTGCCCTCTACACGGGTGGATATCTCTATCTTGCCCTTGCCCTTCTTCGCGACCATCGCGTCTTCGGCGTTGTTTATGATGTTTATGAAGACCTGCTGCATCTGGAAGAGGTCGACCATCGTCCGCGGGAGCCCGTTCTCGAGCTTAAGCGCCACCTGGATGTTGTTGGCCTTGAGCGAATACTCCCTGAGCTCTATCGTGTGCCTTATTATCTCGTTTACGCTGTGGTACTCCCTCTCGGTCTTCTTGGCCCTGGCGAAGGTAAGGAGGTTCTGGACTATCTTGGCGGTCCTGAGCGACTCGTGGTAGATCTTCCGGAGCTTGTCCTTGATGTCGTCGAGCTTCTTGTCCCCGGGCGTGTCCATGAGTATCTGGCTGAATCCCATGATGCCCATGAGGGGGTTGTTGAGCTCGTGCGCTATGCCCGCGACGAGCTTTCCGAGGCTCGATAGCTTCTCGGAGTGCAGGAGCTGCTCGCGCAGGAGCTTCTCGTGGGTTATGTCCCTGGCGACGTGCACGCTCGCCCATACCTTCCCCTCGGCGTTGAAGACCGGGAAGGTGGTAATCTTATAGCTGCCCTCGAAAACCAGGTCCTCCACCTCGGCGTTGGCCACCTCGCCGGTGGCAAGGGTCCTCGAATGGGGGCACATCTCCTTCTGCTCGTGCCTGCAGTAAAGGAGCTGGTAGCACTTCCTCCCTATGAGCTCCTCGGGCGTGGAGTTGAACTTACGGGCGAGCGCCTTGTTTATCTTTATTATCTTGTACTCGTTATCGTGAATGGAGATGAGGTCCTGGATGGCGTCGAAGGTGGCGACCCACTCCTCCTTGCTCTTCATGACGAGCCCGAAGAGCTTCGTGTTCTCCTCGGCCCTCTTCTCAAGGGAGTCGAGCATGCTGTTGAAGGCCGTGGCCAGGTACCCTATCTCGTCCTCGGCCTCGACCTTTATCCGCTCGTTTATGCCCGCCTCGCCGTCGGCTATCCGCCTTATTATCTCGACGTTCTTCCTGATGGGGCCTGTTATGGATTTGCGGATGAGCAGCGAAAGGAGTATCCCGCCAACGCCTATTGCGAAGATGCCGGAGAGGACCCACTGGTTCCTGCTTTGCGAGAGCATCCCGTACATGTCGGAAAGCGGGGTCCTTATGACGAGTATGCCCCTTGCGTCCTCGCTCACATGGCAGCTCTGGCACTTGGGCTTCTTCTCAATCGGCTGAAGATAGGTGAAGAGCGGCTCCGGACCGCTCCTGTCTATGTAGTATACCTCGCCTCTCTGCCAGTCCTTCCTGAACTTCGCAAGCGCGTCCCTGAACTCGGGGTTGCCGACGCCCCTGGCCGGGGGGCTCTCCTCAAGGTCGGGGTGGCCCGCGAGCCATTCCGGCCGTATCTCGCCGAACTCCTTCTCTACGGCCCTTATGGTCTTAAGGTCCTTGAAGGCCTCTTCAACGCCGTTGCTCCGCACTATGTAGACGCTCTCGATGCCCGGCGTCTTGCTCAAGGAGTTTATCAGGTGGCGCGCGAGGTCCGCCCTCTCCTCTATCATGTCCTCGTATATGGCGGTAAGTATGGGCTGGGCCATGAACCGGGATGCCCGGAGCTTCTCCTCCAGGAGTTCCCTTTCCTTGTTGCTGATTTCCCAGTATATGGAGATGACGACGCCGATGGTGATGAGCCCGATGATGAGGACGAGTATCCTGGAATGTAGGCTTTTCTTGAGCATACCGATACAGAGCGCCCGGGATTCGGCTAACGGACCCGCTGAGGCCCCTTTCAGGCTGATTTTACGCGCACTTTCCCATCAATACCGCGGAAGAGGCGCTTTATCTTTTCTGGATATCTACTCTTATCGGACGAAAGCTGGAATATTTTAGCCCATTTTGAATGGGCCGGGTAGAAAAAAAAGGGGCTGCTGGAGAGGAGGATGCTACTCGCCTTTGAGGTCGCGGCCCATTAGATCGAGCACAGCCTCCCTGGGCTGCTTTCCTTCGTAGATAACGCTGTATACCGCCTCGGCAATGGGCATCTCGACCCCGTTTCTCAAGGCAAGCTCCCTTGTCGCCCGCGAGGTCTTGACGCCCTCGGCAACCTCGAGCATGCGGCCCGTGATGTCGCCTATTGCCTCGCCTTTGCCTATCGAGACTCCGACCGAATAGTTCCGGCTCAAGGGCCCTGTGCAGGTAAGGACCAGGTCCCCCAGGCCCGAGAGGCCCGAGAAGGTCTCTTTACGCGCGCCCATCTTTACGCCGAGGCGGGCCATCTCGGCAAGGCCCCGGGTGATGAGCGCGGCCCTGGCGTTGTGGCCGAGCCCCAGCCCGTCGGATATGCCCGAGGCCACGGCAACGACGTTCTTAAGAGCGCCGCCGAGCTCAACGCCGGTCACGTCGTCGTTAGTATAGACCCTGAAGTAGTTCGTCGAGAACTCGTCCTGCACCCTGCGGGCCGACTCAACGGAAGCGGATGCGGCGGTCAGGGCCGCGGGGAGAGCGCGGCTAACCTCTTTTGCGAAAGAGGGTCCGGAGAGGACCGCGAATGAAAAGGCCTTGCCTGAAAGGGCCTCGGAGATGACACCCGAAGGGGGCATCATGCTCCCTTCCTCTATGCCCTTGGTGGCGCTAACGACGAGTGCGCCGTCCCGGATAAAGCCCCTGGCCCCGGAAAATACGCCCCTCAAGCCGTGGGAAGGGATGACGCTTACGATGAAATCCGAGCCGTCCAGGGCCTCTTCAATGCTCGTGAAGGGAGTTATGCCCGAAGAGAGCTCCACCCCCGGCAAATACATGCTGTTCTCGCGCCTTTCGGCGATGGAGGCCCTGACCTCTTCCTCCCTTGCCCACAGGCTTACGTCTTTTCCCTTATGGGCCAGCACCTGGGCGAGCGTCGTTCCCCAGCTCCCTGCCCCGAGCACGGCAATCCGTCCCATCAGCCCCGTCCTTTTAAGGCCCGCTCAGGCATCTCGAATCCCGGCATTCCGGCCCGGTTACCCAAGCGGCTCACTCCTCTTCTTCCGCCTCGCCGGAATCGTCCTTCTCGGCTATGGGGGCCATTCCGGATATATGCTCGCCTTTTTCGATGTCCATGAGCTTGACGCCCTGGGTGTTCCTGCCTATGACCGGGACGTCCTTCATGGCTATCCTTATTATCTTCCCGGAACTCGTGGAAATCATGAGCTCGTCCGCGTCGGTCACCTTGACTATGCCTGCGACGGGCCCGTTCTTCTCGGTTATCTTGATGTTTATGAGGCCGCTTCCGCCCCGGCCCTGGCCGCGGTACTCTGCGAACTCGGTCCTTTTCCCGTGGCCGTTCTCCGTGACGGTAAGGACGGTCGAGTTCTCCTCGACTGTCTCCATGGAGACCACGCGGTCGCCCTCGTCGAGCTTGATGCCCTTTACGCCCCTGGCCTGGCGGCCCATCTCCCTCACCTCGTCCTCGTGGAACCTTATGGCCTGCCCGAGGCGGGTGCCCAGGAAGAGGTCTGTCTTGCCGTCGGTCAGGCGCGCGGCGATGAGGCTGTCGCCCTCGTCGAGGCTCACGGCTATGAGCCCTCCCGAGCGTATGTGGGAAAAGCTCATGAGGTCGGATTTCTTGATGACCCCGTGGGCGGTCGCCATGGTTATGAAGTTTCCTTCCCTGAACTCGCGGACAGGAAGGAAGGCGGTTATGTGCTCGCCCTGGGCGATATTGAGGATATTCACAATGGCCTTGCCCTTGGCCGCCCTCCCGGCCTGCGGTATGTCATAGACCTTGAGAGAGTAGGCCTTGCCCTTGTCCGTGAAGAAGAGGATATGGCTGTGGGTCGAGGCTATGAAGAGGTTCGAGACAAAGTCCTCTTCCTTGGTGGTCATGCCGGTCTTCCCCTTGCCGCCCCGCTTCTGGATCTTGAAAAGGCTGGTGGGGTTCCTCTTTATGTAGCCGCCGCTCGTTATGGTGACCACCATGTCCTCTTCGGCGATGATGTCCTCGAGGGTTATCTCCCCGGCTTCGTCCACGATCTGGGTACGCCTGGCGCTTCCGAACCTCTCCTTTATGTCCTTCAACTCGTCGACGACCACGGCCATGAGGAGCTTTTCGCTGGCGAGCCTCTCTTCGAGCATCTTTATGAGCTTGAGGAGCTCCCGGTACTCCTCTATTATCTTGTCCCTTTCGAGTGCCGTAAGCCTCTGGAGCCTCATGTCCAGGATGGCCTGGGCCTGTATCTCCGAGAGCTTGAAGTTCTTTACAAGGCCGGTCTTGGCCTCCTGCGGGCTCTTCGATGCGCGTATGAGCTTTATGACCGCGTCAAGGTTGTCGAGGGCTATCTTCAGGCCCTCCAATATATGCGCCCGCTCGCGGGCCTTCCTTAGCTCGAATACGGTCCTCCTCGCGACCACCTCTTTCCTGAACCGGACGAACTCCTTAAGGAGCTGGCTGAGGGGCAGGACCCTGGGCTGGCCGTCGACTATAGCGAGGTTTATTATTCCGAAGGAGGTCTTCATCTGGGTGTGGTGGTAGAGGTTGTTGAGGATGACCTCGGCGACCTCGTCCTTCTTCAATTCCACCACGATCCTCATGCCCTCGCGGTCGCTCTCGTCCCGGACGTCCGAGATGCCCTCGACCTTCTTTTCGCGCACAAGCTCGGCGATGCTCTCGATGAGCTTGGACTTGTTTACCTGGTAAGGTATTTCGGTTATGACGATCGCCTGGCGGCCCGTCCGGGGGTTTTTCTCTATGCTGGCCTTTGCGCGGAGCTGAAGCACTCCCCTCCCGGTCTCGTAGGCGTCTCTTATGCCCTTCCTGCCGCTTATGAACCCGGCTGTCGGGAAGTCCGGACCCGGGACGAGCTGCATCAGCTCCTTTACGGTCGCCTCCGGCTTTCCGATTATATGGATGAG
This sequence comes from Thermodesulfobacteriota bacterium, assembly GCA_030583865.1. NCBI lineage: Bacteria > Pseudomonadati > Thermodesulfobacteriota > Thermodesulfobacteriota bacterium. The sequence goes on along the minus strand of CP129479.1, from coordinate 162,368 downwards.
CGCGTCTATTATTTCGGAGAGGTTGTGAGGCGGCATGTTGGTAGCCATGCCGACCGCTATGCCGGATGAGCCGTTCACAAGCAGGCAGGGGAAGGCCGCTGGGAGCACCATCGGCTCTTTGAGCGACTCGTCATAGTTAGGCTGGAAATCGACGGTCTCCTTGTCGATGTCCTTCAGGAGCTCGCTTGCAAGCTTCGCCATCCTGACTTCCGTGTACCTCATGGCAGCCGGAGGGTCGCCGTCTATGGAGCCGAAGTTGCCCTGGCCGTCTATGAGCGGGTACCGGAGCGAGAAGTCCTGCACCATCCTGGTTATGGCGTCGTAGACCGCGGAATCTCCGTGGGGGTGGTACTTGCCTATGACGTCACCGACCACGCGGGCGGATTTTTTGTAGGGCTTGTTCCACTCTACCCCCATCTCGTGCATGGCGTAGAGTATCCTCCTGTGGACCGGCTTAAGGCCGTCCCTCACGTCCGGCAACGCCCTGCCGATTATGACCGACATGGCGTAGTCCAGGTAGGACTTTTTCATCTCGTCTTCTATATAGACCGGTCTTTGCTCCTGTGCCATTTTTCCTCTTCCCTAAAGCTTTAAAAATGCTATTGAAATTCCACCCCGGACAACCGCCGAAGGACCTGAACCGAGGCTTCCCAGGGTGCAAGGCGTGGAAATAGGGTGTATACTTAATGGGTCAATATTAAATAATACCGAAGGTTTTGCAAGTGTGTCAAGGAGTTTAACAGGTCCCCGGGACAGCCCCGGCCAGGGCTTTAATACGGTATTTTTTTACCCATTTTTAATGACATTCCCTGTTAATTTTGCTAATCTCAATGTTTTGAATCAGGAGCCCCTTCAAAACCTTTGATGAGGCGGGTTCCCCTCCAGCTCTCTACTGAATCTTTCGACATATACCGGAGGACACCTTATTATGGCCAAGAAATATGTCTATTTTTTCGGCGGCGGAAAGGCCGAAGGCAGGGGGGACATGAAAGACCTCCTTGGCGGCAAGGGCGCGGGGCTCGCCGAGATGACGAACATCGGGCTTCCCGTGCCTGCCGGCTTCACCATCACCACCGAGGTCTGCGACTTTTTCTACAAGAACGACCGTAAATACCCCCAGGGCTTCCACGTCGAGCTTGAGAAGAATATCAAGAAGCTTGAGAGGCTTACGGGCAAAAAGGTCGGCGACCCCGAGGACCCGCTACTCGTCTCAGTCCGCTCGGGCGCGGCAAGGTCCATGCCCGGCATGATGGAGACCATCCTCAACCTCGGCCTTAACGACTCCTCGGTCGAGGGGCTCGCGAAGAAGACCGGGAACCGCCGGTTCGCACTCGACGCCTACAGGCGCTTCATAACCATGTACGGCTCTACGGCGATGGGGGTGCCGAGGCACAGGTTCGACTACGAGTTCGACGACATAAAGGACAGGAAGAGCAGGCTCAGGCTCCACATACCGAGGTCCCGTCCAGTGCTCGATACGGACGTGAACGAGCAGGAACTGGAAGTCCTCATACCCCGCCTGAAGAAGGTCTACGAGGAGCACACGAAGAAGCCCTTCCCGCAGGAACCAAATGAGCAGCTTGAGGGCGCGATAAACGCGGTCATCGGATCGTGGATGGCGGAAAAAGCCGTTACCTACAGGAGGGTCGAGAAGATAAACGGGCTGCGCGGCACTGCCGTGAACATAGTCCAGATGGTCTTCGGCAACATGGGCGAGAACTCCGGCACAGGCGTCTGCTTCACGAGGGAGCCGAATACGGGCGAGAACATCTTTTACGGCGACCTCCTGATGAACGCGCAGGGCGAGGACGTGGTAGCCGGCATAAGGACGCCGCTCCACCTCTCGGACCTCCAGAAGCTCATGCCGAAGGCGTACAAGGAGCTCCTTGACGTCAGGAAGAAGCTCGAACGGCACTACAAGGACATGCAGGACATCGAGTTCACCATCGAGACTGGCAAACTCTACATCCTCCAGACCAGGGCCGGGAAACGCTCCCCCATGGCGGCCTTCAGGATCGCCGTGAACATGGTGAAGGAGAAGCTCATAACCAAGAAGGACGCCATACTCAGAATTTCCGACAAGGAAATAGAAGGGCTTTTTTATCCCGTAATAGACCCCAAGATACCGATAGAGACGCTCCAGCAGAACCTCTTTGCCACAGGCATAGCCGCCGTTCCCGGCGCGGCCACCGGCTCGATCGTATTTACCGCCAAGGACGCCGAGGACCGGACCGCCGAGGGCAAGGCCGTGATCCTCGTAAGGAAAGAGACGAGCCCCGAGGACGTGGGCGGCATGCACGCGGCCAAGGGGATCCTCACCGCGACCGGCGGCAAGACCTCACACGCGGCGGTCGTCGCAAGGGGATGGGGCAAGTGCTGCATAGTAGGATGCGAGGACCTGAACATTGACTATAACGCCAAGACCGTCACCGTCGGGAAGACCGTCCTCAAGGAGGGCGACCCCCTTACCATAAACGGCTCCACTGGCGAGGTCTTCAAGGCATCCATGAACCTCATAAAGCCGGAGCTGCCCGAGGCCTACCACACGCTCATGAGGTGGGCTGACGAGACCCGGAGCCTCAAGGTCCGGACGAACGTGGATACGCCATACGACGCCGAGAACGCCATAAGGCTCGGGGCAGAGGGCATCGGCCTATGCAGGACCGAGCACATGTTCTTCGATACCGAGGAGCGGAGATTAGCCATCCAGCGGATGATAATCTCGGAAGACCAGAAGACCAGGAAAAAGTCCCTCTACGAGCTCCTGCCCTTCCAGAGGAAGGACTTCGTCGGCATCTTCAGGGCAATGGACGGAAAACCAGTCACCATAAGGCTCATAGACCCGCCGCTCCATGAGTTCGTTCCCCATACCGAGAGCGAGCAGAAGCAGCTCGCGAGCAAGCTCGGCGTGCCATTCCACCAGGTAAAGCGGAGGATAGAGCGCCTGCATGAGGCGAACCCCATGCTCGGGCACAGGGGCTCGAGGCTCCTTATCACCTACAGGGAGATACTCGACATGCAGGTACGCGCCATCATAGAGGCCGCCTGCGACTGCAAGAGGAAGAGGATAAAGGTATTCCCGGAGATAATGCTCCCCCTCATAATAGACGCCAAGGAGCTCCAGATACTCGCGGCAAGGGCCAGGGAGATAGCCTCGGATGTGATGAAGGAGCAGGAGATAACCGTGGAGTTCCTCATCGGCACCATGATCGAGGTGCCGAGGGCCGCGCTCCTTGCCGACCAGATAGCGGAGCAGGCGGACTTTTTCTCATTCGGCACGAACGACCTCACGCAGATGACCCTCGGCATGTCGAGGGACGACGCCGGGAGGTTCCTGCCCGACTACATAGACGAGAAGAAGACCGGCATACTGAAAGGCGACCCCTTCCAGTCCATAGACCAGGACGGGGTCGGGTTCCTCATGAAGCTCGCGATAATGAAGGGCAGGGCCAGGAAAGAGAAGCTCAAGATCGGCATCTGCGGCGAGCACGGCGGCGACCCGGATTCTGTCCGGTTCTGCCATCTGAACTATTTCGACTACGTCTCGTGCTCTCCTTTCAGGGTCCCCATAGCAAGGCTCGCGGCAGCGCAGGCCGAGATACGGCACCCCATGCCAGTCAAGGGCAAGCGCCAGGTCACGATGAAGATAGTAGGATAGAAAAAAGGCCTGGACCGATAATTAAAAAGGGGGCGAGCTCCAAAAAGGCTCGCCCCCTTTTCCCATTTCCTGCGTATCGCTTTCAAGCGGTCCTCATCCGGACCTTCTTGCATTTCGACTACATACAGCCAGCCCGGGTCGCTAAAAGCCCCGTTTTCATCCCATCTCCTCTTCTATCCTCTCCACCGCCCTCTTCGATTCGAAGAGGGCCTTTCCCATTGGCCGTTCATTCCCGAGCGCGACAACAAGGCAATAGCCTTCCTTCACGGTCGATATGGCGAGCTTGGCCTTATCCGTCGTTATGGCCAGATGCCTGACATCCTGCCTGTCGTGGCGAGAGGCGGCCTCCTTCACTATATCAAGGATAATCTCATGGTGGGCGCCGATGAGGTCGATATTGACGTCCCTGGATGCCGCCCAGGAAGCTACTATCTCCCCGTCCCAGTCTATGAGTATCGCGCCGTTTGCCCCGGCCCTCATCGAAAGGTCTTCGAGTATGCTGTCAAACGCCATTTCTTTTCTCTTCGCGTTACGGCCAATACGCTTTCAGGGCGGGTATGCCTGGACGGGGGCCGGTATGCATTCCTTCGCGCGCATGTCAGGCCTGGGTATCAGAACTTAAGCGTGATTACCTTCGAGACCCCGGGCTCCTGCATGGTGATGCCGTAGAGCGAGTCGGCCATCTCCATAGTCTTTTTATTGTGCGTTATGAGGAGGAACTGGCTTATCTTCGACATGTCCCTCACGAAGAGGTTGAACCTGTCGATGTTCGCGTCGTCAAGGGGCGCGTCCACCTCGTCAAGGAGGCAGAACGGGCTCGGCTTGATGAGGAATATGGCGAAGATGAGCGCGGTCGCGGTGAGGGCCTTCTCGCCGCCGGAAAGGAGCGTTATGTTCTGGAGCCTTTTGCCAGGCGGCTGGGCCACTATCTCGACCCCGGCCTCGAGTATGTCGGAATCGTCCGTGAGCCTTAGCTCCGCCCTGCCGCCGCTGAAGAACCTCGGGAAGGTCTCCTGGAACTTCGCGTTTATCTCGTCGAATGTGGTCTTGAACCTTTCGCGGGTGGTCCTGTTTATCCTCTGTATGGCGGTATGGAGGCTCTCGACGGATTTCGTCAGGTCGGCCTGCTGGTCGAGGAGGAACTGGTGCCTCCTCTCGAGGTCGTTGTACTCCTCGAGCGCCGAGAGGCTCACTTCCCCGAGGGAGGCTATCTTTTCGCGCATATCCGAGCGCTTCTCCTCGAGCTCCTCGACGCTCGGGATTGCCTCGCCCTCGGCTGGCCTGAACTCCCCGACCGCCGAAGAATACTTCTCGCGCATCCTCTCGATGAGGTTCGCGATGGCGAGCTCCTTTTCGCGTATCTCAATCGTCAGTTCGCCCTTGAGCTCGCCGAGCTCGGAATACCTGGCCTTTACTTCCTTGAGCTCGTGCTCGGCGGTCTTTATCTGGCCCGTTATGTTTTCGAGCGCCTCCGCCTTCTCAGTCTCTTCCTTCTTTATCTCGTCGACCTTTGCGAGCAGGCCTTCGAGCCGCTCCTTTATAAGGGCGAGCTCCTCTTTTTTCTCTTCCGCTTCAACGCGGCCCTTTTCGATGTCGGCCTGCCTGGACTGTATCCGAAGCCCGGTATCGCTTACCGCGCGCTCCTTCTCGGCAAGCGCCCTCTTTTGCGCCTCGAGGCGCTCTCTGGAGCTCGCAAGCCGCACCCTGGCCTCGGTCACTATGTTCGAGATCTCCTCTTTCCTTGCGGCGAGCGCGCCAATTTCATCCGAGAGGCCGCTGATGGAGCGCTCCTTTTCGGCAAGCTCCCGCTCGGTCCCTTCCAGCTCCGAAGAGAGCGAAGCCTTTCTTTCGGAAGTCCCGAGGAGCCTTTCCGCCGCCTGCGAGGACTCGGCCAGAAGCGTGCCCCGAAGGCGCCCGAGCCTCTCGATCTCGGTTTCCTCCCTCTTGAGCTCGCTCAGGAGGTTAACCTTTTCTATGTCCGCTGCATGGAGCCTTTCCCTTGAGCTTTCGAGGCGGGCGCCCTCTGACTGTATGGCCTCCTGGACGGAGCGCAGCGCCTCTTCAAGCGCGGCTATGGCCTTTTCAAGCTCCCCGGCCCTGGCCCGCACCTTCCTGGTCTCGTTCCTCCTCTGGAGGATGCCGCCGTCTGAGATGGCCCCTCCGCCCGTGATGACGCCCTGCGCGTCTACCATGTCGCCCTCGGGTGTTACGAAGGCGCGGAAGCCGCCGCTTTCCCTCCAGGCTGAGAGCGCGTCCTCAAGGCTGTCCGCGAGGAAGACGTCGCCGAGGAGATAGTTCACTATCTCCTCGTAGCCGTTCTTTATCTTCATCTCGGAGCCGAGCGCGCGGATATTCCCGGCGCCCCAGCCCTCTGCAGGCACAGGGCTCGCCACGGGGCGGGCGTCCCTTACAGGAACGAAGCTCCCCCTGCCGGCGCCCTTTGACCTCAGGTATTCTATGGCCTCGATGCCTTCCTTCGCGCTCTCGACCAGCACGTACTGGAGCTTGTCGGCAAGGACCGCCTCAACGGCCTTTTCGTATCCGGGGCTGGTCTCGATGCAGTCGGCTATGAGCCCGTAGACGCCTGACCTGTCCGCCCGCTGCATTATGGCCTTTGCCCCGCCCTTTACGCTCTCGAAATTCCTCTCCATCTCCTCGAGTGTGGCGAGCGTGGCGGATGCCTTGGAGTATTCGTCCCTGGCCCTCTGGGTTTCGTTGCTTTTTGCGGCCCGCTCGGATTCGAGGGATTCGAGCATGGACCTTATGGCCCCTATTTCAGCCTCTATCGCGCCTTTCCCGGATTCCGCCTCGGCTATGCGGGCCTTTAGCGCCCCAAGCGGGCCCTCCCTGGACGCGAGCTCAATGGAGACGTTCTCAAGCTCTTTCCTCGAACGCGCTTCCCTTGCGCGAAGGTCCTCCTCCTCCCGGAGGCAGTTCTGGATGGCGTGCCTTGTCTCGGTGAGCCTCGTGGACAGCTTGAGAGATTCGGCCTTCAGCCCCGAGCGCGCCTCTTCCTTGCCCCTTAGCTCGGACGATACGCCTTCTAATGAAGACGAATGGCCGGCAAGGAGCCCTGATTCCGCCTCTATCTCGGAGCCCAGGGCCGACAGAGAAGCGGAAAGCGCCTCTATTTCAGCCGCCGCCGCGTCCCTTGCGCCTGAAAGCTCGCTTATTTCGGTTGAAAGGCGCTCCTCCGCCCTCTTGAGCTCCTCTACCCTCATTCCGGCGAGCGCGCTCTTCCTCTCCTCGTCCTGGATGGAGCGCTCAAGCCCGAAGGACCTCTCCCGTATGGCCTTGTACTCGCCCTCGACGCCGAGGAACTCGACCTTGAGCTCCTCCGCCTGCTCCTCTTTGGCAGTGGAGAGCGCCCCGAGCGATACCTCCTCGTCCTTTACTGCCTCAAGCCGCCTCATGAGGTCTGAAAGCTCGGCCTTCATCCTTGAATGCTCTATCGATGAAAGGAGGAGTTCCAGCTCCTTTAGCTCCTCCCGGAGCGCCTTGTACCTCTCGGCCTTCCTGGCCTGCCTGTTGAGCGAATTGAGCTGGCGCTTTACCTCGCTTATGATGTCGCTTACCCTGGTGAGGTTCTCCCTCGTTGATTCGAGCCTCCGGAGCGCCGCGTCCTTCTTGTGCTTGAACTTGTTTATGCCGGCCGCTTCCTCGAATACGCTTCTCCTGTCCTCGGGCTTGGCGCTTATGAGCCAGCCCACCTGCCCCTGCTCGATAATGGAGTACGCGCGGGTTCCTATGCCGGTATCGGTAAAGAGGTCTACTATGTCCCTGAGCCTCGACTGGACCCTGTTTACGTAATACTCGCTCTCGCCGGACCTGTAGAGGCGGCGCGATATCTCTATTTCGGAGAAGTTGGCGAAGTGCGCCGGCGCAAGCCCTTCCTCGTTCGAAAAGGTAAGGACGACCTCGGCCATGCCCAGGGGCTTTCTGGACTCCGAGCCGTTGAAGATAATGTCCTCCATCTGCTTGCCGCGAAGGTGCCGGGCGTTCTGCTCCCCCAGGACCCACCTGATGGCGTCCACTATGTTGCTCTTTCCGCAGCCGTTGGGGCCTATTATGCCGGAAGTGCCGGAAGGGAAATTCAGCGTGACCTTGTCAACGAAGGATTTAAAGCCGTGGATAGTGAGTTTTTTTATTTTCATCTTTCACCCGGGTTTGTAGCCGTGAATGGTAACAGAGTTTCTCATTCTTGTAAAGCGGAAAAATACAATACAAAGTGTTAATTTGAAAAGAGAAACACCATATATAGGGGTAGCGGAAAGGAGCGGCACAAAAAGGAGGAAGGGCCTGGATTTGAAGGACGCTCGCCGGAAGATGACCAATCGGCCCGGTCCGTACCGTCTTGGATGCGGATGCCATATCAGGCAGGAATAAGGAAGCCCTTCAACTCCGGATGGCTGTATTGAGCTATAATTTATTAAGGAACCGTAAAGGAGGTGTTTTTAATGAAGATAATCAAGGGTTTGGGAATAATGCCCATCCTTTTTGCGCTATTCCTGTCCGTTCCGGCGAGCGCCCAGCACCAGGACCCGGGCATGACGTCAAGAATAGAGCCGCCCTTCCAGGGGGCAGAGCCGTCCCCGCCGCTCGGCGGCGACCTTATCTTCGACTCTGGCGTGGTAGGCGAGGGCGAGGGCGTCTTTTACATGGGTACCCTTACCGGGATAGACCCCGAAAGGAACGAACTCGTCATGAAGACAGAGGTGCCGGGGCTCCTCGGGCCGCAGCTTGCGGACGTGCCGTTCCAGACCGGGCCGGACACCACTATAGGGGTATGCTTCAGGTCTGTCTTCAATTGCGAGTCCTTTTTCGCGGCTGAAAGGGGATGGGAGATACTCGCCAACATAGAAGAGATAGGCCCTATTGCCGAGGAAGACAAGAGGGTGCTCCTCATTGGCAACCCTGAGACGAACGAGGTCGTGCACGTACAGGTCCTCTACGGGACAGAGGACGAGGACATGGTCGGCTGATACCGCGTAAGGCTCTTTATGAAACTCATTTAATAAAAAAGGGGCTCGATTGAGCCCCCTTTTTTTCGTTATTTGCGGCCCCTCAGGGCCGTTTTCAGTTCAGCCAGTCTTCGAGCCAGGATTTCCTGTCGCCCTCGGACCACTTCTTCCAGTCACCTCTGAGCTTTGCCTTCCTGACAGCGTCCCTTGCCTCTTTCTCGCTTACGTTCTTCATGAATATCAATACGTTCCCCGGCTTTATGATATCGGGGTTTTTGAGCCTCGACACGTTATACCTGTAAAGGAGCGGCCATTTCCAGGGGTTCCCGTAGGAATCCTCTTTGGCGATCTTCCAGAGCGTGTCTCCCTTCTTAACTATGTAGAAGCCTATGACGTCGTCGGCCTGCATGAGCCTGATGAGCTCATCGCTTTTTATGTCGCCTGACTTGAGCTTCCTTGCGATGCTCGTCCGGAGGTTTGCGAACTCGTCCTGGAGCTTCGCAAGCCCGGCCGGGTCCATGCCCGACCTTGAAACGAGCTCCGTCTCCTTGCTGAGCCTGGAGATCTCGAGCTCGAGACGCTTGCGCGCGTCCGTTTCACTGGCGAGCCTTTCCCTTGTCTCGGCAAGCGCCTTTTCAAGCTCCGACATTGCCGCCTTCCGCGCGCCCTCGGAGGTCTCCATGTCTCTTAAGCGCGCTTCCATCACGCGCCTGGATTCGACCTCACGGCCAAGCCGGGCTTCCAGCTCCGCTTTTGCGGCATTGAGCTCCGTGAACGAGGCCTCATTGGCCTCCCTCGACGCAATCGCTTCCCTGAGCTGGGCCTCCAGCGCGCTCCTTGCGGCAGCCTCCTGGCCGAGCTTCGTCTCGGTCTCCCGGGCCATGACCGTAAGCTCCTTTATCGCCGCCTCGCCCGCGCCCTTGGCCGCCTGGGCCTCGCGGAGGCGCGCCTCAAGCGAGCTCCGGGCCTCGGATTCCAGCCTGAGCATGGCCTCGGTTTCAAGCCTCGCCTTCCTCAGCTCATCAAAGGCCCTGGGGTCCGCGCCGCTTCCGCCGGCCTTGAGCTTTTCCTCAAGCTCGTTATTCCTTGCCTTAAGCTCCTCGACCATGAAACGTGCCGCCTCGGCCTCGGCAAGCGCCCCCTCGGCCTCCCGTATCCTCGTCTCGAGCTCGGAGTTCCTCTTGTTCAGGGTCTCAAGCAGGGGGGCCTGGTCGCCCGTCCTCGCAAGCGTCATCTCAGCTTCCTTGAGCATGGAGGCAAGCTCGGTATTCCTGCTGATTACGGCCTCGGCCTGCGCCCTTGCAGCTTCAGACTGCGCGAGCGCGAGCTCGGCCTTCTTAAGCCTCATCTCAAGCTCGGTATTGCGTTCTATGAGCTTCTGCGCGACATAGCTTGACGCCTTGCCCTGGAGGTTGGCAAGTCCGGCCTCCTTGAGCTTCTGCTCGAGCTCCGAATTTTTAACTATGAGCTCCTTTGCGACCTCGCCGGCGGCCTCTGCCCTGGCAAGCGCGGTATTCGTCTCCTTGAGCCTTTCCTCGAGGTCCCGGTTCCTGGCCTCCAGGTCGATATTCAGGGCGCCGAGCCTCGCGAGCTCGGCCTTCGAGGCCTCCTCCGACTTAACGCGGGCCTCTTCGGCCTTGGCGAGCTTCTCCTCAAGCGCGGCCGTCCGGCCCCCGAGCTCTCGCTCTTCCGCTTCCAGCCTGGCGGCTTCAGCGGACGCGAGCCTTCTCGCTTCATCGAGCTCGCCCATAAGCGCTGCCTCTTTCTCCCTTTGAGATTCGAGTTCGCTACGGAGCGAGGCCGCTGCCTGGGCCTCCTGAGACGCCTTGTTCACCGCAAGCTCATTCTCCTTCCTGAGGAGCGCGGAATCCTTTTCGAGCGCGGCGAGGGCCTCTGCTACGGCTTTCGCGGCATCATCTGATCTCATGCGCGCCGCTACCGCCTCCGCAAGCCTCGTCTCAAGCTCCTTTATTCTCGTCGAGGGCTCTTCAACGGACGCAGGCGCTGTCTCAACCGGCACGGCGGCCAGCTCCTCTGTCCTCTCCCCCGGTCCGACCCCGGCCTTTCTCGTCTCGTCAAGCTCGTTCCTGAGCGCGGCAATTGCCTGGGCCTTATGGGCAGCGTCATTTACCGCAAGCTCTCTCTCGTCTCTGAGCCTTGCGGCCTCCCTTTCGAGCGCCACGATCGACTCAAGGCCGGCCTTTGCGGCCTCTTCTGATTTCACGCGGGCCGCTTCCGCGGCCGCGAGCTTCTCTTCAAGGGCCGCGGCCCTGGCTGCCAGCCCTTCCCTCTCTGTCTCCTTTTTCAGAAGCGCCTCTCTGGAGACGGCTTCCAGACTCTCGAATTCAGCCTTGAGCCCTGCCTCTGCCCCACGGGCTTCTTTAAGCTCCTCCTTGAGGAGGGCCAGCGCCTTTGCCCCCTCGGACTCGTTCTTCCTAATAAGCTCTGCCTCGCCCTGTGTCCTGGCCATCTCCTCGCGAAGCGTGGAAATGGAAGCCATGCTCTCTTCGAGCCTTACCCTGGCCTCGTCCCTTGACCTCTCGAGCTCTGCTATTATGAGGTTCGCGGCCTCGGTCTCTTTCCTTGCGGAGACGGCTTCCTCTTCCGCCGCCCTTGCTTCCCTCCTGGCCTTTTCCAGCTCCTCTTCCATCGAGGCCGTAACATCGGTATCAGCGGGTTCCGCGAGGGACTTCTCGCTTACCGCGTCCATCGAGGCCCTTGCCGAAATGAGAGCCTCTTCCGCCTCCTTGAGCCTGGCCTCGAGCTGGTCCTTCGCCTCCTTTTCGCGCGAGAGCTTGAGCTCGGCCTCGGCCCGGACCTCTTCGTGCCGGCGAAGCGAAGCCTCCATGGACTTTTTCGCGGTCTCAAGCTCCGCGTATTTGGCTTCCAGCGCCGCGCCCCTGGCCGCCTCTTCCCGGGCGCTCTTCTTCGCAATCTCGGCCTCTTCCAAAGCCGCCCTGACACTGTCGGATTCCTCTTTGCTGCCAAGGCCAGTCTCACTGGCAAGCTCGAGCCTTGCGTTCTCAAGCTCAGCAAGCCTCGCCTCTATCTCGCCCCTCAAGGCCGCCTCGGCCCTTCTCGATTCTTCGAGCTCTGACCGGAGCGCCTCTATCGTATCGGCCTGGCCGGAAATCTCGCCGGCCATGAGCTCGCGGTCGGCGTTAATACTCTTGAGCTCATCCTCAAGCTCCGAGAGCGCCGCCCTGGCCTCGTCCCTTGACTTCTCAAGTTCCGCGACCTTTGCAAACGCTTCCTCGGCCCCCTTACCGCCGGACGGCCCTGCGGCTACAGTCGTCTCCGGTCCGGGAGCGGGCTCCCCGGCACCTTCCGCCGAAGCAACGGCCGCTTTCAATTGCTCCTCTGCCTCGGCGAGCCTCGCCTCGATGGCCTCCTTCTCCTTGAGCGCATTTTCGAGCTTAAGCTCTTCCTCTTTCTTAAGGGTTTCCTGCTCGCGAAGAGTCGCCTCAAAAGCCTGGCTTATCTTCTCGGTCTCGGCGAGCCTTATCTCGAGCTCCGCGCTCCTTTTCCCGGCCTCCTCTGCCTGCTTGAGCGCGAGCTCCGCCTGGCCAAGGGCCTCGGCTGCCTTCGCCGTCTCGACCTCGAGCCGCGCCCTTATTTCGGCCTCCGCATTGGCCTTGGCCTGAATGGCTGCGGCGTTAAGGGAGGCGAGCTCCCTTTTGAGCCCGGCCTCCGACTCCCGCGCCATTTCGAGCTCCTGGCGTAGAGAGGCGATCACCTCTTCCTTTTGAGCGGAATCTGTTTTGAGCTGGTCTCTTTCGGCGGTGAGCGAGCCGACCTCGCCCTCGAGCCTGGTCAGTGCCGCAAGGCTCTCGTCGAGCCTTGCCCTGGCCTCGTCTCTCGCGCTTTCGAGGTCGGCGATGAGCCGGTCATCTTTTGGGGTTGCGGGAGCCGTGGGGGATGCGGACCTTTCCGCGGCCGCTTCCCGGGCTGCTATGGCTGGTTCAGGCTTTGCTGGCGAAGCCTCTTCAAGCGCTGTTTCCTTTACGGCCTCGGCCTGGGCCCGCGCCGCCGCAAGGGCCTCTTCAGACTCCTTGAGCATGGCTTCCATGGAGTCCCTGGCCTCTTTTTCCTGGGCAAGGCGGCGCTCTGCGTCCATCCTCGCGAACTCGTGCTGCTGGAGGCGGGCCTCCATTTCCTTCCCGGCCTTTTCAAGCTCCTTGAGCCTTGATTCCAGCTCGCCGGCTCGCGCAGCCGACTCCTGCGCCTTTGCCCTGGCAAGCTCGGCCTGGGTCCAGGCGTCCTCGGCCTTTTTCCTGGCCCCCTCCTCAAGCTTGAGCTTCATCTCAGCCTCAAGCCTCTTCCTGGCCTCCTCGACGGCGTTCAATCTTTCTTCGAGGCTCGCGATCTCCTGTTTCGTCCTGGCCTCAATTTCTGACCTGATCTTTTCTCTTTCCTGCTCTATATCGACGGTAGCGCCCGCCTTCTCGAGCATCCTCCTCTGGCGCTCCTCTTGCGCGAGCGCCCTCTCTACCTTCCTCTTTTCAGCGACCTCGGCCTTTAGCTTGCTCTCTATGTCCTTCAGGGCCTCGGCGTCCTGTGCGAACTTTATCTTGGCCTTCTTTATCTCTTCCTCGAGCTGCTTCTCCTTGGCGCCCCTCTCCTTCATGGAGAGCTCGAGCCTGTTCTTCTCCTTGTCTCCAGAGACCCAGGAGACGGCAACGGAAAAGACGAGAAAAAGACCGAGTACTATGCCTACGCCGCCCATCTAAACTCCGAATGCGTTTGGAATCGGTTCAAGCCAGAAAAAAATTGTTCCGGTAGCGGGATTATACCTCGGGAACTTGCGATTTTCAATAGTGCGGGGCAAAAAAAGCCGCCGAAAACATGACTGGGACAGAGCGGCCCCGAATACAATCCGGAGGATATTATCAAACCATAAAATTAAATCTTGGAAATGGTTTACATTAAAAAAATTTTCTATCCCGCCAGTGACTTCCGGAAAGTTGCTTTATCCTTGACTTCCAGCCTTCTTTTAAGTAAACGTATACCGATTCACATGTTCCGGCCAGCCGCTCTTCAATAATTTGTTTAAAGGATATCAGCCATGTCTTCCAGGGGCCTTGGAAAGGCCAGGACTGCCGCCGTCATTACAGGAGGGGCAAACGATTCCGCGGCAAGGAAAGCTGTCTCGGGCGGGGCGGGCCTCATCGAGGCCCGGGTCGACACCTTCCGCTCGCTCGACCCCGGCCCTGTCTCTTCTTCGATCAAAAGATTGAAAAAAATCACAGGGTTGCCCGTCATACTCACCATAAGGAGCAGGGCGGAGGGCGGAACGGCCCGCCTGACCGAAAGTGAACGGCTCGAATTATTCAGGGCGCTTATACCTTACGCGGATTACGTCGACATAGAGGCCCGCTCAAGCGGGATCTTCAAAGATGTGGTAAAATCTGCCAAAGGAAAAAGAAAAAAGGTCATAGCATCCTATCATAACTTCAGGTCCACACCCGGGGATAAAAAGCTCAACGAAATCATCGAGTCAGGCCGCTCAGCGGGCGCTGATATAATAAAGCTCGCTACATTCGTGGGCTCGCCTGGGGATTTGAGGAGGCTTGCCCGGCTCCTTTTCGCCCATAAAGACCTGATCGTTATCGGCATGGGCGCCCTTGGGGCCGCCTCAAGGGTCTTTTTCCCCATGATAGGCTCCCTTGTGACGTACGGGTCGGTCTCAAGGAAGACGGCCCCGGGCCAGCTCTCGCTTGGGGCCCTGAAAAAGGAATTCGAGCGTTACGGTTTTTGAGCGTGCGGCGGCGCCTGAAGGAATCATTCAAGGCAACCTCATAAAAAAATTAGGGTTTTTCCCGCAGTCAAGGAAGGCCGGGGATAAAAAGCGGAGCATATTATTATAATATGCGAGCATCTTTATTCCCATAACTACCTGGAATCCGGGGAAAAGAACAATTTTCAGAGGTTGCCTAACAGGGTGCTGAAAAACTCAAAATCATGCAGACTGCTCAAAAAGCTCAAGATGCAAGGAGTCGAAAAATGAGGAATGGGGCGTACTATTTTGTACGCCGGAGTGTCCAAGTTTGAAGACGACACAGCAGATTGGGCTTTTTCAGCAGCCTGCTAAAGTATTCGCATGTGCCGTCCGATTGACATTATAAGCCTGTTGAATTAAGATACGTCTTCGCTCGGAATTTTCTCCCCTGAGGGGGTAAAATATGACGGCTTATGGAGGTAAATGATGGTTAGGGTCGCGATAAACGGGTTCGGACGCATCGGGAGGAATATACTCAGGGCCTCCCTCGGCAATCTCGACAAAATAGACTTCGTCTGCATAAACGACGTCACGGACGCCCCTACCCTCGCCCATCTACTGAAATACGACTCCGTTTTCGGCAGGATTCCCGCCGAGATATCCGTCAAGGGCAGCTCGCTCATACTGAACGGCAAGGAAATAAAAGTTACCGCCGAAAGGGACCCCGCAAAACTCCCCTGGAAGGAGCTGAAGGTAGATATCGCGCTCGAGTGCACCGGACTTTTCACCAACCGGGACAAGGCTGAGGCGCACATTGCTGCCGGGGCCAAAAAGGTCATCATATCCGCGCCTGCAAAGAACGAAGACATAACCATATGCCTCGGGGTTAACCACGAGAGCTATGACCCCGGGAAGCACAACATTATCTCCAACGCCTCCTGCACGACAAACTGCCTTGCGCCGGTGGCAAAGGTGCTTAACGACAAGTTCGGCATCGTAAAGGGCCTCATGACCACAGTCCACGCCTACACCAACGACCAGAAGATCCTTGACCTGCCGCACAAGGACCTCCGGAGGGCCAGGGCCGCCGCGCTTTCGATGATACCGACGTCCACGGGCGCCGCGAAGGCCGTCTCGCTCGTGCTTCCCGAGCTCAAGGGGAAGCTCGACGGCATGGCCATAAGGGTGCCTGTCCCTACGGTATCGGTCGTGGACCTTACCGCCGAGCTATCGAAGGCGGCTACCGCTGACGAGATAAACTCCGCTTTCCTCGAGGCCTCCAACTCGACCCTTAAAGGCGTGCTCGAGTATACCGAGGAGCTACTCGTATCGGTTGATTTCAAGGGCAACCCCCATTCCTCCATATTCGACGCACAGTCCACCAAGGTCATCGGCGAAAAGATGGTCAAGGTCCTGGCCTGGTACGACAACGAATGGGGCTTCTCCTGCAGGATGCGGGACGTGGTGCTCTATATGGCCGGCAAGGGCCTTTGATCCTCGGCGGCGCGATATCTGCTGCACTCTTGACGATTCGAACGGACATATTGTCTCCAGCGGCTGGAGGTGGGTTTTGAACCAGGGGCTCAAATACATTGACGAGATCAATCTCAGGGGCAAAAGGGTCCTCATAAGGGTGGACTTCAACGTCCCGCTCGACGAGAACCAGAACATAAGGGAAGACACCCGGATACGGGGCGTACTCCCCACCATAAACTACGCCCTGGACGAGAACGCAAAGGTCATACTGGCCTCTCACCTCGGCCGCCCCAAGGGGAAGAGGGTCCCTGAGATGAGCCTTACGCCGGTGGCCAAGAGGCTCGGCAGGCTCCTTGAAAAGGACGTTGCAATGGCCCCGGACTGCGTGGGCGACGAGACGAAAAAGATGGTGGACGCGATGAGCCCCGGGGACGTCCTCCTCCTTGAAAACCTCCGCTTCCACCCCGAGGAGGAGAAGAACGACCAGGGCTTCGGCAAGAAGCTCGCCGGGCTCGCCGACGTCTACATAAACGACGCATTCGCGATGGCCCACAGGGCGCACGCCTCGAACGTGGCCATAACCAACTTCGTAAAAGAGGCAGGGGCCGGGTTCCTCATGAAAAAGGAGCTCACCTATTTCAGCATGGCCCTTGAAAAGCCCACTAGGCCGCTCGTGGCCATAATAGGGGGGAAAAAGGTCTCTGACAAGGTCGGAGTGCTCCTTTCGCTCTGCGACCGGGTCGACAAGCTCATAATCGGCGGCGGCATGGCGCTTACGTTCTTCAAGGCGCTCGGCTACGAGGTGGGAAGCTCCTTCGCCGAGGAAGACGCCCTGGATACAGCCAGGGAGGTCATTGAAAAGGCCCGCCAGAAGCACATCAAGCTTTTCATGCCAGTAGACTTCGTAGTGGCGGACAGGTTTGCAGCGGACGCGGAGACGAAGGTAGTCACCTACCAGGAGATTCCCAAGGGATGGATGGCGCTTGACATAGGCCCGGCCACCGTGACCCTCTTTACCGAGGCCATTCAGAACGCGAAGACCATAGTATGGAACGGCCCGATGGGCGTTTTCGAGATAGACGCCTTCAGCCGGGGCACCTTTGCGATGGTATCGAGCGTTGCCAGCACCTATGCAATGACCATAGTGGGCGGGGGCGATACCGACGTCGCCGTGCACAGGGCCGGGGAGTACGCCAAGATGAGCTACATTTCCACAGGCGGCGGCGCCTTCCTCGAGCTCCTGAAAGGCGCCGAGCTGCCGGGCATAGCGGCGCTCAGGCAGAAGAAGGAAAAGCCCAGGGCGGCAAACTGATTTATCCCTCCTCGCCTCGGCACGAGGCAGGGGGTATTCGCAAGCGATACGCGCCTGCAGGATGAACGCGGAAGAGGACAGGAAACCACTCCGAAAACTACCCGGGACTGCCGAATGCTGCCGCTAATTGCCGGAAACTGGAAGATGAACATGGACATTGACCAGGGGGCCGCCCTGGTCTTCAGGCTCAGGGACCTCCTCAGGAACGTCCATGCGGTCGAAATAGTAATAGCCCCCCCGTTTACATCCCTCCATCACCTGAACCACCTCCTTGCCGATAGCGACATCAAGCTCGCCGGCCAGGACCTCTTCTGGGAGAAGAGCGGGGCATATACCGGAGAGATATCCGGGGAGATGCTCAAGTCAACGGGATGCAAGTATGTGATAATCGGCCACTCGGAGCGCCGCCAGCTCTTCGGCGAGTCCGACGAGACCGTCAACAGGAAAGTCCTTGCCGCTTTGAGGCACGGGCTTAGGCCTATAGTCTGCGTGGGCGAAACGCTTGATGAGCGGGAGGCCGGGAAGACCCTCTCAAGGGTAAGGACGCAGGTTTCCGGCGCACTTTCGGGGCTAGCGGGCTCCGCGATGAAGGAGGTCACGATAGCCTACGAGCCGGTCTGGGCCATAGGCACCGGAAAGACGGCAAAGTCCCAGGAGGCCGAGGAGGTGCATAACTCCATACGCGAGCTCCTGCATGAGCTTTCTGACCGCGAGTCGGTCCGTAATGTCCGCATAATCTACGGGGGGTCCGTAAAGCCCGACAACATTGACGAGCTCATGGCCCAGCCGAACATCGATGGCGCGCTCGTGGGGGGCGCTAGCCTCAAGGCCGAGGACTTCGCCCGGATAGTCGGCTTCCAGCCGCTCTGATACAGCCGCCCGGTTTCCCCGGGGACAGCCCCTTCGCAGCTTCCGCAATCTTCCCTCTTGCTTTTTCCTTTCGGTATGGTTAAAATACCTATTTTAAGGGCAAAACCTGCGCCCGTTAGGCCGTAAGCGCATTCGGGCATTCCGGAGGATTCTGGTGTTTACTGTTCTCCTCATAATACATATTCTTGTTAGCATCGTTATGATAGGGGCCGTGCTCCTGCAGGTCGGGAAGGGGGCTTCCATAGGCTCCACATTCGGCGGCTCGTCTTCCTCGTCCCAGACGATCTTCGGGAGCGCCGGGCCGGCGACAATGCTCGCCAAGATAACATACGCGTGCGCTGCGACCTTCATGCTGACCTCGCTTGCCCTGACTTACATGTCCGGGAAAGACCGGACCAGGTCGATAATGGACGATGTGCCGGCCGCGACCGCGCCGGCAGCCCCGCCTGAAACGCCTTCTACACAGCCGGGCACGCCCGCAGAGTAGGAAAGGGGATTAATCCCTTGACTGGCATCAGGGCTTCATGTTAATTTTTCAGCTACCGATGGGCGCATCGGGACAGGAGTAAGACGCTTCTAAAAGGGCCCGCAAAGGCCTTTTTTTAGTCTTAAAGTCCCTCTGAAAGCCGAAGTGGTGGAATTGGCAGACACGCTATCTTGAGGGGGTAGTGGGGAAACCCGTGGGGGTTCGAGTCCCCCCTTCGGCACCAAATTGAGGGGTTTGGTCAAAAAAAGACCAAGCCCCTTATTTTTTTGCGACGGTAGGACTCGAACAGCGCTTTTGCGCCGAGCGGACGCGAGGAAGAGGCCTTTCGGGAGAAAGGCCGGAAGGCGCGCGGGTCAGAGCGAGATGCGGGAGCATCGAGCGGCGGCCTTCGAGTCCCCCCTTCGGCACCAAATTAAAAAAACCGGCTTCGGCCGGTTTTTTTAATTTCGATATCAAGTTGGCGGGACTCGAACAGTTTGCGAGCGCCGAGCGGATGCGAGGATGAGCGCCATCGGGAGATGGCGCGTAAGCGAGCAAACGCGGGGCAGAGCGAACGGCCGGGCGCCGGACGGAGCCCTTAAAGTCCCGCCGCTTTAAGTCTTTCAAAAACATTTTTACTTTCTTCAATTCAATGTGATCATATCCGACGCGGTCGAGCGGCATAAGATCCCGTCCCATCGCCTTTTGCATCCCCTCCGGCCTCTGCTAAGCTTTAATAATGGCGAACGACAGCGGAGGCGCGGAAAGAAAAGACCATCTCGTCTGGCCGGACGTGCTCAAAATAGCCGCGGTTTACGCGGTCATCGTTATCCATACCGCAGCCCCGTATCTCCTGCTTGGGGAAGCCGGCAGCCTTTACCGCTGGTGGGCGGGCAATATCTACGATTCGATTTCCAGATGGTGCATCCCCGTCTTCGTAATGCTTAGCGGTTTTTTTCTCATAGGCAACTACCGGGATGAGAAGCTCGGGAGCTTTTTCATGAGGAGGTTCTCCAGGGTCCTCGTCCCCCTTCTCATATGGAGCTTGATTTACTTCCTCTGGAGGATATACGCGAACAACGAAGACCTCTCCTTTTCCTATTTTATCCCCATGCTCCTCAAGGAGCCCGTCTATTACCACCTGTGGTTCATGTACCTCATTTTAGGCCTCTACATCCTTACCCCCGTTATCGGCCTTTACGCAAGGGGCACTCGCCAGCGCCACCTCTGGTATTATCTGGCCTTGTGGGTTGCGCTTGCCCCGGGCCTCACCTTTATCGATACCTGGTGCGGGGTAGCGACCTATCTCACTCCGGACGCCGGGAATTCCGTATTCAACTTCGTCGGGTATTTCGCGCTGGGATGGATGCTCAAGGACCTCAAGCTAACGCCCTTGAAAAAATCCCTCTTCCTCCTGCTTTTCCTTTTCGGCCTTTTCATAACCGCCTACGGCACGTATATCGCGAGTGTTATAAAAAACAACGGCCAATTCAGCGGCATATTTTACGAATACTTCAGCTTCAGCGTCCTTCTTATGTCCGTCTCCATATATGTTCTGGTAAAGGGCCTTCGGCTTTCGGTCCTCTCCGGCAATCCCGGCTATCTCAGGAAGCTCATCCGCCTGACCGCGGCCTGCGTGCCAGGAATCTATCTCGTGCACGCCATATTCATCGCCGTTGCCAAAAGGGGGATGCTTGGCTTCAGGTTCACGCCGGACCTGATGGACCCCTTCATAGGCATCCCCGTATTCGCGCTGGGCATATTCCTCGCGTCCCTCTCGGTGGTCATGGCCATCAAGGTCCTGCCGCTCGTCAAATACACGGTCCCGGCTGTCCTCATCCTTGTCACAGTCTTAAACCCGGTACTTTACGCGGCGGAAGAGACGGGCCTTATCGAAAAGGAAGAATTCAAGACCCTGACCCGCCTTGCCAAAACGCCACTCAGGGGCATGCCGGAGCGGGATGCCTGGAAAAAGGCCGTCCCCCAGGTCTCTATGGTTTCAATCGAGTCCAGCCACGACTGGACCAGCCAGCCTGCCCTTTTTTATGATTCAGGCTCGCCCCGGAAAAAGCCGCTACTCATAGTCCTCCACAGCTGGAGCGAGGACTACCTCCAGTCCTTCGGCATACCATACGGGCTCTGGGCCGTAAAAAACGACTGGGTCTTTATCCAGCCCGATTTCAGGGGCGCCTTCACAAACCCGCTCTCAACCGCCTCTGAACCGGCGGTCAAAGATATCCTGGACGCGCTCGCATATGCCGAGAGGAGCGCCCGCATCGATGAGTCGCGCATATACCTGGCGGGCTTTTCGGGCGGCGGCATGGCGGCCCTCCTGATGGCCGGGAGGTTCCCGGAAAAATGGGCAGGGGTCGTTGCCTGGGGCGCCGTATACGACCTTGTGGACTGGTACGCGCATACCAGGAACGCCACCCACGACTACTCAAGCCAGATAGCAAGCTCCTGCGGCGGGCCGCCGCTCTCCGGCACCGCGCACGAGGCTGAATGCCGGAGGCGCAGCCCCAGCACATACCTTGAAAACGCGAGGGGCAAGGTCCCGGTCTATATTGCCGTAGGGTCTGAAGACAAGTTCGTTCCGCCCGCGCATTCGCTACGCGCCTTCAACGACCTTGCAGACGAGGAAGACCGTTTTTCCGAGGAAGAAATAGAGTACGTCTCAAGGCGGCACGCGCTCCCTTCAGGGCTGGGAGGCGTCGCATATTCAGACCGCCTTTACGAGGACGCGGGCGTGCCGTTCCTCTATGAAAGGGAATCGGAGAGCGCGGTAGTGAAGATCTACAAGGGCAGCCATGACGTCGTCTACAACGCGGGCCTTGCCTGGCTTGCGGGTCAGAAGAGATAAGCTCACGGCCCCACGGTACCCGCATCCTTCCCGGCGCACAAACCTCTGGAAATATTGGAAGAAATCTGGTTTACTCTTATTCCAGAAAGGGTCTTCATTGGTTTCTTTCCGTTTCCATCTTTTCCCGGCCTTGCTCGCGCTTTCGCTCGTTCCTCTTTTCCCCCATTCTGCTGCACAGGCTGAAAGCGATCCACTGGCCCAGGCAGCCGGTGAGATGCTTCCTTTTTCCGAAGCCGCCCTCGTGCCGCTCGGTTTCGTTGACGTCCAGGCGCTCGACCCCCATATCAGGGTGGAGCTCAAGTACGCTTCCGAGGACAATTTCATGCGCGAGGCCGTATACGGCGGCTTGAAGAGGGCCTATTTGCGGGAAGAGGCGGCAGTAAAGCTCGCCCTCGCGAACAAATATCTCAGGGAAATGAGACCGGAGCTTACGCTCCTTGTGGCAGACGCGCTCCGTCCCAGGAGGGTATCCCAAATGATGTGGACCCGCCTTTCAAGGAGCCCCATGCAGCGCTACGTGGCAGACCCGAGCAGGGGCTCGATCCACAACTACGGCTTTGCCGTGGACATAACCATTTGCGACATGGAGGGGAACAGGCTCGACATGGGCACGCCTATAGATTATTTCGGGGAGCTCGCCGAGCCCCGCTTCGAGGAGAGGTTCTTGAAGGAAGGAAAGCTTACTGAAGAGCAGCTATCAAACCGGAGGCTCCTCCGGAAGGTGATGTACGCCGCGGGTTTTCAGGGGATCCCGATAGAATGGTGGCATTTCGAGGCGCTCGACAAGAAATTCATACGCAAAACCTATCAGATAGTAGAGTAGCTCGGTATCCGAAGAAAAAGAAACGGCCCATGCGGGCCGTTTCTTTAAATCGTCTATTCCCGGTGCTGCTTCAGGACTCCTCTTTTTTAAGCTGCTCGCTCAGGTAGTTCTCAAGCCCCACCTGCCTTATTGCCTCGAGCTGGGTCTCAAGCCAGTCTATCTGCTCCTCTGCCTCTTCGAGCATCTCTTCGAGCTTGTGCCTGGTATTGTTGTCCCCCGCGGCTGTACACTTAGCTATGGCCTTGTTGAGAGACACGGCCGAGTCCTGCTCCTTCTTGAGGTCGAGCTTAAGCTGTTCCGGGACCGTCTCCCCCACGAGCACGTCCCCGAGCCTCTGCATGTTAGGCACGCCTTCGAGGTACAGTATGTGCTCGATTATCCTTTCGGCATGCTTCATCTCCCGTATCGACTCGGTCCTTATCTTTTTGTAGAGCCTCTCATAGCCCCAGTTGCGGCACATCTCCGCGTGCACGAAATACTGGTTTACCTTTGTGAGCTCTGAGGTAAGGATGTCGTTCAGCATATCCAGTATACCTTCTTTTGCCTTCACCTCGGAACGCCTCCTTCAAAGAAAGATTTACCCACTCGGGTTTTCTGGACAATCATATCAAAACCGCGGATAACGTCAAGCCGGGGCTCAGACCCCGGCCTGTGCGCCCGACGCGAGCTCGGCGATCGATTGGATATTACGCACGCATTTGCCGCAGCACCCGTCCTTGTCTATCCCGAGGCAAGAGGCAAGCTCGTCAGCGGACATATCCGGGCGGCAGACGCTCCTTACGGCCGAAGTCGTTATTCCCTTGCAGAGGCAAATATACATGGCGCTCCACCCCCTTTTTGAAAATAATAATCATTTTCATTTGGATTGTCAAGCTGGATCTGCTCTGCAATCGGATTTTTCCTTATTGAAGACGCGCGCATGCGAGGGCGGGCGGCCCGGTTTTCCCAGCAGGAACAGGCGCTTGGCTTATTCTAGTCTGACTTTTTTTGTGGAAGCCAGCCGCCCTCAGAACGCGCCGTATGCGTATGCGAGTATCAGCGCGCCGAGTCCAACCCTGTAGACCACGAAGGGGAGCATGGACGAGCGGGAGATGAGCTTAAGAAAATAATGTATGGCGAGATAGGCCGAGGCAAAGGCGACAACAAAGCCCGCGATGAGGGCGGGCCAGGGCGCCTCATATCCCGCGCCTGCCACTTCGGCGCCCTCGCGCGCGCCGGCAAGGGCGCCCACGATGATCGCCAGCAGGAACGAGAACCGGGCTGCGGCGGTCCGAGAAAGCCCGGCAAATAGCCCGGCCGTGATCGTAATGCCCGAGCGGCTGGTCCCGGGTATGAGCGCGAGCGCCTGCGCAAGGCCCACCAGGATCGCCTCCTTCCAGCCTATCCCTTCTATCTCGGTCTTCCCCGGCCTCCTGTCCGCGGCCCAGAGCACGAGCCCCCATATTACCGAGGACCAGCCTATGACCTCGAAGGTACGGAGGTCATGCGCTATGATGTCGTGGGCGAACGCCCCGGCGAGCAATACGGGAACGGTCGCGGCAATCGCCATCCACGCGAGCGCGCCCTCGTGGTTCCCCTTAAGGGTCCGCTCCGAGAGGCTCCTGCCGAAACCCATTGAAATGCAGATAATGTCTCTCCTGAAGTACACGACTACCGCGAGCCAGGTCGCGGTATTCAACGAGACGTCGAAGGGGAGGCCCTGGTCCGGCCATCCTGTAAAGAGCGGCACCATGATGAGGTGCGCCGTCGATGATATTGGGAGGAATTCGGTTATGCCCTGGACCAGAGCGAGCACAAGGGCCTGGGTTATGTCCATCTTCTACGCAAGATTGAGGGGTATCGCCCCCGGCTCCTTCATTCCGGCCTGGATGAGCGATTTGGCGTAGCGCGCCTCCACCCCGAGGCCGAGGGCCTCGGCCCTCTTGAGGGCCGTATTGAACGCGCGCAATCCCTTTTTAGGGTCTTTTTTGAAATCAAGCTCTCCGATGGAGATAAGGCAATAGATAAGCCCTCTCCTGTCTTTCGTTTCCCTGAATAGCGACCAGGCCTCCTCGAAATCCCTGAGCGCCTCCCTGTCCCTTCCGAGCATCTGAAGGGCCGTTCCCTCGCCCCATAACGTATAGGCGTAGCTCACCTTGTCGCCGATCCTCTTATAGTTCTCCCGGGCCTTCCTGAAGAACTTGAGAGACCCCGGGAAGTCCCCGTTCATGCGCATTGAGTTTGCTATGCCGCAGTACGAGTACGCGACCCCGAACGTGTCCTTAAGCTCCCTGAAGAGGGCGTTCGCCTCGCTATAATACCTGAAAGACGCTTTGAAGTCGCCTGACACCCTCGACGCGCCGCCGAGGCCGGTAAGGCAGTAGCCGACACCGCTCCTGTCCTTGAGGCGCGTAAAGCCTTTCCTGGCCTCCTTGAAGCCTGCAATCGCGGCCTTGAGGTCGCCCTTCAAGCGGAGCGCCCCTGCCCTTGCCCACAGCGTGAACGCGGCCCCTGCCCTGTCGCCAAGTTTTTCATAGGCCTTGAGCGCCCTGTTGAATATGGCAAGCGACTCTTTCACCTCGCCGGTTGCGCGTAGACTCAGGCCCAGCCCCACCATAGCGTCAAGCGCCCTTTCCTCGTCGCCGAGGGCGAGAAGGAGTTTCCGCGACTCGGCATAGCACTTCCCCGCCCTGGTGAACTCGCCGACCATCCTGTAGGTGTCGCCGAGCGAAAAATAGCAGGCGCTCTTCAGCTCGTCGTCGAGCCCGGCCAGCCTCCTTGCCTCGAGGTAAAGGGGGATTGCCTCCAGGAACCTGGAAACAGACCTTTTCCGCTCGGCCTTGTCGAATATGGAGTAAGGGTTGCCCATCGGAATGGTGATTATAGACCTCCGGGGAGCGATTGTAAAGGAGAGAGCGCCCGCGGCCCATCCTTCTCCTTTACACGGAAAACCCCTTTTGATAATCTTCTACCCATGCGCAATCTCAGGCTCGCCATGGCCCAGATAAACCCGGTGGTCGGGGACATCGGAGGCAACGCCAAAAAGATCCTCTCGTACGCGGAAAAGGCCAGGAAGGCCGGCGCTGCGCTCGTCCTTTTCCCTGAGCTCGCCCTTACCGGCTATCCGCCGGAGGACCTCCTCCTTAAGCCCCGCTTCATAGACGATAACCTCGCGGCCATCGAAAGCCTCGCCAGAAAAATACGCGGCATAACCGCCGTCGTCGGCTTTGTGGACAGGGAGGCCGGGCTCTACAACGCGGCGGCACTGGTGCACAAAGGCCAGGTTTCGGCGGTCTACCACAAGATGCATCTCCCGAACTACGGCGTCTTCGACGAGGAGCGCTATTTCCGTGCCGGGAAGACCCCCTTGAACTTCGTCCTTAACGGCATAACCTTCGGCCTCGAGATTTGCGAGGACATCTGGTTCCCGGAAGGGCCCGCGAGGGCGCAGGCGCTCGCTGGAGCAGAGGTCATCGTGAACATAAACGCCTCACCATACCACATGGGAAAGCCGCTCATAAGGGAGGATCTTTTAAAGGCCCGCTCAACGGACAACACCGCCATCATAGCCTACAACAACACTGTTGGCGGACAGGACGAGCTCGTCTTTGACGGAGCCGGAATGGTGGTAAACGAGAAAGGCGAGGTCATCGCAAGGGGCAAGCCCTTTCAAGAGGACCTCGTCATTGCCGACCTGGACGCGGACACGGTATCAGCGGCCCGCCTTGAACGCAGAAAAAGGATTAAGGCCGGGAAGAGGGGCTCACCCGTCGTCAGGACCATAGACCTCGGGAACGGCAAGGCCAAAGCGAACCTCGGCCTGCCGAAGCGGAAGCCCCTGATAATAGAAGAGAAGGAGGAGGTCCTCAAGGCGCTCGTACTCGGCACCCGGGATTATCTCCGGAAGAACGGGTTCAGGCACGCGGTAATAGGCCTGAGCGGCGGGATAGATTCGTCTCTCGTGGCCTGCGTTGCCGGGCTCGCGCTCGGAAAAGAGAACGTCACGGGCGTTCTCATGCCTTCCAGGTATACTTCTAATGAGAGCATCGAAGACGCGAAGCTCCTTGCCCGGAACATCGGGATGAAGACCCTTACCATACCCATAGAGAAGCCCTTCAAGGCCTATCTCGAGACCATGAGGGACGCCTTCAGGGGGACGAGGCCCAACGAGGCAGAGGAAAACATGCAGGCCAGGATACGCGGAAATATCCTCATGGCCTTGAGCAACAAATTCGGCTGGCTTGTGCTTACGACGGGAAATAAGAGCGAGATGAGCGTGGGCTATGCGACCCTCTACGGCGACATGGCAGGGGGGTTCGCGGTCATAAAGGACCTTCCCAAGACGCTCGTATACAAGGTGTCGGGAAAGATAAACGAGCTTGAAGGCAGGGAGGTCATTCCCGAGCGGGTCTTTACAAAAGTGCCGACCGCGGAGCTACGGCCAAACCAGACCGACCAGGACACGCTCCCACCCTATGACGTGCTCGACAGGGTCCTCAAGGCCTATGTTGAAGAGGACCGCTCCATAGAGGAAATAGCGGCCCTGGGCTTTGAAATGAAGCTTGTAAGGAAGGTGGCCCGCATGGTCGACCGGAGCGAATACAAAAGGCGGCAGGCCCCGCCAGGCATAAAGATAACCCCGAGGGCCCTCGGCAAGGACAGGCGCATGCCTATTACGAACCGCTATGAGAACGGCGGCAGATATTAAGGCACCTCTGAGGAAGATATTCGAGGCGGCGGTCAGGGCCGCCTCGCCTTACGCGGCAGTCCGTGAAAACCTCCGCTTAGCCCGTTCAGCCGGTAAATCAGTCCTCAAAATAAAAAACACTTCGATCGGCCTCGAAAAAGGGGGCAGGATCTTTGTCATAGGCGCGGGCAAGGGCGCGCCTGCGATGGCCCGGGCAGTGGAGGGCATCCTCGGCAAGAGGATTTCCGGCGGCCTCGTCGTGACCAAGTACGGCCACTCGCTTCCGCTTAAGAGCATGGACGTCGTGGAGGCGGGCCATCCCATACCCGACCGTAACGGTATACGGGCTGCGGAGAGGATTATCAGGATAGCCGAAGACGCGGGCGAGGGCGACCTCGTCCTGTTCCTCCTTACCGGGGGCGCTTCGGCATTGCTCCCGGCGCCGGCAGGGGGGATTACCCTCAAGGAGAAGCAGGCCGTATCGAGGCTTCTCATAAATTCCGGTGCCTCGATTAACGAGATAAACGCTGTACGTAAACACCTCTCGCGATTGAAGGGCGGACGCCTCGCCGAGCTTGCGTGGCCCGCGCGAGTCCTCACACTCATCATCTCGGACGTAGTCGGCAGCGACCTCTCTTCGATCGGCTCTGGGCCGACAGCGCCCGACCCCTCGACTTTCGGGGACTGTATCCGCATAATCGGGAAATACGGCCTGAAAGAGAAAGTACCTGCAAACGCGCTCAAGCTCCTCAATGGCGGCGCAAAAGGCGATGAAGCCGAGACGCCCAAGCCCGGCCACAAGGCGTTCAGCCGTACAGCAAATATCGTCCTTGCCGACAACTTAACGGCCCTTCTGGCTGCAAAGGAGAAGGCCGCCTTGCTGGGCTATCGCCCTCTCATACTATCTTCAACGGCGACCGGCAATACGCGCGAAGCGGCCCGTCTCTTCTCGTCGGTACTCATGGAAATTAAGAGGTCCGGTAACCCGGCAAGGCCGCCCGTCTGCCTCCTCATGGGCGGGGAGACGACCCTGAAGGTGGCCGGAAAGGGGAAGGGCGGAAGAAACCAGGAGTTCGCGTTGAGCGCGGCCCTCGCGCTTGGCGGCGAAGAGGGGATATACATCCTCTCGGCGGGCACGGACGGCACTGACGGCCCGACAGACGCCGCAGGGGCATTTGCCCTTCCAGGGACGCTAAAAAAGGCCTCGGCCCTCGGCCTCGACCCTGCGGACTTCCTCTCCCGGAACGATTCCTATAATTTCTTTAAACCTCTGGGCGGTCTTTTCATGACCGGGCCGACCGGCACGAACGTTATGGACATCGCAATCGGGATTTCGGAATAGATCAGGAAAGGGAAAGCAGCTTTTTAAAGACCGCGTCCGGCAGCTCCAGTAGGTTCAGGAAGAGCTCCTTCCAGCTGAAGTAATCCGCGTAAGGTATCATCTCCGAAAGATAGGCCAATATCATCACCATGTTCCAGACGGAGAGGAAGGCGGCGAGGCCTATGCCCCAGGCAAGGAGCATTCTGCTGTCGAGCTTCTCAAAAAGCGCCGCGAGCCCGATGATGAAGATAGGAGCCGAGCTT
The DNA here is from genome assembly GCA_030583865.1 of Thermodesulfobacteriota bacterium. NCBI lineage: Bacteria > Pseudomonadati > Thermodesulfobacteriota > Thermodesulfobacteriota bacterium. The sequence goes on along the minus strand of CP129479.1, from coordinate 133,973 downwards.
ATGAAGGCCCTGTGCCCGAATGAATGCCCGAACCACCACATGAACCACGACGCGTTCACATAGAGCTGCAGCATGAAAGCCATGAGGAGCAGGCCTCCTTGCCGCCGCTCGGCCTTTACGAAGCAAATAAGTCCGAAAAGGGCGAATATTATTATCGGGTTCCAGCTCAAGAGCCCGTGCTTCGAGGAGAAGAGGACCTCGACCACCTTCGGCGAGGCCGCATGGATGAAGGATTCGCCGCCATAGGAGTAGACGAGGAAAGAGCCGAATATGAGCTTCCACACAAGGGTTTGGACAAAGGCCGCGGGAACGAGCCCGGCCATGAACGGGAAAAGCCTTCCGGCGGCCAGGAACCAGGGAAGCCTCCTCTCTCTGATAAAGCCGATAACGCCGTCCACGAGCGGCACCATGAGGAATACCGCGTCCTGCTGCCTCGTTATGACCATGAGTCCGGCGGAAAGCCCCATCACGAAGTAGGCCCTCTTGCCGCCCTCCCCCTCCCTCGTAACGCTCCACATGTAGAAAAATAGGGCCGCCGCAAAGAAGGAGACCAGATGCGACATGAACGGCTCCCTCATGAAGTAGTAGACGAGATTCGAGGCCAGGAAGATGAAGGCCGTTGAGAGGAAGGAGACCGCTTCCGGGTAGTACCTCCTTGCGAGCCTGTACGAGACAAGGAGCCCGAGGTACCCGTAAAAGATGCTCCCGAGGGAAAACGACAGCTGATAGGGGATGGAATAACCCGAGCTGTCGAAAGCGAGCCCGAGCGCGTTCAATGCGAGCACGGCCGTGTGTGTTAAAGCATAGAAGGGCAGGACCGCGAGCGGAAGGCCTATCGAATATTTGTTCGCGGGGAGCCCCGCGGGCGTCAGGCGGAAATCCGTGATGCCGAGGCGCTCGTATTCGTTCAGAAGGTCCATGTCCCTGTCGATGACAGCCGACCTGACGTACGAAAAATAATGCCCGTCGTCGCTATTATGGATAATCTCCATCCGGGAGTCGACCACAAGGACGAGCGAAAGAAAGACAGCGGCGCTCGCAAGCACAAGGAATGCGAAAGCAAAGGCCCGGCGCGGGTACGCCTTTATGGTCTCTTCTGAAATATAAGCCATATATCGAGAAGGAACGGAACGGTTTGAATTCTCTTTCTGAAACGGCATCTTATCTTTTTCAGGCAGGTCTTTCAAGGCGGAAGGCGGTGTGAGAATCGTTCTGTTATTTCAGCAGTTTGCCGAAAACTCTGCCTAACCGCCGCCTCTCGTCGAGACGATATGGTACTGGAACTGCCCCTTTATGCTCAGGTCCTCGACAGTGAAGTCGGCCGGGAAGGGCGGGAACGGGGCCGCAAGCCTGATGGCGGTTATTGCCGCGTCGTCGAGCATGGGGTAGCCCGAAGACCTTTCGAGGCGTACCCCTGATACGGTGCCGTCCCTGTTTATCGTGAAGTTTATGAAGAGGCTCCCCTGCCAGCCGTTACGCGCCGCCAGGGCCGGGTAGTCCCAGTAGAACTCAATTTTCCTCTTCATGTCCAGGAGGTACTTCTGGTACTTGAGCTCCGCCGTATTGAGCTGAAGGGTCTTGCCCGTCTCCTTTTCATGGGTCCCGGCCTCGTAGTTCCTGGTAAGCTCGGCTATCCTTTCGTCAGAGGGAAAGAGGCTCGGCCTTTTCTGTTCTCCCTGCAATATGCGCGGCTCCGCCTGTGCTCCCGGAGAGGCGGGCCTATCCGGACCGGTCCGGACCGGTCCGTCAATTTCGGCGGCAGGGGGGCCCGGCTTCTCGCCTGTTTTTCCGGCGCTTGCTCCGGGACCTCTCCCGGCCTCCCCGGTTTTGTCCCCGGATTCCTCCAACGACGGCTTGCTCTCCGGCATTGCCGGGCGGGCTCTTTGGGTCATCGGGCCCGGCGGGGCCGGAGGAGGCACGGTCTCCTTTTTAACGCTCTGGTCTTTGTCCGCAAAGACCGAAGGCGGTTTTTTTAGGGGGGATAAATTATCCGGTTCGGCCTGAGGGGCCTCGGCTACGGGGATGCTCCTCTTTTCCTCTACTGGCCGGGGCGGGTCCAGTATCTCCACGGGTATGGGCGCGGCAGCCTCCCTGCTCCGGACGGCGTCCTTCGGGAAAAGTGTAGCCGCCCAAAGCGCAAGGACGTGCAAGAGCACGGAAAGCGCAAGGAAAATCAAAAAGGTACGCGGCATATGGCCCTGGGGGCCCTGGAAGGTTTCGATTGACATGCACCTGTATTTCTGTCAGAATTTCAAGTGGGTTGACTTAACAGTTAAAAAACTCAAAATCATATTCAGGCTGCTCAAAAAGCTCAAGATGCAAGGAGTCGAAAAATGAGGAATGAGGCGTACTCTCCTTGTACGCCGCAATGACGAATTTTGAAGACGACGCCGCAGATTGGGCTTTTTCAGCAGCCTGTTAAGTGGCCTATCCGTATTTTACACTTAAGAGCGGGGTAATACAATGTTCGGGCTCGGCACAACGGAGCTTATACTGATACTGGTCGTGGTCCTACTCATCTTCGGGGCCGGGAAGCTGCCTGAGATAGGCTCTGGCCTCGGCAAGGCCATAAAGAATTTCAAGAGGTCTTCAAGCGAAACCGATATGGACGCCGCCCCGAGGGACAAAAAGGAGCATTTGAAGTAGCCTCCCGCCGCCTGTACTGGCCGACGAAATTCCCCGTATAGTCCTGCCTTATCCGAAGTACGCCTTAAGCCGGCTCTAACCTACACCTTCAGGCAACCTCCAAAAATCAGAAGATTTTTCCCGCTTTTCCCGGAAGGCCGGGGAATGAACTACCCCGCAGCAAGCCGGGTGTGTCTCCTTATACTTCCCCTCCCTCGACGGAAGGGGATTAAGGGGAGGGGGAAAAACGTGGCAAGCCGCCGGGGTATTGTGAACCCTAAGAGTATTGGGGATTGTTAAAGGAAGTAAGGGGAAATGCTAAAAATCGCGCCGCGGCGTGTGGGACTTGCATGAATGATGCGTGCTGATGCGGGATAGAATCAACATTTTTTTGACTCACAAAGTTCAGTAAGAGCGCACACCCCAGGGCCGCCTGAGGCATGCGCTCTTATATAATTCAATTCATAGGTGATTTAACGATATATTCTATGGAGGAGTTGGTTGCCTTGAGGACCTCTATTTTCATCTTTTTGAAGCCAATCTCAGTGGACTCTGAGAGGTCATAGGAGATGTCCTGGTAAAAGGACGGGCGTGCCAGATCGTCCTTGTATTCGCGATATGAGACTTTAATTGTATCGCCAGATTTTCCGTTATAGAGCAACTCAGACTTGAAAGACCCTTTCTCATAAACCTTCGAGAGCTTAAAAGGAGTTTCTGGTAGTTTCCAATCCCGTATTAGACCTATTTCACAGGCCGTATCTCCATAGACCTGGTTCACTTTGTTCACCGCCAGGCAATAACTCCAAACGCCATCCCTTGAAACCAGCTTCATAGGTTCCTTATATAGAGTTGTCCCGTTCTGTAATTTGCCGTAGATTTTAAATGCAGATCCCTTAGGAATCATCGGGTATGCGGGGGAGCCCAATTGAGCTGGCGGCTGAAAATCGTCTGATGCAACCATGCCCTCATAGAAAAAAATATCCTCTTCAACAACCATGGCATCACCCAGGCTCGCCTCCTGAATTTCTCCAAGCTGAAAAGATGTGCTTTTTTTATGCTCGAGCGGCATAAAAACCGGAGTGACAGCAGCACAGCTTGATAGTAATACCCCCGCAAATAAACACGCAAAAAGCCTTTTCATAGTCCCCCTCCCTATTCGGTATTTTAATACTAAACCAATATAAACACTGGCCCTCTGTCCTTAATGGAGTAAACGATAAGGGCACCTCTGCCTTTTATCCGCTCAGAATACCATGAGCGCAGGCGTCGAGGAAACTGTACAATTGGACAACTATGCCCCTTTTTTAATGTTCTCAGTAGAACTCTTCTTTTTTGCCATCAGTTCATCATATAAAATATCAATAGTTCCTCGTAACCGGGCTTTAACATCGAAGTCCCCTTCCTTATAGACGGACCTTGCCTTATCTAAAAGACCTTTTAATATTTGATCCTCCTCGCTCAATTCAGGTTTCTCAACACCTTCTTTTTTTCCAGCGAGCCAATTATCAAGTGTTCCTGCTTCTAAACCTAATCGTTCCTCGATCAAACATTCTGGGAGGGGGCCCTCGTTTGTGGCATAAAGGGAAGCTCCATATTCCTCTGCCCGCCTAATAAGATTAAACACCTGGAGTTCTTTCTCTTTAGGCCCCTCTCCAGTAAGAAGCCAATCAAAATTTACATTAAATCTTATACAAATATTAAATAATAATTCCGGGGGTGGGTTTATAACAGAGCCCCTTTCCAAGCGGCTAACATCCACTTGAGACACCCCAAATCGCTCAGCAAATGAGCCTTGGCTTTCCACTCCGCGCAGTCCCCTTATGCGTTCTCCAAGCGCCTTTAAATCAATTTTTTTATAACTGGAATCCCTATTATTCATTTTTTTACTTGACCACTATTTAAAATTTGATTAATATGCTTTCTGCATAAAGCAACCTTTACGCCAGAGGGCAAAAAAAATATGAGCGAAAAATTCCTTGGGCATGAGCTGTATCAAGAACTCCATGACCTTATTGGGGCTACGGCAACAAAGTCGGTCGTTGGAAAATTCAAGGGGCAGTGTTTGTATTTTCCAATCCCGGAATCACCCATAGAGTTGCTCGAATCCAAAGGTAGAAACAAAAGCCCCAACTGGCGCAGAGAGGGTGCCTTCAGACATTCAGATGTAAGGGAACTGGTTCTTAAATTACGCGCCTCAGGCATGGCGTTTATAGATATTGCAGTCGCAGTGAAAAAGGCGTTCCCCAACGAGCCCGAAAAACATGTGTCCAAATCAGCGGCCCACCGCTTTTGGCTGAGCGCGAAGGCAGGCGAACTTAAAGAGTTCGGCATAGATGGAGTCCTCTAATGAATCGCAAAGTAAAAGCCCTGATGGTCCTCAATAACATCAAGGGCGTGGATATAGCGAAGAAACTCGGAGTCAGCCCCACAACCGTATATGTCGTCCTGTCCGGCAAGGGCAAGTCCCGCCGGATACAGAAGGCAGTTGCCGAGGCCCTGGATATGACGGTCGAGGACCTCTGGCCGAACGGGAACAATAAAGCCGCATAAGGAGACATTATGGACCATAGTCGGATCACCTTAGAAGAGCTCGCGGCGGCAACCGATGAACCGCGGTCAATCCTAAAAGAAGCCAAACCCGCACAGGAGAATAAGCCACATGAATAAAGAGCCGAGAACCGAAACCGCGATCCTTATGACTGATCGCGGTAAAGCCAGTCCAGGAGATCGTCATCGGAAAGCTGGGCAATATCAGCCATACCTTCTCTCCACAGCCGCTCTCTCCAGAGGGACACTGTCCCCAGTAAGTTGGTCTGAAATAGAGGAGAACATACGTTTGATCCTGCGAAAGCGGATAGCGCAAGGGCCATCTGCTCCGGCTCAGGCGTGAGGATTTCGATTAAATGAGTATCCCTGAATATAAAAATGAAACAGGTGCCCTTGCGTCCACTGGCAACAGCCTTGGTAAAGAGGAGGCTTGTGCTGCCAGGGCCATCAAAGCCAGCAATGACTTCCCCGCGCGAGGTAGCGAAATATACCCTGTAATTGCCAGGCATATGAGGCCCGATAGGCACTGGATCAGGCAGCTCAATATCAAAGCCAACATTTTTAAGATGCTTTGCAATCAGGTACAGGTCGTAATTAACAAGGGGACTTTCATTCACCTTTCACCTCCTGCCCCAAAAGGGCGGGACAAGGGAACGCCCGGAACAGGAAAGGGGCTACCCCCCCTCTCCTCAGTCCTCTCCCGCAAGGGGAGAGGAAGAAAAACGGGTGTTCGCGCGGGGGCGGGCCGGACGTTTAAGGGGCGGACGGCCCGTCCCACTTTTTGTTTAGGTGAAATTACCAAAACCGGGAAGAAAAGTACATATCTAAGTACGAATTAAAAATAGACACGCGAAGCACGTCGCAAGCCGGAGAAGGCCGTCGGATGTCTACGAAAAAGAAAAAAGCGGATACGAACCAGCTGTCGCTCTTCGACGTTATCAAAAAGATAGAAGAGCGGAAAAAAGAGGACCGCACCATTGCCGGATCGTTCAGCATGGAGCACCGGCTGAACGCCCTCCTTTCAAAGGCCCTCAAGCATTGCCCCCTCTCCAGGGAGCTCGTGGCAGGCAAAATGAGCGAGCTCACCGGCGAAGAGATAACCAAAACAACGATAGATGCATGGACCGCGAGCTCCAAGGCCAAGCACAGGTTCCCGGCCAAGTACCTGCCTGCATTCATCGAGGCCACCGGCGACAGGGAAATCCTCAAGGTCATGGCAGAGATGACCGGCTGCTACCTGGTCGAGGGCGAGGACGCGCTATTAACAGAGCTCGGTCGCATCGAGAAGACCAAGGAAGAGCTGGCGAAAAAGGAAAAACTCGTAAGGCAGACCCTCGAAGAGCTCGGGGGCAAGAACAGGAGGTGAGGATGGAAGAGTGGGTTTACCTGGGGAAACTGACCGGCGCTGTGTTGGCGGTGTTCTTGTTCGGGGTTGCAGGATATGCCCTGCTCTATTCGGCTTCCGTCCTGAACGAGAACGCTGAAAAATCGATGGAGGAGGTGGATGGCAATGGATGAGGCATTGACGGAAGTGCACAAAAAAACCGCTTACAGGTTCAGGGGGTTCGCGGCCACGCCCACCCCCGAGGCCAGGAGATTCGTCTGCCCGGCAACGGGGATGGGCATTACCGACGCGACGTGCGAGGCAAGCCGGAAGGCAGCGCCGGAGGTCTGCATCAACTGTCTTATACCGCTCGCGGGCCCGCAATTCTCAGGCACGCCATGCAAGAGGTGCGGACGCCTTTTTTCGGCGCAGGAAGCCAGGGCGGGTTTCACCACATGCGAGTTCTGCGGTTGAGCCGGTGGGCGGTGCCCACCCTACACAGGAGGAACGGATGTTCACCTTATTCCAGCAGGGTTTCGCAAGCGGGTTTTTCACGGGGGCGGCTTTTGTGCTCGTCGGCCTCCTTGCCTGGGAGCGCATAGCGACTGCCCTTGCCAGGCGGAGGAACCGGCGCCTGCCCGACGCGACGCGGTTCAGGCGGGCGAGCTACATAGCCCTTTCGCAGCACAATGACGATGCACGGCTCGACAGGATGTTCGGAAGGTAATCCCCCTCCCATCGGGGAGGGGGAAAAGCGGATGCGGAGGCGGAGATGGAAGAAGCGAAAGACAAGCGGCAGTACACGAACGAGAACCAGCAGAACATGGCGCGGGTGACCATGTACCTCGCGCAGGACATCCTCACGCCCAAGACCATGAAGGAGGTCATGGAGGCCCTCAACCTATCGAGGGACGTCACCTTCAGGACCCTCTGGAACCTGAAGGACGTGGGGTGGGTCGAGGAAGGGGCCTACGGCTACCGCCTGAGCCCCCGCCTCACGCTCATGGCGGACAGGCTCAGGCAGGCGGTCGCGGATACGCTAAAAAAATACCTGGTACCGGTCGAGGAGGGAAAGCAGCATGGCGAACAAGAAGCAAGAGGATAAGCACGGGAAGGTATCGCCCGAGATACGGGAGGCGCTTAAAAAGAACGACATCGAGAAGCTCGCGAGGGCATCCAAGACAATGCAGATCGAGGGCGACCTGCCTTACTCAAGGCGAGTCTATGTTGACGGCGTGAAATTCTATATGCAAAGGACCGCCGAGGGTATTGTCGAGGCAGGCAAAAGGCTCCTTGTCATCAAGGAAAAAGAAGGCTATGGCGAGTTCGTGAAGGTCCTCGAGGAAGAGATCGGCATTCCTCATACGACGGCCTACCGATTCATGAACGCCGCCTTAAAAGCTGAAAAGTACCCAACCTTAGCCTCCAGTTTTCCCAAACTTGGGAATTTGAGCAACGTTTATACCCTCCTCGAAGCCCCAGAAGAAGACCTGAAAGAGCTTGAGTCTAAGGGGGTTCTGGCAGGAAACACCATCGATGAACTCCATCGCATGTCCGTCAAGGAAATGCGCGACCTCATTAAAAAGCTCAAAAACGAGACAGAGAAGGTCGTCAAGGCCGAGGTCAAGAACATCGAGACCGAGAAAAAGGCCCTGATCAAGGAGGTCGAGCGCCTCAAGGCCTTCGACCCCGAGGGCAAGGACGCCTCCTGGTGCGTCGGGCAGATGCAGCTCATTGACGAGCTCGCCGACGAGTTCGACACGGCGCTCCGGAGGTTCATGAAAGACTCGCGCATCCTCGACCACCCGGAACTCCAGGCAAAGGTCGAGGCCATCCAGACCAGGGTTGAGAAACGCTTCAAGCTCTTCGTCTCGGACTGGGATGCCTATGTGAACGGGGAGGCCCAATAGCCGATGGCGGTCTCGTCCGCGATAGTCGAGCAGATAAGGCGCGAGCTCCGGGAAGCCCCGCACGGACACAAGTCGGTCATAGCCCGGCGGTGGGCCGAGGTCCTTGGCGTAAGTCTCCAGCAGGTGTACCGCATTGCCGCTGACGGCCCGAAAAAGGCCCGGTCGTCAAGCGCGCGGCGGCCCGAATACCGCGCGTGGGCGAAGGCAGTCGCGATGGTTAAGAAGCGCCCGCCCGACGGCGCCGGGGAGATATCGACGGACCAGGCCGTTGAGATAGCCGCCAGGCGCGGCCTCATACCGGAAGAGGCCCTATCAGTGGCAATCGGCACCTTCGACAGGATAATGCGGGAAACCGGCGTGACGAGAAGGAAGCGACGCTTCACACGCTACCAGGCCGAGAGGCCCAACCTGGCCCACCACATAGACGCCTCATCGTCGAAGTTCTTCTACGTTCACCGCAGGGTCGGCAACGACTACGTGCTCAGGATCCACCGGCCCGGCGCGAACGGCTACAAGAACAAGCCGATCCCGTGCGACCGGCTAAGGCCCTGGATATACGGCCTGGTGGACGACCACTCGGGGCGCATGCTCGCCCGCTACACGATTGCCGCCGGCGAATCGATGGCCGATGCCCTCCTCTTCCTCCAGCGGGCGTGGTCGGAGATAGGCCTTCCCGAGCAACTCCTCGCGGACCAGGGCGTCCTCAAAAAAGGCCTCCCCTCGCAGGACCTCATAAGACGGCTCGATGTCGCCCTGCCGGAGATGATGCCATACGAAAAGGAAGCTCACGGCAAGATAGAGCGGCCCTGGCGGACTGCATGGCAACGGTTCGAGAAGCCCTTCTTCGCGGTGGACGACTGGCAGAAATACGAGATTACCGAGGCGGAGCTTAACAGGCGGCTCGATGCATACCTTGAAGAGTACAACAGCATGCCGCACCGCTTCGAGCGGGAGATAACCCGGATGCAGGCGTGGGGCAGGATACGCCTGCACGGAGGCATTGTCACTATACCCGAGAACGCGCTGGCGACAGCGGCGCGCCGGGCAAAGAGGAAGGTCGGCGCGGACGGTATCCTGCAATACGAGGGTGGCATATACGAGGTCAAGGGCCTGCATGAGGCCGAGGTATGGGTCTTTGAAGGGGTCTTTGAGGACAGGCTCGTAGTCCAGGAGATATCGACCGGTGACAAATACGAAGTCATGAGGTTCGCGCCGGTCCCCCTTGGGGAATACAGGGCCCACCCGGAAACGCCGCACCAGAAGGCCGTAAAGGAAGCGGCGAGCCTCAATATCTCGGACGCCGCCCTGCCCTATACGGAATCGCGGGAAAAGGACGGGCGCATAGTCGAGCTGCCTATTAGGGAGACCGAGCGCGAAATCGAGGACCCGTTCGACACCACGACATACGCCAGCATGGAAGAGGCTTTCAGGGAGCTTATCTCAATAGTGGGAACCGGGATATCGGCGGTCGAAAGGAGGGGCATAGAGGAGCTGATCGCAGAAAACGGCATGAAAAAGGAATTCGTGAGGGACTTTGCCCTTGAGCTCAGGGCGGAGATCGAGATCAGGCGCGCAAGCGCCGGTTAACTAACTCGGAGGTGGAGAGATGGCAGTATCAAGGTTGGAAGTGCTTGCGGAATTCGGTTACTCGAAAGACCCCTTCAAAGGCTTCAGGATGGAGACGGCCGACAGCCTGCGGCTCAAGCGGCTCCTCAAGATGGCTATTGAATCCAAAGCTATGGTGTCGGTGGTGGCGTCCTGGGGCTTCGGGAAAACGAGCGCCCTTGAGATAGCCTTCCGGGAGATAGACGCGCACATGGTGAGGCTCATAACGCCCGACAAGGAGCGCGTGGTCGTCTCGGACATAGAGAAGGCCCTTATCCTCGGCTTATCGAACGAGTCGTGCAAACGGACCAAGGAGGTCCGCGCCAGGCAGATACGGAGGATATTAGGCGAGGCCTCGCGCGAGAAGCCGATAGTGCTCATCCTCGAGGAGGCCCACCGCATGCACGGGCAGACGCTCCGGGCCTTGAAGACCTTCCGGGAGATGGAGTGGATGGGGCAGAGCCCGCTCTTCACAGTCGTCATGATAGGACAGTACGACCCCATGCGGAAGAAGTATGTAGACGAGGTGCGGCTCAGGAGCGACACCGTTTTCATGAAGGGGCTCACCGACTCGGAGGTCCGCGAGTATACCAGGAACACGGTCGGGAAGAGCTTCGAGCCGGACGCCGTGGAGGCCGTTTCCCGTCTCACCGGCACCAGGAACTACCTCGACCTCCAGGAGATACTCCTCAACCTCATGAGCAAGGCCATAGAGATCGGGCAAAAGACCGTCTCGGTCCTCGAAGTCTTCGACTTATACGGCGGCGGGTTCAAGGAAGTCATGAAGCGCGTGAATATATCCCTCGGGGAGCTCGCGGCGGAAACGGGCATACCCAAATCGACCCTCAGTCTGGTCACGAACGAAAAGCAGGGCACGCTCACGGACGACACCTACCACGACGCGCGCCGGGCGATAACCGACGTGCTCAGGCGCAAGGGAGTAGCGTAAAAGGAGAACGGCAATGTCAGCAGTCGAGCATATCGAAGGACTCACAAGGGCATACTCGGAGCTGAGGGACCTCCTCTCTGAGCGCGTGAGCGCGTTCAACGACGAGTTGGACCTCATAAAGAGGCAGAAGCTCCCCGGCATCAGGAAGACGCTCGCTAAGGTAGCCGAGGCCGAGCAGAAACTCAAGGCCGCGCTTGAGGCCCACCCCGAGGCGTTCGTAAAACCGAAGACGCTTATCTTCCACGGCGTGAAGGTGGGCTTCAAGAAGGGCAAGGGCAAATTGGAATGGAGCGACCCGGACATGGTCGTCCAGCTTATAAAGAAGCACTTTCCGGAGCAGGTCGAGCTACTGATCAGAACGAAGGAGACTCCGGACAAGCAGGCGCTGGACGGCCTGGACGCGAGGGACCTGCGGAGGCTCGGCGTGTCGGTCGAGGAGACCGGGGATGTGGTCGTCATAAAGCCGGTGGCCAGCGACGTTGAGAAAATGGTGGCCGCGCTCCTCAAGGGCGCGGAAAACGAGGAAGCTTAGGCGAAGAGGAGGACGCAGATGCAGGTGACAGAGGTAAGGGTTACTCCATTTTCGGACGGCGGCAGGCTCAGGGCATACGCCTCGATAACCATCGGCGGAAGCTTTGCCATAAGGGATATAAGGGTGGTCGAGGGGCCGGGCGGCATGATAGTCGCCATGCCCTCCAAAAAGCTCAAGGACGGATCTCATAAGGACCTGGCCTTCCCCGTGACGCGCGGCGCGCGGGAGATGGTGGAGAGGGCGGTACTCGAGGAGTACAGGAGGGTCGCCGCAAAAGGACCGGTACGGAGGCCCAGGGCCTGATGTCCTTTAAGCTCAAATGCCCGAGGTGCATTTACGAGTACGACGTGCGGGAAGCGACGAAGGATAAGGACCTCATCGCGATCATAGAGATGCAGGCCGACTTCGCCCCGCACAGCAGGCTCGTCTTCGAGTACTCGGAGCTCTTCCAGACCACCAGGCCGCTCAAGCCAGCCAAGCTTCTCCGAATACTTACCGAGGTGCGCGATATCTGGACCGGCGAGAAGTTCGCCTTTCAGAAGCGGGTCTATGAGATATCGAAGGCCGGGATCGTCCAGGGCATGAAGACGGTCTGCAACAAGCGCTTCGAGGCGGGGCTTGAGAACCACAACTACCTTAAGAAGGTCCTCATCTCGATATCGGAAGAAGAGGCAAAGCGCCGCTCGGCACAGGCGGAGAAGGAATTGAGGGAGAGGGAGGCGCGGCTCCGGACCGGACGGAGGGAGGGGCCGGTCGAGCCGGGGGACAGACCGGCTCCGATAGGAGAGGCGATCAGTAAACTGCCGTGGAGGAGAAACGATGAACAATGAAACGGTCAAGAATGTGCCGAACGATTACGCGAGCATGATGGAGATAGTCTTCGACGTGCTCAAAAAACACAAGTCTATTGCAACAGAGCAGCTCGCCTGCGAGATAGCAGATACGCTCGTGGGCGCGGGATACGGAAAGCTGGATACCTTCGCTCTTGCAATGCAGGACCAGCTCCGGCATGGGCTCACCGGCCTCAAGGAAAACCTTTCGCAGATTCGTCAGGGGATTTCCTTTATAGAGATGACGGAAGAGAGATGCGGGAGGATTCTCCGGCTCCTTGAACACGATAGAAAAAGGAGGGCCGCGTGAACCCGATGTGGACGGAGGAGGAGACACAAGGGCTTCTGCCCTTCTGTCTCGATACGTGCCTCTATTGGGCTCCGATGGGCTATAAGAAGGGAAAAATCTGGTGTGCCTTGAAAGGGGCATGGGTCGAGCCGGGACGGAAGTGTAAAGATTACAAGGAGAGGAAGGAGGTGAAAAAGATGGAAGAGAAGAAAATAGTAAAGACCGGACCGGTAATACGTCCGACAGTAGGAAGGGTCGTTCATTACTACAGGAACAGGGGGGTTGGTGCCGAGGAACCGCTTGCTGCCCTCATCACTAAAGTCCATTCCGAAACCTGCGTAAACCTGGTCGTCTTCGACGAGTGCGGAGAGAGGCACAGCCACATCGGTGTCGAGCTCGTTCAGGGCGAGGCTGTTCCGAACGAAGATGGCTATGCCGTCTGGATGCCTTACCAGAAGGGGCAGGCTGCTAAAACGGAAGAGATCGAAAAGAGGCTCACTGGTGGCTGTTCGAGCTCCGCATCTTCAGAAGAGCCAAAAATATAAAGGTCGAAACGGGGCTAAGCCCCGTCGCACCGTAAGGCGGTGCCTGATGATGACCGGGAGAAGCATGCGAAAGAAAAGACGGAGAACACAATCACCTGAGTGGAAAAAGGTTACAAAGCTCATCGGTGATTTAAAAGCGACGAAACGCCTTATTAGGTATGCAAAAAAAATGGAAGCCCCGGAGCCGGGGCAGACGCTTGCGATTGCATATCTGAAGATGCTTGGAATTCGCATCTCTAACGAGGCAACTGCTGCCTTGATGGGATGGGATCAAGCCAGAAAAAATAAGGAGCGCACTTGAGATTTAGCCGTTGCCAGCTATTAAAGCCGGGGAGGAGAAAAATAAAGCCCGGATATGGGGAGCGCAGGCGCAAAAGAGAACTCCAAAAAGTACCGCTGTTCCCCGCCCTGGTCAAATGCGCAGAAGAATACCAGAATAGGATGCAGGAAAGTCTTGATTCATGGTTGGAGATGATGCGGAAGTCCCATGCAGATGATTGGCGAAAGGTGCGCATGATCTTACGCTCCATGTGTTCGGGGAAAAGAGAAAAATTTCTGAACTACTGGAATCATCATAGCTGTCCGGGCGCCGGGGTCTATGCACTGGATATACTCAGTAGGGGTTTTTGTATCAGGTATGACCGCTGACCAGCTCGACATATTCCAGCAGGGTTTGAGCGCCGAGGAATACAGGGTTTGGGAGATCATCGAGGCGCACAGGGGCCGGGATAACGCCATCAAGGCGGACGCCCTCGCCTGGAAGACCGGGATCGAGGGAGTGAAGGTCCGGGAGATAGTCTCGCACCTCATCAGGGAGCACGGCAAATTGATAGGCAGCAGCACGGGCAACCCGCCGGGCTTTTACGTCATAACCGACCAGGCGGAGCTCGACCGGCAGATAAAGAGCCTTAGGCACCGCGGCATCATGTGCCTGGTCCGGGCGGCGGCGCTCTCGAAGTCGAGCATCGAGGAGATATTCAGGCAAGGGAGGCTGGACATAGATGGAGTGTAAATCGTTCCCGAAGACCGAGCCGAGGCAGAGGCTGCTTCAGTCCCTATTCGCCAAGGCCAGGCAGTACGGCATTGAATCCGACGAGCTGCGCGAAAGGATAGCGCCCTCCGTGATAGGGAAGCGCCTGTCCGAGGCATCCTCCAAAGAACTCTTCAAGGTCCTTGACCATGTGACCAAAATATACATGCAGTCCGGCTACCAGAAATTCGATAGCAGCAAGACCGGGCTACTCCTCGAGCTCGAGGCCGCGGCAAGGGCCAGGTGGGGCGAGGAGTTCAAGAAGCCTCTCCTGGCGTTCATCAACAGCCACGGGCTCAAGGGCGCCTACACGCATTACAGGTTCATGAAGGTCGCGGAGCTAAAGGCATTCAAGGAAAGGATAAAGGAACTGAACAAGAAAGAGGGCGAACATGGAATATGAATGCCTGGAATGCAGAAAGGTCTTTGAAGTGAGCCGGTCTGATACTTTCAAAAGAAGATGCGCTCACTGCGATTCTCCCTGGATAAAATACAAAGGAGCCTCGCTTCGTCGAAATGAGCAAGAAGAAAAACGCGCAGAATGAAATCATAGAGCAGCTCCCCGGCGACCTAAAGGACGTGGCCGAGCTGATAGGCGTCGAGCTGACCATGCGCCTGGTGGAGAGGTACGGGGGCACCTACATCCACGTGCCGAAGTGCGAGGACCTGCTCAGGGAAATGCGTAACCGGAAGATCAGGGAGTTGTACGACTCCGGAAAATGTGATATACGAGCGCTTGCATTAAAGTTCAATCTTACCGACAGGAGGATCAGCGACATCCTCTCCGGCACTGACAGGGCCGACTTGCCCCTGCCCCTTTTTACCCTCTTCGAAAAATCCCGCTGACCAAAACCGAAACGAAGCACCGGAAGCCCTTCATATGAAGGGCTTCGTATTCCCGTCTTCATATCCCCCGAGTTAGAATCTTCACGCTTGATCTTTATCCAACCGGGGCGGTCCACTTTGCGGCGAGTGGCCGCCCCACCTCCCCTAAAAAAAAGGACATTTGCGTGACGCTCAAGGAACTGCTCATCAAGCATGAAGGGCTGAAGCTCAAGCCGTACAGGTGCACGGCAGGAAAGCTTACCATCGGCGTCGGCAGGAACCTCGAAGACCGGGGCATCTCGAACGACGAGGCCATGTACATGCTCGAAAACGACATCAAGGAGACCATCCGGGAATGTCAGACATTTCCCTGGTATGAAAGTCTCGATAACGTCAGGAAGACCGTGGTCGCCAGCATGGTCTTCAATCTTGGCCTGTCGAGGTTCCTGGGCTTCAAAAAGACCATCGCCGCCCTTGAGGCCGGAGACTATCACGCGGCCTCAGCCGAAATGGTGCTCTCGGCCTGGTTCACCCAGGTCGGCAAGAGAGGGCCGGAGCTCGTGGAGATGATGAGGACCGGGAGGGGGTAGGAATATGGGAAGGATGAAAGAGTTCCTCCAGGAAGAGAGCGGCCAGCTCTCAATGACGCGGCTCACGATATTCCTCATCCTCATCTCTTACATCGGATGGGCGACAGTCATAGTCATAGCCAGGCATACAATCCCTGATATGCCATACGGCCTGGCGGGACTCCTCGTCGGCTTATACGGGTTCAACACGGCGAACATAAACCTCGGGGGCGGCAATGATCGCAAACCGTAACCTCATCATCATCGCCTTCATCGCGGGCGCGGCCCTGGCCTCCCTGGTCAACTGGAGGCTCTGGCACAAGGCCCCCGTCATCGAGACCTACGCGGCTGCAGAGCAACAGGCGGACGGGAGCGCGCTCCTCGAGCGGAAGCCCGATGCGGCTGCAAAGCCGGTCCATCAGATTCCTGCGGGCGCGAAAGTCGAGCGCGTGGTCAAGTTGGCTATAAAGTCACGGCCTGTAATCCCCTCTCCCCTGGCGGGAGAGGGCAAGGGTGAGGGGGAAAAAGTAGACTGTCCGCCGGTGCAGGTCGACCTCTCGCTTGTGAAGCTGCCGGACGAGACCAGGAGGGTCATAGCATCGAGCGTAAACGGCGAGGTCGTGGCCGGGGTGGATATCCCTGTCGAGGCGGCGCGCCAGGTGAAGGAGCCCAAGTGGGCAGCCGGGCTCACCATGAGCCCGGTAGGGCGGGGATATGGCGCGTTCGTGGACCGCGACTTCGGGCCCTTCCGCGTGGGAGCCGAGCTTAACCAGTCGGAGGCATACGGTTTTGACATAAGGCTCAAGGCCGGGCTGAGGTTCTGAATTTCTGGAGTAAGAAAGGAGCGCAGTGGAAATAGAGATAATCGCATTGCTGGTGACCGTACTGCTCGCCTGGAGCGGTCTTCTCATCGGGATTATTAAAACATTGCTCGACAGAAACCAGGCACACATAGATAAAAGGTTTTCAACCCTTGAAAAGGCCAACGAAGAAGAGGCAAGGGATTGGCAGCGCATAGAAAGGGAGCTCCTCGAGCTCAAGGCCGACCTCCCGATGGAATATGTCCGACGCGAGGACGCCATCAGGCAGGAGGTCGTTATAAACGCCAAGCTCGACGCCCTGGCCGAGAAAATGGAGATTTGGGGGAGGCGCGGGACATGAACGGGTTTGATGTGCAGAAACAAATACGCGAGCAGGTACGGTGGCTGATACTCGCCACGCTGGACATTGCGCGGCCTATGGGCGCGAACGAGGACATGGTCCTTTCTGCTATCAATGCCGTGCCCGTGCAGATAACCCGCCATGAGCTGCGAAAGGAGATGGGGTACCTCGAGACCAGGGGGCTCATCTCCATCGAAGGCAAATCCGACCCGTCAAGAAAATGGTTCGCGAACCTGACGCGGGCCGGCATTGATGTCGTGGAATATACGGTCGAATGCGACCCCGGCATCGCCAGGCCGCCCAAGTGGTGGGATTGAGGCCATGCCGAAGAGAAGCGCGGTAAAGGGGCTCCCTCCGGAGGTCAAGGCCTGGCTGGACCAGGCGCTCATAAAGAGCAACTTCTCAGACTACAAGGCCCTCGAGGAGACGCTCAAGGAGAAGGGTTTTTCAATCTCCAAGAGCTCGATACACAGGTACGGGAGGGAGTTCGAATCAAAGCTCGCGGCCATTAAGCTCGCGACCGAGCAGGCAAGGGCCGTGGTAGAAGAGGTCGGGGACGAGGAGAACGCGCTCGGCGACGCCCTCGCCCAAGTCGTCCAGCAGAAGGCCTTTGAGGCGCTCATGAAGCTCGAGGACCCCGGCAAGGTGAACCTGGCCTCGATAGGAAAGATGGTGGCCGACCTGAACCGGTCGTCCGTGACCCTTAAAAAGTACCGGGCCGAAGTCCGGGGCAGGATGGAAGACAGGCTCAAGGCCCTTGAGGCGGAGGCAGGAAAGAACGGCAAGCTCGACCCGGCCACCCTTAAGCGGGTGCGGGAAGAAATATACGGAGTGTTTTAGTGCCAGCTATCACCCTTTACGGATTCCAGCAGCGGTGGTTCAAGAACCGCTCCCGTTTCAAGGCCGGAATGTTCGCCAGGCAAACGGGAAAGACCTTTACGACCACTCTTGAGATAGTCGACGATTGCGTAGAGGCCGAGTCGCTTGGCAGGAAGGCCCGGTGGGTAATCCTCTCAAGGGGAGAGCGGCAGGCCAAGGAGGCGGTCGAGGAAGGCGTAAAGCGCCATTGTCAGGCATACGGGGCCGGAATAACCGCCATCGAGGGGGAATGGACCGGGGAGGCGACGTATAAATCCCTCGAGGTCGTATTCCCGAACGGGTCCAGGATAACGGCTCTTCCGGCAAACCCCGACACGGCCAGGGGCTTCTCGGCCAACGTCTTCCTGGACGAATTCGCCTTCCATGCCGATAGCCGGAAGATCTGGCAGGCGCTCTTCCCGGTCATATCGGCAGGGCACAAGCTGCGGGTCGTATCGACACCCAACGGCAAGGGGAACAAGTTCTACGACATCATGACCGGGGAGGACGACCTCTGGTACAGGCAGACCACGGACATCTATCAGGCTGTGGCCGACGGGCTGCCGAGGAATATCGAGGAGCTCCGGACCGGACTGAACGACGAGGACGCATGGTCCCAGGAGTACGAACTCAAGTGGCTCGACGAGGCGAGCGCCTGGCTGGACTACGACCTCATAAACAGCGTCGAGCACGATGAGGCCGGGCTCCCGGAGCTTTACCAGGAAGGCCCCTGCTATATAGGAAACGACATAGGAAGGCGAAACGACCTCTGGGTCGCATGGGTTTGGGAGAAGGTCGGTGACGTCTTCTGGACCAGGGATATAAGAGTTTTGAAGAGAAAGTCCTTTGCAGAGCAGGATGCGGTGCTTGACGAGCTGATGGGTCGGTACAGGGTTGTAAGGCTTTCGATGGACCAGACCGGCATGGGAGAGAAGCCGGTCGAGGACGCGATCAGGCGGTACGGCGCGGCAAGAACCGAGGGCGTGCTCTTTACCATTGCATCAAAACAGCACCTCGCCACCATAGGCAAGCAGATGTTCGAGGACCGCAAGGTCAGGATACCTATGGGCGACAGGGAGCTTAGAGGCGACCTCCATTCCCTCAGGAAGGTCACCACCCAGGCCGGAAACATAAGGTTCGACGTGGACGGAAGCGAGACGAAGGGGCACGCCGACAGGACCTGGGCCGGGTTCCTGGGCCTCTACGGCGGTCACACGCCTTACCAGAAGCCCGAATACGAGAAGGTCGAAGGCAGGAAGATGCAGGGAGCGGGAGCGTACTGATGCTCTACGACGGTTTCGGGAGAGAAGTAAGGCCGGTAAAGAGGCCGGACGAAAGGGTCCTGGCGGTCGCAACGCTTCGGGACCGCTGGAGCGGGTATCCCTCGAAGGGGCTCACCCCGGAGAAGCTCGGCGCGATATTCAGGGAGGCCGACTCCGGGGACGTCTACAGGCAGGCGGAGCTCTTCGAGGAGATGGAGGAAAAAGACGGGCACCTTTTCTCGATCCTGCAGACCCGGAAGCTGGCGGTCACGGGCCTCGACTTCGAGGTCGAGCCATTCTCCCAGGAAAGGAAAGACATCGAGATAGCGGAGTTCGTGCGGAAGGCGATCTTCGACCTTCCGGACTTCGAGGACAACCTTCTTGACATGCTGGACGCCATAGGCAAGGGATTCTCCGCCCTCGAAATATACTGGGAGGTAAGGGAGGGGAAAAACGTAGCTCGCCATCTTGAGTGGGTGCATCCGAAAAGGTTCACCTGGGCGAATTCCCTTCAACCTCGCCTCTTGACCGAAGAGGCGCAGGCCAACGGGATAGACCTGCCGCCTTTCAAGTTCGTCTTCCATCTCCATAAGGCCAGGTCGGGCTATCCCACCAGGCAGGGTGTGCTCCGCACCTGTGCATGGATGTACCTCTTCAAGAACTACGACATAAAGGACTGGGTGGCCTTCGCCGAGGTCTACGGCATGCCGCTCCGGCTCGGGAAGTACGACGCCGGCGCAACCAAGGACGACAGGGACGCCCTCATACAGGCGGTCCGGTCCCTGGGGCATGACGCGGCGGGCGTGATATCGAAGTCCACGGAGATCGAGTTCGTCGAGGCGGTGAAGAACTCGGGAGAGGCCGTCTACGAGGCGCTCGCAAGGTTCTGCGACGCACAGATGTCCAAGGCGGTCCTCGGCCACTCCGCGGGCGCGGACTCAACGGCAGGGAAGCTCGGTAACGAGAACCAGGCCGGAGAGGTCAGGCAGGACTTGAAGCGCGCGGACTGCGAGATGGTATCGAAGACCGTGAGGCGCGACATTTTCAGGCCGCTCGTGGGCTTCAACTTCGGGTGGGATGCCGGGCTTCCCTGGCTCAGGTTCAAATACCAGCCCGAGGAGGACCTGAAAGTCGAGGCCGAGAAGATCGATGTGCTCACTCGGGCCGGAGTCAAGACCATACCGGTAAAGTGGGTGCATGAGAGGTTCGGTATCCCGATGCCTAAGGAAGGCGAGGAGACAGTGGCGCCCGCTGCACCGGCGCCGGCATTTCCGATGAAGGCCGGGTATTCCCGCCTGGTCAACAAGGCGGGCAGCAAATCGGACGCGGTAGACGCACTGACAGAAAGGCTCCTCGACGAGGCCGACCTGGACGCGCTCATGGAGCCGGTCAGGAAGCTCCTTGCCGAGGCGGGGAGCATGGAGGATTTCAGGGACCGTCTCCTGGACGCATTTCAGGGCATGGACCCGGTAAAACTCGGCAACCTCCTCCAAAGGGCTTTTGCGGCAGCCGAGATGCTCGGCAGGTATGAGGCAGAATAGCCCCTCAGAGCGTTTATAAACGGGCTACGGCGGGCCGGGTTCCAAAACCCGGCCCGTGGGCAGGGCCGACCTCGAAAAGGCGGCTCAGGCGAAAAATCCACTGTGGGACTTTTTGGGCAAAATGGACGCAAGATTCACAAGCCTTCCCTTTGATAAGGCCATCGAGTTTTTCAGGCAGAAAGTCAACCTCCCGACCGAGAGGTGGACGGACCTCTGGGAAGGCATGCATTCGAGGGCCTTTGTAGTGGCAGGGGCCATGAAGGGGGAACTGCTTTCGGACCTCAGGACGGCGGTGGACGATGCCATAGCCAAGGGCACCACTATACAGGAGTTCCGGAAGTCCTTTGACAAGACCGTGGAGAAGCACGGATGGAGCTACAAGGGCGGCAGGGGCTGGAGGACCGCGACGATCTTCAACACGAACATGAGGACGGCCTACGCGACCGGGCATTACAGCCAGATGACCGACCCGGATGTCATTAGCGAGCGGCCGTATTGGCAATACATAGGCGGCCTCTCCGCCGAGCCGAGGCCCGAGCACCTTGAATGGAACGGCATGGTGCTGCCAGCCGACGACCCGTGGTGGAAGACTCATTACCCGCCAAACGGATGGGGATGCAAGTGCAAGGTGATAAGCCTCTCTGGGCGTGAGCTGGAAAAACAGGGCCTCAAGGTGAGCAAGGCCCCTCCTGTGAAGAGCTATGAATGGAGCAATCCGCGTACCGGCGAGGTTATCAAGGTGCCTCAGGGCATAGACCCAGGTTGGGGCTACAACCCCGGAGAGGCGGCCTGGGGGCGCAACGAGGCGCTGAGGCTCATGGAGGACAAAGGGCCGTGGGTGGACCTGGACCCGCGGGGGCCTGCGGCTTATGGGAGGCGAGAGCGGATTCCGGCGGACCAGCCCAAGGCCGATCTCGGTAAGCCCTCAGACACGATAGAAGGCGTCAGGCGCGCACTGAAAGAAGCTATCGGCGGAGATGAGAAGACGTTCAGGGACCCGACAGGCGAAGGAGCGCTGGTTACGCAGGCCATAGTGGACCATATGGTAAAGGTGTCGCGTCGACTGGACGGGCGTGAAGCCTACTTCCCTTTCATACCGGAATTGATCGAGAGCCCCTACGAGATATGGGTCGGTTTCGCAAAAAGCGAGATGTCGGGCAGGGTCGCGATACGGAAGAGGTATGTCAAGCTGCTTCGCCTTGATGAAAAGGACAGGGTTCTTGGCATGTATGCCGAAACAAGGAATGGACTGTGGACCGGTGAGGGATTCTTTCGGGGGAGCGTTACGGCATTAAAAAACCTGCGCAAGGGCAGGCTTCTATATGGAAGAGACTGAGACTATGCCCCCCGTACAGGGCACGTCGCCCGGCAACCGATTATAGGAGTACGGCCCAACCGGTGCCTGCAATCTGAATATACCAAATAAGGTTTGATTTTTCAAGTATGGATATAAACATCAAAATGGACCTCGCCGGAGTCAGGGACCTCTTTAGAAGGCTCAGGAAGGCGGGCGGAGACCTTACCCCAGTCATGAAGCGGATAGGGGCGACGGTAACGCAATCCGTTAAGCGGAACTTCCGTGAGGGCGGCCGCCCGGAGAGATGGGCGCCGCTTTCGATGGCTACCCTCTTCGCGGGAAAAAAGAGCAAGTTCGTAACCAAAAGAGGCCGGTTCAGGAAAGGCGTTGAGGAAAAGTTCCGGAACAGGAAGGTGCTTATAAAGGAGTCGCACCTTATGGGCTCGGTGAACTGGAGGGCTTCTGCAAACCGGGTCGAGGTAGGGACAAACAAGGTCTATGCCGCTATACATCAGTTCGGCGGAGAGGCTGGGAGGAAGCGGAAGCGAGTCATGATCCCCGCCCGCCCCTATCTCATGGTCCAAAACGAGGACATAGCCGAGATCAGGACGGCGATAACGGCGCATATCATGGCGGCAGAGAAAGGGAGGTAGCAGGTGAAGCGCTTTCTGATACTCAAAACCATGCAGGTTGACGAAACCCCGGCAGAGATACAGCTCTCTCCGCTCGGGGAGTTTAAGGACTCCGAGGGCAGGCCCTTCAGGGTGACGGAAGAGGATGTCAAAGCGATCATCGCGAACGCAGCCGGGAAGGTGAACGACGCGGTAATTGACTACGAGCACCAGACCCTGGCGGGTTCCGAGGCCCCGGCAGCCGGATGGGTGAAGGAGTACATCAATAAGGGCAAGGGCGGGCTATGGGGAGTCGTGGAATGGACCGGCAGGGCCCAGGAGTATCTCAGGAACAAGGAGTACCGCTATCTCTCGCCGGTGCTCCTTTCGAAGAAAAAAGACGCGGACGGGTTCTGGCGCCCCTCGATATTCCATTCCGCGGGGCTCACGAATACGCCTCAGATAGACGGCATGGTGCCGATAGTCAACAAGCTCGAACTAACAAACGAGAAAGGAGAGGAAGAGATGCTGGAAAAACTCATTAAGGCGTTCAAGCTTGCGGAGGGCGCCACGGAAGAGGACGTGCTGAAGGCCGTCGAGGCGCTCCTGGCAAAGGGCGCGGAGACGGAAGCCGCCGCACTGGCAAACAAAGGGGCTGTGCCGAAAGAAATAACGGAGGTCCTGGGCCTCCAGGAAGGGGCGAGCGCGTCCGAGGCCAAGGCCACTATACTGGCCATGAAACAGCCGGGGAGCGTAGTAAGCGTCGAGGAGTTCAGGAAGCTCAAGGAGGACCTCGCAAAAAGGAACAGGGACGAGCTCGTGGCCCATGCCATGAAGGAAGGCAAGATAACGGCCGCCCAGAAGGAATGGGCCGAGGCCTACGCCCTTGGCGACCCCGACGGGTTCCGGATATTCGTCAACAAGGCACCGAAGGTGGTGCCTGTGGACGCCCTGCCCGGCGGCGGTGCCAGGAAGGGAGAGGACGCGGACGAAATCCAGAAGCTCGTAAACAAGAACCTCGGCGTCTCGGACGAGGCGTTCAAGAAGCACAACGCCGGGAACTGATCCTGATCACTTTGCCGGAGGCGGCAAAGTGATACTAAAAACTCAAAGGAGATTTGAAAATGAGAAAGAGCATTTGGGCATGTCTTGCGCTGGCCCTCATGGCGGTGATAGTCCTCTACGGCGTCGGCGTCCTTTCCTCGACTGAAACGACGATTGCGGCCTCGGCGCTCCCGGTCTTCGGGCTGGCGGCCCTTACAGCCGACAGGAACACGCTGAAGAGGAGCGGGGATTCATTAGTGCTCCCGGTCGCGGCCGACGTCAAGTGCTTCGCCGGAGGGCTCGCGGCAAGGGATGCCGACGGCAATGTAACGCCCGGAGCCGTGGCGACCACCCTGCTCGGCATCGGACGCTTCGCCGAGTTCGTTGACAATACGGACGGAGCAGCCGGAGCCAGGAGCGTAAGGATAGAAAAGGGCATCTTCAGGTTCGGCAACTCCGGAGCCGGTGACGCCATTACTACGGCAGATATCGGCGCGGACTGCTATATCGTCGACGACCAGACCGTGGCCAAGACGAACGGCACCAATACAAGGAGCGTGGCCGGAAAGGTCTTCGATGTCGACGCGAACGGCGTCTGGGTGAAGTTCGGCTAAAAAGGTTCCCGGATTTAAGGACTGAGTAGCAACACGGCCTCTTCCGGACCGAGGCCGTTCACTTTAAAACTACGGAGGGCAAAAAATGGAACTCAATCAGGCCGCCCTTGCGGCCGTCTACAAGAGCTTCAAAACCATATACAACGAGGCGTTCCAGGGCGTCGCCCCGGAATGGGAGAAAATAGCCATGTCAGTGCCGTCATCGACCGGCACTGAGGAGTACGGATGGCTCGGCGCCTTCCCCAAGCTCAGGGAGTGGATAGGCGACAGGCACATAAAGAACCTCGAGGCGCACGGCTACTCCATAAAGAACAAGGACTGGGAGTCTTCGGTCGCCGTCAACAGGAACAGCATAGAAGACGACACCTACGGGGTATGCCGCCCGTTCATAGCAGAGATGGGACGGTCCTCTGCGGCGCATTACGACGAGCTCTCCTTTTCCATGCTGCCCCTCGGCCTGACCGCCCTCTGTTACGACGGCCAGTATTTCTTCGATACCGATCATCCGGTCGGGGCCGGAGTCGTTTCCAACTACGGAGGCGGCGCGGGCGCGGCCTGGTACCTCCTGGATACGACCAGGGCGATAAAGCCCATAATCCTCCAGAAGAGAAAACCGGCCGAGTTCATCTCCCTTGACAGGCCCACGGACGAGAACGTCTTCATGAGGAAGGAATACATCTATGGCGTGGACTGCAGGGACAACGCCGGGTTCGGCCTCTGGCAGCTGGCCTATGCCTCCAAGCAGACGCTCGACGCAACAAACTATGCCGCGGCCAGGGCTGCCATGATGTCCTTCAAGGACGATGAGGGCAAGCCGCTCGGCATAAAGCCGAACCTCCTCGTGGTACCGCCTTCGCTCGAGGGCAATGGGAGGGCGATACTCCTTAACGAGCGGGATGACGCCGGAGCCACCAACTCATGGAGGGCCACGGCCGAGCTGCTCGTAACGCCCTGGCTGTAATGCGCAGTGCATAAAAAATAGCGGAGGAAAATAATGCCTAAGGCAAAAGTCAGTTCAAGGCCCGAGCGCTTCAGGCGCGCCGGGATGGAGTTCACTCGGGAGGCCAGGGTGGTCGAGGTCGACGAAAAGACGCTCAAGGTCCTCCAGGACGAGCCCATGTTAGCGGTCGAGGTCCTGCAAGAGAAGGAAGACAAAAAGAAAGAAGGCAAGGAAGACAAGAAGGAGAAGGGCGCTTAAGCGCCCTTCTCCTGAGGACCGGTCATGTACTGCACGCTCGACGACATAAAGAAGCTCCTACCCGAGGAAATACTTATCCAGCTCACCGACGATGAGGGGAACGGGACCGTCGACCAGGGCCGGGTGGACGAAGCGATAGCCCAGGCAGACGCCGAGATCGACTCGTACTGCGCCGTTAAATACAGGGTCCCGTTCGACCCGGTCCCGGACCTGCTGAGGAAGTGCTCCGTGGACCTGGCCGTATATAACCTCTATTCGAGGCGTGTCGAGGAAATACCGCAGACCAGGACGGATAGATATCGGAACGCCATCCGCCAGCTCGAGGGGATATCGAAGGGGACCATATCTCTCGGAGTGGACCCCCCTCCCCAGTCGGGTACGCAGAGCGAGCGGCCGGACATAAGCGGCCCGGCCCGAATTTTCTCGCGGAGCAGGATGGAGGACCTTTAGGTGAGCACGATCGCCGACATCGAGGACAGGATCATCCAGGCGGTTACCGGCCTCGAAATCTTCAAAGGTGTCTGGTCCGTGGGGAGGAAGGAAATCCCCGCGTCCATATCCCATCCTGCGGCCTATGTTTACTTCGTCTCGGAGAGGGATACCGGGACGAAGCCGAGGCCGGTGGTCGAGCTCGTATATGACGTGGTGGTCGCGGTCAAGAACCTCAGGTCTGAGAAGGATGCCGCGAGGGACGCCTACTCGATAATGGACGCGGTGAGGGACGCGCTCATCGGCAATACTTTGGGCTTTAGCGACATCGAGCCGCTTGCCTGCGTATCACGGGAGATCGCGGGGTATGAGTCCGGGGTCATCGAGTACGCGGTGAGATTCAGGACCAGGCAGTACCTTCCCATACCGGCTTAGGAAAACCGGCAAGGGCAAGAAAGGAGAATAAAAGATGCTCCAGAAAAGCAAGGCGGTCGTGCTCGTGAAGCTTGAAGCGGGCGGCTACGGGGTGGACCCGGTGCCCACGGCCGCCGCAAACGCAATACTCTGTTCCGCGCCCGAGGTCGAATCTCTCGGGAGGAGGATAGAGCGCGCAAACGTGAAGCCGCATTACGGGGCGCAGACCGGGTTCAACATCGGCGAAGGGGTGAAGGTATCGTTCACCACCGAGCTCAAGGGATCTGGCGCTCTGGGTGTCGCGCCGGAAATCGGGCCGCTTCTCAGGGCCTGCAACTTCACGGAGACGGTCACGCCGGATACCCAGGTGGACTACGACCCCAACTCGGACGCGTCTACCGGCGAGTCGGTCACCATCTATTTCTACCGGCACAACATCCTCCATAAGGTCTCGGGCTGCAGGGGCACCTTCGGTGTCGAGCTCAAGGCCGGGGAGTACGGGAACGTCAAATTCGATTTTACGGGCCTGTGGCAGGGGCCGGTGGACCAGAACATCCCGGCGGACCCGGTCTTCAACGAAACCGACCCGGCCAGGGTCCTTTCCGCGGCTTTCGCCATCGACGGGTACGCGGCGGTGATCGAGAACTTCAAATTCGACGCCGGGAACGAGATAGCCAGGCGGAACAGCGCGAACGCGGCGACGGGCATACTCGAGTATTTCATCAAGGGGCGATCCATCAAGGGCGAGTGCGACCCTGAGGCCGTGGCGCTCGCGACCAAAAACTTCTGGTCCATGTGGGAGACGTCGGCCCAGGTTGCGCTCTCGGCCACGGTGGGGAGCGCGGCGGGGAACAAATGCGTGATAACTGCACCCAAGGTCCAGCTCGACGTGCCCAAGTACGGCGACCGGGAGAACATACTCACCTACGCGCTCCCCATCATATTCACGCCGGACGCGGGCAACGACGAGATAAGCCTTTCATTCCAGTAAAAAAGAAGAAAGCGGAGGATGAACAGATGAGGGAACTCACCAGAAGCGAAAAAAACACTTTGACTGTCCTCGACTCCCGGAGCGGCTCGGAGATAGAGCTTTACTACCGGAATCCCACGTCCAGGGAGGAGGCGCTTTATCAGTCCAGGCTTATGAAAAAGAAGGGCGGCAAGATAGTCGTCCGTTCCTTCGATGTGAGAGCGGAATTCGGCCTAAAGATACTCACCGGCTTCAGGACCGGCGACTTCGGCGTGGGCGGCGAGCCCATATCGAGCGACCCGAACGACCCGAACTACCGGGATGACTGGAAGATGATAGTGGCCGAGGGCGCGTCCGACATAGTGCGTACGCTCGCACTCGCGGTATTCGAGGGGGTAAGGGTGGATTCCGCGGACGATATCGATATCGAGGAGGTCATTGACGAAGAGCCCGCCCCTTTGGAGAAGAACTAAAGAGGTTTCTCGACAGGTGCACGACGGCGAAGAAAAAAGAGTGCGCGGCAAACTCCGGGCCTCACCTCGCAACGATGTGCGCCAGATGCCCGCTCTCAAAGCCCTATGAGCCGGGCAGGTGGTTCGGCCATATATGGAACCTTTTCAGGCTACAGCGCGGCGGCTTTCCCTTCGAGGCGGATGATCTGACGCTCCAGGAGTGGACCGATATCGGGGTCTTAAAGGATGAATTCGAGCTATGGCTAACAAGGTCACGATAGTAATCGACGCGAACGGCAAGGCCTACATCGAGAACATGCAGAAGGTCGAGGAATCGACCGAGAAGTTCGAGACTTCTACCGGCGGGCTCACCGGGAAGATCAAGAAGCATTGGCTCGAGGTCTCGGCAGCGGTCTACGGAGCCGTGAAAGCTCTGCAGGGCGCCTGGAACCTCGCCGAGCAGGCTGCGCAGTACGAGCAGTCGAGGGCCGCTTTCCGTTCGATGGTCGAGGGCATGGGGCACGATGCGGAGCAGGTCTTTGGACGCCTGAGGACCCTCTCTGCAGGGATGATCGATAACAAGTCCCTTACGGAAGCTGCCAACAGGGCCATGTCCCTTCAGATACCGGTCGAAAAGCTCGGAGACCTCATGCTCGTGGCAAGGGCCAAGGCCAGGGACATGGGGATATCCACCACCCAGGCGTTCAACGACCTCGCTACTGGCATCGGGCGCGGAAGCCCCATGATCATCGATAACCTCGGCCTTACCCTCAGACTTGGCGAGGCGAACGAGGCGATGGCCAGGTCCCTCGGAAAGTCGGTCGAGGAGCTCTCGGCCAAGGACCAGAAGCTCGCGATCTTGAACTCCACCTTGGAGGCCGGGAAAGAGGCCCTCAG
Source organism: Thermodesulfobacteriota bacterium (assembly GCA_030583865.1). NCBI lineage: Bacteria > Pseudomonadati > Thermodesulfobacteriota > Thermodesulfobacteriota bacterium. The sequence continues at coordinate 105,645 of CP129479.1, read as the reverse complement.
CAGGCACAACCTCGAGGTCCTTACCGCCAAGGAGAAAATGGAGCAGCTCACGGCCACGATAGGGAATCTCAAGCTCATGGCAGGTGCTTTTGTAGTAAAAGGCGGGATAGCCTTATACGGGATTTTCCAGGGAGCTGCCGCCGCGGCGCTCTTCCTCGCGGGCGGCATCTTCAAGATGATATCCGCGCTGTCAAAGCTTTCCGACTGGCTCGGAATAACATCCGGGGCTACACAGAGATGGGAGATGGACGCGGAGGCCGCTTTTGCGGCCGCAGACGATCTGGCCAAGAAGTCGCAGGAGAACCTTAAAACGATATTTGAATCAAGCGAGACCGTCATGGCCGCGTATGCCGCTTCTCAGCAGCAGGCGAAAAACGAGGGCGAATCCACCTCAAAGAAAATAGAGGAACTTAATAAATCACTCAGGTCGGAGATCGAAAAGCTCAGTGACGAATACAACAGGCTTACGATGAGCGCCTCGGCGTATTCCGAGGCGCAGAGTAAAAGCCTCGTCGCCAAGGGTGCGGATATAAAGCTGGTAAACGAGCTCACGGCGGCACAGCAAAAATTCAACGAGGCTAAGGCAGCCAAGGAGGCTGAAGTAACCGAGGCACGCGCCGAGGAGAGGATTCGTTCTGTCGGGGTGGCTACTGAAAAGCTTAACGCGAGCAAGGAACGGCAGCTGGAACTCGAAAGCCTCGAACTCTCGGGCCAGGGGGCCACTACAGAGCAAGTCGAGAGATATGTTGCCGCCAGAGAAAGGCAGCTTGAAATAGAAAGGGCTATCGAAGAGGAAAAGAGCAAAAGGCAGGCTGAACAGGACCTCGTGAAATTGAAGCAGGAAAGCCCTTACGAGCCCTCGATCGAGAACTTCGAGGGCGATAACGAGATAGGCGCTCTACAGGCCAAATACCAGCAGAAGCTCGGGGCCTTGCACGACTACAACGCCCAGGTCATCCAGGCGATGATCGACTCAGGGGCTTCTCAACAGCAGATATTTGAGATGTACAGCCACCTGGAGACCGAGACGGAGAAAAAGAAAAATGAGCTGAAACTCTCCTATGCCGCAGGTGCGGCTGGCGCCATGTCCAACATCCTGCAAAACCTCTATACCGCGACCGGCTCGAAGAACAAGGCCATGTTCGAGGCCATGAAGGTCTTTGCGATCGCGGAGACGGTCATATCGACGTATAAGGGCGCACAGCAGGCATACACGGCGCTTGCTTCGATACCGATAGTCGGCCCTGCCCTGGGCGTTGCGGCGGCGGCTGCCGCGATCGCTGCGGGCATGGCAAGGGTGCAGGCCATTAAATCGCAGCAGCCGGGCAGCACTGCGAGCATCAGCGCGGGCGGCTCGGCCACTCCGTCATACGGGGGCGGCTCGCCGAACGCGTACCCTGTCCCGCAGAGGCTCGAGCCTGAGAAACGGCCCATAGCCGTGGAGGTGCATATTTACGGGGACGTGCTCAACAGCCATGACGAGCTTGCGCGCATAATGCTTCCCTCGATACAGAAGGCCGTGGAGGACAACGTACACTGATGGAGCCCGTGATCCTCTACGATAACCGGCTGAATGACGGGGCGCCCGTGGCCACAAGCGAGGCCACTGGCACGAGCGTCCTGAACCTGCGGGATCTGCGTACCTATACCTTCTGGCAGGCGGCGAATACCGATGAGCAGACCATTACCATCGACTGCGGCGAGCCCCGGCCCGTCGATTGCCTCGGGATAGCAGGGCACAACCTCGGAAGCATCGGCGCCACCATAGACCTCCAGTGGTGCCCTGACGAGCAATGGGGCGGCAACAGGGAAACCGTAATGAGTCTCACCCCGGAGAACGACAAGTCGATCCTCCGGTGCTTTACCCAGGAATGGAAGCGCCACTGGCGGCTCCGGATAACAGGCATGAGCGCGGCCCCAAAGATGGCGGTCCTTATGTTCGGGAAAAGGCTTCAGTTCCCCTACCCGCCCGAGTCGCCTTATATACCGTTCAAGGAGATCGGCGAGGCCGAGACCTCGAGGAGCAAAAAAGGGCACGCCCTGGGGACCGTCATAAGGTACAGCCCCATAGAGATAAACGCGCGTTTTGCAAACCTGCCGCGGGATTTTGTCTTCGAGGAGTACGCCCCTTTTTGGGAAGGGCACGCGCGGGGCATGAACCAGTTCTTCTACTCCTGGGACCTTGATGAATTTCCGGAGGACGCCTTCTTCGTCAAGATGAAGGACGGGGCTACCTACCAGACGCCGCTTAGCGTCCTGAGCCTGGTAGACGAGCTGGTCCTCGACATGGAGGGAACGCGGGAATGAACGTGACGCCGGTTTCCATGCTCATACTCACGCTCGATTTTTGCGGCAGGACTTTCGGCGCGAACCCGTGCCTGGCGACCGGCGAGCCGTGCTACAACACTTACCCGACCTGCAGGTACAAGAGCGCCTATCTCAGGCAGACGAGGGACTATAAATTCACATCGAATGATGCCGCCTTGCCTTTCAGGAGCGGGGAGCGGCCGTACATCGAGAAGATCTCCTATATGCCCACGGAGATAAAGGACAACCTGACCGCGAGCGCCCGAGTGAAGGCGACCCTATACGACGAGCCGGACACCGACATAGGGATAGACCCGTATGTCTCTCAGAGATCCTCGGTGCAGGGCACCTACTGGAAGAAGCTCCTGGCCAGGAACAAAAACTACGAGGGCCGCGAGGCCAGGGTCTATGAGGGTAACCTGGGAGACCCGGAAGAGGAGTTCCGTCAGACCTTCATCGGCAGGATCGAGAACATCAAGCGCGGCAAGGGGACCGTGGAGGTGGAGATAGTGGACCTCCTGAAGGCCCTCGACAAGATCGAAGTGCCTCCGAAGCTCGATATAAAGTTAGTGGCCGCCGTGGACGAAGCGGCGAATGAGATGACGCTTACGACGGTCGAAGGGCTGAAATCTCCCTCGGGCTATATCAGGATGGGAGACGAGATAATCAGCTACACCGGGGCAAGCGCCCAGGCAAACCAGCTGACCGGCTGCCAGAGGGGCCACTTCGGCACCATCGCCGCCGGATACGGCCCCGGAGAGAAGGTGCAGAAGGTAAGGTACTACGCCCCGGCGAATCCCTTCGACATCCTGAAGCAGATGCTCCTCGAGGACGCGGGCTACGACGCCGGGAGCGTGGATTCGGACGGGTTCGATTACTGGCGGGACTGGCCGGGCGGCGAGGTCGATTTCTCGGCCGTCGTCTCAGAGCCGACCAAGCTCAAAGAGCTCTATTTCGAGATAGTAGACCTCCTGGACTGCAAATCATGGGTGGGCGAGGACCTCAAGGTCACCATACGGCGGAACATCCCTAACGAGCCCGGCCGGTCGTACAGGGAATTCAGCGACGAGGCTAATATCATCAACGGTTCTTCCGGGGTGGACGATAACAAGTCGTCAAGAGTATCGAGGGTCCTGGTCTATTGGGACAAAAGCCCCATAGGCGAGCTCGACTCGCCCGGATCATACGGCAGGCTCGACCTGGCCGTGGACCCGGACGCGGAGAGCGCGAATTCATACGGCACGGCGGCCGAGAAGAAATTCTTCTGCCGCTGGCTCGGTACCTGGTACGCCCAGGAGGAGACGATTGCGAGCTTCATAAAGGACTTTGCAATGCGTCAGGTCTGGCGGCAGAGGGACCCCATGCCGATAGTCTCTTTCGACGCGCACCTGAAGGACGCCGATGCAAAAACCGGAGAGAACATAAGGCTCTCGACCGACGAGGTCGTGGAGCCGGACGGAAGCCCCCTGGTGAGGGCGCCCTTCCAGATAATCAAGCGCGAATTCAAGGGCAAGAGGATAGCTCTCAGGGCCCTCCGGATAAGCCCGAGGAAGATCGACATAATCGCCCCCGATGACGCTCCCGACTGGGACCAGGCGACGGAAGAGGACAAAGAGTACGGGTATATCTGCGACGACGACGGGCTCATGCCCGACGGCAGCCCCGGCTACCACATATATTAGGAGAGCAGGATGGCTTACGAGGCGATAACAGACAACGACATAGTCGTGGGACGCCCGGCCAAAAGGAGCCTCTGGCAGAAGATCAAGGGGAACTTCGAGCACCTTTTCAGCATCGCAGTGGAAGGCGGGCTTAAGAACGGCTCCTTTGAAACGGACACGGACGAGGACGGCATCCCGGACAACTGGACGCGGAGCCTGTATCCGGGCGGGTCTGCCGGGTTTGACACCGACAACCCGATGCACGGGACCAGGGCGTACCGTTTCACTCACCCCGGAGGCGGCGGGAACGGCGGCGGCTATCTCGACAGCGATTATGTAGAGGTCTCGAGCCTCGACCAGAACTCGATCAAGCTCAACATCAGGTCCTCGGTTTCGGGCATAAGGAACATCGTCCAGGTCCGCTATTTCGATAAAGACAAGGTCTTCCTTTCCTCAGCGGACCTTTACAACGCCACGGCCCCGGATGCCAATGCCCGGTCGCTCTCTTATAACTTCACCCCTCCGGCGAACGCGCGTTATATCAAAATCCGTTTGATAGGCGGGTATACGGATACTGACGTGGCGGGCTCGACCTACTTCGACGGTGTCCAGCTATTCCAGTCGCCGGATACGGCCATAACCCTTTCCAAGCTCAAGATGACTCAGGGAAGTTATTCGTATGCTTTCGGAGGGGACGTATATATCACAGTCCATAGGTATTCTCATTACCCGGATTTGTACAAGTACGGAAGCGTCTACAGCGGCAGAATGATCTGCCAGACCGACCTTGTCTCAACCGGAGCCGCCAGACAGGTCATGTTGAGTATGCCAATCGGCAACGGCGAGACCTTTATAGTTTACTGGGACTACCACAGCAATTAAGGAGGCCTTATGTATCTGGAGGTTTTGCACGACTCGGAGGGCAATATTCTCGGCTGCTACTGCACCGATTCCCTGCCGGTGAATAGCGGGGCGCCTTTGTTCACGATCCGCGAAGGCGTGCCGGAAGGCTATGAGCAGACCCGGATAAATATCGACACGCTCACCGCGATGGAAATCGACGGAGCAAGCGGGCAGAAGGCCGCACTGAACCCTGAAACCGGCCAGCCCGAAATTGTGAACGTGGACAGGGCCGAATACGTCATGGGGAATTACAAGGTGGACACGGCCTACGAATTCACCCCGCCTCCGGGAGTCCTGATCCCCGAGGGGATGAAGGTGCGGCGGCTGGTAAGGCGGGATTGAAATTTGAACCTTAAACGGAGGTATAAAAAATGGCACTCGTACTTGGCGATTCAGGGGCAAATGCAATACTTAATACTTACTTCAACAATGTGAGACCCGCTGGAGGAAGCAATTTTCAACTGAAGCTCTTCACGAACGACATAACTCCGCTGGACTCTCACACGGCTGGCAATTTCACCGAGGCAGCCGGCGGGGGGTATGCGGCCAAGACGCTCGCCAACGGCTCGTTCACGGTCTCGAATGTCGGCGGAATAGACCAGGCGATCTACCCCGAACAGACATTCACCTTCACGGGACCCCTTAACGGAGGCGCGACCATCTATGGATATGAGGTTTTGGACGCCGACGGGGTGCATATCTATGCAGAGAGGGACCCGAATCCGTTCACCCCGGCCGGCGACGGGGATACCTATAAGATCAATCTGAAAATCCAGGCATCCAAAGGCACGCCGACCTGATCTTTCTAAAATCCACGAGGGGGCTCCGGCCCCCTTAGGAGCTTCTGATGGCAGAGTTGATCCTTCACCATACAAAAACCGACGTCACTATAAACGGGCAGGCCGGAAAAAAGCTCGACACCGTCCAGACGTCCGGAGACCCGGAGGCGCATGGAGCCGGGTATTCCGGCGGGACGGTTACCTGGCGGGCGAATATTTCTATTCGCCATTCAAACGGCTCTGAAACCTCGTTGGGCACGGATGTCGCGTCCGTTTCGCGCAGTGCAGATGGCGAAGGCTATCAGAACGCCGGTTTTACGCTCAATAATAATGTTTCTGTCGTTTCAACAGATGCCATCAAGGTCGTTGAAAAGCTCATTATAGGAGCCAACACATACACCAGGACATGGATTTCAGCCCAGCTCGGCTTTGACGGGGTATTGAGCGCGGCCACATGGGATTTTATCAGATGGACCTTTGCCGATGCCGCCGAATGGGGCGAGGCGGAGCTCACTTACGGTAATTCCACAAGGGATTCCCGTATCGAAGGGATCATCTATCAGGAGAGCTCGGCGCAGGACCAGACCATAAACGGCTCAGGAGGCTTCGTGCTCGGCGGCTCGGGGACGATGACAGGTACGCCAGCCGGGCAGGCGCAGGACCAGACCATAAACGGCTCAGGAGGCTTCGTGCTCGGCGGCTCGGGGACGATGACAGGTACGCCCTACAGCGAACCGAGCATATCGCCCGAGCTGGCGGCCAAGATAGAAACGATTTACGTGCTTATGACTCACAAGTTTGCTCGAATATCTGTAACTCCTGAAGGTATTGAAATTTGGGCTGCGTTTGATGCAAACGGCGAATACCCCGTGATGACCTACGAGTACAACCCGGCCACCAAGGTCCGCAGCAAAGTTGTCATAGTGGAATAAATGGCCATCGAGGACCTTTTACAGCAGCCGCCGTGGGAGTTCTACTCCGCACGGCTTCAGCCCGACCCTCCTTACGACCCTGTATTTACGGTCTACCAGGATTACTTTACCTGGACGAAATTGTTTGCCGGGCCGAGCTACGGCGGCACCGAATACGGCGACGAGGCGACCGCATATGGCGCACGGGAGCTGGCAGCTCTTTCGGGAACTCCATGCGGGAATTTCCGGCATGATTTTTATTTCAAGATTACCGAGTTCGAGGGCGGCGGGACAGTCGGCACCCACAGGCTCCAGATTTATGAGCTTACTTCCGCGCCGATATGGGACCCGAATTGGGAGGAGAACTGGGCCAAAACATACCTGTATGCCGACATAAGGAGAGAGACAGAAGGCGGGCCACTAAAGGCATTCTTTTCGATTTCGTATACGGAGGAGATAGGGGTCAATCCGGAGACCTATTCAACCGAGGCGACCATCTCCCTTAACACTGGCTATTATGGCCGATTCGAGAGGGTGGACGGCGGAACCTACGGAAGAGTAAACCTCAAGCTCTTCAGCGATGCGGCGCGGACAAACCTGGTCACCACGCTAACGCTCGATTTCGACCGAGAGATTGATGAGTTCGTATATGGCGATAACTACTGGGCGCTATGGAACATCTGCAACCGCGCGCAAAGGTATTCGTCGGGCGAAATGGGGGGCGTAGACCTCCATATACCGCAAACGCAATCCCTGGCGGGAACCGGAGGTTTCATTCTCGGCGGGTCGGCCGACATGACAGGGGAGCCCGCCAGCCCGTCCATAACCGGGAGCGGCGGCTTTATTCTCGGCGGGACGGCCGTTATAAAGCGCGGGGCAGTAAGACATGGCCAGGGCGGGCTGGTCCTGGGCGGCAGGGCGGCCTTCTTGAGTTGGGTTCTGGATTCCGCCGCGGAGCAATCAGGGCAGATAGACCCGGCCTTTTGGGGCTGGAGAGCAGGCGGGGACAGCATCGCGTTTTGGGGTTGGTCCGGAGGAATGTCGACGGCCGTACCTTACTCTCTGATCAGAATAAAACCCTACGTTCAAACGACTATAACGGTGCCGGATTACTGATATGGACGGGGAGTTCCTGCTTTCAAAAGGTCTCCTGGAGGCCTTCATATCCGGGGCTGAAAGGGATGAGACAGCTATCGAGGCGGAGAACCTCATTGACGCGGATCTTGATGGAAAGGAGCTCCTCAATGCCTCGATGCTCGGGATTGGCCTGGGAGACACCTTTATTAACGCGGAGCGCTTCATTAATCCGGAATTTTCTGCCTGTAGAAACATTCAAATAGCAATACAGGCGCAGGAGGACATATGAGTGCCATAGTAACCAAGGACAGGGGGTCGGCGATCCTGATCCAGGTCGAGTTCAAAAGAAATACCCCGTTTGGAGCCATCGAGTATTTCGACCCTCCTACCCTGCCGACTATCGCGATCCTGGACCCGCAGAATGTGGAAAAGGTGGCTGAAACGACCATGACGAAGAAAGATGGCCAGGTCGGGAAGTATTATTACATCTGCCAGACGGCGGAAAACTGGCTTACCGGGGAATACAAGGCCAAGTGCAAAGGGGGTGACGGGACTTATACGGACGTGACGACAGAAGAGAAGGCTTTCAAGCTGAAATAGCAGAGCGGATAGCAGTCGGGGAGTTTGCCCCTCCCCAACCCTGTGCAATAACACAGGACGGTTGCCCGCTACTATCCGCACCCTCGCGCAAGGGCGGATTTAATGTAGCAGGGCACCCTCATGGAAATCAAATCCTATTTGATAAGGAGGGGCCTCCTGTAATGAGCATAATCCCGTGGATCGGCGGAAAGCGCCGGTTAGCCAAGCAAATCCTGCCTTTATTTCCAACACACACCTGTTATTGCGAACCCTTTGCCGGGGGCGCAGCCCTTTTTTTCCTTAAGGAGCCCTCGAAGGTGGAGGTCCTTAACGATGTCAACCTGGACCTGGTGACCCTTTACAGGGTGGTCCAGCACCATCTCGAGGAGTTCCTTCGGCAGTTCAAATGGGCGCTTACCAGCCGGAAAATATACGACTGGCTTCAGGACACCCCGCCCGAGACCTTGACCGACATCCAGCGGGCCGCCCGGTTCTATTACCTCCAGAGGCTTTCTTTCGGCGGGAAGGTCCGGGGACAGTCTTTCGGGACCGCGACCACATCCCCGGCCAGGCTTAATCTCCTCCGGATCGAGGAGGAGCTGAGCGAAGCCCATCTGAGGCTCTCCAGGGTCTTTGTGGAGCGCCTTAGCTGGCAGGAATGCATCGAGAAATATGACCGGGAGCACACCTTCATCTATTGCGACCCGCCCTATTGGGGCACGGAAGGGTATGGGGTGGACTTCGGCCTCGAGCAGTACGACCTCCTGGCCGAGAAGGCCAGGTCCGTAAAGGGAAAGATGCTTATAAGCGTAAACGACATCCCGGAGATGAGGAAGGCGTTCAAGGGGCTTAAACAGACAGCCCTCAAAACCGACTACAGCCTGGGGAGCAAATGCGGCAAGGCGGCGGCAAGAGGCGAGCTCCTGGTGAGGAACTTCTGATTATGGCCAGGCCGCTTAATTACCTTGACGCGTTCTCCGGAATAGGAGGCTTCCATAGAGGACTCGAGGAAGCCGGGTTTCGGTTCGGGTGGGTCGGTTTTTCCGAGATAGACAAGTACGCTAAACAGATCTACAAAAAGCACTTTCCGAGTGCGGAGGATATGGGCGATGTCAGAACAATTATCCCTGCTGGAAAATTGCCGGGTCGACTCGACCTCTTTACGTTCGGGTTTCCATGCCAGGATCTATCAATGGCAGGAAAACGAAGAGGACTTCATGCGGCACGGAGTGGGCTCTTTTTTGAGGCTGTGCAAATCATTAAAGCTGCCAGCCCCACGGTCTTTATCTTTGAAAACGTCAAAGGGCTCCTATCATCATCGGACTGGCGAGACTTTACGGCCGTCCTGCGAGCAATTGCCGACCTTGGGGTTTATGAATGCGAATGGCAGCTGCTTAATACACAGTGGTTTCTACCCCAAAATAGAGAACGCGTCTACTTTATCGGACATCTTAGAGGAAAATCCCGCCCCAAAGTATTCCCTTTCGGAGAAGGCGACCCGGAGATTATTGAGCTACAACGGCGGCTTCGGGGGCAAATGCAAGCCCAAAGGCGAGGACCAGGTGGCGGGCACCCTGACGGCCAGGTATGCCAAGCAGGGTCGGACGGACCCCTATGTGGCTACGTCATCCCGGTAAAGAGCGCGGCTAATGAGAAAGTCTGGGGCGGCAGGCGCTTCAAGGAGCCGGAGGAGCCCATGTTCACGCTGACCTGCCATGACAGGCACGGGATCATCGTTCACTCCCTTCAGCCCAGGAGCCCGGACAGGCCCTCCTTGAGGAACAAGACGTCCTCGGGCGGGAGCGGGCCTTTAAGCAGGGAGGACGGTAACACCTATTGCCTGGATAGCGGGAACGGGCAGGCCGTTGAGACCGTCACAGGGATAAGGAGACTGACCCCGCTGGAATGTGAGCGGCTCCAGGGATTCCCGGACGGCTGGACGGAAGGGGTTTCGGACACGCAGAGGTATAAATGCCTCGGGAACGCGGTGAGCGTTCCGGTGGTCAGGGCCATAGGGGAAAGGCTGATAGCGGGCTGGAATTCAAAATAGGTTTTACTGGGTCAAACGGAGGCGAAAAGGCAGTTATCGCGATTTTTCCCGTTTTTTATCTCGACGCGCTACAGAGAGGATAAAAAGCGGAGCATATATTCAATATGTGAGCATTTTTATTCCCGTAACTACGCGGAGTCCGGGGAAAAGACCGATTTAGAGGTTGCCTTTAATCAGCCTTTCCTTTTATCCAGCAGGTCCCTTGCCGCTATTTTAAGTTCCGGGTGAAGGGTATTGTCTTCGGCTATTTCATTGAGGTCCTGGGCAAGGAGGCCCTCGATGAGGGCCATCGACACCCTCGGAAAGGCGTACGGGTTTCTCGATACGGCCTTAAGGACCTCGTACCTGCCCGACCATCTCCCGTGAAGGGCGACGAGCTTCAAGACATGTGGCGAGTTTGGCCGCCTGGAGGCGATCTTCAAGACCTCCCTCTCGGTTATCCTGGGGTTATTTAGTAGGTTCGTTACGATGACCGGGTCCGGGTCGGTAAGGAGCCTCTCTATGTCCTTGTAGCGGTGCGATTTTGAGAGGCTTCTCCGCTCTCCGAGAGTGAGGTGGCCGGTCTTGACGAATTCCTCATCCTCATAGCCGCTCACCCCTTCCCTGAAGGGCTCGAAATAGTTGAATAGCCTTTCTACCCTCGATAGATTAAGCCTGAGCGCCGAGAGGTAGATGGAATCCGCGGCACGGCCAAGCGCCTTCCCGAGCGCGTCATGGTCCACCATCATGGCGCGGACTATCGAAACGCCCGCGCCGCGCGGGTCCATCCCGTAGATTATCTCGATGAGGTTGGCGGCGTCCTCGGGCGGCAGGGCGGCCAGGGTCCTTGCGAAGAGCCCGAGTCTCATGCTTTTCTCGGGCAGGGCCGAAAGGCCGGAAAGGAGGTTCTCTGCTATGCCCTCAAGGCGGCGCATCGAGTTTTCCGAAGGGCGGTTACCTTACGATGTCTATGCCGTACTCGGCCACTCCCTCCGCCTCGGTGAAGACTACCATAACAGGCACCGTGCCCCTGGGCGGTATGACGCCGCCGGACGGGTCCTTGAAGGCCTTGAGGAGGTCTTCCCTCGAGAGGCTCCCCACTTCCTCGAGCGATACCACCCTGCCGGGTGATACAGAGCGCGAGCCCAGCTTTTTGCCGCTCCGGTCGTAGATGGCCCCGGTTGCGGCCTTTATCTCCTGGGGCTCTTCGGTCAGGTTTCTTACGCGCGCCTGTATGACGAATATCCTTCCGACATTCCCATTCTCGGCATAATAGCCCTCAATGGTCTCTATGCCTACGGTCTTGGCCTTCGCTTCTCCGGGCGTAAGCGCCTGCGCGAGCTTGTCTATGGCCCCGGTGAAGTAAACGAGGCCGCCTCCTATCAGTACGATTAGCGCGGCTACTATAAGGCCGAAAGAGGCGGGCCGCTGCGGGGCCGTCTTATTGCCTCCCCTCTCCCGCTCCTCTTCCTCTCCGCCATCCTCAAAGGCCGGAAGGTCTTCTCTCGAAAGGTTCTGGGAGAGTATCTCCTTGAAATCGTCATCCGGGGCCTTTTGCTTGCCCTTTTCAGGGGCAAGGGCCTCCTTGGCGTAGCCCGAGGCGGAAAAAGGTATCGCCTTCTCCACCTTCTCATTGGCTGCCTTTGCCGCTTGCGGCGCCTCTGCCGCGATAGCGCCCTGGAGGGAGGGGGCCGCCTCTCTATTGACGAGCTCGGGGGTTTCGAAGCTGAAGTTTATATCGTCCTCTTCCTCTTTTGGTTCCTCTTTTATCGGCTCCCTTTCCTCTTCGGCACGGCGATCCTTTTCAGCGCCTTCGAAGCCGAAGCTGAAATCGTCCTTCTCATCCCCGAGGCCCCACTCATTTTTCTCTTCATGAGCCTTGTCTTCGGGGCTGAACTCGAAGCCCTGGCCTGTTGCGACACCGGAATCGACCCTATCCGAACCGGTATCCGGCCCGGCATCCAAACCGAAGCCGCCTCCCGTATCCTGCTCGTTTACGGACTCGTGCGCGGCGGCTTCACGTGCCTCGGTCCCTTCAGAACCCTCCCTGAAGTCAAAGGCGAGGTTCTCTCTTTTTTCGTCCCCGCCAGTCTTTCGCCCGGCCTTATCCCGCCTCGGCGCATCCGCTTGCGCCGCAGCTTCGCCTGCCGAGGCCCCGAAGATATCTTCCAGCTGTATCTCCTCGACCGGCGGAGGCGGGGCGGCCACGAAGACGTTCTGGCACTTGGTGCACCGGACCCTTACCCCCTTGCCGGTTATACGTGAATCGTCCAGGCGGAACTTGGTGCCGCACCTGTCGCAATGTATTATCATTCTTCTCCCCTGCGTTTGAGGGTTAAGTTATTGTAAATATGTAGCACACCGGAGAACCCCAATTCAAGTCCAACTCCGCTTGACACCGGAGGGCCGGGATTATATGCTTTACTAAAATCGGACTCCTCAAACAATATGAACCTTAAGCCCTGCATCCCGCGAGAAGCGATAGACGAGATAGTAAGGCGGCTCGCCGCCGGGATAAATAGCGATTACAGCGGACGGACGCCCTTGCTCGTGGGCGTGCTCAAGGGCGCTTTTCTCTTCCTCTCGGACCTCGTACGGAAGCTCGATATCGAGCACGAGATAGACTTCATCCAGACCTCCCTGCTACGGGCACCGCGACACCCCGGCTGCGGACGTACTGATAGTACGGGACATAACAGCGGACTTGAGCGGGCGCGACGTGATAATTGTGGAGGACATCATCGACAGGGGGCACACTGCGAAGGCGCTCATGAAGTACTTCTCCGACAGGGGCGCGGCCTCCATAAGGCTCTGCACGCTCCTCAAGCGCGAAGGCGGGGCCCCGGAGCTTAAGGCCGACTACACGGGAGCGATAATCGGGCCCGGCTTCGTCGTCGGCTACGGGATGGACTACAAGGAGAGGCTGAGGGGCCTTCCCGGCCCTCTACACCGTTCAGGAAGAGGGGGAGCAGTGGATGGACCTGCCAGGCTCATAGGCGGGCTTTGAGGCCCGAGGCGTTCCCTGAGCGCCCTTTGGAAATCGAACTCCGCCAGACTCACGTCTCATATCTACTGTTCACGCCGGATTTCGTCTATAAGATAAAAAAGCCCGTTGACTTCGGGTTTCTGGATTTTACCAGCCTCGAGAAGCGCCGCTTCTTCTGCGAGGAGGAAGTCAGGCTCAACCGCCGGCTTGCGCCCGGCGCATACCTGGGTGTCTCGCGTGTGACCGAGGAGGGCGGGGCCTTTTTCGTTGACGGGCCGGGCAAGACCGTCGAATACGCCGTCAAGATGAAGCGGCTCGACAACGGGCAGTGCCTCTCGACACTCATCGCGTCGGACAGGGCTGCACCGGAGACCGTAGCGCAAGTCGCGCGCGCCATAGCCTCGTTCCATCAAAAAGCCCGCACGGGACGCGCATATCTCAGGCTTCGGCTCGATAGAGGCCATAAAGAAAAATACCGGCGAGAACTTCTCCCAGACCCTTCCATTTATCGGAAAGACACTGAGCGAGCGGCTCTATAAGTTGATAAAAGACCATACCGAGGGGTTCCTTTCCTTCGAGGCCCCCCTCCTTCAAGGCAGGATAAGGAACGGCTTCATAAGGGACTGCCACGGCGACATCCATTCCCGAGCACGTCTTCATCGACGGCGGAGTGCAGATAATAGACTGCATAGAGTTCAACGAGCGCTTCAGGTACTCGGACGTTATCGCCGACGCCGCCTTTCTCTCGATGGACCCTCGATTTCCTCAACAGCCACGGCCTTTCCTCCGCCTTCGACGAAGCGTACTTCCATGAAACCGGGGATTACGAAGGCGGCCGCCTCATAGACTTCTACAGGTGCTACCGGCGCATTCGTCCGGGGCAAGGTCGAGGGCTTCAAGGCCTCGGAGCCGGAGGTCAAGGGGGCCGAGAAGGAAGCCTCATTCCTCCGCGCCGCCTACCATTTCCACCTCTCCGGGCTCTACGCCGCGGGCGGGTTTCAGGCCCCATGCTATAGTCTCCGGGCCTTCCGGGACCGGGAAATCCACTCTGGCAGCCGAAATAGCCGGGCATACCGGTTTCGTCCACCTCTCTTCGGACGCGGTCAGGAAGGAGCTGGCAGGGCTCTCTCCCGGCGAGAGGAGGAAGGAGCCCTTCGGAGAGGGTATTTATTCCGATGACTTCACGAGAGGACATATGACGAGCTCATAAGGCGCTCTTCTGACCTGCTGGAAAAGGGCCGTTCGGTCATCCTGGACGCGACGTTCGGAAAACGGAAGCACCTTCTGAGGGCCAGTGAAATGGCGGCACGGAACCGCGTTTTCGTCAACACCGTCGAATGCACCGCCCGGAATTCCACGATACGGGAGCGCCTGAGGGCGAGGCTCGCCGAGCCGGGCAAGGCTGTCTCTGACGCGGACTGGGACATCTATCTCAGGCAGAAGGCCCTCTTCGAGCAGATATCCGGGCCTCACTTCGTTTCCTGGGCAGAGGACCCCCTACAGGAGCGGGTCAGGAACGTATTCTCCATAATTTTCGGTTGAGCCGTCCAAGCCTTATGTGCTTTAATCTCCCTTATGGGCAAGGCGATAGTCCTCTTGAGCGGGGGCATGGACAGCACTGTGACGGCGGCATTTGCCGCGAAAAAGGGCGGATGCGCGTTCCTCCATGTGAACTACGGCCAGAGGACCGAGTCGAGGGAGCTTAAGTCGTTTAACGCGATAGCCGATTTCTACGGCGTAACGGAAAGGCTCGTCGTGGATATAAGCCACCTGAGGCTCATAGGCGGCTCGGCCCTGACCGACAGGAATATCGATGTGCCGGGCGGGGAGCTCGATAGAAAAGATGTGCCCGCGACCTATGTCCCGTTCAGGAACGCACCTCCTTTCAATAGCCGTCTCATGGGCCGAGGTTACGGGCGCAAGGGAGATTTACATAGGCGCGGTCGAGGAGGACGGCTCCGGTTACCCGGACTGCACACTCGATTTTTTCAAGGCATTCGAGGGGGCGGCGAACCTCGGCACCCGGCAGAGACGAGGATAACGATAGTAACCCCGCTTATAAGCCTCAGGAAATCCGATATAGTAAAAAAGGGCGTTGAGCTCGGGGCGCCGTTCCGTCTTACGTGGTCCTGCTACATCGACGAGGAGGCCGCCTGCGGGGAGTGCGACTCGTGCCTCCTCCGGCTCCGGGGGTTCAGGGAGGCAGGGGTAACCGACCCAATACCCTATCGCTTAAGCGTTACGAAAAGGGGAAGGCAATGACCTTCAAGGAGTTCCTGAAAATCAAAAAAGGGCTGGACACCGAAGGCAGGAACGTCTTCGAGTTCATGGACGATTATTACGACGAGTATATGGAATATCTTCGGGGCTTGAAGGACGGCTGCTCGCCGGTAAAGGATTAGCGGTTCGCTTAAAAACAAGGGAAGGTCTGATTGATTCCGTTTTCTGTCATTCTGAGGGAGCGTAAGCGACCGAAGAATCTCGTAACTTGATGATTTTTCTAAATACGAGATTCTTCGCTGCGCTCAGAATGACAACATTTGCGAATTAATCAGAGGTTCCCAAGGTTTTCCGTCATTGCGAGCGAAGCGAAACAATCTCGTTTTCAGGAAAATCAAATATCAGGAGATTGCTTCGCCGCGCAAAACCGCTTCTCGCAATGACAAACGGACTTTTTTCGACCCGAAGAATCTTTCTTGGCAACCTCTAAAAATTAGAGATTTTTCCCGCAGTCGAGGAAGGCCGGGAATAAAAAGCGGAGCATATATGATAATATGTGAGCATTTTTATTCCCGTAACTACCCAGAATCCGGGGAAAAGATCAATTTTTAGAGGTTGCCTCTTAAGGGAAGAACGGGTAGGGATAGTAAGGCCGCCTCGGGCCGAACGGGTAGTAGGGGTTAAAGGGATGAAAGGGCCCGTAGGGACCGTATGGGTAAAACGGCCCGTAGAAGAAGGGGTCCTGGTAAACGTACCTGTCCTCGATCGGGTCGAAAATCCGTACCTCTATGGGCTCGAGGACCGGATAGGGGTATTCCATCCTGCCTATCCTCCTCATCTCGACGGCCCTTACGGTACCGGCAACGGTTATCCGCTTGTCCTTGGAGTAGATGTTGGTGTCGAGGAAGCCCCTCGCCCGGATTATGAACCTGCCCCTTGATGTTCCGTTACCGGGGCGCTCGTCGAACCCGAGTTTCGTCTCAAGCACCTCTATCTCTGTAGCGTCCTCGAGGTTTTCGGCGCCGAGGATTATGCCGCCCCAGAGGACGTTCGAGCCGAGATAGCGGTCGGGGTTGGCCTGGACCTGGTCGAGCGTGATATCGCGGTCCACGGCCTTCAGGACGCCCCTGGGCATGACCGAGCAGCCCGCAAGCACCGCAACTGCCAGGATGAGGACGAGAGTTCTCATGCATTAATTCTATTATCTTCCGGGGAAAAGTCAATGGCAAAGGCCCAGAATTACATCGAGGCGGAATCAAGGAGGCTTCAGCCCTACGCGGCCTGGAGCGGGGCTACAAGGGGCAGGAGGCACGCGGAGGCCGAGCACCCGTTCAGGACCCCATTCCAGAGGGACAGGGACCGGATAATCCACTCCCACGCCTTCAGGCGGCTCGAATACAAGACCCAGGTCTTCGTCTACCACGAGGGAGACCACTACCGGACGCGGCTTACGCACACCATCGAGGTGGCCCAGATATCCCGGACCATCGCGCGCGCCCTCGGCCTTAACGAAGACCTTGCCGAGGCCATAGCCCTGGCCCACGACCTAGGGCACCCGCCCTTCGGCCACACGGGCGAGGACGCGCTAAACCACCTGATGGAAGGGCACGGCGGCTTCGAGCACAACGGGCAGAGCCTCCGCATAGTGGAGGAGCTTGAGAGGAAATACCCGGGCTTCAACGGCCTCAACCTCACCTATGAAGTGCGGGAAGGGATCGTGAAGCACTCTTCCGAGCACGACCGGCCCGGCCGCAATTCCGAATACGACGGCGGGAGCTCCGCCTCGCTCGAAGCCCAGATAGTGGACATAGCCGACGAGATCGCCTACAACAACCACGATATAGACGACGGCCTCTCGTCCGACATGTTGGAAATCGACTCCCTCAGGGAAGTGGCGCTCTGGAAGGAGCACTTTGAAGAGGTGAAGGCCCTTTATCCCGGAGAGGACCGGAGGATACTCGTCTCCCAGACCATAATAAGGATAATCAATGCGCAGGTTACCGACCTCGTGGGGATCATCATTAAGGCCATAACCGACGAGGGCATCGGCTCTATCGATGACGTGAGGGCGCGCGGGGCGAACATCGCGGGCTTCAGCCCGGAGATGGACGCCAAAAACCGGGAGCTTAAGAGGTTTTTGAAGGCCAACCTCTACAACCACCACAGGGTGATAAGGATGGCGGACAAGGCCCGGAGGATATTAAGGAACCTCTTTACGGTCTACATGAGGGAGCCGAAGCTGCTGCCGCCCAAGACCTGCATGGAAATAGAGAGACACGGCAAGGAAAGGGTGATCTGCGACTACATAGCAGGCATGACGGACAGGTTCGCGCTGGATGAGTTCAAGAAACTGTGGGACCCGTACGAGAGGGTTTAGAGGAGGCCATAACGCCCGTTTCCGAGGAACTTCACAACCCCCTTGTCCCTCAGAAGCTGGAGCTGCTGGCGGATTTTGGCCCTTATATGACTGTTATGCGGGTGAAGCCTTGAAAGCTCATCCTCACGGGAATATACCTGTTCGAGGCTGAACTCTCTTTCTCCCAAATCCCTTACGACCTTAAGCACGTCCGAGGTCCAGCCCCGTAGCTCGCTCCTCTTTTCGAGCAGGAATCTGAACCTGCTGAACTCCCGCCTCACCAGGCCTTTGTTCATTGCCTGCCTATCTCTTATAATAGGGATCCTTCCGTCAGGCGGGAGCTGCTTAAGGACTATATTGCAGCCCACCCAGCCCGCGCGGCGAGCGAATTCCGAAAGCGGCTTTCTCGCCTCTATGCACGATTCGGATAGAAAAAACCTGGGGACGATAATAAGGTTTTCCGCGCAGCGCTCCGTGGGATGATAATGCAGAAGGAGCAGGTTCGGAGCGCGGTTTTCCCGAATGGATTCTATCATCGGGAGATAAGCTGAATCCACGAACTTATTTCCAAGCGGATTCCGCTGGCTCTTCAATTGGTAGGTTTCGCCGCAGCACCCGCAAGCGTAGTCGTGTACTTTCGTGTTGTCTTTCGAGGACACGAGGCTATTGCGGCTGCACGAGGCGCAGAAAAGGTTCCGCCTCCCCCAGTCCTCGGTCAGGACGCGGGCGATCTGCGAGGGGCTTTTGTACCCCCTGGATTTACTTATGTCGAAATACAGGTCCACCGGGAATCAGGATACAAAATCATCTCCGTTAAGACAAGCGGTTTTACCGATGTTCCCTTGAAGAAAGAATGAAATAACAGGTTATGAGATTATACGGGTCGGTGAACATTTTTGTTTGAACGACCTCAAGAAGTGTAGTATCCTTTAATGTAAGTTTTCCAATAGCTTATTTCTATTTTTCAGGAGGTCTTATGGGTGACGGTTGCGGAAGTTGCGGGCCTGCCGGCGGCGGCCCGTTCTCGGAAGGTCTTGAGCTGGTGGAGTTCGTCTATCACGCGCACGGCGGCGGGGTGAGGAATGCCCCCATCCCGGACGGCGGCCTTAACGCCAAGTGCCAGGGCTGCGGCGAGGCCTTCGTCCTGAAGACCTTCGTCGGCAAGTGCCCCAAGTGCGGCGGCGTGCACGCGGTATCCCCCCCGAGGTGCGACGACCCGGAGAACATCCAGTTCGCCGGTGTCGGCTACAAGCTCCCACACGAAAGGTAATCCCCTTTCAAAGAAAAACCCCTCAGTCCCTGAGGGGTTTTTTATTTGCCGGGAGTCCGCTTTTATGGCGCGGATGCCAGGGACCGGAAAAGCCAGCACTCCTGAACGATCCCTTTCCACCCCTGCGCTCCCCTGATTTCGCTCGATTGCCAGAAAAGCCCTTTGGCCCGAATGCCGGGTATAAAGCAAGCGCCTTTCATCCAGGGCGGCCCGGCTTTTTGCCCCATCCGGGGCCCTCTTGGGGTATAATAGACCTTCGCTTTTTAATCATGTTCAGGTCAAATTCCACGCAGCTTGCTGCGCTGTCTTTAACTCCTCCCCCTTGATGGGGGAGTTTGGGAGGGGGTGAAGGATAAGCAACCCTCCCCTCCTATCCCCTCCCGCCTGCTTGTTAATGGGGAGGGGTGTTTGAAGATGCCCCGGAGCTTCCTGAGGGGAGGTTCATTTGCCGTGATGCCCGTCGGAACCCGATACGATCCTCGCAAGAGCTGAACCCGTGGAATAAAAAAGATAACTCCATGAATAATATAAATGAGCATAGGCAGATATAAAGACCTCATAAAATCAATGGGCTTCCAGTCCTTCCTCTGGACCCAGTTTCTGGGCGCGTTCAACGACAATGCCTTCAAGATAGTATTGTCCCTCGTGGCCGTGAACATCGCGGGCTCGGAAGGCGCCTCGGGCGGGGCTTACCTCTCAATGGTGGGCGCGGTCTTCATACTCCCCTTCTTCTTCTTTTCCGGTTATGCGGGCCACGTTGCGGATGTTTTCAACAAGCGGACCGTCATAATAGCTACCAAGGGCTTCGAGGTGGTCGCGGTGCTCTTCGGGCTCGCCGCGCTCTGGTCCGGGAGGATCGAGCTCATGCTCGGCACCCTCTTCCTCATGGCGCTCCACTCGACATTTTTCAGCCCCGCAAAGTACGGCATAGTGCCCGAGATGCTCCCGGACAGGGACTTATCCCGCGCAAACGGCCTTCTTGAGATGTCCACCTTCCTTGCCATAATACTGGGCACCTCCCTCGGCACGATAATGTATTCGGCCTGGAGCGACAGGCTCACGGTCGTGGGCCTCGTCCTCGTGGTAACGGCCCTTGTAGGCATGCTCATGAGCTTCGGTGTGCCGGTCGTCAAGGATTCCGGCGCAGTCAAGCGCTTCAAATGGAACCCCTTCTCCGAGATAGGGAAAGGCTCCAGGAGCCTTCTTAAGAACAGGCTCCTCCTCTTCACCGTCGGCGGCATAACGTATTTCTGGTTCCTCGGCTCGCTCCTCCAGATGGTCATAATCCTCCTCGGAAAGGAGGTAATGGGCCTTACCGACCTATGGGTCGGGATACTGATAGTCTTTCTCGCGGTGGGCATAGGGCTGGGGAGCATCACCGCCGGGAGGCTTTCCGGCGACAAGGTGGAGCCGGGGCTCGTGCCGCTCGGCTGGATAGGCATGGGGCTATTCTCGCTCCTCCTCGCCTTCTCGCCGGACTCGTACCCGCGAACCGGGGCGGCCATGCTCATGCTCGGCTTTTCCGGCGGCCTCTTTATCGTTCCCCTTAACGCGCTTCTACAGCAGAAGAGCGCGGCGGTAGAGAAGGGCCGCATAATAGCGACCAACAACTTCTTCAACACATGCGGCATTCTCGCCGCCTCGGGCGTGCTCTGGGTAGCGACAGAGACGCTGGGACTTGCGGCGGATAAGATAATACTCATCTTCGGCGTGGTAACGCTCCTCTCGACCGTATTTGTACTCAAGGCCCTGCCGGATTTCCTTACGCGCTTCATACTCTGGATGCTTACCCATACCCTCTACAAGATAAAGGTGGTCGGCCAGGAGAACGTGCCGCTTACGGGCCCCGCGCTCCTCGTCTCGAACCACATGTCGTTCGTTGACGCCTTTCTTGTGGGGGCGTGCGTTCAGCGCTTCATCCGTTTCCTCATTTACGAGTACTTCTACAACATAAAACCCATTCAGTGGCTTTTACGCCTCATGAAGGCCCTGCCCATAGCCGACGGCAACAGGAAAGAGGTGCTTCAGTCGATCTCGCGGGCAAGGGATGAACTCAAGGCCGGACACATGGTCTGCATATTCGCCGAGGGCGCGATAACGCGGACAGGGAACCTCCTGCCCTTCAAGAAGGGTTTCGAGAGGATAATAGACGGCCTCGACGTCCCGGTGATACCGGTCCACCTCGACCGGGTCTGGGGCTCGGTCTTCAGCTTCAAGGGCATGAAGTTCTTCTGGAAGTTCCCCGCGCATTTCCCTTACCCGGTCACGGTCTCATTCGGCAAACCCCTCCGGGGCGCAGCGGCCCTGGAGGCGAGGCAGGCCGTTATGGAACTCGGGAGCGCTGCCCATGACCACAGGCGCTCTCAGGACGACCTCTTGCATTCGGGTTTCATAAAAGAGGCCCGCTCGCGCCTCTTCTCGTTCTGCATGGCCGACTCTACAGGAAAGAAGCTATCCTGGGCGCGCGCGCTTGCCGGGAGCATCATCCTCTCGAAGTGGGCCGCCTCGAACCTCAAGGGAGAGAAGGTCTGCCTGCTCCTTCCGTCGAGCGTTGCAGGGGCGCTCGCCAATATCGCGCTTCTCATGGCCGGCAAGGTCCCGGTTAACCTCAACTTCACCGCGAGCAGGGAGGCCGTGCAGTCAGCCGTCTCGCAAAGCGGCGCGAGCGAGATAGTCACATCCAGGGCGTTTATCGAAAAGGCGGGCATCGAGATGGACGGCAGGATGCTCTTCCTCGAGGACGTGATGGCAAAGGTCTCCGGGACCGGGCGCCTTTTCGGCATGGCCGCCGCCCTGCTTTTCCCGGCCCGCCTCATTTCGGCCCTTTACTGCGTGAACAAAGACCCAAAGGGCCTCGCTACCATCATATTCACGAGCGGCTCGACCGGGATCCCTAAAGGCGTGATGCTGTCGCACCACAACATCATCTCCAACGTAGAGGGGCTCCAGCAGATATTCGTCCATTCCCACAGGGACACCATAATGGGCACGCTCCCGTTCTTCCATTCATTCGGCTACACGGCCACAATCTGGTTCCCGCTCCTTTCGGGATTCCGCGCGGTATACCACCCCAACCCCATGGACGCGAGGGGCATAGGCGAGCTTACGCGTAAATACCGCGCGACGATGATAATGGGCGCGCCCACCTTCTTCTCCCATTACGTGAAGAAGTGCGAGCCCGGGGATTTCACATCCTTGAGGTACGCCGTAGCCGGCGCGGAGAAGCTTAAGCCACAGGTGGCCGCGGAGTTCAAATCAAGGTTCGGCATCGACCTCCTCGAAGGCTACGGCGCAACTGAGATGTCGCCCGTCGTCTCGGTCAACATCCCTGATATCGAGCACGGCGGGGTGCGCCAGAGGGGCTCGCGTACGGGCACTGTAGGCCACCCCATACCCGGGGTCTCGGCAAAGGTGGTTAATCCTGAAACTGGAATGGAGCTCCCGCCCGGGGGCGAAGGGATGCTCCTCGTAAAAGGGCCGAACCTCATGCTCGGCTATCTCGGCGACCCCGAGACCACCTCGCGCGTCTTAAGGAACGGGTGGTACGTTACCGGGGACATAGCCTCGATAGGGGAGGACGGGTTCATCACGATACTCGACAGGCTCGCCAGGTTCAGCAAGATAGGCGGCGAGATGATACCGCACATAAGGATAGAGGAAGCCCTCGCAAACGCCCTCTCCTCGGACTGCGTCGTAACGGCTGTGCCGGACATGGCGCGGGGGGAACGGCTCGTGGCCTTTTACACGAAAAAGGATACGGCCCCGGAAGAGGCATGGAAGGCGCTGGCCGATACGGACCTGCCGCGGCTATGGCTCCCCAAGCGGGACAGCTTCTTTTTCATTGAGGAGCTTCCGGTCACAGCGACCGGAAAAACCGACATGAAGAGGATACGGGGGCTTGCGGCGGAGCTCGCCCGGGCAGGCGGGAGCTTCCTTTAGGCTGCTGGAAATCCGCTTCGTTTTTCTTGCCGATCGATACTCCGGCTTATACGATAATACTCCTGATTCCCCGCTTCCCTGTTATTGGGGCCGCGCATCCGGAGCTTTTCAGCAGCTAAACTATTTTGCTTTTTCCGCAAAATGGCAGGGCTGTCTTTTTGTGGGGGAATTCGTCCCTATTTGGGAACCACGATTTCAGGTATCGGCGCGAGAAATACCGTGTTCCTGGAAAGGTCCTTGGCCTTGTACATGGCCTTGTCCGCGGTCTTCAGGAGCTCGCGCATGTTCCTCGTGTGGGTGGGGTAGGTCGCGACCCCGATCGAGGCGGTTATCTTGAGGACAAGCTTCTCTTCGGCCTGCACGAACTCGTGCCTTTCTATGGCCGCCCGTATCCTGTTCGCGACCTGCATCGCCGCCTTGTGGTCCGCGTCCGCCAGTATGATTACGAACTCGTCGCCTCCGTATCTTATAACGGTGTCCACTTCCCTCACGCATTTCAAGAGGAGATGCCCGAGCTCAATGAGCACCTTTGAGCCGACGAGGTGGTCGTTAGAGTCGTTCACGTTCTTGAAGTTGTCGAGGTCGAGGAAGAGGACCGTCACGTGCATCCTGAGCCTGTCCGCCCTCTTTATCTCCTTGTCGAGGACGAGGTCCAGGTACTTGGCGTTATAGAGGTTCGTGAGGCTGTCTATGAAGGCCATCTCCTTGGCGTCCGCGTACTTCTCCGCGTTTTCATAGGCGGTCGAGGCGTGCTCCGATATGAAAGAGGCGTTCAGCAGGTCCTTCTCGGAGTATTCCTCCTTCCGCTTGCGGGAGAGGAGGATGAAGTAGCCGATGGCCTTCTGCCCCCTGGCCAGTGGCGCGACGATGAAGGACTCGAACCCCTTAAGCGGCCCGTTCTCCGCGAAGCCCAGCCCTTCTTTTGGAAAGACCCGTATCTCGGGCTTGGCCTCGTAGTCCCTCTCGAATATGGACTTGAAGAGTCCTGCAAGCCGCTCGGCCTGGTCCGGGTCTATGTGCCTTGACGCCTTTACCGCGAGGGTCCTTAAGTCGCTTTCATAGAAGGTGGCGATGCCTGAGTCAGACGGGACGGTCTGGAGGAGCGCGTCGAGGGTGAGCTCGTAAAGCCTGGGTATGTCGAGGGTGGTGGTTATGGCCCGGCTCACCTCGAAGAGCCGCAGCGACTGGCGCATCTCCTGGTTCTCTTCGAGGAGCTTGCGCTTCTCCATGCAGCTCCCGACCGTATGGAGGAGCTCGGCCTCGTTGAGCGGCTTCATTATGTAGTCGAAAGCGCCGCTCCTCAAGGCCGCTATGGCAGACTCTATCGAGCCGTGGCCGGTTACGAGGATTACGTCCGTGAGCGTGTTTTTCTGCTTTACCCTTTCCAGCACCTCTATGCCGCTTAGGTCCGGCATGACGAGGTCGGTCATGACGATGTCGAAGCTTTCGTCCTCCATGACGGCCAGGGCCTCTTTTCCGGAGGACGCGGTTATTACGGAGTAACCTCCGCCCGTCAGCATGTCAGAGCAAAGGACCCTGAAGAACGCGTCGTCATCGATTACGAGAATCCTTCCCTTGCCCATGAATACCCCTGCTGGAAACTCAGATTAAAATAGCAGAAAACGGCCTTCCGGTCAATTACAAGCATCCGGGCTCATCCGGGTTAGGCCCTTGACACGCCCCTTTTTTGCGGAATACTTAATCGGGCCGGGAAACGAGCGCATCCGGAGCGAAAATATTGAGAATCCAGCCGTTTCTACTTATTATTTTTCTCCTCCCATCCCTCTGGGGCTGCGGTAACGGGGACGACGGCACTGAGCTCAGGGCAACGCTAATTTCTGCCGGGGGCTTCCATACATGCGCCGCCTCGGGCGATTCGGCCGTATGCTGGGGTGAAAATTCGGACGGCCAGCTCGGCAATGGAGGAAGGCTCGATTCTCCCTTCCCGGTCACCGTAGGGGGCCTGTCCGCCCCTGTCGAGGTCTCTTCGGGAAGGGCGCACACTTGCGCCCTCCTTCCGGACGGCACTGTCCGGTGCTGGGGAAGAAATGCTTTTGGCCAGCTCGGCAACGCAACGGTTGCGAGCTCGACCACTCCAATCGAGGTATCCGGCCTTATTGGGGCGGCTTCGACTTCCGCTGGAAACTCGCACACTTGTGCGGTTCTCTCCGACGGCACGGTCGCGTGCTGGGGTAATAACGAGTTTGGGCAGCTCGGTAACGGCTCCTTCGCGCACTCGGCCTCCCCAATCGCGGTCACCGGCCTCACGGGGGCCACGGCCGTTTCAGCGGGCGGCACCCATACCTGCGCCCTCGTTTCAGGCGGCGAAGTCCGGTGCTGGGGCTCGAGCCTCTTTGACCAGCTCGGCAACGCGGGCATACCGACCGGCTCAGGCTCGCTCTCCCCTGTGGAGGTCACCGGCCTTTCGAACGCGGTCTCATTGAGCGCCGGGGAAAGCCACACCTGCGCCCTTCTCGGAGACGGTTCGATAAGGTGCTGGGGGGATAATTCCTCGGGGCAGCTCGGCTCGTTCTGGCCCGCCCCGGACCTTATCTCCTCCAGCACGCCAGTTTCGCCGGGTCTGTCCGGGGCTGTTTCAGTTGCCGCGGGCCTTTCGCATTCATGCGCCGCGCTCTCGAATAAAAGGGTCTTCTGCTGGGGTGAAAACGCGGACGGGCAGCTTGGAAACGGGAGCTTCGCGGGGTTCGTTCCCCCCGGGTCCGGCGCTCCGCCGACCACCACGATAAACCCGGTGCCTGCGGCTGGAATCGCAACGGCTACTTCCGTAACAGCGGGCTTTTTCCATTCCTGCGCGGGCCTGGACGACGGAAGGATAGCCTGCTGGGGAAGGAATACCTCGGGCCAGCTCGGGGACGGAACCGATTTCTCCTCGCCGGTGCCGGTCCTGGTCATTGAATAAGGCGCAGGTCCTTGAAATAACCCCGGCATCGTATATCCTTTCCACATGAGGCACTACTCTCTCGAAGGCGCTCCTGAAAGGCCGGTATCCCACGACCCGGAGCTTAAAAAAAGGGTCCTCCTCGATGAACCGGTCTCCTGTGTTAAGAAGATAAGCCATATCGTTCTCGAGCAGGGCGCGACCGCCTCGGCCCACACGCACGAGGGCTCATCAGAGATCTTCTATTGCGTAAGTGGCGCTATTACCTTTAGCGTCATGGGCGAGCGCGTCCTTTTAAGAAGGGGACACCTCCTTGTGGTAGAGCCCGGAGAGGAGCACGCCATAGTGGAGGTAAGCGCCGGGTCCGAGATGGTCTATCTGATGGTCGACTCGGCAACCGGCTAACCGGCGGCTTCGAAGCTGGTTCCGACGAAGACCCCTTCCGGGCTTGCGGTGCCTGCCGCCATATAAGCGGTCGTATGCGCGATCGCGTAGCTCCCGCTTCTATCCAGGGCCAGGAACCCTGCCTGGAAGCCAAGGCCAACAAGCCTTTTTAACGCCGCCCTGGCAGCTTCCGGCGCGGTCCATCCGCCCATGAGCATGGAGACCTCCTTGGCAAGGCAAACCCTCAGTATTTCCTCGCCCCTTCCGGTGCACGTGACCGCCCCGAGCCTATTATCCGCGTAGACGCCGGAGCCTATGAGCGGAGTGTCTCCCACCCTCCCGGGGAGCATGGCAAAGACACCTCCGGTGGAGGAGCCTGCCGCGAGGTTCCCTTCCCTGTCCATCGCGACCGCGCCGACCGTCGAGAAATATTTTTCGTATAGCTTGCCCGGCTCGGTTTTCCGCGCCCTCTCGAGCCGTTCAAGGACTTTCGCGGTAGGCGGCCCGAGGCGCGGAAGTCCGGCCTTTTCGGCTATGCCTGCCGCCCCCGTATTCGTGAATACATTATTCGGAAGCCCCATAGCCTCCCTTGCGGCCCTTATCGGGTTCCTGAAGCCTTCGAGGCCGATGACCGCGCCTGCCCCGAGGCTTTCGCCCTCCATGAGCGCTGCGTCGAGCCGCCTTACTCCGTCGAGCTGGATGTTTGAGCCGTCACCGGCGTTAAATAGGCCGGAGTCCTCCATCAACGAGATGGCCCCGGTGACCGCGTCGAGCGCTGCTCCCCCGCGCTCAAGCACGCCATATCCGGTTTTAAGCGCCTCGCCTATCCCTTGCAGGGCCTTCTTAAGGGGCCTCTTTGCGCCCGCTCCGCCGTGGACAAGTATTATCATTACGCGCCCCCCCCAGACCGGCAATGCCCATTGCGGGGCCTGTGCTGCCGGATTTTTTAAGTATATACGCCATTTTCGTTTTTACCGTAAATCTTTCCATGTTAGAATACGCCTGATGCTCAAGAATACCTTCTGCCATATCCCGGGCGTGGGGCTGAAGACCGAGCGGAGGCTCTGGGAAAACGGCATCGTGGACTGGGACTCCCCGCTCGGGGATTTCAAGCTCCGGAGGACCGCCGAAGGCGTCTTTCAATCCGTCCTGGACCAATCCCGCCTGAAACTTCTCGAAGGCGACCCTGCTTTTTTCGGAAAGCTGATTCCGCCCAAGGAGTCATGGAGGATATTTTCGGAATTCAGGGATGACGTCGCCTATATCGATATAGAGACAAACGGCTATGTGGGCAGCCACGGCTACATAACCGCGATCTCCCTTTACGACGGAAGGAGGGTCCGCTATTACATACGGGGCGAGAACCTCGACAAATTCAAGAAGGACATATTCGGGTACAAGCTCCTCGTCACCTACAACGGCAGGTGTTTTGACATACCCTTTATCGAAAGCAGCATGGATATCCGCCTCCCCCATGCGCACATCGACCTCCGTTTCGTGCTCCGCGACCTGGGATTCAAGGGAGGCCTCAAGGGCTGCGAAAAGCTCATAGGCATCGACCGCGGCGGGCTCGACGGAGTTGACGGATACTTCGCGGTCCTCCTCTGGAAGGATTACAGAAGGAACAGGAACCCCAAGGCGCTCGAAACGCTCCTGGCATACAACATACAGGACGTTGTGAACCTCGAGCCGCTCATGGTCACCGCGCACAACCTCAAGGTCTCCTCGACCCCCTTTGAAGGCGACTACCGGATAGAGATGCCCGCTCCTCAAACAGACCTCCCCTTCAAGCCGGATCCCGAAACTATTGAGAGGATCAGGGCAGGGCTTGGGAGGGCGTCTTTCAGCTTGAATACCTGAGCGCACCCCCCCGAATATGACCCTTGTCATATATGCATCCAACGGGAGATGATAAGCTGCTTGCCCATTCACAGGAGGTGAAAGGATGAAAAACTTATCCGCTATTTTTCTTGCTTTCCTGCTATGCGCCCCGGGCATCGCCTCTGCGGCTGACGACCACCACAGGCACGATCACCAGGCACCGGCGAAAGGCGCTTCGACAAACGCCCTTATCGACGAGATGCGGCAGCTCGACGCCGCGTTCAGGGAGATAGTATCGGCGGTCGCCCTCGGCGACGGGCACAGGGTGCATGAAGCTGTCCACTCCCTTCACGGGACCATGGAAAAAACGCAGGAGGCGCTCCACCACGGAGAGGTAAAGCTCAGGAAAAACGCGGCAAAGGCAAAGGAGTTCAAGCGCATGGACCATGAGTTCCACGCCGACCTCGAATCACTCGCGAAGGCCGCGCACTCAAGCGACATCCAGAAGATGAGCGGCCTTACGAAGAAGCTCCTCGACGGCTGCGTAAGCTGCCATTCCGTCTTCAGGCCCTGAACAATCTCCGCGGCAACTGGACTGCCCCGCAGACGGATTGGAGAGGGTTGGCGAATACCCCTCACAGCCTCCCCATCAAGGGGAAGGAGTGATATAGACTCGACAAGTAAGCGGAATTTTTTTAGTGACCCGAGAAAGGCCCCTTTTCCCAAAGGGGCCTTTCTTTTGTATGTGCCTGTTTTCTCTTTACTACGCGGCCCTTTCAGGTTAAAATATCTGATTCTTTTCAGGGCCAAAAAACTTAAGAAAGAGCCGGTGAACATGGAACAGACCCATTTGAGGAACATAGCCATAATCGCGCACGTCGACCACGGGAAGACGACCCTCGTTGACGCGATGCTCAGGCAGGCAGGGACCTTCCGCGCAAACGAGAAGGTCCAGGAGCGCGTCATGGACAACATAGACCTTGAGCGCGAGCGGGGCATAACCATAATGGCCAAGAACACGGCCATAGAGTACGACGGGGTAAAGATAAATATCGTCGACACGCCCGGGCACGCGGACTTCGGCGGCGAGGTCGAGAGGACCCTCAAGATGGTCGACGGGGTATTGCTGCTTGTCGACGCTTCCGAGGGGCCGCTCCCGCAGACGAGGTTCGTCCTCAAGAAGGCCCTTGAGCTGGAGCTCGTGCCCATCATAGTCATAAACAAGATAGACAGGCCTGACGCCAGGATACAGGAGGTCATAAACGAGGTCTACGACCTCTTCATAGACCTGGACGCAAAAGAGGAGCAGCTCGACTTCCCCATCGTCTACACCAACGCGAAAAAGGGCACCGCGACCCTGGACCTTCAGGCGGACTCGCCTGATCTTAGGCCGCTCTTCGAGCTCATAATCAAGACCGTGCCGCCGCCCAGGGGCGACTGCCAGGCGACGCTCCAGGTCCTTGTGACCAATATCGACTACAGCGACTATGTAGGGAGGCTCGCGGTGGGCCGCGTATTCGGCGGCACCATCAAGGCGGCGGACACCGTCGCAATGGTGCACGCGGACGGAAGGACCATCAAGGCTAAGGCCTCGGCCCTGTATGTCTTCCAGGGGCTCGAAAGGAAGGACGCCGCCCTGGCGGGTGTCGGAGAGATAGTCGCGCTCGCGGGCATGGAGGGCGTCTGCATAGGAGATACCATCACTTCAGCAGAATTTCCGAAGGCCCTGCCGAGGATAAAGGTGGACGAGCCGACCATATCGATGATCTTCTCCCCTAACACCTCTCCGTTCGCCGGAAAGGAAGGGAAGTTCGTCACCTCAAGGAACCTCCGCGAGAGGCTCGAAAAGGAGCTCCTATATAACGTTTCGATAAGGGTGGATTTCGAGAAGGCCGACGCCTTCAGGGTGATGGGCAGGGGGGAGCTGCAGCTCGCGATCCTCATCGAGATGATGAGGAGGGAGGGCTACGAGCTCTCGGTCTCCATGCCCGAGACCATCACAAAGGAAATAGACGGGAAGCTCCATGAGCCCATGGAGCACCTCGTTATAGACGTGCCCGAGGAGTTCATAGGAGTCGTCACGCAGCAGGTCGGGGCCAGGAAGGGCCGGATGCAGAAGATGCAGAACAACGGCCACGGCAGGGTGAGGATGGAGTTCAGGATACCATCTAGGGGGCTCATAGGCTTCCGCTCCCAGTTCCTCACCGACACAAAGGGCACGGGCCTTTTGAACCACCTCTTCGACGGGTACGAGCCGTGGCACGGCCCCATGTCCACGAGGGCAACGGGCGCTCTTGTGGCCGACAGGGCCGGGGCCTCGACGGTATACGCCCTCTATAACCTCCAGCCCAGGGGAACGCTTTTCATTAAGGAAGGCACCCCGGTTTACGAGGGCATGGTAATAGGCGAGAACTCCCGTGAAAACGACATGGACGTGAACGTGGTGAAGGAGAAGAAGCTCACGAACATGAGGGCGTCTGGCTCGGACGATTCGATGTTCCTCTTCCCGCCCAAGTCCCACACGCTCGAGCAGGCGTTGGAGTTCATCCGGGACGACGAGCTCGTGGAGGTCACGCCCGCCTCCATAAGGATACGGAAAAGGGTGCTCCAGGCCGGGAAAAGGCCGAAGCAGCAGAAAGCGGATTGAGGCCGGTTTTTATACCGTAAAAACAAAAGGGCCGCCGTTATGATAACGGCGGCCCTTTTTCATTCGGACGCTCAGATATAGTACAGTAGAAGGTAGGCCACGAGGAAGATTGCTATCCACAGCATGGTGGCGCCTATCGGCCAGTGCTTTATGATGTCGCCCGGGTATATGGCCTTCTCGTGGCTGATGCGGCTCTTTATGACGGTCCTCCTGGGCTCGGAGCTGAAGCTCGCGGCCAGGGTGTCCCCGGCTATCTTGAGGGCCGCGACCGGGTTCCTGCTGAGAAGGATGGCCGCGCCGGGGACCGTGGCGAAGGCGAACCTGGATACGGCCTCGCCGAACCGGGTGAAGGTGTTCCGCAGAAGCCACATGAAGCAGGCCGCGCCCCTTCTGTAGAACCAGTCCGCGTCGATGTTTATGGCGCGCATCTCGGCGGGATAAATGCCCGCGAGCATGAGCAGCGTGAAGGCCAGCGCCGAGAAGAAGAGGAGCTGGGTCTGAGCCATCACATGGGCCCCGGTATAAGGCACGTAATCGACGGGGTACGGGAGTATCGAATATAGCGACGAGGGGTAGACGCCTATGAAGACGCTGAGGAACGCGGCTATTCCCATCGCGATGAGCATGTTGACGGGCGGCTCCTTGGGCCTGAGGCCCGAATCGTGCGAGAAGAACGCGAAAAACGGTATCTTGATGCCGGCGTGGTGGAAAACACCCGCGGCCGCGAAGAGGAGCGTGAACCAGATTATGGCGAGCCCCTCGTGCGCCGAGGCGCTCACTATCATCGATTTCGTGACGAAGCCGCTAAAGAGCGGGAAGCCGGATATCGAGGCCGCGCCTATGATGCAGAAGAACGCCGTCAGGGGCATGGTCTTGTAGAGGCCGCCCATGTCGGTCGCGTTTATCCTGCCGGTCTGGTGGTATACCGCGCCCATGCAGAGGAAAAGGAGCCCCTCGAAGAGTATGTTGGTAAAGGCGTGCGCAACCGCGCCGTTCACGGCGAGCTCGGTCCCGATGCCTATGCCCACGACCATGAACCCCACCTGGTTTATGAGGCTGTAGCAGAGCACGCGGTTCATGTTGTTCTCGATGACCGCATAGAATATGGGGAAGGCCGTCATGACCGCCCCTATGTAGATTAATTCCTCGGTCCCGGGAAAGGCCCTGGCCAGGAGGTATACCGCAGTCTTGGTCGTGAAGATGCTCAGGAAGATGGTCCCCAGTATGGTCGATTCCGGATAGGCGTCGGGCAGCCACGCGTGAAGGAGCGGGAAGGCGCAGTTGACGCCGAAGCCCAGGAGTATAAGATAGGACGCCAATGAATCGAGGCCGATGAGCCCGAAGGCTATGGAGCCGGTCTCGTACGAGTGCATTATGAGGCCCGCGAGGAAAAGGAGCCCGCCTATGGCGTGCACCGTGAAATAGCGGAGCCCGGCCAGATAAGAGGCGGCGGTCTTCCTGGCCCAGACCAGATAGGTGGCGGTCAGGGCCATTACCTCCAGGAATATGAATAGGGTCAGCATGTCCCCCGCGAACACCGCCCCTATGGAGCTCCCGGCGTAGATGAGCGACACGACCTTTTCGCCGTCGTCCTTCATGTGTATACCGAAGAGCGTGCCTATGAAGGCCATGAGCGTGAAGATGTAGCCGAATACCAGGCTAAGCCTGTCCACCTTTCCGAATACGAGGTCGTGGCCCAGGAACCCGGACTCGACCGTCCAGTAAACGCCTTCGGGCAGGCTTATCGCCGCAAGGAACGCGCCGGCAGTGAGGAGCAGAAGATACGCCTGCTTCACGCTCCCCCGGAGGAAGGGGATGAGGAGCGCGCCGGCTATGAGGAGCGCACCAGGGTGCACGGCGCTAACCATAGTGGTCCTCCCTGCGCTTCACGAGCGGGCGCAGTATGTACTTGGCCGCGAGCACCAGAACCACGCAGGCTACGAAGCCATAGGTGCCGTAAAAGGACGGATAGCCTTCCCAGGGGAATTCCGGGTGCTTCTCTATGAAAAAATCGAGGATTACCAGCCCGACAAGAGAGGCGAAGAACACCCTTAGCAGCACCTTCAGGGTGCGCGGGCTCTTGAAAAGCGGATTCTCACCTGACATTGCGATCTCTCCCCGGCGCAGCCGCGCCGACTTGGCTAACCGTAGCTTATGATGGCCCAGAAATAAATGACGGCCACGGCGAAGACGATATAGAACGCCGTCCTGTACCCCGGCACCTCGTCATGCTGAAGCACCTGTATTTCCTTTCCCTCTTCGCTCTTCATGCGCTTACCTCCCCGCCCCGGCCACCGAGGCCGCGAGCTCGAGAAAGACCGACGGATAGAAAAACAAGACCAGCGTCGCCGCCGCCGTAAGCACAAGAGGTATGAGCATCAGGGTCGGCGCCTCGTGCAGGTCGGGCTTCAAGGGGTAGTCGCGCGGGGCCGGTGCAGGCTTTTTGAAAAACGCCGCGTAGACTATCGGGAGGAGGTAACAGGCGTTCAAGACGGTGCTGACGGCAAGAACCGCGAGCACCACGAGGTGCCCGGCCTCTATCGCCCCGGTAAAGATGTAGAACTTGCTTATGAAGCCCGCGAAAGGCGGCACGCCTATCATGGATAGCGACCCCACGGCGAAGGCGCCCATTGTGAATGGCATCTTCCTCCCTATGCCGTCGAGCTCGCTTACTTTGGTCTTGTGATGGGCCACATATATGGCCCCGGCTGCGAAAAAGAGTGTGATCTTGCCGAAGGCGTGGGCGACTATGTGCATAACCGACCCGGTAATGCCCCCGGGCGTGAGTATGGCCACGGCCAGCACTATGTACGAAAGCTGGCTTATCGTCGAGTAGGCGAGCCTTCTCTTCAAATTGTCCTGCTTCAGGGCCACTATGGAAGAGATGACTATGGTCGCGGCGGCAAAGTACATGAGCGCTTCATTGAGCCCGATCCTGGAGAGCACGTCCGTGCCGAATATGAAAAGGACGACTTTAATTACGGTGAAGACCCCGGCCTTCACGACCGCCACGGCATGGAGGAGCGCGCTCGCCGGGGTGGGCGCGACCATGGCGGCGGGCAGCCACGAATGGAACGGCATCATGCCGGCCTTGGTTATCCCGGCGATAAAAAGTATGAAGATGACCGCTATGAGCGCGTCCGAAGCCTTGCCGTCGAGTATGCCGCCGGGGCTGAAATCCAGCGTGCCGGCTGCCTGGTAGGTGAGGAACATGGCGAACAGGAGGAACGCGAGCGAGGTGCCGAGGAGATAGACGAGATAGCGCCTCGCGCCCTGTATGGCCTCGGGGGTTTCCTTGTGAGCGACGAGCGGGAACGTCGAGAAGGTTATCATCTCGTAGAAGATGAAGAGCGTGAACATGTTTGCCGAGAAGGCCACGCCCATGGCGCCGGACATGGCAAGGGCGAAGCTCATGAAGTACCTGGTCTGCGCGTGCTCGTTCAGCGTGCGCATGTACCCTATGGAATAAAACGAGGTGATTATCCAGAGAAAAGAGGCCGTGGCCGCGAAGGCGAGCGAAAGCGCGTCCGCCTGTAGCTTTATCTCGAGCCCGGGGGCCACCGTCGCAAGATGGATGGCAAGGGA
The DNA here is from genome assembly GCA_030583865.1 of Thermodesulfobacteriota bacterium. Taxonomy (NCBI): domain Bacteria; kingdom Pseudomonadati; phylum Thermodesulfobacteriota; species Thermodesulfobacteriota bacterium. Next base: position 71,292 of record CP129479.1, on the reverse strand, counting down.
CTTGCCCGAGAGGACCTCCGGCAGCATCGAGGCGACTATTATGAACTTGGCCAGGGCGGCCAGGACCGTCCAGGACTCCCGGATGTCCGGACGCCTCGACGAGAGCCCGATAAGGAGCACTGCCGCGAGCGAGACGGATACGGCCAGGAGCGGCTTTATGGAATGGATGATCTCCACCGTTTAGCTCCCCAGTAGAAGGCTCGCGGCCTTGCCTGCGACCGAGACCGGCAGGTGGGCGGCGACCCCGAATACGATGCAGAGCGCGGCCAGGACCGCCATCGGCACGACCATCGTGAAAGGCGCCTCGCTTACGGGCCGTCCGGCGCCGTCAAACGCGTGCCCCGGCCTGGCGGCGGCCGCCTCGTAAGGGCGGAAGTATATGGCCTCCACTATCCTCCAGAAATAGACCGCCGTGAGGAGCGAGCTTACGAGTATCACGGGCACCAGGAACCACATCCCGGCCTCGAGGGCGCCGAGCGCCAGGTACCACTTGCTCACGAACCCCACTGTCAGGGGCACCCCTATCATGGAAAGGGCCCCTACCGTGAACGCGGCCATGGTGAAGGGCATCTTTCTCCCAATGCCCCTAAGGTCGGAAATCTTCTCGGAACCGGTCCGGAGGACTACCGCGCCCGCCACCATGAAAAGGGCGCCCTTCATCAGCGCGTGGTTGAAGATGTGGATGATGCTCCCGGTGAGCCCGAGCTCGTTCACGAGGGCGGCCCCGAGCACTATATAGCCTATCTGTCCCACGCTCGAATACGCGAGCATCCTCTTGAGGTTCGTCTGGGAGATCGCCAGCACAGAGCCCAGTATTATGGCCGCGGACGAAAGCGCTATGAATATCCTGGTTACCGGCACTATCTCCAGGTCGAAATCCACGGTAAAGACCGTGAACATGAACCTCAGTAGCACGTAAGCCCCTACCTTGGTGGCTGTAGCCGCAAGGAGGGACGATACGGCCGAGGGCGCGTGCGTGTAGGCGCCCGGGAGCCATATGTGGAGCGGGAAGAGCGCGAGCTTCAGGCTCAGGCCCACCGTGAGGAAGGCGAAAGCGGTCCTCACTGCCCTGGTGTCGTAAAGCTCCGGGAGCCTAATCCGCAGGTCCGCCATGTTGAGCGTGCCGGTGACCATATAGATGTAGCCTATTCCTATGAGAATAAAGGTGGCGGCCACGGTGCCGAGGATGAGGTAATTGAAGCTCGATATGAGTGCGTCGCGGCTGCGGCCCATCGCCACGAGCGCGTACCCTGATATCGACGCGATCTCGATGAATACGAACAGGTTGAAGACGTCCCCGGTTATGGTCATGCCGAGGAGGCCCGCTACCATGAGAAGGTACAGGGCGTAGAACGGCGCATGCTTGCCCGGGACTATCTCATGCTCGACGCTCCGCTTCGCGTACAGGGTCACGGCGAGCGCGATGAAGGTGACTATCGCGAGCACAAGGGCGCTCAGGTAGTCGACCACGTACTCTATGCCCCAGGGCGGCTCCCACCCGCCGAGACGGTAGCTTATGGTTTCGCCGCCGAGGACGGAAAGGAGCATGGACATGGCCATGAGAAAGGACGACAGGCACGCGAGGGCGGTCACATACCAGGCGAGCTCTTTTTTCAGGAGCCCGGCCAGGAAGGCGATTACGGCCGCTATGAGCGGGATTACTATTACGAGGATAGGATAGTTGTCTGCAAGCATCAATTTATGCTACGGGCCCGGTCCAATGCCCTGTCTTCTCCGCTGTTGGTTGGCTGGGTGGAGGGAGCGGACGCTATCCGTCCTTTTCCCGCATCTTCAGTATCTCGTCTTCCTCTATGGTGCCGAACGCCTTGTATATCCTTATTATGAGAGCCAGCGCCACTGCCGTGGTGCTTACGCCCACGACTATCCCGGTGAGCATCAGGGTGTGGGGGAGCGGGTTGTCGTAGAGCTTCGCTCCTTCCGTCAATATCGGGGCGGTGCCGCCGTTGACCTTCGCGCCCGAGACGTAGAAGAGGAAAACGGCTGTCTGGAATATGTTCATCCCTATGACCTTCTTGATGAGGTTCTCCTTCGCTATCATGGCGTAGAAACCCACCATCATGAGGGCAATGCATATCCAGTAATTGTACTTGCCCAGGATGAGCTCAATCATCCTCGTCCTTCCTCGCGGTCTCGAAGAATATGGTTATCATGACCCCGGCGACGGCTATCCCGACGCCTATCTCGATGCCGAATATCCCCAAATGGCTTGCGAGCTTGGGAGCGCCGAGCGGCAGGGCCGCGTACTCGAGGTAAGCGCCCCCGGCCCACAGGCAGGCAATGCCGATGCCCGCGAATATGAGGACGCCGAGCGACTTCAGTATGTCACCCGTCTTCTCCGAAAACCTTCTCCTCCCCTCGTCGATGCCGAAGCAGATCACGTAGAGGATGAGGGCGGCGCCGAAGATGACGCCCGCCTGGAACCCTCCGCCCGGGCCGTTTTCGCCGTGGGCCAGGACGTACAGGGCATAGAGCTGTATGAACGGTATAAGAAGCTTGGCGACCGTTTTCGATACCACATGCTCTTTCATTCCCGGGTCCTCCTGAGGAGGACTATGACCGCCAGGCCTGCCGTGAAGATGACCGTGGTCTCCCCGAGGGTGTCATATCCCCTGTAGCTCGCCAGCACCGCGGTCACGAGGTTGATGACCCCGGTCTCCTTATAGGCGCTCTCGATATAGCGCGGCGCGACATGGGTATGGATCGGGGCTTCAGGGTCGCCGAAAGCAGGCAGGTCGGTAGAGCCGTAGACAAGCATGGCGAACGTGAATACGGCCACGAGGAAGAGGACCAGGTTCCCGGGCCTGAAGCCGGTCACGACCTTTCTTTTGGGCGCGCTGTCGAACCCCGCCTCGCCCCTCCTGGTCCTGCTTAGCGCCGCAAGCAGGAGGACCGTCGTTATGCCGGCGCCGACCGACGCCTCGGTAAACGCGACGTCGACCGCGTTCAGCACGGTCCAGATGACGGCCATGATGAGGCTGTAGGCGCCAAGCACCACAGTGGCGCTAAGGAGGTCCTTCATCCTGACCGCGGCGAGAGCGCAGACGACCAGGAAGAAAAGGAGCACGATGTCGATTATTATTCCGCCCATTTCAAACCTATATGCCGGCCCCTTGAACCGGAGGCAGCCGCTGTCCGCGGCTGCGCGCCCGTGCCCGGACGGACGCCCGGAAAAGGGCTCGGCCAGGCCGCGACGGGCCGGGCATTACAGGGCCGGCCAGTACGACGGCTTTCTCATCTCCGCTCCTCCCCCTTTTTCCACGGCTTTATCCCCGAGGAGTAGGCCGCGTTAGCAAGGGCGTACGCCGCGGTGGGATTGGCCACCATGAGGAAGAGCGCGATGATGAGCAGCTTCACGCTTACGAGGTTTATGCCCCAGTAGATGATGAGGCCCGCTATGATGAGGGCCTGGCCGAGCGTGTCGGCCTTTCCGGCGGGGTGCATGCGGGTGTAGAAGTCCGGGAACCTTAGTATGCCGATCGCGGCTACGATTAGGAAAAAACACCCTGCTGCTATGAAGAGCCCCGCCAGAACCACCCTCAGGTCCATCAGTCAAGCCTCCCCAATTCCCTGTACTTGAGAAAAGCTATTGTGGCTATGAAGTTTATGAGCGCGTACACGAGCGCGACGTCCAGGAAATACGGACGCTCGTACATGAAGCCGATAAGCGCCATGAGTATGACCGTTTTCGTGCCGATGACGTTCACTGCCAGGAGCCTGTCGTAGACCCTGGGCCCCTTTATCGCCCTGTAAAGGACTAGCACCGCTGCGAACACCACCACGAGGGCGGCTCCAGTGAACATGGCTACGCGCCCCCCTCTATTCTTTTGATGCGCCTCTCCATGTCTTCTGCGTCGGAGCCGCGCACGAGCGAATGCACGGTGAAGGAGCCGTCGGACCTGGCCTCCATCGTGACCGTGCCAGGCGTAAGCGTGATGGAGTTGGCGAGCATCGTGATCCCGGTGTCCGTGTTGAGGCCGGTCTGGAACCTCGTGACCTCGGGGTCTATGGGCATCCCGGGGTGGAGGGTCCTGTATACGAGGTCGAAGTTCGCGACCACTATTTCCTTGAAGAGCCAGGGGAGATAAAGGAGGAAGCGCCAGAACCGGCCCGCCAGCACGCTGAAACGGACATTCCCGAAGAGCATGTCGTGGGAGATGTAAGCCACCAGGAGAGAGGATACCGCCCCGGCGCCGAGTAGAATGGGAGCGAACTCCCCGGAAAGGAGCAGCCAGAAGGCGAACATTATTATTGCAGTCAGCACAAAGCTCATGTGAATCGCTTCCTTGGTTTCAAACCCACCGGGTCACGCTCCTCCCCGGGTCCCGGAGAATCCGTCCGGAATTCGTCATGCCATTAAAAAGGCAGGCGCCCAAATCCCGCGCGGCCCAAGCCTCTTCGCATCTTTTTTCAATTCACAGTAAAAATAATTTTTTCGTCCGGAATTGTCAAGGCTTTTCGGTCAGGCGATGGCGAATTCCGCGCCTGGACGCGCAAAAGGCCCAATATATGGCTAAACCCCTCCATGTTCCTGTCGATAAGAGTAGGGGGCAGTGGTTCCGTTTGCTTTTTTCAGGCTTTGATTATATGATTTGCAAAGGCCGGGCAGAATCGGTTCAGCGCCGTTTTCCCGAACGGCAGGGCTTCGCCTGAAAGCACGCCTTTGACGACCCTCTCCCAAAACCGGCAAACCCTGATAATGAAGAAAAGACTGAAATTTTCCCTATCGGCCAAGGCCTTCCTGGCGGTCGTCATAATACTCCTGCCCATCCTGTTCGCCTTTGCTGCCGGGTTCAGGGACAATAAGGAAGTGCTCAAGAGGTATTTCCTCGACGACCTGGCGCTAATGGCAGAGGCTATAGAGGTCCAGGTCTACCAGTTCCTCGACGCCGGGAAGCGCAGGGCACAGGACTTCGCAAGCGACGGGCTTATAATATCCGAGCTTGAAAGGGCATCGGTTGGCAGCCGGTCGGCTGACGGAATCGAGCGCCATGTAATATCGAAAAAGCTGCCGCTGAACGGTGAGATTAGCGCCATAGCGGTCATTTCGCCGCTCGGAAAAGTGATCGTCTCAAGCGAGGGGTCGCTGCGGGGCGCGGACCTTTCGAAGGAAGACTTCTTTAAGAAGGGCGGGCTCGGCGTCGCGGTTTCCGAGAGGCGGCAGGGCTTGCGGGGGGGCCCGGACCTCGCTTTTTCCGCACCCATAAGGAATGAGGGGGGCGAGCTCATCGGGGTGCTGGTCAATTTCGTGAGCGCCTCCGAACTGGGGGGCCTCCTCTCGGGCGAGCTTGCGAGAAACCTCGGCGCATTAAGCTCCCGCCTCGACCGCCGCGAGACCTTCGAGGCATACCTTGTAAACCGCGACAGGCTCATGATAACCGACTCTATCTTCAGGGACGGGGCCGCATTCGACCAGCGCGTGGACACGTTGCCTGTTTCTGCCTGCCTGGAGCGGGGCGGCGAGATGACTGGCCTCTATGCAGATTATAGAGGGGTCGAGGTCGCTGGCGCGTCCATGTGCCTGCCTGAGCTCGGATGGACCCTCCTGGTCGAAATAGATTCAAGCGAGGCCCTTTTCCCGGTATCGCGGATCGGCCGGTCCGCGGGGCTTACCGCCCTCGTTGTGGCCCTTCTTACGGCCCTGCTCTTCATCGTATTCCATCGCCGGGTGGTCCTTAAGCTCCAGGCCGTGACCAATGCGGCCGCCCAGATCGCAAAAGGCAACTACGACACGGGCCTCAGGGACGGAACAAGCGACGAAATCGGCGAAATCGCGCGGGCCTTCAACGAGATGGCCCGGCAGATAAAGGAACGGGGCCGCTCCCTTGCACAGAGCGAAAAGCGCCTGAAATCCATACTGGACAACTCTTCGGCACTGGTATACATGAAGGACCTTGAAGGCAGGTACATCCTGGTCAACAAGGAATTCGAGCTCCTTTTCAGGACCTCTTCCGAAGAGATGGCCGGCAGGACGGACCATGACCTCCTGCCCAAGGAGGCGGCCGATAGCCTCAAGGAGAACGACTCGATTGTCCTTGAACGCCGATTGAGGCTCGAGTTCGAAGAAAGCCTGCCCCTGCCCGGCGGGGTCCGCACGTATATATCGATGAAATTCCCCCTTTTAAACGAGGAGGGATTTCCGTACGCCATCTGCTGCGTCTCTACCGACATAACCGAAAGGAAACGCGTGGAAACGGCCCTGAGAGAAAGCGAGGAGCGCCTGAGAAAGGCCCAGGAGCTCGCGCGCATGGGGAGCTGGGAATGGGACATCCGCGAGAACACGCTCTGGTGGTCCGACGAGATTTACCGCATATTCGGCCTTAAGCCCAGGGAATTCGGCGCGACCTACGAGGCCTTTCTCGAATACGTGCACCCGGACGACAGGGAGTTCGTGAAGAATTCGGTCGCGCAGGCCTTCCAGAACAGACGGCCCTATTCCATCGACCACAGGATAATGCGCCCGGACGGAACGGTGCGGATAGTGCACGAGGAGGCGGAGGTCCTGCCAGACCCGCAGGGAAGGCCGCAGCGGATGATAGGCACGGTCCAGGACCTGACCGAGCAGAAGACGGCTGAATTCGAGCAGAGGAAGCTTTCCGCGGTGCTGGAGCACAGCGTAAACCTCCTCTTCATAACCGACAGGGACGGCGCCATCCAGTACGTGAACCCCACCTTCGAGCAGGTCACCGGGTTCACGAGGGAGGAGATAATCGGCCAGACCCCGAGGGTGCTCTCATCGGGAGATGGAACGAACGCCCTTTACCAGGAGCTATGGAATACCATCCTCTCGGGCAGGACCTGGCGGAGCACCCTCAAGAACAGAAAGAGGAACGGCACATACTACTGGGCGAACTCCGTCATCACGCCCATAAGGGACGAAAAGGGCCAGATAACGCATTTCCTGGCCGTGCAGGAGGACGTGACCGAGAAGATGATGAACGAGGAGCGGCTCAATTACCTCGCGGTGCACGACGAGCTTACCGGGCTCATGAACCGCTCCCGTTTCATCGAGGAGGCTGAGGCGTGGATGCTGGAGGCGGGGCCCAAGGGCGTTACAGCCGCGCTCTCGATAATAGACATGGACCAGTTCAAGCTCCTTAACGACACCTTCGGCCACGGCGCGGGGGACGAGTACCTGAGGAGGCTCGGAAAGGTCATCAAGGATCTCCTGGACAGGGAATACGGGGAGGAGCCGGCCGCATTCGACTCACGTCCGCTCCTTTCACGCCTTAGCGGGGACGAGTACGCGGTCTTTTTCCCGGGTATCGACCGGAAAAGGGGCATGGAATTAATCGAGTCGGTCAGGGCCGAGGTCGAGGGCTTCTATTTCACGGAGGCGTCGAGCACGCTTACCGTAAGCGCCGGTGTTGCCTTCTACCCCGACCACGGACTCCACATGAAAGAGCTTCTCTCTAAGGCGGACGCCGCCATGTACCGCGCAAAGGAGCTCGGAAGGAACAGGACCCACGCCTACCGGCCCGAGGACCAGGACCTTGAAAAGATGCATTCGAGGCTCGCGTGGAAGGAAAGGATATTCAAGGGCATAAGGGAGAACCGGTTCGTGCCCTGGTTCCAGCCCCTACTGGATTTGAAAACTGACGGGATACACCATTACGAGGCCCTGGCGAGGCTCGTCTCGGAGGACGGGAAGGTGCTCCTGCCGGGCGCGTTCATAGACATCGCCGAGAGGTTCGGCATTGTGGGCCTCATAGACCGGGTCATCATAGAGAAGACGATGCGCACGCAGGCGGAAGAGATGAAAGCGGGGCGCGGCCTATCCTTCGGCATGAACCTTTCCGGAAAGGACCTGGGCGACGCGGAGCTCCTTGATTTCATAAAACGGAAGATAATGGAGACCGGGGCTGAGCCTGAAATGCTCGTATTCGAGATAACCGAGACCGCCGCGATAGGCGACCTCGAAAAGGCCATCAGGTTCGTGAAATCGCTGAAGGAGACCGGCTGCCGGTTCTCCTTAGACGATTTCGGCGTGGGCTTCACCTCTTTTACCTATCTAAAGGAGATGCCGGTCGACTACATCAAGATAGACGGCTCTTTCATAAGGAAGCTCGACGAGAACCCCGATGACCAGGTCCTTGTGAAGGCGATGACCGAGATGGCCCGGGGCCTCCGGATAAAGACCATCGCCGAGTTCGTCGAGAACGAAAAGACGCTTTCGATACTCAGGTCCTTCGGGGTGGACTACGCGCAAGGGTACCTTATCGGAAAGCCCTCGCCCGGCCTTGTGACGGACGGGAAGGAAAGTGGGCCCCTCCCGGCCGGTATTTCCGGCTAGCCCAGCATCTCGGCGAGGGTCCTGCCGAAGACGGGCAGGTCGCCGGGGTTCCTTGAGGTGACGAGCCTGCCGTCCACAACGACAGGAGCGTCCATGTACACGGCGCCCGCGTTTATGACGTCGGTCTTGACGGATATATAGCAGGTCGCCCTCCTGCCCCTGAGCACGTCAGCCTCTATGAGGAGCTGCGCGCCGTGGCAGATGGCGCCCACAACAAGCCCCTTCTCGACCGCCTCCCTTGCGAGCCTTACCATGTCTTCGTGTATCCTCATCCTGTCCGGCGCCTGTCCTCCGGGTATGATGAGGCCCTTGAAATCCGCGGCCCGCACCTCCCCTGCCCCCTTTACGGCTTCGATCGGATAGCCGTGCTTGCTCTTGTATGTGCCCGGCTTCGGTCCCACTACAGTGACCTTGTGGCCCGCCTCCTGCATCCTGTAGAAGGGATACAGGGCCTCAACGTCCTCGAACCCGTTCTCGATGAGCATGATTACGTTTGCCATGATGGCTCCTGTTCAGTAGCTTTTTTTCGAAAAGCGGCCTTTTCCGCGCTTCCGCGCGGTTTTCGAGGGTAAGGCTCGCTTGCTAACCCCCTCCCCCACCCCGTGAACGGACCCCCAAAGTCGCTTCGCTCCTGGCTTCCCCGGCCCGTTCACGCTCTTCCTCCCTTATGCTACGCTCGCCTTACCCTCCGGGGTTTGTTTCAAGACAAAAAAGGACTTTTACAGCACTTTTGTTTTTGCATTTAAAACAACCCAGGGCATAAGGCGGAGCGAACATAGGGATGGAGGAGGGGCGGGCGAGGCGGGGCAGCAGGAGCGAGGCCCCAAAGGGCCGAGCGACTTAAGGGCCGAGCCCGGAGGATGGAGGCGGAAAGGGAGCGGAGCCTTATGCCCAAAAAGAGCGCGGCAGCGCGTTAAAAGGCCTTTTGCAAAGAGCATGTTTTTCCAAACTGAATCCCAAAATCCTCACTTTCTCATTAGCTCCCTCTTCATTTTCCTCGCAAGGAGGTGCGCCCTCCTGACCGGCTCTGTAATCCTGAAGCGCGGGGCGCATTCAAGCACCATCTCCGCAGAGCCCGCTACATCTATCCTGTGCCCCGGGGATACGAAGAGGGGCTTTACGCTATCCCTGGTCCGGACGACCGCGCCCACGACCGTCCCCTTATATACCAGGTCGGAAAAATCGCCTCTCTTCTGCCCGGGTTCTTTGTACTCTCCAACAAGCCTAGTTTTTGCAGAGCCTATGGAGGGCACGTCCAAGAGCGCGCCCATGAACGCCGCAATCCCGAGACCCAGCGGATGCGCTATGCCCTGTCCGTCGAAGATGATGAGGTCCGGCCTTCTCTTCAAGCCCTTGAGCGCGTCCAGCACTGCAGGCCCCTCCCTGAAGGAGAGGAGGCCCGTAATGTACGGGAACTCGGCTTTTCCAACAACGATGCTCTCTTCGAGCGGTTCAAGAGCGGGGAAGCTTAAGAGCGAGGCTACACTAATAATCTTATCATCCAAAAAAGAGGCGTCAATGCCCGCTACCAGGCACGGACGCCTCCTCAAGGGCGTTATATTTTTCCTCTTGGCTATTTCGGCCTGTATATCCCTGATACGCTCTTTGTCGGCGGGCCATCTGAGGCCCCTTATTATTTCAGGGTCCACTGCGGCCGTTCCGGCTTTTTTCAAGTATCTGCCTGATAATCCCTATCACGCTCCGGTCCCTGTACTCGACATCCGGTTTCGTGCCGGAGACCTCGGCCCCGACCTCGATCGCTATGGAGCCGGATTTCTTTACAGCCAGGACCTGCGAAGGGTAAGCGGACCTGTGCCCGGTGATAATGTAGCTTATGACGCATGCGACGGCCGCGTAGGGCGCGACCTCGGCCCCGAATAGCTCGACCGCCATTATGCTCGCGGCTATGGGCGTGTTGGCTGCCCCGGCAAGGAGCGCCACGAACCCGATAGCCGAGAGCATGGCCGGGTCCATGTCGAGGAGCCTCGAAAAGGCGGACCCGGCCGTCGCCCCGACGAAGAATATGGGCGTGCCGATGCCGCCGCTGCCGCCGAAGCTCAAGGTCACGGAGGTGAAGAACGATTTCATGATGAACGCGTACCAGGGGACCTCCCCGCCCTCGAGGGCCGACTGTATCACGTCGAGGCCCAGGCCCAGGTACTTGCCCGAGAAGATAAAGCTCAGGACCACGAGGGCGCTCCCGGCAAGGAGCGCCTTGTATTCCTCCCTGAGGCTTATGGCGTTAGAGGCCTTCTTCCCGAGCCGTAGCGTCTCTACGAGCAGAAAGGAGCAGAGGCCGAAGAGGGCCCCTGCGATTATGACCTTTATGAAAAAGGCCTCGCTGAAAACAGGTATGAATGTAATGGGGTTGTAGAAATAGGTAAGGCCCATCCATGACGAGACCTGGTAGCTTATGATCCCGGCGACGAACGAAGGGAGGAGCACCTCGTAGCGTATGCTCCCCACGAAAAGGACCTCCATGCCGAATATCGCGCCGGCGAGCGGGGTGCCGAAGACAGAGGAGAAGCCGCCGCTTATGCCGCAGATGACGAGCTTTCTTCTGTCCGAGCCGTCGAACCGGAGGAGGTCGGCTACGAGCGACGCGAGCCCCGCTCCTATCTGCGCGCTCGGCCCTTCTTTTCCGGCAGAGCCGCCGGTGGAGAGCGTTATGAAGGTGCGGATGAACTCCACGGGTATGACGAGCGGTCTTATCTTGCCGTCGTTCTTGTGGATGCTCGATATGACCATGTTCGCGCCGTGTCCGGCAGCCTGCGGAAAGACGTACTTTATTATGAGGACGCTCGCAAGGAGGCCGAGGGGCATTATGACGAAAAAATAATCGTAACGGGCCGCGAGCTCCGCCCCGAAATTCAGGGATTTGACGAAAAGAGTGGTGGAGAGGCCGACGATCGCGCCTACGACCGTGGCAAGAAATATCCACTTGAGGACGCTTATGAATATTACGGTCTCTTCCTTGATTTTCCTCTGCATCGCATCCTATTCAGGCCTGATATAGATTTCAACGGTCTTGCCGTTCCTGGCAAACGCCCCGGCGGAGACCATCCCTTCGCGCTCTGCAAGCTCCTTGAGTCCCGCCCTCGAATCGATGCTCTGGGGAGTATAGGCGATTATATCGTAATCGTCGGGGCCCGTTCTGTCCGCGGACTCGAAAAAGACCGTTTGAAGCGGATTGCGGACATACCCGAGATACGGCCTGGTGAACGCGTGATAAAGGGGCCAGTTTGTAAGGACCCTCTTTCCGGGGTGGTGTTCCTCGAGGAAGACGCTCGCCTCCTTGTGGACTTTTACAATATCCGTATACTGCAGGTCAGCCTCGCAGCTCAGGCAGCCGTCGTCGCGCCCGTGCATCCTGGTTATGAATAGCACGATTATAAGCGCTGCCGCCAAAACCGCCACGGCCCTTGTCCTTGCGAGCATCACGATCGAGGCTGCCGCCATTATCGCGAAATATGGCAGGACCGGCAATATGTACCTGCCTATATAGTATATGAAGGTATGTGCGGCGACGAAGGAAGCGAAAAGGAAGAAGAAGAGCAGGTGCTCCCTCCGGAATGCGCGGGACCCGTACACCACGAAGTTAAGGAGTATGGCGGCGAAGAGTACCACCCTGTATTGCATGTAGAAGCCGAAGTAGACGACGTTCTTGAAATTCCTCACCGCATCTTCGAACCCGAACTCGGCGAAGCTGTTGTGGGTGAAATAGGGGTTTGGGAGGAATTGCCCGGTTGCGGCCTTCTGTGCCGCGAAAAAAAGTATGAAGGGGGCAATCGGGGCGCAGTAGACGGCCACGGCCTTCCAATTCCGGGCAGACGGATCGGTTATGAGGAGGTATGCGATTACGCTCGCGACTATGGCCATCGCGCTCTCTTTTGTAAGGAGGAGGACGGTCGCGAAGGCGACATATTGAAGCTGTTTTTTCAGGAGCGCGTAATAGACCGTTGCTACGCCAAGGGAAGTGACGACGATGTCTCCGGTCACTATCCCGGCCTGGGCAAAATACATCGGAAAGAGGAAGAGGAAGATGGCTGCTATCGCCCCGGCCATCCAGCCGTGTAGGAGCTTGCCGAGCAAAAGGGTATACCAGAGCCCCAGTGTTGCCATGGCCAGGATGAAAACATGTGCGGTTATCTGATACGCGCCGAAGGCCTTGAAAAGAGCCGCGAGGGTGAGATAAAGCGCGAACGGGTGTCCGAAGAAGGCCTCGTGAGGGTGAAGGCCCGGAAGGGCGCGGTAGAGGCCCGCCTGGGAGAGCCAGTAGGCAGGAGAGACATATGCCCCGAGCTCGTCCCAGTGGAAGGGCAGGGTTATCGTGTTGAACTTCGCGGCAAAGACTATAGCCGCGATCGCGAGCAGGGCCCAGAGGTCCTTTCCACCTGTACGGCCGGACCCTGCCTGGCTCTCATCCTTCATCGAAACTCCTTATGAGGACGGCCCGGCCCAGCCACCTACTATGGTCGCCTCCTGCGGGACCTCGCCGTACTCGACCGTCTCCCGTGCAGTGCCGTCTTTCCTTAACATGGTGCAGGTGCCGTCAAAGACGACGCCTTCCTCGATGATGAGGGTCGGGGTCTTTATCTCTCCGGCCATGTTGCCCGGGGACTTGAGCTCCACCCTCTGGGCCGCCTCTATCTTCCCCTTGACCGTCCCGGAGATGACAGCCGTGCCGACCCTTATATCCCCTTCGATATGGGCGCCTTCTCCCACCACGAGCGCGCCCGAGGGGGCCGAGATGTCGCCCTTGAAGCTTCCGTCGACCCGCATCGTCTCCTCAAACGAGAGCCTCCCTTCCATGGCAACGCCCTTGCCGATAAAGCCGGTGATATCGCCCGCTACAGCGGTCTTGCTCTTCTCATTCCTGTCCTTTTCCTTTCGGAACATCAGGGACCTCCTTATTCCATGCTGGGCCTGTTCGATTTAATTCACGCAAACGGGCTCGTTCGGGGTTTGTTATAAGGGGTGCCGGAAAGGAATGCAAGGACCCGGGTCACATCAGCCGCCGGCCGAGCGGAGGAGATCAAGTATCCTCTCCCTTTCGTCAACGGAGAAATAGCTTATCTCTATCTTCCCCTTCCCCTTGCTGTCCTTTAGCGCCACCCTTGTGCCGAATATCCCCCGGAGCTCGTCCTCGAGCTCCGTATTCCCGCTCCCGCCGTCCTTTGCGGGCCTTCCGGCCTTCTCCTTTTTCGGGGCAGAGGAAAGGGCCTCGGCCTCGCGTACTGAAAGACCCTTCGTGATTATCTGCCTGCAGAGCTCGGCCTGCGCCGAGTGGCTTTCAAGCGAAAGGAGCGCCCTCGCGTGTCCCATTGTGAGATTGCCCTTTACTATCTCCTCCCTCACCTCGTGCGGGAGCTTAAGAAGCCTGAGGTAGTTTGCGACTGTCGCCCTGTCCTTGCCGACTTTTTTCGCGACCTCCTCCTGCGAAAGGCCGAAGCCCATGAGGCTCCTGTACGACTCGGCCTCCTCTACGGGGTTAAGCCCCTCCCTTTGTATGTTCTCTATTATCGCGAGCTCAAGGCTCTCCTCGTCCCCGGCCTCGACAACGACCACCGGCAGCTCGCTAAGGCCCGCGATCCGCGCGGCCCGCCACCTCCTCTCCCCGGCTATGAGCTCATAGCCCTCAAGGGCCCTCCTTACGACAAGGGGCTCTATTATGCCCTTCTCCCTTATGGAGTCGGCCAGCTCATTGAGCGCCGTCTCGTCAAAGTGCTTTCGCGGCTGGGATTTGTTCGGGCTTATGTCGGTTGCCGGACATATCCGGAACCTCTCGTTACTGGCTGCGGCGGGCGCGGGCCTCTCCGATGGGGAAGCCTCGCCAATGAGGGCGCCGAGCCCTCTTCCAAGGACCTTTTTCTTATTCAGCATACGTGCCTCTTGTTCGGTTAAGTGCTTGATTTTATTGGTGAATCTACGCCAGCGCCAAGGACCAGCTCCTTTACGAGCTCCATGTAGCTGACCGCGCCCTTGGACTGGATGTCATAGAGTATCACGGGCTTTCCGAAAGAAGGGCTCTCTGAGAGCCTCACGTTCCTGGGTATGACGGTCTTGAAGGCCTTGGCACCGAAATGGGCCCGTATCTCCTCCTCCACCTGGTGCGTAAGGTTATTCCTCGCATCGAACATGGTAAGGAGTACGCCCTCTATCTGTAGGCCGGGGTTGAGCTTGGCCTTTATGAGGTCTATGGTGCGGGATATGTCGCTTATGCCCTCAAGGGCATAATATTCGCATTGGAGGGGTATGAGGACCGAATCAGCCGCCACGAGCGCGTTGACCGTAAGAAGGCTCAGGGATGGCGGACAGTCTATTATTATATAGTCGAAGAGGTCCTTTACGGTCTTTATCGTGTCCCTCAGCCTGTATTCACGTGCCTGGTCGTCTATAAGCTCTATTTCTGCGCCGGTAAGGTCTATTGAGGAGGGCACTATCTTGAGATACCTGAGCTCGGTATCCTTGATGAGGGTCTTGAGGTCCGCCTCCCCGATCATGGCGTTATAGATGCCCCTGGAGCCCCTTTTGTCGAGCCCCAGGCCGCTCGTTGCGTTCCCCTGCGGGTCGAAATCTATTAGCAGGACCTTTTTTTCGGCAACGGCAAGGGTCGCGGAAAGGTTTACTGAGGTAGTGGTCTTACCCACCCCACCCTTCTGGTTCGCTATGGCTATTACTTTTCCCAATGCGCCTTCTTTCGAGAGTTCGTCAGGTGAGTTTAAAACATCGGGCCTGGTGATTTCAAGGGAAAAGAACCCGTAGATGTTCCACGTGGAACATCTTTGGCGAAATTAAGCCGATTGTTCCACGTGGAACATTAGGGTGCCTCTAAAAATTGAGAATTTTTCTGAGGTCAAGGAAGGGCGGAAATAAAAAGCGCAGCATATATGGGAATACGTGAGCATTTTAATTTCCGCCCTGACACAGAGATAAGGAAAAATAATTATTTTTAGATGCAGCCGTTATAACTTCCGCATTATGACCAGACGTGTGACCCTGTTTGAGAACGGGATTCGAGCCTCATGGACCTCTGGCCTGGAAAAGCCGCGTATCTCGCCTATGGCCTCAAGCTCGTCAATCACAGCGGGCCCCTTCATTCCCAGGAGCATGCCGTTGGGCTTTAAATAAGGGAGGGCCAGGGCTGAAAAAGCCGTCAACTCCGAGAACGCCCTCGATATTACACAATCGAATGAGCCGGCGAGCCTTGTTTTCAGCTCATTTGCCTCGGCCCTGGCATGGATGGCCTCTATGCCATTTAGCCCCAGTGTTCTTATAACATGGCGCATGAAGCTCACCTTCTTAAGGACTGAATCGAGTAGGGTCACCTGAAGGTCCGGCATGGCTATCTTAAGCGGTATGCCGGGAAATCCCGCACCAGCGCCCATATCGAGCACGGATTTTATTCCCGAGAGGAAGCGCGCGGGCGTGAGAGAGTCGAGGAAGTGCTTTATAAGGATCTCCCTATCATCCTCTATCGAGGTAAGGTTTATTCTCTTATTCCATGTCTTGAGCTCCCGGAGATAGGCGAGAAAGGCGCCTCCCTGCCCTTCGTCAAGCCCTATGCCAAGCTCAAGCGCCCCTTTATTCAGGATTTCGAGCTTTTCGCTATCTATCATGGTTCAAAATACCCTGAGATGTTCCACGTGGAACATTTATTTCAGTCTGTCTCTAAAATCAGTTATTTTTTGAAATCAAGGAAGGGCGGAAATAAGAAGCGCAGCATATATGAGAATATGTGAGCATTTTTATTCCCGCCCTGACACAGAGGTCAGGAAAAAGAGCTATTTTAGAGGCAGACTATCTATTATCTATAGGCGCCGATCTTTTTCAGATGCACCATCAGCATGGAAATGGCGGCTGGCGTCATGCCTGATATCCTGCTGGCCTGCCCTATGGAAGAGGGCCTCGCCTTCTGAAGCTTCTCCCGTATCTCTGCGGAGAGGCCCGCAACGCCCTCATAGGAAAGCTCGGGTATCCTTATCCCCTCCATCTTCCTGAACCTGCCTGCCTCCTCCACCTGCCTTTTTATATAGCCCTCGTACTTGGTCTCGATCTCAACAGCCTCTGCAATCTCATCGGATACCGGGAATTCGCTTTTGGCTAGCTTGAGCACATCCCTGAGGCTTATGCCGGGCCTCCGGAGGAGCTCCCTCAGGGTAACGGATTTCTGGAGCTCGCCGCCTCCGAGGGCCATGAGGGCCTCTCTCGCCTCCCTCGTGGGATTAAACCGGGCCGAGTCCAGAAATGCGTTCAACCGATTGATTTTATTGCTTTTTTCGAGAAATACCCCGTGTGTTTCAGGTGTGACAAGCCCGGCCTCGAAACCCTTTTCCCTGAGACGGAGGTCAGCATTGTCCTCACGAAGAAGAAGCCGGTATTCTGCCCTGGAGGTGAACATCCTATATGGTTCTCCTGTGCCTCTGGTGACGAGGTCGTCTATCATGACACCTATGTAGGCATCTGCCCTGTCGAGTATGAGCGCGGTCTTGCCCCTTAGCTTCAATGAGGCGTTTATCCCGGCCATGAGCCCCTGCGCTGCCGCCTCCTCATACCCGGAAGTCCCGTTTATCTGTCCGGCAAGAAAAAGCCCCTCTATTTCTTTTGCCTCAAGCGATAGCTTGAGTTGGGTCGGCTCAACGTAGTCGTACTCTATCGCGTAACCGGGCCTCAGAATCTCGGCCTTCTCAAGTCCGGGTATGGTCTTTAGAAAGGCTTTCTGCGCGTCTATGGGAAGGGAGGTGGACAGGCCGTTCGGATAGACCTCAACCGTATCATGGCCCTCTGGCTCAAGAAAGACCTGGTGTCTTGCCCTTTCAGGGAACTTGACTACCTTGTCCTCTATAGATGGGCAATATCTTGGGCCTATACCTTCTATAACCCCACTATATAGTGGTGAGCGCGCCAGGTTTTCTCTTATTACCCTGTGGGTCTCCTCGTTGGTATAGGTTATATGGCATGGGACCTGCTCCCGCGTGAAAGGCGGCGATGAAAAGGAAAAGGGCTTGAATTCAGCCGGGTCCTGAAGCTCCTGCAGCGTGGTCCTTGAATAATCGATGCTCCTCTTGTCTAGCCTCGGGCAGGTGCCGGTCTTCAAGCGCCCGAGCCTGAGGCCCAGTGATGAGAGAGACCCGGAAAGGGAGTTGCTGGCCGGGTCGCCTGCCCTGCCGCCTGGAAAACTATTCATGCCAATGTGTATGAGGCCCTTGAGGAACGTGCCGGTTGTGACTATGACCGCGCCCGCATTGAGCTCTTCCCCTGTGGAGAGGCGAACCCCTTTGGCTGAAAGCGGGCCGCGCGTGCCGGGTCCAGTGATGACAGCCTCGACAACCCCTTCCCTAAGGTGGAGGTTGGGCGTCCCCTCAAGGGCCCTTTTCATCCTCTGCCTGTAAAGGGCCCTGTCAGCCTGCGCCCTGGTGGCCCGGACAGCAGGGCCCTTGCTGTCGTTAAGGGTCCTCATCTGGATGGCGGTATCGTCTATGGCCCTGGCCATCTCGCCGCCGAGCGCGTCTATCTCCTTGACCAGGTGTCCCTTTGCAATGCCGCCTATTGCCGGGTTGCAGGACATCTGGCCTATGGTATCCAGGTTCATCGTGAGGACTAGAGTCGAGAGCCCGGTCCTTGCGGCCGCAAGCGCTGCCTCGCACCCGGCGTGTCCGGCCCCGATTATTATGACGTCAAAAATCATCTCTGAAAAATAGCCTTTCGGATTTTATCATTCTATATTAGCGATGAAATGAGTGTCAATCCCTAAGAGGCTTTGATGGGGCCCTCGTTTTTGGTATAATTATTTATTCCCCCAAGCTTCGGCCAGCTTATATTTTGGCTGCGGCCAAACAGGGTTTTTGAGTTTACAGGCAAGATTCCGCTGCAATGGAGCGAGCCCAAAATCCATTGACAACATTTTAAAAAACTGTATACTTCCAACTTATGCCAAAAACAGCCGAAAAAACCAAAAAAGCCGTGAAACCAGTGAAAAAAGGGGCGCCGCTGGCCGGGGCTCCTAAAGCTTCCGCCGGCAAGGCTTCCTCGAAATCACCAAAGGAAGAGAAACAAATGGCAAAAAGGACCAGCAGCAACACAGCAAAGAAAGAAACCAAGCCGAAAGCAGGCAAGGTGCCGTTCAAGAAAGAGATATCCCAGAAGCTCCTGGACGCGAAGAACAAGATCCTTCAAGAGGTCTCCCAAAAGGTCCGTAGCGAAAGCAACGTCCTCAAGTACGAGATAGGCGACATATACGACATAGCCAGCAACGAGCGTGAAAGGGAGCTCGCCCTCATGCTCGGTGACCGCGACAGGGAGAAGCTCTCGGAGATCGAGGACGCCCTTGAGCGCCTCCGCGACAACAGCTACGGGGTCTGCGAGGAGTGCGGCGAGCCGGTCGCCGAGGAGCGGCTCCGGGCCCTTCCGGCAACGAGGGTGTGCGTCGAGTGCATGTCCAAGATGGAGAAGGAGCAGAAAATACGGGGGAGGTTCGAGGAGGAGACCGGCCTCGGCATCATGGAGAGGACCGAAAGCGAGGAAGAGGAGTTTTAGCACTTCCGAAACGGCGGGTTCCCCCGGGTTATGTCCATAAGGAAAGTCCGGCAAAGGCTTTACGGCCTGCCCAAGCCGCACTTCCTGCCATAAGGCGCATCAAAGCCGGGCCTGAGGGCCCGGCTTTTTATTTGCCGTTGATAGATGCGATAAGAAACTTTTGAAGGATTTGAGTCATGGATAAAAAGGGCTTCTGGAAATACTCTATTGTCGCTCTTTCGGTATTCCTCCTCCTTGCAGTATCGATCCTCCTCATATGGAGGAAAAGGCCGGAGGCCGTCAACTACGCTAGGCCAGCGATGGGTACGCTTGTCGAGATGACTCTCATGGAAGGAGAAAAGGAGCGTTTCGACGAGGCCGTGGACGCAGCCTTCCGGGAAATAGAGAGGCTCGAAGCCCTTTTAAGCTCCTACAGGCCGGATAGCGATATTTCAAGAATAAACCGGAATGCCGGAAAGGGCCCTCTTCCGGTATCGCCCGATACATTCGAGGTCGCAAAGGAGGCCCTGCGGGTAGCGGTGCTTACGGACGGCGCATTCGACCCCACTGTGGGCGCGCTTGCAGGGGTCTGGGGCCCTTCGGGGGAGAAAGGCATCGTACCTTCAAAAGAGGAGGTCGAAAGGCTCCTCGGGCTTGTGGGCTACAGGGGCGTGATGCTCGACGAGAACGCGAAGAGTATAGCCCTTGCAAGGGAGGGCATGTCGCTTAACCTCGGCGGGGTAGCGAAAGGGTATATAATCGGGAACGCGGCAGAGGAACTCAGGGCAAGGGGTGTGGCAAGGGGGATAGTGCGCGCCGGCGGAGACATGGTCGTCTTTCAGGACAACGGCAAGCCCTTTACCATAGGCATAAAGCACCCGAGAAAAGAGGGCCTCTTGGGAGAGCTGTATATTGAGAACGGCGCCGCGCCTACATCAGGGGACTATGAGAGGTTCTTCGAGAAGGACGGCGTTAGATACCATCACATACTCGACCCCAGGACCGGCTTCCCTGCAAGGGGCGCGCAGGCCGTCACGCTCGCGGCCGAGGACCCCACCACAGCCGACGCGCTCGCGACCGGGGTCTTCGTCATGGGGCCGGCCAGGGGCATGGAGCTTATCGAGCGGCTGGAAGGCGTCGAGGGCCTGATTGTGGACGAGGACGGGGTAGCGAGGGTTTCCAGCGGCTTCAAGGGGAGGATATACTGAGGCCTTTCTCTGCCTCAATCCTGGGCTACGGTTTTTCTTCTACTGACTTTGCTGATACCCTCACCCGCCTCTGGAATTCGTCCACGGCCCTGTTGTGCTCAACGAGCGTCCTTGAAAACTGGTGCGTGCCGTCGTTTTTCGAGACGAAGTAGAGGTAGTCGGTCTTGGCGGGCCTTAGCGCGGCGGCTATCGAATCCTTCCCCGGGCTCGCGATGGGGCCGGGAGGGAGGCCGTAGTTCACGTAGGTATTGTAGGGCGACTTCATCGAGAGATGGCTTTTCCGTATCTTGCCGTCAAAGCCGGGAACGGAATAGATGACCGTTGGGTCGCTCTGGAGCTTGATCCCCTGCCTGAGCCTGTTGTGGAACACCCCTGCTATAAGTTCCCTCTCGGAAGGCGCTCCTGTTTCCTTCTCGATTATCGATGCGAGGGTCACCACCTTTCTCATGGACATGCCCTGCCTCCCGGCCTCGTCCTCGAACTCGGAGTACACCCTGTTGAACTTCGTAACCATCCTGGAGATTATCTCGTCCGCGCTAAGCCCTTTTGTGAACTCGTAGGTGTCCGGGAAAAGGTAGCCTTCGAGGGTCGGGCCCTCGACGCCGAGCGAGGCCGCAAGCTCCGGGTCCAATGCCCTTGCAATGAAGACCTCTGCCTTTACAAGGCCCGCGGCATCTAGCGCCGCGGCCATCTCTTTTATATTATAGCCCTCCGGGAGCGTGACGGAATATCTCTTTATCCGCCCCTTTACAAGCCAATCGAGCACCTCGAACGGGGTCATGTCGGTCGTGAACTCGTACTCCCCGGCCTTTACCTTCTTATACGCGCCGAGGATGCGGGCCGCGTACCCCAACGTGTCGGCGTCGCGCACGACCCCCTCGCGCTCGAGCGTTTCGGCAATGAGCCTGAAGCTCATGCCTCTTTCGATACGCACCGTCTTTATTGCCCGCTCACTCGATGGAGGGGTAAGGAAGGTCACGTAAAAGTGCGTGACGGCCAAAAGGAGGCCTGCCGCCAGTATTATCGCTATTTTTTCTATCTTTTTACGCATCGCGTTTTCTGATTCCTGAGGGGGCCTAACCGGCCTTCCTCAGGCTGTCCAGGTAGCCCTGCAGGATGTAGGCGGCAGCCAATTTATCGACCACCTCTTTCCTCTTCTCCCTCCGCATCTCGCTCTCTATGAGGAGCCTCTCAACGGCAACGGTCGAAAGCCTCTCGTCCCAGGTCTTTAAGGGTATATCGGTCCGTTCCTTGAGCTTTTCAATGAATTTAAGCACGAATTCTGTCTGGGAGCTGTGGCTTCCGTCCATGTTGAGCGGAAGCCCGGCAACGATGGCCGTAACCTCGTTCTCCGCCGCCAGCCCCAGCACCTCTTCCATGTCCTTCGATAAAGACGTCCGCTTTATCGTGGTCACTGGCTGCGCGGTAAGGCCCGCGGGGTCGCTGAGCGCCACGCCGATGGTCTTCCTGCCTATGTCAAGCCCCATTACCCTCATAATCCATTGTACACGAAAATATACCCCCTGAAGACCGGTCTCTTCAAGGTAATTCTTGACTGCCGCCCCGCAATGCCTGTAAAATATGTGTTCATTTCAATACGGGCGGTTAACTCAGCGGCAGAGTGCCACCTTCACACGGTGGAAGTCACAGGTTCAAATCCTGTACCGCCCACCATGACTTCCCCCTTCCCTCCAGGACCGGTTCACGCGGTTTGATAATGAGACCAGATTGGAATTATTTCAGCCCAATAACGGCTATCGAACGGTATTGACAGCGCCTTTAAAAAGGTCTATAATTTGTTGAAATATCTGCCTCGTCGCAAAGACAGGTAACACTGGGTGAGTAAGTCCCGCGGCGTTTAAAATCTGCCACTATACACACCGCTAAAAGCACAGCATGAATGCCTGCTCACTCCCTTGAAAGGCTCGGTTCCGTTTATCTCTTAAATAGCATAAAAGCAAACCAAGCAAGGAGAATTCTAATGGGTGTAAGCTATTCTGAAATTATAGAAAGGATGCGCTGGGCCGGGAAGCTCAAGAACGATTCGGCTGTGGCCCGCGTGCTCGGAGTAACCCCCCAGGCCCTTTCCAATTACAAGAAAAGGGGCGAGATGCCGACCGACCTCGTGCTCAGGTTCGCCAACATCTACGGGCTTTCCGTGGACTGGCTCATATCCGGCGAGGGCGAGATGTACAGGCCGGGAAAGGGCGGCGAATCAGGAAGGGGCTACATGACCGCCGCCGAGGAGACCATGATGTACGGGAAGGAGTTCACCAGGGCCCCTGACCTCTCCGCCCTGAGCCCGGACGAGATAATATATGTCGGTAAGCTCCTTAAGATTTTAAGGAGCCCGAACAAAAGCACCGCGGCAGCGATCAAATACAGCGTTGACGCGTTCCTCAAGGCCTCGGAGCTCCCCGTGGAGCCCGAGCCGGAAAAAGAGGGCCCAAAGAACCATTGAACAAGCCATGCCTGGACCAAAGCCGCATCTCCGTTTGGATGCGGCTTTTTTTATGCCCTTGATGCCCCTTCCGGTCTTGAGGGGCCTTGTTGACCAAAGGCCTCCTATGTGATAATTTCACACCTTATGGCCAAGGGGTACTCATATTCTCTCCTCAAGGAATGGCTCGGGGCCGAGGAGGCCCGGAACTCGCCTTTCGTTGAGGGGCTCCTGCCCCATCAGAAGCTCCTCCTTTTTTCAGAGGGCTCGATGACCGTGGAGCTCGAGCTCCTTACAAGGGCCCGGGTCGAGGCAGAGGTCAGGTTCGCTGGCGAGACCCTCCTCACTCCTGAAGAGGCCTCCTGTCTCGTGGCCGCGCCCGGGGCCAGGGCCGCTGAAAGAGAGGTCTGGCTCAAGGCGGGCGGCAGAAAGCTCATCTACGCCCGCACTCTCATCCCCTTGGACATGATAGACCCCAGGCTATTCGAGGCCCTTTACGGAGGCGGCAAGGGCGCGGCCAAAAACTACTCGGAGCCGCTGGGAAGAGTGCTTGCCGAAAACGGCATCCTCTTTGGAAAGGAACGCCTCGAGATCGGGGTCGTGAAAAGCCCGTCGGTTTCTTTAGAGCTTGGCGCGCCTGCCGAGACCCCTCTCTTCGCCAGAAGGTATGTCCTTTTCAACGGCAGCTCGGAACGCTGGACAATCAAGGCCGCTGTCGCGGAGATATTCAGCCCCGAGCTCGCATGCCTGACGGTAAGGAGCTGAGCATGGGCCAGGGCGCGGTCGCCGTCGAAAAACTGCACGCCATATCAGACCTCATCAGGCTTCCCAGGCAGCAGGGCACGCTCCTTCTCCTCTGGCCCGCGATGTGGTCCCTCTTTATGGCCTCGGGCGGAGAACCGGGGCTTAAGCTCCTTTTCGTATTCACGGCCGGGACGTTCCTCATGAGGAGCGCGGGCTGCGCCATAAACGACATAGCTGACAGGAACTTCGACCCGTTCGTCGAAAGGACCAGAACCAGGCCGCTTGCGAACGGCAGGCTCAGGGTGAAGGAGGCGGCCCTGGTCTTCGCAGCTCTCTCTCTCGCCGCCTTTGCGCTGGTACTGCAGCTTAACCGGCTCACCATACTGCTTTCCTTCGCGGGGCTGGCCCTTGCCGGTGCCTATCCCTTCGTCAAGCGCGTAAGCCATTTTCCACAGGTCGTCCTCGGCATGGCCTTTGGCTGGGGCGCCGTAATGGCCTGGAGCGCGGCAAAGGGCGAGGTCGGGGCCGCTGCCCTGTTGATATTCGTCGCCAACATATTCTGGTCTACAGCGTATGACACGATCTACGCGCTCATGGACAGGGAAGACGACAGGAGGGTGGGCGTAAAATCCACGGCCATCTTCTTCGGTGAATCCGTCCACAAGGCGCTCTTTATCCTCTATATCCTTTTCGCCCTGGCGCTCGGCGCCGGAGCGGCATTGGCAGGACTGGGGGCCGTATTCTTCTCGGGCCTCGCCGTGGCGCTTGCGCTCTTTTTGGCTGTAGCGGCTTCGGTAAGGAAGAATGCTACGCGAGAGGCAGCGTCCAGGGGCTTCCAGGCTAACGCGTTCATCGGCGGGCTCATCCTTGCCTTCATAGTCCTCGACCTGAACCTCTGAGAGGGAAGATGCATTATTACGATCTAAGGGAATTCCTGGGAGAGCTCGAGAAAAGAGGGCTCCTCAAGCGCGTAAAGGCGGAAGTCGACCCGCGCCTCGAAGCATCCGCCATAATGGAGAAGCTCGTGAAGGCGGGCGGCCCGGCTGTCGTATTCGAAAAGGCCAAGGGCCATGATATCCCAATTGTCGGGAACCTCTTCGGCACGGCCGAGAGGGTCGCCCTGGGGCTCGGCGTTACCGAGGAAGAGCTTTCGGAGATTGGCGGCTTCATAGCCGCCCTCCAGCGCCCCCAACCGCCCGAAGGCCTCTGGGACGCGGTAAAGAAGATACCCTATTTCGGCAAAGTCCTTACGCTCGGGCCCAGGACCGTGAAGCACGGCCCCTGCCAGGAAGTCGTCCTTACGGATGACGCAGACCTCTCGAAAATACCCGTAATCAAATGCTGGCCGGGAGACGCGGCCCCCCTCATCACCTGGCCGCTTGTGGTGACGCAGTCTCCCAAAGGCGGGCCCTTCAATGTGGGCGTCTACAGGATGCAGTATATCGACCGTAAGCGCGCGATAATGAGGTGGCTCAAGCACCGCGGGGGCGCCACCCACCAGCGGGAGTGGGAAAAGGAAGGACGGGCCATGCCTGTTGCGGTCGCCATAGGCTGCGACCCCGCTACCACCATAGCGGGCGTCACGCCCGTGCCCGAGGACGTGGGCGAGTTCCACTTTGCCGGGGTGCTCCGGAAAAAGGCGATCGAGCTCGTCGAGTGCAAGACCGTGCCCTTAAAGGTGCCCGCGACAGCGGAGATAGTCCTCGAAGGCGAAATACGCCACGGGGAGCTTGAGATGGAGGGGCCATTCGGCGACCACACGGGCTACTACAACGCGCCCGAGCCCTTCCCGGTATTTCACCTTAAGGCCATAACCCACAGGAAAGACCCGCTCTATCTTACGACCATCACGGGCAGGCCGCCCAAGGAAGACGCGGTAATAGGGACGGTATTGAACAAGCTCTATCTCCCTTCTCTGAAGCTCCAGTTCCCGGAGGTGGTGGATTTCAGCCTGCCCATGGAGGCGGTCTCATACAGGATAGCCGTCGTATCGATTAAAAAGGAATACCCCGGCCACGCGCGGAGGATAATGATGGGCCTCTGGGGCGTATTGAAGCAGTTCATGTACGTGAAATACATAATCGTCGTGGACGAAGATATAGACGTGCATGACTGGGCGGACGTCATATGGGCGATATCGACCAGGGTGGACCCAAAGAGGGACACCCTCATCATAGAGAATACGCCCATAGACTACCTGGACTTCTCGTCGCCGCTCGATAACCTCGGCTCGAAGATGGGCATTGACGCAACGAACAAGCAGCCGCCCGAGGTCACCAGAAAGTGGGGTGAGAAGATGGAGATGGACAGGAGCATAGAGGAGCTTGTTGAAAAGAGGTGGAAGGAGTACGGGTTATAGCCGGCCCATTGATGTCGTTTCGAACGAAGCGAAGTAATCCACGAATTATGAGTATGGCTTCGTCGCGTACCCCTCGCAGTGACGGCAAACACGGCAGGGGCTTTTTGGGCTGCGCTTCGCTGACCCGACTGCTTCCGCGGTTCCCGTAACCCGGCAACGTGAGGCAAGCGCCATGAGCAAGGAAGAAAAACGGCCGTTTACTGTCCTGGGTTTTAAGAATAGAGTACATTCGATTTATATCCCAACCGTGCTTGCTTTCGCTATCGTAACCTTCTATCCGCAAGGTTCCCTGGCCGACCCTCAGGCCCAGCCGGAAAGCGGGCCTGAAGCTTCGGAAGAGGCTGCGCTCGAAGGCATGGTATTTGTAAAGGGCGGTTGCTTCGACATGGGAGACGTCTTCGGGCGCGGAGATGACGACGAAAGGCCCGTGCACCGCGTGTGCGTGGACGATTTTTACATAGGTAAATACGAGGTCACGCAGAGGCAGTGGGAGGAACTGACCGGGAGCTATTTTGCCTATTACAAGAATTGCCCCGACTGCCCCGTAGAGAGTATAAGCTGGAAAGAGGCCCTGGCGTTCACAAAAGTGCTGAGCGGCAAGACCGGGGTCGCATATCGGCTTCCTACCGAGGCAGAGTGGGAGTATGCTGCGCGTAGCGGCGGGCAGATGGAGAAGTGGGCGGGCACGAGCGATGACCTGAAGCTACGGGAATACGCCTGGTTCGAGGAAAATTCAGGCGGCAGGACCCATCCGGTGGGCCGGCTCAAGCCCAACGGCCTCGGTTTGTATGACATGAGCGGCAATGTCCGGGAATGGGTCTCGGATATCTACCATGAAGGCTACTATAGTTCAAGCCAGTTTAATAATCCGCAAGGCCCGGCGAGCGGCCAGTATCATGTCGACCGCGGCGGCTCCTGGAGCGAAATAGCTGAATACGTCCGGACTTCAGTGCGGAGCTGGGGCCCTGCGGTCCGTCGGGACCGGTATGTAGGGTTCCGCCTGGCCGCCACGCCGGCTAAGGCCAAAAAACCGGCGACAACGGTCGCCCCTGTTAAGCGACCGCCAGAGTCCGACGGCAAGTGGCTGGAGATTGACAAAATGTTAGAGGAACTTGCCAATTAGGGGCGGGGGAGTACAGGTAGCCACTGTACTCTGAGCGCGTGAGCCGAAGCCCTGAGCGAAACCGAATGGGAAGAACAATAACCCCAACATTCTCTAAGAGAATAACATGACCTCCGAATCACAAAAAT
Source organism: Thermodesulfobacteriota bacterium (assembly GCA_030583865.1). NCBI lineage: Bacteria > Pseudomonadati > Thermodesulfobacteriota > Thermodesulfobacteriota bacterium. The sequence continues at coordinate 44,464 of CP129479.1, read as the reverse complement.
TCGAAAAATTCGGCGCTGACTGGTGGAACCCTGCCGGGAGGCTCTTTTCGCTCCACAGGATAAACCCGCTCCGGTTCGGCTACTTTGAATCCCGCGCCGGAGAGCTTAAGGGCATGTCCGTCCTCGATATCGGCTGCGGCGGAGGGCTCCTTTCAGAAGAGTTCGCGAAAAAGGGCGCGATAGTTGCCGGTATCGACCTCTCGCCCGTCGCAATCGAGGCCGCAAGGGAGCACGCCTCTAAATCGGGCCTCACGATAGACTACAAGGTCGCCTCGCCCGCCGCGCTCGCAAAGGAAGGCCCTTCCTTCGATATCATCGTCTGCGCCGAAGTATTGGAACATGTCGACGACCTCCGGGGCTTCCTCAGGGACTCGCTCTCCATGCTCAAGCCCGGCGGCATTTTCTTTTTCGGCACAATCAATAAAACCGTCCGGGCGCGCTTTCTCGCCCTTTTCGTGGCCGAGGACCTCCTGGGCATGGTCCCCAGGGGCACGCACGACTATGCCCGGTTCATCAGGCCTTCTCTGCTTAAGGAAATACTCGAGGAGAACGGGGTCGAGCTTTCGGAGCTCGTCGGCATGAGCTACGACCCGCTCCGCTTCGAGTTCAGGATATCCAGGGACACCTCCGTAAATTATCTGGGCTATGCCAGGAAGAGATAGGTAGCAAGCTGATGCTCCCGGCCGTAATCTCGGTAATAACGCTCCTCTCCATAGCGTTCCCGCTCCTCTGCTCGGCATGGCTCTGGAAAGGCAAGTTCACGAGCAGGACCGATTGGGCCACCCGCGCGCTCCTCTCCGCCGCTGTCGTGGTCTTCTTCCTGGTAGCCGGGACATGGGCCTTCGCGAGCGTGTGGCTCAAATACGCCATAGCGCTCCTCTTCGCGGTCGCGGTCGTGAAGACATTTCCCAGGCTCGAGGACCGGACCATATTCGGAAGGAGGGACAGCAGGGGGCGCGCGAGCTACAGGCCGAGGATCATACTGCTCGTAATCTTCCTGGCCCTTGATTTCGCCGCCCTCAAGGGCAGGTTCATCAAGGACGAACCAGTCGAGCTCTCTTTTCCGCTCAAGGACGGGAGGTATTACGTCCTGCAGGGCGGGGCAGGCCGTATCGCGAACCCGTTCCATTCATCGGCAGGCGACCGCTACGCCCTCGACATAGTGAAGCTCGGCATGCTCGGGAACAGGGCCTCCGGCTTTTTCCCTTCCGAGCTTTACCTCCATAAAATATACGGGGAGGTCGTCTACAGCCCCTGCTCAGGCATAATAACAGGGGTCAGGGACGGTTTGCCCGACAACCCGCCGCGCTCGCCGGATATCAAAAACCCCGATGGAAACCACATAATCATCGAATGCGGAAATGCCAGGGTGCTTGTGGCTCACCTCCTACAGGGGAGCATCACCGTGAAAGAGAAGCAATCAGTGAAAGAAAACCAGATAATAGCCCGGGTGGGCAACTCGGGCAATTCGTTCGAGCCTCACCTGCACATAAGCGCGACCCTTAAGGACGAGCCTGAAAAGGCCCTCCCCCTCACCTTCAACGGAAGGTCCCTTGCGATGAACCGCTCCTTCAGGAACTGAGCCCTCCCCTCCACGCATCTACTTCCGGCAGCTTGAGGCAGCAAACCTTTTCCTTCATACTCTTATTATGTTCAACCCACGGAAAAGGAGGTGCCGCAATGCGAATGAAACTTCATCTGCCCGTCCTTTTGGTGCTCTTTATCGCGCTCTCGAGTCTCGCGAGCGCCGTTACAGCCATAGAAGGCAGGTCGGCAAAGGAATTCGTATCCGACTGGCCGGAGTCGGCGCGTAGCGCCGCGAACCAGATGGTCGATAAATACGGCGAGCCTGACGAAATTACGCCGACAAGGCTCATCTGGCGCGAGAACGGGCCCTGGATGGAGACGGTACTCCATAAGGACGTCGCCACGCACAGGTTCCCCATGGAACATGAGGACACCCTCCGCCAGACCATTCCCTACCAGGTGCCCCCTGACAAATTCGACGAGCTCGCGGAGTTTGACGGAAGCGTAATCGTGGAGCGCACTTCAGGGACCGTCTCTGCCATGTGCGACCGCGAGGAGGCCAACTTCCTGGCCCTGAACCTGGCCAACGACATAGTAAACGAGAGGATAACCGTCGAAGAGGCCAGAGAACAATACGCTGAGATAATACAGGACCTTATGGAGGGAGAGGAGCACCCTTATACCCAGGGCTTTGAATTCGACGTGGCGAGCGTTGAAGACACGCGGTTCGAGGACGAATCGGTAATAGGGTAAAACAAAGCCCCTCTTTAGAGAGGGGCTTAAGCTCCAAAATTTGAAAACTCTGATTCATTGGCGTACTCGTCATTGCGAGCGGAGCGCGGCAATCTCATCTTTTGGAATATCGGGCGCTTTGAGATTGCTTCGTCGCCTCACTCCCCGCAATGACGCAAAAATGGGAATCAAGCAGACCTTTCTTATCGAGGTTTTCTATAAGGCCCGCCCCTGCATCGCCTTCTCTATCTCCGAAGCGATCCTTTCCGCCGCGCCGGCCGGGTCTTTAGAATCCCTTATGGGGCGGCCAACGACTATATAGTCGGCCCCGTTAGAGACGGCCTCGAACGGCGTCACTATCCGCTTCTGGTCACCCCTGGCGTCCTCGGCCATGCGCACCCCCGGCGTGACGATGAGAAAATCCGGGCCGAGCGCTTCTCGCACGGCCCCGGCCTCAAGCCCGGAGGAGACTATTCCCGCGCACCTTGAGGCCTTCGCGACCCCGGCCCGGTAAAGCACAAGCGATTCGGGCGTAAAATCCCCGTCTATCCCTGCTTCGGAAAACGAGTCCTTTGAAAGGCTCGTAAGAACGGTGACGCCGAGCACCTTCGTCTTCCCGGCAGCCTCGACCGCTGCCTTCAGAAGGGAGCTTCCGTCAGAGGCGTGGACGGTAATAAAATCAACGCCCAGGGCGGCTGCCGAGCGTACGGCCCCCTTTACTGTCTCCGGTATATCGTGGAATTTCAAATCGAGGAAAACGGCGCGCCCTCCCCTTTCGCGCACCATCCTTACCACATCCGGGCCGCAGGCCACGAAGAGCTCAAGCCCTACCTTGAATACGCCCACGCGGTCTTTGAGAAGGTCTACGTATCTTTGCGCGCCCTTGATATCAGGCACGTCCAGGGCGAAGATGATGCGGTCTTTTGGGGAAAGGCTCATGTCAATCCCATCTTGGCCAGATTTTTCATGCGATACCGCCCATACAAAAAAAGAGGCCTGGCCCTTGCGGGCCGGGCCTCTTTGCTTTTATCAAAGGCAACCTCTAAAATTAGAGATTTTTCCCGTAATCAAGGAAGGCCGGGAATAAAAAGCGGAGCATATATGATTATATGTGAGCAATTTTATTCCCGGCTTGACGCAGAGTCCGGGGAAAAGATCAATTTTAGAGAGTCTTCTCAGAATACCGGCTTCTCCTTTTCCCTCTCCTGCTTCTTCCTTTCCTTCTCCTCTTCTTCCATCTTCTTCTTGTGGACCTCCATCAGGTCCGACAACGTGAAGATGGGGTCGACCTTGATGCCGGTCGCCTTCTGGATGTTCTCGGCGCCGCCCTCTTCCCTGTCCAGGAGGGGTATCACGCGGAGCACGTTGTAGCCCGCCTCCTTGGCCTTCTCCACGGCCTTGATGGTGGAGGCACCGGTAGTCACCACGTCCTCCACTACCACCACGTTGGCGCCGGATTTCACGTCGCCCTCCACCCAGGCCTGGGTGCCATGCCCCTTGGGCTCCTTCCTTACTACGAACACGTCGAGGTACTTGCCCCTCACCGTGCACGTGAGGGCCGCGGCGTAGGCGATGGGGTCTGCCCCGAAGGTCATGCCTCCCACCGCGTCGATGGGCGCGAGCTTCAGTTTCTGGAAGTACGCGTAGCCGATGAGCTCCATGGCGACCGACGAGAGGGCCGTCTTCTTGACGTCAATGTAGACGTTGCTCTTCTTGCCGCTTGAAAGGGTGAACCCGGCCTCGTCATACCTGAACGACTTGTTATAGAGTATGTCGAGGAGCTCCTTCTTATAGTCCTCATCCATTATCTGGTGCGAAAAGTCTTCCATGCCTGCTCCTTTGCGGTTACGGTTATATGCTCCCGTATAATATAGTATTAACAGGGCCGGAAATCAAGGCGGGGATGTCGGGGCTTGGATGAGTTTACAAGGACAGGGCCGGAAAAGGGCTTGAATTCATTCGGTGTCCACGCGGGTCTTCCTTGAGACCGGCCTGAAGGGGACCACGTTCCTGCTCCGTTCCCTGAGGAGGGACGCGAGCACGGTCTCGTGCCTCCGTTCAGGGTCGAGCTCGAGGCTCTTGAGCGTCCTCATCTGGGCGGGCGTGGCCGTAAGCCAGTTGAGGAAATAGTTCTCCTGGTCCTCGAAGCGCGCGGGCCTGGTCTTTCCGGGCGGCCCTTCTTCGGCATGCCCGGCTTGAACGGCAGTTCCGCCGGCTTCCAGCCCATCCAGGAGGTCGTCGCTCTTCATAATCTCACTCCGGCTCTGAATAGGTATAGATCTTGTTCTCGTAATTCCTGAGCGTCAGCCTGCCCTTTGCCTGGGAGATCAGGTAGGTGGGCGCAACCGGGATCTTCCCCCCTCCCCCGGGCGCGTCGACCACGAAGGTCGGCACCGCATATCCTGTCGTGTGGCCGCGGAGCTCCTCCATTATGTTCATGCCAACAGAGACAGGCGTCCTGAAGTGGCCCGTGCCAACGGCCATGTCGCACTGGTATATGTAATAGGGCCTGACCCGTATCTTAAGGAGCTCCTGCATGAGTTTTTTCATGACAGCCGGCCTGTCGTTCACTCCCTTAAGGAGCACGGTCTGGCTGCCGAGCGGTATCCCGGCGTCGGCGAGCATGGAGCAGGCCTTCTCGACCTCGGGAGAGATTTCCTTCGGGTGAGAGAAATGGATGCTTATGTAGAGCGGGTGGTATTTCCTGAGCATCGCGACTAGCTCGCCTGTCACCCTCATGGGCAGCGTCACAGGCACCCTGGTGCCTATCCTGATCACCTCAAGGTGCGGTATGGCCCTGAGCCTCTTTATATAGTCCTCGAGGACCTCGGTCTTCATCATAAGCGGGTCGCCGCCCGAGATGAGGATGTCCCTTATGGACCTTTTCGACTTGATGTACTTTATCGCGTCGTCGAAGCGCTCTATGGGCATGGGCGGGTGCTCTTCACCGACCATCCGCTTCCTCGTGCAATACCTGCAGTACATGGCGCAGGAGTCGGTCACTATCAGAAGGGCCCTGTCAGGGTACCTGTGCACGAGCCCCGGGACCGGGGAATGGGAGTCCTCACCGCAAGGGTCTACCATCTCGCAGGAAGAGACGCTGAATTCCTCGAGCCTGGGTATTGCCTGCTTCCTTATGGGGCATTTGGGGTCCTGTCTGTCGATGAGCGTGAGAAAATAGGGTGTTATGGCCATGGCCAGGCGGCCGGTGGCGCGCTTGATTCCTTCCTCTTCCCGCCGGGTAAGGGGTATGAGGTCTTTCAACGCCTCAAGGGAGGTTATGCGGTTTTTGAGCTGCCACTTCCAATCGTTCCAGCTCTCGGGCCTTGAAGCGGGGCACTCGATATACTCGGCCAAGTCGGACCTTACAGCGACTTTGGCCGCTTTGCTACTGGGCGGTTCAGAGCTTATTGAAAGCCCCTCCATTCGGCTCCTCCTACCGTCTAAGCGGGTTTTTCGGTTTTAACCAGGTTCAACTGCGGGTTCTGGAGCTCTTCCATAGCCTTTTCGTAGGCTATCTTGTATTTGAAACCCTTTTTCAGGTATTTCCAGATGAATTCGACCTTCTTTGCGTCCTCTTCGGAATACTCCCTGAACTCCTTATCCCCGATGAGGATCTTCCGGGGTTTTATAAACCCCTTCTGCTCAAGGTAATAGAGCTTTTGCCTGGGAATATCGATTTTTGAAAGAAGTTCCGGAGTTCTTATGCCCACCCCTATGATTGCTCCTGTATTTGAATGAAGGGAACATTATTAAGTTCAAAAATAATCTGAAATATAAAATTAAACTTATTTTATAAATCAAACTCAAACTTGTCAAGAGATATATGCGGTTTAGAAGCGCTTTTTTTTAAGCTCTTTATAGGCTTATCCGAAGCTTTGGAAGGGAAAAGGGCAAATTGTTCTTTCAAAAAGCAGGATGAATTTTAGGGGATAAATGTCAGTGCGTTAGTATGGTTCTTATGTAAAAATGCGGATATGGGCCGGGGCCGCCCCTAAACTTGCACTTAAGGCCCGTTTTTGCTAAAATTTTTGTTCGGGCATTTGCCCGAAAGAGAGGAGCCTTCATGAAGAAAACCACGAAATGGCGCCAGGATTTTTTTAGCGAGGTCGAGCCCATAAGGCTCAAGGAGCCGCTTGCATACATCCTCGGCGCTCAGGACGAGAACGAGCTTTTCGTCATCAACTACACGGATGCCGTGCTGGTGGCCGGCCATTCATGCCCCGCCGTTTCAGGCGCATACAGGCTTACACAGAAAGCGTTAAAGGCCCTTTACGGTGAAGAAGTCCCTGTGAGGGGAGAGATACGGGTCATTGTAAAGGGCGGTCCCGGCGACCTGGCCTATGGTCCCCAGGCCCATGTAATTTCACTCATAACCGGGGCCGCGGGCGCAACCGGCTTCAAGGGGCTCGGCGGTAGGTTCGGCAGGAACAACAAGCTTTTCTTCGACGCCGAAGACCCCCAGTTCAATACCTTCATCTTCCAGAGGGAGGATAACGGAAAGGCGGTTCAGATATCCTACAATCCCCAGGCCCTCTCGGGAGACCCGAGGATGAACGACCTCATGCCCAGGGTCATGAGAGGCATGGCTACAAAAGAGGAAAAGGAGCTCTTCTACACCCTTTGGCAGGGCAACGTAAGGAAGATCCTCCTTGAGGACGATAAGTATCCCGGCCTTTTCGAGCTTGCCAGCCTCGATGGCTTCCGTTTCCCGGAACTCAAGGCAGGCGCGTACTGAAATCCGCACCTCGGTTCGCTTTCAAGAAGGGACGAAAAAGGGCTTCACATCCCCTGATTTCAGTATATAATCAAGGGGCACAGCCCAAGGCTGCTCAAAAAGCTCAAGATGCAAGGAGTCGAAAAGTGAGGCATAGGCGTACTTTTAGTGCGCGCAGTGACGAGCTTTAAAGACAACAAGCAGATTGGGCTATTTCAGCAGCCTTTTGGAAAATTCTCCAGAGGAGGGCCCTTCATGTCCATCGGGATGACCCTTACCAAGTTCCTTCTTGAAGAGCAGAGGCGGCACCCGGGCTCTACCGGAAATTTCACGGCGCTTTTCTCGGACCTCGTAACCGCCGCAAAGGTAATATCAAGGGAGGTGCGGCGCGCGGGCCTCATCGACATACTCGGGGCGTCGGGCAACAACAACATCCACGGCGAGGAGGTCCAGAAGCTCGACGAGCTCGCGAACGAGACCATCATCAGGGCCATGGAGCACGGGGGGCATCTCTCCGCAATGGCCTCAGAGGAGATGGACGACATCATCCACGTGGACGGCAAGTACCCTAGGGGCTGCTACCTCCTCCTCTTCGACCCTCTCGACGGCTCATCCAACATAGACGTGAACGTAAGCGTGGGCACCATCTTCTCGATACTTAGGTGCAGCAGCGACGCGAAGGTCACTACCGCCGACTTCCTCAAACCCGGGGTCGAGCAGGTCTCGGCAGGCTACATCCTCTACGGTTCGAGCACCATGATGGTCTACACGACAGGCCACGGCGTGCACGGCTTCACGCTAGACCCGAGCGTCGGGGAGTTCCTGCTTTCGCACCCGGATATCAGGATCCCCGAGAAGGGAAAGATATTCAGCATAAACGAGGGGAACAGCAAGCACTGGCTCCCGGGCACCGGCGCGTATATAGAGAAGCTTAAGTCGGACGGCAAGGACTACAGCGCCCGGTACGTGGGCTCGCTCGTCTCGGACTTCCACCGTAACCTCCTTAAGGGCGGCATCTTCCTCTACCCGGCTGACAAGAAATCGCGTAACGGCAAGCTACGACTCCTTTACGAGGCCAACCCGCTCTCGTTCATCGTCGAACAGGCCGGAGGCCGTTCATCCAACGGCATCGAGAGGATAATGGAGATACGGCCAGGGGAGCTCCACCAGAGGACGCCCCTGATAATCGGGAGCAGGGCGGATGTCGAGGAGGCAGAGTCGTTCTGGAAGGCCCACTTCGCCTGAGCCGGCGCGCGGGGCTTGAGTGAGGCGTAAAGTGCTTGCTATCAGATGGTTTGCATTGCCTGGTGGTAACCGCGGGCCGTCTTTTCCGATTCAAAATACATTACCGTGCCGTCTTCCCTTGAAATGATAAAGGCCTCGGCTTTGTCAACCTGGCTACCCGTGGACGGGTCGATCGCATAACGGAGCGCTCCGGCAGACAGGAGCCTTCCCACGCAGTTCGGGCAGCAGCCGTAATACGTCTTACCCTCTATCTCCACGGGGATGTTCCCCATGAAAGAGACTCTGTCCTGCACCATGCACACCCTTGATGGCTCGACCTGCCGGAAAGCCGCATTTTCCGGACCCGCCTCTACCGTGTGCGAGTTGAAATAAAATATGCCCGCTACTGCAGCTGCGGTCAAGACGACTGCGGCTAAAACCCTGGCGAGCATATTCCTTCTCCTCATCCGTTAATCCGGCCCGATAATATCATTTCGCCCGGTTCTTTGAAAGCCGCTTCTCCGGTCCCTGTTGCCTCACAGCCGGGGCAATGATATACTCCATCATGATGAAGCTCGAAAGCATACTTGCCATAGGGGGAGGGGAGGGTCAGGAGATCGCCCTCCAGTGCGCTTCCAGGCTCGCGCGACACGCGAAGGCCTCTCTCGTGCTCGCCGACGCGCTTGAGGACCTGCCAGCGAACCTCAAGGGCAACAATTCCTTCATGGAGCTCTGGAACAGGGTCGCGAGAGAAGACGGCGAGCGCATGGAATCCTCTCTCGAATCTCTCTCGACAACGGGCGTAAGCGCCGAGGCGAGGCTCCTTATCGGGACACCATTCATAGAGATAATACGCGAGGTATTAAGGGGCGGGCACGACCTTGTCGTAAAGGGCTCTGAAAAGACCGGGCCCCTGAGGGGCGCCTTTCTGGGCAGCAACGACATGCACCTTCTCCGTAAATGCCCCTGCCCGGTATTGATAACAAAACCGTCGAAGGGCTGCCATTTCGAAAGGATACTGGCGGCAGTGGACCCGGACCCGTACCATCCGGAAAGGAACGCGCTTAACGTAAAGATACTGGACGCGGCAGCGACGATTGCAAGGGCATGGGGCGGCGTAATCCACGTCATCCATGCCTGGGAGCTCCTCTCCGAGAGCCTCTACAGGGTAAGGAGCCTTTTGTCGAGCCAGGACCTCGAGGCATACCTCAATGAGACCCACGCGCTGCACGCGAGATGGCTTAAAGAGATGGTAGAAAAGGCGGACTTGAGCGGCGTGAGGCACGAGACGCATCTCGTGAAGGGGAGTCCCTGGGACATAATCCCGGCTATGCAGAAGGAGAAGAAGGCCGGACTCGTCGTGATGGGGACTGTCGGGAGGGCTGGCCTCCCGGGTCTCCTTATAGGCAATACCGCTGAAAGAATACTCGGAAAGATAAACTCGTCTGTCCTGGCGATAAAGCCCGACGGCTTCGTCTCGCCGGTCCAGCCCTGAAATAACAAGGGACCTCTTCCCGGCCTTACCTCTTCTCCGAAAGCACTGCCTTTATCCTGTCGAAAGAGCTCCTGTCGGTCAGCACGAAAAGCTTGTCTTTCTTCTCCAGCACGGTCCTTCCGTCAGGCACGATGAACTTGTCGTCCCTCCATATGAAGACTATGAGCACGCCCTTGGGGAATCCCGCGTCAACGACCTTCTTTCCGATTACAGCCGAGCTCTCCGGCACCTCGATGGGCGTAAGCTCGCTCTTGAGCTGCTCGGCCATCTTCTGGAAGGTCTCGGGCGCGAACGGCTCTGTCACCTTGAGAAGCTTCGCGATGATCGGGATGGTCGTTCCCTGCACGAGCGCCGAGGTAAGGACTATAAAAAAGACGATATGAAATATGAGGTCCGCCTCTGCAATCCCTGAAACAAAGGGGAAGGTCGCGAGTATGATGGGCACCGCGCCGCGGAGTCCCACCCATGAGACCAGGGCCTTGTCCCTGAAAGGCACCTTGAAAAAATAGAGCGTGAGGAACACGCTTGCCGGCCTCGCAACGATTATGAGGAAGGCCGATATGAGGAGCCCCACGCCGATTATCGGGACAAGCCGCGAGGGGAAGACCAGGAGCCCGAGCGTAAGGAACATGCCTATCTGCATGAGCCACGCGAGGCCGTCATGGAAGCTCAGTATGCTCCTCCTCTTCAGGAAGTCGCTCTTTCCCATGACGAGCCCGGCTATGTAGACAGAAAGGAAGCCGTTCCCGCCGAGCGCGGCAGAGGCGCCGTAGATGAGGAGCACGAAGGAGAGGGTGAGGACCGGGTATAGACCGTCGTATTCGAGCTGCAGCCTGTTGACGGTATAGGTCATCATCCTCCCCATCACGTATCCGGCGGCCGCGCCCACGGACGCTTGAAGGATAAAGAGCGGGACCATGTCAACGAGCCTGAATCCCGGGGTCATTATGAGTCCTATGACTCCGATGGTAAGGAAGACCGCCATGGGGTCGTTGGAGCCTGACTCGAGCTCGAGGAGCGGCTTAAGCGGCTTTCTGAGGCTCACGTTCCTCGATCGGAGTATGGAGAAGACAGCGGCCGCGTCGGTCGATGAGACGATCGCGCCGAGGAGGAGCCCCTCAAGGAAGCTGAACTCCGTGATAGCTGAGACGAACCAGCCCACGAGGAGCGCGGTTACGAGCACCCCGGCGCTCGAAAGGGCGACTCCTTTCCAGAGGACAGGGCGAATGCTCTCCCAGTTCGTGTCAAGGCCGCCCGAGAAGAGGATAAACGAGAGCGCAACTACCCCGATCGCCTGCGTGAGCACAGGGTCGTCGAAGTGGATGCCGAGTCCGTCCGAGCCTACCAGCATCCCTACCAGAAGGAATATAAGAAGAGACGGCACCCCGAGGAGGCTCGAGGCCTTGCTCGCGAATATGCAGGTTATAAGTAGGAGCGTTACGCCTATTAAGATATATTCTATCGGCATATTCCTTCTGCTGTATCAAACGCCGGCACGGCCGGATAAAAACTATTTTAACATTTATCGATTGAAATTGTTTTACTTTCCTATGCAGAACGAGCTGAAAATAATATCAAGTACGTCATCCGGCGTGGTCTCGCCGGTTATCGCTCCGAGCGAATCCACGGCCTCCCGCATGTCCGCCGCTACAAACTCCCTTGGAAGGCCGGAACGGACCGCCTCCACGGCCCTGCCAAGCGCCAGTAGCGAGCCTGAAAGGCAGTCCCTGTGGCGGGCCGAGGCAACGAGCTCGCCCGGAGCTACGGAGTGTGCGCCCGACGGGTGCCCGGCGACCTCCTTGTAGACGAGGTCCTTAAGCTCCTCGATACCTTCCTCCCTGAGGGCGGATATGAAGACGAGCGGCCTTCCTGCAAAGGCCTTTTCCGCTTCACCGGCCTTTGCGCCCGGCAGGTCTTTCTTGTTCGCGGCGATAACGACCCTTTTCCCCGTGAGCCCTTCGAGTATGGCGAGGTCTTCGCCGAACGCGCCGGACAGGTCGGCTACATAAATGACAAGCCCTGCCTCGGCTGTCTTCTCCCTCGCGAGCCTTACGCCGATCGCCTCGGCGCGGTCGCACGGCTCCCTGAGCCCGGCCGTGTCCATGATCCTGACGGGGATGCCCCTCATGTCGAGGACGGCTTCTATCACATCCCTCGTGGTGCCGGGGAGCTCTGTCACTATGGCCCGCTCCTCCTGGAGGAGCACGTTCAGCAGGCTCGATTTCCCCGCATTGGGCCTCCCCAGGATAACCGCCTTCACGCCTTCGCGTATCGCCGCCCCCTCGTCGAAGGTCTTGAGCATCTTCAGAAGCGACTCCATCGCGGCTGAAATCGAGGCGCCCATCGCCTCGTCCGAAAGGGTATCGACCTCCTCGCCCGGGAAATCGAGCTCAGCCTCGAGCCGGGCGAGAAGCGAGACCATCGGTCCTTTTATGGAGCCGACCTTCCTTGATAGCCCGCCCTCAAGCCTGCCGCGCGCGGCCGCAAGCGAAAGCCCTGTCTCGGCCGTTATCATGTCCGAGACCGCCTCTGCCTCGGCAAGGTCCATCTTCCCGTTGAGGAAAGCCCTCTTCGTGAACTCGCCGGGGAGCGCGGCCCGCGCGCCCGCGGAAAGCGCGGCTGAAAGGACCTGCCTTAAAAGAAGCGGCCCGCCGTGGCAGTGGAGCTCCACCACGTCCTCGCCGGTATAGGACCCGGGCCCCTTCATAAATACCAGGAAGCCCCTGTCCAGGAGCTCGCCCTCGGGCGAGGTTATGCGTCCGAGATGAAGATATCTTTCTTTCAAGCCGCCGGTGCCGGGCCTGAAAAGCCTGAGCCCGACGGCGAGGGCGTCCGGCCCGCTTATCCTTATGACCCCTATGCCGCCCGGCCCCGGGGCGGTCGCTACGGCCGCTATGGTGTCGGCTATTCCTTCTTTCATGGCGTTTTCGTATGTCCTCGTGCGTAATAAAAAACCCCGGCCCTTGGGGGCCGGGGTTTCTCTTCGGCTTTGGTCCGGACCTCCCCGGAATCACCTGTCCTTCTATGCCTCAGGCCCTTGCCTTTACCGGCGTCTTGTATATGTAATACTGCTGGCCTATCGTGAGGACGTTATTCACGAGCCAGTAAAGCACGAGTCCCGAGGGGAAAGTCAGGAACATGAACGTGAATACGATAGGCAGGAACATCATTATCTTCTGCTGCGCCGGGTCCATGGCCGTGGGCGTCATCTTCTGCTGCACGAACATGGTCGCGCCCATGAGTATGGGAGTTATGTAATAAGGGTCCTTGGCCGAAAGGTCCTGTATCCAGAGGAAGAACGGCGCGTGCCTGAGCTCTATCGCTACGTAAAGCACCTCGTAGAGCGCGATAAACACGGGTATCTGAAGCATCATGGGCAGGCAGCCGCCGAGCGGGTTTATCTTGTTCCGCTTATAGAGCTCCATGAGCTCCTTGTTCATCTTCTCCTTGTCGTTCTTGTGCTTTTCCTTCAAAGCCGCGAGCTGGGGCTGCATCTTCTGCATCTCGCGCATGGAGTTGAGGCTCTTTTTCGTAAGCGGGTAGAAGAGTATCTTTATTATGACCGTGAGCGCTATTATAGAGAGGCCGTAATTGCCGAGGAACCTGTTGAAGAAGTTCAGTATCACCAGCGAGGGCTTTGCGAGCCAGTCGAACCAGCCGAACTCTATCGACTCCTCGAGGCCGAGGCCCTGCTTGACTAGCCTGTCGTACTCCTTGGGGCCTATGAAGGAGCCGTAGCTGAAAGAAGCGGTCTCGCCCGGGGCGAGCGTCAGGGGGAGCTGGAGAGCCACCCTGGACTGGCCGGGCGCCGGCGCTTCCGCGGTCCACGATACCTGCTTATCGGCCTGCGGTATGAGCGCCGAGAGGAAATACTTGTCCTCCAGGCCCAGCCACTTTATCCTCCCTGTGCCGGCCGCGGCAGGGTCTCCCTCGTCCTGCCTTATGAGCTTGTCCGCGGTTTTTATGACAGGCCCCTGGTGGTAGCCCGTGTCGTCGGTGCCTGAGACGTCGGCGAAGAGGACCGTCTCGGCCCTTACGGAGATCGTATTGCCGGTTGGGTTCGTGACCTTTAGCCCGGTATCAATGAGGTAAGCGTCGCCTGAGAAGAGATACCTTTTTTCAATAATAAGGCCCGTGGAGGAGGTCCCTTTATAGACGAGCTCGGCCTCCTGTGATTCATCTATGGAGAGCGCCTCTGCCGAAGGCGAGAAGCTTATGTTCTCCATTGTCCCGTTTATCTCAATGCGCGTGGCAAAGGATTCCCGCTTTCCGACCTTCTCCGAGGCGTTTACTATGCGCTCGTCCTCAAGTCCTTCGCTGTACCTTTTGAGCTCAAAGCTCATTATGCTGCCGCCGTTACTGGAAAGCACGGAGCTGAAGAGCGGGGTCTCGACAACCGTACGCACCTCTTTTACCGGCGGGGGCGCGGGAACGGCCGGGGCCGCCTCGCGGGCCTGCCGCTCCGCAGGCGCAGCCTCTTCCGCGGTCTTTTGCGTTTCCTGGGCTGGGTAGAACTGCTGTATGAAATAAGGGTAGAAGAACAGCACCGCCATAGAGAGTATCAAGGCGATCCAGACTTTCTTATCCATGCTGTGGCGTCCTGTTAAGTTGTTTTTCCCTTGCGGGAGGCACCGGGTCGTATCCGCCCTCGTGATACGGGTGGCACTTCAAAAGCCTTCTTATGCCGAGGTAAAGCCCCTTGAGGGCGCCGTGTGCCTCTATGGAGGCCCTGGCGTATTCCGAGCAGCTCGGGTAGAACCTGCAGGAGGGCGGAAGGACCGGAGAGATCAGGGTCTTGTAAAGGGAAATAAGGAATATGAGGGGTTGCTTGAGCATTTCTATCCGGAAGCCGGCCCCGGCGGGCCGAGCGCTTTTTTAAGTTCCCCCTCCACGCATCTGAGCCCGGCTGCGTGCTCGAGGGTCTTTACCGAGATAAATATGTCGGTCGAGTCCGGAAAGAGGGGCTTGTTCTGCCTGAAGAACTCGCGGAGGAGCCTCTTTATCCTGTTCCTTTTGACAGCGCCTCCGGTCTTGGCGCTCACCGCGATCCCGAGCCTCCTCATGCCGAGCCCGTTCGGAAGGAAATACAGATTGAAGCTCCTGGTTGAGAGCCTTTTTCCGCTCTTCCGTACCCTTTTAAAGTCTTCGGGCCGGAGAAGCCGCTCCTCCTTTGAAAAGGAAGACCCTTCTTTTCCCTTCATCCGCCCGGCTCCCTTTTAAATTCCAGCCGGAAAGCCGACGGCTTTCATAACAAACGTGCGCCCTTCACCTGCCGGCTTTGGGCGACCGGGGGCGTGTTTCCTTGAATCCCGGTCCTCCGGATGCCCCCGGTGGGGTCCGGGGCAGAACGGCCGCGCTTACTTACTGGAGCTTACGGTAACAGAAAGGCGCTTCCTTCCCTTGGCCCTTCTCCTCTTTATTACGGCCCTTCCGGCCTTTGTGGCCATCCTCGTAAGGAACCCGTGGGTCCTGAGTCTCCTTTTATTGCTCGGCTGAAATGTCCTTTTCGGCATGGCGTGTCCCTTTTCTTTTTAGTTCTCTGTGTGTGCTGTTTTAGCGGGGCAGGGCCCTGGTCAAACCGTTATTTAGACACAGGATGTCATTGAATGTCAAGCGGTTTCGGTCAAAAAGCTGTCCTTAAAACCTGAGTGTCTGCGGCATGGCCTTTCCGGGAAAAAGCAGCTTTTCCCGTGCGCGCGCATCAGAGCCTCATGGGCATGATTATGTAGGTATAGTCCTCGCCTCCGGCAGGCCTTATGATGCCGGGCGAAAGAGAGTCCTTGAGGTTTATGGTTACATCTTCTTCCTTCAGCGCCTCCAGGACGTCTATGAAATAGCGGGCGTTGAAGGCTATATCGATATCGTCTTCCGAATATTTTATGTCGACCTCTTCTGTGGCTTCCCCTATATCGGGGCTTGATGACGACAATACCAGCTTCGAGTTCGAGAAGCTGAACTTGACCCCTTTTATCTTGTCGGTCGAAAGTATGGAGACCCTCTTGAGAGACGAAAGCAGTTCCTCCCTTTTCGCGCTCACCACCTTGTCGTTGTCCTTGGGGATTACCCTCCTGTAGTCCGGGAACTCGCCTTCAAGGAGGCGTACCGTGATTACGGTATTTTCTCTCTTCATGACCGCGTTCTTCTGGGTTATGCCGAGGAAGAACTCCCCATCCTTCTCATCGAGGACCTTCTTCATCTCCATTACGCCTTTTCTCGGAAGGAGGACCCCTTCCTTCTGGCCTTTTGCTATATTGTCGCCTTCGCTCATGATAAGGGCGAGCCTGTGCCCGTCTGTCGCGACCATCTTTATCCTGCCGTCCTCCCTTTCTAGGAGGAAGCCGTTTATGTTATACCTCGTCTCGTCTGTCGATACCGCGAATGAGGTCTTGTCTATCATGTTCCTCATGGTCCCGCCGTCTATCGGCTGCAGCGACCCCTCTTCCGGGTCGGGGAACGATGGGAACTCCTTTGCCGGGAGCCCCATGATGTTGAACCTTGCCTTTCCGGCCTTGAGGGTGAGCTTGTCTTCCTTGCCGGTGGATACGTCTATCTGGTCGCCGGGGAGCTCCTTGGCTATCTCAAAGACCTTCCGCGCGTTCACCGTTACGGAGCCTTCTTCGGAAACCCCTGCCTGCGCCGAGTCCCTTATGAAGACCTCCAGGTCGGTAGCCATGATGGTCACCTTGCCTTTTGAGGCGTCCAAGAGCACGTTAGCGAGTATGGGCATGGTGTTCCTTTTCTCAACTATGCCCTGTATCCTCTGGAGCACCTTTATGAAGTCTGGCTTACCGATAGTGAACTTCATCCTGTTCTCCTGTCTTTGGATTTGTATTCTATCTCTCTATAATCTCTTAGAGAGTAGTAGATAGTAGTAGGCCCTGTTAATGTGTTGATAACCGCCAAAGTAACTGAAAGAAAAGGCGAAGCCGCGGCGCTCAGCTGTTCGTAAAAGAGACGCCCCCGCCAACCTTTTACCGCCCCCGAAAATCCATCAACAGAGGCCCCTAATTTACCAACACCACATCCCGGCATACCAACAAGAAGACCACGGGGTGTTGATAAAGCTGTTGGGATGATGCCCAAGAGCCTGAAAGCGCTATCTTATGCCGAGGTTCTGTTTCAAAGACCGCACGGCCTGCTTTACCTCGCCGTTCTCCTTTATCGCCTTTTCGATCTTCTTGCAGGCGTGTATGGCGGTCGAGTGGTCCTTGCCGCCGAAAGACGAGCCTATTTCAGGGTAAGAGAAGCCGCCGTACTCCCTTGCGAGGAACATGGCTATCTGCCTCGGGAGCGCGATATTCTGGTGCCTTCTCTTGCTCTTGAGCTCCGAGGGCTTTATATCATAAAAAGAGGCGACGGCCTTCTGGATTTCGTCTATGGTGAAGACCTTCTCCTCCATCTCCTTTATGAGGTTCTTGAGGGCCTCCTTCGCCATAGAGAGGTCTATATCCCGGTTCGTAAGGCTCGATACCGCGATTATCCTGTTGAGGAACCCTTCGAGCTCGCGGACGTTGGAGCCGCTTACCTCGGAGAGCCACCCCGCGACGTCGTCCGGGAGCTTGACTCCCTCGGCCTTCGCCTTTTTCCTGAGTATCGCGATCTTGGTCTCGGTGTCAGGCGGCTGTATGTCAGCGACAAGGCCCCACTCGAAACGCGACCGTAGCCGCTCCTCGAGGCCGTTCAAGTCCTTGGGGAACTTGTCGCTTGTCACCACTATCTGCTTGTGGTTCTCGTAAAGCGTATTGAAGGTGTGGAAGAACTCCTCCTGCGTGCCTTCCTTGCCGGCCCAGAACTGGATGTCATCTATAAGCAGGACGTCGACGTTCCTGAACCTGCTCCTGAACTCGCTCATCTTCTGGCGGCTCACGTAGTTTATGAAGTCGTTTACGAAGCGCTCCGAGGTGTAATAGCAGACCTTTGCGCCGGGATTGTGGGCGAGGACCTTGTGGCCTATCGCCTGGAGGAGGTGGGTCTTTCCAAGGCCGACGCAGCCGTAGATGAAAAGGGGGTTGTACTTGCTCCCCAGGTTACCGGCGGCGGCCGAGCACGCGGCGTGCGCGAACTCGTTGGCCTTCCCGACGACGAAGTTGTCGAATGTGTACTTGCCGTTGAGTGTCGAGCCCGTCTGCCTCGGTGCCTTGCCGCTTTCCTTCTCTTTTTTCCTGGGGGCAGCGGCCTGCGGCTCGTCGCTTACGGACCAGGCAAGCTCAAGGCCCTTCTTCGACACCTTCCGGAGGACGTCCTCCAGGAGCAAGAGATAGTGCTCCTTTATCCACTCGAGGAAGAAACGGTTCGGCACCTCGAGCTCTATATGGGATGAGCTCCCGCCCAGCACCCGTATGGGCCTGAACCACGTGGCAATGTGCTGCGGGCTTACATGGGTCTCGATCGATTTGAGGCAGTTTTTCCAGATAGCTTCGGAATCCATTTGCACCACGGGTTCCGGCAGCTCTGGAAGAAAGAGGGGCAAACGAGGCCAGAACGATTGCTTTACCGCCGGAAGATATTCACAGGGTTATTCACAGATGTTGATAACTGGGGCCTTTTCGTAGGGAGCCAATTTATCAGAGTGGAAGGGTGATTTCAAGGGTTTTGAAGGGCAGGCGAAAAGAAATTTATATATCTCGAAAAACAAAAATTTATCAGGTAGTTAAGCCTGGAAAGGGTGGCTGCGCCCATCGGGTCAGCCCAAAAAATGCCTTGTGAGGACTCCGGCCGGTCAGGGATAGAGCCCCCGTATCTGGACCGCGTCCGCAACCCTTTTGACCCCCAGGGCCATGGCGGCGGTCCTCATGTCCAGCCCCTTGTCCCTTGAGAGGGAAAGGACCTCGTGGAACGCCTTCTTCATGACCGCGGAAAGTCGGGACCCCACTTCCGCTTCGTTCCAGAAAAACCTCTGGAGGCCCTGCACCCATTCGAAATAAGAGACCACTACACCGCCAGCGTTCGCCAGTATGTCGGGGATGATGAAGACGCCTTTTGAGCCAAGCAGCTCGTCAGCTTCGGCGGTAAGGGGGCTGTTCGCGCCCTCCGCGAGGACCCTGGCCTTTACGAGATGAGCGTTCGAGGCGTTTATCTGCCCTTCGAGCGCCGCGGGCACGAGGAGGTCCGTCTCTATCGATATAAGCTCGTCGATTGTAAGGTCCTCGGAGCCCCTGAAGCCCTGCACGGTATCTGTGTCGCGTTTATGCCTGACGAGCTCTTTCACATCGAGCCCCTGCGGGTTGTAGACCGCCCCCTTGGAGTCGGCAACGCCGATTATCCTTGCGCCGGCCTCCTCGAGGATGGCTGCCGCGTTCAATCCTACCTTCCCGAAGCCGAGCACGGTCGCTGTCAGGCCCCGGACCTCCATGCCCAGGTGGTCGAGCGCCTCGATGACCGTTGTCACCAGCCCCGAGGACGTCGCCTTGCTCCTCCCGAGCGAGCCGCCGAGGCTTACGGGTTTGCCTGTCACGACCCCGGGGACCGAGTACCCCTTCATCATGGAATAGGTGTCCATCATCCACGCCATGACCTGTTCGTCCGTATAGACGTCCGGCGCGGGTATGTCGGATTCCGGGCCTATGAGAAGTCCAATCTCATAGGTGTATCTCCTGGTGAGCCTTTCGAGCTCGCGCTTGCTTAAGCCCGTCGGGTCGCAGGCAACTCCGCCCTTTGCGCCGCCAAAGGGTATATCGACCAGGGCGCATTTCCATGTCATGAGCGCCGCGAGCGCGGTTATCTCGTCAAGGTCGACCTTGGGATGGAAGCGGACGCCGCCCTTTGCGGGCCCCCTCGCGAAATCGTACTGCACCCTGTAGCCCGTGTAGTTCGCTATTGAGCCGTCGTCCATCTCCACGGGGACCGAGACGATAAGGGAGCGCCTCGGGGTCTTAAGCCTTTCATATACCGATTTGGGGAGATTGAGATGCCTGTTCGCCTTCTCAAGGGCCAGAAGCACCTCCTCGAAAACGCTTTTTTCAGCCATGGTCCCCCCGGAAAATTAAAATCTTTGCACGGCACGGGGCGGAAAAGCCCCTCTTAACTATTCACCATCCCGAGGCGCCGTGTCAAGGGAGGGGTCGGCGGCTTCCGCGTTGGCGGGACTTGTCTCCGGGGTTTCCCCGGGCAGGACTTTTTCGAAATCGGCCTGTACAGGCCCGCCTTGCGGCCCGGGGAATTTTTCCTCGAACGGGGCAGGCACGGCCACCGGCTCCTTTTTTTCCGCCGCGTTGCCTGACCAGAAGGTCCATATGAAGTAGCCTGCGGCGATCGCGGCAACGAGGAAGAGGACTACCCAGAGGACAGCACTCGATGCGTTATTTTTTGCGGGCCCGGTCTTAACAGGGGTCTCCTTTTGGCCCGGTGCCTCTTTCTTGGGAAGGGGTTTCTGAGGAGCCGATGACTGAGCGGACGCTGCCTCCTGCATGGCGGGCGCGGCGGGCGCCGGTGCCTCCGCTGCAGCCGCCGCCTTTTCATGCGGGGTGGTTTCAGACCTGGCCTCGCTAACGGGTTCAAGGGCCGCCGGCTCAAGGACGTGCTCGTATTCCATCAGCTCAATGTGCTCGTGGTTTTGAGGCCTTCTTTCAACGGGCGCTTCCGGCAAAACCACTTCCGTATCCCCGGGCCCCGGCTCAATCGCAGCGGCTCCGGTGAGCGGAGCCGCTGCCTTCTCAAGGGGCTTGGGCACGGTCCTCTTGAAAACGGCCGCAGCCTCTTTAAGAGCGGCCCCGGGAATGCCGCCGGTCTTCTCAAATATTTCTCCCGGGTCTGGCGCGGAGAGGGCGACGCGTACGGCGGCCTCTCCCTTTGCGGACCTTACCCGGGATTCTATAAGGAGAGAGGTCTCCTCCCGGGTCATCCCGCTAAGCTTGACCCTGGTCGAGAGCCTCTCGTCGAGCTCCTTGAAGGCAGGGTCCTTGAGCCTTTCCGCCAGGCCGGGCCCGGCGGAAAGGATAATCTGCAGGGTCTTAAGCCTTGTAAGATACTGGACGAGCTTGAGGCAGCCGGGTGAAAGAGAGTCCGCGTCGTCAATTATAATGAGGCTGTGGCCGCCCTGGATCTTATTCTGGGAGACCCGCATCCCGAGGTTAAGGAGCTGGTCCTTTACGGTCCTGGCATCGCTACTTGAGCCCAGCTCGGTGTTAAGCCCCTTCACGAAATCGAACTCCTTTGCCTGGGGCCTCTGTATGAGGGCGGCAAGGACCTTGTCCTGGGAAACCCTTTTAAGGAGCTCAAGGAGCACGGTGGTCTTCCCGGCCCCCGGCTCGCCCTCGAGGAGCACCGGGCCCGAGTGCTTTCTTACGGCCTTTACGAGCGCATCGAGCGGACCGGCCTCTGCCCCTGAAAGGGGCGGCTCGGCCGGGAAGCCCGCGAAAGGCCCGGCCTCACGGGGGGCCCGGCTGTTTAGATAGAGCCTCTTGAGCTCTGAGAGCGCTTCCGTATTCCAGGGGTTCTTGGAGAAAGCGGTTGAGAACGCCTTTTCGGCCTCTTCGGAACGGCCCTGCGCGAGAAAGACCTTTCCGAGGTAGAGCCACGCGCCGTCGAGGTCGTTATTGAGGTCTATCGAGTCCTTGAGGAGCCTCTCTGATTCGGCGATCCTTCCGGGGTCGTCGTTATAAATGGCCCAGCCCAGGGCGGCCCAGTACTCGCCCTCGCCGGGCGAGATTGTCGTTATGTCCTTGAGCATGCCGATGGCCGAGAGGAAGTCCTTTTTATGAAGGGCGGCCTTGGCGCGCATGAAAAGGAGTTCGGCATTGAGCTGGGAATCCACCTGCGCCTCGGGAGGGCGGGCCTCAGGGGCCGATTCCCTGAGCTCATATGGCCCGTCAGTTGCGCCGCCGTCCTTGAGGAGTCCGGTAATCACAAGCGAGAGGGCGATGGACAGGGCGCGGTGACGCAGCAGGTCCGATGAGCCGAGCGCGTCCTCGAGCGTCTTCCCGCCCGAGAGGGCCTCTATGAACCGCATCTCCTGCAGGTTGAAATGGAAGTCCTGAAGCTTGTAAGGGCCTTCGCCCTCATGGAGCGAAAGGCGCCTGTCCATGCAGGGCCCCAGCTCCTTTTTGATGTTCGAAGCCGGGTAGAAGCCGAGGCTTATGCCTTCGAGAATGAGCTCTGCCGGATGGAGCGGGTTATCGGGAAGCCCGTCCGGGATGGGCGCTTTCACGTACCTGTAGGAGCCCTCCTCCCAGTCGAAAACCCTGAGGAGCCTCCTCTTGAGCTGAAGCCGCAGGAACTCTTCCAGCTTCTCCTTCGTAAGGAGACCCATGGATATGAGCACCTCGCCGTGGCGCTTCCGTTCACGGAGGACGGCTTCGAGCGAGCCCTCATACTCCTTCTCGGAGATTATCCCCTCCTGCATGAGGAGCCTTCCGAGCACCTCTCCGAGCACGTTCGAGCTCGCCGCCACCGGAAGGCCCCGCCTGAAGAAGAAACGCTTCTTCACGGGTTCCTTCATGATGTCGAGGACCGCGGTCTCGTCCTGCTTGAGATATATGAGATGAAGGAGCCTCGGGAGCCCCATATTTCCCAGTTCGCTTTTCATTCTTTACCGTCCTTCCCGTCCCGCGGGGGAGGGGGCGTCTTGAGCCCTTCGAGGACCATTGAATAGGAATCCCTTACCCTTTCGGCAAAGCCGGCGTAATCCTTGAGGAGCCTTTCCGCGGCATCCGGGCCGGAGTAGCCGGTCCTCTTCGCAAGGGTGGTAAGCTCCTCCGAGCCCCTCACGAGGTAGCCCTCCGGCCTGTCATGGACAATGCGCTGCCTCGTCTCTATAAGCCGCATGAATGACCATGCGCCCGAGAGGAAACGAAAGCCGTCCTCCGGGATGAACCCTGCGCGCCGGAGCCTCAGTAGCGCCTTTTGGGTATAGGAGGTCCTGAGGGCTGGGTTTGTAGAGCCGTATCTCAACTGGAGCGCCTGCACCAGGAATTCTATATCGACTATGCCGCCTGACCCGGTCTTGATATTATACCGTCCCGCATCCTCCTTGGCAATTTCAACCTCCATCCGCTTCCTTATCCGGAGCATCTCCTCGACATCGGCCGCTGTGAGGGGCTTTGAGTAGAGGATCTCCCAGAGGCCGGATACGATGCCGCGGCCGAATCCCATGTCCCCGGCAACGGCGCGGGCCCTGGTAAGGGCCTGCCTTTCCCATACGAGCGTCGGGCCGGAGTGGTATTTAAAGAGCGCCTCTTCGGAAACGACTAGGGGGCCCGCGCTCCCCGAGGGCCTTAGCCGCGCGTCCACGTTGAATACGAAGCCCTCTCGCGTCCGTAAAGTGAGAGCGCTTATCATCCTCTGCCCGAGCTTCACGTAATATTCGTGCAGGGATATTTCCCTGGGCCCGCTGGTACGGTCCTGGGCATTTCCCGAGTATACGAAGACTATATCGAGGTCAGAGCCGTAGATGAGCTCCCTGCCGCCGAGCTTCCCCATGCCGATGACCGCGAACCTGCCGGATGCCGGTGGGTCGCCGTAGCGGTCCCTCAAGCCGTCCGCCGCGATCTTCAGCGCCGCGCCGAGAGCCGCCTCGGCCAAGAACGATATCTGGTTGGAGACCTGCCTGGGCTTTAGCGCCCCGCCTACGTCGTTGAGGCCTATCCTGAAAAGCTCCTGGCTCTTAAGCCTCCGGAGACCGTCGAGAACATCCTCGTACTCCTTTCCCGGTGCTGTCTCGGATAGGAAGGCGGCAATTATCCCCTCGCGCTTCCTGTAGGCTATGGAGAGCTCGTCCGAGAGGAGGATGTCGAGGCTTTCAGGGTGGTCTATCAAGTCCCGCGAGAGAAATACGCTCGTGCCGAAAAGCCGCATGAGCTCTTCGAGCACGTGGGGGTTCTCGTAAAGGAGTGAATAAAAGGTCGTGCGGGCGCCTACGGACGATATGAACCTTTCGAGGTGGGCGAGGCTCCTGTCAGGGTCGGGCGAATCCGCGGCCTTCTGGAGGAACATGGGCGCGAGCCTCTGGAGCATCAGGCGCGCCCTGGAAGACAGGCGCGCGAACGGCGGCCCGTCACGTAGAAGCTTGAGGTTCGCGTAAGCCGCAGAAGGGTCGCCGAAGCCCAGGGCGCGGAGCCTTGATTTCGCCTCTTCCTCCGGGAGGTCGGCCGTGAAGAGGAGCCTTACCTCCTCCGGGACCGCCGGTGCCTCGCCGGACCTGTAGAAAAGCGACCTGAAGACCTCGTGCACGCCCGAGGTCACTTTCCTGTACTCGTCCCAGAAAAGGCCGGCTGCTTCTTCTTTCGAGCCGCTGAAACCCATCATCCTCGCGAGCCTTAAGAGGGCGGCCTCGCTTGCGGGTATCGCCTGGCTCTGCCTGCCCTCGATTATCTGTATCCTGTGCTCGAGCTCCCGGAGGAACGTGTACCCTGCCGAGAGGCGCTCCGCTTCATCGGCCTTTATATACTTATGCTCCTTGAGCTTAAGAAGGGCCTCGAGGGTGTTCCTTTCCCTTATTAGCGGGTCCTTGCCGGCGTGTATGAGCTGAAGGGCCTGGCAGAAGAACTCTATCTCGCGTATGCCTCCCGCCCCGAGCTTCACGTCCACGGCGTCCGGGTTCCTCCGAAGGAGGCTTAAGTCTATCTTTTCCTTCATGGTCTTTATTTCGTCGATCGCAGTGAAGTCCAGGTATTTCCTGTAGACAAACGGCCGTATCATGGAGAGGAACTCTTCCCCGAGCCCGGTCGAGCCCGCTACGGGCCTTGCCTTTATCATGGCCGCGCGCTCCCAGGGCTGGCCCCAGGACTCGTAGTAGACCTCTGCGCTCCGGAGCGAGTTCGCGATGTCGCCGCTCCGGCCCTCTGGCCGGAGGTCGAGGTCGACCCTGAAGGCGAACCCCTCGTCCGTTACGTTCGATATGAGCTTTGTTACGAGCATCGAGACCTTGACGAAGAAGGCATGGAGGCTTATGGCCGAGCCGGGCCTCCCGTCGACCCCGGCGGTCTCGCCCTTGTCGGAAGAATATAAGTAGATTATGTCTATGTCGGATGAGAAGTTGAGTTCTCTCCCGCCGAGCTTCCCCATGCCTATGACTACGAACCCGGCCTCTTTCTTTCCTCCCTCGGCGTCCTCGTAAAACGGGGCGCCGTAAGTCTTTGTGTGGAGCCTCGTGGAAAAGGCTACGGCCGCTTCGAGGCACGCGGAAGCGAGGTCGGAAAGCTCCCTTGTGGTCTCCCTCAAATCCGCGACCCTCAAGAGGTCCCTCGTGCCTATCCGTAAATACTCCTTTTGCTTGAAAAGGCGTATCTCCCTTGAGACCTCTTCGACTGATTCAAGGCCCGAGGTCCTCTCCTCTATTTCCAGCCTGAGCGATTCCGCGTCCCGGGAAAGGGCGAGGGCTTCCCTGAAGAGCCACCCGGTATAATCCGGGTTACGGGCCAGGATGCCCGACAGGAATGAAGACGAGCCGCAGATGAAGAGGAGCCCCCCAAGCTCCTTGTCCGGGAGCGCGTTTACGCTTTCTCCAGAGCCCTCGACCACGCCTTCGAGGTTGTTCAGGGCCGCGTCGGGCGAGGGCGCCTCCAGGGACAGCTTCACGACAGCCTCCAGGCGGGTCGAGAGCGGGCCGCCTGAAAGGAGCCTGAGGTTCCTGAGAGCGCCTCTGCCGTCGGCATAGCCGAGGCCGGCGAGCGCAATAGAGGCCTCGGATTCCGCTTTGCTGAGTATTTCGTCTATCATCACGGGGTTTGGGGGATCGAGACCGGACCATGATAAGACATCGCAAATGAAAAGGCAATAGCACTCCGTAGCGGCGGGACCTCTAAACCCGCCTCTTTCTTGACAAATCAGGGGGGTGTGCCTACATTATATTGGAATTGACCGGGCAGGCCCGGAGTAGAATATCTTTCCCCATCCGAATCCGAGGGGGGAGGTAAAAGGAGCGGAGGCCATGAGGCTCGACAGGTTCACGATAAAATCGCAGGAAGCCCTGCAGGATGCGCAGAGGCTGGCTGAATCGATGGAGCAGCAGGAGGTGGCCCCCGAGCACCTTCTCCTCTCGTTCCTTTCCCAGGAGGGCGGCATCGTACCTCCTCTCCTCCAGAGAATAGGCGTCAACACGCGGCTTATGAAGAGTCAGCTCGAGGACGCCATGAAGCGCTATCCAAAGGTATACGGCGCAGGCGGCGAGGTCTATCTTTCTCAGAGGCTCAAGGCGGTCCTCGACAACGCCATGAAAGAGGCCAGGGAGATGAAGGACGAGTTCGTCTCGGTCGAGCACCTGTTCCTGGCCATAGCCGGAGAGAATACCGGCGAGGCCGCCCGGATACTCGCCTCGCACGGCGCGGCCAGGGACTCCATAATGAAGGCCCTCAGTTCCGTAAGGGGGACCCAGCGCGTAACCGACCAGATGCCCGAGGAGAAGTACCAGGCCGTCTCCAAGTACACGAGGGACCTTGTCGAGCTTGCGCGCTCCAATAAGCTCGACCCGGTGATAGGCAGGGACGAGGAGATAAGGCGCGTCATCCAGGTCCTCTCCAGGAGGACCAAGAACAACCCGGTCCTCATAGGAGAGGCCGGGGTGGGGAAGACCGCGATAGTGGAGGGTCTCGCCCAGAGGATAGTGGCAGGTGACGTGCCGGAGACCTTGAAGAACAAGAGGCTCCTCGCCCTTGACCTCGGCTCCCTCATAGCCGGGACAAAGTACAGGGGCGAGTTCGAGGACAGGTTAAAGGCCCTTCTCCGCGAGATAACCGAGTCCCAGGGCGACATAATACTCTTCATAGACGAGCTCCACACGCTCGTCGGCGCGGGCGCTGCAGAGGGGGCCATGGACGCGTCCAACATGCTAAAGCCAGCGCTTGCCAGGGGCGAGCTCCGGTGCGTGGGCGCGACCACCCTTGACGAGTACAGGAAGTATATAGAGAAGGACGCGGCGCTCGAGAGGCGGTTCCAGCCCGTGCAGGTCAAGGAGCCGACCGTCGAGGACACCATAGCAATACTCCGGGGGCTTAAGGAGCGCTATGAGATACATCACGGCGTAAGGATAGCCGACCCTGCCATAATAGCCGCCGCGGTCCTCTCGAACAGGTACATAACCGATAGGTTCCTGCCGGACAAGGCCATAGACCTCGTTGACGAGGCCGCCTCCCGCCTGAGGATAGAGATAGACTCCATGCCCACGGAGATAGACGCCATCCAGAGAAAGGTGATCCAGCTCGAGATAGAGAAGCAGGCCCTTTCCAAGGAGACCGACAGGGCCTCCCTCGAAAGGCTTGAGAAGATAGAGAAGGAGCTTTCGGGGCTCAAGGAGGAGGGTAGCGTCCTCAAGGCACACTGGCAGCGGGAGAAGGAGGACATAGGCCGCATCCGCGAGACAAGGAAGAAGATAGAGGAAGTGAAGATACAGGCAGCCCAGGCCGAGAGGACGGGGGAGCTCGGAAAGGCCGCGGAGCTCAAGTATGGCAGGCTCTCCGAGCTTCAGAAGCAGCTCGAAACCGACCAGGCCGAGCTTTCGAACCTCCAGGACGGCCAGAAGATGCTCAAGGAAGAGGTCGGCGCCGAGGACATAGCGGAAGTAGTCTCCAGGTGGACCGGGATACCGGTCGCCCGGATGATGGAGGCCGAGAAGGAGAAGCTCCTGAAGATGGAAGAGGGGCTTAGAAGGAGGGTCGTAGGCCAGGACGCGGCCCTGAAATCCGTGTCCGACGCGGTAAGGAGGGCCAGGGCGGGCCTGCAGGACATAATGAGGCCCATAGGCTCCTTCATATTCCTCGGGCCTACGGGAGTCGGCAAGACCGAGACGGCAAGGGCGCTCGCGGAATTCCTCTTCGACGACGAGCGGGCCATGATACGGATAGACATGAGCGAGTTCATGGAGAAGCACTCCATCGCGAGGCTCATAGGAGCGCCCCCGGGCTACGTCGGCTACGAGGAAGGCGGATACCTTACCGAGGCGGTAAGGAGAAGGCCCTATTCGGTCATACTCTTCGACGAGATAGAGAAGGCGCACCCAGAGGTGTTTAACCTGCTCCTCCAGATACTCGACGACGGCAGGCTTACGGACGGGCACGGCAGGACAGTGGACTTCAAGAACACGGTCATAATCATGACCTCGAACATCGGAAGCCAGTACATAACCGAGCTCGGGGAGTCCGAGTACGAGGAGATACGGAAGAGGGTGATGGAGGTGCTCCGGGTGACCTTCAAGCCCGAGTTCCTGAACAGGATAGACGACATCATCATATTCCATCCGCTTACCAGGGAGCACATGAAGTCCATTGTCGAGATACAGATACTGGCCCTCCAGAGGATACTCCGGGACAAGAGCATAGGGCTTGAGCTCACCCCGGCGGCCAGGGAATACTTCGCGGACAAGGGCTATGACCCGGTCTACGGGGCAAGGTCGCTTAAAAGGCTCCTCCAGAAGGAGGTCCAGGACGCGCTTGCCCTCAAGCTCCTCGAAGGCGAGTTCAGCGAGGGCGACATGGTCCTCATAGACTACCGGGACAACAGGCTCGTACTAAAGGCAACCTCTAAAACGTGATCTTTTTCCCGGACTCTGTGTCAGGCCTGGAATAAAAATGCTCACATATTGACATATATGCTCCGCTTTTTATTCCCGGCCTTCCTTGATTGCGGGAAAAAATCTCTAATTTTTAGAGGTTGCCTTAAAAAGGAAGGCACCGCCACCGATGCCGTTGAGAAGAGGCCCGCGGGCGCGCCCGGGCGCTCCTGAGAGCGGTTTTCAGCCCGTCTGCATCCTTGACAAATGCTTGATTATAAAATAAATTAAGATTTACGAGTTTTTTCTTGCCGGTCAGCTCCGGGCTCTAACCGAGGTGCTTCCGTGGCCCTTAAGAAGAAAGACCCCTTCAAGGACCTCCTCTTCCTCCAGGAGAGGATGAGCCGCATATTCGACGAAACGCTCCTCAAATACAAGACTTCCGGGGGTAACCACTGGTACCCCCCTGTGGACATATACGAAACCGAGGACTTCCTGGTGCTCAAGGCCGAGCTTCCGGGCGTGGAGTCCGAAAGCGTGAGCGTGGAGGTGAGCGAGAATACGCTCTCGCTCAAGGGGGAAAGGAAGTTCGAGAAGAACCTGAAGGAGGAGAACTACTTCAGGATGGAAAGGTTTTACGGGAGCTTCCAGCGGGCCTTCAGCCTCCCTTATGCCGTGGACAGCAAGGATATCAAGGCGAACTTCCAGGACGGCATACTGAAGATAACCGTCCCCAAGCCGAAAGATACCGGACCCGGGAACATCAGGATAAAAGTGCAGTAAAAGGCGCTCAAATGGAACGGAACGAAAAGGACGAAGGACATAAGAAAGAAGGGCAGGAGGGCGGCGGGAAGAAGGCCGGTCCGCTCCCGGCGCTGGATTTCTCCGCTTTCATACTCTCTCTCTCGACCTCTGCCCTCATGAACCTCGGCCTTGTCGAAAACCCGGTGACAAAGAAGACGGAAAAAGAGCCGGAGGTAGCGAAGCAGACGATCGAGCTTATCGCGCTCTTGAAGGAAAAGACGAACGGAAACCTCACCGAGGAAGAAGCGAAGCTCGTCGACGAGGTCCTCCATGAGCTCCGCCTCTGGTATGTGAAACTGGCATCATAGCCCCGGGCTTCGCAGCTTATCCGCAGGCCGAATCGAAAAAACCCCAATATTTTCGACAGGAGCACAATGAACCAGAAAAGAAAAGGCTTCGGGCTCAAGACAATCGTGCTTGTGGCGATTATCTCGGTAGTCGCGGGCGTGATGATCACGGCCCGTTTCGATATGACGAACACCACCACGGCCCAGAACTTCTGGCAGGACGCGGATTCGAGCCCGCAGGTGACAGGGGCCGTGCCCAACAACTTCGTTGAGCTCGCAAGGAAGCTCTCCCCCGTGGTCGTGAACATATCGACCACCCAGGTAATGAAGGAAAGGCCCACGATGCCGTTCCCCGAATTCAGGGGCCCCTTCGAGGAATTCTTCGGCGACGACTTCAGGAGGTTCTTCGAGGAGCCGCCCGGAGGCGAGATGAAGCGCCAGAGCCTGGGCTCGGGCTTCATACTCAACGCGGAAGGGTATATACTCACCAACTTCCATGTCATAGAGAACGCGACCGAGATAATCGTCACGCTCTCCGAGGACAAGAAGGAATACAAGGCGACCGTGGTGGGGCAGGACCAGAAGCTCGACATAGCCCTCATAAAAATAAAGCCCGAGGAGAGCCTCCCCATCGCGGTCATGGGCGACTCGGACAGGCTCCAGATAGGAGAGTGGGTGCTCGCCATAGGTAACCCCTTCGGCCTCGGCGGCACGGTGACGGCAGGCATAGTGAGCCAGAAGGGGAGGGTAATCGGCGCGGGCCCGTACGACAACTTCCTTCAGACGGACGCCTCCATCAACCCCGGCAACTCCGGCGGCCCTCTATTCAATATCAAGGGAGAGGTCGTGGGCGTAAATACCGCCATAGTGGCGGGCGGCCAGGGCATCGGGTTCGCAACGCCCATAAACATGGTGAAAGAAGTGCTCCTGCAGCTCAAGGAAACGGGCAAGGTGACCAGGGGCTGGATAGGCGTGAGCATACAGGAGCTTACGCCCGAGCTCGCCAGGTCGTTCGGTGTAAAGGAGGCGAGGGGCGTGCTCATATCGTCGGTAAACCCCAACGAGCCGGCGGACCAGGCGGGCCTGAAGGCCGGCGACATAATCATATCCTTTGACGGCAGGCAGGTGAACGAACTGAGCGACCTTCCGAGGGTTGTCGCCACCACGCCTCCTGGCAAGAACTCGGAAGTGAAAGTACTCCGGGACGGCAAGGAGCGGGTCTTCTTCGTCAAGGTGGGGATCAAGGTGGACGAGGAGATCACCGAGCCCGCGGCAAACCAGGATAACGGCTCTCCTGACAAAAGGCTCGGGATATCCGCGCAGCCCATAACCCCCGAGATAGCCAAGCGCCTCGGCAAGAAGGAGACGGACGGGGTAATAATAAGCTCGGTAAAGCCCGACAGCGCGGCAGCCGATGCGGGCTTGAAGAGGGGAGACCTCGTAAAGGAAATAGACAGGAAGCCCATAAGAGGCATGGCGGATTACAGCAGGGCGCTTAACGAGGCTGAGAAGAACGACATCGTCCTCTTCCTCGTCGAAAGGGGCGGGAATACGATTTACGTGATTGTGAAGCCGAGGAAATGACCGCCCTTGGCTGAAGTCAAGATCGGAACTATTAGTCCAGGGTTTACGACCGGCTTGGAAAAAGCCCGGCGGCACGAAGGGAAGTGAAAGATTGGCTGGATATCTGTTGGCCCTTACAGGGGCAAGCGGCGCCGCGTACGGGCTTAAGCTTGCGGGCGAGCTTCTTTCGAGGGGGGATGACGTGGAACTCGTCATCTCCCCTTCGGGTTTTATTATCCTCAAGGAGGAGCTGGGGATAGAGTGCGGTGAAGCTGACGCGCCGGAGCGTATAGGCGATTTCCTTAATAATAGGTACGGGCGGCCCCTCAAGGGGCGCCTGGGGTTCGTTTCGCATAAAGACCTTGCCGCCTCTGCAGCGAGCGGCTCTGCCCTCGTAAGGGCCATGATAGTCTGCCCGTGCTCGATGGGCACGCTCGCAAGGATAGCCGCAGGCATATCCGGCAATATAATCGAGCGGGCCGCGGACTGCATGCTTAAAGAGAGGCGGCCACTCGTGCTCGTCCCCAGGGAGACGCCCTTGAGCACCATCCACCTCCGTAATATGCTCAGCCTCTCCGAGGCCGGGGCGATAATACTCCCTGCCATGCCCGCCTTCTATCACAAGCCGGACAGCATCGATGAGATGGTCGATTTCGTCGCGGGAAAGGTGCTGGACGTCCTCGGAATCGAGAACAGCCTCTTCAAAAGGTGGAAAAAGGAAGGGGATTAGCTTATAATCGCCGCGTCCGGCTGCAAGGCGAGTAGCTTATTCCCGAAGTTTCCGTCTGAAGGAATTTTTTGTAGTCATTCTGAGCGAAGCGAAGAATCTCGGCTCTTGCAAGCTGCACGAAATTTGACTCGCATCGATTAACCGCACCAGAGCGCGGACCAGAACCCAGAGGTATGAGAAAGTGCTCGACGTAAAATTTCTGAGGGAGAACCTCGAAGAGGTCGAAAAGAGGCTCAAGACAAGAGGGGGCGCAATAGACCTTTCGGGCTTCAGGGAGCTCGATTCGCGTAGAAGGAAGCTCCTCACCGAGGCAGAGGCCCTTCGGGCCAGGAGGAACGCTGTTTCCGAAGAGGTCGGGAGGCTCAAGAGGGAGAAGAAGGACGCGTCCCACCTTGTGGCCGAGATGCAGGAGGAGGGCGCGAAGCTCAAGGCCCTTGAGACAGAGGCAACAGGGGTCGATGAGGAGCTTAACAACTTCCTTCTCGGCGTGCCGAACGTGCCGCATACTTCCGTGCCTGTTGGAAATGACTCGACCGACAACCCGGTCATAAGGTCCTGGGGCGAGCAGCCGGACTTCAAATTCTCCCCCCTCGAGCATACTGAAGTGGGAGAGGCGCTCGGCATACTCGATTTCGAGCGGGCCGGGAAGATATCCGGGGCGCGGTTCTCGCTTCTTGTGGGCGCTGGCGCGCTGCTTGAGCGGGCGCTCATCAATTTCATGCTCGACCTCCATACGAGGGAGCACGGATATACCGAGGTGCTTCCGCCTTTCATGGTGAAAAGCGCGGCCCTTATGGGCACGGGGCAGCTCCCGAAGTTCAGGGAAGACCTTTTCAAGGTGGAGGGCTCTGACCACTTCCTCATCCCCACGGCAGAGGTCCCTGTAACGAACATATATTACGACGAGATAATCGATGAAGAGCGGCTTCCCATAAGCTACGCCGCATATACTCCCTGCTTCAGGAGCGAGGCGGGCTCTTACGGGAAGGACGTAAAGGGGCTCATACGCCAGCACCAGTTCGAGAAGGTGGAGCTTGTGAAGTTCTCGCACCCGGATTCTTCCTATGACCAGCTTGAGCGCCTTACCGCAAACGCCGAAGAGGTGCTTAAGAGGCTCTGCCTTGCCTACAGGGTGGTCACCCTCTGCACCGGCGACATGGGCTTTGCGTCCGCCAAGACATACGACATTGAGGTGTGGCTGCCGGGCCAAGGCAAATACAGGGAGATATCGAGCTGCTCGAACTTCGAAGACTTCCAGGCAAGGCGCGCGAACATCCGCTTTCGCCCCAAGGGCGGAAAGCCCAGGTTCGTGCATACATTAAACGGAAGCGGCCTTGCCGTGGGAAGGACCCTCGTTGCGATACTCGAGAACTACCAGCAGGAGGACGGAAGCGTCGTTGTGCCCGAGGCGCTCAGGGCCTATATGGGGGGCCTTGAAAAGATAGTGAAAAAGAGTTAATTTATAAAGATTGAATTTCCCCCGCCGTTTGCGGCGATCGTATTTGACTCCTTCCCCTTGATGGTGGAGGCAGGGAGGGGGGAACAGATTCTACCCTCCCCTAAATCCCCTCACGTTCAGGGAGGGGAGGCTGTAAAGAAATCTCGCTGCTTGCGGCGTGGTAGTTTTCCTGTCATTCTGAGAAGCGCAAGCGACCGAAAGAATCTCATAACGGATCGCATGCGCTCAGAATGAGCGAATCAAAGCAACGAAACCGGCATCAAACCTTTCCAGCACCACCCCGCCAACATATCCGGAGGGTTAGGCTAATGGTAAGTCACCGGTCTTGAAAACCGGCGGGCTAACGCCCTTGGGGGTTCGAGTCCCTCACCCTCCGCCAGAGTTTATTGGAAGCACTGGAATTACCAGCGCGCATATCGGTTATTATAGCAAGACTCGAACAGCGTCTGAACGCCGAGCGATGAGCGAGGAAGAGGCCTGCCGGGAGGCAGGCCGGGTTCGTTTATGAAATGGAAAATCGAAACCTCAGAGAACTTGCCCGCATCGTTTGTGGTGATGCTGACCACTTTCGCTATCGCTCAAGCAGCTACATTACAGAGTTTTTTCAAGACTGCGACCTAGATTACGTTCACGATGGTTCGACCCGTTGGGCATGGGTTGCGAGCAGGCTAGAGGAGGTGCTGGCGCTACCGCATTCCAGTCCTTCTGTTCCGCCTGATGCTTTCATCCGAATCATCCGTGCCACGCTCGACAAAGGCGATGCGCAAGACGATGACCCGGACAGGAGCAAAGCCCTTGCCGCACTGAACATCGTACTAGCGCGCGAAGGTTGGGAAGCGTTCTACGACGAGCACGGTATCGGACAGCTTCGCCATATCGATACGAACACCGTTGCGCAGATGGCGAATCCACATCGCCCGCTGACGCCAGCGGAAGTGGAACGCCGAGAGCAGCTCACAGCCTATCTTGACAATTGTTCCGAGGATGAACTGATTGAGGAAGTTCTGTTGCCGCTGTTCCGTCAGCTTGGTTTCCATCGCATCACGGCAGCTGGCCACAAGGATAAGGCGCTGGAATACGGCAAGGACGTGTGGATGAAATACACCCTGCCGACCCTTCACGTCCTCTACTTTGGCATCCAAGCGAAAAAGGGCAAGCTGGACGCTGCTGGTATCGGCAAGGACGATTCCAGTAATGTTGCAGAGATTCACAATCAAGTGAACATGATGCTCGGGCATGAGATATTCGACCCCGAGTTGAATCGTCGCGTGCTGGTTGACCATGCATTCATCGTCGCTGGTGGCGAAATAACGAAGCAGGCAAGAAACTGGCTCGGTAACAAACTGGACGCGACCAAGCGGTTGCAGATCATGTTCATGGACCGTGATGATATCCTCAACCTGTTCATCGTCACGAACCTGCCGCTGCCAAAGAGGGCGCTGCCTCCCGAGAAGGCAGTAGATCCATTTGATGACGACATGCCATTCTAGCAAGTAAGGGTGGGCTCGGCCCACCCTTTAAGGCATC
The DNA here is from genome assembly GCA_030583865.1 of Thermodesulfobacteriota bacterium. Lineage (NCBI taxonomy): Bacteria > Pseudomonadati > Thermodesulfobacteriota > Thermodesulfobacteriota bacterium. Next base: position 9,981 of record CP129479.1, on the reverse strand, counting down.
TTCACCAGCTTTCCTGTCATCTGCTCCGCCATACTCCAATGATATACCCTGCTTCGCATCTCTCCGCACGAGCGCATTCGAAAGCCCAAAGGGCTCTTGAATTCCGCTTTGAAGAGTAATACAGTTAGCAAAGATGGCTTACACGCTAAAAGAATCGGACTTCAGGGCGGTTGCCGCTCACGTGCTCGATGGCCTCCCCGACGAGTTCAGGAAGCGAATGGAAAACGTCGTCGTGGTCGTGGAGGACTATCCCTCCGAAGAGGACGCCGAGAGCGCGGGGGTCCCGCGAGAAGAGCTTTTAGGGCTTTTTCACGGCATATCCCGCTTTGAGCAGGAGTGGTGCGGCGGCGCGTCCGGCCAGCTCCCCGAAAGGGTCGTGCTATACAAGCGCAACATCGAGGCCGTCTGCTCTACGAGAGATGAGCTTATCGAGGAGATACGCCTGACAGTCCTCCACGAGATAGGCCATTATTTCGGACTGAGCGATGAAGAGATCGAGAAGTACGAAAAAGAATAGGTTTTCTTACAGGCAGGCTCCACCTTATTTTCAAGTATCGGTTCAACATATCTCATGTGCACCTGCCTGCTCCTGTACATGAGACCAAAGCTTTTCCAAATGGCGAATCATCCTTTTTCAGGCCATGTGACATATATCACCGCCTGACCTGGTTACTTCAGATAGGCTCTTTTTATCAAGTGAATGCCAAGGGGGCTCGCACGTTCTCCTGCGGATTTCTTGAAATCCAGCATACCCTTTTCTCCCATGGCCGACCGGATACCTTTCGACATCGAACTCCTTGCCAGGGCTCTGGACATACTGCCCTACAAATACTATATAGTCGACAGGGACCTCAACATAGCCTTTTGGAACAAAAAAGGCGAGGAGGGCCCGTACGGCGTCAAACAGGAGGAGGCCATCGGCAGGCCGCTCGTGTCGGTTCTGATGGTGCACAGGCCCAGCGTGGCGTCCCCGAAGCCTATAGACGCCATGGCTGCCGAATTCAGGGAGGTTTTCGAAAAAGGCGCGGTGATCCGGGCCGAGGAGACCTCGCTCCTGGTTAACGGGTACAAGAGGCACTACAGGGTCACCAAGACCCCTATCCGGTCGGAAAGCGGCGAGGTCTCGCATGCCGCCGTCATAATCGAGGACATGACGATTCAGAGGAGGCTCGAATCGACGCTCCTTGCCAAAGAGAGGCTCTTTACGCTCGGACACCTGGCAGCCGGCATAGCGCACCAGGTGAATAACCCGCTTTCGACGTTGATGGTATGCCTGGAGTCCCTCTCAAAGGAAGTGGAGAGGGGCTTAATAGGCGACCGGGAGATTTCTCAGAGGTTCGAGCGGTATCTCGGTATTTCCATGAAGCAGGTCGAAAAGTGCAAGGACGTGGCCATGATATTGATGAGCGCCGGCAGGACCGAAACCGGCGAAAGGACCGAGACGGACGTAAACAGGATCCTGGAGGAGCTCATATCCATCCTGAAATCGAGCAAGGGTTTTTTAAGGACTCGCGTGGAGACGCGCTTCCAGCAGGGCCTCCCTGCCGCAATGACCAACGAAACGCTCCTGAGACAGGCGATCGTCTCGGTCCTTGTGAACGCGCTCGAGTCGGTCGAGGGCAGGGAGGACGCCCTGGTAACGGTCTCTACTTCCCTCCGGAAGGGCGGGGACGAGGCGCATCTAATCATTGAGATAGAGGATAACGGGGCCGGCATAGCACGCGAACACCTGGGGAGCGTCTTCACCCCGTTTTTTACCACCAAAGGGAACGCAAGGGCCGGGCTTGGGCTCACGGTCGCCCATGAGATAATAAGCTGGCACAATGGCGGCCTGGATGTCGAATCCGACGCTGGCAAGGGGTGCCTGGTGACCATACGCCTGCCGCTCACGAGGGGAAGGAAGGATGCCGGTATCCGCTCCTAAAAGGACCGCGAGGGTCTGCATTATCGACGACGAGGAGCCTTTCGTCTCCGTCCTCAAGGAGGAGCTTGCCCGCGAAGGCTTCAAGGTCGCGTCCGCCCTGAGCGGCGGGGAGGGAATGAAGCTCCTGGAAGACGAGCCCTTCGACGTCTGCATCCTCGACATAAACATGCCTGGCCTGAACGGGCTTGAGGTCCTGGGCAGGGCGGCGGAGCAGGCCATACCCGCCGAATTCATAGTCTTAACCGCGTGCACCAGCCTGCAAACTGCGGTTGAGGCCATCAGGCTCGGCGCCTACGAGTTCCTTACCAAACCCTGCAGCCTTGAAAAAATGGCCTTTCTCATCAGAAAAGCATTTGAGAAGAGGCTCCTGCGCCAGGACAGCCTTGTCCTTAAGAGGATGAGCGAGGGGCGCGGGAGGATCATAACGAAGAGCCGGTCCGTGACGAAGCTCCTCCGCGAGGCGGGCAAGGTGGCGAGGTCCGATGCACCGGTGCTGATACTCGGGGAGAGCGGGACCGGGAAAGAGCTTTTCGCGGAGTTCATACACGAGAACTCGTCGCGTTCCGCGGCCCCATTTATCATTTTCAACGCGGCGACGATACAGCCGAGCCTTTTCGAAAGCGAGCTCTTCGGGTACGAAAAAGGCGCGTTTACAGGCGCCCTGACCTCCAAGGCGGGCCTTCTGGAGCTGGCCGACGGCGGAACTCTGTTCCTCGACGAGATAGGGGAGGTACCCTACGAGATGCAGGCGAAGCTCCTGAGGGTAATCGAAAAGGGGACCTTCTACAAGGTGGGCGGCACAAAAGAGCTCCATGTGGACCTGCGCGTCGTAACGGCGACGAACAGGGACCTCCCCGGGATGGCCGCGGACGGGCGCTTCAGGGAGGACCTCTATTACAGGTTGAGCAGCGTCGTCATGGAGCTGCCTCCGCTCAGGGAAAGGAAGGAGGACATACCCCCTCTCGCGGAGGACCTCCTCTCCAGGCTGCCGGCGGGCTACAGGAAAAAAATCAGCCCCGCCGCCCTTGGCGTGCTCATGACGCACAGCTGGCCCGGCAACATCAGGGAGCTTCAGAACGCGCTCACCCGGGCGGCCATCATAAGCGATTCGGACGAGATAGGCCCCTCAGACCTGCATATAGAGCCGGTACATGCATCAAATGCGGACAGGCCGGGCGCAGTGCCTGTCCTTGTTTCCCTGGCCGAGGTGGAAAAAGAGCATATCGGGAAGGTCCTCGGCCATACGAAAGGGAACAGGAAAAAAGCCGCTGAAATACTCGAGATAGACGTAAAGACTCTCTACAGGAAAATACGTCTTTACGGCCTCTGACCCCTTCATTGCAAATCCCACGACACCATTTCCGCCCTTAATCGGGCATTCTGCCCTGCACAGGGTGGCAAAATGCCCTGTCTGATCCCCCAGCCTGGGAAAAAAGCGAGCATTTACGCATCGTTTGACATTGGCATGGCTATTGCTCATCTGTACGGACTATGAAATACCTTATCGTAGACGACGACCTCTTCATGACGACACTTGTTTCATCGATACTCAAGAAGCACAAGGTGCAGGTAGTCAGCCATTTCAACATGGGCGACGCCCTCAGGAGCCTAGCGGAGGATGATTACGACGGTATCATCATGGACCTGCACATGCCGGGCCTCGACGGAATATCCGCCATACCGCTGGCAAGGCAGATAAGGCCGGAGATAAGCATAGGGCTCATGACCAGCGATGCCACGCCCGGCATCAAGTCAAGGGCGCTATTGAGCGGGGCCGATTTCTTCCTGCAAAAGCCGGCTGACCTCGCGGACCTCTGGAAGATCATCGAGGGCTGCAGGCAAAAGGAGCTTTGAAGTGGCAGGCATGCTGCATCTCGTGGGTTTCAGGAACAATGACGATTTCTTCGGGATCCCGATAGACAGGGTCAGGGAGATAGTCAGGGTCCCGGAAGTAACCGCCGTGCCCGAATCCCCGGATTTCTACAGGGGGGTGATTAACCTCAGGGGCAGGATAGTCCCGGTCATCGATATGAGCAGGCGCCTCGGCAAGACGCCTTCCGGCGAAGTCAAAGCCAACAGGATACTGGTGCTCGAGCTGGGAGGCGGTCTCGCCGGGCTTCTCGTGGACTCGGTCTCGGAGATAGTCAAAATGGAAAAGGATGACATAGAGCCGCCGCCCGAAGCCGTTTCGAACGCGGCCGGAAGCTATGTCGCCGGGGTGGGGAGGCTCAAGGACAGGCTTATTGTCCTGGTAGACATAGACGAGCTTTTGAATCCGGGCGCGGCCGCCGCAAGCCGGGCCCGTCAGGTCCCGGCGGCGTAATCAAAGCCGGACGACTTTTTGGAGGAAATAATGAACAAGATCGGCAGGAAATTGCTGAAAAGCTTCCTTATCCTGGTAGCCCTTTCCGCGGCGTTCAGCGGGCTTGTTTTGCTGATGTCGGAGAGGCTGGCGGGCCCGCTCGCCGAACTGAACGAGCTCGGGGAAGAGCAGGCGCTGGCAGGCAGGGTCCAGGGGAGCCTCAGCCTTATGCAGGCGAGCATGAACGAGTTCATCCTAACCGGCGGAGGCGAGCACGCGGATGAGATGAACCGAAAGGCAAGGGAGGCAGAGGGCCTTTTAGGCGAAATGGAGAGGTTGAGCGCAGAGGAAAGCCGGAAGGAGGCCATAAGGGACCTCCGGGGCCATATCGAGGGTGCCGGGGCCTCGGCAATAAAGCTATATGCCATGACCGACGCCGAGCGGGCCAGGAGGGCGTCGGACCTTTTCAGGGAATACGGCAGGAGCTATTGGGCGCCCGGGGCGGAGAAGGCAAGGGAGTTGCTGTCCTCAATAGAGGAAAGCAGGGCCGAAGCCGCCCAAAGGGTCAAAAAAGGCAAGCTCTTCCTTTATCTGGCCGTAATCGCGGGTGGCGCGGCCATCGCGTTGATTTCCCTCCTGACAGCCTTGCTCGTCTCAAGGTCCATATCGAGGGCCATAGGGGAGCTTACCGGCGTTGCCGAGAAGGTCTCAAGGGGAGAGATAGAAACCGACGTGGCGGTAAAGTCCGATGACGAGATAGGCTCTCTCGCAAACGCCTTCCGGGAGATGATCGATTACCTCCAGGGTATCGCGAAGACGGCCGGCTCCATAGCCGAGGGCGACCTCACCTCGGAGGTCACGCCCAGGTCCGGGAAGGACGTGCTGGGAAACGCCTTCAACAGGATGGCCAGGGGACTCGGCGGGATAGTCTCGCAGGTTAGGGGCGGCTCGGAGCAGTTCGCGGCAACGGCGGTGGAGATAGCTAACACCAGCGAGCAGACGAGCAAGAACGGCGAGATAGCCTCGGTCGCCGTGGACGAGATTACGGCCACGATGCACGAGATGAGCGCCAACCTCCAGAGCGTCGCGAAGGGCATGCAGTCGCAGTCCCAGTTCGTGGCCGAGACCTCGGCCTCAATAGAGGAGCTCATCGCCTCGATAGCCAGGGTGGCGGAAAACTCCAGGAAGCTCGTGGACCTCGCGCTGCAGAGCAACGAGGCCGTCTCCTCCGGGCGCATGGCAGTCGACCTCTCGTCGGACGGGGTCAAGAACATCATGGGCGTGATCGGAAAATCCGCCGACACCATGAGGCTCCTCGGCGCGAGGACCGGCGACATCGGGAAGATAATAGAGGTGATAGACGACTTGGCCGAGCAGACGAACCTCCTTGCGCTCAACGCGGCCATAGAGGCCGCGAGGGCCGGCGAGCACGGCCTCGGGTTCGCCGTGGTGGCCGACGAGGTGCGCAACCTGGCCGAGCGCTCCGCCAAGAGCACCGCGGAGATATCCACCCTGATATACGGAATCCAGAAGGACACCTCCGCGGCGGTCGACAACGTCGAGAAGAACGTAGAGACGGTCGGGAGGGCGCTCAAGCTCTCCGAGGACGTGGTCGATTCGCTCAAGAGGATAGACGTATCGGTCGCCGAGGTGGCCAGGTACTCGCAGGAGATAGGAGCAGCGACTGCCGAGCAGGCCAGCGGGTGCGGCGCCATATCGAAGGCCCTGAGCAGGCTTAATGAGATAACGATGGAGATAAGCTCCTCGGCGGACGAGCAGGCCTCAGGCACCGAACAGGTCGTGAAAAGTATGGAGAAGCTCCGGGAAATGGTCCAGCACAACACTTCCTGCGCGATGCAGCTCGCGACTGCGGCTGAGCAGATGGCCAGGCAGTCGGAGTCGTTCAGCACGCTGGTCGCAAGGTTCGCGATACGGGACGACGCGTGCCGGCAGGAGGAGGCGCAGCCCAGGAAGTTCAGGCTCGTGGCCAACTGACAGTTGCAGAAAAGTCCTTCCCGGACTTTGTCCGAGACGGCTTGCACGAAGTGAATTCGCGCGAGTCACGATTGCACTACTTTACAGTCCCGCAATCCGGCAATCCATACGGAATTGAGCAGCAGGTTGCGCTTTCCCGCAACCTGCCTTATTGGGAACGGGAGCGGCGGTACGAATGCAGACGAGAATCATGACAAGCGCCTGCCTGACTGGCGCGACGACAGACGAGTTCCGGCTCTTGAGGGGGCTTGTGTACGAAAAGAGCGGCCTCTGGCTAGGCGAGGAGAAGAAGCCTTTCGTGGAGCACAAGGCTTTCAGGAGAATGAAGGCCCTCGGCGTTCCCAGTTTCTACGGCTATTACGTCATCCTCAACGACGAGGAGAAAGGCGGGGCGGAGCTCCTTACCTTCCTGGACGACCTTACGATCAACGAGACCTCGTTTTTCCGTAACAAGCCGCAGCTCAATTTCTTCGCCGAGGCCGTACTCCCGGAAATAATATCCAGAAAACGGTCGGACGGGTCTTGCAGGATCAATATCTGGAGCGCCGGATGCTCCACCGGGCAGGAACCGTACACGATTTCCATTATCCTGAACGAGGCCGTCCCCGACCTGAGGAGCTTGCGCGTGAATATACTCGCTTCGGACCTGAGCCTTTCGGCGCTCAAGATAGCCCAGGCCGGTTTTTATCCAACCGAGAGGATGGAAGGCCTGGAAGCGAGGCACGTGGAATCCTGTTTCCGGAAAACCGGCAACGGATACACGGTGAGCGGCGACATAAGAAAGCCGGTGAGGTTCATACATCACAACCTGCTGAACGATATCATCGAAACCGGCTTTGACGCGGTGTTCTGCAGGAACGTGCTCATATACTTCGATGAAAGGACAAGGGACAAGGCGATAAGGAGGTTCGAGCGGGCCATCGTCCCGGGCGGCTGGCTCTTCCTGGGCCACAGCGAAACACTGCACGGCATTGACGCTGACTTCGAGTTCTTCCATCACAACAAGGGTACGGCATACAGGAAAAGAGAGTCTTCAGGAGAGGCCCTGGGATGACGCGCTCTCGACAGGACAACATTGATCTGACGGCCGATGAGGTCAGGGTCCTGAAAGAGACCTTTTATCTCCAGGCCTTTGAGATAAACGAGCAGCTCGGGCTCGAAATACCCGGGCTGGAATCAGCCGGGGACCCGGTTGATTCAGCAAGGCGCATAAAGAGGCTATTTCATACCCTGAAGGGCGACTCGTCATCCATGGGCCTACACGGGTTAGCGGAGCTCATACACCTGGCAGAGGACATAATGGCGGCCGCCGACAGGCGGGCAGTCGGCTTCGACAGCGTAATAACCGGGATGCTCCTCGAAGTCGCGGACGAGATACACGCCGCAGTCGAGGCGGACCGTAACGGGGTCGAATATGCTTTGCCCGAAGGCCTCATGGCCAGGATGAAAAGCGCGCTTTCCAAGGCGGGCCCGGCGGCCCGACCCCGAAAAGACCGCCGGAAGGCCGGGGCCGCGGTGCGCGTTGTCCCGGACGAGGCCGAAGCTGAATTGAATGGAAGGAAGCCCCCGGAGCCCGGCGCGGACGGCTATTCCTCCTCAATAAGGGTCCTCTCCAACAAGGTCGATCAGCTCATGGACCTCGTCGGCGAGCTGGTGACAGGCCGCTCCATGATCGAGCAGCTGGTCGGCAGGTTCGAATCCAAATACCCGAAAGACGAGCTGGTGCAGGGATTCCTGAAGGCCAGAGCGTTCATTTCAAGGAGCCTTTCCGACCTGCAGAAGAACGTCCTTTCGATAAGAATGGTCCCTGTCCAAAGCATTTTCAGGCGCTTTCCCAGGCTGGCGAGGGAGTACTGCAAGGCGAGCGGCAAGGAGATTGATCTCAAGCTCAGGGGCGAGGAAACGGAGCTGGACAAGGCCATCGCGGACATGATTGCGGAGCCGCTCCTGCATATCTTCAGGAACGCGGTAGACCACGGTATCGAGCCCCCGGAAGAGAGGGCCCTGGCAGGCAAGCCCCGCGCCGGCACCATCGTAATAGAGGCATCGCACCATGATGGCGGGATAGAGATAAAGGTCGAGGACGACGGCAGGGGCATCGACACCGAACGCCTCAGGGCCAAGGCGCTCGAAAGGGGCGCGATAGGCAGCGAAGAGGCGGCTTCGATGGGCGAAGGCGAATCGACGGAGCTCATTTTCCTGCCCGGTCTCTCGACCGCGGGCGAGGTTAACGGCCTTTCCGGAAGGGGGATAGGGATGGACATAGCGAGGGCCAGCGTGGAGGCGATGCGGGGCACCCTTTCGGTCGCATCGCGCCCCGGAAAGGGGACCGTGTTTACCTTGAGGTTCCCTCTGACGCTCTCGATAATCAGGGCCGTGCTGGCCAGGATAGGCGGCAGCCTCTACGCCCTGCCCCTCGGCTCGGTGGCCGAGATAGTCAGGACGCGGCCTTCCGACATCGTAAACATAGCCGGAAGGGATTTCCTGAAGGCAAGGGAGGGAGTGCTCCTCCTGGCCGGCATCGAGCGCGAGAGCCGGGACGCGCGCTGGATAAGGGAGCGCAAGGCCTTTGTCATCGTCGTCAGGCACGGCGCGAGGAGAATAGGTCTCCCCGTGGAGGCGCTCGCCGGAGAGCGGGAGATCGTGATAAAGCCGATAGACCGGAAATGCCAGGAGTCAAACGTGGTGAGCGGCGCCTCGGTTCTCGGGAACGGGAAGATAGCCCTGCTCCTGAACGTAAGCGAACTCATCTCCCGGTCTCAGCCGGGGCCTGACCCCGCCTTTCAGACGCAGGCAGCCGCCGGGTGACGCGATTATGGAAACGTCCAGGGAAAAGATAAAAGTCATGGTCGTGGACGACTCTGCCCTGATGAGAAAGATGATCCCGCTCATCCTGGAGAGGAGCTCCGAAATCGAGGTTGTCGCCACGGCCATGGATGGCGCGTTCGCCCTGAGCAAGGCGGAAAAGTACAGGCCCGACGTGATAACGCTCGACCTCGACATGCCGGGCATGGACGGCCTCACGGCTCTCCGCCGCCTGGTGGAGGACTTCAGCATACCCGTAGTGGTCGTGAGCTCCATTACCCGCCACGGCGCGGAACTTGCCATGAAGGCGTTCGAGCTCGGCGCCATGGAGGTGGTCTCGAAACCGAAGGGGGCTCTCCCGGCCAATATGAGAGTTATATCGGAGGAGCTTATCAGGAAGGTGGTGGCCGCGAAGGAGGGCCTGCCCTCTAGGCTCCGCCTGGAGGCAAGGAGGGGCGCGGCCGCTGTGTCATCGCCGCCCCGTCCGGGACAGGCGAGGCCGGCTGAAAAGGTGGTCGCCATAGGCGCATCCACGGGGGGGCCTAACGCGCTGACCTATATGCTCCCCTCGCTCCCGCGCGACCTACCCGCCGCCGTCGTCATAGTCCAGCACATGCCGCCGGGCTTCACCGGGACCTTCGCGTCACGGCTGAGGAGCATATGCCGACTTGAAGTTCGCGAGGCGCGGGACGGAGACCATGTGGCCGCCGGCAGGATACTGCTTGCGCCGGGCGATGCACATGCCACTCTGAAAAAAACACCCGCCGGGCACGTAATCGCGCTCTCCGGCGGAGTGCCGGAGAACGGGCACAGGCCCTCCATAGACGTGCTCTTCCGGTCGGTGGCCTCAGAGGTCGGGCCTGCCGCAACCGGCGTAATAATGACCGGCATGGGGGAGGACGGAGCAGGCGGCATAGGCGACATAAGGAAGGCGGGCGGAAGGACGATAGCGCAG